>NZ_JAKEUO010000004.1 GCF_022397915.1 Vibrio sp. Isolate34 | reverse complement strand
ATACCAATTCCGTTAATTTTGTGATCTAATATGGACTCTTAAAAGGAGTCCTTATGAAGCATGATTTTCCGAGTCTGATTAATTCCACATCCAATGCTCGGCTTAGAATGCGTTATTTATCCGTTTCTCATTTTGTTGACGGTAAAAGTCGCACTCAAATAGCTAAGTACCTTAAAGTTAGCAGAGTAAGCGTCAATAAATGGGTCAAAGCATATCTCGACAATGGTCTTGAAGGACTTCAAGAGAAACCACATTCAGGTAGACCTCATCGCCTAACAGACGAACAAAAGTCACAACTCAAAGAATATGTTATCGAACATGCCGTAAATGAGGCTGGCGGTCGTCTTCAAGCGAGAGACATTGGGCTCTATATAGAAAGCAACTTCAATACATCCTATAAAAAGTCAGCGCTCTATCAGTTATTACATGACATAGGCTTGAGTTGGATTACTACTCGTTCCAAACATCCTAAGCAGTCAGTTGAAGCTCAAGAAGCTTTTAAAAAAATTCCCAATCGAAACGATCCTTAAGATCCCTGGTCACGTCCCCTTAAAAGATGTTCAAATATGGTTTCAAGACGAGGCTAGATTTGGTCAACGCAATACAACAACGCGAATATGGGCAGAGAAAGGTACGCGCCCTAGAGTAGTACAACAACAGCAATTTGAGTATGCATACCTTTTCGGAGCTGTATGTGTCACGACAGGAGAAGCTGAAGCTATAGTGGTTCCCCTTAGCAATATGGAAGCAATGAAGGAGCAACTCAGATTAATTTCTCAAGCTACACCAGTTGGCAAGCATGCTGTTGTGATCATGGATCAAGCGAGTTGGCACCAAAGCTATCTTGCAGATGAATTTGAGAACCTTACGATAATTCATATCCCACCTTATTCTCCCGAACTAAACCCTATAGAACAGGTATGGAGTTGGCTCCGTCAAAATGAAGTAGCAAACAGGTGCTTAGAGTATGCATACCTTTTCGGAGCTGTATGTGTCACGACAGGAGAAGCTGAAGCTATAGTGGTTCCCCTTAGCAATATGGAAGCAATGAAGGAGCAACTCAGATTAATTTCTCAAGCTACACCAGTTGGCAAGCATGCTGTTGTGATCATGGATCAAGCGAGTTGGCACCAAAGCTATCTTGCAGATGAATTTGAGAACCTTACGATAATTCATATCCCACCTTATTCTCCCGAACTAAACCCTATAGAACAGGTATGGAGTTGGCTCCGTCAAAATGAAGTAGCAAACAGGTGCTTMGAAAACTATGACGATATCGTAGAGACGTTATGTAGAGCGTGGAATCGGTTTTGTGAAGATAAAAGCAGAGTGATCTCGCTCTGCTTTAGAGATTGGTTAAACTTGATAAGTTAATTAACGGAATTGGTATTATTTGCGATATACATAAATGAAAAAGGGAAGAGCACTGACGTGCTCTTCCCTTTTTTGTATTGAAACCAACGACTATTGGTCCCTTAAATACTTTCCTTCTGCAACTTGCCAGAACGCTCGAATTAGAGGGTTATCTAACTGTGCTCGCTTGCAGCAAACACCCAATTCAAAGGGTTTGATGGGTTCTATCTTTAAACGGTCGACCTTATCTCTTACTGGGCTGTTGTTAATTACCACATCAGGCGCAATACCCACTCCACAGCCTAGTGCGACCATACTTACTATCGCCTCATGGCCAGAAACTTGGGCGTATATGTTGGGCTTTATCTTCATCTTTTTGAACCATGCATTTGCACGTTCACGCGCTGTCCCCGCTTCAGGGATTATAAAGGGCACTTCATTCCAGTTTGGCTTCTCGGACTGAAGTTGCTGACTAAAGCTACTCACACCTGATGGGATGATGACGGATAGTGGTATATCGCTAATCGTTTCAAATTCTAATCGTGAAGGCAGGATATCCGGCTTCGCTGAGATAGCAATATCCGCTTCATCATTTAAGATCTTGTCGATAGATTGAGCCGGATCTCCCGTAGATAGTTTGAATTCGATGTAAGGATGAATGGCCCTGAATTCAGTAATCAGTTCTGGTAAGTGGCTGTAGCTAGCGGTCACGGAGCAAAATATACGGATTTCACCTTTCAACTCCTGCTCTCCGCCTTTTAAATGAAGGTTATATTGCTGCCACTCCCCAACAATGCTCAATGCCACAGGCAATAGGTGCTTCCCTGCTGGTGTGAGATCAACACTACGGTTGTCCCTGATAAGCAGCTCTTGCCCTGTTTCCTCTTCAAGTTTCTGTACCTGACGGCTTAACGCTGAAGGGCTGACGTGCATAGCAGCAGCGGTTTTGCTGAAACTCTTGCTATCACATAAATGTATAAATAATTGTAGAGATTTTATGTTCATGTTCTGCGATCGTTTCCATGTTGCATTTATTGCAATAACTAATTGTGAATATATCACTTTCAGCAACGGAGTGTCTGTTTTAGTATGAAGTCATTCGATAGAGAGATATCGACCTTACGGACTTATTTTTAAAGGAGTGCCCTAGAATGGCTAACTATTTCAATACATTAAACCTTCGTGAACAACTAGACCAACTAGGTCGTTGCCGCTTTATGGATCGTGAAGAATTTGCGACAGAAGCTGAATATCTTGAAGGTAAGAAAATCGTAATTGTTGGTTGTGGTGCTCAAGGCCTAAACCAAGGTCTAAACATGCGTGATTCTGGTCTAGACGTATCTTACGCTCTACGCCAAGCTGCCATTGATGAGAAGCGTCAATCATTCAAGAACGCTGACCAAAACGGCTTTGTTGTTGGTAGCTACGAAACGCTAATCCCTCAAGCAGACCTAGTAATCAACCTGACTCCAGACAAGCAACACACAAACGTTGTTGAAACTGTAATGCCTCTAATGAAAGAAGGTGCTGCACTTGGTTATTCTCACGGCTTTAACGTTGTTGAAGAAGGCATGCAGTTACGTTCTGACCTAACGGTTGTAATGGTTGCTCCTAAGTGCCCTGGTTCTGAAGTACGCGAAGAGTACAAGCGTGGCTTCGGTGTACCAACACTGATCGCTGTTCACCCAGAAAATGACCCTAAAGGTGAAGGTTGGGATATCGCTAAAGCTTGGGCTGCTGGTACTGGTGGTCACCGCGCAGGTTGCCTAGAGTCTTCTTTCGTAGCAGAAGTTAAATCTGATCTTATGGGTGAGCAAACTATCCTTTGTGGCATGCTACAAGCTGGTTCTATCGTATCTTACGAGAAGATGATTGCTGATGGCATTGAACCAGGTTACGCAGGCAAGCTTCTACAATACGGTTGGGAAACAATCACTGAAGCACTTAAGTTCGGTGGCGTAACTCATATGATGGACCGTCTATCTAACCCAGCTAAAGTTAAAGCGTTTGAGCTTTCTGAAGAGCTTAAAGACCTAATGCGTCCGCTTTACAACAAGCACATGGATGACATCATCTCTGGTCATTTCTCTAGCACTATGATGGCTGACTGGGCGAACGATGATGTGAACCTACTAGGCTGGCGTGAAGAGACAGGCGAAACGGCATTCGAAAACTACCCTGCTTCTGACGTAGACATCTCAGAGCAAGAGTACTTCGATAACGGCATTCTTATGGTTGCTATGGTTCGTGCCGGTGTTGAGCTAGCATTCGAAGCAATGACCGCATCAGGTATCATCGATGAGTCTGCTTACTACGAATCTCTACATGAGCTTCCACTAATTGCAAACACAGTTGCTCGTAAGCGTCTTTACGAAATGAACGTAGTAATCTCTGATACAGCTGAGTACGGTAACTACCTATTCGCTAACGTAGCAACACCGCTACTACGTGAGAAGTTCATGCCTTCAGTTGCTACTGACGTAATCGGTCGTGGTCTAGGTGAAACATCTAACCAAGTAGATAACGCTAAACTAATCGAAGTTAACGAAGCTATCCGTAACCACCCTGTAGAGTACATTGGTGAAGAGCTACGTAGCTACATGAGCGACATGAAGCGTATCGCTGTAGGCGGTTAATTCATCGCTTAGATACTGCGAATTTGTAGAAAAAGCAAAGCAGTATCAATAACTCCTTACTGGTTGGAGTTATGAATGAGCAACACAACATCTAATGAAAAGGCTTGGTCGCCGTTGACCAAGCCTTTTTTGTTTTTCAGAGGTGGGAATTGAGAGTACTTCGCGTTCCTGAGGATGATGGCTTTAAAGCTAAGTCATTCCCGAAAACAGCGAAGGAGCGTGGTCGGGAATCTCTCTTCATTATTCTGACTCGAATAAAAAAGGGCTGACGCTTTCACGTCAACCCTTCTATGTTTTCGCTGATAGCTTACTTGTCAGCAAGCTTAGCTTCTAGATCTGCTAGCTTCTGTTCCATTTCAGTTAGCTTCTGGCGTGTGCGCAATAGTACTTGAGTCTGAACATCAAACTCTTCACGGCTTACAACGTCTAGCTTATTCAGTTGGCCTTGGATAACTTGGCGAACCTTTTGGTCTACGTCTGAACCCAGTTCTTTCACTGGCTGAGGCATAGAGTCGTGGATCTGCTTAGCAATTTGCTCTAGTTTTTTTGGATCAAACATATCGATTAAAACTCCTGACTATTTATCACTATTCTATTTAATCACACCTGAGATGTCGCCTATCGCGTATAAAAAAAGGCCACCGAAGTAGCCTTTTTGAATGTTTTACGACTTAGCGATTACTTGTTGTCTGCTAATTCTCTGTGCGCTGCTTTTGCTTCATCGACGCGAGCTAGTTTTTCTAGGTCTTTGTCTTCAACAAATACAGGAAGAGGTTTGTGTTTTTCAGCCAGGTAGCTGTAAATCACAGGTAGTACAAACAGCGTAAAGATAGTACCAATCGCCAGACCAGCAACGATAACAATACCGATACTGAAACGTTGAGCAGCACCCGCGCCCGTTGCGTACATTAGCGGGATTAGACCTGCAATCATCGCAGCAGTTGTCATTAGGATTGGACGAAGACGAACCTTCGCAGCTTCCATTACTGCTTCAATACGTGTCTTGTGATGATGTAGCTGTTCTTCTTTTGCTACCTCACAGATCAAGATACCGTGCTTGGTAATCAGACCGACCAGCGTGATCAAACCTACTTGCGAGTAGATGTTCATCGTTGCCGCACCCCAAGCCAGAGCGATTAGGGCACCACAGATCGCCAGTGGTACAGATACCATGATAACCAATGGATCTTTCAGAGATTCAAATTGAATCGCCAGTACCAAGAAGATGATTGCCAGTGCTAGACCAAAGGTTGCGTAAAGTGCGCTACCTTCTGTTACGTATTGACGTGCTTCACCCATGTAATCGTGGTTGTAGCCACTTGGTAGCTTGTTCGTTGCCGTATCTTCAAACCATGCAATCGCATCACCCATCGCCGCGCCTGGAGCCGGTACTGCACCGATCGTAGCTGAGTTCAATTGGTTGAAGTGAGGAAGAGAGCGAGGCTCTGCCACAACATCAATCGTAATTAAACTGCCCAGTGGCACCGCTTTACCATCCGCAGCACGTACATAGTAGTTATTCATCGATTCAGGGTTCAAACGGAACTTACGTTCTACTTGAGGGATAACCTCATAAGAACGACCGTTTAAGTCGATACGGTTTACGTAGCCATCAGACATCATAGTACCAAGTGTGATACCAATATCTTGCATGGTCACACCGTATGCGCCCGCTTTGTCTTTATCGATGTGCACTTTCATCGTTGCTGAGTCGTAGTTCAGGTCAAGATCTGAGTAAACGAACAGCGGGTTTGATGCTACATCCGCTAAAATGTCAGTAGTGATTTGGAACAAGCTCTCAAAACTGTTTGGTGTTGTAATAACAAACTGAATTGGAAGACCTGAACCTGCACCTGGTAGTTCTGGCATTTGGAATGCAGTTACCGCCATTCCCGGAACATCTTTAACTAAACCACCAACGCGGTTTGCTACGTCTGATTGGCTCGCCTCACGCTCACTCCATGGAACCATCGATGCGATACCAAACGCTTGGTTTGCATTCGGCACACCGGTAAACACCTGTGCGTACGCTACTTCTGGCTGATCAGACAGAATCGCGTTTACGTCGTTCATGGTATTTTGCATGAAGTCTAAGTTCGCATTTGATGGTGCTGTACCCATCAGCATGATTACACCTTTATCTTCAGAAGGTGCTAACTCACTTGGGATAAACTTAAACAGCATCGGCAAGCTGGCAAATACGATAACCGCAAAGCCAATGAATACCGGGCGATGGTTCATTACCGCACCAAGCATACGCTCGTAACGGTTAGTCATACCATCCAGTACGCTATGTACCTTTTGTTCAAACTTGCTTGGCTCTGCGTGAGCTTTCAGCATTTTTGAACACATCATTGGCGACAGCGTTAATGCCACGATACCGGATACAAATACTGAACCGGCTAGGGTTAGCGCAAACTCTTTAAATAGCGAGCCTGTGATACCACCCATCATCGCGATAGGAGCGTATACTGCGCCTAGCGTTAACGTCATTGCAATTACTGGTACCGCGATTTCACGCGTACCGATGATTGCAGCACGGAAAGGGGATTCCCCGAGCTTGATATGTCGATCGACGTTTTCGAGTACAACGATCGCATCATCTACCACCAGACCGATAGCGAGTACCATTGCCAGTAGCGTCATCAGGTTCCAAGAGAAGCCCATCGCCTGCATTACCATTGCTACACCAATTAGCGATAGCGGGATAGTAACGATTGGGATAAGAACTGCACGGAATGAACCAAGGAACAAGGTAATAACGATCAGTACGATTAATGCCGCCTCAAGGATGGTCTTGATAACCTCTTGAATCGATTCGTTTATCGCAATGGTCGAGTCATACATCACGTTCATTGAGATGTTGCTTGGAAGGTTCTTCTCTAATTGAGGAAGAAGTTCAAGTACGTCTGCTGCAATGTTGATTGGGTTCGCACTTGGTGCCGCGTTAATCGCAGCAACAACCGCCTCCTGACCATTGGCACTTGCACGGTAAACATCGTGGCTCTTCTCTAGAGAAACCTTAGCGATGTCAGATAGGCGAATAATTTCACCTTCACCACTTCTAACGACTAAGTTTTCTAACTCTTCTGTGTTTGATACTTGCGTATCAGCACTGCCGTTATAAAGAACAAATTCACCAGTAGCTTGACCTGTCGCAGATTGGTAGTTGTTCGCATCCAATACCGCCATCACGTCAGTTGCCGTTAGGTTTACTGCCGCCATTTTTGATGGATCTAGCCATACGCGCAGTGCGTATTTCATACCACCGTATAGGTCAACTTTCGATACACCGTTTACCGTAAATAGCTGCGGGTTGATTACACGCTCTAGATAATCGGTAATTTGGCTCGACACCAACTCATCACTAGTGAAACCAATGTAGAGTACCGCCGTTGTTGAACCGGTCGACATGGTTACGGTTGGATCTTCCGCTTCTTTTGGAAGCTGAGAACGAACCGAGTTTGTCTTGGCCAGTATGTCAGACAGCGCTGCATTCGGGTCGGTGTTCAACTTCATGTTCACGGTAATCGTAGAACTACCAAGTACAGAAGAAGAAGTCATATAGTCGATGTTATCCGCTTGGGCCACAGCCTGTTCAAGGGGCTGGGTGATAAAGCCTTGGATAAGATCGGCACTTGCACCGTAGTAACTCGTGGTCACGGTTACGACGGTATTCGTCATTTCAGGGTATTCACGCACCTGCATTTTGAAGATTGCTTGTAAGCCAAGCAGCGCAATCAAAAAGCTGATGGATACCGCTAGAACTGGACGTTTAATAAAAACATCAGTAAAGCGCATTGTGCCTCCGGTTACAGCATAGGTGTTTCAGATGGTGGTGTGATTGCATCACTTTCCACAACCTTAACTTTGGCACCGTTACTTAGACGTACTTGGCCAGAAGTCACAACGGTATCGCCCGCTTTCACACCTTCAAGGATGTGGGCGATATCAGCAGTACGTTCACCTACTTTTACAACATGTTGAGTAACGCGTTGAACGCCGTCTTCTTCAGTTAGGATGTAAACATTGTCGCCGTATAGAGTGAAAGTAATCGCTGTTTGAGGCAGAGTTACTTGGTTCTCTAATTTAGGCAGAATGATGTTAGCGCGAGCGAACATGCCGCTACGAAGCTTGCCATCATTGTTTGGAATGTCTGCTTGAACTTGAATAAGACCACTTTGCACGCTTACTGCAGGTTCAATTGCGCTGATAGAGCCCTCAAATGGGATTTCAGGGTAAGCGTCAACGAAGATATCAACTGCTTGACCCACCCTGATGCGAGAGATGTCAGTTTGAGAAACCGTGAAGCGTAGGCGCATAACACTGGTGTCTTCTAGACGAACAATATCAGTACCTGATTGTAAGTATTGGCCTAGGTAAACATTGCGGATACCAACGGTACCATCGAATGGTGCGCGAATTTCGCGACGATCGATAGACGCTTTTAGACTTTCAATATCAGCTGAAAGAGAGAAGTAGTTCGCTTCTGCTTCATCGTAAGCTTCTTTAGAAATAGAGCCTTTCTTGAATAGACCCTGGTAACGCTTGTACTTAGCTTTTGCTGCAGGTAAGCGAGCTTCAGAACTCTTAAGGTTCGCTTTCTCTACGTCTGAATCAAGGCGAACGAGTAGTTGATCGCTCTTAACTTCAGTACCTGACTCAAAAGAAATTTGGTCGATTACACCGCTCGTTTCGTTTGCTAGCGTGACACCTTGGTTTGGTTCAATGAAGCCGATAGCTTCAATCACCGGAACCCAATCGATCGGCTGAACTTCAGTAACCGTTACTGGAAACTCTGGTTCAGGGCGGTTTGCCATGTACTCAGCAATTTTTTGTTGTTTGAACATGTTGAACCCAATAACGCTGCCGAAAAGTAATACAGCGATGAGTAACATGAAGAAAGTCCACTTTTTCATTATGGTCAAAACTCCGATCTAGTGTTTAATTATTGCATCCCAACTGGCTTCTATTGCAGCTTCTAGTGCTGCCTCATCGAGTTGGTAAAATCCTAAAGAATGCTTTCGCGCTAGAGATACACTAGCCGCTAAGCTCAAGCCGCTTAATACTTCATTATGAAGCGGTTTAAACAATCCTTGCTCTTTACCCTCATTAAATAGCAGCTCAACTTGGGCAAACATTTTGCGTTCAAGTTCCCTGAAGTTTAGGCTATTTGTGATGGGTAGAGAGTCATACTGAACTCGATTTTTAATCGCAGCTAAGTTCGTTCCCGCTAAGTTCCATATGTTGAGCCACATGGTTCTGTAGCGTTGCTTTATTGGATCCGAATCATTAACTCCGTCCTGTACAGCATCTGCTACGCGTTGTGTTACGAGCACTCGAACGTCATCGATCAAGTGATCCTTATCATCAAAGTAGCGATAGATAGTGCCTGCAGCCACTCCCGCTTCTTTTGCTAGTTTTTGCATTGAAAGGCCTTGAAAGCCGACCTCCGCAATTAGCTTCTCTGCTGCAGAAAGTATTTGTTGGCGTTTATCCTGAGGTGCATGAGTAGTCATATTTACATCACCGATGAATGAACGTTCATTCATTATAGCCTAAGAACCATACACATGTGCAACAAAGTTTTTCATAAATGACGTAAAATTCTTGTAGAAGAGAACGTAGCATTCGTGATGTTGCAGCATTATTATAGGCGCGCAACCAATTCGACCTTGTAAGAACAGATAGAGAATCAAATGAAACTGAACCCAAGACAAGATGAAGCCGTGAAGTATGTTTCAGGCCCCTGCTTAGTATTAGCGGGCGCTGGATCAGGCAAAACACGTGTTATCACCAATAAAATTGCTTATTTGGTTCAGGAATGTGGCTACAAGGCGCGTAACATCGCGGCAGTAACCTTTACCAATAAAGCAGCGCGTGAGATGAAAGAACGTGTAGGGCAAACCTTAGGTAAAGGAGAAGCGAAAGGACTTATCGTTTCGACGTTCCACACTATGGGCTTGACCATTATTCGTCGCGAGTACAAAGCGCTGGGCTTAAAAGCGGGCTTCTCTCTGTTTGATGACCAAGACCAGTTAGCCCTACTAAAAGAGCTAACTGAAAGACAAATCGATGGCGATAAAGATTTATTACGTGCATTGATGAGTGCGATTTCGAATTGGAAGAATGACATGCTGACGCCAGACCAGGCGAAAGCGCGCGCTCAAGGTGAGCAAGAGCAGTTGTTTGCGTTCTGTTTCGAGATGTATCAAAAACAGATGAAGGCCTACAACGCCCTCGACTTTGATGATTTGATTGCATTGCCGGTACTATTGCTTAAAACCAATCAAGAAGTGCGCGAACGTTGGCAGTCGCGTATTCGCTACCTACTTGTGGACGAATACCAAGATACCAACACCAGCCAGTACGAATTGGTTCGCCTACTGGTTGGAGAGCGTGGTCGTTTGACGGTAGTAGGTGACGATGACCAATCTATTTACTCATGGCGTGGCGCAAAACCGCAAAACTTGGTGTTGCTGGGTGAGGATTACCCGAACCTTCGCCTTATCAAACTAGAGCAGAACTATCGCTCGACCAGTCGAATCTTGCGTGCCGCGAACATCTTGATCGCCAATAACCCGCACGTTTATGAGAAGTCTCTATTCTCAGAGATCCCTGATGGTGAAAAGCTTAAGGTCTTGAATGCCAAAAACGAAGAGCACGAAGCCGAACGTATTACTGGTGAGATCATCGCGCATAAGTTTTTGAACCGTACTGAATACAAAGATTATGCGGTACTTTACCGCGGTAACCATCAATCGCGCCTGATCGAAAAAGCGCTGATGCAAAACCGTGTGCCTTACAAGATCTCTGGCGGTACTTCTTTCTTCGCTAGAGCAGAAATAAAAGACATCATGGCTTACCTGCGTGTGTTGGTGAACCCAGATGATGACAACGCTTTCTTACGTATTGTAAACACGCCGCGCCGTGAGATTGGCCCGGTTACGCTCGAAAAATTAGGCAGCTATGCCAACATGCGCGGGAAGAGCTTGTTTGAGGCGAGCTTTGAGATAGGCTTAGAGCAAACCCTGACAGGCCGCGGCTTAGAAAACCTGCGTCGATTCACTGATTGGATTGTTCGTATCTCAGATAACGCTGAACGTGGTAACACTGTGGATGCGGTTCGTGCGTTAGTTCGTGACATAAACTACGAAGATTGGTTATACGAAACCTCAGCAAGTCCAAAAGCCGCAGAGATGCGAATGAAGAACGTCTCTGATCTGTATAGCTGGATTGTGGCTGATCTAGAGGGTGACAACTACGATAAAGAAGAGAAAACACTTCGTGAGGTTGTTCAACGCTTAACGCTGCGTGACATGATGGAGCGTGGTGAAGATGATGACGATGCAGACCAAGTTCAACTAATGACACTGCACGCATCGAAGGGGCTAGAGTTCCCTTATGTATTCTTGATGGGCACTGAAGAGGGCATCTTGCCGCACCAAACCAGTGTTGATGAAGGTAACGTAGAAGAAGAACGTCGTCTTATGTATGTGGGGATTACCCGAGCACAGAAAGAGCTGACCTTTACTAAGTGTCGTGAACGTCGCCAGTATGGTGAGTTGATTAAGCCAACACAAAGCCGCTTCTTAGATGAGTTACCCCATGATGATGTGGAATGGGAAAGCGTGAAGAAGCCACAGTCCGCTGAAGAGCGAATGGAGAAAGGGCAGGCGCACATTGCTAACATTCGTGCGATGTTCAATAAGAAATAATGTTCTGCTTGATTAACACTATATAGAAGACAATAAAAAAGGTGACCTGATGGTCACCTTTTTTGAATTTGGCATTTTTAATTACAGATCGGTAAATTACAGACCAGCAATCATGTGCTCGATAGCATCTTTGATTTCGTCGTCTGAACAGTCCATACATGAACCTTTCGCTGGCATTGCGTTGAAGCCGTTGATTGCGTGGTCTGCTAGGATATCGCGACCTTGAGCAATACGAGGACCCCAATCACCAGCATCACCTGTTTTAGGTGCGCCACTTACGCCAGATGCGTGACAAGCGATACAAAAGGTACCGTAAACTGCTGCGCCATCACGAGGGCCTGTTGGTTCTGCGGCTACTGGCTCGCTGCCGACTAGGTATACTTGGCCAACTGGTTTGATGCGCTCAGCAATTGCATCTTGCTCTGCTTCGCTTAGGCCTGAAGCCATTGCACCAGTTGAAAAGGTTAAAACTGCGATGACAACGCTTAAAATTCGACGAGACATATCCATTAAACTCACTTTACATTCCCAAGGTAAGTACATGCTTACCAATTTATAGTGTTGGAGGGGTGTTTTGGCTTTAAGCAGTAAAGAGCAACTGTTAAACCAATGTAAATAATGGGTGATTATATCCCGATAAGTTGTTGCAATAAACAACAACTTATAAGCTGTGGCGGGTTGTAGTACTCAAATAAGGGGTTTATCACATATTAACTGTCGAAAAAGAGACCAAACAGAAAAAAAAGTTAAAAAAGTACTAGACGGCATTGGGTGATATACGTATTATTCCACTCCGCCGACAGGGCATGCGCCTGTAGCTCAGCTGGATAGAGCGTTGGCCTCCGGAGCCAAAGGCCGAAGGTTCGAATCCTTTCAGGCGCGCCATCCGGTCTCTTACTTCGGTAAGTGAAAAATTGGCAGAAAAGAAATAATGGTGGCTATAGCTCAGTTGGTAGAGCCCTGGATTGTGATTCCGGTGGTCGCGAGTTCGAATCTCGTTAGCCACCCCATTCTTTCTTTACAAAATATCGGTAGCTTCGGCTTCCAGTGTTGATTCACTATCCCAAGAATCGATACAAAACTAGTCGGTGAATAGCGCAGCTTGGTAGCGCATCTGGTTTGGGACCAGAGGGTCGGGGGTTCGAATCCCTCTTCACCGACCACTATTTCAATAATCGCTTGTTAAGCGGTTATATAAAAAATTAGTGGTGGCTATAGCTCAGTTGGTAGAGCCCTGGATTGTGATTCCGGTGGTCGCGAGTTCGAATCTCGTTAGCCACCCCATTAATTTTGGTAGCTTCTTTGAAGTTCCCAGTTTGAGAAATCAAACAAAACTAGTCGGTGAATAGCGCAGCTTGGTAGCGCATCTGGTTTGGGACCAGAGGGTCGGGGGTTCGAATCCCTCTTCACCGACCACTTTAAGAAGCCTCGTCAGAAATGACGGGGCTTTTTTACGCTTGGAATTTAGATAATTTGAGACCAGAGGGTCGTGGGCTGGATCGCCAGTCCGATCGAATCCCTCTTCACCGACCACCTTAAGAAGCCTCAACTAGCCGTCCGCGTCAGGAATTATAGGGCTTTTTAGCGTCTGGAATTTAGATAATTTGGTACCAAGAGAGCTGCGGACTGGATCGCCAGTTCTGTTCGATTCGCTCCTCTTTAGTAAATTCTTTTAGAAGTAAGAATCCCACCTTCGATCTCCTCGATTATTACGTCTTTATAGAGGTGCTCTATTTATCAAATGAAAAGATCTATATCTAATTTTATATAAAATAACCGTTCAATAATTCGACAAGTTAATAGGTCTGGTCTAGAGATTTTTGTGAAAAGTTGAATTTGGTTCTTAATCTGTTCACTAAGGCACGTATTTGACAGCTTTCTTCCTATCAAGCACTTCAAAAGATAATCTAATTTACTAAGCCTTTGGGTTGCTTGTCTTGTATTTCGATAAGTAATGAAAATGGTTAAATATGTGGTCAATATAATCCTATCTAGTTGTTTTGTTTGTTTAAATTAACAAAGTTAGCGTTTGTTTCTATAGTGTTAATTGTTTTTTGGAATAATTATTTGTTTTTATTGAATGGTAGTGATATCTGCTTTTAACCACGGGTTTAGGTCTACAAGTAAGTAGTGGTAAGGGGTTTGTGAGCATTTATTACCGCTAATACAATGTTGATTTTTCTTACTATATGCTCTTTGAGTGAATAGTTATGTGTCACTTTTGCTTGCTAAGCGTTTAATGTCGACTTTTTATCCTATTTTTGTTGCTTTTCTGTGAATTATTTGCCAAATTGTCAACCGTATAAAATATCAGAACAATATTCTGGTAAGAATGGATTCAATTTTGCAGACAGGGCAGAAAGCTGCCAAAGCAGTAGAGGTCTGGTAATGTCACTTTTAGAAGTAAAAAATCTTCGTATCGAATACCCATCTCGTCATGGAGTTCACGCCGCAGTTAAATCGCTTTCGTTCAACATTGAACGTGGTGAGATCGTTGGTGTTGTAGGCGAGTCTGGTGCAGGTAAATCAACAGTAGGTAATGCTGTGATCGATTTGCTGAGCCCTCCCGGCCGCATTGCTAGCGGCGAGGTATTTCTGGATGGCGAAAAAGTCTCTGGCTTATCTCCTGAACAGATGCGTTCTGTTCGCGGCTCAAAGATTGGTTTTATCTTCCAAGATCCAATGACGTCTCTTAACCCTCTATTCACAGTAGAACAGCAGTTAAAAGAGACGATTCATGCCAACATGAAGGTTTCGGATCAAGAAGCCTACCAGCGTTCATTAGACTTGATGAACCAAGTGGGTATCCCACAACCGGAAAACCGTTTAAAGCAGTACCCACACCAATTCTCTGGCGGTATGCGTCAGCGTGTAGTTATCGCGATCGCATTGGCAGGTGAACCTGACCTTATTATCGCAGATGAACCGACAACGGCACTGGATGTGTCTATTCAAGACCAAATCTTAGGTTTGATTCGCGAACTATGTATTAAGAAGAACGTAGGTTGCATGTTGGTAACGCACGACATGGGCGTGGTATCTAACGTTACTGATCGCGTAGCCGTTATGTATCGTGGTGACTTAGTTGAGTTTGGCCCAACAGCGAAAGTGCTGGGCAATCCTGAACACCCATACACACACAGCCTTATCTCTGCGGTTCCTCGTTCAGACCGCAAACTCGATCGTTTCCCTCTTGTTAGCTACATCGAAGAAGCACAAGAGATGGAACCACTGGATGTGAAAAACCACTGGTTAGGTCAAAGCCAAGATCACCGTGATTACACAGGTCCACTGTTGAACGTTGAGAACGTAAACTTGCGCTTTACCACCAAAGATTCTTTCTTTGAAAGTCGTCGTGAGTACGTTCAGGCGTCAAACAACGTGAGCTTTGAAGTACATGAAGGCGAAACGTTTGGTCTAGTAGGTGAATCAGGTTCAGGTAAATCAACGATCGCACGTGTGATTGCTGGCTTGTACGCACCGAACTCAGGCAAGGTAACGTTTGAAGGCGTTGACCTTACTGGTCTGAAATCTGAAAAAGAACGTCGCCCTATGCGTCGTCAAATGCAGATGGTTTTCCAAAACCCTTACACGTCAATGAACCCTCGAATGAAGATATTCGACATCATTGCTGAACCTATCCGATTTCATAAGCTTACTCGCAATGAGAACGAAACTCGTCAGATCGTGAACGATCTGCTAGAGCACGTTGGTTTAGGCAAGATGGCAGGGGTGAAGTACCCGCACGAATTCTCAGGTGGTCAACGTCAGCGTATTTCTATCGCTCGCGCTTTGGCAACTCGTCCGCGTCTTTTGATTTGTGATGAACCAACATCGGCACTGGATGTGTCGGTGCAGGCTCAGATCCTTAACTTACTAAAAGACTTACAAGACGAGCTAAACCTAACCATGCTGTTCATCAGTCACGATCTACCGGTTATTCGCCAAATGTGTGACCGTGTTGGTGTGATGCAGATGGGGACATTATTGGAAGTAGCGCCAACAGAGCAGCTGTTCCAATCGCCTCAGCATGAATACAGCAAACATCTGATTTCTTTAATGCCTGAATTTACAGGTTTAAGAGAAGAAAAAGCAGTGGCACAAGCCGCGGTATAAAAATCAGCAGGCTGGAGTTTAGCTTGCTAACAACAATAAACAGACGCAAATACAACAACTAGGGATCTGGATTCCCGCATGAAGGAGTTATGCAATGAAAACCATGAAAAGCAAATTAGCAGTAGCTTTAATGGCAGCTGGCCTAAGCTTTAGTGCAGCAGCAGCAGATATTACCGTTGGCTACGCAGCTGACCCAGTATCACTTGACCCGCACGAGCAGCTGTCTGGTGGCACACTGCAAATGTCTCACATGGTGTTTGACCCTCTAGTACGTTTCACTCAAGAGATGGATTTTGAAGGCCGCCTAGCATCTAGCTGGGAGCGTGTTGATGAAACGACTTTCCGCTTCAACCTACGCAAAGGTGTGAAATTCCACTCTGGTAACGAACTGACTGCTGATGATGTTGTGTGGACTTTTGAACGTCTACAAGCTTCTCCAGACTTTAAGTCTATCTTCACGCCATACGAAAAAATGGTAAAAGTGGATGACTACACAGTTGAGCTAGTATCAAAAGCGGCTTACCCACTAGTACTACAAACAGCAACTTACATCTTCCCAATGGACAGCAAGTTCTACTCTGGCCAAACAGCGGAAGGTAAAGACAAGTCTGAGCTAGTTAAGCACGGTAACTCGTTTGCTTCGACTAACGTTTCAGGTACTGGTCCTTTCATCGTAACGCAGCGTGAGCAAGGCGTTAAAGTAACGTTCGAACGCTTCAACGATTACTGGGATACAGAAACTGAAGGCAACGTAGACAAGCTAACACTTGTGCCAATCAAAGAAGACGCGACACGTGTTGCAGCACTTCTTTCTGGCGACGTTGATATGATTCACCCAGTAGCACCAAACGATCACAAGCGTGTTAAAAACGCTAAGAACATCGATCTAGTAACGCTACCTGGTACTCGTATCATCACGTTCCAAATGAACCAAAACAGCAACGAAGCTCTTAAAGATGTTCGCGTTCGTCAGGCGATTGTTCACGCAATCAACAACGAAGGTATCGTTAAGAAGATCATGAAAGGCTTCGCAACAGCTGCTGGTCAGCAAAGCCCAACAGGCTACGCGGGTCACAACGAAGACCTAGTTCCTCGCTACGATCTGAAAAAAGCGAAAGAGCTGATGAAAGAAGCGGGCTACGAAGATGGCTTTACGCTAACTATGATGGCTCCAAACAACCGTTACGTGAACGATGCGAAAGTAGCGCAAGCGTCAGCGGCAATGCTGTCTAAGATTGGTATTAAAGTTGATCTTAAGACTATGCCTAAAGCACAGTACTGGCCTGAGTTTGACCTATGTTCAGCAGATATGATGATGATCGGCTGGCACTCAGATACTGAAGATTCAGCTAACTTCAACGAGTTCCTAACGATGACTCGTAACGAAGAGACAGGCCGTGGTCAATACAACTGTTCTGGTTACTCAAACCCAGAGATGGATGCGATTGTAGAAGCTTCTAACACTGAAACTGACCCAGTTAAGCGTTCTAAAATGCTGAAAGGCGTTGAAGCAACTCTATACAACGACGCAGCATTCGTACCGCTACACTGGCAAAGTGAAGCGTGGGGCGCGAAGTCTAACGTAGGTGCAGCAGACGTAGTAAACCCAATGGTTATGCCTTACTTCGGCGACCTAGTTGTAAAATAATCTAGCTTGCTAGAATCGAGAGCCTGAAGCTTTTCAGGCTCTCAAATTATTAAGAAATAGATTTAAGTTTCGGTATTTGGTCTTCCTTCAGTCTGGCTAAATACCTTTTTTAAGACTGAATTTTGTTATCTAGTCGCGGATTTCGACTAGATAGTCATGGATAGATAAGGGGCAAGGAATGGTTACGTTTCTGGTCAAGCGCCTGTTTCAGGCACTGATAGTGATGTTTGTGATCAGTTTGGTGGCGTTTGCCATTCAGGATAACCTGGGCGACCCGTTGCGTGAGTTAGTCGGTCAATCTGTTTCAGAATCGGAGCGCCAAGCGCTACGTGATGAACTCGGCTTAAATGATCCCTTCATTACAAAATACACTCGCTTTGTGGGCGCAGCTCTACAAGGTGATCTTGGTACTTCATATTTCTTTAAACGCCCAGCTGTGGACGTAATCTTAGATAAACTAGTCGCAACGCTTGAGCTTGTGTTCGGCGCTTCTCTGATCATCGTTTGTCTGTCGATTCCACTTGGCGTTTATTCTGCAATACACCCAAAAAGCTTCTTCACTAAACTGGTGATGGCGGGCAGTAGTGTCGGCATTTCTGTTCCTGTTTTCTTAACCGCAATCATGTTGATGTATGTATTCTCAATTGAATTAGGTTGGCTGCCGTCGTTTGGCCGTGGTGAAACCGCAAACTGGTTTGGTTGGGAGTCTGGCTTCTTAACGATAGATGGCCTTGCGCACTTAGTGCTGCCGAGTATTGCTCTAGCATCTATCATGCTGCCTCTGTTCATTCGTCTAGTACGCTCTGAAATGCTCGAAGTTCTTAGCTCTGAGTACATCAAGTTTGGTAAAGCGAAAGGCTTAGCCCTGAACAAGATTTACTACCAACACGCTCTGAAAAACACAATGCTACCCGTACTAACGGTAGGTGGTGTTCAGATTGGTACTATGGTGGCTTACACCATTCTTACTGAAACCGTATTCCAGTGGCCGGGCACCGGCTTCCTATTCCTTGAAGCGATTAACCGAGTGGATACACCACTGATTACCGCATACGTTATCTTCGTTGGCTTAATCTTCGTAGTAACGAACACCATTGTTGACTTGCTATACGGCATCATTAACCCAACAGTGAACATCACAGGGAAAGGAGCATAATCATGGAACAAACAACAACAGCTCCATCTCGTTGGGAGCGATTCAAGCAGTCAGACATTCTGTACTACTTCTTACGTGACAAAGTGGCAATGGTCAGCTTTGCCATCTTTGCAGCCTTCCTGGTGATGGCACTAGCGGCACCGATTTTAGCGCCAACAGACCCGTATGACGTGACGTCTATCGACATCATGGATTCAGAGTTGCCACCATCTTGGATGGAAGACGGCGAAGAGCGTTTCTTACTGGGTACTGATGAGCAAGGTCGTGACATCTTATCGACCATGCTTTACGGCTCTCGTCTTTCATTGACGATTGGTTTCTTAGCGGTTGGCCTTCAGTTGACTCTAGGTATCATCATTGGTCTGTCTGCGGGTTACTTCGGTGGTCGTATCGATAGCTTCTTGATGCGTTTTGCCGATGTTCAGCTTTCGTTCTCAACCATGATGGTTGCGATCATTGTTTCAGCTATCTTTAAGGCAAGTTTCGGTAGTGACTTCTACGCGCAATATGCCGTTGTTATGCTGGTGGTGATCATCGGTATTGCCGAATGGCCTCAGTATGCTCGTACAATTCGTGCATCGGTATTGGCAGAGAAGAAGAAAGAGTACGTAGAAGCGGCTCGTGTGATGGGCTTCAGAGCACCTCGCATCATGTTCCGTCATATTCTGCCTAACTGTTTATCGCCAATTTTGGTTATCTCAACGGTACAGGTGGCAAATGCCATCATGTCAGAAGCGGCACTTTCTTTCCTAGGCTTAGGTCTTCCGGTGGACCAACCGTCACTGGGTGCTCTGATCAGCACTGGTTTTAACTACATTTTCTCTGGAGCATGGTGGATCACAGCATTCCCAGGTGTGCTTTTGGTAACATTAGTTCTAGTTATTAACCTATTAGGCGACTGGTTACGTGACGTGTTTAACCCTAAAATTTATAAAGGGTGATAGAGCGGTTTGATTTTTAGAAAAAAAAGTCACTAAACTAAGAGCCGTAAGCAATTACGGCTCTTTTTTTGCTTAATGGATCTGGAACTTAGTATCATTGATACTGTCAATAATACTTAAAATGGAATTCATGTTTTATCGATATTGATTCGGTAACAATTAGCCCGTAAGGGTTTAAGTGGTGGTTATGAAATTGACAATGAATGCTGTATGTCGTGCTGTGATGAGAAATTATCGTATGGGGCTTATCGCTGCATCCCTTTTGGTATCGAGCCAAGTTAGTGCAGAATCGGTTCTATGTGATGCTACTCAGGCAAGCACCAATCAATTACCACAGCTAGAGCAGTCATGTCCGATTGGTAAAGGAGTTTGGGGTAGCAAGGCGCCTAAACGTCATTCAGATAACGAACTGTTTTGGGTTCAATGCGGCCTTCTGAACAAGCCTTTGTCGCTGAACCGTGCAAAACCTCTATATGAAAAGATCTCGACTAATGTTTGGATGAAGCCTGAAGGTGGTGACTACCGTTGCTTAATTGGCCCTTACTCTACCTTCTCTGATGCGAGAAAAGACCTAGTTCAAGTACGTAAGGTTCCGGGCTATGGTGAAGCCTTTATTCGTATGGTGGATAAGTCGAAAACTTCATCACAACCTATCGTTGCAAAAGCAGCAGCACCTAAAGCCGTCGAATCCAAAGCGGTTAAGCCTAAAGCCCCGGCAAGGCCAAAACCAGTCGCTAAGTCAGCAGCGAAACCTGTGGTTGAAGCTCAAGCAGCAACCAGCGCCGCTGCAATTCAAGCTTTCCCAAGTAGTGGTACAAGCTCAAATAACGACCTTGATATCGAAATTCGTGTGACGGCCAATGTTGCGGGCTCTCAATATGCGATACCTTACCTCCTTGATCACCAACAACAGTTTTACATGGAACAGGGCAAGCCTTGGAGTCGTCTAGATTACGCCAGTGCTGAGTTAGTGTGTAAGCAGGTCAACATGAAGCTGATGACTGAAAAACAATGGCAGAGCATTTTAGGTTCGAAGGTGATGGAGAAACAGAATTGGCCAATGCACCTACCTTATTGGGGCGCAGATAAGAAAGGTCTGTTTACCAACGGTAACGTAAACCAATTGAAAGGGTCTTCACTGCTTAACGTGATGTGTGTGAAGTAACTCCGACCTGTAGTTATACCAAACAAGCCTCAGCCATCGCTGGGGCTTTGTTGTTTTTAGATCTTTCTTTTTCAATCTTGGTCTAAGTTGTTGATGTTCACTTCTTCAAAACGAATTTGATTAAATATCGTCAGAAATTGTTCAAATAGAGCCGTTGATGCGTAGAAAACCATAACTCAAGCAATAAGGTGGTTGAGATTATGAGTTTGAAAAAACGATTAGAAGACGTGGCTCCACGCTTCGAAGCGGGTGGTAAGTACGAAAAGCTCTACCCTGTGTATGAGGCTTTTGCGACCATCTTTTACACGCCCGGCAATGTAAACCGCGGCATAACCCATGTTCGAGACAGCATAGACCTCAAACGCATCATGATTCTGGTGTGGCTAGCCACTTTCCCCGCAATGTTCTGGGGTATGTACAACGTAGGTCACCAATCCGTGATGGGGTTAACGGCTACCTATTCTGGCGCCGAGCTAGCCTCCATCATCGACAGCAGTTGGCGCTTATCGTGGGCGTTTGGTAGTGCTGACGCTATAGTCTCCAGTGGATGGGGAAGCCAGATGTTTCTCGGTGCTCTCTACTTTGTTCCTGTTTATGCCACAGTGTTTGTGGTTGGTGGCTTCTGGGAAGTCTTATTTGCAGTTGTACGAAAACATGAGGTCAACGAAGGATTCTTTGTTAGCTCGGTTCTCTTTGCTTTAATTCTTCCACCAACGATTCCGCTATGGCAAGCCGCTTTGGGTATCACCTTTGGTATTGTCGTTGCCAAGGAGTTGTTCGGTGGTACAGGGCGAAACTTCCTCAACCCTGCATTAGCGGGTCGAGCGTTTCTTTACTTTGCCTATCCCGCCAACATGTCCGGTGGCTTGGTATGGGTTGCCGCTGACGGCTACTCAGGAGCGACGCCTCTAAGCCAGTGGTACGAGGGCGGTGGCTCATCGCTGATCAATAACATGACAGGTGAGGCGATCACTTGGATGGATGCCTTCATTGGTAATATTCCGGGCTCAATGGGCGAAGTGTCTTCACTGCTGATTATGTTGACCGGTGTAATTCTGATTGTGATGAAAATAGCGTCTTGGCGCATTGTCGCGGGTGTAATTGTCGGCCTTGTGGCGACGTCGAGCTTGATGAACTGGATTGGCTCAGAGACTAACTCGATGTTCTCGATGCCGTTCTACTGGCACTTTGTGTTGGGTGGTGTGGCCTTTGGTACTTTCTTTATGGCAACGGACCCGGTTTCCGCGGCGTTCACTAATCAGAGCAAGTGGGCTTACGGGATCTTGATTGGTGTAATGACGGTCGGTATTCGAGTGCTCAACCCTGCTTACCCAGAGGGCATCATGCTCGCTATCTTGTTTGCTAACTTGTTCGCACCATTGTTCGACTTTGTTGTAAAAGAGCAAAACATCAAGCGCAGGCAAAAACGCGCAGCACGATAAGAAATACGACCCCAAAGAAAAAGGCTTGCGTTAGTGCAAGCCTTTCCATTTTTATCACGATTGATTTGAAGTTGATTTAACGCCACTTCAAATCAATCTCGAACGGTTGTGTACTGCCGCAGTGCTCGCCACACATTTCGTCATAAGCGCTGTTATGAATGAGAGTTGCCGACGCCACACCTTGATCACTAAAGTGGTCGCGTGCTTGATTAACACTCATAAATTTCATTGGGTGCTGGTGGTCGTCCTTAATTAACTGCTTTTGCTCGCCAACGATTTGGTAAGCCAAGTAAATCCCGCCTTCAAATGACTCAATTAATAGATTCATAACAAACTCCATTGCTGTTCTTAATAGGTCTTTGTTTTGGTATCTACGTTAATAGTTGTTTGAAGGTTCATGCGGGTTAGAAATGAAAAAACCAGAAGCATTGCTTCTGGTTTCTGATTAAGTCATCAAACTAACTCTGTGATTAGTTGATTTTCTGCATGATGCTAACACGACCATCGGTGTTACCTGTGTTATCCATCTTACGACGGATAAGTAGGCCTTCATCCCAGTTTGAGCCAGCAGGTTGGTATTCCCACTTAACAAAATATTCATCGTTTGAGTGACACGACGAGCCTGCAACGTAATTGTCTTGGTCGCAGAAACGAACTACTGTGTTCAGCTCTGTTAATGTCGCTTTTGAAGCACGGCCTGTTTGACCAAACCACCAGTAATCGATAGCTCCTAACTCCGCGTAGGTTGCATCAAACTGCCCCATATCTTCTGGCGAAGATTGGCCGCCGTTATCACTGCCACATTCAAAACCTGATGTCGTTACTTTTGTTGCGCCGAACACCATGTTACTTACTGCAACTTCGCCATTGTCACAGTACTCTTTCGTTTCCCATGTACCAGTGAAATCTAAGTAACGTTCAGAGTCTTTTGTCGGGATTTCGTAGTAGTAAGCAACACGCTCGGTTACGCGAGATGGGCTATTGCTAGCGTCGCTACCCAGTGTTTCTTTCTTAACGATCTCAGAATAAATGCCAGTTACAGGATCGAAAGAGCCAGAAGTAGTATCACGAATCCAGTTTGATGGGTCGCTGTCTTTATCTTTGTCATCCCAAACATTGTTTGCTGTGTAGTGATTCAAGTCAGATACTTTTTGGACATCAAATGGCTTCCATCCTTCGATGTCTTCGGCTGTGAACTCTTCATCAGCAGTTGCTGATTGATCTAAGTCTCGTAGTTTGTAGGCAAACGCGTTATTCAAGACGAATTTGCTATCAGGTGTCATTGAGCCATTTGTTTGGTCTACAGCACCATCCTTGTTTGTATCACAACCTTGAAGCTTCGAGCTGTCTTCATCTATCCATTGATGAGCAGAGTTGGATACACATGTTAGGTATTGCTGAGCAAAGCTTTCTGATAGCGAATAGTCGTTAGATCCTGCAAACATAGTTACTGAGTCCGCAGAGTTTACTTTGAACGTCATCTCGGTCATGCCGCGAGTACGATCGAACATTTCCTCTTCCATTAGTTTGTCAGCGTGAACGTATATGAATTTGTCGGAGTTCTGGGTTACATCAATGTAACGAACGAATTTACCTGCAGTGATAAATGGGTTTGCAGAGTCATCACCGCGTTCCATTGAGCCAAACGCAGACTGCATATGAGTTAGAGCGTCGCCTTCAGATGTGATATTTGCAGCTTCTACACCCATAGCATCTAGGAAATCAGTTACGCTAGCACGGTCATCAAGACTCAGGTCTTTCATCTTCACTAACGTAGCAGCATCAGGTGCACGCAGCACTTCTGGAATTGTCAGTACTTCATCTGAAGTGCTACCAAACTGGTTATCCAGAGACTGAAGTAAAATTGCTAGGTTAAGTGCGCGAGCATATTTTCCCGCCGCTTCAAATGGAGTCAGTACATCACGGTTTGATGCTGCACCTACTTTTAAGCCGTTTTCACCACCGATGAAGAAGGTAACCGTGTCGCTAGTTTTAGCGGTAAATTCGCCTTCACTATTCGTAACGCCGCTTAAGCCAGAACTGGTGTTGTAGTAGATACCTTCAACAGCTGCATCGACAAATTTGTTGGTTGTTGTCGATGGTTCTGTCGGTGTTGTTACATCTGAGTTAGAACTATCGCTACCACAACCGGTTAAAGCCACTGTAATCGCTGCTGCGAGAATACTCACTTTTTTCATTACTCGTACATCCTTTATGTAATTGAGCTATTTGTTATTCTTATGCGTGTAATTTTATAGCGCGCGATTGTAGTGTGATCTTTCTTCCAAGTTAAGGGTGTGAAACGCTGTTTGGTTAATAAATACCCTAACCATGCGGTAAAAAACAAAAAAAGCCGACACAAGTCGGCTTTTTATTATATTTCTTTGACTTACAAAGAGTTAGCGCATCGTTACAAACTCTTCTGAGCCCGTTGGGTGAATCGCCACAACAGAGTCGAAGTCTGCTTTGGTTGCGCCCATCTTCATTGCAACGCCGAAGCCTTGAATCATTTCATCAACAGTGAAGCCGATGCCGTGTAGGCCGACTACTGTCTCTTCTTCGCCAGCACATACTAGCTTCATCTTACAAGGTTGACGGTGCTTGGTTACTGCTGTGTACATCGCAGTGAAGCCAGATGTGTAAACCTTGATGTTGTCTTTGCCGTATTGCTCTTCAGCTTCTTGAGTCGTTAGACCAATAGTGCCGATAGGTGGGTGGCTGAATACAACAGTAGGAACTAGGTTGTAGTCCATCTTAGCGTTAGTTTGACCGTTGAATAGACGCTCAGAAAGTTGACGACCTGCTTTAACCGCTACAGGAGTTAGCTCGATACCGCCTTCCATGATGTCACCAACACAGTAGATGCCAGGAACGTTAGTCGCTTGGAACTCGTCTACCTTGATGTAGCCACGATCGTTCGTCTCAACGCCCGTTGATGCTAGGTTGATAGCGTCAGTCGCTGGGTGACGACCGATAGCCCAGATTAGGTGGTCTACGTTTTGAGTGTTACCGTTTTCAAGGTGCAGAGTCAGCGTGCCGTCTGCTTCTTTCACCACTTCTTTAGGCACTGAGTGCGTGTGAAGTGTTGGACCTTCTGCTTCCATAACTTCTACTAGCGTTTCGATGATCATTGGATCGAAGCTACGTAGTGGAGATTCTTTACGGCAGAACAGGTGTGTTTCTGTGCCAAGCGCGCTTAGAACGCCAGCGATCTCAACTGCGATGTAGCCAGCACCAATAACAGCAACGCGTTTTGGTTGCTCCATTAGGTCGAAGAAGCCATTCGAGTCGATACCGTATTCTGCACCTGGGATGTTTGGAATCGTTGGACGACCACCTACCGCGATCAGGATGTGATCTGCTGTGTAGTGTTCACCGTTAACTTCAACAGTCTTCTCATCAACGAACTTAGCAAAGCCTTTGATTACGTTTACTTTGTTGTTGCCTAGTACGCGGTCGTAAGATTGGTGGATACGACCAATGTACGCTTGGCGATTTTCAACCAGTTTGCCCCAGTTAAAGCCTTTTACATCAACGTCGAAGCCGTAGTCTTCAGAGTATAGGTTGATAGCTTCAGCGACTTGAGCGCCGTGCCACATTACCTTTTTAGGAACACAACCAACGTTTACACAAGTACCACCGAGTTCTTGAGCTTCGATAAGTGCAACTTTTGCACCGTGCATAGCTGCGCGGTTAGCCGATGCGATGCCGCCTGAACCGCCACCGATACAGATGTAATCAAAATGAGTCGCCATTACTTTCTCCATTTATTGAAGGTTGTAGTCACAGTGAGAGCACTGGATACCTACGTCCTATAGATTCTTAAATTGTCTAATTATTATATTGAGGGCAGATCGGTTGAACTCAATCTCCCTGTTTAAAATTTATTCGTCCACATCACAGTCTGTTGAAGATTCTTCAGTCTATGATGTGGATTCGAGATTACTCGGGTACGATCCACTCTACTTTGAAGTGACCGGTTGCCGGTGCAATTGCTTCCTTCAAGAATGGAAGAATCTCGTTCATTTGGCTTTCTAGCTTCCAAGGCGGGTTGATAACAATCATGCCTGATGCTGTCATGCCGCGCTCGTTGGTGTCTGGTGATACGCCAAGTTCGATTTGTAGAATCTTGTTGATGCCTAAGCCTTCAAGGCCTTCGATCATATCTTCGATGTCACAACGGTTTACTACCGGGTACCAAATGGCGTAGATACCGGTTGCCCAGCGCTTATGGCTTTGTGCAATCGCAGTCACCACATCGCGGTACTCTCTTGCTAGCTCATAAGGCGGATCGATAAGTACCAAACCACGACGCTCTTTTGGTGGCAGGCTGCCTTTTAAGCGTTGGAAACCATCTTCTTTGTAGATAGATACCTGACGATCGCGGTGGAATTCTTGCTCAAGCAGTGGGTGATCGGCTGGGTGAAGCTCGGTCAGTACCATGCGATCTTGGTCGCGCAGGTGGGCACGTGCAACACGTGGTGAACCTGGGTAGTAGCGTAGCTTGTCGCCGTTATTTAGTGTTGAGATAGACTCAAGGTAGCTTTGAATGTCTTCAGGAAGGTCTTTTTGCTCCCAAACGCGAGCGATACCTTGCTTGTATTCACCGGTTTTTTCAGACCATTCATGCGTTAAGTCGTAACGACCTACACCAGAGTGAGTGTCATGATAAACAAAAGGCTTATCCTTCTGTTTCAAAGAATTAAGAATAAGGCTCTGTACGATATGCTTTACTACGTCGGCGTGGTTACCTGCGTGGAAGCTGTGGCGATAACTTAACAAATTAAACTCTCGTAACACTCTCGATTTAGAGTGTGGTTAGTGTAGGTGGGGTTAATCAGACCATTATAACCCTCAATGGACCATAAATTCTCGAACAATTCAGGAACAGTCGTTCGCAATATGTGGTTAGTTATTGGTTCTACTATTGAAATTTGCCTTATTGGGCACTATTTAATAACTATTCGCAGGTGATTTTTTTAGGGCGAACCTGAGCCTGATGACTGTAAGACGACCTCATTACAAAAAAGACGAAAGTCTCTAAAGCCAAAGGAATGTTTATATGTCTAATCCGCTATTAACCTTCACGGACTTACCTCCGTTTTCACAAATCAAACCTGAGCACGTTAAGCCAGCGGTTGAGCAAGTGATTGAAGCGTGTCGCAACAAGATAGAACAAGTACTTGAAGGTAATACTTCACCAAGCTGGGACAACCTAGTTGCTCCGATTGAAGAAGTGGATGATCGTTTAGGCCGTATTTGGTCACCAGTAAGCCATATGAACTCGGTTGTGAACAGCGACGAACTGCGTGAAGCGTATGAAAGCTGTCTGCCTGTGCTTTCTGAGTACGGTACTTGGGTTGGTCAACACAAAGGCTTGTTTGAGGCGTACAAAGCGATCAAGGCGAGTGAAGCATTCTCGGCATTAAACCGAGCTCAACAAAAAACCATTACCGATGCACTGCGTGACTTCGAACTGTCGGGCATTGGCTTGCCAGCAGACGAGCAGCACCGCTACGGCGAGATCAGCAAGCGTATGTCTGAGCTAGGCTCTCAATTCTCGAATAACGTGCTTGATGCAACCATGGGCTGGAGCAAGCAGATCACAGACGTGGCTGAACTGGCAGGCATGCCTGAATCAGCACTGGCGGCGGCAAAAGCGGCAGCGGAGTCTAAAGAGCAAGAAGGTTACCTACTGACTCTAGATATTCCATCATACCTACCTGTGATGACCTACTGTGATAACCAAGAGCTGCGTAAAGAGCTTTATGAAGCGTACGTAACGCGCGCTTCAGATCGCGGTCCAAATGCCGGTAAATGGGACAACACTGAGATCATCACAGAGCAGCTTAAACTGCGTCACGAGATCGCTCGCATGCTGGGTTTCAGCACTTACAGCGAAAAATCACTGTCGACTAAAATGGCAGAAACGCCAGATCAGGTTCTTGGCTTCCTAAACGACCTAGCAGTAAAAGCAAAACCACAAGGTGAACGCGAAGTTGAAGAGCTGCGTCAGTTTGCAGAGAAAGAGTTTGGTGTTTCTGAGCTAAACCTATGGGACATCGCTTACTACAGCGAAAAGCAGAAGCAGAACCTGTTCGAGATCTCTGATGAAGAGCTTCGCCCATACTTCCCTGAATCAAACGTAGTTTCAGGCTTGTTTGAGGTATTAAACCGTGTGTTTGGTATGTCGGTAACAGAGCGTGAAGGTGTCGACACATGGCACGAGTCTGTTCGCTTCTTTGATATCTTTGATGCGACAGGTGCACTGCGCGGTAGCTTCTACCTAGACCTATACGCACGTGAACACAAACGTGGTGGCGCGTGGATGGATGACTGTCGTGGTCGTCGTATTACTGAATCTGGCGAGCTACAAACACCTGTCGCTTACCTAACGTGTAACTTCAACAAGCCAGTTGGTGACAAGCCTGCACTGTTTACTCACAATGAAGTGGTGACCTTATTCCACGAGTTTGGCCACGGTATCCATCACATGCTAACGCAAGTTGAAGCGGGCGCAGTTGCGGGTATCAATGGTGTGCCTTGGGATGCCGTTGAGCTACCAAGTCAGTTCCTAGAAAACTGGTGTTGGGAAGAAGAAGCGCTGTCGTTTATCTCAGGTCACTTCGAAACGGGTGAAGCATTACCAAAAGAGATGCTAGAGAAGATGCTAGCGGCGAAGAACTTCCAATCAGCGATGTTTATCCTGCGCCAGCTAGAGCTTGGTTTGTTCGACTTTACGTTGCACACAGAGTACGACCCAGAAGTGGGTGCGCGAGTACTAGAAACGCTAGCCGACGTAAAATCTAAAGTATCGGTATTGCCAAGCTTAGATTGGAACCGTTTCTCACACAGCTTTGGTCACATCTTTGCTGGTGGCTACAGTGCGGGTTACTACAGCTACTTATGGGCAGAAGTGCTTTCAGCCGATGCGTTCTCAGCGTTTGAAGAAGAGGGTATCTTCAACACTGAAACCGGTAATCGCTTCCTGAACAACATCCTAGAAATGGGTGGCAGTGAAGAGCCGATGGAGTTGTTCAAACGCTTCCGTGGTCGTGAGCCACAAATCGATGCGATGCTGCGTCATGCGGGTATCAGCGCTTAATATTGAGCTGATCAGAATGTAAAAAGAGCCTCCTTGTGAGGCTCTTTTTGTCTCTATTTATCAAGCGATTATGGATTCACATTACGGTTGATGGGGTTCTGTAATGAAATCAGTGTCTCTGTCGATTGAACTTCATCGATCGCCTGCAACTTATCGATCAATACAAACTGCAGCTCTTCAATCGATTTACACATCAACTTGACGAAAATGTTGTAAGCACCAGTGGTGTAGTACGCCTCAACCACCTCATCTAAGGCATTCAGCTTGGCGATCGCCGAGTGGTAATCTTTGGCAGCATTGAGGTTGATACCAATAAAGCAACACACGTCGTAACCTAGCTTTTTGGTATTTACCACAACCTCGGTACGCTCAATAATGTCGGCCGATCTCATTTTCTCGATACGGACGTGAATGGTCGCAGGGCTTACGTCAAACTGCTTTGCCATCTCGGCATAAGGCGTACGAGCATCTTCCATTAAGGTTTTCAGAATGGCACGGTCTAGGTCATCGAGACGAGCGGTGGTTGTGGACATGCTTAACCCTTAGATTTTATGAAAATATATTGGCTAGAGTACATATCATAGCCAAGGGTGATAATATTAGCAGCAACGATGATGTTAGGGTGAATTCAGTGCGATTTTGGGTGTTATTTATTGCGATGTGTTGGAGCGTATTTGCTTCGGCGCAGACAAAAGATGTATTGGTGATCCATTCCTACCATCAAGGTTTTTTCTGGACGGATGATTTTCATAAAGGATTATCAGACGAGCTCGATCGTGATGGGCTGTCTTACCGTGTCGTTTACCTCGATAGTAAACGTACTCAAAACCCAGAATACCTAGAGCGTGTGTATCAGCTTTATCACACCAAGCTACAGCATGAAGAATTTGCAGCGATTGTCGTTAGTGATAACAATGCGCTCAACCTAATGAAGCGTCTTGCGCCCGACCTCAAGGGCACACCAGTCATCTTTGGTGGCATCAACAATTTCTCCCCTGAAATGATTGAAGGTTTGAACGCGACGGGCATCACTGAAGATATCGACTTAGTGGGCAATATCGAGCTGGTTAAACGTCTTCAATCGACCGTAAAGAAGATCTACATAGTTACCGATCACTCGGTCACGGGTGAGGCGATTCGTTCTCAAATCGATCTGTTCATCAAAACCCATCCGGATTTTTCTGATCTCGTTGAGCACTATGTGCCGGATTCCTACCAAGAATTAATGGAGTTTTCTCAACGCGCTGACCTAGGCAAGAGCTTACTGTTTTGGGCGTATTACCGCGATGCGCAAGGCAGAGTGAGCAGCGATGAAGATTGGCGACAACTGAACATTAAGACCCAGATGCCACTGTATATGGTGCACGATTTGGGGCTAGGTTTTGGGGCCATTGGTGGGGTGATTCAAAGCGGTGAAACTCAAGGGCGTAACACTGGGCGCGTTTTGTTGCAGGTGTTGGCGAATCCTAATGACCCGTTACCTCCTGTAGTTGCTGGTGCACCGGAGATTAAGCTCGACTATCAACAAATATCGCGTTGGGATCTCGGCGCTGAGAATGAAGCTGCAGTGACATTCCTCAACAAGCCTAAGCCTTTCCTGACGCGCTACCGAGATGAAATTCGCACCATCGGCTTAATGTTCCTGAGCATGTCGTGTGTTATTGCGGTCTTGGTGTATTACCTTAACCGTCTGAAGAAGAGCGAACGTGCAAGTCGTCAAAGCCAACGACTGCTTGAATCGATATTCGATCAGAGCCTGCAATTTATGGGCATCATCGATAAGAGTGGCGTATTGCTGTCGAGTAACAGCAAGCTGCATGAGCTGCTTTACAATCAAGGCTATAAATTGGGAACGCCGCTGCAACAACATCAACACTGGGAAGATTCCGCACGTGAGGTGTTGAGAGAATACTTCGCCTCAAAAGGTGAGCATCCGGCTCTGAGGTTTGAGGCTGAGGTGTGGTGTCGTGACCGTGGTGCGATGGTATTGGATATTTCATTGAAGCCGATGCCGGGCTCGGAAGAAGAAGACATTCAGTTCCTCTTTGAAGCGCGTGATGTCACCTCGCGTAAGCTTGCAGAAAATAAGCTGTTCCAACGTGAAGCGAACCTAAAACTGTATTACGACAAACAACCGGTGATGATGATTACCCTCGATGGTAATAACCGCATTCAACAAGTGAACCAGTTTGCCGAAGAGTTATTGGGTTACCCACTGGATCAGCTGTTAGGCCATCGTCCTAGAGAGTTCTATGTTGACGAGAATGCGATGATTCCTCGTCATATCCTATTGCAACCACAACACAAAATTCGTGGTGTCTGGCGTCGTGATATTGAGTATCGCCATGCGGACGGTAGCACGATCTGGATTCGAGAAAATATCCGCCCGCTGGTGGAATCGGATCAGTTGTTGATTGTGGGTGAAGATATCACCGAAACCCACGAGTTGTCTGAAAAGCTAGAGTATCAAGCACAGTACGATCTGTTGACTGACACCTTTAACCGCAACCACTTTGAGCAAGAGCTGCAAAAAGCGCTTAAAGAGGTCGAGAGTCACATGCGCACTCATGCGATGTTGTTCTTAGACCTAGACCAACTGAAAGTCTTGAACGACACCGCAGGGCATGAAGCGGGCGATGCGGCGATCTTGTTTAGCGCTCAACTGCTCGAAGATGTGCTGCCATATAATGCGGTGTTGGCTCGTATGGGCGGAGACGAGTTTGCAGTATTAATTAAAGACTGTACCGAGCGAGACGCCGTGAATGTGTGTCGCAGTATTATCTCGATGATGAGTGAGAATCCATTCTTGTGGGATGACATTCGCCTTAATCTGACTTGCTCTATCGGTATCCGATTGATTGACCATACCGCGGCTTCACCGCAGATGGTGCATGCTCAAGCCGACGCAGCGTGTCACGCAGCCAAAGAAGAAGGTCGTAATCGCTATAATCTTTACCATCAAGATGATGAAGATTTGCGTCGTCGTCACCTAGAGATGGAGTGTGTTAACCTCGTGCATGAAGCTTTGGCCAATGATCGCTTAGAGTTGTTTGCACAGCGTATTCTTGGCTTAGATGAAGACAGTGACAAGATGCACTTCGAGATCTTGGTGCGCATTAAGAATGTGGATGGGGAATACATCTCTCCGGGGATCTTCATGCCTGCCTCTGAGCGCTACAACATTGCGCATTTGATTGACCGCCAAGTGATCGGTCAGACACTGAGTTGGTTGGATCAACGCCCACATCTGATTGATGATTTAGGGATGTGCTCTATCAACCTTTCTGGCCACTCGATGGGCAACCGAGAGTTTGTTGAGTTCCTGATTGAAAGCTTGAATAACTCGTCGATTCCGTGTCATAAGATCTGCTTAGAGATCACCGAAACAGCGGCGATGAGTAACATGAAACAGGCGATCAAGTTCTTCACTCGAATCAAAGACCTCGGCTGCATGATCGCGCTGGATGACTTCGGTTCTGGTTTATCGTCGTTTGGTTATTTGAAGAAGCTTCCGGTCGACATCGTTAAGATCGATGGCCTGTTCGTGCGTGATATTGATGTCAATGAGATGGACCATGTGATGGTTCGTTCGATCAATGACTTAGCTAAACAGATGGGCAAATACACGGTGGCGGAATTTGTTGAAAACACCCAGATTATCGACAAGCTGATCGATCTTGGTGTGAACTACGCGCAGGGCTACATCATTGGCCGACCTAAGCCGCTTGCGGAACTGGTTGAAGAGTTACAGAAAGAGCGAGAGCTTCCAATTAAGTAAACCAAGTTACAAGATGAGTATTCTTTGGTACTAGCCACTTGCAGTGCTAATTGCTTGCTGCGCTGATGGTTTTCAGAGCTAATGGCTTTCAGAACGAATAGTTTGCTCCGCTAATATGTATTGTTGAGGCAATCAGGTAAACTGGTTGCCTCTTTTGTTTTGAATACTACTGTCTGTTGGAGACGACCTTGCAACTACAACTGATTTGCGAAGATGCTACCCAAATCGATCATTTAAATGACTTAGCGACCCGTTGGAATTTATCTCATGACGAAAACAGCGAATTTGCTTTGGTACTGACTGACGAGCGACTTGAGTTACGCAAAGTGGATGAACCAAAACTTGGCGCTATCTTTGTTGATCTAGTCGGCGGCGCGGTTGGTCATCGACGTAAGTTTGGTGGTGGCAAAGGTCAGGCGATCGCCAAGGCGGCAGGTTTAAACAAAGGGGCTACGCCAACCATTCTTGATGGTACCGCTGGCTTAGGTCGCGATGCGTTTGTATTGGCCTCTCTCGGTTGTAAAGTACAAATGGTAGAGCGTCACCCTGTGGTGGCAGCTTTGTTGGATGATGGCTTACAACGCGCCCAGCAAGACCCAGACATCGGTGGTTGGGTAAGCGAACGTATGAAGTTGATTCACGCTTCAAGCCATGATGCGTTAGATAAGCTTAGCAATGACCCTAACTTCGAGCAGCCAGATGTGGTGTATCTCGATCCAATGTATCCGCACCCTGAGAACAAAAAGAAATCGGCTCTGGTCAAAAAAGAGATGCGTGTATTCCAATCTTTGGTCGGTGCAGACTTAGATTCTGATGCTCTATTGGCGCCTGCAATGAAACTGGCATCAAAGCGAGTGGTGGTGAAAAGACCCGATTACGCAGCTTGGTTAGATGAGCAAAAACCGAGTATGGCGATCGAAACCAAAAAGAACCGTTTTGACGTCTATGTGAAAGCATCAATGACTTAAGTAAAGCATCAATAACTTAGCAACACGCTAAGAAAATTTCCCGTCATAAATACGATAAATTACCATTTAACACTTGCGATAGTCGCGTTACGGATGTATATCTAACTAAGAATCATTATTATTCTTAGCTGGAGTTGTAGCATGGCTAAACGCTTTTGTAAGTTAAACCGTCGAGATATTACTGAACACCTAGGTGAGATCCACAGCTTGGTTACCCAACCAAAGTTTGTGTGTCGTTCTTGTGCGCGTTCATCGGCGGACGAAGCGAACCTATGCAAACCAACCGCAATTCCACCGCTTGGCTGTCAAAACAAACCTGTCGAAGAGAAAGCGGCTTGTGGTCTGTTGGCTGAAACATTGCCTAAGCCTGAAATTACATCTAAGCCTGAAATAACAGTGGCTGAGGTTGTGGATACGCCTGATTCTGCCGTTCAAATGTTCGACCCTAGCGTTGCAAGTATTGCTAAGAAACCATCATTGAAAAAAGCCAAGTTGAAAAAGCTTATGGCGAACAGTGGTGAGAAAAAAGAGCTTAAACGCGCGAAGAAAGCCGCGAAGAAACAAGAGAAGTACAATAAGAAACTGGCGAAGATGATTAAGAAGCAGCAGAAGCTGTTTAAGAAAAGTCAGAAGATGGAAAGCAAATTGGAACGTATCAACCTACAACTTGATGACGTTGTTTTCACAGAAAGCCCATCGATGGTCGCGAACCATATCCACTGATTGAAATGATATAACTCAATTAAAAAGAGCGACCTTAGGTCGCTCTTTTGCTTTCTGGGGTAACTCAGTATTAATTCAATTAAGCGTTGCTAGCGGATCTTGCGACACGCTTCTTCACCCAAGTTTCGTTAACCCACAATGAGAGCAAGATAACCCCGCCGCCAATCGAAAGTCGCACCAAATCAACGTCTCGGTTCCAGATCAGGATGTTTACTACTAGACCTGCAGGTACCAACACGTTGTTCATTACGGCAAGTGCACCTGCGTTCACCATGCATGCGCCTTTGTTCCACATAAAGTAGCCCAATCCAGAAGCAATTAAGCCAAGGTAGATCAGGATTCCCCATTGAAGTGAAGTGGTCGGTAGTTTTTCAGGGTTGCCTAGTAGTAAGAAAGCAACCGAAGCCACACATAGAGCGCCGAGGTAGAAATAGCCAAATACGGTATGTTGAGGAAGTTCTGTCGATTCCTTCTCCATCACGACTTTATAGCCCACCTGACCAATCGCAAAGCATAGGTTCGCACCCTGTACGACTAGGAAACCAACTAAAAAGTTGTCGTTGATGCCGGCGAACTTAATGAATACCGCGCCTAATACCGCAATCGCAGCCGTGACTAAGTACCAAGGTGAGAATTGTCCTTTGAGGAAGTCATAAATCAGTGTGACATAGATTGGGGTAAAGACAGTAAATAGCAAAACTTCCGGTACGGATAGCAGCAAGAAAGATTGGTAATAGAAGCAGTACATCAGGCCAAGCTGAATACCACCAATTGCCATCAATTTACCGATCAATTTCCTAGGGATGCCACGGAATTTCAGGAAAGGAAGAAACACGATACCTGCCAGAGCAACACGCATCAGAACAGAGAACCAAGAATCAACCTGACCCGCAAGGTAGACGCCGATCAGGCTAAAAGAGAAGGCCCATAGGAGGGTAACACCAGCTAAATAGCTCATAGTAAAACTTCGTTAATAAGATATGAGCTGTATGTTACCTAACCTTAAATCATTAGTCTTCTGAATCTCTTAGAGGCACGACCAGCATATCAACTGGAGAGGCGTTGATCAGTTGGCGTGTTGAAGAGAGCAGCTTGCTCCAGAAATCTTGATGGTGACCGCAAACCACTAAATCCACATTGAACTCGTTGATGGTGTCACACAGCTCGTGGCTCAGGTCACCACTGCCCACTAAGGTGTGAGTGATTGGGTATTGAGCGTGTTCTGCAAAGTTTTGCAGTTGAATACGAGAGGCTTCCATCGCGTTGTGTTGGGTTTCTGCCATGTTGATATCAATCAGGCCGGTATAGAGTTCTGCGTAGTTAATGTCGATATGGATAAAAGAGACTTTGGCTTCCAATGGCTTTGCCAATGCTACCGCTTTATCCACAATTAATTTGCTGTCATCTGATAAATCGACTGCGACCAAAATATGTTTGTAACTCATATCTCTACCTCCTTTATTCATTGTCTGTTTAAAGATTAGCACTATGCGGTGGCTTTTTTTGCTGAAGTGATCTCATATCCACTGTCTTGCGTAATGACAGCTCGAAATATTGGTTAACTAATGGCCTGCGAGATATTCATTAAAAAGTGATATAGTAGAGAAAATTGAGGATGTAATTAGGAGTCTTAAATGCTGTCAAAAACTATGGTTGAGCAACTGAATGATCAAATTAACCTAGAATTTTTCTCATCCAATCTATACTTACAAATGAGTGCTTGGTGTGAAGACAAAGGATTTGAAGGTGCAGCAGAGTTTCTGCGTGTTCATGCAGTAGAAGAAATGGAACATATGCAGCGTCTTTTCACTTACGTAAGCGAAACAGGTGCAATGCCAATTCTGGGTGCAATTGAAGCACCAAAACACGAATTCGAAAGCCTTGGCGCAGTGTTCCGTGAAACTTATGAACATGAGCAGATGATTACTGAAAAGATCAACAAACTGGCTCACGTTGCTTTCAGCACACAAGACTACTCAACCTTTAACTTCCTGCAATGGTACGTTGCAGAGCAACACGAAGAAGAGAAGTTGTTTAAAGGTGTATTGGATAAGCTAGAACTTGTTGGTGAAGACGGTAAAGCACTGTTCTTTATTGATAAAGACCTAGCGCAATTGGCAAAAGATGGTTCATCTTCAATTATGGAAGCTCCTGCCGTTTAGGTAGTACGAGAAAGACACTGATTATCTTTTTCTTTTGAGTTTTCTTATGAAGATGTAGGGAGGAAAGGATGATCAGCGGCGACACTATTCTATTTGCACTAATGGTTGTGACTTGTGTGAACTGGGCGCGTTATTTTACTGCGCTAAGAACACTGATTTATATTATGCGAGAAGCACATCCTCTGCTTTATCAACAAGTAGACGGAGGTGGGTTCTTCACAACTCATGGCAATATGACCAAACAAGTTCGCTTGTTTAGTTACATCAAAAGCAAAGAGTATCACCATCACCATGATGAAGTGTTCACTGCCAAGTGTGATCGAGTGAGAGAGCTATTTATACTTTCTTCGGCTCTGCTTGGTGTGACTTTATTGTCGTCGTTCATCGTCTAGGCGATCCAGTACGTGTGATATAGAGTGCCGGTTGTTCGTTAAGCTCAGTAGCCTAATAGCAGCTGTCTGCGATTTGTACAATTGAACATCAATTGCAAAGTTGAAAATTGCCGCTAAAATAGCGAGCAATTAGTAAGGATGTGCTGTTTATGCACATCCTTTTTTATTGATGGCATTTCGAGAACAGGGTGTACTCGTGATGCAAAAGTGAAGAAAGCAGAACCACAATGAGTGAAAAATTTGATGTAATCGTGATTGGTGCGGGCGCCGCAGGCTTAATGTGTGCTGCGGAAGCTGGTAAACGCGGCCGACGAGTGCTGGTGGTTGATCATGCGAAAAAGCCAGGCAGAAAAATTTTAATCTCAGGTGGTGGTCGTTGTAACTTCACTAACTATGACGTGTCAGCGAACAACTTCCTTTGTAACAACCCTCACTTCGTGAAGTCAGCTTTATCTCAATACACCAACTGGGATTTTATCTCGATGGTGAGCAAGTACGGCATTGAGTTTGAAGAGCGCGACCACGGCCAACTGTTCTGTGTGAATGACCATACGGCGAAAGACATCGTGAGCATGTTGCTTGAAGAGTGTCAGCAAGCGAAAGTCGAACAGCGCTACCGCTGCGATGTTCACTCAATCGAAAAGACCGATTCTGGCTTCAAGATGCACCTTAATACCGACGAAGTTGAGTGTGACTCGCTAGTTGTCGCGACAGGCGGTTTATCGATGCCTAAGCTCGGCGCAACCCCATTTGGCTACAAGATTGCCGAGCAGTTCGGCTTATCCGTCATGCCGACTACAGCGGGTTTAGTGCCGTTCACGCTGCATAAAGAAGATAAAGAAGACTTCGCTGAGCTTTCTGGTATCGCGATTCCTGCTGAGATCACAGCGCAAGATGGCACCTTATTCAAAGAAGCACTGCTGTTTACGCACCGTGGTTTATCTGGCCCTTCTGTACTGCAAATCTCTTCGTTCTGGAAAGCGGGTCAGTCGGTTTCAATTAACCTAGTACCAGAGGTTGATGTGGCTGAGTTGTTGGCTAACTCTCGCGAGAAGCACCCAAATCAGAGCTTGAAGAACACCTTGGCAAAAGCACTACCGAAGCGCTTTGTAGAGGTATTGATTGATCGTAAAGAGCTGGAAGACAAACCGCTCAAGCAGTTTAACGAAAAGCAGTTGAATGACATTGTCGAGCATCTAGAGAACTGGAAAATCGCACCAAACGGCACAGAAGGCTACCGAACTGCGGAAGTGACTTTAGGTGGCGTTGATACTAACCATCTATCGTCAAAAACCATGGAGTGTAAGAGTGTTTCTGGCCTTTACTTCATCGGCGAAGTGATGGACGTGACGGGCTGGTTGGGTGGCTATAACTTCCAATGGTGCTGGAGTTCAGGCTTCGCAGCAGGTCAGTGGGTGTAAGCACTTCGCTTATCCATTAATTTAGATTACATTAAAATGGCGAGTCATATGACTCGCCATTTTTGTATCTAGTTCAGAGTTAACAGTAACTAAGTTGATGGTTTTCGCAGTCAATCGACGCTTTTAGTTCTCATTAGCAACAGCCTTGTTTTTTGAAAACTTGACCTGTTGAATCACCAAACCAGCAATGATCAGTACTAAACCAAACAGTGTCGCTGGGTGGATCTCTTCGCCGATAATCGTGGAAAGTAGCATCAACGAGATAAAAGGTGATGCGAAAATCAGGTTACTGATACGGGCTGTGTTGTTGGTCAGTTTCAGTGCCGATAACCACAGCACAAAGGTAATCCCCATCTCAAATAGGCCAACGTAAGTCACCGCCATCCAGCCTTTCGCTGTGATTTGGCTAAAGCTTTCGCCCTCGTAAATGGTTAAACCAATCGCGAATGGCAACGCCACTAAGAACCCAAGCAGTACACCTACCACAGGGTCAGCCTTGTTTTTGGTGTTTAGAATCCAGTAGCCTGCCCAAAGTAGGGTTGAAAGTAGTGCCAATGCCACACCAAGTGGGCTATCGAACTGCATGCCTAACACGTCGCCTTTGGTCGCAATAACCACGACACCTGCGTAACTGAAGGTACACGCAATCCAATCTTGTTTACGAATCTTTTGTCCCAGAAAAACCGCTGCCATTAACGTTAGCGTGATCGCCCAACTGTAGTTGATGGCTTGAGCTTGAGAAGCGGGCAGCAGGTCGTATGCTTTGAAGAGAATCAGGTAGTAAGCCAGTGGGTTAACCAAACCGAGCAGCAGGTAATACCAAGGGTTTGAAAGAAACGTAGTACTTAGCTGAGAAAGTTTACCTTGAAAGGCGCAAACGGCGATCAGCGCAATCGACGACACAATGCTGGCAATAGTCAGCATTTGAATCGGTGAAAACTCAGCAAGGGTCAGCTTAAAAGCAGTAGCGACCGTTGACCACAGTAGCACTGCGGAAAGACCAAAGCCCAAGGCACGACGTTCGTTCATAGCAACTCATTCTAATTTGATGGGACAGAATACGGAGCGCTTAGTCTATCTGTCGAATTTTAATACGGCAAACTGGACATTTATCCAGTATCAAAATACCATTTAATGAGTTATTTCCAATTAGGCTAAATCATTATCATGCAATGGATTATCGAACATCAGGCAACGCTTATTGCTGCAATTTCTGGCGCTCTTGTCAGCGGTGGTGTCGTGGGTTGGTGGGTTAAACAGAAGCTCTCTTTCCAGCAGCGATTGCTCGAGCAGCAGCTGGAGTCTGATCGTTTGTTGCATGAATCTCAGCAGTCTCAGCTCAAATCATCACTCGCAGAGGCGCAGCAAGAGCTTGATGAGTTGGACGACGACCGAGACAAAGCGGCATTCGAACTTAAGCAAGCGCACGGCAAGGTGATGGCTGCGATGGAAAAGCTTCGCTACTTTGAAGCGGTGAAGCAAGAGCGTCAGCAGTATGCCGATGAGATCAATGTGCTGAAAGACCATAAATCTGAATTGGAAGCCGAACTTCGCGAGCAAGAAGCAAGGCACGATCAGGAAAATCTCGCTAATAGCGAAAAGCTGCAGTTGTTAGAACAAGCGGAATCACGCTTGAAGCAACAGTTCGAGCATCTTGCTAATCAACTGTTTGAAACCAAAACCGCTAAGGTCGATCAACAGAACAAGCAAAGCTTAGAAGGCTTGTTGTCGCCGTTGAGAGAGCAATTAGAAGGCTTCAAGAAGCAGGTCAATGACAGCTTTAGCCAAGAAGCGAAAGAGCGCCACACCTTAGTGCATGAACTGAAAAATCTACAACGCCTCAACGAGAGCATGACGCGAGAAGCGGTAAACCTGACTCAGGCGCTTAAGGGTGATAACAAGCAGCAAGGTAACTGGGGTGAGGTGGTGCTGGCGCGTGTGCTTGCTGAATCAGGCTTGCGAGAAGGGCATGAGTACCAAACTCAAGTGAACCTACAAAACGATGCCGGCAAACGTTATCAACCTGATGTGATTGTCCATTTGCCACAAGATAAGCAAGTGGTGGTGGATTCGAAAATGGCGTTGGTCGCGTTTGAGCGCTATTTCAATGCCGAAACCGATCAGCAGCGTGATGCTGCATTGCGTGATCACTTGGTGTCGTTAAGAGCGCACATCAAAGGATTGAGCCAGAAAGACTATCATCAGCTTAAAGGTATTCAGAGTTTGGATTACGTGCTGATGTTTATCCCGGTTGAGCCAGCATTCCAAGTGGCGATTCAGGCGGATCCTAGCTTGGTTAAAGATGCGATGGAGCAAAACATCATCTTGGTCAGCCCAACGACCTTGCTGGTGGCACTGCGCACCATTGATAACCTGTGGCGCAATGAAAGACAGAACCAGAACGCACAAGTCATCGCAGAACGTGCAAGTAAGCTTTACGACAAACTGCGCTTGTTTGTTGATGATATGGAAGGCCTTGGTAGCTCGTTAGATAGAGCTAACCAAAGCTATCAAGGTGCGATGAATAAGCTAGTAACAGGCCGTGGCAACGTGATTCGTCAGGCCGAAAGCTTCAAGCAACTCGGGGTTGAGGTGAAGAAACCTATCTCGATTGGTTTGGCCGAAATGGCGCAAAATGAGGCTTTTTCAGAAAATGCCTCCTTAGTAGAAAGACAACCCGCTGAGGATAAAGTAAACTAATCGGCCGCAGCGCCTCTAAACACGGAGCGTGCTGTCGATGAGAACTTACCATGGTAGATAACAGCATTATGGACACAAGCGTGCAGACAAATTCAGCAGTAGAGTCAGAAACCACACACTTTGGTTTCGAAACAGTCGCGAAAGACGAAAAAGTCGCGAAAGTAGCAGAGGTATTTCACTCTGTAGCCGCTAAATACGACATCATGAATGACTTAATGTCGGGTGGTGTTCACCGCTTGTGGAAGCGATTCACGATTGATTGCAGTGGCGTTCGCCCTGGTCAGCGTATCCTAGACCTTGGTGGTGGTACTGGTGACCTTACTGCGAAATTCTCGCGTATCGTTGGTGAAAAAGGCCACGTGGTTCTTGCTGATATCAACAACTCAATGCTGAATGTTGGCCGCGATAAGCTGCGTGATAGCGGCATTGTTGGCAACGTACACTACGTACAAGCGAACGCTGAAGAGTTGCCTTTCCCAGATAACTATTTCGATTGCATTACGATCAGCTTCTGTCTGCGTAACGTAACCGATAAAGACCAAGCGTTGCGTTCTATGTACCGCGTGCTTAAGCCAGGTGGTCGTCTGTTGGTTCTTGAGTTTTCTAAGCCAGTGCTTGAGCCACTATCAAAGGTTTACGACGCATACTCTTTCCACCTATTGCCAAAAATGGGTGAGTTGATTGCTAACGATGCAGACAGCTACCGTTACCTTGCAGAATCTATTCGCATGCACCCAAATCAAGAGACTTTGGAAGGCATGATGCAAGAAGCAGGTTTTGAAAATACAAAATACTTCAACCTAACGGGCGGCATTGTTGCGCTGCACCGCGGTTACAAGTTCTAGTCGAACTTGGTAGCAGGCTCACTGAGCGTGCTAAACAATAAGAATAAAGATAGAACGGATAGGTTAAGGCTTATCCGTTTTCAAAGGTAAGGACAGTCATGCCATTTGATCCATTGGTAACCGCGGTTATTGAAACCTCTTTAAATACTTTCGTGAACGATGATCCAGCTTTGGTTCGTCGTTTGTCTCGTTTAAAGGGGCAGATCATTCAAGTCAATTTGAAAGAGTTGAATAAAACACTCACTTTCGTTTTCAGCCAACAGATTGATGTGTTGTCAGAATACGAAGGGCAGCCTGACTGCTACCTATCTTTGAACCTATCGGTGTTACCTGAACTGCGTGAGCAATCGAACATCACCAAGCTGATCAAGCAAGATAAGCTGATCTTAGAAGGTGATATTCAACTGGCTCAGAAATTCGCTCAACTGATGACAGACTGCAAGCCAGACTTGGAAGAGTGGCTATCGCGTGTGACGGGTGATGTGGTTGCGCATACTTTGGTGCAAGGCGTTAAGAGTGTTGGCGGCCTTGTGGCTAAGCAAGCGACTAAGCATCAAAACCACCTCGCTCAGGTATTAACTGAAGAGTGGAAGATTGCTCCAGCGCCATTAGAAGTGGCACATTTTTGCGATCAGGTTGATGACGTAAAAAGCTCTGCAGCACGCCTTGAAGCTAAGTTGAACGCTTTGTTGGAGAAAGCATGACCCCAACAGAACTGAAACGTCTTTATCATATTATCAAGGTACAGTTGGAATATGGCCTTGATGAATTGATGCCAGAGCACCAATTGACCAAAGCCCCTTTATTGGCGCGAAAGTCACTGTTTTGGCTTAAAAACAAGCATCAAGATAAAGAGTTGGGCCATCGCTTACGTCTCGCGCTGCAAGAGCTTGGCCCTGTTTGGATCAAGTTTGGGCAGATGATGTCGACACGTCGCGATCTGTTCCCTCCTCATATCGCGGATCAGCTGGCGCTGTTGCAAGACCAAGTTGCACCATTTGATGGTGAACTGGCTAAGCAAGATATGGAAAAGGCGCTCGGTGGCAGTTTAAATAACTGGTTTACCGACTTTGATATTGAGCCTTTGGCTTCAGCTTCTATTGCTCAGGTGCATACTGCGAAACTCAAAGAGAACGGCCGCGAGATTGTTCTCAAGGTCATTCGCCCTGATATTCGCCCGGTGATTGATGCAGATCTAAAACTGATGCACCGAATGGCGCGTATAGTCGCTAAGTCGCTTCCTGAAGCACGTCGTTTGAAACCTGTTGAAGTCGTTCACGAGTACGAAAAAACGTTATTGGATGAACTAGACCTGCGCCGTGAGGCGGCCAATGCGATTCAACTGCGACGTAATTTTGAAGGCAGTGAAGAGCTGTATGTTCCAGAGGTTATCCCTGATTTAAGCAGTGAAACCTTGATGGTGTCAGAGCGAATCTATGGTATTCAGGTTTCAGATATTGAAACGCTAAACGCCAACGGCACCAACATGAAATTGCTGGCCGAACGTGGCGTGACGGTATTCTTCACCCAAGTGTTCCGTGATAGCTTTTTCCATGCAGACATGCACCCGGGCAACGTATTCGTTAACCCAGAAAATCCAGATAACCCACAGTGGATAGGTTTGGATTGCGGCATTGTCGGCACACTCAACAGCGAAGATAAGCGTTATTTAGCAGAGAACCTGCTGGCTTTCTTCAACCGAGATTACCGTAAAGTCGCTGAGCTGCACGTTGATTCGGGATGGGTGCCACACGACACCAACGTCAACGACTTTGAGTTCGCGATTCGAATGGTGTGTGAGCCAATTTTTGCAAAACCACTTGGCGAGATCTCATTTGGCCATGTGTTGCTAAACTTATTTAATACAGCAAGACGTTTCAACATGGAGGTTCAGCCTCAGTTGGTGCTTCTACAGAAGACCTTGTTGTATGTGGAAGGTCTAGGCCGCCAGTTGTATCCGCAGCTTGATTTGTGGGCAACGGCTAAGCCTTTTCTTGAAACCTGGATGATGAACCAGGTGGGGCCGCAAGCTGTGATCAACGCAGTAAAAGATCGCGCACCATTCTGGGCAGAAAAACTGCCAGAGCTGCCAGAGCTACTTTATGACAGCTTGCGCCAAGGTAAAGCGATGAACCATAGAATGGATCAGCTTTATCAAGGCTATAGAGATAGTAAGCGTCAGCAAGCGACTGGAAAGTTTTTGTTTGGCGTTGGAGCAACTTTAGTCGTATGCTCCGCAATATTAGTTTCAAGCCCTTATGAGCAGCTATCTATGGGCTGTGGCATCGCAGGTGTCACATTTTGGCTGCTAAGTTGGCGAGCTTACCGTCGTTAGACAGTAGACTTCCTTAATATTTTTTATGTGTAGACAGACCCGAGGACAATGACAATGGGTGGTATCAGTATTTGGCAGCTTCTAATCATTGCTGTAATTGTAATTTTGCTATTCGGAACAAAGAAACTGCGCGGCATGGGTGGTGACTTAGGTTCAGCGGTTAAAGGCTTCAAAAAAGCGATGAGCGATGAAGACAAGCCTGCAGATAAGAAAGATGCAGACTTCGAACCAAAGAATATTGAACAGCAGAAAACAGAAGCGACTGCTGAAACAAAGAAAGACAAAGAGCAGGCGTAAATCGTGTTTGATATCGGTTTTTGGGAACTGGTATTAATATCTGTCGTTGGGTTAGTGGTTCTAGGCCCTGAGCGTTTGCCTGTTGCGATTCGCAGCGTATCCAAGTTTGTGGGTGCGGCGAAAAGTATGGCAAACAGTGTGAAAGATGAACTTTCTCACGAGCTTAAGGTGCAAGAGCTACAAGAAAACCTACGTAAGGCGGAACAAATGGGTATGGAAGATTTATCTCCAGACCTTAAGGCGTCAGTCGATGAACTTAAGCAGGCTGCTGCTGAGGTTCAACGTCCGTATGCTAAGCCTGAGTCTGATAAGCCAAGTGAGACTAAACCTAGTGTCACGGAAACTGCTGAGCCTGAAACCATTCAGACTAGCAGCGAAGCTTTAGCACCGTCAGATAAGAAAGCCGAATAGTCTCGCAAGGAGGAGTCGCCGGATACTTGAGTCGCTAGATGTTTAAGCGATAGCTATTCAAGTAGATATCTATTCAAGTGGATACCAATTCAACTGGATAGATAGGTGTGCGGCTCCTTTTCGATCTTCCTGTTTAAGAGGTTTGACATGTCTTCGACTGAGCAGACACAGCCTTTAATTAGCCATCTTCTGGAACTACGTAATCGCCTACTGCGCGCGATTGTCGCGGTTCTGGTTGTGTTTATCGGGCTAATTTATTTTGCTAATGATATTTATGAATTCGTATCAGCACCTTTAGTAGATCGTCTACCTGAAGGGGCGACGATGATCGCAACGGATGTTGCATCGCCATTTTTCACACCGCTGAAATTAACCTTGATCGCGTCTATATTCCTCGCGGTTCCGTTTATTTTGTATCAGGTGTGGGCTTTTGTTGCTCCGGGTTTATACAAGCATGAGAAGCGCTTGATCATGCCGCTATTGGCTTCAAGTTCATTGCTGTTTTACTGTGGTGTGGCGTTCGCTTACTTCGTTGTATTCCCGTTGGTATTTGGCTTTTTTACGGCCATATCACTAGGGGGAGTAGAGTTCGCAACCGACATCTCAAGCTATCTTGATTTTGTACTCGCGCTGTTCTTTGCGTTCGGTATTGCCTTTGAGGTGCCAGTTGCGATTATCTTGTTGTGTTGGACTGGAGCGACAACGCCGAAGGCTTTATCTGAGAAGCGTCCTTACATTGTCGTGGGTGCTTTCATCATTGGTATGATGCTGACACCACCAGATATGATCTCACAAACACTGTTGGCGATCCCAATGTGTATTCTGTTTGAGATTGGTCTGTTCTTCGCACGTTTTTATACGCGCAAGCCGGATGCGGATGAAGAGGAATAAGCTGAATCTTGATTCGGAATGTTTCAGTAAAAATTACATAATAAAAAGCGGTCTAGGGCCGCTTTTTTATTATGTCTGTTTATCGAATCTTTAACTGATAGCCACAGTTCTGACATATATAGAGCTCTTTGATGCCCAAAATTTTATGCCATAGGGTTCGATGTTGACGTTGTAAGTATTGTGAGTGGTCACACATATCTATTACCCCCATATGAATGCGGTTGATAATAGACTCATTGCCTTTTGTTCTCAAATATTATTTGTTAATACAATTAATTTAATTTACTGATAAATCTATAATAAATTGAACAAATCTCTCGCATTTTTAGTGGTTAACGCGTCAACCTCTTCAATCGTCATGCCTCTAAGATCGGCTATTCGCTGTGCAACCAACTCCGTGTACGCTGGCTCATTCCTCTTACCGCGATTGGGTGCCGGTGCTAAATACGGACAATCAGTTTCAAGAATGATGTAATTCATATCAAGGTGAGGGATTACTTTGTCCATGCCTGAGTTTTTGAACGTCGACACGCCTCCTAAGCCTAAATGAAAACCTAACGCATTGATTGCTTGAGCTTCCTCTAAGCTGCTGCCAAAGCAGTGAAACACACCACGTAAGCTGCCGTCTTGTTCTTGGCGAAGTAGTGCGAGTGTTTCTTCAATGGAATCACGGGTGTGGATGACGACAGGTAGGTCGAGGTCTTTTGCCCACTGCAATTGGGTGACGAAGGCCATCTCTTGTTCGGCCTTGAAGGTTTTATCCCAGTACAGGTCGATACCAATCTCACCCACGGCGATGAAGTTATGCTTGTCGAACCAAGCTCGAACGGTTTTGAGGGTCTGCTCTATATTTGCATCTACGTAACAAGGGTGCAAACCCATCATTGAACGACATACCTCAGGAAACTGAGCCTCTGTCGCTAGCATTGGCTCGATAGATTCTAAATCGATGTTCGGCAGCAGAATGGTATCAATACCTTGAGCAAGCGCGCGTTGCACGACTTGTTCACGGTCTTCATCGAATTCGCTCGCGTAAATATGGGCATGGGTATCGATCATTGTTTTGTCCTGAAAGCGGTCTTTACTGAATTGTCATGAGTATACGGCAGTGTGAGGAGAAGGTCATTTTTTGCCATTTCTCCCTGTTTTTGAGTGGGTTTTATATTTTACTGTTAGCGTCCTGAGCCATCAGTGATATGCTTTTGCCTGTATTTTGCACTTTTCATATCTAAGCATTTCGGTGCTTAGACTAGGCAAGGAGAATCTAGTGTCTGTTTCAATTCAAGGTCAATTCCCAGGTCGCCGTATGCGCCGTATGCGTAAGCACGACTTTAGCCGTCGCCTAATGGCAGAAAATCAATTGTCTGTGGATGATCTAATCTACCCAATGTTTATCCTGATGGGTAAAGAGCGTCGCGAGCCTGTCGAGTCAATGCCAGGTGTTGAACGCTTGTCGATCGATTACATGCTTGAGGAAGCAGATTACCTGTCAAAACTGGGTGTTCCTGCAATTGCTCTGTTTCCGGTAGTGAACCAAGATGCTAAAAGTTTATGCGCGGCTGAAGCTCATAACTCAGAAGGTTTGGTACAACGAGCAGTACGCTTACTCAAAGAGCACGTGCCAAATATGGGTGTGATTACTGACGTAGCACTAGACCCGTTCACTACTCATGGCCAAGACGGCATCATCGATGAAGATGGTTACGTGATGAATGATGAGACGACTGAAGTCTTGATCAAGCAGGCACTATCACACGCTGAAGCGGGTGCTGACGTGGTTGCACCGTCGGATATGATGGACGGTCGTATTGGTAAGATCCGTGAAGCGTTAGAAGAAGCGGGCCATATTCATACTCAGATTATGGCGTACTCTGCGAAATACGCATCGTGCTATTACGGTCCATTCCGCGACGCAGTCGGCAGTGCTTCGAACTTGAAAGGTGGTAACAAGAAGAACTACCAAATGGATCCTGCGAACAGCGATGAAGCGATTCACGAAGTCGCGATGGATCTTAATGAAGGTGCGGACATGGTGATGGTTAAGCCTGGCATGCCTTACCTAGATATCGTGCGCCGTGTGAAGCATGAACTTCAAGCGCCGACATTTGCATATCAAGTGTCTGGTGAGTATGCGATGCACAAAGCGGCGATTCAAAACGGTTGGCTGAAAGAGCGTGAAACCGTCATGGAATCACTGCTGTGCTTTAAGCGCGCTGGTGCTGATGGCATTCTTACTTACTTCGCTAAAGATGTGGCTGAATGGCTTGCAGAAGACAATGCACAAGCCGCAGAGCACTTAAAAGAAAAGTAATCGTGTAGAGTTCACTTAAGTGATCAGTAAAGGGTTGGCCATTGTGCCAGCCCTTTCGTTTATAAGGATGAATAAGATGTCAGTTGTCGTGCGTGAAGGTTCGTTAGAAGAAGTGGTGTCTGTGGTCGAGCAGATCTCTGAGTTCGCTAAAAAAGAGAGTGTCGCTTCTCTTTCAGAGCGGCTGGTAGGGAAAAAGAACCTTATCTTAGTGGCTGAAGAGGCTGGGGTGCTGCTTGGTTTTAAGATCGGCTATGAATTGGATCAGCAGACTTTTTACAGTTGGTTTGGTGGGGTGTCACCGCTCGCAAGAAACAAAGGGGTCGCACAGTCTCAGCTAGATGTTCAGGAGCGGTGGGCGCAACAACAAGGTTATAAGCAGCTAAAAGTGAAATCTCGTAACCAGTTCCCCGCGATGTTACGCCTGCTATTGAGAAACGGTTATAAAATCGAAAAACTGGAAGAAAAAGAAGATATTAATGAAAATAGAATCCATTTTGTGAAGCAATTATCAGCGCTGTGAATCGTTTTTATTAGCGAGATAAAACATGAAAATAAAATTAAATGAGATTTATTATCATTGAATGGTTGACTATTAAATGAGAATCATTATTATTAAACCTGTCTTAGGGAATGAGGAAATGTTCACAAGGATGTTAAGTACTCAAGTATCAACTTGGTTACCCAACAGAATTCTCGCGAACTTGTACTAAGTTCTTTTTGACACGACATTGCTCACATTGCTTCCAGTGTAATTTATAGCTTTTAGGTAAAGCTGTGGTATTCAATTTGAATGGCTTTACCGGTTTTTGCTAGGCGACATCTTCGGGTGTCGCTTTTTTTATATCTCTATTTCAACAAGATGCATATTTAGTGGCACGTATTTTTATGAATAAAACGCCATCAGCATTCTTTTCCACAATGCAAGATCGAAAAAAGATCGTTGATCATATGTTCGATCTGTAATTTTATCCTTTATTTTCAGTTGTTTATTTGTGTTTTTTTCTTGGTTTACCTTAGTTCTCAACAGGGTGGATAAATAATATAAACAGAGTTATCCACAGAACGCTTGTGTCTAAGAACAAAAAATAACAACAAATTGATTATAACGAACACAACCGGGTGAACGGATACGGATCGACAACGTGGAATCCAACCAACAGACGTGGCATTCTTAACAGATAATTTCTGTACTTACTGGATACACAAACATTATGGCTCGTATTCCTGATAATCCATTGATTCTGATCGATGGCTCTTCTTACCTATATCGCGCGTTCCATGCTTACCCTGGCACAATGAGCAATGGTGATATCCCAACGAACGCCGTTTACGGTGTAGTTAACATGCTACGTAGCATGATGCGTCAATTTGCTTCTGATCGTATTGCGGTTATTTTTGATGCGAAAGGAAAGACGTTCCGTGATGACATGTACCCAGAGTACAAAGCAAACCGTCCACCAATGCCTGACGATCTTCGTTGCCAGATTGAACCTTTGCACAATGTGATTCGTGCGATGGGCTTACCACTTATCTCTATTCCCGGCGTTGAAGCGGATGACGTGATCGGTACGCTTGCTTCTCAAGCTTCTGCGATGGGTATGCCTGTGCTTATTAGTACTGGTGATAAAGATATGGCGCAGCTGGTTGATGACAACGTTACCCTGATCAACACCATGACTAACGTTGTGATGGATCGCGAAGGCGTTATTGAGAAGTTTGGTATTCCACCAGAGCTTATCATCGACTACCTTGCGCTGATGGGCGATAAAGTCGATAACATCCCAGGCGTTCCAGGTGTTGGTGACAAGACTGCGACAGCGTTGCTGCAAGGTATCGGTAGCATCGAAAAGCTTTACCAAAACCTTGATGATATCGCGGCGCTTGGTTTCCGTGGTTCAAAGACCATGGCTAAGAAGCTGATTGATAATAAAGACAACGCTGAGATGTCTTACGAGCTTGCAACGATCAAACTCGACGTCGAGCTAGAAGAGACACCTGAGTCGCTTGTAAAAGCACAACCAAACACGGATGAGCTGATTAAGCTATACGGTCAACTGGTCTTCAAATCTTGGTTGAACGAGCTACTTGAAGGCGGCAGCGGTGTGGTTGAGGCGGATGAGAAGTCGGGTGCAGTGCGCAGCAGCGCGGCATCAACTACATCTACTGTAGAAATGAATACCTCTGCAGTGACGATTGATCGCAGCAACTACGAAACCATCCTAGATGAAGCCTCTTTTAATGCGTGGCTAGAGAAACTGAAAGCGTCAGAGGTGTTTGCTTTTGATACAGAAACAGACAGCTTGGACTACATGGTGGCTAACCTTGTTGGTCTATCATTCGCAACCGAAGAAGGCGTTGCCGCTTACGTACCAGTTGCTCATGACTACTTAGATGCACCTCAACAACTCGATCGTGATTGGGTACTTGAACAACTTAAGCCGATTCTTGAAGATGACGCACAAGCTAAAGTCGGCCAAAACCTGAAATACGATATGAGCGTTTTAGCGCGCTACGGTATCGAGATGAAAGGCATCAAGCACGACACCATGCTAGCGTCTTACGTCTTCAATAGTGTTGGCGGCAAGCATGATATGGATAGCCTAGCGCTGCGCTTCCTACAGCACAGCTGCATCTCATTTGAGCAGATCGCAGGTAAAGGTAAGAAGCAGCTTACTTTCAATCAGATTGAGCTGGGTGAGGCGTCTCCATACGCTGCAGAAGATGCGGACGTAACACTGCGTCTTCATAACCGTTTAATGGAAAACATCGAGCAAGATGAAAAGCTAAAAGCGATTTATGAAGAGATCGAAGTACCACTGATTCCAGTAATGTCTCGTATTGAACGCACAGGTGTATTCATCGACGACATGTTACTAGGCGCTCAATCACAAGAGATTGCGGTTCGTCTTGATGAACTAGAGCAGAAAGCTTACGAGATTGCAGAGCAAGAGTTCAACATGAACTCGCCAAAACAGCTGCAAGCGATCCTTTTCGAAAAAATGGGTCTACCTGTTATTAAGAAAACGCCATCAGGCGCACCTTCAACCAATGAAGAAGTGCTGCAAGAACTGGCGCTTGATTACCCGCTGCCTAAGCTGATCATTGAGTATCGTGGCCTTGCAAAGTTGAAGTCTACGTACACAGATAAGCTGCCGAAGATGATCAACGCTGAAACCGGTCGTGTTCATACGTCTTACCACCAAGCGGTAACGGCGACGGGTCGTTTGTCTTCGACAGATCCAAACCTACAGAACATCCCAATTCGTAATGATGAAGGTCGTCGTATCCGCCAAGCATTCGTAGCACAGCATGGTTGGAAGATTCTAGCGGTCGATTACTCTCAAATTGAATTGCGTATCATGGCGCACCTATCGGGTGACAAAGCGCTTCTGGAAGCATTCCAACAAGGCAAAGATATCCACGCAGCAACCGCGGCTGAGATCATCGGCGTTAATATTGAGGATGTAACGACAGAACAACGTCGTCGTGCTAAGGCCGTTAACTTCGGTCTTATCTACGGCATGAGTGCCTTTGGTTTGGCTAAGCAACTGGGTATTCCTCGTGGCGAAGCACAGCACTACATGGATACGTACTTCGAGCGCTACCCTGGTGTGATGCAGTACATGGAAGACACACGCAGTGCCGCTTCAGAGCAGGGCTTCGTTGAAACCATTTACGGTCGTCGTTTACACCTTCCTGAAATTCAATCTCGTAATGGCATGCGTCGTAAAGCTGCTGAGCGTGCGGCGATCAACGCGCCAATGCAGGGTACAGCGGCAGACATCATCAAGAAAGCGATGCTATTGGTTGATGAATGGATCCAAGCGGAAGGTGATGGTCGAGTTAAGTTATTGATGCAAGTACACGATGAATTGGTATTTGAAGTGGAAGAGTCATCTTTAGCCGAAATTGAAAGTAAAGTACAAGAATTGATGGAATCAGCTGCAGAGCTAGAAGTACCGTTGGTTGCGGAAGCTGGCCACGGTGACAACTGGGATCAAGCCCACTAATCAGTTTTTGACCTTATTGAGCAAATTAGTATGAGCCAGTGCACAAACACTGGCTTTTTTTTGTCTCGAATAAAGTTGAATCGTGAAAAGGGTTTAGGTGTTTTAATAAAACATTCATGAAAAAAAACTACAAAAGTTGTTTTCATTTCTGAGCAATTGTTGTACATTAAATCTCGTAGGGTACAGAGGTAAGATGTTCTATCTTTCAGACCTTTTGTTTCACGTTATTGGATTAGGCTGATTCAGCCGCCCCAGTCAGCATTTGACTGGGGCGTTTTTTCTTGTGCGAAAGAAAAATATTTCCAACCTACTATTCCCCCGCAAATCCGCTTCTTTTTAGTGCCCTTTATTACTCTTTTTCTCACACTCTAGCTAACCCTCAATTTGTCCTAAATCTGGAATTTGATCAGCAATTGGTAATTTAAATCCACACTTAAATTGATTGTTTTATCATTTGAAATAACTTTTATTTTACAACTTGCTGGTAAAGGATTGATCGCTCGCGCCTTATTTATCAGAGCATTGAGTGGGTGAATGCTCAATGTAGTCCATGATTTCTTGCTGCTTCTCGGTGCTGTATTTCAGTGCTTCGGCAGTGACTTGGATAGATTGAGCCATAGAAGAGATATTGTTGGTCGCTTTAACCAAGGTTTGTTGCATAGGTTTGAGGATTAGCAGGTAAATAGCGGTCAGGGCGATAATAATCACACCGACAACGGCAACCAGCGCGATGATGACTTTGGTTTGGATATCGTCGAGCAGCGTTTGGCTTGTCTGTTTAAAGGCGACGCGTGATTGATCTAAGGCTTGTGGCAGTTGATTGAGCGAGGTCTTGGTCGTGTCTGCAAGCTTGTTGATGCTTTCAACCGTTTGATTGAGAGCCAGTTGTTGTTCGTCGCTGAGGTTAGGGTTATTGACGATGGCTTGCAAAGATTGCGATATCACCTCGAGTGACTCGCTTGCTTCCTGAGCGTACTTTTCCATACCGTCGAGGTCTAAGGTCATATCGACGTTGATCAGCGGTACTTCCTTGGGTTCTGCTTCAGAGGCGTGGCCTGTAACAGGTATCAGGATCATTGCTATTACGGCCAAGAGTGTTTTCCACATGAGTATTCCTTTCTCTATATTCTGTTTATCAAAGTCTGTTTTTAGTATGGTCCACTTCTGTTGCTTATAACGGGTTTATCTTTTTTTTTATCCTTAGTTTTTGAATTTAACCCGCTAATTTATAGGTAAAAAAATACCCCACCTATATAAGGCAGGGTATTGATAAGGTGCGATCACTTTATGATAGCGATCTAGTCCCTCTATATAGAGACTACTTTGAATCTTTGTGTTCTTCGTCTGCTAACTCATCGATAAGCTGGTCTGCAAGCGCTGGCGCGAACCACTCATCCATCTTGGAACGCAGTTGGTCAACGCCGATGCCTTTCATAGAAGAGAAGACATCAACTGCTACATCACCACCGAAAGATTTTGCATCGTTACGGATTTTCAGTAGCTGTGCTTTACGCGCGCCACTCTTCAGTTTGTCTGCTTTTGTTAACAAAACCTGTACTGGGATACGGCTATCGATAGCCCAGTAGATCATTTGTTGGTCAAGGTCTTTCATTGGGTGACGGATATCCATCAATACCACTAAACCTTTCAGGCTTTCACGTCGCTGTAGGTATTCACCTAACGACTTCTGCCACTTTTTCTTCATCTCAAGTGGTACTTGAGCGAAGCCATATCCAGGTAAATCGACGATATGACAACCGTCTGTTACCTTAAATAGGTTAATTAACTGAGTACGACCTGGTGTCTTACTGGTTTTCGCCAAGCTTTTTTGGTTTGTAACGCGATTTAACGCGCTAGATTTACCAGCATTGGAGCGTCCTGCAAACGCAATTTCGATCCCTTCGTCTTCTGGTAAATGACGAATATCAGGTGCACTGGTAATGAAATGCGTGTTTTGATAATGAATTTTTACGCTCACTGTTAACTCCATCTCGACTTTGTGTAGTCGATTGATTACTTTTTTGTGAATTTGTGTAAAATAACCGTGCTCGGCATAAGGTCGCCTATTGTACCATGAGTGGCAACATAGAGTGGTACTGGAAGCTTGATAATTATAATGGAATGTCATGAAGAAATTAGCGCTAATTTTGAGTCTTTTAGCCAGCTGCTCAGTATGGGCTCAAGGTAGTATTGAAGCTGGTAAAGCCAAATCACAAACATGTGTTGCCTGCCACGGTGCTGACGGCAACAGTCTGATCACTCAGTACCCTAAGCTGGCTGGTCAACATGAGAAGTACCTAGAGAAGCAGTTAAAAGAGCTTAAGCTAGGTATGACAAGTGGTGGTAAGCAAGGTCGTTACGAACCTGTAATGGGTGCAATGGCGATGCCTTTATCTGAAGAAGATATGGCAGACCTAGCGGCATACTACGCATCTCTACCTATCTCTAGTAACTCTACTCCTGAAAATGTAGTAGATGAAGGTAAGGTTCTTTACACGGCGGGTAACGCAGAACGCGGCCTAACGGCGTGTATTGCTTGTCACGGCCCTCGTGGTAACGGTACCGAACTTTCTGGTTTCCCTAAGATTTCTGGTCAACACGCAGATTACATCAAGGCTCAACTTGAAAAATTCCGCGATGGTAACCGTAATAACGACATGAATGCGATGATGCGTGATGTAGCTAAAAAGTTAACAGACGCAGAAATTGATACCTTATCGAAGTACGTTGGTGGTCTACACTAATTTGTCGGTTTCTTGCTCTTAGCCAGAGTGAAGAAATGTACGTTCGAGCGAGATTGAAGAGACGCCCCGATCAATTATGGTCGGGGCGTTTTCTTTTTGGCTAGTTTCTTTTGATTGCCACTAGTTATGAATCAATCGTTTATGTCTGATTTATCTATGTGTGATCAATTTGTGTTCGAAAGTGTGAACTCGCACTATTGTAGTCTTTTTGTAACACGGTAAAGTAACCGCCATCAGCTAGGAGCTGACTTAGATATGGATGATCATCTAGTCTAATGGTATAGACAGAAATGGATCAGGCTAGGACAGCCCAGCAACAAGGTGTTAGAAAAGGATAGCCAAAACTCATCAGGACGATGAACAACAAACAAATTTGGCATGGAAAGCACCAATAACAAATGGAGATTTGTGTACCAAGTTGAGTATGCAAATTTTGGCCGATATAGGCAGATTTAGAGAGCGATAGGTTTTCCTATCGCTTTTTTTATTGATTTGATGAAAAAACACCCAATACCTCTCCACTATAAACGCAGTTTCTGGTATGTTTCGCATCCCTGTTTAAGGATGTGCTATGTATACTTGTCCCTTATGCCATCACCAAGGCGTGAATCACTATTTTGAAGACAAACGCAGAGCCTATCTGCAGTGTCAGCAATGTGAACTGGTATTTGTTAAACCTGAACAAAGGTTAGAAGCAAAAGAAGAAAAAGCACACTATGATCTCCATGAGAACGATCCTAGTGATGCAGGCTATCGCCGTTTTTTATCTCGCATCGCGGATCCACTAACAGACAAAATTTCATCTAACTCACAAGGGTTGGATTTTGGTTGTGGCCCAGGCCCTACGCTATCTATCATGTTAGAAGAAGCCGGACACACCATGGAGTTGTACGATATCTATTACCACCCAGAGACTTCTGTGTTGGAAAAAACGTACGACTTTATGACTGCCACGGAGGTGATTGAACATCTTTATCACCCAGACAAAGTGTGGCAGCAATGGTTGAATTTAGTTAAACCCAAAGGCTGGATTGGTCTTATGACTAAGCTAGTAATAGACGTAGATGCGTTTGCTGGTTGGCACTACAAGAATGACCCGACTCATGTCGTCTTCTTTAGTCGTCAAACATTCCAGTTTTTGGCAGAGCGGGATAAGCTCGAACTAGAATTTTTTGGAAATGATGTAATTTTACTGAGGAAAGTGCAGTAATGGCTCGTAGTAAAAAATCAAGAAAGCCGGGAGCTCTTGGCGCTCCGGAACCTATGGTTACTCGTAACCGTAGCGAATCTGATGTTGAAGGTCGTGAACGTAAGCGTGTTAAAAAGCGTAAAGGCCTAAAATCTGGCAGCCGTCACTCAGATGGTAGCGAAGCAAAACAGCGTAAAGCTGCACAAGCTCGCGACCCTCGTTTAGGCAGCAAGAAAAAAATCCCGCTGATTATTGAACCAGCGAAGAAGCCAACGAAACAAGAGCGTAAGCTATCTAACGAACAAGAGTTAGAGATGCTTGAGAACGATGCTCAACTGAACACGCTGCTAGATCGCCTTGAAAATGGTGAAAACCTAGGTGCAGGTCTACAGAAGTTCGTTGACGAGAAACTTGATCGCATCGAACACCTAATGGGCCGCTTAGGTCTGTTAGAGCCAGAAGAAGACGAAGAAGAGATCTTCGAAGAAGCACCAGTTGCCTCTAAGAAGAAAGCAAGCTCTGACGAAGACTTGTTATCTCAATTCGAAGACTTCGACTTAGACAGCTTTAAAGGTTAATAGCCAATGAACGTAACCTTATTAGCAATTGCTGGTGGAATTATCATTCTCGGCTTGGGCTCTTACGCAGGTTACCTTCTACTTCAAGTGAAGAAGCAGACGGAGTTGCAAAAGCAGCATCAAGCACTAGCCATTGAGAAACGTAACGCGACGATTTACGACAACGTAAATACTTTGTGTCTAGCGGGCATTCAAGGGCAGTGTGATTTACCTGAGATCAGTATCCGAGTGTGTATCATCATGGATAACGTTCAGGGTGATGAGCGTGTCGATTTAGATTCTGAATATCCTGCTCTTTCTGAGCTGTACCACATCGTTAAAGATATGGCGCGCGGAGAGGAAAGACAGGAATTGACGAAGAAAGAACGCATGCAGCAGAATCTCACACGCCACAAGGCAGAGACTCGCTTGAACGATGCGGTTATCGAAGATTTGAAAAGGTTGCAGGAGAAGGTTAAACCTCTCAACAATCAAATCAATATTCAGATGATCTAGTCGCTAAGACTATTAATATAGAGGCTCGTTTAATACACGGTGTATTTAAGATTCATTATCTTTAATCCCGAGTGCTGAATGAGCCTTCTTACCTCTTGCACCCCTGTATTTCGGTGCATTGTTAGTGATCAAGCTAGCAGTTCTGAGTTTTTATCTGAAAAAAAGATTTTGTCTTGAAACGACCTTACAAGTCGTGTGGCAAAATAACCCGTCTATATTTTAATGTATGTAAAATGATTTGAGAGACCTTAGGTTCTCGCGGATCTAAATTGGAAGTACCGCTATGTCGAGCAAGCCAGTAACAACGAATCAGCAAATCGTTTGGGATCAAGAGATCTTAAACAAGTACAACTATTCGGGACCTCGTTACACCTCATACCCAACTGCGTTGGAGTTTCATGAAGCGTTTACCGTCGCTGATTACGACATGGCGTGTACGCAATACCCAGAGCGTCCACTCTCTCTTTACGTGCATATCCCGTTCTGCCATAAGCTTTGTTACTACTGTGGTTGTAATAAGGTGATTACTCGTCACTCGCACAAAGCGGATGAGTACCTTGATGTGATTGAACATGAAATCCGCCAGCGTGCGTCTCTGCTTAATGGTCGCGAAGTGACTCAACTGCACTTCGGTGGCGGTACACCAACCTTTTTGAGCAAGACTCAAATCACTCGTTTGATGATGATTCTGCGTGATGAGTTTAACTTCACGGCGGATGCTGAAATCAGTATCGAAGTAGACCCGCGTGAAATTGAGCTCGATGTGCTCGATCACCTACGTAACGAAGGCTTTAACCGCCTTAGTATCGGTGTTCAAGACTTCAATAAAGAAGTGCAGAAGCTGGTTAACCGTGAGCAAGATGAAGAGTTCATCATTGCGATGGTTCAACGTGCTAAAGAGCTAGGCTTCCGTTCGACTAACCTAGATTTGATCTACGGCCTGCCAAAGCAGACTCAAGCGCTATTCGCTGAAACACTGAAGCAAGTGCTTGAGATGAAGCCGGGGCGTTTATCGGTATTTAACTACGCACACATGCCACAACTGTTTGCGGCGCAGCGTAAGATTAAAGATGAAGACCTGCCGGAAGCAAAAGAGAAAATGGCTATCCTGCAAGATACTATCGAGACCCTAACGGGTGCAGGTTACCAGTTCATCGGTATGGACCACTTTGCTCTACCTGAAGACGAGCTCGCGGTTGCACAGCGCGAAGGCATCTTGCATCGTAACTTCCAAGGCTACACGACCCAAGGCGAAGCTGACCTAATTGGTTTTGGTGTTTCTGCTATCTCTATGGTGGGTGATGCTTACGCACAAAACCAAAAAGAGCTGAAGAAATACTACGCTCAGGTTAATGACCTGCGCCATGCACTGTGGAAAGGTGTGGCACTTGATAGTGATGACCTTTTACGTCGTGAAGTAATCAAGCAGCTGATCTGTAACTTTAAGCTTAATAAGACCATGATCGAATCTGAGTTCTCGGTTAACTTTAATCGTTACTTCAAGGAAGACTTAGAGCTTCTACAAACCTTCATTAACGATGAGTTAGTTGAAGTCGACGACAAAGAGATCCGCGTGACTCTGCGTGGTCGTTTGTTGATTCGTAACATCTGTATGTGTTTTGACAAATACTTACGCGCTAAGGCTCGCCAACAGCAATTCTCTCGCGTGATCTAATCGCTCGATTGAGAGTAGAGACATAAAAAAAAATGCCAGCATCATGCTGGCATTTTTGTATCTGTGGTTTGTTCGCTCGAACCTGTCAGCTTGCTTTAACTGATGCTCTCTTTGACCTCGGAACTCTGCTTGATTTTAGCACTCTGTTTAGCATTGCTTAGATCGGTTGGCCATTGGTCAAAAGGCACTGGACGACTGTATAAGAACCCTTGTGCTTGCGGGCATTGCAGCTGCTTAAGTAGGTCTGCTTGCTGCTGAGTTTCAACGCCTTCGGCGACTAAGCTGACTTTGAAGCCTTTGGTAATATTGACGATGGCTGCAACAATCGAGCTGTCTAGATTTTCTTTGTCTAACTTACTTACAAAGCTGCGATCAATCTTCAAGCAATCAAATGGCAGCTTATGCAGGTAGGCCAGTGACGAATAACCAGTACCGAAATCATCAATGGCAATTGAGATCCCCAATGCTTTGAGAGTCAGCATGTTTTCGATGATGGTTGGGTCATTATCAATGATGCGTGACTCAGTGATTTCCAGCGTAAGGTTTTTGGCTGGTAACTTCGTATCACTCAGGGTGTTTTTCACTAAACCAATAAACCCACTCTCACTGAGCTGGTCGACAGATAAGTTAACGTGAATCGAGAAATCTTCGCTCCATTTTCCTGACTCAATCGCAATTGCCGTATCTCGACAAGACTTGTGCAAGATCTGCTTACCAATGTCGTAGATAAGTCCGGTTTCTTCTGCCAGTGGGATGAATTCCAGTGGTGAGATAATGCCTTCGTCGGTGACCCAACGAGCCAGAGCTTCAGCGCCTATAGTGGTGCCTGATTCTAGGTCGACGATTGGTTGATAGAAGGGTTCAAATTGCTGCAGCTCAATCGCTTTGTTCAGTCGAGCCAGCATCTTAGTGCGGTGTCGAGAGGCGTTGCCCATCTCAGGACTATAGATGCTGACGCGTGTTTTATCTTGTTTGGCATTGCTGAGTGCAATGCTGCTGTTACGAAGCCACGACGTAATATTTTGATCGTTTGATACCTGCACAACACCAATCGAAACCTTGACCACGACACTTTCAGGTTCCATCGCAAACGGTGAAGCAAAGGTCTGAACCAAACGATTAGCAAGCAGTTGAACGTCTTCCTCTTGGGTGACGTTGGGTGCGTATATCGCGAACTCATCACCGCCTGTGCGCGCCAATAGGTAATCCGATGGTAGCGTGCCTCTCAAGCGAGCGGCAGAGATGATAAGCAGTTGGTCGCCATTGTAGTGACCTAGGCTGTCATTGATGTCTCGGAAGCGATCGATACCAACCAAGTACAGCGTGCCTTTTTCGGTTGCTGCGTTTTTCTGTGCTGCATCGATAAAGCCTTCTCGGCTGTAGAGTTTGGTCAGCGAGTCATAGGTCAGTTGTGACTGTAATTGCTTGAATGACGCTTTCAGGTTGTTGGCCATTTCGTTGAAGGCCTCTACCAACATACTGGTCTCGTAGATATTGCCTGACTTCGGCATACTGCTGTCCCAATCACCTTTGGCAAGACGTTTTGCGGCATCTGCGGTGGAGGTGATGGGTTGGGTGACGCGATTAAAGGCAATTAATCCTGCAATGACACCTACGCAACTCAGTGCTAGCCCGAGCAACCAGCTGTTTCTTTGATTTTCTGGTAACTCACCGAGCAGATTACTTTCAGGGATCGACACTCCAATAAACCACGTGAGGCCGTGTTCATCTTCGTAAGGGGTGATTTGGTTGAAGTAGCGTTCGTCGTCTAGGCGAAAGCTAAAGTGCTGCTCGCCCAAATTATCGATTAAGTGGAATTGGTCTACGTAACTGGCACTCTCACGTATGACGGGGTTAGCACTCTCTGTTGCTAGTAAGCGTTGGCCTTTATGTGTCTTCCCCGTGCCCCAAGAGACAACACTGCCACCGCCGGAGTGTGCGACTAAGCGTTGCTGCTTATCGATGATGTAGACAGAAGCATCGGTCTTGTCTTTTAGGTTCTTCAGGAATGCATTAAAGGTATTGATCTTGATGTCGCTGACGATGACCGCTTTAAACTCATTGTCGGAATAGATAGGGGCGAGGGCAGAAAGAGTAATCTCTTGGCGTTCATCCGCATTGGCATAGATTGGCGACCATACTGCTTTTTTCTCATTAACTACCGGGGTGTACCAAGGGCGGACTCTCGGATCGTAACCTGAAATGACCGAGCGAATGTCTTCACTAATCTTGCTGCCACGGTAAATGACGAGTTGATCATTGGTGCGCTCGTCTTGCACCATCAAGGTGTAGCCTTTGTTGGCTTCTTTACGAAAACCCACATAGTTACCATCTTCAGAACCAAAACCGATCACATCGAGTTGAGGTACAGCTGTGTAATGGTCTGAAAACGTATAAAAAATATAGTCTTGGACCTTGCTGAGGTTGCCCGCTTGATAAAGATGGTGGTAGCCGATGTTATGGCTGAGGGAGAGGTTTGCGTGAAATGGCTTTTCTAAAAAATTAGACAGGCTTTGATGAACATTGTCAGTCAGTGATGTTAGTTGTCGTGTACTAACATCACTCACCATCTCTTTGTAGCTTTGCTTTTGAGTGAAAACCATTACGCCCATAGTGAACAGAAAAATCATCACGAAGGGCAGAACCACTGCGGTTCTCAATGTAATTTGGGTTTTCAAAGACATCTTTAGCTACAATTTTGGTGAATAGTGTACTGTAATTGTACCGACACTACTCAAACCAAGCGACACTTTTTGGGTTAAAAAGTAGCTGCATCGAGAATCATATAAGGTCTAGTACAGTTCTTTAAGCTTGCGAGTTAGGGTATTTCTTCCCCATCCCAAAACTTTAGCTGCATCCTGTTTATGGCCATTAGTATGGTTGAGTGCAGCCTCTAGCAGTATACGTTCAAACTCTGGCAGAGCATAAGCTAGTAGCTCCTTTTCTCCTGAATCAAGCGCACATTTTGCCCAATTCGCAAGCAGTTGCTGCCAGTTATCTCCAGTACCGGAAGTGGTTGCCACTTTCTCTTCCAGTAGCTCAGGTGGTAAGTCCGAAGGAAGTATCTCGCTGCCACTCGCCATTACGGTCAACCAACGACAAATGTTCTCAAGCTGACGCACGTTACCTGGCCAATTTAGCTGGTTTAGCTTCATTATGGTCTCAGGATGCAGTGTTTTCACTTCAACACCGAGTTCTTCTGCTGCTGATGCCAAGAAGTGATGAGTCAGCTTTTCGATGTCCTGTTTACGCTCGCGCAGTGCAGGGATGTGAATTCGGATTACATTGAGTCGGTGGAACAAATCCTCACGGAAATCGCCTTCATGCACTAAGCGTTCAAGGTCTTGGTGGGTTGCCGCCACGATACGCACATCAACCTTAACCGCAGAATGACCACCGACACGATAAAATTGGCCATCAGAAAGAACACGTAATAAGCGAGTCTGAATATCGAGTGGCATGTCACCGATCTCATCAAGAAACAGTGTGCCGCCGTTAGCTTGTTCGAAGCGTCCTTGGCGAACGCTGTTGGCTCCGGTAAAGGCACCTTTCTCGTGACCAAATAGCTCTGATTCAATCAGATCTTTGGGAATAGCTGCCATGTTGAGGGCGATAAAGGGCTTTTTTGCTCTTGGGCTATGGCGATGTAAGGCATGGGCTACTAACTCTTTACCAGTACCTGATTCACCATTAATGAGCACGGAAATGGATGAGCGAGACAAGCGACCAATAGCGCGGAAAACTTCCTGCATCGCCGGAGCTTCGCCGATGATCTCGGGTGCGTTGGTCTCTTCGGTAACTTCGCTGGCTTGTTCGCGCTTTTGTTCTTGGCTGTGTGCGATCGCTCGCTCTACTAGCGTGAGTGTCTCATCGATATCAAACGGCTTTGGCAGGTATTCGAAGGCACCTTTTTGGTAAGCATTTACTGCAGCATCAAGGTCGGAGTGTGCCGTCATGATGATCACTGGCAGATCGGGAGAGCGTTGATGTACTTGATGCAACAGCTCAATCCCGTCAATACCAGGCATGCGAATGTCAGACACTAATACGTCTGGTGTTTCGCGCTCAAGAGCAAGCAACACGCTCTCTGCATCAGCAAATGTTTCGCACTTTATATCCGCAGATGAAAGTGTTTTCTCTACTACCCAGCGGATAGAGCTGTCGTCATCGACGACCCAAACGTATCCCTTACTCATAATTCAATTCCTTTGCAGCCAAATCTATTGTGATAATCATTGTTGTTTTTATTGTTCGTATTCTTCGTTGCCATGAAGCTTGCTTTCTGGTTGAGAAGTGTCGCTTCGTTTATATCGGCAAATAAATTGTGAATGTGGTGTTACCTGGCCAGCTCTCAACATCAATTTTTCCGTTGTGCTGATCGATCAGGTTTTGAGATATCGATAAACCTAAACCTGTGCCACCCTCTCGTCCGCTTACCATTGGGTAAAACAGCGTGTCTTTTAATTCGTCGGGGATGCCCGGGCCGTTATCGCTGATCTCAATTCGAGCAGCGAGTTTGTGCCGCTGCCCATGAATGTTGGCTTGATGCACCGTTCTGGTGCGAATGGTAATTTTCCCAGATTCCTGAGTCTTTAGAATCTGAGCCGCATTACTCACGATATTGAGCATGGCTTGTTCAACTTGCGCAGAATCCATCAAAATCGCAGGTAAGCTTGGGTCGTAATCTCGTTCGATAGCGAGTGTCGAGCCTGATTCGAGCTCAACCAACTGCCTTACTTTTTCTAGAATCTGGTGAAGGTTCTCTTCTGACTTAGTTCCCGGCTTTTGCGGGCCAAGTAGGCGATCGACTAAAGCGCGTAAGCGATCGGCTTGCTCAATAATGATCTGGGTGTACTCATTCAGCGACTGATCAGGGAGCATCTTTCCAAGCAGTTGCGCAGCACCTCTTAAACCACCCAATGGGTTCTTAATTTCATGGGCTAATCCACGCACCAGCAGCTTAGCCGCTTGTTGTTGTGCGTGTTGGTTAAGCTCTTGGCTGAGTCTTCTTTGTTGGTCTATCTTGCGCATCTCAACCAATAGCAGAGTCTCACGTTGCCACGAGATTGGGCTAACCGTTACCTCAAGCATCAGAGGACGGTTATCAACAACAAAGGTCACGTCGCTGTCGGTAATGCTTTGGCCACTTTGTAGCGGTTGGGTCAGCAGTGCCAAATCAAGAGAAGCATGTTGGATAAGCTGACTCAGTGGATGATCAACAATGCGTCGTGCACTTTGTGAAAAGAGTTGCTCAGCCGCCGGATTGGCGTATCGCACATAGAGTTGCTCATCGAGCATCAATGTCGAAGTCACCATATTGTCGAGAATGGCGCTGGAAAGATGATGTGTATCTATGCTGTCGCTTTTGGCTGATCGATTCACTATGTCGTCCTTGAACTGGTGTTTTCTCACTGCACCAAATTGGTGCGTAACTAAGTTCAAGTATGGCGCATATCAACCAGAAGCTAAAGATAATTCATTAGAGTTGCTGAAAGCTGCTTCGATTAGGTGAAAAGTAGAGGTAATTCAGTCTCTTTTAACACATTGGCCTACTTGAGCGTCGCTCGATGTAAATACACGGTGACTGGACTAGTAGATGCAATAAGCTTGCCGCTTCTATGTGCTTGAATTGCAATGGTGTGAGTACCTCGATCGATCCCTTTTAATTCCCAGTTAGGTTGGGTTTGAGGAGCCCCGTAACGACGACCATCGAGCATCAATTGCAACTGCTCCCCAATACCGAGTTTGCGGTTAAGCTCGATTTGAATTGGAATTAAGCCACGGTTGCTACGGATGGTTTGATCATGAACGGGTGTCAGCATGGTGAGTGTTAACTGAGCCGGTGCCTCGTGTTCTGTGGTTTCGGTTTGTGGCTGAGCTTGAGCGGACGTTGCTGTTGAAGCTGCAGCATCAACGGGAGTCGAGGCCTCAAATTTCGGGGCGGGTGCTGATGCTTGTACATCAGGCAGGCGAAGAGACTTAGCACTTTGATCGGTCGGTGTGTCACTAAAGTGGAGTACGTCATCCTCATCAACCCAGGTATATACCGTTTGAGCAGAACACGAGAACGCGACTGTTAACCCGATTAGGAACAGTATGTTTTTCATATCTTTAGCCTCTTTCCACCCTTGGGTGGTTTCACGTTTGGCATTGGTTTTGATTTTGTTGTATTTAGCGCGACAGCCTCTGAGGGCTTTTGTCTATTATCTAAGGCATGGTACGAAGAAGGAGGGGTTGGGAGAATATAAAAAAGGCCCGCCTGCGAGGCGAGCCTAATATTTAGTTAGCGATTCTTACAAGGTTGCAGTAAGAAATGGCTTATCTCTACCTGAGATTAAACTGAGTAGTACAGTTCAAACTCAAGTGGGTGTGTAGCCATGTTCACGCGTTGTACGTCGTCAGATTTCAGAGCGATGTAAGAATCGATGAAGTCGTCAGAGAATACGCCGCCAGCTGTTAGGAACTCACGGTCTTCGCTAAGCGCTGCTAGAGCTTCTTGTAGAGATTCTGCAACTGTTGGGATTTCAGCTGCTTCTTCTGCAGGAAGGTCGTATAGATCTTTATCCATAGCTTCGCCTGGGTGAATCTTGTTCTTGATGCCGTCAAGGCCAGCCATAAGCATTGCTGAGTAGCATAGGTATGGGTTAGCTGCTGGGTCACCAAAACGTAGCTCGATACGACGTGCTTTAGGGCTTGGTACTACTGGGATACGGATAGAAGCAGAACGGTTACGTGCTGAGTAAGCAAGCATTACAGGTGCTTCGAAACCAGGTACAAGACGCTTGTACGAGTTAGTTGATGGGTTAGCAAATGCGTTGATTGCACGAGCGTGTTTGATTACACCACCGATGTAGTAAAGCGCCATTTCAGATAGGCCGCCGTACTTATCACCAGCAAACAGGTTAACGCCGTCTTTTGCTAGAGATTGGTGAACGTGCATACCAGAACCGTTATCACCAACTAGTGGCTTAGGCATGAATGTCGCTGTTTTACCAAATGCGTGAGCAACGTTGTGTACAACGTACTTGTAGATTTGAGTTTCATCAGCTTTTGCTGTTAGCGTGTTGAAGCGAGTAGCTATTTCGTTTTGACCCGCAGTTGCTACTTCATGGTGGTGAGCTTCAACTACTAGGCCCATCTCTTCCATTACTAGACACATTGCTGAGCGGATGTCTTGAGATGAATCTACAGGAGCTACTGGGAAGTAACCGCCTTTAACGCCAGGACGGTGACCTTTGTTACCGCCTTCGAAGTCAGTACCTGTGTTCCAAGCTGCTTCTACGTCGTCGATCTTGAAGAAAGAACCAGACATGTCGTTTGAGAACTTAACGTCATCAAATAGGAAGAATTCTGGCTCTGGACCAACTAGAACTGTGTCTGCGATACCTGTAGAACGTAGGTACTCTTCAGAACGTTTAGCGATAGAGCGTGGGTCACGGTCGTAGCCTTGCATTGTCGCAGGCTCAAGAATGTCACAACGGATGTTTAGCGTTGCGTCTTCTGTGAATGGGTCCAGTACAGCTGATGCTGCGTCTGGCATCATTACCATGTCAGATTCGTTAATGCCTTTCCAACCAGCTACTGAAGAGCCGTCAAACATTTTGCCTTCTTCGAAGAAGTCTGCATCAACTTGGTGAGAAGGAATAGAGATATGCTGCTCTTTACCTTTTGTATCAGTAAAACGTAAGTCGATAAATTTAACTTCGTTCTCTTGGATCAGGGATAGTACATTTTCTACTGACATCTTGGATAACCTCCAGTGTTATTAATTCGGTATTAGCTCGATTCGGTTGAAACTAGCATTGATTAATGTCTATAAGTGCATTAATCGATGCTGATTTATCTAAAGCCAAAAACGTGCCAAAAAAATTATTCCATTAATTTCAATAATTTAACTGTTTTTAAGTTTTGCTTAATCTACTTTTTGCACCAAAATGATCTCTGACTGCACCTTGTTGGTGCAATTGTTTGTCTGTGCACCAATATGAGACAATAAGCGAACACCATTCAGCAATGAATTGCCTAAGTTGTCAATCCACTTTTGTCATTTTGCCGGAGATTTGGCTTGTGACTCGCGCGTGGTGCTTTTTTAGAATCCTACGAATCGAGCTACCTAACACTGTACTGAATCAAAGTTAAGAGGATATGAATCGCTAACTAAGAAAAAAGCCTTGGTTCAGATCACATATTTCTAGGTTTTTGTCTAGAATCTGGTATATTATTGACCGTTTTTTAAATCAAGCTAGCGGTTATTATCCAAACTTTTGAGATAAGTGACGGCTACTTTTATGAGTGAATCGAGAATCCATGTCTACTCCACAGATTGATAAGTTAAGAAATATCGCGATCATCGCGCACGTTGACCACGGTAAAACGACTTTGGTTGATAAACTGCTACAACAGTCAGGCACTCTTGAGTCTCGTGGTGAAGCTGAAGAGCGTGTCATGGATTCGAATGACATCGAAAAAGAGCGTGGCATTACCATTCTTGCTAAGAACACAGCAATCAACTGGAATGATTACCGCATCAACATCGTAGATACTCCGGGACACGCGGACTTCGGTGGTGAAGTTGAGCGTATCATGTCTATGGTTGACTCTGTTCTGCTTATCGTTGACGCAGTTGACGGCCCAATGCCTCAAACTCGTTTCGTAACGCAAAAAGCATTCGCACACGGTCTTAAGCCAATCGTTGTAATCAACAAGATTGACCGCCCAGGCGCTCGTCCTGATTGGGTTATGGATCAAGTATTCGACCTTTTCGACAACCTAGGTGCTACTGATGAGCAACTAGACTTCACAGTTGTTTACGCTTCAGCTCTAAACGGTTGGGCAACAATGGAAGAAGGCGAAACTGGTACAGACATGGAACCATTGTTCCAAGCTGTTGTTGATACAGTAGACGCGCCTGCAGTTGACCTTGACGGTCCTCTACAAATGCAAATTTCGCAACTTGATTACAGCTCTTACGTAGGTGTTATCGGTGTTGCTCGTGTTACTCGTGGTTCTGTTAAGCCAAACCAACAAGTAACTATCGTTGGTTCTGACGGTAAGAAGCGTAACGGTAAAGTAGGTACAGTTCTTGGTTACCTAGGTCTTGACCGTCACGAAGTTGAGCAAGCTAACGCTGGCGACATCATTGCAATCACTGGTCTTGGTGAGCTGAAGATTTCAGACACTATCTGTGACCAAAACAATGTTGAAGCAATGACTCCGCTTTCTGTTGACGAACCAACAGTAACAATGACGTTCCAAGTAAACACTTCTCCGTTCGCGGGTAAAGAAGGTAAGTTCGTTACTTCACGTAACATCCTTGAGCGTCTAGAAAAAGAACTAGTACACAACGTTGCACTACGTGTTGAAGAAACTGATAACCCAGATCGCTTCCGTGTTTCAGGTCGTGGTGAACTTCACCTATCTATCCTGATCGAAAACATGCGTCGTGAAGGCTTTGAGCTAGCGGTATCTCGTCCAGAAGTTATCATCAAGAAAGACGAAGATGGCAACTTAACTGAACCGTTTGAAACTGTGACTATCGACGTGCTTGAAGAGCACCAAGGTGGCATCATGGAAAACATCGGTCTACGTAAAGGTGAGCTAACTGATATGTCTCCAGATGGCAAAGGCCGTGTTCGCATGGACTTCATGATGCCTTCTCGTGGTCTTATCGGTTTCCAAACTGAGTTCCTAACTCTAACGTCTGGTTCTGGTCTTCTTTACCACTCATTTGATCACTACGGTCCTCACAAAGGCGGCGTAATCGGTCAACGTAACAACGGTGTTCTAATTTCGAACGCAACTGGTAAAGCTCTGACTTACGCACTATTCAACCTACAAGAACGTGGTCGTCTATTTGCTGAGCACGCGGATGAAGTATACGAAGGTCAAATCATCGGTATTCACAACCGTTCAAACGACCTAACAGTAAACTGTCTGAAAGGTAAGCAGCTAACGAACGTTCGTGCATCAGGTACTGATGAAGCACAGGTTCTTTCGCCACCTATCCGTCACACTCTAGAGCAAGCTCTTGAGTTCATCGACGAAGACGAACTAGTAGAAGTAACGCCAGAAAGCATTCGTATCCGTAAGAAGCTTCTTACTGAAAACGAACGTAAGCGCGCAGCACGTCCAGCTAAAGCTTAATTGCCAGCTGACAGCTTCTAGCTAAGTAAAATAAGAAAGCCCCGAGTAGCCTAGCTGCTCGGGGCTTTTGTTTTATATGGCATTAAGATAGATACGGGTAAACGAGATGCGAGATTCGAAGAGCGCGTTCCATACCTATTCATCGAATCGTCATTCCAGAATCGAGGAACGAGATACCTGGAATCTAGCTTTTGATTCCCAGGCGACTTTCAACGAATTGCACTCGCTCTGCTACCGACATAAATGGCACTTCAACCACCTCATAACCTAGTTCTTGATAGACGCTGACTAGAGCGTGGTGAATCTCTAATGCTTCTTCAAAGGGATAAGGACGCACATCATCTTGAACATAAATCGAAGCCTCTGGGCGGCAGAATAATACTTGTGAGCGATAGCCTTGGCTTGCTTCTCGGTAAGTCGCATCTATATCTAGTTTCGCCTGAGCTAAATATCCGCAGATGTCTGGAATAGCTCGATCGAGGAACGCAATTGGGTGCTGACTGGCTTGCTCTTTCTGTTCGCTCATCACACCTAAACAAAGCTGAGCAAAGCCCGGAAGATCTAACCAAGGCAAGATACCGTTTTCAAGTTGACTCTGCTTCTCTATTAACTGACGAGAGGATTCTGCGAAGGTTGGGTAACCCGCATCTCCCAAGGCATTAATTAGTGTGGTCTTTCCGGCGCCTGGGCCGCCAGTAATAATGATTGGGTTCATACGGGCTTATCTAATACGTTTCTACTGATGTTATTTCTGGTTCAGCTGAGCTAGGAATTTATCCGATTCGGCGATGGCAGCATTCATCTGCTTAATCGCGTAGGCGATGTCTTTTTCTAAGCTCATGAATTCGCCTTGCAGTGAACCAACCGCGCTCGCATTGAGGTTATGCTTTAAGTAAAGCGTGTTGTCGCGAAGGGTATTGAGCACGGGATCCATCTTCTTCTCGGCACGCTTCATAGCCGACAACATAGTTTTGTAAGAGGATTGAGTCTCGCGAAGCTTTTGCTCGCTTGAGCGACGCAGTGAGTCACTAGTGTAGAGGTCTAACTCACCCTGCCACTCTTCAAACAACGCATCCGACACATCTTCAATTGCAGCAATACGATCACTGACATTTTGAGCGGCTTTTTCGCTGTCTTGGTATTTGTCGTTAATTTGGTTGTACATGTCTTCTAGGTCGCCACCACTGAAGTTAGTTAGGCTACTAAGTGCTTCAAGTGCGCTGGTAAACTCTTCCTGAGCATCCTGTTGTGACTCTTTCGCGTCTTCTACTCTGTCGACCATGATGTCACGTTTGTGGTAACCCACTTGCTCCATTGCGGAGTAATAAGCTGACTGGCATCCAGTAAGAGTAAAAATAGAGAGGACTATAACTATTAAATAAGGCATCCTAGTTTCCTATAGTTAAGTGACGGAACATTAATTAGGACTATGAACGAGTTACAAGGGAGTTACAAGTTGAAGATAAAAAAGGTCGGCACACTCAGCATTCATTTTTCCCGCTATCTTTTGGCGCGAATGACGCATGATAGAGTCAACGTGAATGCGGGTTACTTGGCGTACATTACTTTGCTCTCGATCGTACCGATGTTGACGGTTCTGCTCTCTATTTTATCGTCATTCTCCATCTTTGCTGATGTCGGCATCGTGATTCAAAACTTCGTTATTACCAACTTTGTTCCAGCGTCAGGGGATGCGGTGCATGGTGCCTTGCTCGAGTTTGTGGCTAACACGGGCAAGATGACGGCGGTCGGTAGTGTGTTCTTATTCGTTGCTGCACTGATGCTGATCTCGAATATTGATAAGAACCTAAACTACATCTGGCGAGTAACGGAAAAGCGACGTGCGGTGTTGTCTTTTTCCATGTACTGGATGGTGCTCACGCTCGGGCCTATTTTGGTGGGGGCGAGTATTGCCGTCACCTCTTATGTTACTTCCTTAAGTTTGTTGCAACATGATATTGTCTCTGATGCATTTAATACGGTCATTCGGAAGCTTCCTTTGATTCTCTCTTTCTTTGCGTTCTTTGGTTTGTATCTGTTGGTTCCCAACAAAAAGATACATTTTTCTCACGCAGCGGCAGGCTCTCTGGTTGCGGCTCTACTGTTTGAACTCAGTAAGAAAGGTTTTGCAGCCTACATTACTCAATTCCCTTCTTACCAGTTGATTTATGGCGCATTAGCGGCGATTCCGATTCTTTTCGTCTGGGTGTATTTGTGTTGGTTGATCGTGTTGGTTGGTGCTGAGGTGACGGCAGCGCTCGGTGAGCAGGAACAGTGGAGTGACACGCAAGAAATGGTACACTCTTCGGATAACGACAAAATCACAGAGCAAGGAAACAACAGTGATAGCACTGATCCAGAGAGTAAGTGAAGCTGCCGTCCGTGTTGATGGCGAAGTAGTTGGTGAGATTGAGCAAGGCTTATTAGTTCTTTTAGGCGTAGAAAAAGGTGACGACGAAGCCAAAGCTAAACGTTTGATGGAACGAGTGACCACTTATCGTGTCTTTGGAGATGAAGACGATAAAATGAACCTCAACGTGAAGCAGGTCGAAGGTAAGGTACTTGTGGTATCTCAATTCACTCTGCCGGCCGATACCAAGAAAGGCACTCGAGCAGGCTTTTCTCGCGGCGCTCACCCAGAAGATGCAGAACGTCTTTACAACTATTTCTCTGACCAATGTGAATCAGTGTTGCCAACGGAACGTGGCCGATTCGCAGCCGACATGAAAGTGTCATTGGTCAATGATGGCCCAGTAACATTCTGGCTGCAGGTTTAGGCTTAAAGGAATAAGCATGTTTAAACTCATAACTCCAACCACCGAAAATCAACTGAACAAGTACTACCATTTTCGCTGGCAGATGTTGCGCGAGCCATGGCGAATGCCTGTAGGTTCCGAGCGTGATGAATATGATGGCATGAGTCACCATCGCATGATTGTCGATGGTCGAGGTCGCCCGATGGCGATCGGCCGTCTTTATATTACTCCCGATCTCGAAGGTCAGATCCGCTACATGGCGGTTAAGAACTCTCGTCGCAGCAAAGGCATGGGCTCACTGATTTTGGTCGCGCTAGAGTCACTGGCTCGCCAAGAAGGTGCCAAGCGCTTAGTGTGTAATGCACGCGAAGATGCGATCTCATTCTACGAGAAGAATGATTTTGAACGTCGTGGTGAGATTAATGACCAACGCGGCCCTGTGCGTCACCAACAGATGGTTAAGCATCTTGACCCAATGGCAGACGTACTGCGCAAACCTGAATGGTGTAATGAGCTGCAGCAGCGCTGGGAGCATCAGATCCCTATCAGCGACAAGATGGGCATCAAGATTAACCAATACACGGGTTACCAATTTGAGTGTAGTGCTCAACTGAATCCAAACCTGAACCCACACAACACCATGTTTGCAGGTTCAGCTTTTACGTTGGCAACCTTAACGGGCTGGGGTATGACATGGCTACTGATGAAAGAGCGCGGCCTAACCGGCGATATCGTTCTCGCAGACAGTAATATTCGTTATCGCCATCCGGTCGAGCAAAACCCTGTCGCCTCTACTTCTTTAGACGGTATCAGTGGTGACTTGGACCGCCTGGCGTCAGGAAGGAAGGCTCGTATTATTATTCACGTGACCATTCATAGTGGCGATGTGGAAGCGGTAGAGTTTACCGGAACCTATATGCTGATCCCTGACTACAAGAAAATACTATCGACTGATAGTAAGGTGAGTGAATAACGTTACTATTGCCTGATGAACGATTGCTTGTAGATTGAGTTATTGATTGAAAGCGCTACTCCTCGTGAGTGGCGCTTTTTTGTAGGCAGTCATTAATCTCTGAATATTCGGCCTGGTCGAGCTTTCCTGAGATTTTATGGCATGGGTCTGACAGAGTAATAGAAAGCGTGTGTAGTTCGGTTTTTAATAAGTCGAGCTCTCCCGTTACCTCACCATTTAACGTTTGAACCCTTTGCGAACCTTCTTCAGCCGCGGATGCACCAATAATGTGCATTGGTTCGAGTGTGAAACGGCCACGGTCAAAATTCGCATTGAGCTCTGGGATCTCGAAGACGTTATCGGTTGAGGTTTCAGAAAGCGTGTCGTTAAAGGTCATCACGCCTTGGCGAACGCTACCAGTGAGTTGACCTGTGGTTGAATAGCCAAGCATCAGTGAATCACCATACAAACCGGCTGCTTGAAGTTCGAATTCGCCATAACCGGTTGCATCAAGCGGTAATTCCAGTTGTTGTAGCATTGGCGAGATAGGCAAGCCATCGGCAGATATATCTATACTCCACGGCTTGCTGATTTGGTTAAAGTCGAGTGTTGCATTGGCTTCAACATAACCATTCTTTAATGGCATAAACAGGCGTGTCAGCGTCCACTTTCCTTGTTCGCTATTCATTTCAACCACCGGTTGAGCGCTGAGGATACTTTGGTAGCTGGCATCGTTGGCGCTGGCCATCAATTTGCCTTGCCATAAACCTAGCTTTCTATCTTGCAGCAGTTGAACTTGGTGCCCTTCGACATGCAGCCCTGATACCTGCCAGTAAGGTTTATCTGCAAGCTGGATGAGTTGGGTGCGTTCTACATTAAGTTGGTCTATTGAGGCTTGTTGAAGCTCTGTAAGCCAAGGTATTAAGCGTGCGGCGGGTTGGTGATTATCTTGGTCTTCGGTAATCCATTTGATGCCTTGAATATCAAGCTGTGCCAAATCAATGGCGTCAGGGGTAACTTTGCCATTTAATTGAATACTGCCTTGCAGGAATTGTGTATAGAAGTCTTCAATCAGAATTTGTTTGGACTCTAGGTTCAGCTTGAGGCTTGGGTCGATGAATTGATCATTGTCCAAGGTGACGCCTTCAGCTTGCAGAGAGAAAATGGCTTTTTGTTGCTTCCACAGTTCAAAAGGCAATTGGATATTTTCTAGTGAGGCATCAAAGGCTGCAAGGTGACCATCTTTCCACTCTATGTCGCTACGCAGAATATCTAAGCTGTTGATGTGGTTGATCTGAATACCTGCCACACCCCATTCTTTGTTCAATAGACTTTGAGTTTGTTCTTCATTTAATCGCAAACCATCAATCGTCACATTCACCAATGACCAACCTTGCTGATACTGCTCTGCTTGCCCAGAAATTTTGGCACCACGCCAATCAAACGAAGCGCCATAAAGGGTGCTGTCACTTGGCTTTAGGTCTAGGTCAATCAACAGGTTATCGAAGGCTTCGCCTTGCCAATATAACTGCGAGGCTGAAAGTTGGGTTTTGCCATAAGGCAGCAGTGAGTTTTGGTTATCCCACACGGGTTCGGCGATCTGAAGGTCAATGCCTCGTGCATTAAAGTCTGGAGTTGAGAAATCTAGATTATTGATGGCTAGCTGGCGGAGCTTGAGGTTTGGTCGAGTGAATAACTGTTTGAATGTGTCTAGATCGTCGGCTTCTAACTGTAGCCCGCTGATCAATACAGAGTCCAAAACCAGCTTAGCTTCAAGAACAGAGTCTGGACTGAACCAGATATCGATCTTGTCGATATACAGAGGGGAGTGTTTTTCAGATTGGCTTTGGGTGATGCCCATCAAGGTGATGTGATAAGGCGCCTGATACTCAACATCTTCAATGAGCACAGGTTGTTCAATCGTATGTTTAATAAAAAAGTTAGCAACATCGGCGCGGTATTGAGTTTGTAGGCTTAATAGCAACGCTGCGATAATCGCAACGGCGATAGCCAACACAATGCCGAACATCATGAATACCTTTTTCATTCCCTGAAAGCCTTAAATCTCAATAGTCTTAAAACAGAGTGGAACAAAAAGGGTCAAGCATCAACAAAAAAGCCCCTCAAAAGAGGGGCTTGCTACAAAAATATCATTTTAAATTGGGCATTCGCTTTTGGCTAAGCCCGAGCAGATGGTTGGCTTAGTCCAGTTGAGGACCCGCTGCAACCAGTGACTTACCTTCAGCGTTGTCTGTGTACTTGTCAAAGTTGTTGATGAAGCGTTCTGCTAGATCTTTCGCTTTGCTTTCCCATTGTAGTGGGTCAGTGTACGTGTCGCGTGGGTCAAGGATCGCTGGGTCAACGCCGTGTAGCGCTAGTGGCACTTCTAGGTTGAACATAGGGATAACCTTAGTATCAGCCTTGTCGATAGAGCCATCTAGGATTGCGTCGATGATGCCACGCGTATCTTGGATAGAGATACGTTTGCCAGTGCCGTTCCAACCTGTGTTTACTAGGTAAGCTTCAGCGCCAGCTGCTTCCATGCGCTTCACAAGTACTTCTGCGTACTGAGTTGGGTGAAGAGTAAGGAACGCCGCACCAAATGCCGCAGAGAACGTTGGCGTTGGTTCAGTAATACCACGCTCTGTACCGGCTAGTTTCGCTGTGAAGCCAGATAGGAAGTGGTACTTCGTTTGCTCTGGAGTCAGCTTAGAAACGGGTGGTAGCACACCAAATGCATCAGCAGTCAGGAAGATAACCTTTTGAGCGTGACCTGCTTTTGATACTGGCTTAACGATGTTGTCGATGTGGTGAATCGGGTAAGAAACACGAGTGTTTTCTGTTTTAGAACCGTCATCAAAATCAATAGAGCCATCGCCACGAACCGTTACGTTTTCTAGCAGTGCATCACGACGGATAGCATTGTAGATTTCTGGTTCTGCTTCTTTAGATAGACGAATGGTCTTCGCGTAACAGCCACCTTCAAAGTTGAAGATACCGTCGTCGTCCCAACCGTGCTCATCATCACCGATTAGCTCACGCTTAGGATCGGTAGATAAGGTTGTTTTACCTGTACCCGATAGGCCGAAGAAGATGGCTACATCGCCTTTCTCGCCGACGTTTGCACTACAGTGCATTGAAGCGATGCCTTGCAGAGGCAGTAGGTAGTTCATCATTGCGAACATGCCTTTCTTCATCTCACCGCCGTACCATGTACCACCGATGATTTGAACACGCTCTGTTAGGTTGAAAGCAACGAAGTTTTCAGAGTTTAGACCCTGTTTTTCCCAGTTAGGGTTGGTTGTTTTAGCACCGTTCATTACCACGAAATCAGGTTCGAACGTTGCTAGTTCTTCGTCAGTTGGACGAATGAACATGTTCTTAACGAAGTGCGCTTGCCACGCTACTTCAGTGATAATACGCACGCTTAAGCGCGTATCTGGGTTAGCACCACAATAACCGTCAATGACAAACAGGCGCTTGCCAGATAGCTGAGTTGTCACAAGCTCTTTCAGCTCATTCCATACTTCAGTTGTAATCGGTTTGTTGTCATTTTTGCCTTGATCTGACCACCACATGGTATCGCGGGTCGTGTCATCTTTAACAATGTACTTATCTTTTGGTGAGCGGCCAGTAAAGATACCAGTGTCAACCGCAACAGAGCCTAGTTCCGTTACTACGCCTTTTTCGTAGCCTTCCAAACCTGGCAGTGTTTCTTCAACGAATAACTGCTCGTAGCTAGGATTACGAAGAACTTCAGTAACGCCAGTCAGTCCGTGCTTAGTTAGATCAATTTGTGCAGCCTTAGTATGTTCCATAACGGTCATAGGTGCTCCTTGTAGGATATTTTGTAGGGATTTTGTATTAATTTTTTATTGTTATCTGCTCACCATGCTAGCAACGAGACTCGGGGGAAACAGGGATACAGCTCAAAAAATATCCATATTAACCTTGGGGTTTTAAGCGTCTCGTCACATATTGGCCCAACTAGTCTATCCTGTACGCAAACCTTTGCGCTAGGGGCGAGAACATTATTAATTGATTAAAATTAAGCGGTGATTTTATTACGAAATGTTAAGGACTTTGCGCTATTTTGATCACAAAAAAGGCCAGCTGAGTGCTGACCTTTTTGGGGTAAATTACGTGTTTTTGGTACGCCGTAAATTAATGAACCGTATTGCTGCCTTTATCTGCTGCTTCTGCGTACAAAGCATCAACATCGTTCTTGTCGAACGAGTAGTTTGTGCCACAGTAATCACAGTGCAGAGCAACGCTCCCTTCTGTGCTTAGGATGTCGTAGATCTCTTCTTGAGCAACGGTAATGATAGCCGCCGCGCTGCGATCACGAGAACAACCACAGAAGAACTCAACCGGTTGCGGTGTGAACAGCTGTACTTTCTCTTGGTTGTACAAACGGTAAAGCAGTTCGTTCGCTTCTAGAGTGAAAAGCTCTTCGTTTTTCACTGTGTCTGTTAGTTGCTCTAGGTGCTCGAAGTCGTCTGGTGTGCCTGTGCCGTCAGGCATAACTTGCAGCAACATACCAGCAGCGTGCGCTTTGCCTTCGTGCTCGCCAGTACGTAGCCATAGACGAGTCTTAAGCTGCTCAGAGTTAGCGAAGTAACCTTCAAGCACTTGTGCAAGCGTGTCGCCTTCAAGACCTACGATACCTTGGTAACGCTCACCTTGCTTAGGATCGATAGTGATCACTAGGTGGCCTTTACCCATAAGGTCGTGCAGACCAGCGTCGTCAGCGATATCGCCTTCAAAGCGAGCAACACCACGGATTTTTTGATCGTGATCGCCATTAATAACTGCGAGAGATACTGGGCCGTCACCTTGCAATTGCATAGTGATCGAACCTTCAAACTTTAGTGTCGCCGTTAGTAGCGTTGTTGAAACCAATAGCTCACCCAGTAGTTTTTGCACGGGTGTTGGGTATTCCTTGCTAGAAATAATCTGTTGGTACGCTTCATCCATCTGTACCAATTCACCACGTACTGATAGATCTTCAAATAGGTAGCGATTTAGAACATTACTTGTAGACATTGGGTCTGCCATTTGGCTATTCCTTCTAGCTTATTGATGCTTGAACTTGATGATGTCACGACGTTGCTTCTTATCAGGGCGACGCTCTGGAGCTGGGTTATGAGCATTCAGTTTGCGCTGTTTGGCAAACTCTTCTCTCTTTGCCAAGCTCTCGGTGGTTTCTTCATAGAGGGTTTGAGCGATCGGAGCTCCACCGCGATGGGCAGAGATTTTCTCGATAGTCACCGTCTTTTCTTCATTACCTTGGCGCAGTGTAATCACTGCCCCAAGTTCGACAATTTTACTTGGCTTGCTGCGCTGACCATTATAGTGGACTTTGCCACCATCGACCATGTTACGAGCAATTGACCGGGTTTTGTAAAAACGAGCTGCCCACAACCATTTATCGAGTCTGACAGCTTCATTAGAAGTTTTCATATAGGGCTGTGCCTTATTAAGTGAGAAATGAATGCGGTTTAACTGTAATGAACAGTGCGCAACATGTTTTTGATGATGCTTATCACATTAAGTAGAAGCTTTAAGTGGAGGCGGTTGGCATTTTTTTCAAGTCATATTACAAAATAGCCATGTTATGCCGATTTATCGATTTGCTATGATATAGTTCAGGATCTTATGCTTAAATAAGCTCGGTATCGAACGAATGAATAAAAAAGCTGAAAGTTTAATGATTTGCAGCGTTTGTCGTCATGAAAAGGGGCAAGGAAAGTGAACTTTTTAGAGCTCAAAAATAGCGTAGGGAATTCTCCTGTGTTGAGCCGCTTATTAGAGAATGGATTTGTACTTCAGCAGAAACTGAGCCTAGCTACGTGTTGTGTGTTGATTGCAGCTTCTGCATGGATTTTAGGACAGCTTGCATGGTTTATCGAACCTGCCGAGCAAACAGTCGTGCCTTGGAAAGCAACCGCTTCATCGTCTTCTGCTCCACAATCGACCCTTGATATCTCATCTTTGCAGAAGAGCAACCTTTTTGGTGCCTATAACCCAACTACGGCTCCAGTGGTTGAGCAACAAGTGATCCAAGATGCACCAAAAACACGATTGAATCTGGTGTTGGTGGGCGCAGTTGCCAGTTCGAACCCCAAATTAAGTTTAGCGGTGATTGCTAATCGCGGCACGCAAGCAACTTACGGAATTAACGAAGAGATAGAAGGCACCAGAGCTAAGCTCAAAGCCGTGTTAGTAGATCGCGTAATTATTGATAATTCAGGTCGTGATGAAACCTTGATGCTTGAAGGTATTGAGTATAGGCGCTTATCGGTATCAGCGCCTGCGCCACCTCGCGCTTCTTCATCTGTTCGAGGTAATAACCCCGCTTCTGCAGAAGAGAAGTTGGATGAAATTAAAGCGAAGATAATGAAAGATCCGCAACAAATCTTCCAATATGTTCGCCTGTCTCAGGTGAAGCGCGACGATAGTGTTATTGGTTATCGTGTGAGCCCTGGCAAAGATTCAGAACTTTTTAACTCTGTTGGGCTCCAAAACGGAGATATTGCCACTCAGTTAAATGGGCAAGACCTGACAGACCCCGCCGCTATGGGCAACATATTTCGTTCCATCTCAGAGCTGACAGAGCTAAATCTCGTCGTTGAGCGAGACGGGCAACAACATGAAGTGTTTATTGAATTTTAAAACTTTGCGTCTAAAGAAGGACGAAAGTGTAGGAGAAGTACGTGAAGCATTGGTTTAAGAAAAGTGCATGGTTACTGGCAGGAAGCTTAATCTGCACACCCGCAGCCATCGCTAGTGATTTTAGTGCCAGCTTTAAGGGCACTGATATTCAAGAGTTTATTAATATCGTTGGTCGTAACCTTGAGAAAACGATTATCGTTGACCCATCGGTGCGCGGGAAAATCGATGTACGTAGCTACGATGTCCTTAATGAAGAGCAATATTACAGCTTCTTCTTAAACGTTTTAGAGGTGTACGGCTACGCGGTCGTTGAAATGGACTCGGGTGTTCTGAAGATCATCAAAGCCAAAGACTCTAAAACATCGGCAATTCCAGTGGTTGGTGACCGTGACTCAATCAACGGCGACAGCGTCGTGACACGAGTTGTGACGGTGCGTAATGTGTCGGTTCGTGAGCTTTCTCCTCTGCTCCGTCAACTGAACGACAACGCAGGCGCGGGTAACGTTGTGCACTACGACCCTGCAAACATCATCCTTATTACAGGCCGAGCGGCGGTCGTAAATCGCTTAGCGGAAATCATCAAGCGTGTTGACCAAGCTGGTGACAAAGAAATTGAAGTTGTTGAGCTAAAGAATGCTTCAGCAGCTGAGATGGTGCGCATTGTTGATGCATTGAATAAAACCACAGATGCAAAGAACACGCCTGCCTTCCTTCAACCTAAATTGGTTGCTGATGAGCGTACTAACGCAATCCTTATCTCAGGTGACCCTAAGGTTCGTAGCCGCCTAAGAAAGCTTATCGAGCAACTTGATGTCGAAATGGCTACTAAGGGTAACAACCAAGTTATCTACCTTAAATATGCGAAAGCTGAAGATTTAGTTGATGTGTTGAAAGGTGTGTCGGACAACCTGCAATCAGAGAAACAGTCATCAACCAAAGGTAGCTCATCGCAACGTAACCAAGTGATGATCTCTGCCCACAGTGATACCAACTCGTTAGTTATTACTGCCCAACCAGACATCATGAACGCGTTGCAAGATGTGATCGCTCAGCTAGATATTCGTCGTGCTCAAGTATTGATTGAAGCCTTAATTGTCGAAATGTCTGAAGGTGACGGCATCAACCTTGGTGTGCAATGGGGTAACCTTGATACAGGTGCTGTGATTCAGTACGGCAACACAGGTGCATCAATCGGTGGCGTAATGGTTGGTCTAGAAGAGGCCAAAGACACTGAAACGACCACCGCGGTATATGATGACAATGGTGCGTTTGTACGTAATGAGACGACTACTGAAAAGGGTGACTATTCAACACTAGCATCAGCACTTTCTGGTGTTAATGGTGCGGCTATGAGTGTAGTGATGGGGGACTGGACTGCACTGATCAGTGCGGTAGCGACCGATTCAAATTCAAACATTCTATCTTCTCCAAGTATTACGGTAATGGATAACGGCGAAGCGTCATTCATTGTGGGTGAAGAGGTGCCTGTCCTAACAGGTTCAACAGCCGGTTCAAGTAACGACAATCCATTCCAAACGGTTGAACGTAAAGAAGTGGGCATCAAGCTGAAGGTTGTTCCACAGATCAACGAAGGCGACTCAGTTCAATTACAAATAGAACAAGAAGTATCAAACGTATTGGGCGCGAGTGGCGCGGTTGATGTGCGTTTTGCTAAACGTCAATTGAACACATCAGTAATCGTTCAAGATGGCCAAATGCTGGTGTTGGGTGGTCTGATCGATGAGCGCGCATTAGAGAGTGAATCTAAGGTGCCATTCTTAGGTGATATTCCAGTACTTGGACACTTGTTTAAATCAACCAGTACTCAGGTTGAGAAAAAGAACCTAATGGTATTCATTAAGCCAACCATCATTCGCGATGGCATGACGGCGGATGGTATCACTCAACGTAAATACAACTTCATCCGAGCAGAGCAGTTGTACAAGGCAGAGCAAGGTTTGAAATTGCTTGATGACGATAACATCCCAGTATTGCCTAAATTTGGTGCTGACATGAATCACCCGGCTGAGATCCAAGCCTTCATCGATCAAATGGAACAAGAATAATGGCTGAATTGGTAGGGGCGGCACGTACTTATCAGCGCTTGCCGTTTAGCTTTGCGAATCGTTACAAAATGGTGCTGGAGTATCAGCACCCAGAGCGCGCACCGACACTGTATTATGTTGAACCACTGAAATCGGCGGCGATCATCGAGGTGAGCCGTGTAGTGAAAGATGGTTTCACACCACAAGCGATCACTGCCGACGAATTTGATAAAAAACTGACCGATGCGTACCAACGTGACTCTTCAGAAGCTCGTCAGTTAATGGAAGACATTGGTGCTGACAGTGATGACTTCTTCTCATTGGCGGAAGAGCTGCCGCAAGATGAAGACTTGCTTGAGTCAGAAGACGATGCGCCAATCATCAAGCTCATCAACGCGATGTTGGGTGAGGCGATCAAAGAAGGCGCTTCAGATATCCATATCGAAACCTTTGAGAAGTCACTGTCTATCCGTTTCCGTATTGATGGTGTGTTGCGTGATGTTTTAGCTCCGAGCCGTAAACTGGCCCCGCTATTGGTATCTCGTGTGAAGGTTATGGCTAAGCTAGATATTGCCGAAAAACGCGTGCCACAAGATGGTCGTATTTCTCTGCGTATTGGTGGCCGAGCGGTCGATGTTCGTGTGTCTACCATGCCTTCATCACACGGTGAACGCGTGGTAATGCGTCTGTTGGATAAGAACGCGACTCGTCTAGACTTGCACAGTTTGGGTATGACGGCAGAGAACCACGAAAACTTCCGTAAACTGATTCAGCGTCCGCATGGCATCATCTTAGTTACGGGCCCTACAGGTTCGGGTAAATCCACGACCTTGTATGCGGGCCTGCAAGAGCTAAACAGCAACGAACGTAACATCCTTACCGTTGAAGACCCAATCGAATTCGATATCGATGGGATTGGTCAAACACAAGTAAACCCTAAGGTTGATATGACCTTTGCTCGTGGTTTACGTGCGATTCTTCGTCAAGACCCGGATGTGGTGATGATTGGTGAGATTCGTGATTTAGAAACCGCAGAGATCGCTGTTCAAGCCTCTTTGACGGGTCACTTAGTGATGTCGACTCTGCATACCAATACCGCAGTTGGTGCGATTACGCGTCTGCGCGATATGGGCATCGAACCGTTCCTTATCTCTTCTTCACTGCTTGGTGTGTTGGCGCAGCGCTTAGTTCGTACCTTGTGTAACGACTGTAAAGAACCTTACGAAGCGGACAAAGAGCAGAAGAAGCTGTTTGGACTGAAGAAGAAAGACAGCCTGACGCTTTACCATGCCAAAGGGTGTGAGCACTGTAGCCATAAAGGTTACCGAGGCCGTACCGGTATTCATGAGCTTCTGATGGTTGATGAGTCGGTTCAAGAGCTGATTCATAGTGAAGCGGGTGAGCAAGCGATCGAGAAAGCAATTCGTGGCACAACCCCAAGTATTCGAGAGGATGGCTTGAGCAAAGTTCTGAAAGGGGTAACGTCCCTAGAAGAAGTGATGCGCGTGACCAAGGAAGTCTAATATGGCGGCATTTGAATACAAAGCGCTGGATGCCAAAGGCAAAAGTAAAAAGGGCTCGATTGAAGCGGATAACGCTCGTCAGGCTCGTCAGCGCTTAAAAGAGCAAGGCTTAATGCCGGTTGAGATGACCGAAGCTAAAGCGAAAACAGCGAAAGGCTCGACGCCATCAACCAGCTTTAAGCGTGGTATCAGCACGCCTGATCTTGCCTTGATTACTCGTCAAATATCAACGCTTGTCCAATCGGGTATGCCTTTAGAAGAGTGCTTGAAGGCAGTCGCTGAGCAATCTGAAAAGCCACGTATTCGAACTATGTTATTGGCGGTTCGCTCTAAGGTTACCGAAGGCTACTCGCTGGCCGATAGCCTGTCTGATTATCCACACATCTTTGATGAACTTTTCAGAGCCATGGTTGCGGCGGGTGAGAAATCGGGGCACTTGGATGCGGTATTGGAGCGATTGGCTGATTACGCAGAAAATCGCCAAAAGATGCGCTCTAAGCTTTTGCAAGCGATGATCTACCCTGTGGTGTTGGTGGTGTTTGCAGTAACGATTGTTTCTTTCTTACTTGCGACTGTAGTACCTAAGATCGTAGAGCCGATCATCCAAATGGGCCAAGAACTGCCTCAATCGACACAATTTTTATTAGCATCGAGTGAATTTATCCAGAATTGGGGCATCCAATTACTGTTGTTAATCATTGCTGTGATTGTTTTGGTTAAGACCGCACTGAAGAAGCCGGGCGTTCGCATGAGTTGGGATCGCAAGTTATTGAGCATTCCACTTATCGGCAAGATAGCAAAAGGGATCAATACCTCTCGTTTTGCACGAACACTTTCTATTTGTACCTCGAGTGCGATTCCTATCCTTGAAGGGATGAAGGTCGCGGTTGACGTGATGTCGAATCACCATGTGAAACAACAAGTATTACAAGCATCGGATAGCGTTAGAGAGGGGGCGAGCCTGCGTAAAGCCTTGGATCAAACCAAACTCTTCCCACCGATGATGCTGCATATGATTGCCAGTGGTGAGCAGAGTGGTCAATTGGAACAGATGCTGACAAGAGCGGCAGATAACCAAGACCAAAGCTTTGAGTCGACCGTGAACATTGCCTTGGGTATCTTTACCCCAGCTCTTATCGCTTTGATGGCAGGCTTAGTGCTGTTCATTGTGATGGCGACTCTAATGCCGATGCTTGAAATGAACAATTTAATGAGCGGTTAACGTATTGCTCATCAAACGTTAGTTTTTGGATTATCGAGAAGAAGGACATCATTACCTTCTTCTCGCGGTCTGTAATTTGGAGAAAATAATGAAAAATAAAATGAAGAAACAATCAGGCTTTACCCTATTAGAAGTGATGGTTGTTGTGGTTATCCTTGGCGTATTGGCGAGCTTTGTTGTACCTAACCTATTGGGTAATAAAGAGAAGGCTGACCAACAAAAAGCCATCACTGATATCGTGGCGTTAGAGAACGCGCTGGATATGTACAAACTGGATAACAGCGTTTACCCAACAACGGATCAAGGTCTTGATGCATTGGTTTCTAAGCCAAGTAGCCCAGAGCCTCGTAATTACCGTGATGGTGGCTATATCAAGCGTCTGCCAAACGATCCATGGGGTAACGAGTACCAATACCTAAGCCCTGGTGATAACGGCACTATTGATATCTTTACGCTTGGTGCTGATGGCCAAGAAGGTGGTGAAGGTATTGCTGCGGATATCGGCAACTGGAACATGCAAGACTTTCAATAAGCCTCGGCTTGTTGCTTGATGCGTTATTGTTGTTTGATTCGTTATTGATGGTAGAACATAAACAGATGGAGTCTAAAGGTGAAAACTAAGCAAACACAGCCGGGTTTCACCTTGATTGAGATTCTTTTGGTACTGGTATTACTGTCAGTAACGGCGGTTGCGGTGATCGCGACCATTCCTACCAATAGTAAAGATGTTGCCAAAAAATACGCTCAAAGTTTTTATCAACGAGTTCAGTTACTCAATGAAGAAGCTATTTTGAGCGGTTTGGATTTTGGCGTTCGTGTTGATGAAAAGAAATCGACTTACGTTCTGATGGCTTTGAAGTCTGATGGTTGGCAAGAAACTGAGTTCGAAAAGATCCCTTCTTCAACTGAATTACCAGAAGGCCTCGCACTGACGCTGACACTGGGTGGCGGAGCTTGGGAAGACGACGATCGCCTTTTTAATCCGGGAAGCTTATTTGATGAAGATATGTTTGCTGATCTTGAAGAGGAAAAGAAGCCGAAGCCACCACAGATCTACATCTTGTCGAGTGCTGAAACAACACCGTTTACGCTTTCTTTCTACCCGAATACCGGTGATACCGTGCAAGATGGCTGGCGTATTCGAGTGTTAGATAATGGTGTGATTCGACTGCTAGAACCGGGAGAAGAAGATGAAGAGGAATAAACGTTCTCCTTATCGTTCTCGAGGAATGACTCTGCTTGAAGTATTAGTTGCGCTGGCTATCTTTGCTACGGCGGCGATCAGTGTGATTCGTGCCGTCACCCAGCACATCAATACACTCAGCTATCTAGAAGAAAAAACCTTCGCGGCGATGGTCGTTGATAATCAAATGGCCCTAGTAATGCTGCATCCTGAGAAGCTTAAAAAAGCACAGGGTACGCAAGAGTTAGCGGGAAGAGAGTGGTTCTGGAAGGTGACACCGATTGATACCAGCGACGATTTATTAAAGGCGTTTGATGTGAGTGCAGCAACCAGTAAGCAAGCGTCTCCAGTCGTTACGGTGCGCAGTTATGTGGTTAACTAAAAGCGTGTGGTCAACTAAGATCGTGTCCGTTAATAAACGAATGCCTCGCAAGCAAGGTCTATCTTCAAAAGGGAGAGGCTTTACCTTAATTGAAGTCTTGGTCTCGATCGCTATCTTTGCCACGTTGAGCATGGCGGCTTATCAAGTCGTTAATCAGGTTCAGCGCAGCAACGAGCTTTCAATCGAGCGCAGTGCCCGTTTGAATCAACTGCAACGTAGTTTAGTCATTTTAGATAATGATTTTCGCCAGATGGCAGTACGACAATTTCGTACTAATGGTGAAGAAGCATCATCTAAGCTGATATTAATGAAAGAGTATCTACTGGATTCCGACAGTGTTGGCATCATGTTTACTCGCCTTGGTTGGCATAACCCACAACAACAGTTTCCTCGCGGAGAAGTCACCAAGGTTGGCTACCGCATCAAAGAGGAAACGCTTGAGCGTGTATGGTGGCGTTATCCCGATACTCCTGCAGGCCAAGAGGGTGTGATTACTCCGCTGCTTGATGATGTAGAAGGCTTTGAAATCGAGTTTTATGATGGGAGTCGCTGGGGCAAAGAGTGGCAAACCGACAAATCACTGCCCAAAGCGGTAAGACTCAAGCTGACACTGAAAGATTATGGTGAGATAGAACGTGTTTATCTTACTCCCGGTGGGACCCTAGATCAGGTTGGTGGTGACTCAAACAGTGACTCTTCAGGCAGCAGTGAGGGGAATAATGACTCATCGACCTAACAAGCTTGTAGCGACAAGTTCGGCTTTTGGCCGCAAACAGCGTGGCGTCGCGCTGATCATTATTTTGATGCTACTGGCGATTATGGCAACCATTGCTGGCAGTATGTCTGAGCGTCTGTTTACTCAGTTTAAACGCGTTGGTAACCAGCTCAACTACCAACAGGCCTATTGGTACAGCATCGGCGTAGAAGCGCTTGTGCAAGACGGTATTAGGCAAAGCTACAAAGACAGTGATACCGTAAACTTAAGCCAGCCGTGGGCGTTAGAAGAACAAGTGTACCCACTCGATTATGGCCAAGTTAAGGGGCGCATCGTTGATGCTCAGGCGTGTTTTAATCTCAATGCGTTAGCTGGCGCTGCGACGACTTCAAGCAACCAGACACCTTATTTAGTGACAGTTTGGCAAACCTTATTGGAAAACCAAGACGTCGAGCCTTATCAAGCTGAGGTTATCGCGCATTCAAGCTGGGAGTTTGTTGATAGCGACACTCGAGCGACCTCTTCCGCTGGCGTAGAAGACAGTACCTATGAGGCGATGAAGCCATCTTATTTGGCGGCTAACGGCTTAATGGCAGACGAATCAGAGCTACGAGCGGTTTATCAAGTTACGGGTGAGGTGATGAATAAGGTTCGCCCATTTGTTTGCGCTCTGCCTAGCGATGATTTTCGTTTGAACGTGAATACACTAACGGAAAAACAAGCGCCTTTATTGGAAGCGATGTTCGCACCGGGCTTAAGTGAATCGGATGCGAAACAGCTGATAGACAAACGTCCATTTGATGGTTGGGATACGGTGGATGCTTTTATGCAAGAGTCTGCCATTGCTGGTGTCAGTGGCGAAGTCAGCAAAAAAGCCAAAGCATATTTAACTGTAGATAGCGCCTATTTTGAGCTAGATGCAGAGGTATTAGTTGAGCAGTCACGTGTACGTATACGGACGCTTTTCTATAGTAGTAATCGAGAAACAGTGACGGTAGTACGCCGTCGTTTTGGAGGAATCAGTGAGCGAGTTTCTGACCGTTCGACTGAGTAGCGAACCACAAAGCCCTGTGCAGTGGTTAGTTTGGTCGACAAGCCAACAAGAAGTGATAGCAAGTGGCGAACTGTCTAGCTGGGAACAGCTTGATGAGTTAACGCCTTACGCTGAAAAGCGCAGCTGTATCGCTTTATTGCCGGGAAATGAATGCTTAATTAAGCGTGTTGAGATCCCGAAAGGTGCTGCTCGCCAGTTCGATTCTATGCTGCCGTTTTTATTAGAAGACGAAGTTGCACAAGATATCGAAGACTTACACCTGACTATTTTAGATAAAGACGCCACTCATGCGACCGTGTGTGGTGTTGAACGTGAATGGTTAAAACAAGCTTTAGAACAGTTCCGCGAAGCCAATATTGTCTTCCGCAAGGTGCTGCCAGATACACTAGCCGTACCTTTTGAAGAACAAGGTATCAGTGCCTTGCAGATAGACCAGCATTGGCTATTGCGCCAAGGCAACTATCAGGCGGTATCAATCAGTGAAGCATGGCTCCCAATGTTTTTGCAAAGTGATTGGGTTGTCGTTGATGACGAAGAAAAGCCTGCGACGATCTTCAGTTACACCTCAATGCCGAGCGACGACGTTCAGCAGCAAAGTGGAGTGGAGTGGCAAGCTAAGCCTGCGGAATTGGTGATGTCTTTACTGAGCCAACAAGCGATCACAAGCAGCGTAAATTTACTGACTGGCACCTTTAAAACCAAATCTTCATTCAGTAAATATTGGCGCGTTTGGCAGAAAGTGGCGATTGCGGCTTGTTTGCTGGTGGCCGTGATTGTGACTCAACAGGTGTTGAAGGTTCAGCAGTATGAAGCGCAAGCCGAAGCTTACAGAGCTGAGAGTGAACGTATTTTTAGAGCTGTGCTGCCAGGTAAACAACGAATTCCGACAGTAAGCTACCTTAAGCGTCAGATGAATGATGAAGCTAAGAAATACGGTGGCTCAGGCGATGGTGACTCATTACTCGGTTGGCTAGCCTTGTTGCCCGAAACTTTGGGGCAAGTGAAATCGATTGAAGTCGAAAGCATTCGTTACGATGGCAATCGTTCTGAGGTTCGACTGCAGGCTAAAAGTTCTAACTTCCAACATTTTGAGACCGCGAGAGCGAAGCTCGAAGAGAAATTTACCGTTGAGCAAGGGCCATTGAATCGTAATGGCGATGCCGTGTTTGGCAGCTTTACTCTTAAACCCCGTCAGTAACCTGCGCAAGGAGATCAGTGATGAGAAATATGATTGAACCACTCCAAGCGTGGTGGACTTCAATAAGTCAAAGGGAGCAGCGATTAGTCGTCGGGTGCTCAATTTTATTGGTGGTAGGTGTGGTTTATTGGGGGCTAATACAGCCACTCAGTCAGCGAGCTGAACTCGCGCAAAGCCGTATTCAGAGCGAGAAGCAACTGCTGGCTTGGGTCACCAATAAAGCCAATGAAGTGGTTGAACTACGAGGCAGTGGCGGCATCAGTGCCAGTCAGCCTTTGAACCAATCCGTACCTGCTTCTATGCGTCGCTTTAAGATTGAGTTGATTCGCGTACAGCCACGTGGCGAGATGCTGCAAGTATGGGTTAAACCTGTACCCTTTAATCAGTTCGTAGATTGGCTAACATACCTGAAAGAAAAGCAGGGTGTTGAGGTTGAGTTCATGGACATTGATCGTTCTGATAGCCCCGGGGTTATTGACGTCAACCGACTACAGTTTAAACGAGGTTAATGTGAAACGCGGTTTATCTTTTAAGTATGGCCTGCTCTTCAGTAGCATTTTTATCGTCTTCTTCTCGGTCAGCTTGTTGCTGCACTTACCCGCTTCTTTTGCTCTCAAGCAGGCGCCGGTTGTGCGTGGCTTGAACATTGAAGGTGTTGAAGGGACAGTTTGGCAAGGTCGCGCCAACAATATTGTATGGCAGCGTGTCAATTACGGCTCAGTACAGTGGGATTTCCAGTTCTCTAAACTGTTCCAAGCCAAAGCTGAGCTAGCGGTCCGTTTTGGTCGTAATAGCGACATGAACTTATCAGGAAAAGGGCGAGTTGGATACAGCATGAGTGGCGCGTATGCGGAAAACTTAGTGGCATCAATGCCTGCAGCTAATGTGATCAAGTATGCGCCAGCGATTCCAGTTCCCGTTTCGATTGGTGGACAAGTAGAGCTGACGATCAAACATGCGATTCATACTCAGCCTTGGTGTCAATTGGGCGAAGGTACGCTTGCTTGGTCTGGTGCAGCAGTTGACTCTCCGGTGGGTTCGTTAGACCTAGGTCCAGTGATTGCCGACATTACCTGTGAAGACAATACTATTGCCGCCAAAGGTACTCAGAAGAGTGACCAAGTGGAGAGCGAGTTCTCTGCGAGTGTTACGCCTAATCAAAGCTATACCTCAGCGGCATGGTTTAAACCGGGCGCAGAATTCCCGCCAGCCATGCAGAGTCAGCTTAAGTGGCTAGGCAACCCAGATAGCCAAGGTAAGTACCAGTTTAGCTACCAAGGGCGTTTTTAACCTAGTATCGATTTCTGAGCTAGTATCTGTTGGTTATCCGCTAGTTATCCGAGAGCAAGATATAAAAAATGGGCACCTCACTGAGGTGCCCATTTTATTTGAATATCAGATTGTTATGAGACTAAGTGGTTTTAGTCTTTACCCTGTAAGATCTCCGCCCAAGGTAAGTCCGCATCACCAAGCACAATGAAATTCGGGTTCTCAAGCGTCTCTCTTTTGTTGTAAGAGAGCGGTTCTAGTTGTGTACTCAAGATACGACCGCCAGCTTCCTCAACAATGCACTGGGTTGCTGCGGTATCCCACTCGCCAGTAGGTCCAAGGCGTAAGTAACAATCCACAGCGCCTTCCGCGACTAAACAGGCTTTCAATGCGGCAGAGCCAAGAGGCACCAAATCATAGTTCCAAGCCGAGCTCATGCGACTCGTGATGCGGTTGATATCTTGGCGGCGACTGATCGCCATCGCGATAGATTGATTTGGCAGCTCATGACGATGTGTTTTGATTTTAACGCTGTCATTAAGGTCTGGGATCTTCCAAGCCCCTTTGCCACTGTAAGCGTAATAGCTCACACCAGAAACAGGCGCATACACCACACCCATTACCGGTTTGTTATGCTCAATTAGGGCGATAATTGTTGCGAAATCACCACTTCTTGCGATGAACTCTTGTGTTCCATCAAGTGGGTCAACCAACCAGTAGCGATCCCATTGAGAGCGTTGCTCTAGGCTGATGTCGGCATCTTCTTCGGATAATACGGGAATATCAGGCGTCAATTCACTGAGTTTTTTTAATATCAGCTTATGTGCGGCTAGGTCAGCACTGGTGACTGGCGTGTCGTCACTCTTGGTGAACTCTTCGTAATCCTTTTTTTCATAGATTTCTAAGATGAGCTGTCCAGCCGATCGAGCAATCTCAATGACGGGAGGTAGGAGGTGAGACAAATCTTTTGTTATTGGCATAAATATTCTCTTACTCTTCGAGCGAGCTTGAATGTTCTAATTATTGTTTAATACACGAAGGGCTAATAGTAGGGCGGTAATACTGCGAGCCTCACAGAAGTCGAGATGCGTTAATAGCTCTTCGGCTTGGGCCAGCGGCCAGCGCACAATGTCCAGTGGTTCAGGTTCATCACCTTCTAACTTCTCTGGATAGAGATCTTCAGCGATAAATAGCGTCATTTTGCTGGAGAAGTAAGAGGGGGCGAGAATCACTTCCTTTAGTGGAGTAAGCTTGTTGGCACCAAAGCCAATCTCTTCTTTGAGTTCACGAACCGCGGCTTCATTAGGCTGCTCACCTGGATCAACCAATCCTTTCGGAAAGCCGAGCTCATAACGTTCAGTACCCGCTGCGTATTCACGCACTAATAGAATATCGCCTTGTTCAGTAATCGGAACCATCATTACTGCATTGCGCCCGCTTGGCTTCATGCGTTCGTAAGTGCGCTCTTCACCGTTTGAAAAGCGTAAGTCGAGAGACTCGATAGAGAATAGTTTTGATTGAGCGACAGTTTGCTGAGCCAAAATTTCTGGCTTGGTCCTTTTTGTCATTGCGCTCGCTCCTTAGCTCATTGGAATTCTTTCTTATAAAGTCATTCTAATATAGGGGAAATGACGTTGAGTTCCTAGATCCGAGTTTTCATATCCGAGAATTATTGAAGCAGGAACCGATTGCGATCACTTGAATACCTTACTGCAAATGGTAACGCCGCCTTCATTATTGTGATTGCACGGGATATATACGGATAGAGGGTGTTTTTGCCGTTTTTAAAACAAAAAAGGTTGATGTTTGCGCATCAACCTTTTAATCATTGAATCATACTAATTGAGTGATTAGTAGTAAGAGTGCTCACCGCGATCGTGCTCAGTGGCATCGCGAACTGCAGTCAGTTCACCTTCGAATTGTTGAAGAAGTTCTTTCTCGATGCCTTCTTTTAGCGTTACATCAACCATAGAACAACCGTTACAGCCACCGCCGAATGCAACGATAGCAGCGCCATCTTCAGTGATTTCTACCAAGCTAACGTGACCGCCATGACCAGCAAGTTGTGGGTTAACTTGTGTTTGAATTGCGTATTCAACACGTTCTAGAAGCGGCGCATCGTCTGATACTTTACGCATCTTAGCGTTGGGTGCTTTAAGTGTTAGTTGAGAGCCCATTTTATCTGTCACGAAGTCGATTTCAGCTTCGTCTAGAAATGGCAGGCTTAGCTCATCTACGTACGCAGAGAAAGCTTCGAACTTAAGCTCTGTGTCAGATGCCTCAATCGCATCTGTTGGGCAGTAAGAAACACCACACTCAGCGTTTTGTGTACCTGGATTTACCACGAACACACGAATGTTTGTACCTTCAGGCTGCTGTGACAGCAGATTGGCAAAGTGAGTTTGAGCTGTTTCTGTAATAGTAATATTTGACACGACGAATACCTGAGTAGATTTGTAGGTTATTAGCGCCATTCTACTCCTGTCAGATTTGTAATTCAGCCCTTTTTTGTTGGATTGCTGTACAAGTAGTGATTCACAGCTTTTATCCAGAGGGCTCAGGAGTGCGGCAGATGCAGTAAATATCAATCCTTTTCACCCCTACTTCAAGTAGTAATTGGCATAATTGATACACAGTACTGCCTGTGGTTACAACATCATCAATTATCGCGACGTGCGAATAATCTGTCGCTGAAAAGTTTAAATTTTTCAGAACGAAAGCGCCTTTCAGGTTACTTTTTCTTGCCGACTTGGTGAGCCCTTGTTGGGAAATCGTTGAACGAGTTCGTCTAAATAAAACGGCATTTCTGATGTTGAGCTCGTGAGCGGTGTAATGCGCCAATAACTGACTCTGATTAAAACCACGATGAAGGTACCTTTGCCAATGCAGTGGGACACTCGTCAGCAACGATGCGGGTTCTTCAATGCGTGAGGCTAATAGTTTCGACAAGTCGCGAGCAAACCAGAACTTGTCGGCGTACTTCATTTGTTGAATATAACCAGCGGTTGGAAAGGTGTAATCGCCAACACAATAGAGGCGATGCCAAGGTGGTGGCTTTGATAAACACTCACCACATTGCTCAACGGTGGTGACAGTTTTTAAGCCACATCGTTGGCAGCGAGGTACTGGCTCAAAGAGTTTGAGACAAGAATTGCACCATCGAGGATGTGTATCGCTCGGGTATTTATCTAGCTTGCACAGGTGGCATTGAGGTGTGACCAGACGTGGTGTGTGTTTTTGTAGCCAATCGGATAACATAGCTCGCGATGCTTTTGGGTTGTGGTGTTCCTTTGTTCACCATACTGAAAAGCGGAGTTTATCGCTGATGGAAAAAGTAGGGAATATTGAGAATGAGTGACGCGTTGTATTGGCATGTTTCAGGGCAAGGTCCCGATTTGGTATTGGTTCATGGTTGGGGAATGAACGGTGCGGTATGGCAGCAAACCGTTAATGCATTAGAGGCCTACTTCCGAGTGCACGTTGTCGATTTACCTGGTTACGGACACAGTTCTCACTGCCACGCTCAAGATCTTGAAGAGATAGCTCAGCAACTGTTGGTCGAAGCGCCAAAGCAGGCGATTTGGGTCGGTTGGTCACTCGGTGGCTTAGTCGCGACGCACATGGCGATCCATCATTCAGATTATGTGAGTAAACTGGTGACGGTTGCGAGTTCGCCGAAATTTGCTGCCGCAAAAGAACCAGTATTATGGCGAGGTATTCAGCCCAACGTATTAACCGCTTTCACCGAACAGCTGGTGGAAGATTTCCAAACCACCATCGAACGCTTTATGGCATTGCAAGCCATGGGTAGCCCTTCAGCAAGGCAAGATGTAAAACTGCTCAAGCAAGCGGTGTTGTCTCGCCCGCTGCCCAATCCTGATTCGTTATTGGCTGGTTTAAAGATGCTGTCAGATGTTGACCTACGTGAACAGCTACCGGAGATCTCAGTGCCTATGCTGCGTCTGTATGGTCGATTAGATGGATTGGTGCCAATCAAGGTCGCCAAAGATTTGGGTACAGCCTTGCCTCATACTGAGCAGTACATCTTCACGCAGTCTTCGCATGCCCCGTTTATGACCGAAGCGGATGCCTTTTGCAGTGAGCTGGTCAGCTTCGCACAAAAATAATTGCTAAATTTATAGTTACCTTGGTCGATATATAATCTAACTGTTGCATGGTGCTCAGACCTAACTCTCTCCTGAGCTGATTGCGATGAGTTGGGCTATGCCTGTTGTGCGTTCTCGGCACAACAGTGTTATGGCAATAACGATGGGCGATTCTTGAGGAGAGTTCGCGATGATTGTGTCACCTGCAACTGCAGTGAGTGTGCCACTGATCGCTCCATCCGTTAATGTGCAAACAGAGCAAGTTGCGCGTGATAATAGAGTTCGAGAACCTGTCGCTCCTGCCGTAGCATTGGCGAAAACCAATGCAGAGCGAAAGGTAAAATCGGACGATAAGCGAAGGCAGCAGTCGGCTTGGGATCCTTCAGACCATCCTGGTTATGAAATGGAGAACGAGTCAGAGGCCAATTCGATTAGCCAAGAAGAGCCACAAGATCCTTTTGAGAGGTTATTCAGCTTATTGGCACTGAGAACATACAGTGCTGATCAAGGAAAGGGCTATACCATGCGTTTTCGCCTGCCAAAGCATGTTTTAGATGCGGCGATTCAAGAGGGACAGATGGAGAAACGACGTAAGGTCATAAAATATCATTATGGTCATGCTGTTGCGCCTCATGCTCCATCAGAGATGCTGGTTGTGTTGTAAGTCGAAAACTTATGACCCTGCCAAACTTCGATGTCTTTTTTGAACATATAATAAAAACCTGCATACCCTAAGGGATGCAGGTTTTTTGTTTTAGGCGAATCAGCTTTTCGATGAGCTAACGGATTACTTTTTCGCTTTTGCAAAAGCAGCAGCGAACGCACCACCCATCGCAGCGTTTTGTTGCGGCTCTTCGCGACGGCGTTGTCCGCCTTGTGAATTTTGGTTCGGGCGGTTTTGCGTGCGAGGCGCGCTTGAGCGCTGTGCACGGTTGTCTTGTCCAGGCTCATCTTTCATGCGCATGCTTAGCGCAATACGTTTACGTTGAACATCAACTTCCATTACCTTCACTTTCACGATGTCACCGGCTTTTACCACTTCACGCGGATCAGAAACAAAACGATCGGTCAGTGCTGAAATGTGCACCAAGCCGTCTTGGTGTACGCCAATATCCACGAAGGCACCAAAGTTTGCCACGTTTGACACCACACCTTCTAAGATCATGCCAGGTTCTAAGTCAGACATGCTATTCACGCCATCAGCGAAGGTCGCAGTCTTGAACTCAGGACGAGGATCTCGACCCGGTTTATCCAGCTCTTTAATAATGTCGGTTACTGTGGGTACACCAAAGCTTTCGTTGGTGTAATCAATCGCGTGTAAACCACGTAAGAAGTCGGTGTTACCTACCAGAGATTTGATGTCTTTGTGGTTTTTCTCGGCGATGGCTTTCACCAATGGGTAAGCTTCTGGGTGAACCGATGATGCATCTAACGGGTTCTTACCATCCATAATACGTAGGAAGCCAGCACACTGTTCAAAGGCTTTTGGCCCTAAACGAGCAACTTTTTTCAGCGTAGTACGCGCTTCAAAGCGACCATTTTCATCGCGGTAATCTACGATGTTCTGAGCGATGGTGTTAGAAAGACCAGCAACACGAGTTAGAAGCGCAGCAGAAGCGGTATTCACATCAACACCAACCGCGTTTACACAGTCTTCGACAATCGCATCTAGGCGCTTAGCAAGCATGGTTTGGCTAACGTCGTGTTGGTATTGGCCCACACCGATCGATTTAGGGTCAATCTTCACCAGTTCCGCCAGTGGATCTTGCAGACGACGAGCGATAGACACTGCACCACGGATCGATACGTCCATGTCCGGGAACTCTTTTGCTGCTAACTCAGACGCGGAATACACCGATGCACCTGCTTCGCTAACAATAATTTTTTGCGCTTTTAGGTTGCCGCGCTTAATCACCACGGCCACAAAGCTATCGGTTTCGCGTGAAGCCGTACCGTTACCAATCGCAATTAAATCAACATTGTATTTACGAACCATCTGCTCAACAACGTGTGCTGACTTGTCGTATTGCTTTTGTGGTGGGTGAGGGTAAATAGTCTCTGTCGCCAGAACTTTACCGGTTGAATCCACCACCGCGATTTTTGAACCAGTACGTAAACCTGGATCCAAGCCCAAGGTTGCACGAGGTCCAGCCGGCGCTGCCATCAGCAGGTCTTTAAGGTTAGTTGCGAACACTTCAATCGCTTCGATCTCTGCACGCTCTTTCATCGCACCCATCAATTCGGTTTCCATGTGCATAGAAACCTTGATGCGCCATGCCCAGCTAATCACTTGCTTACGCCATGCATCCGCAGGTGCGCTGCTTAGAGTAATGCCATAGTGATCAGAGATGATGTTCTCGCAGTAAGAACCACGTACACCTTCTTCTTGCTCAGGATCTGCATTCATCGCCAGTGTTAGGAAGCCTTCATTACGGCCACGTAGCATGGCAAGTGCACGGTGAGACGGTACTTTGCTCAGAGCTTCGTTATGCTCGAAGTAGTCTTTGAACTTCTCACCTTCGTTCTCTTTACCAGTCACAACACGAGAGCAAAGCTCTGCATTGCGGTTTAGGTGTTGGCGAATCTTCTCAAGCAGGTTTGCGTCTTCTGCAATGCGCTCCATGATGATCGCACGTGCGCCATCGAGTGCTGCTTTGGTGTCGGCAATGCCTTTGTCGTTGCTGATGAAGTTGGCTGCTTCGGTTTCAGGATCGTGCTGTGGTTCATTCCATAGCGTATCGGCAAGAGGCTCTAGGCCCGCTTCAATTGCGATCTGACCTTTGGTGCGGCGCTTTGGTTTGTAAGGCAGGTATAAATCTTCTAGGCGAGTCTTGCTGTCAGCCTGAGTGATATCACGCTCGAGTTCTGGCGTGAGTTTACCTTGGTCTTGAATCGACTTAAGAATCGTTTGGCGACGATCATCAAGTTCGCGAAGGTAAGAAAGGCGACTATCAAGGTTACGTAGTTGGGTATCGTCTAAGCCACCCGTGACCTCTTTACGGTAGCGGGCAATAAAGGGAACGGTGTTACCGTCGTCAATTAGGTTTACTGCGGCAGTGACTTGCTCAGAACGGACATTCAGTTCTTCAGCGATCAGTCGACAGATAGCTTGGCTCATCCGATGAATCTCTTATTTAATATCGTGATAAATACATGGGGGTGAGCGTACGCTTTTTCTAGCTTTGGCTGTGTAATTATCCTGTCAGAAGTCGAATTGCCGTTTGTGATATCTGCTTTGTGCGAGATCTCTTACAAGTGATGTGCGACTAAGTCACTTTAAACCGATGAAATCGTCTTAAAACAAACCTAAGGTGCTGATTTTATTGTGTTGAGTGTTTGTGGGCGTATTTCCTACCTGAAATGTTTTTTGGGACTATCTAGGAAACTCGCTCAATTACCGTAATATTTAACTTGTCGACAGGGAGTTGGCAGGAACAGGAAAAAGCCTAATGGACTAGGTATCTTCAGGATGAAGATTTGATTACTTAGGATGAGTGGTCAGCAAGGAAGTGATAATCTCTGGATGAGATTCGCCAGTCAGGATGACAGGCTAGAATGGACACCGCTAGGATGGCGATGAACAAAAAGGAAATTGGTTAAAGGATTTAGCCACTATCAAGGAAAGATGCAGGGAGCACCTTATCTCGAAGAGATAAACAGTAGCCGGATTGCTGCGATAGAGACTTAACCCCGCTAGGCGAAAGCCTTGCGGGGTTTTCTTTTATCTGGAGTTTGGGTTTGCTGAACACTCAGCTCATCACTAAGTGTTTATTAAGTTTGGTTATTCGTTGTCTGCGTAGCGAATTGAGTTAATGAACCACTCTTTGTCGCCTTCCGGTGTTTTTACCGTAAACTCATCATCCACTTCTTTCTTCAGCAGAGCTCTAGCCATTGGTGAGTCGATAGAGATATAGCCTTTAGCATCGCCATAGATCTCTTCAGGCCCGACAATGCGAAACTTCTTAATTTCCCCCTCATCATTCTCAATTTCGACCCAAGCACCGAAAAATACCTTACCTTCTTGTTGCGGCGAGTAATCAACGATCGTGACATCAGGAAGGAACTTTCTTAAGAAACGCACTCGGCGATCAATCTGACGAAGCAAACGCTTATTGAAGGTGTAATCGGCGTTTTCTGAACGATCTCCAAGGCTTGCAGCCCATGTGACTATCTTGGTGATCTCTGGACGCTTCTCGTGCCATAGGTGATCATGTTCTGCTTTGAGCTTGTTATAGCCTTCTCGGGTGATAAGTTTGGTTTTCAATGTAGTAGACTCTCAATCATTTTAACTCTCCTAACAATGAGAAACTGTACGTGATCTGACGTTTTGTTCCAATCGTTTCTCAACCAAATAATGGACACTAGGTAACCTTACTAATTATAAGATTAAAATCATTTATAACAGTACCTTAAAGATATATTTTGAAGATTTTTAGTCTATCTTTATTTGATGGGTCACCTATTTTTAGTTTGTGTTTTAAGTGAGCATCATTGTCACTGAGGGAGAGATTTATATGAAATGGGTAGTTATGACACTGATAACGTTACTTATTGGTGGGTGTTGGAAGCATGAATCAACAGGTATGACGGTTCAGACCAAGTCACCTAAAGTTAAAATTGCTGTCTCTTTAACGCCATTAACCACACCTTTATTTGTGGCAAAAAATCAGAAATTTTTTGCCAATAATAATATCGATGTCGAACTTGTACCCTGTAAGGGAGGGGTTAATTGCGCTAACTTACTTCAGAATGGCATAGTGAGTTATGCAACTACTTCCAATACTGTTGCTTTATTTAATCAGTATGAGCATAACAATGTATCGGTACTGGCGAGCTTTGTAACCTCAAGCAATGATCTTAAATTACGGACTCTTGAACCGCTCAATATAACGAGTATGTCTGATTTGTCCGGAAAAAAAGTGGGCATTGTCAAATCCAGTGCTAGTGAGCTGTATTTTGACTTACTTTTAATTTCCAATGGGTTGCAAGCTCTCAATGTTCAAAGAGTGTTTCTGGACATTGAAGAGATGGTCCCGGCCTTACTTTCTTATCAAGTTGACGCGATTTCTGTGTGGGAACCTTATGGTTATAAATCTTCGGTGCTGTCGGCTACTCAGGTTAAAGATTTGGGGTTAAAGGGTATCTATCAGTTGTCTTTTAACTTAATAACCCATTCACATCGAACGGAGAAGAATGAACAAGAGGAGGCAATTTTATATTCTATTTATCAGGCCATTCAATGGATTGATCAAAACCCGAATGAAAGCATTGCTCTGATTTCAAAGGAGCTAAATGTTTTTCCTCGAGAGGTAGAATGGGCATGGGAAGATTATATCTTTGAATTAACTAACGATTACACCTTGCTCTCTAACCTTCGACTTCAGGCTAGATGGGCTTCTGAGCGCTCAATAGATGAAGTAGAGCCCTTGGACGTCCGATTGTTGGTGGATAACACGGCATATACGTCTCTTCAAGACAAAGGAAGGGTTAAATGATTCGTTCTTTGACATTTAAAATGTACGCCCTATTTAGCGTTAGTGTCGTGATGGCCTTTGCGACAGCATGGTCGCTTAATGATCTTTACCATCACCATGTCGCTACGACAAAATATCAAAAAAGCATAATTGATTTGCAACGAGATACCAACGCCCTGCAGGGACTGTTGTGGCTTTACCTAGAGTACAGAGACGATAAAAGTTTCCAGAACTTAGCTGCCCAGCAGGTTCGAATTACTCAAGGGCTAGAGCATTCGCAACTCCCCGCGTCTAAAGTAAAAAAAGTTAAATCACTAATAAGCCAACTTGCAGAATTAATGGCGCAGGACAAGAGGTTTCAGGCTCTTGCTAAACAAATCTATTTCGAAGAAAGATACCTTGTTCAAAGAAGTTCTCTGCTTAATACTCGGTATAACATGTTCATTCAGAACATTCATGAGCATTTAGCGAGTCAGCAAAAAAGCGAATTATTGCAAGCCAACAAAAGAATTGAAGATACAATGATAGAGTTGATCTTCTTGTGTTCTTTATTTTCTGTTGCAATAAGCACAGTATCTTATTGTTTATTGAGGTCTTTTAAGGCGGGCTCTACGGCTCTATCCCACGGTATTTTACATATTCAATCTCGAAATTTTGCACACCGTATTGAATGCAACGCTCTGGCGTCTGAGTTTAGTTCGTTAGGTTGTGCATTTAACACGATGAGCAAAGAGCTAGAGCAAAATGTCGTGACAAAATCGGCTCTGGAAACAGAAGTAAACAGACAAACATTGGAACTTCAGCGTCAAAAAATGGAGTTAGAGTACTTATCAGAGCATGATTCACTGACAGGGGCGATGAACCGCCGCTCTCTTGAGACTGGCCTAGAAACAGCGATTTCTAAATCTAAAAGAACTGGACTTTTTATTGCTGTATTGTTTATTGATCTAGATAAATTCAAAGAGATTAATGATATTTATGGGCATCATGTTGGGGATTTGGTTTTAGTCGCGGTAACGGAGAGGTTACGTGAGAATACTCGAAGCTCCGATCTTGTGAGTCGATATGGTGGCGATGAATTTGTCGTGTGTTTAGATTTACTGAATGATAAAGAGGCGGCGAAAAATAAGGCGATGCAGTTAATCGATGCTATACAGCAAAGTATCTTCATTAATGGCGCTAAGCATCATGTTGGTGCAAGCATCGGAATTTCCTGCTTTCCAGATCATGGTTGTACCCACGCAGAATTGATTCATGCAGCAGATAAAGCAATGTACGTTGCAAAAACGCTAGGGCAGAGTTCATTTGTTGTGGCTGATGTGCCGAACTTAGCCAGTAAAAGCATAAAAAAGACCGTTTGCATCAAGGGTGAAGCCGTTCTAGATCACCGTACTTCGAATTAGAATATATAGAAAGGCAACATACGTTAACAATTATTTAGGCGACTTTTTCTCCAATAATGTTACATTTTTAATGCCTTATACAATTTACCAAGAATGCTTAACTTTAGGTTTGAGCTTTAATAGGTGGAACCATTACATGCAAGAAAACTACAAAATTTTAGTGGTCGATGACGATGCTCGTTTACGTGCTTTGTTAGAGCGCTATCTGTCAGAGCAAGGCTTTCAAGTGCGTAGCGTGGCAAACAGTGAGCAGATGGACCGCCTGTTAACCCGTGAAAACTTTCACTTGATGGTATTGGACTTAATGTTGCCGGGCGAAGATGGTCTTTCGATCTGTCGTCGTCTAAGAAACGCAAACAACTCGCTACCTATCCTGATGCTGACGGCAAAGGGTGACGAAGTGGATCGTATTGTGGGTTTGGAAGTGGGTGCCGATGATTACCTACCGAAACCATTTAACCCACGTGAATTGCTGGCTCGCATTAAAGCGGTATTGCGTCGCCAAGTGATTGAAGCACCGGGTGCACCGAGCACAGAAGAGTCTGTGGTTGAGTTTGGTGAGTTCCGCCTGAACCTAGGTACGCGTGAAATGTTCCGCGGTGAAGAGCCGATGCCTCTTACTTCAGGCGAATTTGCAGTACTTAAGTCGCTAGTGACTAACGCGCGTGAGCCAATGTCTCGCGATAAGCTGATGAACATGGCTCGTGGTCGTGAGTATTCAGCAATGGAACGTTCTATCGATGTTCAGATTTCACGTCTGCGTCGTCTAGTGGAAGAAGATCCAAGCAAACCTCGCTACATCCAAACGGTGTGGGGCTTGGGTTATGTGTTCGTTCCAGATGGCAAAGCTGTGTAGTCCAGCTTTATAAGCTCTATAACTGCTTTACCGATTCTGTGAATCTTACGGGTCATCTCATTAATATGCGATGGCCCGTTTTGTATTCAGCACAATGGTTTAGGGTTATAGTCATATAACATCTTCTTTATCTTTCTACATCTTGGGTACCCTATGCGCATACGTAGCTCCTTTACTCAGTCGATAGTGCTTTTCTTAACGCTATTGGTTGCTAGCCAAATTTTTTCTTATTACGCAGTGTTTAACTATGCATTGATGCCGAGTTTGCAGCAGTTTAATAAGATTCTGGCGCATGAGTTAAACCTAGTATTAGACCAAGGCAGTGATATCGAGATTGATGCGCCATTGCGTCAGCGTGTACTTGAACAACTCGGGGTAACCGTTCACGCGAAAAACAGTGAAGCGGCGGGTGAGTATTACCACGCGGTTGCGATTGACTTGATGAGCGAGGAGATGACCAAAGAGCTAGGCTCTGAAACCGAAGTACGATTGATTCTAGGTAAAGAGAGCTATGTGTTGTGGATGGACATTGCGCAGCTGCCCAACTCTCTGATTCGTATTCCTCTTTCTGAGTTGCAAGAAGAAGATTTTGCACCACTATTTCGTAACAGTCTGATCATGGCGTTGTTGATTGTCGTAGGTGGTTGGTTGTTTATCCGCTTACAAAACCGGCCGTTGATAGCGCTAGAGAAAGCCGCGCAAGGTGTCGGGCGCGGCGATATTCCACCGCCATTGCCGGTTCAAGGTGCGCAAGAAATTCGCTCAGTAACACGAGCTTTCAATCAAATGTCGAAAGGCATTCAAGAATTGGAAGAAGACCGCGCTTTGTTGATGGCAGGAATCAGTCATGATTTGCGTACTCCGTTAACGCGTATTCGCTTGGCGACAGAGATGATGTCGCCAGAAGACAGCTATTTGGCGGAAGGCATCATCAGTGATACCGAAGAGTGTAACGAGATCATCAGTCAGTTCATGGATTACCTAAAGCCTGTTGACAGAGACTCATTCCAAGCGGTGTTTGTCGATGATATTGCGCGAGAAGTCTCTAGCTCTGAAGGTGGCTATGAGGTCCAGATTGAAACCGATATTCCAGAAACCATGAAACCTGCGTTGGGCAACCCGATCGCAATGAAGCGTGCAGTGAGTAACTTGGTGGTGAACGCGCTGCGCTATGGTAATGGCTGGGTCAAGGTATCGACCGGCATGACGGCGGATAACAAGTTAGCTTGGGTAACGGTAGAAGATAATGGTCCGGGTATTCCACAAGACCAGATCGGTAAATTGTTTGAACCCTTCACACGTGGTGACACGGCTCGAGGCAGCGAAGGTACGGGCTTGGGCTTGGCAATTGTGAAACGTATTGTTAGCCAGCATCAAGGTGCGGTAGTGGTCAATAACCGCAGTGAAGGTGGCTTAAAAGCGCAGATCAGTTTCCCTGTGAAACCTTAGGCTTGGGCTATACGCACTAAAAAGGCTTCCTTGAGGAAGCCTTTTTACGTTTTAAGCGGAAATATAATGGCTAATTATGCCTTAGAATAGACATCGCGCTCGCCTAGCCAGCGGTTGATGATCGCCTTGGCGTTATCTGGGTAGCTATCGTGAATATGACGCGCAATACGCTGCACTTCAGGGATCAAACGTTGGTCTCGTACCAGGTCAGCAATCTTAAAGTCTGCCAAGCCCGTCTGCTTAGTGCCAAGCAGCTCACCGGGCCCTCGAATTTCTAAATCTCGCTGTGCAATGACAAAGCCATCGTTACTTTCACGCAGCACACCTAAGCGCTTCTGAGCGGTTTTAGACAGTGGAGAGTGATACAGCAATACACAGTGACTTGCGACCGATCCACGGCCAACACGGCCACGCAGTTGGTGCAGTTGCGCTAGGCCAAGACGCTCTGGGTTCTCGATGATCATTAAGCTCGAATTCGGCACATCCACACCGACTTCAATCACGGTTGTTGCAACTAACAGGTGCAGTTTGTTCTCTTTGAACTCCTGCATTACTGCTTGTTTCTCGGCAGGCTTCATTCGGCCGTGTACCAAGCCAATTTTTACATCAGGCAGTTTGCGTTGCAGCTCTTCTGCTGTGTCTGCGGCGGCTTGCGCTTCTAATACTTCTGATTCATCAATCAGAGTGCACACCCAATAGGCTTGCTTGCCCTCGTTAAGACATGCATTACGCACGCGCTCAACAATGTCATCCCGTTTGGTATCTGGAATTGCTACGGTTTGAATTGGTGTTCGACCCGGTGGTAATTCATCAATGATTGAGGTTTCAAGGTCGGCATAGGCCGTCATCGCTAGCGTTCGAGGGATTGGCGTTGCTGTCATCACCAACTGGTGAGGGTAGTAACCTTGCTTTGCGCCTTTCTCGCGCAGTTCTAGTCGCTGGTGGACACCAAATCGGTGCTGCTCGTCAATGATCACGAGACCAAGTTTTTTGAACTCGACATGCTCTTGGAATAGGGCATGAGTACCCACCACCATCTGCGCTTCGCCACTGGCAATGCGCGCCAGTTCAGTCTCACGAGCCTTACCTTTGAGTTTACCTGCAAGCCAACCGACTTGAATGCCCATCGCTTCAAACCAGTTGGCGAAATTGATCGCGTGCTGTTCGGCTAACAGTTCAGTTGGGGCCATCAAGGCGACTTGTTGACCATGTTCTAACGCTCGAACCGCCGCCAATGCAGCAACCAAGGTTTTACCTGAACCTACATCGCCTTGCACTAAGCGCATCATAGGGTGAGGCTTTTCCAAATCAGCTTCGATCTCTTTGGTCACTCGAGCTTGAGCATTGGTCGGTGAAAACGGCAGCTGAGCCAGTAGCTTATCTTTAAGCGTATTCACTGGAGGAAATGGCATTGCTTTGTCTTGCTGTCCTTTGCTACGAACCGACAGCATCGATAAGTTCTGAGCTAGTAGCTCTTCCATAATCAGACGTAGCTGCGCAGGGTGTTTACCTTCATCAAACAGCTCTAGGTCAATGCCCGGAGGTGGCCTGTGAATGGTATGCAGTGCTTGTGCGAGGGTAATTTGGTGATCGTATAAACCTGATGGTAGCAGCTCATTCACCGCGGCTTTGTCGATCAGTTCTAATGCTTGGTCGGTGAGGTTACGCAGCGTGATTTGTCTTAGCCCCTCCGTGGTTGGATACACTGGAGTCAGATTGGCTTCAACATCTGGCTGTTGCCTAGGCGCAAAGAATTTGTAGTCGGGATGGACAATCTCCAGCCCCATGTTACCGCGCTTGATCTCACCGTAGGCATGCACTTGTTTGCCTTCAGCAAAGTTGTTCTTCATACCTGCGGTGAAGTTGAAAAAGCGTAGGGTAATAGTGCCGTTACCATCGCTGATCTTTACCGCCAACATCTTACGTTTACCGAAAATGGTATCGACATGCATGACCTTGCCTTGCACTGCAGCCCATAAGCCCGCGTGCAGTTTTACGATAGGGTAGATACGTGTTCTATCTTCATAGCGCAAAGGGAGGTGAAAAAGCAGATCTTGTACGTTGTTAAGCCCAACCTTTTCCAGTTTCTCTGCGACTTTAGCGCCGACTCCAGATAAAGAGTTGAGAGGGATAGCAGATAAAAGCTGTGACATAACAAGGCTCATAAACGTAAGAGAGATGATCTATTCAAGCATTTTACTGGATTTTTGTACAGGCAGGAATGGGAGGGAGCGCGGTAAATACTAGGATTACGGTTATAAAAATCCCCTTAAGCGATAAAGCATTAAGGGGATTTAAATTCTTGGCAAAACTATTATCAAGTTTAAACGTTAGTTCTTACGACGTCTTACTTTCAGCGCGTGTGGCATCACACGTAGCTTTTTCATAATACTTGCAAGGTGAACGCGATCTTTGGTGGTCAGCAAGATAGTCACTGTGTACAGGCGTCCATCACGTTCTTCAGTTGAAATACCGTGAATGTTAGAGCCTGTTTTTGAGATAACGTTAGTTAACTCAGCCAGTGCACCTTGGTGGTTCTGCAGATCAACCTGAAGTTCAGCAGTGAACTCTTGGTCGTAATCGTCAGACCATTCAACCGCCATGTATTTGTCTGGTTCTTTCTGGTAACCACGAACGTTTGGACACGTTTCACGGTGAACCACAAGGCCACGACCTGGCGATACATGGGCAATGATGTGATCATCTGGAATTGGGTGACAACAGTTAGCGAACGTCAGTAGTAGACCCTCAGCACCACGGATAGGCAATTTCTTTCTTGGTGTGTCGCTGTTGTTTTCCACTTCAGTCAGTTCGTCAGCATCACCCAGTAGACGGCGAGCAATAACGATACTCATCAGCTCACCAAGACCAATCGATGCCAGTAAGTCTTCAACATTGTCTAGGCGAAGATCAGACAATACGTGGTCGATATTCTCTTGGCCGATATCAGCAATAGATCGCTCACCAAGTGCGTGATTAAGTAAACGACGACCTAGCGTAATCGACTCTTCGCGGCGCATCGTTTTTAGAACCTGACGGATCTTAGTACGCGCACGTGATGTCACCACGTAGTTGAGCCATGCTGCATTTGGACGTGCGCCCGGAGCACTGATGATCTCAATCGTTTGACCGTTCTTCAGCGATTTGCTGAGTGGGTAAGGGTTCATGTCTACACGAGCACCTACACACATGTTGCCGACATCGGTATGCACCGCGTAAGCAAAATCGACCGCTGTTGCGCCAGCAGGAAGTTCGACAATGCGACCCTTCGGCGTGAACACGAAGATCTCATCTGGGAACAGATCAGACTTAACGTTTTCAATGAATTCGAATGAGTTACCCGCGCTTTGTTGCAGCTCAAGTAAGCTCTGCATCCAACGTTGTGCTTTAACCTGTGCGGTTGTGCCATTACTGCTGCGTGAGCCATTGCCTTTGTAAGACCAGTGTGCCGCGACACCTTTGTCTGCCATTTGATCCATATCTTCAGTACGGATCTGAACTTCAACTGGCACCCCGTGAGGGCCGATCATTGATGTGTGCAGAGATTGGTAGCCGTTGGCTTTTGGTACCGCGATGTAATCTTTCATGCGGCCAGGACGAGGCTTGTACAGGCTGTGAGCCTGACCAAGAACGCGATAGCAAGTATCTGGGGTATCAACCACTACGCGGAAAGCGTAGATGTCCATAATGGTGTGGAAGCGCTGCTCTTTGGTTTTCATCTTGTTGTAGATGGAGAACAGGTTCTTTTCACGACCAAGTACGCGAGCAGGCAAACCGACTTCTTCAAGGCGGCCTTCGATTTCGCTATGGATACGTTGGATCATTTCCTTACGGTTACCACGCGCAGCTTTCACTACGTTTTTCAGTACGCGATAACGGTTAGGGTAGAGGGCTTCGAAGCCCAGCTCTTCTAGTTCGGTCTTGATGTTATGAATACCAAGACGGTGAGCTAGCGGAGAATAGATCTCTAGGGTTTCACGAGCAATACGACGCTTTTTGTCAGGACGAAGTGCCCCAAGCGTGCGCATGTTGTGAGTACGGTCAGCTAATTTGATCAAGATAACGCGGATGTCTTGCACCATGGCGAGAACCATCTTACGGAAGTTCTCTGCTTGCGCTTCTTTGCGATCACGAAATTTAAGCTTATCCAGCTTAGATACACCATCAACCAATTCAGCAACGGTATTGCCAAATTTTTCCTCTAGATCTTCTTTCGTGACATCACAGTCTTCAATCACATCATGAAGTAGAGCAGCTTGTAGGGTTTCGATATCCAGATGCATTTCTGCCAGGATTCTTGAAACCGCTACAGGGTGGATAATGTATGGTTCACCGCTTGAGCGGGTTTGCCCTTCATGGGCGTCTCTCGCTACCACATAAGATTGACGCAGAGCCTCAATTTGAGGCTCTGTTAGGTATTCTTGGGCAACGTCTTTGAGGCTATCGAATAGATACAAATTAAAGGCCCGGAAGGTTAATTAGTTCGAATGACGTTGATTCTATCAGCGAATATGAGCTAACGAGTGTGAGTGATGCTGCTTACTGCTGCAAGTTCAGCCGCTTCTTGCTCTTGTTGCTCTTGACGTTCACGAGCATCTAGTACGTCTTTAGTGATAAGACTTTCTTCGATTTCGCGCAGAGCGATAACCGTTGGCTTATCGTTTTCTTCAGGCACTAGTGAATCTTTACCGCCAGTTTGCATTTGACGTGCGCGGCGAGCCGCAATAAGAACTAGGTCGAAACGGTTGCCAACTTTTTCAACAGCGTCTTGAACAGTTACGCGTGCCATGAGGACTCCAAATAGTAATTAACTAATAAATTTTTAATGACGAGAAAGTATACAAGTTTAACTAGATACTTACTAGCTTACCGTATACTTATCTCAGTGGAAAATCCAGTTATAGATTATTCCGCCAGTAGTGCTGTAAGCATGCCGCTGTATTTTGCTGCTTGCTTATCTTGTTTTAAACGTTCCGCACGAATGATAGCTCTGAAGTCCATTAGGGCTGCATCAAAGTCATCATTCACGATCACATAATCGTATTCTGCATAGTGAGAAATTTCTGATTTTGCTTCGCTCATGCGTTTCGCAATAACGTCGTTGCTGTCTTGACCGCGAACATTCAAACGACGCTCAAGTTCACCATTTGATGGTGGAAGAATGAAAACACTCTTCGCTTGAGGCATTTGTTTACGGATCTGACGAGCGCCTTGCCAGTCGATATCTAAAAATACATCGATACCGCGGTCTAGGTTTTCTTCAATCCAAACGCGTGAAGTACCGTAGTAGTTGCCGAATACTTCAGCGTACTCTAGGAACTCACCTTTATTAATAAGGTCTTCAAAATGATGTTTTTCTACAAAGTGGTAGTGAACACCATTTTCCTCACCAGGGCGCATACCGCGAGTGGTGTGTGAAACAGATACCTTCATTGCGTAGGTTGGATTGGTTTCTAGCATTGCTGAGATCAAGCTCGACTTACCTGCGCCACTAGGTGCAGATACGATGTAAAGAGTACCTTTGCCCATCTGTATATTTCCACTGTTGGTTGGATTAAGTGCAGGCGATAAACCGACACTATAAAAGATAGCACTGACCTTAATTGTTGTACCGATGGTTGCATCTATAAAGGAATAGCGAGTGAAACCAATAGAGGCAACTGGTGAAAATTAGGTCAGAAAAATGGAGGCGAAGAGTAGCATATTTAGATGATTGAGAACAACTGGCTTGATCGTTATTTATTAGTGAATGATCCTTTGACTGAGTTTGGTATAAATGTAATGACCCTCGACGCTCATTTTTTTATGTGATCTAGGCAAAAAATGTTGATGTTTTAATCTCAATCCTTACAATCCGCGCAAACGATTAAATGCTGTATATATCTAGTGATATGGACTAGATGTTTCTACTACCGAGCCTATCTTGGTGACTACAGTTTTTAGTGTAGAGACCTCTCTATTCTCACAGCATTTGAATCACCAAATTCTTAATTTATTGCAAAGGTTTTGTTGTGAGTACCGATTCCACCCTGAAAGCCCAGAACACCTCTGGCTCGCTTGATTCGATGTTTAAAATCACTGAAAGAAAAACCACGATTGGCACTGAACTGTACGCGGGTTTTATTACTTTCTTGGCGATGAGCTACATTCTTGCGGTTAACCCGGCCATTTTGGGGGGGATCCCAGGTATGGACAAAGGGGCGGTATTTACTGCAACGGCATTGGCTGCGGCTATCGCAACGCTCATCATGGGCATTTGGGGCAATTACCCAGTCATGCTTGCACCGGGTATGAGCATGAACGGCTTCTTCAAAGGTTTGCTATTAAGTGGTTCAGTTGCCGTGCTTTGGAATGAGGCGCTGTTCGGCATTTTCCTGTCTGGTATCTTGTACCTCGCGTTTTCGTTAACCAATATTCGTAAGTCGATGATTGAGTCGATTCCTGAAGATTTGAAGTTGGCGATTACGGTTTCTCTCGGTTTGTTCATTGCTTTCTTAGGCCTTAAGAATGCTGGCATCATCGTTTCTAACCCATTCGTCTTGGTTGGCTTAGGTGACATTTCCGATCCAAAAGTGATCATCGCTTACGTGAGTATCTTTATTGCACTTGGCTGTATGGTTCGTGATATTAAGTTGGCGACCTTTATCTCGTTTGTTTCGGCTATCGTGTTGACCATTCTTGTTGACGTGTTTATGGGTACATCAAACGCGCCAATCCCAGAGCAGTTAGTTGCGATGCCACCGAGCATGGCGGGCAGCTTCGGTGCTATTTTTGATTTCTCTGCTTTCACACCTGAGAAAATGTTCGACCTACTGTTCATCGTACTTATCTTCTTGATTGTCGATTTCTTTGATGGCTTGAGCACGATTGTTGGTGTTGGCCGCGATGCGGGGATCATCGATAAAGACGGCAAGGTGCCAAACGCTAAATCGGCGTTAGTAGCGGATGCGGGTGGTACAGTAATAGGTTCTATTCTTGGTACGACATCGATTACCGCGTTCTCTGAGTCTGGTATCGCTTCTTCTCAAGGTGCGAAGACGGGTTTAGCGGCAGTGATGGTTGCTGGCTTGTTCCTTATCTCGCTATTCCTCTACCCAATCTTCTCTATCTTTTCGGCAGCTATGGTTGCGCCTGCGATGGTAGTAGTCGGCATCTACATGGTAGGTCGTCTTGGTCAAATCAACTGGGAAAAGAAAGAGTCACGCATTGCAGCCTTCTTCACCATCATGTTCACAGTACTCAGCTTCTCACCAGCGAATGGTATGGCGATGGGCTTTATCAGCTACGCATTTACTATGGTTGTAGCGGGCAAGCGCAAAGAAGTGCACCCACTTATCTACGGACTGTGTGTGGTGTTCTTAACTTACCTGATTCTGCTATAAGGCAGCTCGGTAGGTAGCGTTTGTTAAGAACAGGCGTTAAGTAAAAGACCAATAAATGGCTCTGCATTGAATGTAGGCCATTTTTGTATCTGCCGTCTCTAGACGTGTAGCTGGTGGCGTTATCCTAAAGTCGATGCTTTGAGAGTACGCGACTTATATTGATGCATGCTATTGTAGAGGTTGGATTAATTATTTTTGAAGAGTGACTATGTCTTCTCACTTACCTAAGTCTTTTAGTAAGCCTTTCCTTAAGGTTTTCCACATTCTTGAAGCCGTTCTATTAGTGGCGATCACACTGGCGACACTGTTTGCCATGATGGAAGAGTTCATGCATGTCTTTGCTGAACGTCGAGTACAACTGACCGACATTCTGCTGATGTTTATCTACTTAGAAGTGCTAGCCATGGTTCAGCAGTTCGTGATGAACGGTAAGATCCCCGTGCGATATCCTATCTATATCGCGATGATGGCGATAGCACGTTACATCACCTTAGGTATGAAAGAGTTGGATGCGGTACTGATTGTTTGGTTATCTTTAGCGGCATTTATCTTAGCTGCAGCAACTCTGTTGATTCGAGTTGGTCACCATTACTGGCCATATGTCGATCTAAGAACTAAGCAGCCGGACGAGTAAATTTTTTGAGATCAAAGTTTTACAAATCAAGCCCGGCGACCTAGCTGGGCTTGAATTAAAGCCAACCGAACAAAAAAACATCAACTATTTTCAAATAAAGCTTTACAACCGGGCCTAGATCACCAAGAATGGCCTCGCTCTGTTTTCAGAGTTATTAAATGAAACATCCAGTTGTAAAGTAAAACCCTTAGTATTGCTTCATTGTTATTCTCAGTGTTTCCCTTAGCTTCATAGATACATTAAATAATTCAAGCTTTCAGCGCATCGCACTTTTTGGCGATTAATTTTTTATTTTTATATAAGGGACACATCATGTCTAACAAAACAAACGGCGTAGTAAAATGGTTTAACGAAGAGAAAGGTTTCGGTTTCCTAACTCAAGACAACGGCGGCGCTGACGTATTCGTTCACTTCCGTGCTATCGCTTCTGAAGGTTTCAAAACTCTTAAAGAAGGCCAACAAGTGTCTTTCGAAGTAGAGCAAGGCCAAAAAGGTCTTCAAGCTGCAAACGTTGTAGCTCTATAAGATTTTAAGTCGGCGCAGGTTGCATTAGCAACTTGCGTCACTTTCTCCCTTACATCTTTCCCCTCTAGTTCCACCTGTAATACCCCCCTCAAAATATTCTAAAATCTTTTGTTACATCCGTTTCTCTATCTTATCTATATCTATCTCTATCTCTTGCTCCAAACAAATCTCCTACGTAATAATCTGCTCACTTAGTCATCCTGATTGTCATTACTGTATCCATAAAAAAAGCCCCTAAAATTAGGAGCTTATCTTGATCTAATTAACACTGTTAGTTAATCAACACTGATTCAGCTAATGGCTATTCACAGCGTATTACTGACAAACTGTTATTCAATGTTTTGAATTTGCTCACGCATCTGTTCGATAAGAACCTTAAGCTCTACGCCCGATGCTGTGATGTCTGTGCTGATAGACTTAGATGCTAGCGTGTTTGATTCACGGTTGAACTCTTGCATCATAAAGTCTAGCTTACGGCCACAAGCGCCACCTTTCTTCAATACTGCATTCGCTTCTTTCACGTGAGAGTCTAGACGGTCTAGCTCTTCGGCTACGTCTGACTTCTGAGCCAGTAGGATAAGCTCTTGCTCAACGCGAGAACCTTCAAGTTCAATTTTCGCATCTTCAAACTTGGTAAGAAGACGTTCACGTTGCCACTCTAGGATTTCAGGCATGCGTGCGCGAACTTTCACTACTTCTTCAGTGATCGCATCTAAGCGCTGTACGATTAGCGCCTTCATATTTTCACCTTCACGAGCACGAGCATCAATGAATTCTGCAATCGCATCGTTGAATGCGTCTAGCAGGTCTTTGTTGATGGCATCCATGTCTTGCTCTGGCGTTTCCATCACACCAGGCCAGTTCATCACTTGGAATGGGTTCAAACGGCTCTCTTCGCCTGTCATGGTCATTACTTGGTTAGCCGCATTAATTACTTGCTGTGCCAAACCTTCGTTGATGCTTAGCTCACCTTTAGCGGCTGGGTTTGCTTCGAAGCGTAGGTTACATTCAACCTTGCCGCGCGCTAGACGCTTACGAAAACGCTCACGTAGGATTGGCTCTAAACCACGGAACTGTTCAGGCATACGGAAGTAAGTTTCTAGGTAGCGTTGGTTTACACTACGGATTTCCCATACTGCGCTGCCCCAATCGCCTTTTACTTCTTTGCGTGCGTACGCGGTCATACTATAAATCATCGAATTTTCCTGTCTTTTATCATTCTGAAAATAACGCGCACGCATAGTATCACGATACGAGTTGCACCCGAAGTCGATTGATTTTCACTATAAATAGCCTTTCATGATAAATAGCTTTGAACGGCAAATAGATTTGAAAGATAAACTGCTATATAATCTTGCCCCAATCAAAACTGTCTCACCCCTTTCTTAGGTGATGCACTCTTTCGATAGTAAATCACTTCAGACTGTTAATAAGGTAGATACCAATGCGTCCAAATGACCGCGCTGTAGATCAAATTCGTCCAATTAAAATTACTCGTAACTACACAGCTTATGCTGAGGGTTCTGTATTAGTTGAGTTCGGCAACACTAAAGTTCTATGTAATGCGACGGTAGAAGAAAACGTACCGCGTTGGTTAAAAGGCCAAGGGAAGGGTTGGGTAACCGCTGAATATGGCATGTTGCCACGTGCAACGCACACTCGTAACCGTCGTGAAGCGGCGAGCGGTAAGCAAGGCGGTCGTACGATGGAAATCCAACGTCTGATCGCGCGTAGCCTACGTGCTGTTGTTGACCTGAAAGTAATGGGTGAAATCATGATCACTGTCGATTGTGATGTTATCCAAGCAGACGGCGGTACACGCACTGCTTCTATCTCAGGTGCAAGCGTAGCAATGGCTGATGCTATCAACAGCCTACTAGCAAGCGGCAAACTGAAAAAGAACCCAATGAAAGGCCACGTAGCGGCAGTTTCAGTGGGTATCGTTGGTGCACAAGCACTGTGTGACCTTGAGTACGTTGAAGACTCAGCAGCCGATACCGACATGAACGTTGTAATGACGGAAGACGGTAAGATGATTGAGATTCAAGGCACCGCAGAAGGCGAACCGTTCAGCCACGAAGAGCTGATGCAGCTTTTAGCCCTGGCAAATAAGGGCATTGCCGATATCGTCGAAGCGCAGAAGTCGGCGTTAGCAGAATAGTTTTTAGATAGCTCCCACATTGGGGGCTATTTTTTTATTTTCGTCATATATAACTCTACACCTGTGTTAGCTGCAATTTTTCACCCTAATCACATAGGTTCCCTATGCTCATAGGGCTGAAAAACTTTGCTGCTTTGTTGTAGAGCTGTCTATTTAGAAAATACAGCATCGTTAGCTTTCGAAGTGATCGGAAGCTAGGAATTGGAAAGTAAATTAATTTAGAGGATGAGCATGAAAGCATATCAACGTGAATTTATTGAATTTGCACTAGAGAAAGAAGTACTTAAGTTTGGTGAGTTTACTTTAAAGTCTGGCCGTAAGAGCCCTTACTTCTTCAATGCTGGATTGTTTAATACAGGTCGTGACCTAGCGCGTTTAGGTCGCTTCTACGCAGCAGCATTAGCTGATTCAGGTATTGAGTTTGATGTACTATTTGGCCCAGCATACAAAGGTATCCCAATCGCGACGACAACAGCGGTAGCACTGGCCGATCACCACGATGTGGACACGCCTTACTGCTTTAACCGTAAAGAAGCGAAAGACCACGGTGAAGGTGGCAACCTAGTGGGTAGTGCACTTGAAGGTCGTATCATGTTAGTGGACGACGTGATCACTGCAGGCACAGCAATTCGTGAGTCGATGGAAATTATCCAAGCGAACGGTGCTGATCTAGCGGGCGTGCTTGTTGCTATCGACCGTCAAGAGAAAGGCAAAGGCGAGCTATCTGCAATCCAAGAAGTTGAACGCGACTTCGGTTGTGCAATTATCTCTATCGTTAGCCTGACAGACCTTGTGACTTTCCTTGAAGAGAAAGGCACAGATGCAGCACATCTAGACGCAGTAAAAGCGTACCGCGCTCAATACGGAATTTAATTTCTGAAATGTCGAACCTAACGGTTTAGCGTTCTAAGTTTAGAGTCGAAAAATCAAAAAGGCCCGAGAGATATAATTCTTTCGGGCCTTTTACTTTTCTATTGAAGCGAACGGTTTTCTTATCTAAAGATAGGCGCTCTATTTGTAGCGGCTATTCTATTTATAACGGCTACTCTATTTGTAACGAATGCCGCGTTCAACTTCTGGATCTTCCATAGTCTTGAAGCGCTTGTGCAGCCACATCCATTGCTCTGGAGCGCGTAAGATAATCTTCTCAAGATAGCGGTTCATGTAGGCAGCGGCGGCTTTCTCATCTTTTTGCGGATAGTGATCTTCGATCGACTCGTCAGCCATGATTTCATACTTGCCGTCGGCATTTCTAAAACCAGAGCCAGGAACAATCGCGCATCGGCTGGTGTAAGCCAGAATACTGGTGCCTGTGGTGGTACACGCATCTTCTACCGCGAAGAAAGGCACAAACACTGCTTTGTTACGACCGTAATCATGATCCGGTAGGTAAAAAAGGATCTCACCCTGACGCAGGATTCGAATCATACGCTTCACGTCTTTACGGTGAATCAGGCGATTGCCGTTCTGAGTACGACCTCTGTATTGAATGAACTCATAAGCTGGATTGTTGTGCGGGCGATAAACGCCTAAACCTGAAATACCGAGAACTGCCATTGCTCGCGCAGTGATCTCTAGGTTCAAGGCATGCACACAACACAACAAAACACCTTTACCGTTGGCTTTGTGCGTACGCAGTGTTTGGGTATCTTTATCTACTAGGATTCGCTTGAAACGCCACGTAGGCCAAAACCAAGTAATCCCAGTTTCGATCAGTGCCATACCGGTGTTCTTAAAGTTCTCACTCACCATTGCAGCGACTTCATCCGCTGGCTTATCGGGAAATGCTAATTCTAAATTGCGTGTCGCCACAGCCACTCGTTTCTTGCCATAACGAGCCCCGAGAGTTCCCAACGATCGACCTAATATTAATAGTAGTCGGTAAGGGAGAACGTTAACGATAAGCGCCAATAACCCAAAACCGAACCATACTCCCCAGTATTTAGGGTGGAGTAACGCCAGAGTAAAAGGCGGCTTAGTAATAACGTGTTGTGCAGTGCTGCTTGTCGGAGAAGTTTTCGTCGTCATAACCATCACTTAAGATTTGATTGCTACTAAATTTGATTGCTACTTAATCTGAGCGCTGAGTAGTGCCCAATAAGCATCAAAGTTTTCTGTTGGTTGATATTTGAAGTCTGAGCGAACAAATCGATTCAAGCTGCCTTCAACCTGGCCTAGCAGTTGAGCGGCTAAGATTTTCTCATCAACTGGGAATGATTTCCCTTCACGAAGCTTTCTTTCACGCAGGATTTGACGAAGTTGCGTCTCAATGCGCTCGAAAAGTTGATTGATGCGGTCGCGTAGGCGTTCATTTTCAAACATTAGAGCATGACCAGACAAAATTCGAGTCAGGCCTGGGTTACGTTCTGAGAAAACTAAGATCAGTTGTAACACTAGGCGTATGCGCTCTAGCGTGTCTTTCTCTTCATCCAGAATACGGTTGATTCGAGACATCAACGCTTCTTCAATGAACTCGATCAGGCCTTCAAACATGCGGGCTTTGCTTGGGAAGTGGCGGTATAACGCAGCTTCAGAAACACCCACTTGCTTGGCCAACTTTACCGTTGTGATACGAGAAGCACCTTCGGTCGATTCCAACATTTGTGCGAGAGCTTGCAGGATTTCTTCACGACGGTTTGATTTTCGAGTACCAGCCATCTATTTACTTCCTTTCCTAAAGATGAGGATTGAGTGAAGAAGGATTATAAACACCATTCAATTCTGTTTCCTAGTTTTGTAAGACCTAGGTCAACAGAATCGAGAGGTGTCAGCAGATTGTCAGAGCTAAATCGTGTATTTATTCGACAATAAGTTGTTGGATCTGATCGAGGATCTGGAAACCAAGGGTGTCTTTGCTATCCAGTGGTAGAGATTTATCACCGCCTTTCCAATAAAGGTGCAGTTCGTTACTACTGCTATTGAAGCCTTGACCTTCGACAGACACATCGTTGGCGCAAATCATGTCGAGGTTCTTTCTTTCTAGTTTGCCGCGGGCGTATTTCTCAACATCTTGAGTTTCTGCAGCGAAGCCTACGGTAAATGGACGGCCTTCCGTCATTAAAGCAACAGAAGCGACAATGTCTGGGTTCTTAACCATTTGAATGGTCATGTCGTCTTTACCATCGACCTTTTTAAGCTTCTGGTCTGCGATGGTCTCAGGGCGATAATCGGCAACCGCCGCGCAGCTGATGAAAATATCGTGCTGAGCCGCATTGGCACTCACGGCATCAAACATCTGTTGTGCGCTGTTTACATCAATTCGATTGACCTTGTTTGGCGTTGCTAATGACACAGGGCCACTGATTAGAGTCACTGTGGCGCCTTGCTTCGCGGCTGCTTCAGCTAATGCATAGCCCATTTTTCCTGAGCTGTGATTCGTAATGTAACGTACAGGGTCTATCGCTTCACGAGTCGGGCCTGCAGTAATAAGCACAGAACGGCCAGCAAGCGGCTTAGGTTGGAAGAAGTCTTCACAACGATGGACCAGTTGCATTGGCTCTAACATGCGCCCCATACCCACATCACCACACGCTTGTTCGCCTGCAGCTGGCCCCCAAATCTCACAACCACGGCGTTTTAGCGTTGCGATGTTCTCTTGAGTGGCAGGGTGGCTGTACATTTGTTGGTTCATGGCCGGAGATACCGCAACTGGCGCATCGGTTGCTAAAACCAAAGTAGTTAGCAAGTCGTTACCCATCCCTGCTGTCATGCGTGCAATAAGGTCAGCGGTTGCAGGTGTTAATAATACTAAATCAGCCCACTTTGCTAGCTCGATGTGTCCCATCGAAGCTTCAGCCGCAGGATCAAGCAAACTATCAGACACTGGCCTTCCCGAGACGGCTTGCATGGTAAGGGGAGTGATGAACTCCTTGGCTGCATTGGTCATGACGACCTGTACCTGCGCCCCACGCTCAATTAGGCGGCGAGTCAGCTCGGCACATTTATAAGCAGCGATACCACCACTAATACCAAGAAGAATTTTTTTCCCTGCTAGGCCTTGTTGGTCAGCGTTACTCAGTGGATTAACCTGTGTTTGCATGATTCTGTTCCTTAATTTTTCTGCGACTTACGATATCAGAACAAAGGATGAGTGCCTAGAAGCAGAACTCGAACAGAGTTGACGCTCATCAAGTTGGTGTTATCAAACTTATCAATTACACGATTTTGCTAGTGACTCGCCGCCTTTTATCTCCATCAAAGGATCTCCGAGTGCAAGCTCATTAAGCTGAGGGGTCGTATTCATGACTAGTGATTAGCTTTTATATGCCAATAGACAAAATGCCTACTGAATCGATGCCGAGAGAAAAGTTATTGAGTCGAGGGCCTGATTCTTTGACTGATGCGGAACTGCTCGCAATATTTCTTAGAACGGGTACACAAGGAATGAACGTTTTAGAACTCGCTGACAAGTTGATCAAGGACTTCGGTTCGCTCCGTCATCTCTTTTCAGCAACACAGGAAGAGTTTTGTGCTCATAAAGGGATGGGGCAGGCCAAGTACGCTCAGCTACAAGCTGTGTTAGAGATGACGCAGCGCTATCTCGCGGAGACTTTATCTAGAGGTGATGCCCTCACTAGCCCGAGTCATACAAAGCTTTATCTTTCGAGCATTTTGCGCGATCGCCAGCGAGAAGCTTTCTATATATTGTTCCTAGATAACCAGAATAGGGTAATAAAAGACGAAGTCATGTTTGAAGGTACCATCGATGCAGCGTCGGTTTACCCGAGAGAAGTAGTAAAACGCGCACTTCATCATAATGCGGCGGCATTAATTTTAGCGCATAACCATCCTTCGGGTGTCGCAGAGCCTAGCCAAGCGGACAGGCGAATCACGCGCCGTTTAACCGATGCATTAGCGCTGGTGGACATCCGAATTCTCGACCATTTTGTTGTTGGAGATGGCGAAGTTATCTCTTTTGCAGAGCGTGGATGGATTTGAATCACATTTTAGGTTGTTAGTTACGTTAAATCTGCTATTATTCCGCCCACATTTTTAGACCTAAAATCAGCTCTGATTACTCAAGCAAGCTGCGCTGCACAAAAAAAGATCACGAAATCCGTAAAAAGGATCTGTTCGGGTCTTGAGCAATGCGTGTCAAGTTAGTATAATGCGCGACCTTTGATAGCCTTGTATGGATTTTCCATAACGGTTTTTACCTTCTATTTTAATTGATAGAGAGGTTCGGCCACCAAGGTTGATATCGAGCTGAAACGATTGGAGAAGACATTCATGTCCCGAGTATGCCAAGTAACTGGTAAGCGTCCAGTAACGGGTAACAACCGTTCACACGCACGCAATGCTACTAAGCGCCGTTTTCTGCCGAACCTACAAACTCATCGTTTCTGGGTAGAGAGCGAAAAACGTTTTGTTAAACTACGTCTAACTGCTAAAGGCATGCGTATCATTGATAAGAAAGGCATCGATGCTGTTCTTGTTGATATCCGTGCACGTGGCGAAAACGTTTAAGAGGAATTAAGCAATGGCTAAAGGCATTCGTGAGAAAATTCGTCTAGTATCTTCTGCAGGTACTGGTCACTTCTACACAACTGATAAGAACAAGCGTAACATGCCAGGCAAATTTGAGATCAAAAAGTTTGATCCAGTAGTTCGCCAACACGTTATGTACAAAGAAGCGAAAATCAAGTAATTGATGCTTTTTTTGCTCTTCTTCAGTAGAAGAAAGAATTGAAAAACCCAGCTTAATCGCTGGGTTTTTTTATATCTAAATTTTGAGTAACTCAATTGTTCTTACTTGATACAGCGCCTAATCGATAGAAACCGCGCAGCATGGAAAGTATTGCCACTTTCACGATATACTGATTGCTCAATAGGTTAGATGAGCAGAATCAGATGAGATACCGTGGACGTAGGTGGAACAACATACTCATGTTGAGCGTGATCGCTTTTATTGGCGTGTTAAACCTTCCAACATTGATCAAAGCTTATCTCATTGAACCTGAGCCCGAATCAGAGCTTAATGTAAGCAGTCCCTACCCTTATCTATTAAATCCTGAATCAGAACTTCAAGCGTTGCACTTTGCTAAGTGGTCAATCGTACAAGAAGATGGTCAGTGGGTTTATCAAATGAAAGATCCCGTGCTAAAACAAGCTGCGAGTGCACAAGAGCTGTCACAGCGCTGGCAACAGCTTGTAGGTACTGAGGTCGATTCACAAACCTATACCGACCTTTCTCCTCAGCTCAATACACCACACACTGTTGAAGTGTGGTATCACGACCAAGAAGAGCCACAACGTATTACCTATTATCAACTGCCTGATTTTTGGTTGTTAAAAAACTGGAATGAACAGTGGTTGGCGGTGTCTATTGAAGAGAGCTACTTGTTTCCAAGCTTTAGCTCGAACAACTCCTCAAAATCGGACGACTAAACTATGCCTGAATTACCCGAAGTCGAAGTAAGCCGTATGGGGATCTCGCCTCATTTAGTCGGCGAGACCATCAAGACTCTTACCTTTCGTACGCCCAAGCTGCGTTGGGATATCCCGCAAGAGCTTAAGTTGTTAGAAGGGCAGGTGATTCGCTCGATCTCGCGTCGTGCTAAATACCTATTGATTGAGACCGATACTGGTACTGCCATTGTTCACCTTGGTATGTCTGGCTCACTGCGCGTATTAGACGCTGACTTTCCAGCAGCCAAACACGATCACGTGGATCTCAAGCTGACTAATGGCAAAGTACTGCGTTATAACGACCCACGTCGCTTTGGAGCGTGGTTATGGTCGGCACCTGATGAAACCCACTCTGTGTTACTTGGTTCTGGTCCAGAGCCGCTAACTGACGACTTCAACGCTGTCTACATCGCTGAAAAGGCAGAAAAGCGCAAAGTTGCGGTCAAACAGTTCATCATGGATAACAAAGTTGTTGTGGGTGTCGGGAATATCTACGCTAATGAAGCCTTGTTCTCTGCAAAAATCCACCCGTTACGATCAGCAAATAAGGTTACCAAAGCCGAATGGATCTTATTAACCGATGAGATCAAGCAAGTCCTTGCGACGGCTATCAAGCAAGGTGGCACCACACTCAAAGACTTCGCCCAAGCAGATGGCAAGCCGGGGTATTTCGCCCAAGAGTTGCAAGTGTATGGGAAAGCGGGTGAAAAGTGCCCAAGCTGTGAAGCTCTGATTCAAGAATTGAAAATAGGGCAAAGAAATACGTTTTTTTGCGAAGAGTGCCAAGTATAAAAAAACTGAACGCGCGTTCACTTTTTACTGCTAGTAGATATAAGTGCTAGTCGCTACAATTACATTAATTATATGAATTGAGAATAGTAGAATGAAATATTTAGTAACTGGCGTTGCTGGTTTTATTGGCTCTGCAGTGTCAGAGCGACTATGTGCGGCAGGACATGAGGTTATTGGTATTGATAACCTAAATGACTACTACGAAGTCTCTCTGAAACATGACCGCCTTAAACGTATCGAACATGAAAACCTTACCTTTATCGAGCTAGATCTTGCTGATAGAGAAGGCATGGCAACGCTGTTTGCTGAACAAAAGTTTGACCGTGTCATTCATTTAGCGGCGCAAGCTGGCGTTCGCTACTCAATTGATAACCCAATGGCGTATGCTGATAGCAACCTTGTTGGTCACTTAGCGATTTTGGAAGGCTGTCGCCATAACAAAGTTGAACACCTAGTTTATGCTTCTTCAAGCTCGGTATATGGCTTGAACCAGAAAATGCCATTTCATACGGCAGACAGTGTTGATCACCCTATTTCTCTGTATGCAGCGACTAAGAAGTCGAATGAGCTAATGGCGCATACCTATTCTCATCTATACGATGTACCGACAACTGGTCTACGCTTCTTTACTGTTTATGGTCCTTGGAGTCGTCCTGATATGGCGATGTTTAAGTTTGCGAACTTAATCGTGGCGGGCAAAGAGATCGATATTTACAACAACGGCGACATGATGCGTGACTTCACTTACATCGATGATATTGTAGAAGGTATTATTCGCGTGCAAGATCGAATTCCAGCAAAACAGCCAGATTGGACTGTAGAACAAGGCTCGCCAGCAACTAGCTCTGCACCATACCGTGTGTTCAACATCGGCCATGGTAGCCCAGTGAAATTAATGGATTACGTTGAAGCATTAGAAACTGCTTTAGGTATTGAAGCGAAGAAAAACTTCATGCCAATACAACCTGGTGATGTGTACGCGACTTATGCTGATACGGAAGATCTGTTTGAAGCTGTTGGCTACAAACCTCAAGTGAAGATCCAAGAAGGCGCAAAAGCATTCGCGGATTGGTATAAGGCTTACTACTCATTGTAAACCCCAATTGCAGTTACAAAAAATAGCGCTCAATGAGCGCTATTTTTTCGGTGTAGGTAAAGAGAATTACTTGACAGTCTTCAGCTTTATCTCGGCTGCCACCTTTTGTGGCACAAACTGGCTAATGTCCCCACCGTGGATGGCCACTTCTCGAACTATTGTCGAAGAGAGAAATGCATACTCCTCTGAAGGGGTTAGAAATACACTCTCAAGCCCCGGCAGAAGTTTGCGGTACATGCTAGTAAGACCAAACTCATATTCAAAATCCATGGTTGTTCTCAAACCGCGCACCAACACATTCGCTTGCTGCTGTTTAGCAAAATCGACCAGTAACCCCGAAAACCCTTCAACAGACACGTTAGGTAAGTGAGACACTGCATCACGTAACAATTCTACTCGTTCGTCTAATTCAAACATGGTTTTTTTACTTGGGCTCGCGGCTACTCCAACAGTGATATGGTCAAACATGCTCGCGGCACGGACGATAATATCGAGGTGGCCATTGGTCACCGGATCAAAAGTTCCTGGATAAATAACGTGTGTGCTCATTTTAGCTGTCCTTGCTTAATGTAGTGTTCGCATTCGGTGCTTTACTAGAGTTTAAGGCCTTATCGAGTTGCTGCTTGACCATATCGAGTGTGATGTCTTTCATCAGGTCATCGCCTTTTGCTCGAGTTCCCCATGGAAGGTCTTTAACCGGTTTCCCTTGTTGCGCCTCTACGTGTTGTTGATAAACACTGACTACGATATCAAGGTCATTGTAGGGTCCTGTTCTTCGAGGATCACTGTGTGCGTATAACCCGATGACTGGTGTTGATTGTGTCGTCGCCAGATGTGCTGGGCCGGTATCTGGTGCGATTACCACGGTCGCATGCTTGAGTACAGCGGTGAGTTGCTTTAGGTTGGTTTGACCGATTAAGTTAATAACTGGAGATTGGCATAGCACTTCGATGTCGTTACCCAGGTTTACTTCTCGTGGAGCAGGAGAGCCGCATAACACCACTTGCATGCCTTGTTCGACAGCATAATCAGCAATAGCGGCATATCGCTCAGTTAACCAATTGCGTGAATCTTTGCTTGCAGCTGGGGAGATAACCAAGGTCGGCTTGTCTGCCATGGTGCTAATTGCGAGTTGTTCATCTTCAGGTGTCAAAGGGATATCCCATTGAGGCTTATCGAAGGGGACACCAATGTAGCGAGCAAATTCGGCAAAGTTATCCAACACATGAAACTTATCTGAAATAGGTAGATGGTGGTTGGTAAAGAGTGACTGCATTTCACGAGTACGGTTTTTGCCAAATCCCACTTTGCACTTCGCCTTTATCCCCCAAGATAGTACGCTGGCTCTGAGTGCGGCTTGCATATGCAGAAGTGCATCAAATTTACGATCAGATAGCTGACGCCATAATTCACGCATTCCTTTGAAGCCTTGTTTCTTATCGAAAACAATCACCTCAATACCGGGTAGATCACCGATCAGCATGGCTTCTATTTTGCCCGTTATCCAAGTGATTTTCGTTTCAGGCCACTGCTTCTGGATGGCTTGAACCACAGAAATAGCATGACAAACATCGCCAATCGCGGATAGACGAAGTATGCAAAGAGATTGAGGTGCAGTTGAGAACAGTGACATAAAGTGCCCGAAAAAAGTGAATAACATCAGAATTATGCAGATACTCGCATTAGTTGTAAAATAGCAATGACGAAAAGCGACCTAAAGGCCTCATAGATGGAAACGATTAACACCAAGAACCAAACAATTTGGTATGACTCTCAACTTTTGGCTCAGGTGCCGGAGGATGAGATGGTTCAGATCTTTGAGGTTGAATATTGGCAGCAACGTGAGGCTATTTCAGGGAGTGCTCAAGGACGCGGTACCACATGGTTCATTCAGCTTGATGGAATACAGGCCGCATTGCGCCATTATCGCCGTGGCGGATTGTTTGGGAAGCTAGTCGAAGACCAATATCGTTTCTCTGATTGGGAAAGCACGCGCTGTGCGATGGAGCTTAATGTTCTCAAGGCATTGGCAAATGCAGGTGTGAATGTACCGAAGCCCATTGCTGCTAGAGCCATTAAAAGCGGACTACTTTATCGAGCGGACTTAATGTCTGAACGAATTCCCAATGCCAAAGATCTGGTTGATGTCTTGATGAATGGCCCGATAGATGCGGATGTTTATCGTCGAATTGGCCAAGAGGTACGCAAGATGCATGATGCCGGGGTGAATCACACTGATCTCAACATTCATAATATCCTGCTTGATGATTCGCAAAAGGTGTGGATTATTGACTTTGACAAGTGTGGTCATCAAGCGGGTGATGACTGGAAAGAGGGCAACTTGAATCGCTTAAAGCGCTCGTTCTTAAAAGAAGTCAACAAGCGCCAGATTCAATGGCAAGAGCAGGATTGGGAACCGTTATTGCAAGGCTACCAAGGTTAGTTGCTGTTAGCTAAGAAGGCCATTAATTAAGAATGTATGCCAAGGTTTTATCCAACGCCCCTCGGTTCTGCTCAACCACTTGATAAGCCGCTAAGCCTCTTTTTTTACGCAAGTCAGGTTGGGTGAACAGCTCTCTGAGTTGGCTTGCAATGTCACTGCTATCTTGACAAATAACCACGGCATTGGCTTCCAGCAGTTTGTCTGTGATCTCGCTGAAGTTAAAGTAGCTAGGACCATTGAGTAAAGGTAACTGCAGTGCCGCAGGCTCTAGAAGATTGTGGCCACCCACTTTATCGCCCACAAGGCTTCCTCCCATAAAGCACACATCAGATCCGCCGAGTAATACCAACATTTCTCCCATCGTATCCGCAATATAAACTTCAATATTAGAGGTGATGGCTTGCTGACTCGTTCGAGTGATAGTCTTGAAGCCGTGATCTTGAGCTAGCTCAGACACTTGATTAAATCGCTCAGGATGACGAGGCACAATCATCAGCAAGGTATTCGGATTGTCTTTAAGGAGCTGTTTATGAGCGTCTAAGACAATTTCATCTTCGCCTTGATGAGTGCTGGCTGCTATCCACACACAGCGTTCAAAGCCAATTTGTTCACGTAACGCTTTGCCTTTTGATACTTGTTCAGCTGAAACTTCAATATCAAACTTGATTGAGCCCGTTACATGCACAGATGTTTTATCTAATCCCAACCTTACAAAACGTTCCGCATCACTAGGGTATTGGCAGAGCACTTGAGAAAGGTTTTTCGCTAGAAGGTTAAACACGGGTTGGAATTTGGCGTAGCGCTGGCACGAGCGTTCAGATAGGCGAGCGTTGAGTACTGAAATAGGAATCCCAGCGTTCGCGACGCAATGCAGCGTGTTTGGCCACAGTTCTGTTTCCATAATCAACATCTGTTTTGGTTTTACTGATTTAAGGAAGCCTCGTAAACACCAAGAGAAATCAATCGGCATGTAGCGGTGCTCGACTAAATCACCAAGCTTGTCTATCTGCTCAGCACCCGTGCTGGTTGTCGTGGTAACAATGATGGCTTGATTTGGGTCTCGCTGCTTCAGTTGCTTGATGATCGGTACGGCGGCAATCGATTCACCCACCGATACTGCGTGAATCCAGATAGGATTCTTACCTTGAATTTGCGGCGTCATACCGAAATGTTCTTTCCAGCGCTTACCGAAACTTGGCTTTCCAGGTTTGCTCTTATAAAGCCCATAGAGGAACAGTGGAGAGGCCAATGACAATATAAGAGTGTATATAAGTCGTATAAGCATAAGAACAGTGACACCAGAGGGTAAAATCAGTAATCAGAAGAGTATTTTCTTCAATCTCGAAAGTAAAGAGCGTTATAATTAAATGCTTAGTTGCGCTTTCAAACGGAAATGGTGAACTCTATCTCATCGCTTATGCAAACCGATCAATCCTATCGTTTCTTGCTCTATGTCGAGCAAAACTATTCATTTGCTATCCTTCGTCCATTTTATAACTACGCGAAGCAACTTGGCCATGAGGTTAAGTGGTTGCTCGTTGGTGAAGACGCTTCCGAACATCTTTTATTAGAGCAAGAGAAGAGCGTCTCTTTGACAGAAGCTATTGCCTATAATCCTTCGGCTGTTTTAGTGCCGGGGGATCGCGTTCCTGCGTTTATCCCTGGGTTGAAGGTGCAAGTATTTCATGGTTTGAATGAGAGTAAACGAGGGAACTTATACCCTGAACGTGGTCTATTTGATTTGTATTGCACCGAAGGCCATGAAAGAACAAGCTCGCTTGAGCCGCTAGCTAAGCAGCGCGGCTATTTTCAAGTTAAAGAGACCGGGTGGCTGAAGCTCGATAGCTTGTTTAATTATCAAGCTAGTGAGAACCGTCATGAGAGACCTCAAATTCTGTTCGCTTCCACTTTTTCGCCAAGCTTATCGTGTGCAGAGTTGGTTTATGAAGAGCTTAAGCGCCTCAGTCAACTGAGTCAGTGGCAATGGTTAGTGACTCTTCATCCGAAAATGAATCAAGAGACGAGAGCGAAATATCAAGCACTGGAAGGGGATAACCTTCTCTTTTTCGATAATGATCGAGTGATTGAAATGCAACATCGTGCTGATGTTATGGTGTGTGACAACTCATCGATATTTCAGGAATTCTTGTTGCTCAATAAGCCTGTTGTCACGGTAAATAATCGAGACCCTCAAGCAAGCTTTATTAACATTACTCAAGCCGAGCAATTAGAGTCAGCAATTAAGCAAGCAATGCGACCTGATGAAGAAAGAGATAACGCTATCGCTCATTACGGACCGTCAATAACACCATATTTAGATGGGCAATCCTCAGCGAGAGTTCTGAGTGCTATTACTGATGTGCTAGAAAGCGGCTGGCAAGATAACAAGCCAAAAAATTGGATTCGTAACTTTAAAATCCGTAAATCATTAAACTATTGGAAATTCTAGGGCTGAATAATGAGAAAACATACCCTGTCTGTCATTGTTATTACCAAGAATGAAGAAGACCGAATTGAAACTTGCCTTAAATCTGTTGTTGATATTGCCGATGAACTGATTGTTTTAGACAGTGGCTCAACAGATGCAACCGTTGAAATATGCCAAAAATATACAGATAACGTGACAATCACAGATTGGCCTGGCTTTGGTAAGCAAAAACAGCGAGCGCTAGATAAAGCGACATGTGATTGGGTGCTATCAATTGATGCTGACGAAGCTCTCGATAAAGAGATGAGCGACGCTCTTGTTGAACTATTAAAACAAGATCAAATCAAACACACTGCGTACAAACTGCCTTGGGGAGTGACGCTTTATGGCACGACTCTAAAACATGGCCGCAGTGCGCGTGCAGTATTAAGACTGTTTAAGAGAGAAGGTTCTCGTTATACGCTTGATGAAGTTCATGAGACGGTCGTTCCAGAGCAAGGTTCTACAGGGATATTGAAGGGTTTTCTTCTTCATTACACGCATCGTGATTATGGTCATGGTTTAGATAAAGCGGCGCAATATGCTTGGCTTGGTTCTCAAAAATACCATCGTAAAGGTAAGAAATCATACGGCTTATTCCTCGCTCTACTACGAGCTATATGGACGTTCTTCTTAGTCTATATTATCCGCCGTGGCTTTATGGATGGCAGTGTCGGCTTCATTATGGCGATGACTTACGCTCAAGTGAATTTCAATAAATATGTCGGTTTGTGGATTCTTGAAAATCGCTCAGAAGACCGTTCAACAGATTAAGCCAAATAGGAACCGATAGATGAAGATTTTAGTTTGTGCTTCTTACTTACATGCATGGAACAGTTTGCGTCCAGAAGCTGCGATTTTTATCGAGCTAGCTCGTCAAGGGCATCAAGTGACGATTATGACTCAGGGAGAATCTGAGCACGTATCTAAGCTAGAAGAGCACGGTATCCGAGTAGTCGATGGTTACCCAAAGCGTAAAATTTGTTTTGATACAATTAAAAAGATCCGTCATGAGTTAAGAACGCATAATTACGACATCTGCTATGCTTTTAACTCTAAGACAATCCCCAATGCAGCGTTTGCGTGTATTGGTTTTGACGTTAAGTTGGTCGTTTATCGAGGTACAACTGGTGGGCTGTATCGACATGACCCAAGCGCTTACCTAACTCAGCTCCATCCTCGTGTAGACGGTATTGTGTGTGTGTCTGAAGCAGTGCGACAGGATGTAGTGAAGCGTGTTTGGAAGAACAAAGATAACGTTGTTACCATATACAAAGGGCATGAATTGGATTGGTACAAGGTACCACCAACTGAGCGTTCTGAATTTGGTTTGAGTGAAGAGGATGTTGTTGCGATTACTGCAGCGCACGTAAGGCCAAGTAAAGGTATTTCCGTTTTGCTTGAAGCGACCAAATACATTTCGGCCCCCAACTTCCACCTGATTTTAGCTGGTAGTGGTTATGAGCCTCACTTTGATGAGATGAAAGCTAGCCCTATGAGTGAGCGAATTCATTACATAGGTCACCGGACCGATATCCCTTCAATTATGTGTATGGCTGACTTTCAAGTTCAGCCATCGATCAGCGGAGAAGGGCTACCACGCACGATTGTCGAAGCGATGGCAAATGGCACAACCTCAGTAGTGACAACTACTGGGGGCGCTCCTGAACTCGTTGTCGATGGCGAGACTGGCTATATCGTCCCTACGGGAGACGCAAAAGCGCTGGGTGAGGCTATGGACAAGCTCGCACAAGACAAGGCCAAGTGCACAGCCATGAGTGAAGCGGCTAAGAAGCGCCTAGATGAAAGCTTTAGTTCCCGAGTGACAGTGAAGAAGCACCTGGAATTTTTTGAGAAGTTGCTAGCCAGTTAAAGTAGCTAGATATCAATTTGGAATTCAAGCACCTAAGTTTAAAACTTAGAGAAATAGAAATATATTAGAGTAGTTCAGTATGCTAAATAACAAGACAGTATTAATTACAGGTGGCACAGGGTCGTTTGGTAAGCAATTTATCAAAACAATTCTTGAACGATACCAAGACGTAAAGAAGATCATTATCTTTTCTCGTGATGAACTGAAGCAGTTTGAAATCAAGCAGCAATATCCTCACAAGGATTTTCCACAATTACGCTTCTTTATCGGCGATGTTCGTGATCGTAACCGTATGATTCAAGCGTGTGAAGATGTTGATGTTATTATCCACGCCGCTGCGATCAAACAAGTTGATACTGCTGAGTACAACCCAACGGAATGTATTCGCACCAATATTGATGGCGCAGAGAATGTGATTAGTGCGGCTCTTGCGTGTGGTGTAAAAGATGTCGTTGCCCTCTCGACTGATAAAGCATGTGCACCAATTAATTTATATGGCGCTACAAAACTCGCTTCAGATAAGCTTTTTGCCGCTGCGAACAATATTAAAGGATCTAAAGACATTCGTTTCAGTGTCGTACGTTACGGCAATGTGATGGGCTCTCGTGGTTCGGTTATTCCATTCTTTATGCAGAAAAAAGAAGAAGGTGTGCTGCCAATTACACACGAAGAGATGACACGTTTTAATATTTCTCTTCAAGATGGCGTGAATATGGTGATGTACGCTCTAGAGAACCATCTCGGTGGTGAGATATTCGTACCAAAAATCCCATCATATAAAATCTTAGATATCGCAGAAGCGATTGCTCCAGGAATCGAAACAAAAGTAGTTGGTATCCGCCCTGGTGAAAAACTTCATGAAGAAATGATTACTGATACTGATTCTCTCAATACAATTGATTTAGGTCGTTATTACGCGATCCTTCCTTCTGTCTCTTTCACATACACAGAAGATGAGTACATGAATCACCATAAGGCTGAAAAAGTGCCTTTTGGTTTTAAATACAATTCAGGCACTAATACAGAGTGGGAAACGATTGAAGGTCTACGTGACCTAATTAAAGAACATGTTGATCCTAAATTTACAGTGTGAGTAGAACAGTGATTCCATACGGTAAGCAAGATATCAATCAGCAAGACATTGATAAAGTCATTGATGTCCTTAAATCTGACTTTTTAACTCAGGGCCCACAAGTTCCTGCGTTTGAAAAAGCCTTAACAGAACATACTGGTGCTCAGTATGCGTTAGCAGTGAATAGTGCAACCTCCGCTCTGCATATCGCTTGCCTCGCTTTAGATTTGGGCGAAGGTGACTGGTTGTGGACAACGCCAGTGACTTTTGTCGCATCTGCAAACTGTGGTCTTTACTGTGGTGCTAAAGTTGATTTCGTTGATATTGATTCAGCAACTTACAACATGTGCCCTAAAAAGCTAGAGCAAAAGCTTATCGCAGCTAAAGCTAATGGAAAATTACCAAAAGTTGTCGTTCCTGTTCATTTGTGTGGTCAGCCTTGTGATATGGAATCTATTGCTAAATTAGCGAAAGAGTACCGCTTTAAAGTCATTGAAGATGCGTCTCATGCTATTGGTGGTAAATATCACGACAAACCCGTTGGTAACGGTGAATATTCTGATATTACTGTTTTCAGTTTTCACCCAGTGAAAATTGTGACAACAGCGGAAGGTGGGGCGGCGTTAACCAATCAGAAAGAACTGGCTGATAAAATGGCTCTATTACGTAGTCATGGCATCACTCGTGACTCTGAAATGATGACGGAAGTTTCTCATGGCGGTTGGTACTACCAACAGGTTGATTTAGGTTTCAACTACCGCATGACAGAACTTCAAGCGGCATTGGGTGTCACGCAAATGCAGCGTCTTGATGAATTTGTTGCAGCGCGGCATATGTTGTCTAAGCGTTATAATCAAATGTTATCTGAATTACCTTTAGTACTTCCTTATCAACTCGAAAACACGTACTCAGGTCTACATTTATTCGTAATTCGTTTGAAGTTGGATGAGGTATCATTAACTCATAAACAAGTTTTTGATGCACTGCGTGAAAATGGTATCGGTGTTAATTTGCATTACATTCCTGTTCATACTCAGCCATATTACCAAGCTATGGGCTTTACTGAAGGGGATTTCCCTGAGTCAGAACGCTATTATCAGGAAGCAATCTCACTGCCAATGTTCCACGGTATGACGGAAGAACAACAAAATACCGTTGTTCGTGTAGTAACCGAAATTTTGACAGGTAAATAATGAACGTTGCTATTATTCCTGCTCGTGGTGGCAGCAAGCGTATTCCTCGTAAAAATATAAAGCACTTTCATGGCAAGCCTATGATCGCTTACTCAATCGAAGCTGCACTTGTTTCGGATTGTTTTGATAAGGTTATTGTCTCTACTGATGATGCGGAGATAGCTGAGGTAGCCAAGAAATATGGTGCTGAAGTACCATTTTTACGCCCTGCTAACATCTCTGATGATTATGCAACGACAATGGATGTGATGCACCACGCCATTACTTGGTGCATTGATAATGGTTGGACTGTAGATGCGGTTTGTTGTTTATACGCGACTGCTCCCTTTGTAAAACCGGAATATCTTAAACAAGGTTTTGATAAGTTAAATAAAGGCTTATTTGAGTTTGTTTTTAGTGTCGCGACTTTTCCATTTCCGATTCAAAGAGCGATCAAAATTTCATCAGGAGGAGAGGTGTCAATGTTTTCTCCTGAAAATGAACAAGTCCGCTCTCAAGATCTAGAAGAAGCCTATCATGATGCTGGTCAGTTCTATTGGGGAAAGACCGATTCTTTCTTAGAGAAAAAAGCAATATTCTCGCATCATTCTAGTGTCGTTTTGTTACCTAGAAGTAGAGTTCAAGATATTGACACTAATGAAGATTGGGATTTGGCTGAGGCATTATACTCAGTTTTAAAATAATTAGGTTTTTATGAGAGTTATCTTTAGAGCGGATGCTTCAGTTTGGGTTGGTAGTGGTCATATCATGCGCTGTTTAGTACTTGCAGATGCATTGAAAAGCCTCGGTCATACAATCTTTTTTGCATGTTTGCCACAGCCAGGCGACATGATCTCATACATTGAAGAGCGTGGCTTTCAGGTAATAAAGTTAAATCCGCCTAAGGAACTTAAGGAGCCTAAGCATGATGCCGATTATGAGGCTTGGCTGCAAAGACCAAGTTTTGAGGATGCGCTAGACTTTATCCAAATGGTAGGCAGTGCTGATTTAGTGGTAACGGATCATTATGCTATTAGCAACAAGTGGCAACAGCTTGTTAGGCAATCAATGAGCTGCTTTTTAGTCGCTATTGATGACTTGGTTCGAGAGCATGATGCTGATTTAATTGTCGATCAAACCCTTGGACGTAAGCCTGTTGAATACTCAGGTTCTGCTCGAGCTTTAGTGGGAAGTGAGTATGCGATATTAGCCCCAAAGTTTGCTTCATTGAGAGAGCTCGCTTACATGCGGGTACTCCCTGAAACTAGACCTAAAGTTCTCATATCTATGGGGGGAATAGACAACCCCAATGCAACTTTAAACTCATTGAAAAGTCTTGTTGGTAAAGTCTGTGCTGATTTTACGGTGTTGCTAAGCCCTAGAGCACCACATTATCAGCAGGTTAAGTCATGGTGCGACTTACACACTAATGTTCAGCATCAAGATTTTGAAGCCGATATGGCTGATTTAATGCTTAAACATGATATAGCGATTGGAGCTCCAGGAACGACAAGTTGGGAGCGAGCTTGTCTTGGCCTACCTAGCATATTAATACCATTAGCCGCTAACCAAAAAACGATTTGCGCTCAATTACTTATGCATAAAGCCATTATGAAAGTGTCTTTGGAAAATATTGAATCTCAGCTATTAGTTACCTATCAACAGGCAATGAGTCAATGGCATGAGCTATTTATGTCGAATCTAAAATTGTGTGATGGTCTAGGCACCAGAAGGTTAGTCCTAGAAATTCAGCAGCTTATTGAACCAAATGATCATTCGAATTTACAGCTTGTATTTGCAACTCATGAGGATATCAAAACAGTTTATGATTGGCAGTGCCACCCTAAGACCCGTGAATTTGCATTGAATACTGATATTCCTACATGGGAAGGTCACCAAAGCTGGATGAAGCGAAAGCTAGCCAAAACCACTGACTTTTTTTACCTTGTTGAAGATAAGACAACAGGAAAAAAATTAGGTGTATTGCGATTAGATAAAACTGAATCTAAGAATTATCTAGTATCAATCTTTGTTGCTCCTGAAGCTTACGGTTTAGGAGTCGCAACTGCTGCATTAAAAATGGCTGATGTTATCCATCCAGATCTGACATTACATGCAACTGTATTAGAATGTAATAAAGCTTCTCAGAAGCTGTTCAAAAAAGCGAACTACATACAGCAAAATTCTGAGACGTTTATTCGTAACCCAATTTAATGAGATTCTGATGAAACCATATATTTCAATTGACGGTCGAAACATAGGCCCTGACTACGCTCCTTATATTATTGCTGAATTATCAGCAAATCATAATGGTGACATTAATCGCGCTTTCCAGATTATGGAAGAGGCGAAGAAGGCTGGAGCGGATGCGATCAAGCTTCAAACCTACACTCATGAAACCATTACAATGGACTGTGATTCTGAAGAGTTTCAGATCCATGGTGGTTTATGGGATGGTCAAACCTTGTATGAGCTTTATAAAGGTGCTCATATGCCTTGGAGATGGCATAAGCCTTTGTTTGAAAAAGCAAAAGATTTAGGTATCACTATATTCAGCTCGCCTTTCGACTTTACGGCTGTGGATTTACTTGAAGAGCTAGATGCTCCTGCCTATAAGATCGCATCGTTTGAAGTAGTTGACTTACCGCTGATTAAACGCGTTGCTCAGACTGGTAAGCCAATGATTATCTCAACCGGTATGGCGAATGAAGAAGAGATTGCTGAAGCCATTAAAACTGCGAAAGATAACGGGTGCCAAGAGTTGGTAGTACTGCATTGCGTTAGTGGTTATCCTGCGCCAGCTGACCAATATAATCTTAAGACGATTGCTGACATCGCGGAACGATTTGAAGTTTTATCGGGTCTTTCTGATCACACTATTGACAATGCAACGGCTGTGGCTTCTGTAACATTAGGGGCGTGTTTGATCGAAAAACACGTGACTATGGATCGTAATGGTGGTGGAGCGGATGATAGTTTTTCTCTCGAACCTCATGAGCTTACTGCGCTTTGTAAAGATACAAAAACAGCATGGCAAGCAATGGGGCAAGTCAATTACGAAAGAACGGAAGCTGAAAAAGGAAACGTGAAATTCCGTCGCTCTTTATATGTGGTAAAAGACATAGCAGCAGGTGAATTGTTGACTCCTGAAAACATTCGGAGTATCAGACCTGGTTTTGGTTTGCCACCAAAATACTATGAAGAAGTTCTAGGAAAAAAAGCTCTAACTAAGATAAATTCAGGAACTCCTTTATCCTTGAATTTATTTATATAGTTAGATGTTAGATAGCTGTAGAGATATTAAATCTTGAAGGCTATCTTGTTTTTTTTCTAATTCAACTAGTATATTTGCAAAGTTATGAATTTTTCTGTCTGGAATTAATTTATACGTTTTACAATACTCTTCCATCCCCATGCCGGCTGAAGAGTTAATTGATATTATGTTAACCTTATCTGTACTAGATAGTAGATAAAGTTCCAAAGGTAATTTATTAGATAAAAATGTCACACCTTGCTCTTTGAAAGAAAAATAATCTGACTCGCTTTCCTTTGGGTGCAATTTTAAAATTGGAGTGAAACCTTTACGTCTACTCTCTAATATTAATCTATTATAAATGTCATAAAAGAACCCATTGTCTTTAAGCTTACCTTTTAATTTGTTAAATATGGGTTGTGTGGCGATGATCAATGTTTTATTGTCGAAATTATTAGTACTGTCAAATTTAAAACATTGTTGAATTTTTGATATTTTTGCTTTATCTTTTGATAAAACAAGTCTTCTTCCTTTGTGTTGTACTGATTTTGGTAACTTTTCTGGGTGTACCACATAAATGTGGTCACATTGCTTTCTTTCACCAAATACGTAATGCTTAGGCGGTTGATTTGATAGCAAACGAAATAATTGCTTGGGCTTGTCATCAATCTGGTGCTTAACGTAATTCCCCATTCCATCTTCTATCATTGAGTAAGATTTAACTAGAAGGCGAAATAACCTAGACATCTTATTATTGTCATTGAATAAGAATAGTTTATTTATCCCGACCTTTAAGTCTACGTTGTTATTGCTTTCATATATTGAAGACACCAATATTTTTTTTAATGGTTCTGGTATTGACCAACCACGAAGAGAGCAAAATAAAATATATTTACCAATGTATCCAATCTTCTTTATATGATTAACTAACGATTCCCTATTCATTAACACTAACTCTATTTTTGTAGGAAGTTGATCTGTGTCTATGTCTTTAGGATCTACATCTTGATAATCATAGAAATAAATTATGGTCGACGGATTAATCTCATCTTGTGCTTTATATAAGCTAAGTAATAAGTGCCTTACCGTCGAGCAGACATAAATATCTTTATGTGTTGAGTTCATGATTTACTTCTACTCAGTTTGAATTTTATGTTATGTAGGTGACGTTGGATGGTTTCGTTTAAATTGAACCACTCACGTTTGCACTTTTTGAATATACTTCTATTCGTAGTTCGTTTAGCATAACCTATTTCAGAATCAAACTTAGGGTCATTCGTTAAGCAGGGTACCGCAGTGCCGTAGCACTCGACTTCGTTTTGCCAGAACCGATCCATGTAAATATCTACAGCCATGTACCATTCTTTTGAGTGGAGAAGAAGTTTTTTAGCGGCTGAAGGCCTCAAGAAGTAGGCTGTTGTACTCATATGCCCTTTAGTGAACTTATGAATACTCGTCGATTTAGCTTTGAACGCTTCGTAAGAGTCATATTTACGTCGCTTATTTTTGAACAGTCTCACACACTCTACAGTTTCAGGTATGTCATTAATATCTTGTACGAAGTTAAGGAGTGCCTCTTTAAATATAAGAGCATCATCTTCGATTACGATTATTGGTTGGTTGAGTTCTACACACTTTTCCCAGAGTAAGAAATGACTTGCGTAACAACCTAGTTGACCAGCATTAAGTGTTTTTGCCCGGTATGTTTGGCTCAGGTCATCATTATAGTGTTTAAGTAGCGGATGAGGAGGAGATGTTCTGCCGTCCACGGCAGAAAATAATTCAAAAGGAAGAGATAGTTCATCTAGTTGACGACTAATGTTCTCTTTTCTCTCGATGGAAGATTCTAAATTTATCACGAAGATTTTAGTCATTGGCAACTCTCTTACATCTTGAGCAAATAGGGACTAGAAATAATAGATATAACATTAGTGGTTGAGGGTGATTAAAAGGAACATCGGTTAATCCAGCTACGAAAAATAGGCAAACCAAACCAATTGCTAGATACTTATCAGTTGAGTTTAGATGCTTCAATGTCATTAATGGGTAGATTAGAAACCCCAGTGTGAGTATTAGACCAATAATACCAGCTTTAACCATCTTATTAATGAATTGATTATGGTAATGATGTGAAGCAAGTCGATAAGTAGTCTTAGATATTTCTTTTTTTTCCCGCTTTTCTTTTAATAACTGTGGCGTCTCACTCCCATAACCGAGTATTGGTCTTTTTTCAATTAATTGAGGAGCTAGTTGCCATAGTTGCAATCTTTGACCAATAGAAGTTTTATAATTGCCCGATTGAATTTGTTGTATCTCATAGACAGTTCGTTCATATCTTTCTGTGATTCTTTCTTTAAATAAGTAAGAACCAAAAGCAAATGATAATGTAGTGATGAAAAGTATAGAGATTAATTGTTTTTTTGTTGGAGCCTTTTGTACACATTTGATGAGGCAAATAATAAAAAGACTTATTGTTAAGGCTAACCAAACTCCTCTAGTTTCGCTGGAAATTATAGGAGGTAAAGATAGTAAGAATGCTGTTGAAAGCATCGCTTTTTCTTTTGTTTTTGAGGCTTCGATTAACAAAGAAAATGCCACTACGGATAGAAGAGCACATGCTGTTGCGTATGGTATGGGATTTATATAGCCAGCATCGCGAGATACTCCCATGTAAAAATTAAAATAGATGCTATTGATACATACAACAAAACTACCGATCAAAACTACCCATTGAATTACTTTTTGAGTAAGCATTTGATATGGGAAAGCTATAAGAAAAAGAGTAACGCCAATCAGTGACCTCAGTTCTCTAGAGCTTGCTCCATGATAATAGTAACTAAATACTGTATATATACATGAAATGCCAATTAACCACACAAACGGGTTCTGTATGTTATTTAATATAGTTTCTTTTTTAAATACTAATATACTGACGATGATACTAATCAAAAATAGTGGGATCATTTTCTTATCACCACTATCTAAAACTAACATGCCTGTAACAGCAAAAAAGTAAGGTAATAGTAAGAGTGCTGTATAAATCTGCTTTCTGTTAATAATATTCATACTGTTGAATTTAATGCTAACTATTATAAGGATTTGTATTACTATCAGGACGAGTCTTAAGCAGCCTTAAGATCCACATATATTGTTCAGGGTTCTTGCTCACGTAATTTTCAATGCATTGATTCATCATACGTGCGTCGTCTTCTTCGCTTCCTGTCGGGAATGGAAGGGCAGGGTAAAAATCCAACGTGTATTGACCAGTATTGCTATCGTATTGAGCAAACAGAGGAACAATTTTAGCTTTGCTCAGTTTAGATAATCGACCAAGCCCTGAAATAGTTGCTTTTTGTGTAGCAAAAAAATCAACGAAGACGCTGTGCTCGCGACCAAGATCTTCATCCGGAAGGTAATAACCTAGGTAACCATCTCTAACGGATTTGATGAAAGGTTTTATACCACCACTGCGATCATAAACACGACCGCCGTATTGCACTCGCTGTCTGTGCATCAACCAGTCACTGAGTTTGTTTTTCTGGGCTTTTGCCATCGCAGATACTGGAAGGTCACGTGATGCGAGTAATACTGCTGGGATGTCGATAGCCCACGTGTGTGGTACTAACAAGATAACATTCTCGCCACTGTCTGTAATATCGGTTAGGTTGCTCAGGCCGTTAATCGAAGTGTTATTCTCTAGCCAAGTTTTACTCTTGAGTGTCAGTGAAGCAAATCCCATCAAAAATGAGATGGAAGTAACGTATGACTGATAGAGAGTGTCTTCGCGCTCTTCGATAGATTGCTCAGGGAAACACATCTCAAGGTTTACACGAGCTCGGCGGTTAGCCTTATTCTTAATTTTTACAGCTTGCTTAGCCATAAACTTAGCGAGTGCTAAACGAATGCTATTAGGCAAGAAGCAGACTAAAGACGATAACAAAACAGCAATCCAAGTTCCCCAGTATTTAGGTGCTAGAAAACCCCATTCAAACTCAGGGTTGTAAGCTTTTGGATCAAAATCATTGCGTTGTGTGGTCATTCATTCACTACATTATTTAAATCAGAGAGTTCACTTAATATCGGTCACTCTGGGAATGATTATATTCGTTAGACATTCCCAATAATACACGCTAAAAGTAGGGTGTATTATTGGTCCTAATCTGAAATATACCGTTAAGCGTTTACGATCTTCATGTACTCAGCAACGCCATCGGCTACTGCTTTAAACTCAATATCGCAACCTGTATTGCGAAGCTTGGTTAAGTCAGCTTGAGTAAACTCTTGGTAAGCACCTTTTAAATGTTCAGGGAAAGGAATTGTTTCGATTTCGCCTTTACCGTGATGCCTAATTACCGCTTTGGCGACTTCTTCAAAAGACTCTGCGTTACCTGTACCTAGGTTGAAGATGCCTGAAACACCGTTTTCTAGGAACCAGAGGTTTACTGCTGCTACATCACCCACATATACAAAATCACGCTTGAAGGTTTCGCTACCTGCGAACAATTTCGGGTTTTCACCGGCATTCATTTGGTTGTTTAGGTGGAAAGCGACAGAGGCCATGCTGCCTTTGTGTTGCTCGCGTGGACCATAAACATTGAAGTAACGAAACCCTACGATTTGTGGAAGCGTTTCGTTATGCGCTGCTGCATCAGCCGTTAGGCGACGAACGTAGTTATCAAATTGTTGCTTTGAGTAGCCGTAGACATTCAATGCACCTTCGTATTCTTGCTCTTCAATGAAAGTATCGGTTTCACCATAAGTCGCAGCTGAAGAGGCATACAAGAAAGGAATTTCACGCTCAACACAGTAATGAAGTAGCTCTTTTGAGTATTCATAGTTGTTGAGCATCATGTATTTGCCATCCCACTCCGTGGTAGCAGAGCATGCCCCTTCATGGAAGATGGCTTCAATATGACCGAAATCATCACCAGCCATAACCTGAGTTAGAAAATCATCACGATCCATGTAATCCGTGATGTCTAGGTCTACAAGGTTCTTAAATTTCTTACCATCTTTTAAGTTGTCGACGACTAGAATATCGTTGTGGCCCGCTTCATTAAGCGCCTTAACAATATTGCTGCCAATCATGCCAGCACCACCCGTTACGATAATCATAATTTTCTAACTCTTTTGAATACAAAACTGTCACGAGTATAGCAAGGAATGGATAAAGCGGGCTAGTGGAATAATTCCCCAACCAGAGTATGATACGGCAAGCTAAGTTATAAATTATGTTGAGTTAATTACTCAAAACTATAGGTATTATCATGAAGATTGCAGTAGCCGGTACTGGGTATGTGGGTCTATCAAACGCAATGCTGTTAGCACAACATCATGAAGTAGTCGCGGTAGATATCATCGATGAAAAAGTGACAATGCTGAATAATAAGCAGTCACCGATTGTAGATAATGAGATTGAGCACTTTCTATCAAATAAGGTGCTGAATTTCAGGGCGACAACAGATAAAGCAGCTTACAAAAACGCTGAATTTGTCATTATTGCTACTCCAACCGATTATGATCCAAAAAATAATTATTTTGATACCAGCTCTGTAGAATCGGTCATTAAAGACGTCATGGATATCAATCCAAATGCTGTCATGGTGATCAAATCAACGGTCCCTGTTGGTTATACTGAGCGCGTTAAGCAAGAACTGAACTGTGAAAACGTCATGTTTTCCCCTGAGTTTTTGCGCGAAGGCAAAGCCCTTTACGATAACCTACACCCATCGCGAATTATCGTTGGTGAGTGTTCTGAACGCGCTAAAGTGTTTGCGAATCTGCTGGTTGAAGGCGCAGAAAAAGAGAGCATCGATGTTTTGTTTACTAACTCAACAGAAGCAGAAGCAGTAAAACTGTTCTCAAATACCTACCTAGCGATGCGAGTTTCTTATTTCAATGAGCTTGATTCTTACGCGGAAGCGCATGGTTTGGATTCTCGTCAGATCATTGAAGGTGTGGGCTTAGACCCTCGAATTGGCAATCATTACAACAACCCTTCATTTGGTTACGGTGGTTACTGCTTACCAAAAGACACCAAGCAACTATTAGCAAACTATCAAGATGTACCAAACAACATTGTGGGTGCGATTGTTGACGCTAACCGTACCCGAAAAGACTTCATTGCGGATTCAATTATTAAGCGCTCGCCTAAAATTGTCGGTATTTATCGTTTGATCATGAAGGCGGGCTCTGACAATTTCCGTGCTTCTTCCATCCAAGGGATCATGAAGCGTTTAAAAGCCAAAGGCATCGAAGTCGTCGTGTATGAACCGGTATTGGAAGAAGAGCATTTCTTTAACTCTAAAGTCTATTCTGACCTAGAAGAGTTCAAAGCCGTATCGGATGTGATTGTATCTAACAGAATGGTAGAAGAAATCGCAGACGTAGCAGATAAGGTGTACACACGAGACCTGTTTGGCAGCGATTAATGACAGCTGTGATTGATCAAAGGTGTGACGGTTGAAGGTGAATTTTAGCGTTTGCTAATTCGACCAGATGTTAACAGCTCGATCTATCCGTTTAGTGGCGATATACTGAACCACTAAACGGATAGGGATACTAATAACTAATGAAAACACGTGACAAGATTGTTTACGCTGCTCTAGAGCTTTTTAACGAGCATGGTGAGCGTAGTATTACGACCAATCATATTGCTGAGCATATCGAGATTAGTCCTGGTAACCTCTACTACCACTTTCGTAACAAGCAGGAAATTGTCCGTGATATCTTTACCCTTTATTCTACCGAATTACTTGAAAGGTTCACGCCGATCCAAGGTCAGAAAGAAAGCCTCACGCTATTAAAACATTATTTAGATTCGATATTCACTCTGATGTGGAAGTACCGCTTCTTCTATGCAAACCTTCCTGAAATCTTGTCTCGTGATGAGCAGCTTCATCTTGATTACATGGCTGTGCAAGAAAGGCTGCAAACCAACCTTGTCGACATCATGAGAGCTTTTGTTGAGTTAAACTTGCTGAAAGCGACAGATTCAGAGATGAAGTCGATGGTGACTTCTCTTCACTTGATCGCATCGGGTTGGTTAGCGTACCAGTCTGCGATGTCTCCAAAAGCGCAAATAACAGAGCAAGTTGTTCATAAAGGAATGTTGCAGATGATCGCCACCGTTAAACCGATTGCGACAGATCAAGGTTTTGAGCAGCTGACATTATTGGAAGATGGTGTGAGGGCGTTGAACTCTAAATAGAAAGAGACGAGTAAACGATATACGGGATTCGAAGAAAGATACTCGCATCCCGCATCTGCTCTTTATCGAACCAACCAACTCTTAGGGTTCTGAGCTTGGCTGTTTCTGCGAATCTCAAAGTACAATGATGGGCGAGTTTGACCGCCGGTGTTACCCGCAAGCGCGATGGCTTCACCCGCTTTAACTTTGTCACCTTCTTTCTTTAAAAGTGCTTGGTTAAAGCCATAGAGCGTCATATCACCTTTACCGTGGTCGAGAAGAACCACTAAACCATAGCCTCGCAGATACTCGGCAAATACCACCGTACCTGAGTAAACGGATTTAACCTGCTGACCGTACTTGGCGTTGATCACCATGCCTTTCCATTTAATTTGCCCCGTTTGACGTGAACCGTAGTTATGTAGAACTTTATCTTTGATCGGCCAAGGTAGCTTACCTTTACGTTTTGCTAGGCCATCCATCGGGACTGCATTACGTCGTTCTCGAGCCGCTTTTTCTGCTTTTGCTATTTCAGCTTTCAGGCGAGTTTCATTTCGCTGAAGTTCAGCCAAGTAATTTTTGTCGCCAGAAATATTCTTCTTAATACTGCCAACGGTTTTTTTGCGTTGTGTTTGAGTCTGAGACAACTTGTCACGCTTGGTGGTTTGCTGTTTTAACAATGTTGCGATTTGTTCTTGCTCGAGTTGACGTTGCTTGTGGCTTTCTTCTAATTCAAGTTGCGTCTGTTCAATCGTATTAATTGTTGCAGATCGCGCTTTGGCAAGGTGTTGGTAATAGTGGCTGATACGATCTTCTTCGACACCCGTGTTGAGGATGTGAGAAGATGCTTTGGCTCGACTTGTCATGTAGTAAGTCTGAATCAGTTGTTCTAACTTGTCTGTCTGGACTTTTTTCTGAGCAGTAAGCGCTTTAATCTTAGTGTCTAAGTTCGCAATATTAGCATTAGCGGTATTCAGCTGTCTTTTACTATCTAGAATCGCTTTTTCAAGCGAAGCGATGGAGAGCTCTTGTTTCTTGAGGCTTGCTTGTAGGCTATCGAGCTTTTTCTGCTGTGAGGATAGGTTTTTCTGTTGACGAGAGATTTCGCTAGACACGCCTTTTAGTTCACCTTGAGATGCAGCAAATGATGATGAAGACAAAAGAGCAACACCAAGGCTGGCAGATATCAAAAGAACAGTGCTCATTGATTTAACGGGTTTCATCATTATCGTCATTTGCTCTTATTAATAATCAGCATCTGCTGCGAGTCTTTTGCTGTGAGTCTTTCGCATCTCGGCTATCGGTTATTCGTCGGATCCCGAACCTGCTCTTAAATCCCATCACCGTGGATAAAGCTTTGTGAGCGACCATTGAATCCCTGGTCCATGTCTAAAGATGGCTTGTCAGTCTTAGGTTTACCTACAATTTTTGCAGGAACTCCAGCGACTGTTGTATGAGGTGGAACAGCCTGTAGAACCACAGAGCAAGAACCAATCTTAGCGCCTTCACCCACTTCAATGTTGCCGAGTATTTTAGCGCCGGCACCAATCATTACGCCTTCGCGGATTTTAGGGTGACGATCGCCGCCTTCTTTACCCGTACCACCAAGGGTCACGTCCTGAAGAATCGACACATCATTTTCGACTACAGCGGTTTCACCAATCACAATGCCTGTCGCGTGGTCGAGCATGATCGCTTTGCCGATGCGTGCGGCCGGGTGGATATCTACTTGGCAAGCGACTGAGATTTGGTTTTGTAGGTAAGTGGCAAGCGCAATACGCCCTTGCTTCCATAACCAGTTAGCGACTCGGTAACCTTGCAGAGCATGGTAGCCTTTAAGATAAAGTAGAGGCATTGAATACATCTCTACCGCCGGGTCTCGAGTCACTGTTGCACAAATATCACAAGCGGCAGCATCAATAATCGATTGATCCTGCTTAAATGCTTGTTCAACCACTTCACGTACTGCCATTGCAGGCATTGAAGCGGTCTTTAACTTGTTTGCCAGAATATAACTGAGTGCAGCGCCCAAGCTTTCGTGGTTGATAATAGTGGCATGGTAAAAACTCGCAAGCATAGGCTCTTGCTCTGACTGCTGTCGAGCTTCCTTCACAATGCATTGCCAAACCTTTTGCTGTTCACAGTGTTTCATTTTTCCATCCATTTTATCTATTTCATTCCACGACTTAATAAGCGATGTTATCGCTCTGACTTCTTGTCTCGAGCAAGTAGGTCTTGCGCCGCTAAGTGGGCATCTTTCCCTTGATACAGCACTTGATAAATTTGTTCAACAATTGGCATCTCAACGCCCATGCGTTCTGATAATAACCAAACTTCTTTGGTGTTTCGATAACCTTCGACCACTTGGCCGATTTCTTCTTGCGCTGTGTCTACGTCTTTACCTGAGCCTAGCGCCAAACCAAAGCGACGGTTACGTGATTGGTTATCGGTACATGTCAGTACTAAATCGCCTAATCCAGCCATGCCCATGAAAGTTTCTGGCTGTGCACCAAGCGCAGCGCCTAAGCGACTCATCTCAGCTAAACCACGCGTGATCAGTGCGGTACGAGCATTGGCACCAAAGCCAATACCATCAGACATGCCTGCACCAATCGCGATAACGTTTTTAACTGCGCCGCCAAGCTGCATACCAATGAAATCTGAGTTTGCGTACACGCGGAATGTTTTGCCACAGTGAATCTTTTCTTGTAGCTCTTTTAAGAAGTTTTCGTCTGGCGAGGCAACTGAAATTGCTGTCGGCATGCCCATCGCAAGCTCTTTCGCAAAAGTAGGGCCAGATAGAACGGCTAGTGAGTAACCATCACCAAGCACATCGTGTGCAACATCTTTAAGTAGGCGGCCAGTTTCTGGTTCCAATCCTTTCGTAGCCCAGCAAATACGAGAGTTTGTCGTTAAGTGTGGTTTCAGGCTATTTAGAACAATACCAAACACGTGGCTAGGCACAACAACGAGAAGGTCACGACTTGCTGTTACTGCTTTCTTAAGATCGGACTCGATGATTAGGCTTTCTGGGAATTTTATATTTGGTAGAAACTCATTATTAGCACGCTCAGATTCAAGACGAGCCATATGAACAGGGTCATGTCCCCAAAGAACAACGTTTGCACCGTTACGCGCTAGAGATATTGCTAAAGAGGTTCCGTAAGAACCTGCGCCAATGACCGTCATGGCGATTTCTTTGCCGTAAGCGCTGTCTTTACCGCAAGCGTCTGTCGTATGAGTCGGGCGAGTTGTTTCTGTCATGCTTCCACCTAAAAATAATGAGGGAAATCGGAGAGTTATGGAGAAACTCTCTATTAAGAAGAAAGAGTTCTACTAAAAAGAAATAGCTTTCTACTAAATTAGAAGGTTTTTGAACTTACTACAGTGTAAAGAAAAAATGCACATCGCAGAAGTTGCGATGTGCATTTAAAAGCTAACTAGCGCTTGAATCGTTAGAGTTAAGTTCTACTTTGAGACTTAAGCCTGTTCGCCTTCAGCTTGTTGAGCTTGGTTTTGTAGGTAGTTCATGAACAAAGCATCAAAGTTTACTGGAGCTAGGTTCAGTTGTGGGAATGTACCTTTAACCACTAGACTAGAAATCGTTTCACGCGCGTATGGGAACAGGATGTTCGGGCAGAATGCACCTAGGCAATGTGCCAGTTGGCCAGCTTCCATTTCGCTTGCCGAGAAAATACCGCCTTGCTGAACTTCACAAAGGAACGCTGTGTCTTCTGCATTCTTAACAGTAACCGTTAGGCGTAGGATAACTTCGTAAACGCCTTCACCAAGCTCACGGCTTTGAGTGTCTAGGTCCAGTTTTACATCTGGGTTCCACTCTTTTTGAAACATATCTGGAGAGTTTGGCGCTTCGAAAGAGACGTCTTTTAGGAAGATACGTTGGATTGCGAAGTTTTGTTGTGCGTCTTGTTGTGCTGCTTCAGCCATTTTCTTGTCCTTAAAAATTTTAAATTAGACTCTGTTCATTCTATTTATCGAACAAAGCCTGAAAGTTAGTTTATCGGTCAGCCGCTTCTTGCCTTTAACCTATTTCTTACCTTTAACCAAAGGAAGGTTAGCTTCGCTCCAAGCCACTAGGCCACTTTTCAGCACGCTTACGTTTTCGAAACCTGCTTTAACCAGCAAGTTCGCGCTTTCTTGAGCGGTTTGACCTGTCTTACATACTACGATGATTGGGTCAGCTTTGCGGCTTTCAAGGCTACCTAAGTTATTTGATTTGATGTCTGACGGTAAAATGTGAAGTGCGTCAGTAATATGACCCTTTTTGAACTCATCTTTAGTACGAATATCAACCACAACGCCGTTTTCGCGGTTAATCATGTGTGTGGTTTGCGCTGCCGTGATCTCTTTGTACGCTGCATTTGATGTTTTGATTACGTTCGCAATGATGGCAACAACCAAGCCGATCCATACGATGGCTAAAATCATATTCTCTTGAACAAATGGAACTAACTCTTGCATGTCTTGAACTCTTATTCGTTATTGGGCGAAAAACTCTAGGCAGGAGTATAGCGAGTTTTGGGGTTTGGTGTACATAGTTGTCAGTAGCCAACATTCATATTGCAATAGGCTTGTTGAGCACATAGACAATGAGACAGTTTCATTTTCAGATTTGAAGTGCGTAGTCATGTTGTCATCCTAAGCAGCAAGCATAGTCATGCTGTCCCTTAAGGAAAGTGTTTATTGTAATTAATATCGGGTTCTTGCGGTATTACTTAGCTGAAGCTTGCATTCGCTAATGTTTGAGCATGGAAAACAGTTACTATAAAATGCTCGGAGTTGTATTTTAGAAGGATAGGGGCCCAAAGTAGCGCTTGCAAAGTGGGTCTCTACAATGATTAACAGGCCTTCTCCTGTTTGGGTTGTAATCCTGATATACTTTAAGCATCTATAATAAGAAGGAAAACCTTCCCGACGGTTTTTTAAAAGATAGGAATAAAAAATGAGTAAACGTGTAATCACATTTGGTACATACGATATTTTTCATGTAGGGCATGTCAATATATTAGAACGTTGTGCATCTTTAGGTGACACATTGATAGTTGGTATATCAACTGATCAACTTAATTTTAGTAAAAAACAGAGAAACCCAATTTACACTCAAGAAGATAGAATGAAAATCGTCCAATCACTTTCGTTTGTCGATGAGGTGTTTTTTGAGCATTCATTAGAGAAAAAGCGCGAATATATTGAATTTTACCGAGCAGATATACTAGCTATGGGAGATGACTGGAAAGGTCGTTTTGATGAGTTTTCTGATATTTGTGAAGTTGTTTACTTCCCTCGAACCCCTTCGATATCGACAACTGAAATTATAGAAATAACAAAAGCAATTTAATATTAATTTGGCTAGAATTACATCTAGGGCTTTGTTTTTAAATTAAAACAAGGTAGAAACGTCACATGTGAACTGGTTGATTATTGATCGTTTCTATATTCATGAATTTAAGAAAAAGCTCTTATTGTTTTGTTAATTTGTACCCTGTTGGAGCATCTAATAGTATTCTTTTTATACATTCCACATTAAAATTATGGCAACATTCATCTAGTTCGCTTAACAGAACTTGCATTTCAGGCCAGCTCAGTTTACTCTCTTGAGCTGTCATGATTTTTTCGTGGCTGGTCCCTTCGACATTATCTCCGATCAAAAGCTCTTCATACAGCTTCTCGCCAGGTCTTAGGCCTGTAAACCTGATTTCAATATCGCCTTCATCCGAGCTTGAACCAATATTTTCTTTCATTCCCATAAGGTGCACCATGCGTTTTGCTAGGTCTAGGATCTTAATTGGCTCTCCCATGTCCAACACGAACACTTGGCCATTATTACCCATTGCGCCAGCTTGAATGACGAGCTGCGCCGCTTCAGGAATCAACATGAAGTAGCGAATAATATCAGGGTGAGTCACCGTTACTGGACCACCTGCCTTAATTTGTTTTTTGAATAATGGAACAACAGACCCAGATGATCCTAAAACATTGCCGAACCTCACCATAGTAAAAGTAGTCTGTGTGTCTTTGTCTGCTAGAGCTTGAAGAACGAGTTCCGCCATTCTTTTACTTGCTCCCATTACATTTGTTGGCCTTACGGCTTTGTCTGTAGAAATGAGAGTGAAATTTTTAACTCCACATTCTATAGCAGCTTGCGCACAGGATAATGTCCCAAAAACATTATTTCGAATGCCCTCTACGACATTATCTTCGACAAGAGGCACGTGTTTGTAGGCCGCGGCATGATATAAAGTGTCAACGTCATAGCTTGTCATCAGCTTTTCAAGGCGATTTTGTCTTTGAACTGAGCCTAGCGCAGCAATAATTTGAGTTTGGATTTTAAGATTATGCTTAGTCGCATTTAGCTCTTGTTCGATCTTATAAAGGTTATATTCATTTAACTCGAATAAGATCAGCGTTTTCGGTTTTTGAGCTATTATTTGGCGACACAGTTCAGAGCCTATTGAGCCTCCAGCACCAGTGACCATGACACTCTTGCCTATAATATTCTTAGTTAATAAATTATTGTCAGGGGTTATAGGTGTGCGTCCTAACAAGTCCGCAACATCCAGGTCTTTCACTTCGGTCGCGGTTGCTTTACCTGCAGCGATGTCCTCTACCGATGGAACTGACTGGATCGCGATAGGCCAGTTAGATAGTTTTTCAACCAACCTTAACCTTTTACCTTTATTGATATTGTTGATAGCCAATAACAGCTTGACTGGTTGATAAAGAGATTGAAGATGTTCAAATTCACTCGGGTGATGGACCTTTAACCCAAATAAAATATTGCCTCTTTTCTTTGGGTCATCATCTAACAGGATTACAGGGTTGTATTCATCGCCATGAATTAAAGCGTACACAAGTTCACGACCTGTAGCTCCTGCTCCATAAATAAAAACATTTGGTTTTTTCCGCTTGATCATTTGATCATAGGCGGAACGAATCATAATCCTTGGGCCACCCAATGTCAGTATAGCTAGACCAGCATAGATAAAAGGGACACTTCTAGGCACAAAGGTATGAAGGAAGAACCCGCTCATTACTAAGGTTAGCGATGAAATAAACACGGCAAAGAATATATTACCAACAGCGGGAAACATCATATACCGTAGAACTGCTCGGTACATTCCAAGTTTGGCAAAACTAAAAATGGTAATCGAGAGAGTGAGTAGTAAGGTTACCCATTCATCTAGGCCCAACTCGAATGTGTAGGTACCCAATCTTAGAGCTATCGCTAAGTAAAGCGAGAAGGTTATTGCAAAAACATCGTAACTAATACTGATTAAGCGTTTGTTTTTCCGCTTTGTGTTGAGGATAAGTCGTATTGGCTTAATCATTAGATACCTTGATGTCTTTCTAATCTTAGTTTACAAGTAGAAGTGAAGAGGGAATTGGTGAGCATTTTAATGTTCTTGAACGAGGTTAGCTAGTTGTAATTGTCGGTTCTTTGTTGAACAGTACAGTACTGCCCCTAGATTGTATGTTTTTTGTTCGCTTGCTCTTCTTTTTGTACTACTTTTATTTATATGATTTTGTTTATTAAATAGTGCAGTAGTGGAGGGAACTTCTCTCTTTGTGATGCATGAGCTCTTATCAGGAGTATTGACTGTAGTTAGGCTATGACATTTGAGTATACAAGGTTGTACAGGATAGATATAATTGTTCATATTTTTATCAAATCTTAGGCTATTGTAACTAAATGTCTTTATTTTTATTGTTAATCAATTCAGTGGCTACTTTCTTTATTCTTTATATTTTTCGCCATAAAATTATGAGTTTAATTGCCAAGAAAACATATTATTATTTTCAAAAGTTTCCAGTGAAAATTAATAGAGCTGTCTTTTCTAGCTTTTCCGGTAAATATTATAGTGACAACCCAAAATACTTATATTTAGAATGTATAAAAAACCACCCAGATATTGAGTGTGTTTGGGTAGTAGATGATAATGGAATTGATATTCCTGGAAAAGCCATAAAGGTTAGGAACAAAAGTTTTAAACATTTATACTATATGGCTACATCAAAATATTGGATATTCAACGCGAGAATTCCAGCTATGTTTACTAAGCGAGAAGAGCAAGTGTATTTGCAAACATGGCATGGCACACCATTGAAAAAACTTGGTTTAGATATGGACGTTGCTTACTTTGCGACGGCTAACTACAAACATAATTTTTATAAAAATGCGCAGCGTTGGGACTACTTAGTATCGGCTAACAAATTTTCAACAAAAGTTTTTCAATCATCATTCGGTGTAGATAAAGATATAATTGTTGAATGTGGCTATCCAAGAAATGATATTCTGATAAATCATTCTGAAAGCGATGTATTGAAAGTAAAAAACTCCCTTAACATTGAAGGTGATAAAAAAGTCATTCTGTATTGCCCAACTTGGCGTGATGACCAGAAAAGAACAAATAAGCAGTACGGGTTTAACCTTAAACTTGATCTTTGTAGGTTGAAGGAGAAGTTTGGTGATAGTGCTATTATCTTGCTAAGGATGCATTATTTAATAGCGGATAACTTAGATCTTACTGGTGTAGAAGATTTTGCATATGACGTATCTAACTATCCTGATATTCAGGAGCTATATATAGTATCCGATATCATGATTACAGACTATTCCTCTACGATGTTTGATTATACTAATCTTAAAAAACCAGTGATTTTGTACACTTACGACTTAGATAAATATAAAGATGTATTGCGCGGGTTTTATTTTGATATTATGAGTCTAAGCCCTGGTCCAATTGTCATTGAGCATTCTGAATTAGAAGATGAAATTGAAAAAGGACTGAGTGGGAAGCTGACTTACAATGAAGATTTCTATAATGAGTTTTGCACTATTGAGAGAGGGAACGCTTCTAACAAAATTCTAAACACCATGATTAACTGATATAAAGTTAGTTAACATAAAGCTGTAAACCCTTTTTGGTTTACAGCTTTATGTTTTATAAAATCACTTTCTTTTTAAGAAGTTTTTTAGCTATAGTGTAACTCTTCAGAGCGATGCATAACTTCAATATATTGATAACAGATCCGTTTTTTCTTGATACAGCTCTATTGAATATCGTGAGCTCTTTAATTTTATTGTTTTTGATTAAATGGTATCTAATCTTATTGTTTTCATTTACACAAGAGTAAATTTTTTCATAGTTATCTTTTATGTTATTTTTTATTAGATCAAATGCCAATACAGACTCTTGTGTAACATGATTTATTGCTTCTATGTGTCTAGGTAGCCTACTATTATAATTTAACTTTAACTCTTGTTCGTATGAAATATTTAAGCTAGCAAATTTTCTACAAATATCTTCAGTCATAGTCATCTGCTTAAACCGACATTTGATATTATATTCAGATAAACGATCTTGTGTGATAGATTTGTTGTCATTTGCTCTCACTCTATAGCTGTATACTAGGTTTGGAATGACAGAGATATTATCAGAATGGGCGTAACTCAAATATGTGAAAATGAAATCCTCACTAGACATACCTTCAGGGAAGGTGAGTTTGTTTTCAATTAAAAAAGAACGTTTGAATATTTTTCCATGGATTGCAATTACCTTTCTAACTTCTGGAGACTCGGCGACATTTGTAGTTATGATTTTTTCTTTAAATAACTTCCTTAGTCTAGAATCGTCGGTTGGTTTATTGTCAACATTAAATTGTCTTTTACCTAAAACTATATCACTGTTTGTCTGTTCAGCTGTAGTTACAAGGTTAAGTAATGCATCTTCATGGATAAAGTCATCTGAATCAATAAAAGTTACATACTCACCACAAGATTGCTTGATACCATAATTACGAGCAACACTTGCCCCAGAATTTTTTTGTTTGAAAAGCTTTATTCGATTATCGTTTTCCATGTAACTCTCGACAATGGAGATAGAGTTATCTGTTGAACCATCATCTACGATAATTAACTCATAGTTAGTAAAACTTTGTTGTAAGATACTAGTCAAGCACTCTTGTATAAATTCTTCTGTATTATATAATGGTACGATTATTGAAAGTTTCATCATGTTCTCCTCAATGAATTATGGTACCATTATAGTGTATTTATTATCAGTAATAAATTTTTTTGGATATTGACTTAGTGATTTTAAAAATTAAATTGTGGTTGTCTAAGTTTGGTTATTTAGATCTGATAGTTAAATACTTATTAGTAAAACTATCAATGCTAAAGTTTTTTACTGCTCATTTTAATAAAAAGGTTATATTCAATAAGTACATTTTTGAATGTTTTCAAGGTAAAAGTGTATGTGACTCTCCATTTAGCATTTACAAATTTTTATTGAAGAGCAAAGGTAATTCGTCGTTTGTTTGGGTCCTTGATTCTGAAAAGCATGAATTTTTTGAAGTACTCAGCAATAACGTTAATACTAAGGTAGTTATACGTGGTACAAAAGAATACGATAGCGAATATGCTACATCAGCATTTTGGATAACAAACTGCCGCCTTCCTTTTAGATTCGTAAAAAGGAAAGGCCAAAAATATATTCAGTGCTGGCATGGTACCCCTTTGAAACGCCTGGGTTTGGATGTAAAGGCCAGTGCTTATGCTACATCGAGTTTAAAAGGTATGTACTTTAGCTACTTAGCAGATTCTAGACGTTACGACCATTTTATTTCTCCGAGTTCTTATGCTTCTGAACGTTTCTGTTCAAGTTTTGGAATTGGCTCGGATAAAATTATTGAACAGGGTTACCCACGAAATGATGCTTTGATTAATGATGTTAATAACCTTGACAAACTGAAATATATAAAGTTGACGCTAGGTATAGAGCCTAGTAAGAAAGTGATACTTTATGCACCAACCTGGCGTGATAATCAATATTCGAAAGAGACGGCTAGCTTTTATTTTAACAATCCTCTTGAAAATGAAACTTTCTTAGGTGAATTTGATGATAGTTATGTTTTTTTATTTAGAGGCCATTATTTTTCAGACTCAATTGAAACATCAAGTCGTTTTATAGATGTTTCTAATTATAATGATGTTAATGACCTATATCTTATCGCTGATGCTCTAATAACAGATTATTCTAGTGTGTTTTTCGATTATTCAGTGTTAAATCGCCCCATCTTTTTTTTCATGTATGATCGAGAGGTCTATGAGAAAGAAGTAAGAGGTTTCTATATTGATATTGATCAAGATCTCCCTGGTCAAATTTTTTATGATAGTCATTCTTTATCAAATGCGTTAAAATCCAACGTAATAGTAAATCATAATTCTTTCAACGAGAGATTTAACCCTTTTGAAGATGGCTTCTCTACAACGCGAGTTATAGAAAAAATCATTGAAAATTAGGTGTTATGCTAGCTTTAGTGGTTAACTTCGTATTATAAGCAAGAAGTTAGTTGAAAAGGGTTTTGTTACTTAATTTTGTTGATGAAGTGTTCAATGATTAACGTTGAAAAGTCCAAATTTTTTGATTTTCCTCATACTTCATCTATTACTCACAAAATATAGATCATTTAAACTATAAAAAATGTCTGATTAAGCTATGAAATTTTTTAATAAAATAAAAACTGCTTTAGCAAGAAACGTTGCATTTTTCTCGGTGTTACGTTCATTATATCCATTTTTTAGAAATGATGCTTTAGTTGAAGTTAATAAGTTATCTTTTTGTATATTTTTAAGTAAATATATAAATATGGTCGTGATGTTTATCCCGATTAAATTGTTATTTATTTTGTCAGGCGCTAAAAATATATCTTTTTTGCTTGATATTGAACAACAGTTGGGTAGGAATGTATATATAGGGTTTTGGGTCTGCCTTGTTATTATTCTCTACATTTTCGATATGATTGTTAAGATATATAAAGGCAAGCTTATTAATCATCAAAAGAATATTATAGATAATAAAAAATACGTTTTTATTGGAAAGGATATATCTCAAAAAATAGTACTTCGTACATACAGTCCTTACTGTCAAATGCTATCTGATTTTTTAGTTCTCTTCGCTTCTATTATGGTTTTCTTTATACTTAGCCCTCATTACGCTGTTTTTTATATTATCGTAGTTCTCGGGTATTTTTTATTTTTGGAATACTTATTGTTTTCACCACATCAGCCAAGGTTGCTTAAGAAACTAAGTTTGGATAATAATCAATTTATTCAAGTGTGTAATGGTATGCTTTATCTTGTTTTCTTTTTGGGTATTATTGCTGTATTAATTTTAGATTCTATTCATATATTAGTCGCTATATTAATATTATTAGTTGCTCGTATTTCTACAACCTCATTACGCACTGTATTCACCTCACAAAAATCACTCAGAAGAGACTACTTTCAAAATAATGAATCATAAAATGACTAATATCCTGTTTTGACTGATCTAAGTTTATTTTTTTAGCTGTGTCTTTATTGATTGGTTTAACGTGATTGAACCAATCATCTTGTTTCTTTATTGCTTTTCCCCACGTTAGCTCATTGTAATCGAATGAAAACCCTACATGTTTTGAATATTCATTGATATCATAAGGTAGAAATCCGACAGGCTTATTCAGCATTGCAAAATCACAATAAATACTCGAATAATCAGTGATCAACGTATCGAATTGATTAAGATGCTCAGTAATATCTTCTACCTTATTTGAATCAAGGTTGACGATATTTTTCCCTACGAATTGGGAAAGGTTAACTTCAAATTTGGGATGGAGGCGAATAAATATTACAGTATTTTCTTCCTCTAATTTACTGTTTAATTCATTTTTATTGAAGTCATGAAATGGGAATAGCCTAACATCATCATATGGGCGCCATGTAGGGCTATAAAGAGTAAATTTTGTATTCTTATTTTTTCTGAAACTCTCTATAAATTCTGAGCAGGATTTATTCATTGAGTCTAATCGGGGTTGCCTAGCTACCAGAACTTGTTCGTTTGTTACTCCAAACGCTTTCCCTATGTAATCTGAAAAGTAATCTGATGGGCTTAAGTAATAACTAATATTTGTGCTCATCACTTTATAATATAATTTTTTCATTAAACCAGCAGATTGGTCCATAAGGCCGATGTTTTTTAGTGGTGTTCCGTGTCCGAGTTGAATTACGAGGCGATGATACTTCATGAAAAGCCCACTGACAGGAGCATCCATAGTGCTCATAACCCAGCATTTTGCTTTTAAAATATACACTTTCTGAAGGAAACCTTTGTTCGATATAAAATAATCCCCTAACTCTCTATTAAGATGTTCTCTTTTTTTATCATCATTTATTATGAACTTTACTTCGAAGCCAAGTTCTTCGAATTTATTTTTATGATTTAGAAATAGGTACTTTGAATTAAACGTAAAGTCTTTATTAACGGTTGAGTTGAATATTATTCTTTTCTTTCTTTTTCCTACTATAAAAAATAATGATAGAAAAAAACCAGAAGTAGCATCGACAAAGCGTTGGATTAAAAATTTATTTTTATTGTTAATTGACCACATGATAACCACCAATAGACTTGATATACTAATATACTACAGCATACGTAATTCAGAGAGAAGTGGCTTTGGAAATGGTCTTAGTAACTGGCGGTAACGGTTTTATTGGTAAAGAATTGGTTACATTCTTACAAAATGATTTCACGGTGCGAACATCCGTACGTCAACTGGATGGTAAGTGCAAAGCCCTCCCTCCATCTGTTGAAACTGTTGTTACTGGTGATATATCTGACAAAACAAACTGGAATAGGGCGATTGATGGTGTTGATGTCGTCATTCATCTTGCTGGTAGGGCGCATATTTTGGATGATACAGCCCTTTCTCCTATCGACTTGTTTAGGGAGGTTAATACTAAAGCGACATTGCACCTGTTTGATGAAGCCGTTAAGAATGGTGTCCGACGTTTTATTTTTGTAAGTAGTATTGGTGTCACCGGCAATATTACTCATGGAAAACCATTCACAGAACAAGATTCCCCCGAGCCAGCTTCTGATTATGCTCTTTCAAAATATGAAGCAGAAAAACAACTTACCCTAGCGGCTGCTCAAAGTGACATCGAACTTGTTATTATTCGACCTGCTTTAGTGTATGGGAAGAGTGCGCCGGGAAACATTGCACGATTGTCTCGAATAGCCACTAAATGTCCATTTTTACCATTCGGCTTAGTCGCAAACCGCAAAAGTTTTGTCTCAATTGAGAATTTAGTGTCATTGTTGGCGTTGTGCATTACTCACCCGGCAGCTTCTAATCAAGTGTTTTTGGCTGCTGATACTACACCCGTTTCGACAAAACAATTGGTTAACATTTTAAGCAAAGTTGAAGAAACAAATACGATAAACTTTCCTTTTCCCGTCGCACTTATGCGTATGGTTGCAGCACTCCTGGGGAAGAAGGCTATGGCTAGTCAATTGTTTGATGATCTTGAAGTAGATAATACTAAGGCTAGAAAGATGTTGGGGTGGAAACCTTGTGATGGTTTTGATTCAATACCTAAATAATTACCTCGTACTTCTGTACTCACATCGACTTACGTTTTGCCACCGATATTTTATAATAGGTCTTACATTTTGATTCGTATATTAGATTTTATTTTTGCTTTCTTTGGCTTGTTGTTCCTTTGGCCTGTATTTGTTGTTATTTGTATCCTCGGCTATTTTGATACGGGTTCCCCTGTCTTTTTTCAGACAAGAGTAGGGCGTAACAAAAAACCATTCACTTTAGTTAAATTTCGCACCATGCCAGTGGAAACAAAATCTGTTGCGACTCATCTAGTTGGAGCGAGTTCTGTGACTAAGCTCGGTGGATTCCTGCGTAAAACTAAGCTTGATGAACTGCCTCAGTTATACAACGTACTTAAAGGTGAAATGAGTTTAGTTGGTCCAAGACCTTGCCTGTTTAACCAACAAAAGTTGATTGATGAGAGAGAATCAAGAGGTGTACTCGCGGTAAGACCAGGTGTAACCGGATTAGCTCAAATCAACGATATCGATATGTCGACACCGAAAAAACTGGCGGAATGGGATCAACGCATGATTAACACGCTGAATACTAAATTGTATTTCCAGTACATTATTCAAACCGTGTTAGGCAAAGGCTCTGGCGACAGAGTGTAGTTAATAGTTAATAGTTAACAGTTAATAGCAAGCAGCTAATAGCAAACAGTTGGCTGCATCTTATCTCTAGGCTCAGGTGTGTTTTACCTTCTGAGGTTGGCAGAGGTTAATCTTGTTAGCTTAACAATCGATTTGTGTGCTTACCTTATCTTATCTTGCATAGGCACTAGCATGGGGATAGGTTTCGGCTTTGCACTCATATTTGTGTGAGGCTATTTCCTAAATAACGCATTAAAGGTATTGCTTATGATTTATCCATTTACTTGATTGTGGTTATTATCTATCATGATTAATCAGTTGTTTAAGCTGAGCAACTGATTGAGGGTGTAAAACTTACCCTCTACATATAAACGTTTATATTAATGGAAATCATTATGAAAAAGATGGCTCTAGCAGCTGCATTAGCAGTTAGCTTCTCAGGTGCTGCATTCGCAGCTGAAACGACAGCAGCAGCGGGCACTGGTTCTGGTACTGGTACAGCAGCAGGCGCTGGTGCATCTGCAGCAGCAGCTGGCACAGCAACAACCGTTGCAGTTGCGACAGCAGCAGTAGCAGCAGCGGCAGCAGTAGCCGTTGCTTCTAACGAAAGCGGCGCAACGACTACAACAACTACTCGATAATTTTTGAGTAATACATGTTTTAGTTAACGTATGTTTAAAACCATTTTATGTGAAAGCATAAAGTGGTTTTTTTTATATCAGATTTTCATATTGGACATCAGCAACAAGATTGCTAGGAAGCAGAACTCGTCATGCTTAAACCTCTAATCATATCCCTTGGTCTTTTTCTTGCTGGTTGTTCTCAGCAGTTTCAAGACGTCAATTCCACTTTTGATGAAGCCTTTTTTGGAAGCTCTGATGTTGAGCTGTCGAAGGAATACATTCAAAACTTACCTTATTCCAGCATTTACGCCGAAGTGAATGACCAAGGTAAAATCTTCATGGTCTTAGCGTACGTCGGTGAAAACCCGCAAACGGGCGCAGAGCAGTTAAAGTGGATGTCTTCTGACAAAGCGATGATCGTCACTGAAAATGGACGTGTCGTACAAACGCTATTGCTTCCTTACGAAAACCTTTCTGGTTTGGCATTCCAACCGTTAAATTCGTTCTCTTCTGGAAACCACTCGTCAGCCGATTCTTCTTCTGCGTTTGATGTGTCTGCCAACCCCGGAGCTCAAAAGTGGCAAGCGGTTTACGACTGGCAACCTAACTATCGATTCGGCTATAAAGCGGACATCACCCGAACGTATGCGGGAAATGACACGGTTGAAACTCCGTTAGCGTCTATCGATACCAAGAAGTTCCAAGAAAAAATTCAATTCCCAATGTTAGAACAAGACATCACCAACGAATATTGGGTCGACAGCAAAGGCAAAGTGGTAAAAACCATACAGTATTTAGGCCCTGATATGACAAGGCTTGAGTTAACCGTCCTTAAGCATTATCAAAGCAATTAACGAACAGGGTAATGAACTAAAATGATGAATTATATGAGTCATACGTCAAAAATGACGGGGCGTCGGTTGCCAGTAGTGAGAGCTCTGTTAATGATGAGCGCTTTGTTTGCTTTGAGCTCCGCTTCTGCGGCTTCTGATCTTGTTACGCCTGCTTCTCTTGATAAACCTGACAGCACTTCTTCAGTTAAAACAACCATCGAGCTTCCTCTTCAAGGTGTGACGCTTGAGTACCAAACTAACGTTCGACTGCTGCGTGTATTAGACGACGCAAACGCGAATGCGAGCTCTAACGCTAACGGTACTATTGGTTATTTCCCCCTTTCAGCTCAACTGTTTGATAAAACCAATACCGAATCGAATAAAGCTAACGAAGATATCGAAGCCAAAAAGCGCAATGTACTGAACCAGCTTGAAGCTTTCGCAGTAGAAGAGCCAGAAGCAAATTTAGTGCGCCAACAATTAGCCTCTTTCCAATATCTCAATCGAGTGTTTATTGAGTTAGACCGTAATGCCGTTATCTCTCAATCAGATAAGAACCCACTGCTTGTTTCAAGTTCTCATACTAACAAGCCGTCTGCTGCCATAAAAAGAGCATCTATTAGCCAAACTCAAGTCTTTTCTCTGTACTTACCACAACGACCAACGTCAATTCAGTTGATGGGTGCAATGAAAGAGTCGGTAACAATGAATCTGATTGAGCATGGCACGTTGAATGATTACCTCGATGCATTACCGAACGGCTTTGTTGGTGAATCTGCAGATAAAAGTGTGGCGTATGTTGTTCAGCCAGATGGCGTGGTGCAAACCATTCAATATGCGTACTGGAACGAACAGCCGGTGTACTTAGCACCAGGTGCTATTGTATTTATGGCGTTCTACTCTCTGCCATCGGAATACTCAACGTTGAACCAAGATATTGTCGATTTGCTACGTCATAAGGTTGGCCTGTAATGCTGAAACAGAAATCATTCCCTCTATCGGCAGCGTGCACATCGGTTACCTGCGCTTTGTTAATGGCTAACAGTGGCTTTGTATTTGCAGAGACGGTTTTTGCTGCCCCGGTTTTTACAGACACGGCTCGTGCAGAAACAGCCATTGATTCCTCTTCGATTCGAGCAGAAAAATCGTCATTCGACGACACTGAATACAGAACATCGCAAATGAATTTTGGTGGTGTTGGCTTAATGCAAATGCCGACAGGCCGAATGGCACCAGAAGGTGAGTTCAACTTTAGTGCATCGTTTAACAATGAGTACTATTTTTATAACGTGAGCCTACAGGTAATGCCTTGGCTTGAAACCACCATTCGTTATACACAAGTACAAGATCTCTTTTATAGCGGTGGTGGTAACCAAGACTGCTCTCAGAACTCATTCAGTGGCTGTACCAAATACACAGATAAAGGCATCGACTTTAAACTGCGTTTAATCGAAGAAGGGTATTACTTACCGGAAGTGTCGGTCGGTGTACGTGACTTTGGTGGTACCGGTTTATTTGATGGCGAGTTTGTTGCAGCCACCAAACGCTTTGGCCCTGTTGATTTTACCTTGGGCATGGCTTGGGGATACATGGGCACTAGTGGCAATTTCACTAACCCATTGTGTAAAGCCAGTGACAAGTATTGTGAACGCCCGTCTGATTATAAAGGCAATGGCGGCAGTGTTGACTTTGAACGCTGGTTTAAAGGCGATGCGGCGATTTATGGTGGCTTTGAATATCAAACCCCATATAAGCCGTTAACCTTGAAGCTTGAATACGATGGCAATGATTATTCTCAAGACTTCCCTGTAGTACGTGGTGGTGTCGACATGACACAACACACGCCATGGAACGTGGGTGCGGTTTACCGTTTCACCGATTGGAGTTCGGCTAAAGTGAGCTACGAGCGAGGTGATACGCTAACCCTCGGTTTTGACCTCTCTACCAATTTCAACGAAATGTATTCCGTGTGGCGAGATACCGAAACAGCAGAGTTACGCCCGAGTGGTGTCGAGACGGTTGATGACATTGATATGGCGGCCCTTGCAAGCCAACTTGAAACGATCGCTGGTTATGAACAAGCGCAAATTTTGGTCGACGATAACAGCATTGTAGTCAAGGGCACTCAGGTTAAATATCGAGACAGAGATATCGCCGTTGAGCGCGGTGCGACCGTGATCGCGAACGCGGTACCGAGTTACATTGATACTTACAAAATAATCGAAAATGATAAATCGATGGAACTTACCGAGACAACGGTCAATGCACAAGCGTTCAAAGCGGCGGCGAACAACAATTATCTTAACGCTCAAACCAGTGATGCTTCACACACTCACGAATTAGAACGTAAGAAATCCGTTATCTATCATGATGGGCGTGAGCGAATCGATGTGTCGGTTTCACCAAACCTCGCTCAATCGTTCGGTTCGGCTGAAAATTTCTATTTATACAGTTTGGGCTTATACACCAATGCTTCGTTCTGGGCGTTAAACAATGTTGAACTGTCGGGCTCTCTGTACGTTAACTTAGTCGATAACTACGACAAGTTTAATTATACCGTCCCATCAGACGGCACTGACCAAACGCCAAGAGTAAGAACCTTGTTCCGCTCTTACGTTGACGACCCGGTTCGCTTAGATCGCTTACAGCTGACTTGGTTTGAAGACTACGGCAGCGGTGTCTACACCCAAGCTTACGGGGGTTACCTTGAAAGCATGTTTGCGGGGGTGGGGGGCGAAATCCTGTATCGACCATTCAACCAAAACTGGGCCATTGGTGCAGACATGACTGCAATAAGCCAGCGCGATCCTGAAAGTTGGTTCGGCACGTTTGATCAAGAGATCCAAGTCAACCCTGATAACAGTAGCCGAACGTACAAAGTGATTGATAAGGGCACAACGGGCTTCATCACCGGTTACTACACCCCACAATGGGACTTCTTGAGCGATACCTTGCTTAAAGTGGGCGTTGGTAAATTCCTTGCGGGTGATATCGGGACTCGTGTCGATTTCTCTAAGCAGTTCAAGAGTGGCGTTATTGCCGGTGCGTTTGTCAGCTTAACCGACATGACAACGGAAGAGTACGGTGAAGGCAGCTATACCAAAGGCTTCTATGTATCAATTCCGTTTGATCTCGTTACCGTGAAGCCAAGCTCAAGCCGCGCAGGCTTTACCTGGTTACCGATCACGCGTGACGGCGGCCAAGTGTTGAATAAGCAATACAACTTGTTCGATCAAACCGATGCTCGCTCACCTTGGTTCCAAAGACCAAGCAGCGTTAAGTAGATTTTTGGATGGCGAAGTCTAAGAGTTACGGATTCATAGGTTTTCAACTATTTGGATCCGCTCCTAGGCTCTCGCATCAGCCCTTAAGCTCTTTAACCTTGAAGCTCTTTCACCTTGAGAGCATTCAACTAGGTTGATAATAAGCACAGATTGTGGATAATGCTTACGCAATAAAATAACCGTGTGGAAGTAAGGTCTTTGACACGGTTTACGACAAAAAACTTCTATCTCAATTCCAAATAGATAGAGGCACATTAATTACGCAGTGTTATGTCGCGGAATATCAAAGGGCGGTAGCGTCCCACTTCCCAATCGTAAATGGGAGTAAGATCACAGCTCTTTCACTCCTTGGCTCTATTAAATACTGCGTAGCTGATAAAATGACTCGCTTAACTTCCTTTGGGTATCCTTCGGGGTATCACGACACATTCCGTTTCTATGAACTTGGTTAACATGAAGATTAATAAAAATCGTCTCCTTATAGCGCTCCTTCCTGCACTGCTTGCAGGCTGTACGACTCCAGGTACTCACCTGTCTACTGGTGGCAAGAATGTGATTCAGCCTTCTGAGGAACAACAAGAGTCTGATATTTCTGAAGTGGTGAATGTTTACCCGCTGACGGCACAATCAGTATCGAGTTACCAAACCAGTACATTGTCGGTGTCACAAGCGAACCCTGAACTCGACGTAGACATCGCCAAGTATGAATACCAAGTAGGTGTCGGTGATATCCTAAACATCACCATTTGGGATCACCCTGAACTGACCATTCCTGCGGGCTCTTACCGTAGCAGTACCGAAGCAGGTAACTGGGTTCATGCTGATGGCACTATCTTCTACCCATACATTGGTACAGTAGAAGTGGCAGGAAAAACCGTTCGTGAAATTCGTTCTGATATAGCGACACGTTTGGCGAAATACATCGAAAGCCCTCAGGTTGATGTGAACGTCGCGGCTTTCCGATCGAAGAAAACATACATTACCGGTGAGGTTTCAAAACCTGGCCAGCAGCCAATCACCAATATCCCTTTAACATTACTGGATGCCGTGAACCGCTCTGGTGGTTTGTCTGAAGATGCTGATTGGCGTAATGTTTCATTAACCCGTAATGGCGTGGAAGAAAATATCTCGCTTTATGGTTTGATGCAACGTGGTGACTTAACTCAAAACCGCTTACTGCAAGCTGGTGATATTGTTCACGTACCGCGTAACGATAATCAAAAAGTATTCGTGATGGGTGAAGTGAATGCCCCACAATTGTTGAAGATCGACCGTGTTGGCATGAGCCTTACGGAAGCGCTTAGCAACGTAGGTGGTATTAACCAGTTAACGGCAGATGCAACGGGCGTGTTTGTGATTCGCACTTCGGATGATAAATCTGAACGCATGGCCGATATCTACCAACTGAATATGGAAGATGCCTCTGCATTGGTGATTGGCACCGAGTTTGATTTAAAACCTTACGACATTGTTTACGTAACGGCAGCACCAATCAGCCGTTGGAACCGTGTTATTGGTCAGCTTGTACCGACCATTTCAGGCTTCAACGACCTAACCGAAGGTATGTTGCGCGTTCGTAATTGGTAATCACTGAATATTAATCATCAGGTTGCATTTAGCGTGTGACCTGATTTTTTATGCCCATAAATACATGACAGTTTGTTGGTAAACTCAGTATAAAAACTTGTTTCGTTTATTAAATCATTTAGCTTATAGGTACGTTCAGCTTATAAGCCAGTAGAATTAGAAGTCAGTTATGTTTAATAAAATTTTAGTCGTATGCGTGGGCAACATTTGTCGTTCCCCGACGGGAGAGCGAGTTTTACAAAGCTTGCTTCCTAACAAAGAAGTGGCTTCGGCCGGTATTGCTGCTGAAAAAAGTCGCTTAATCGGTAAGCCTGCAGACGACACTGCAATCTTAATTGCCGCTGAAAATGGGGTCGATGTTGAAAATCATCAGTCTCAGCAAGTGACGCCACAGCTTTGTGCGCAGTATGATTTGATCTTGGTGATGGAGAAGGGCCATTTAGAAGCGCTCACTCAAATATCACCAGAAGCGCGTGGTAAAACCATGCTGTTTGGTCAGTGGATTGGTCAAAAAGACATTCCCGATCCGTATCGTCAAAGCCGTGAAGCGTTTGAACATGCTTACCAGCTGATTGACGAAGCGGCACAAGCTTGGGCGAAAAAACTGTAATGGATGCTGTCATTTAATCTAGATAGCCTTAAGCCTTAAGCCTTAAGCCTTAAGCCTTAAGCCTTAAGCCTTTAGCCTTTAGCTTTAAGCCGTTAAGCTTGAATCGCCACCAATAGAATCACATAAGAGGTAAGGGTACGTAAGCCGTACGTCACTTATCTTCAAAATATTAGTTTAGGAAGTAGCAAACAAATGACAACACAACCCTCTCAGCAATCACACACAGATAATTCTGATGAGATAGATTTAGGGAAACTGCTTGGTATCCTGTTGGACGCTAAATGGTTAATCATGTTCACCACATTTGCTTTTGCTGTGTTCGGTATCGCGTTTGCGCTACTTTCGACTCCGATATACAAAGCCGATGCTCTGATTCAAATTGAAGAGAAGAGCTCTGGCGGCATTTCATCGATGGTCGGTGACATGGGCGAATTGTTCTCTCAGGAATCTTCTGCAACGACTGAAGTCGAGATCATCAAATCTCGTATGATCTTGGGCGAAACCGTTGATAAATTCAATTTAACCACCGTAACCTCTCCAAACTATGCGCCAATCGTTGGTAAAGGGTTTGCACGCCTAACCGGTGACATCAATCACATCGCAGTGAGCCGTTTTACCTTGCCAAGCTATGCGAGCGATTACGGGCACACGATTCAGATTCTCGATGCCGAACAAGGTACTTACCAACTGGTTCGTGACGATGAACGCGTTATCTTGCAAGGTAAAGTGGGTGAGCTTGCAACTTCTGATGATTACAGCTTGTTTGTGGCTGGTTTCGAATCGCACAATGATTTCGAATTCTCGATTGGCAAACGTAGCCGATTAGAAGCGATTGAATGGCTGAAATCGTCTTTGTCTCTTTCTGAGCAAGGTAAGCAAACCGGCATTTTGAAGCTAAGCTTTGAAGGTGAAAACAAGCAGCAGATCTCTGAGATACTCAACCATATCAGCCAGATCTACTTTTTACAAAACGTGAAACGTAATTCAGCGGAAGCAGAGAAGAGCCTACAGTTCTTAGAGAGTCACCTTCCTGGTATTAAATCTGAGTTAACGGGCTATGAAGACACACTCAACAATTATCGCCAGAAGAACGAATCGATCGATTTGGGCTTAGAAGCGCAATCGACGCTCAAGGTAATGGTTGAGCTTGAAGCGCAATTGAACGAACTGACGTTCAAAGAGAGCGAAATTAGCCAACGCTTCACTAAAGATCACCCTGCATACAAAGCCCTGCTTGATAAGCGTAAAACGCTATTGGGCGAAAAAGAGCGCCTGAACAAGCAAGTACAAAAGCTACCGAAAACACAACGTGAAGTACTGCGTATGACACGTGATGTTGAAGTAAACCAACAGATCTACATCCAGCTTTTAAACAAGGTTCAAGAGCTGAGCATTATTAAAGCCGGCACCGTAGGTAACGTTCGTATCCTAGATGACGCACAAGCCTATGCTCGCGCTGTTAAACCGAAAAAGCCATTGATTGTTGTATTAGCTACACTACTGGGTGGCATGTTAAGTGTCGCGTTTGTATTGGTTAAAGCGGCGTTCCACCGCGGTGTTGAAAGCCCTGATCAAATTGAACAAATTGGCCTTCCTGTTTACGCAGCGGTACCAAAATCTGATTTGCAGATAGAGCTGAGCAACCGATTCAAATCCAAGAAACAGAAAACTCAGGGAGCTCAAGCGCTGCTGGCTGAATCTAACCCTGCGGATCTTTCTGTTGAAGCACTGCGTGGCCTTCGTACCAGCTTGCACTTTGCGATGCTAGAAGCGAAAAACAATATTCTGATGATTTCAGGCCCTGCACCGGGCATTGGTAAATCATTCATCTCGACCAACTTTGCCGCAGTAGCCGCTAAAACAGGCCAAAAAGTATTGTTGATTGATGCCGATATGCGTAAAGGTTACCTACAACAGAGCTTTGGTGTGAACTGGGACAACGGCCTTTCTGATGTGTTAAGCGGTAAGCAAGAGTTTGCTCAATCGATTAAAGCAACACCGGTAGAGAACCTAGACATTATTACTCGCGGCCAAGTGCCACCCAACCCTTCTGAGCTGTTGATGCACCCACGCTTTGCAGAGCTCATGGAATGGGCATCAAAAGAGTATGACTTGGTGATTGTCGATACCCCGCCCGTACTTGCGGTAACCGACCCAAGCATTGTCGGCGCCTTTGCGGGTACCACATTAATGGTGGCGCGTTACGGTCAAAACACCCTTAAAGAGATCGATGTAGCTCGTCACCGCTTTGAACAATCAGGTATCGAAGTGAAAGGCGTTATCTTCAACGCGATCGAGAAGAAAGCATCAAGCTCATACGGCTACGGTTACTACAACTACGCGTATTCGAGCGATAAGAAATAAAAGCTAAAGAGCAGTAACGAGATGCGAGTAATCGGGTAAACGAAAAGCTAAAAGGCAGATACGAGTGGCGAGAATGAAAAACACCACTCGAATCCGCTCTTCATCTTTTTATCTCTTCGTTACTCGTTTACCCGCTACCTGCGTCTATTCTTTTAAGCTCTTCGCATCCCGCTTACTCGTTACCCGTATCTATTATTTATCCACTCGCACCTGCACTTTAAATCATTCGAAGACTTAGCTTTTGGTTCTCCCCCTTGAACACCGGACTATTGTGAGTGATGGTGTTAATATAAGGGGGAGTTAGAGGGGGTTGCTAGCGATGCCTAACCAACCCCTCCCAGCCTCCCCTTATATTGATATTTTTTACACAAGTAACAATCGTGATAAAGGGGAGGAGCTAAAAGCACCATTCAAATCTGCTCTTTTCGCTTTTCGCATCCCGTTTACTCGCTACTCGCATCTGCTCTTCTACTTCTTCACAACCCCGCCTGTTAAATACAAACCAATTGCCGCTAACACCGGATAACCAAACGCTTCATTGGTCATTTCCCCCAACGGCTTCCAATCGTAGCCGTGCATACAACCCAAAATTACCATGACATGCAGTGCCACATAAGGAATGGTGAACAACAACACAATGTAGCGCTGTACTAACTTAAAAGGTTCATATGCTTTAAGCAGTGCCAGTTTGTGCTTCGCTTTTTCTTCATCAGTAAAAAACATCGCATCTCCTGTGTTGGTGAGTGCATCTAACCCTTTGTTAATGGAAGACTGGCTCCCGAATATTCTCCCGAACAATGTCATACTGCCCCTTGGTTGATTAATGGTTATATACCGCCTTTCTCGCCTTTCTCGTCCGCCATTCTGTTGCTTTAGAGGCGAGGAACGAAGTATCTGGAATCTGATTTTAGTCTCTTCGAATCCCACATCTGCACTTCAAATTATTCGAAGACTTAGCTTTTTGTCCTCCCCCTTGAACACCGGACTATTGTGATTGGTGATGTTAATAAAAGGGGGAGTTAGAGGGGGTTGCTAGCTCATGCCTAACCAACCCCTCCCAGCCTCCCCTTATATTGATATTTTTTACACAAGTAACAATCGTGATAAAGGGGAGGAGCTAAAAGCACCACTCTCACTTTATTGTCCTCACTTTTCGCAACTGCTCTTCAAGCTCTTAGTATCCCGTTTACTCGTCACTCGCATCTGCTTTTAGTCTCTTCGCATCTCGTTTACTCGCATCCCGTATCTGTTTTTAAAACCATAACCGGACACGCCTTATTCACGCCCCAATCTTTATGCCCCTTAACATTCTCATCTGAAATCAAAAACTGCTCTTGCAGTGCAGCCATCAAACCAAACAGCGCCTTACGCTGCGCAAGCGTGAAGTTGTCTTCTGGTTGCAGTTCGGCATTACAACCACCGACCAGACAAACCCCAATATTGTCCTTGTTGTGCCCTTTCACATGCGCGCCGGTTTGCGACAGCGGCCTGCCCAGTTCGACATCCCCATTGCGACGAATCACAAAGTGGTACCCCACATCGCGCCAGCCTTTCTTTTTATGCCATCGGCGAATATCGGCGACGTGAACATCTTGGTCTGGCGGTGTGGCGCTGCAATGCACTGTAATAAATGAGAATGCCGGATAATGAGGCAAACGGATTAAAACCGAAACCAGGCTAAAGGAATAGGGCGAAAGCGAAAAACAAGGCTCTAACGAAGGGCTTCGCTTTTCCGAGTCAGCCTGCTCTTGTGAATCAGCAGAAGCCTCTAATGGTTGGTGTGGAACTCGATCAGTTGCTGGTGGAGTGTTTGACAAAATAAATCCTCGTGTTGTTGTAACCAAGTGATTAAAGGCGTTGATAACGATTCTTTTAAATTAGGGTGCAGTGCGATGTGTTGTCGCAAACGGGTTGCTACAGTTTTTGCATAACCTGAGTGGTAGCCGACATAACGTAAATACATCACGTAATAACCCAGTGGTTGAGCGCGCCGTGCTCGGCTGATCATCCAACAAATATCCTCATAGCGAGCATCTTCAAAACGTTGCTCATCACACAACAATGGTTGGCGTGATTGATTAACGGAGCGAGCACGGCACTCGATGCTCGCCATTGCGGGTTGATACGCTGAAATAAAAAGAGAAACTATCGCCTTCATTCATCACCTTATTGCTGTATGGGGAAGGCAATGTACTTCAACATTCTTGATTGGGGTTGGCGGTAATAACGCGAAAACGGAGGAACACAGAAAAGTGAGAGGTGCTTCGAAGGTTATCAGTTTTGGTACTGCTCTTGTTGCATATTGATGAGAGTGAGCAGGAAAAACACTTTTTGTTACTTTTTATCCCGCCTCACTGTTGCCCCTAATGCATAAAAAAGTGGTGTTAATGCTCTTTTATGTCAATAGCCCGTTATAGGAATGACCAGCTAACAAGGAGCGTTATTCATGTGTGTTTCTCTTATTCTCTCTTTTATGCCGATGAAAACCGGTTCGCCTATCAGCAAGTTGGTGCTCTTAAAGTTGGCGGATAATGCCGACGCGCGTGGCGTGTGTTTCCCTTCCTTAAATTATTTAGCGCAATATTGCGAAGTGTCGGTAAGAACCGTTAAACGACACGTTAACGAACTTGAAAAGCAAGGGTTTGTGAAGCGGATAAAGCGGTTTGACGATTCAGGACGCCAGCGCAGCAATATCTATCAGCTACGCCTGCCCGGTGGTTGCCACATTGAACAGGCCGATTTAAACCAAGCAGATAGAGGTTTAGACCAAACAGACCATTCAGACACTCCCCTGGGTGACTCAAGATCCAACACGGAGAGTGATCACCTGTCACACATAATCTTTCATAAAGAACATAAAACAGACATTACTGTTGAAACACACCCAGTCGTTGAAGCAGAAAAGGCACTTGAAACGGCTCCGACTCTTGAAGCTGAGCCGCCTCTTGAAGCAGCACGATCCTTTGAAAAAGAGCTAGCGATACCTCCAGCCAAGGGGGCAAAACCAACAAGCCAACAGAACGAAGCCGTGATTCACCTGCTCACCAAAGAAGGTAACGCGCCCATTTATCATGAGTTCTACAAAATCTTAGAACGCACCTACCCAAAGTTAGATGTGCTGCAAGAACTGCATGCCATGCAAACGTGGCTGTACATCAACCCCGACAAGCGCAAGCCTTTTGAGCACATTGGCCACTTTGTGAATGGTTGGCTAAGAAGAAGCGCCAAAGCCAAGGCCCAAATCAAGACTCAAACCAATACTGAGCAGGGAGCATCACCCACCTTTAAACAAACAGGGGCGAGTAAACCAACAAGCGCTTCTGCATCAGCCAAATCCCGCAAGGCGGAAAAATCAGGAGCAACAGCAAACCCTAAGCAATTTGCTAAGCCAGTGGAGTCACAACAACCGACACCTGTTACTCAGGCGTTAGCGGACTACAAAGCCAAAAGCACCACTAACCCGTTTGAAGCGCGTATCAAGGCCCTAGTTCAATCCAAGTCGTCGAGTGCTGATTCTAAGCAGTGACCATTCGATTATTCAGACGACCAAAAGCAAAGCTGAGCAATCGCTTGGGTAAATCAAAAACGAAAACAGACAAAAAACGTCAAGAGACAAAAGTAGAATTAGGGAGAGGGCAACATGGACGATAGCAGCCTAAAAAAACTGACAACGGAAGAAAAAGCCACCATTTTGGCAAAAGAGATAGCGCGAGTGGAAGGGCGCATTGGCGAGTTTTTGACCTTGCTTGTTAAGCATTACCCACAAGGGTTAACACGCACAGAAATTAAAGAACTTTTGGCGGTAAACAACAACCCAAGCTTTGTCTCGTTATACCGAAACGGCAATATTTTCATTGATATAGAAAAGCGCTATTGCGAGACAGCACAAGAAAACCGCTACTTCATAGGCACTCAGTTCCTACACGACGTACAATGCGTGCGGTGGGTGAACGCTTTGTGAAATTCGTGGTAGGAAAGGACAGTTTTCAAACTGGTTAATATGCACTGACTTTGCTAGAATACGCTGCGTATTTAAAAGCGTATAAAAACCGCATAAAGCGAACAACTTGTTACTATTGCCTTTAGGAGCCAAACCTAAGGGCGGTAGCGTATCCAAATACGGATGGAAGGCAAGGCAAGGCAAAAGGCGTAAAAACGTTTCGCGGCCCTATTAGGGCGGTTTCTAAAAAATTAGCAAAACCAAGGTTTTACAAGGGATTGTCGAAAATAGACTGTCTCAAAATGAATAAAAAGTGTCTCAGTGCGTTTTTAACGCTGAGGTGAAATTTTGATTTTTTGTTCAAAAATAAACAGCATCTTCACGTTCGTGAGTTGTTCTAAACATAATACTACAAGAGAAAACTATGAAAATCCTCGTCACTGGTGGTGCTGGTTTTATCGGCTCAGCTGTTATTCGTCACATCATCAAGAACACATCTGACAGCGTGGTTAACGTTGATAAGCTCACTTATGCTGGTAATTTAGAGTCTCTTGTCGAGGTGGATTCGTCTGAACGTTATTCGTTTGAACAAGTCGATATCTGCAATCGTACAGAGTTAGGTCGAGTTTTTGCCGAGCATAAACCGGATGCGGTGATGCACCTTGCAGCGGAGTCGCATGTTGACCGCTCAATCACAGGCCCAGCGGCGTTTATCGAGACCAATATTGTCGGTACTTATACTCTGTTAGAAGCGACTCGCGAGTATTGGAATACGCTAGAAGAATCTGCAAAAGCAGAGTTTCGCTTCCATCATATCTCTACTGATGAAGTGTACGGTGATCTTCCACATCCTGATGAAGTGGAAAGTGGTACCGACCTGCCAATGTTCTTAGAGACAACCTCGTATGAGCCATCAAGTCCATACTCAGCATCAAAAGCTTCGAGTGACCATTTAGTGCGTGCATGGTTGCGTACTTATGGCTTACCAACGATGGTAACGAATTGCTCAAACAACTACGGCCCCTATCATTTCCCTGAAAAGCTGATCCCACTGGTTATCCTTAATGCGCTAGAAGGCAAAGATTTGCCTATTTATGGAAAAGGCGACCAAATCCGTGACTGGCTGTTTGTCGAAGACCACGCCCGCGCACTCTATAAAGTGGTGACGGAAGGGAAAGTAGGCGAGACCTACAACATCGGTGGTCACAACGAGAAGAAAAACCTTGAAGTCGTGAATACAATTTGCGACATCCTAGATACTCTAGTACCGAAAGATTCGAAGTATACAGAGCAAATTACGTACGTTCAAGACCGCCCGGGGCATGATCGCCGTTACGCGATTGATTCATCTAAAATGCAGCGTGAACTAGATTGGACGCCAGAAGAGACATTTGAAACAGGGCTACGTAAAACGGTGCAATGGTATTTAGATAACTCAGCATGGTGTCAAAATGTACAAGATGGCAGCTACCAACGTGAGCGCCTAGGCGTTGAGTCAACGGAAACTAAGGAAAGTAAATAATGAAAGGTATTGTATTAGCGGGCGGCTCCGGTACACGTTTATACCCAATCACTATGGGCGTATCCAAGCAATTATTGCCCGTTTATGATAAACCTATGATTTATTATCCGTTATCAGTTCTGATGCTGGCGGGTATTCGTGAAGTGCTTATTATTACGACACCAGAAGACCAAGAGAGCTTCAGACGTTTACTCGGTGATGGTAGTCAATTTGGTATATCGCTTGAGTATGCGGTTCAACCAAAGCCTGAAGGATTAGCACAAGCATTTATTATCGGTGAAGATTTTATTGGAAATGATTCAGTTTGTTTAGTTCTAGGCGACAATATTTTTTGGGGGCAGAACTTTACTCCAAAATTAAACAGTGCGGTTGAGAATGCTAAAAAAGGGGAAGGAGCCACGGTATTTGGTTATCAAGTCAAAGACCCTGAGCGTTTTGGGGTGGTTGAGTTTGACAGAAATAGAAAGGCAATCTCTATTGAAGAGAAACCGCGCCAACCGAAGAGTCATTATGCTGTGACTGGCCTTTATTTCTATGACAATCAGGTGATTGAGCTAGCCAAAAAAGTTAAACCCTCAGAACGAGGTGAGTTAGAGATCACTACGTTAAATGAAATGTATCTTAATAAAGGCAAGCTTAACGTAGAAATGCTTGGCCGAGGGTACGCTTGGTTAGATACCGGAACGCATGAAAGCTTGCTTGAAGCTGCTCAATTTGTAGAGACAATTGAGAAAAGGCAAGGGTTTAAAATCGCTTGTCTAGAGGAGATAGCCTTTAATCAAGGCTGGATAACAGCAGAGATATTCAAAGAACGTGGTGAATTAATGAGGAAGAACTCATATGGTCAATATATACTATCGCTAATGAAGTAAGTGAAAAATGAGTAGTATAAAAAGAAAAACTGCAAATGGCTTGAAATGGAGTGCGATTGAACGAATATTAACACAATTTGTGCAACTAATTGTGATGTTATACCTCGCTCGTCTACTTGGACCTGAGGCATTTGGTTTGATCGGGATGCTTGCTATATTCATAGCGGTTAGTCAAGTTTTAATTGATAGTGGCTTTACGTCTGCATTAATCAGAAAAAAAGATGTAGTAGATGAAGATTTTACTACAGCATTTTTATTTAACGTAGTGTCTTCGCTTGTTTGCTACTTGCTACTATATATCTCTTCCGAAACCATTGCAGAGTTTTTTAAACAGCCGGAACTAATAACACTTACAAAAGTTATATCAATAGTTATAATCATAAACTCACTAACGATAGTTCAAAAAGCAATGTTAACTATCGCTATGGATTTTAAGACTCAAGCTAAAGCATCTATTATAAGTGTACTTATTAGCAGTTTCGTTGCAATTATATTTGCATTGAATGAGTTTGGTGTATGGAGTTTAGTTGCTCAAACTATAACCATGAGTATTTGTAATGCTATTATGTTAAACATCTTTTGCCCTTGGAAACCAAGGCTAGCATTCTCATTGCTTTCTTTTAGATATTTATTTAACTTTGGCTCAAAATTATTATTGTCAGGTATACTTGATACTATATATAAGAATATATATCAGGTGATAATTGGTAAATACTTTAATGTCGGGCAAGTTGGTCAATTCACTCAGGCCAATCAAGTGTCAAGTGTTCCAGCGATAACAATGACCTCGATAATTCAACGAGTGACATATCCAATGCTAAGTAAAATGCAGGGTGATAGTACACAACTAGAAAGTGCATATTTATTAACATTAAGGTTAGCGGCTGCTGTGATTTTTCCATTACTCTTTGGGCTTGCTGTTACTGCGGAATGGCTAATTACTACAATATTAGGTAGTGAGTGGGCTATGGCTGCAGAATTGGTTACTATTTTGAGTGTTGGATTTTTGTTATACCCAATTCATGCGATTAATCTTAACCTACTTCAAGTAAAAGGACGAACAGATTTATTTTTAAAGCTTGAAGTGATAAAAAAAATATTAATCACCGTGATATTATTCATAACTGTTCCTCTTGGGATTAAAGCAATGTGTGTTGGATTGACAATACACTCATATATTGCACTGGTTATTAATACGTATTATACAGGGAAAATTGCCAACCTATCATTAAAGAGACAGATTTACTCCTTACTGCCTATTTGGATTATATCTTTAATATCATGTTTTTTCGGATATTACGTTTCATCAATAATAATTGATGATATTTCTATCGCTTTGATGTTAGCTGTATCGATTTCAATTATTTTTTATGCTTTATCAATGATAACTTTTCAGGCAGATTTGATTAAATATATAAACCCACGATTTTATAAAGAATAAATTAAATGAAAAATATTACAGTTACTACACCGTTACTTCCACCATTAAGTGAACTTACTCCACTTCTAGAGGATATATGGGATAAAAAGTGGTTAACAAATAATGGTCACTATCATAATCAACTTGAAGCTAGGTTATGTGAATATTTGGGTGTTGATTATCTGAGTTTGTTCTCTAATGGCACACTTGGTTTGTGTGCCGCTTTGACGGTTTTAGAGCTTGAAGGAGAAGTGATAACGACACCTTATAGTTTTATAGCAACAAGCAATTCAATTTTATTAAGCGGCTTAAAACCAGTTTTTATCGATATTGATCCTTATACATTTAATCTTAAACCTGAATTAATTGAGGCGGCTATCACTGATAAAACAACAGCAATTATGCCTGTTCATGTATACGGAAACCCATGTGACCACGAAAAAATACAAAGTATTGCTGATAAGTATGGCCTTAAAGTAATCTATGATGCTGCCCATGCCTTTGCAGTACAGGAAAGTAACAAATCAGTTCTAACTTATGGTGATATGTCTATCTTGAGCTTTCATGCTACAAAAACATATTCAACAGTTGAAGGTGGTGCTGTTGTTTGTAACAGCAGTGAATTAAAAGAAAAGTTAGAACAATACAAAAGCTTTGGTTTTGAGTCTGAAGCCTCACTAAGTTTGATTGGGTCTAATGCGAAACTAAATGAAGTTCAATCTGCATTTGGTCTAATTAATTTGAATTATATTGATAGTGCTATTGAGCAAAGAAAGATAGCTGCAGAGAGTTATGATGAAAAATTGTCGGATTTAGATGGATTAACGGTATGGAAGCCAAATAAGAATGTTGTTCACAATTATTCTTATTATCCAATTTTAATTGACGAGAAAGAATTTGGAATAAGTCGTGATGAATTATTCAACAAATTAAAGAATAATAATATCTTTGCAAGAAAGTACTTTTATCCACTAATACCAGATTTTAATGGTTTTTGTTCAGATAAATATCGAATAGTTGGTGACTTGAAAAATGCTTCAATTGTTGCAAGTTCAGTTTTATGTTTGCCGCTTCATCATGAAATTACACAAGATAATATTCTTTTCATTAGCTCAATAATTAGGGATTGTAAAAGGTAATGGCAGTTCTAACTCATGAGGAATTACAACAGTTTGGTTTTGTTTCTATTGGAAATAATGTGAGGATATCTAATAAAGCTAGCATACATGGAGCACAAAACATCAGTATAGGTAATGATGTAAGAATCGATGATTTTTGCGTATTGTCAGCAGGTAAAGGTGGTATAACGATAGGTAATAATATACATATTGCAGTTTATAGTTCTTTAATTGGTAAAGGTTCAATTGTCTTAGAAGACTTTTCTAATATTTCCTCTCGTGTAGCTATTTACTCTAGTAATGATGATTATTCAGGTGAGTTCATGACCAACCCAACAGTTGAATCAATATATACTAATGTAATTAGTGATGCAATACACATAGGGAAACACGTTGTAATTGGAAGCGGAAGTGTAATTCTACCTGGAGTTAACCTAGATATAGGGACTGTTATCGGCGCACTGAGCTTAGTCAAATCCTCCAGTACTCCATTTACTATATTAGGTGGAGTTCCGGCTAAAAAAATTGGTGTACGATCTAAAAATTTGCTAAAAATAGAAAAAAAAATCGATGAAAATAGATGAGATATTAATTGATTGTCCAGATAGTCAATCTGAAATAATGAAGCATTGGCATTTTACAGATCGAGTTTATGTATCTATTGTTTGTACTAGTTATAATCAAGTGGATTATATTGAGTCTGCAGTTAAATCTTTTTTAGCTCAAGAAGTAGAGTATAAATTTGAAGTTATTATTCATGATGATAAATCATCTGATGGTACTCTTCAATTATTAATTCAGTTGAAAAATAAATTCCCAGATATTATTAAACTTATAACACAAGATGAAAACCAATACTCAATATACCCATTAAAACCATTAGAGAATTGTTTTGCAGCGGCTGCGGGGAATTATGTCGCAATCTGTGAAGGGGATGATTTTTGGACAGATAAAAGAAAGCTATCAAAACAACTTAATGTTGCGTTACATAGTAATTATAAGATGGTTGCTCATGGTGCTTACTGTTTAAATGAAAATGAAATCGTCAAATCAAAATGGAACTTTCAGCATGATGAATTGTATACATTAGATGATGTCTTTATGAGTGAAGGACAGCTCATACCTACTGCTTCTTACTTTATAGATATCAATGTTTTAAGAGAAATACCTGATTGGTTGTACAAAAAATCACCAATCGGTGATTTTTTCTTTGAGGTTTTTTCCTGTATTAATGGCGAAAACATATATGTATCTTCTGAATTTATGAGTTGTTATCGTGTTCATAGTTCTGGTTCATGGTCTGAAAGAAACCAACTGAACTTAAATAATAGATTGAAATTTAACGAGTCATTTTCTCATGTGATTAGTAATTTAGAACAAATATATCCAAACATTAATGAGCTGAGTAAGCATAAATGTGCGGATGAATACTATAGAACTTCTCTTGCGTGTTTTAGGTTTCTAAAAATTGGGCTTGCTTTTAAGTACTTAAAAAAAGCTTATAGGTGCCATTATAAGTTTGATGCCTATAAAATTTCAAATCTGCTTAAGCAGTTAATTATTGGTTTCGTGAAGAAGTGTTGTATATGAGTATTAGTGTTAAGAAGAAACAATTCATTCAAGTTATTAAACAGTTGATTAATAATAGTAATTTAATTAGCTATAAGTTACGTTATGAGCATTTAAGTAACTCGGTATTATCATCATTTGAGCCTTTAGTTAGTGATAACGCTGAAAGTAACGGTGTTGTAATTAGTTTAACGACATATAGCAAAAGAATTAATACGGTCCATATTACTATTGAATCATTAGGTGCTCAAACAAGAAAGGCTGATAGAATCATACTATGGCTGGATAAAGATGAATTTAGTGATATAAATTTACCCGCCGCATTAATTAGACAGAAAGAAAGAGGGCTAGAAATAAGATATTGTGAAAACTTTCGTTCATATAAAAAATTAATTCCAACTTTAAGTGTCATTGATAACGATATTGTGGATATCATCACAGTTGATGACGATATAATTTATCCTATTGACCTCGTTGATAGGTTTGTATTGGAAAGTAAAGTATCTCCTGGTGTTGTATTATGTAATCGTGGGCACCAGATAACATTTGACGAAAATAGTAAAGTTAATCCATATTGTAAATGGAAGCAAAAAATTTCAAAATATGAACCAGGATTTGAGATTTTCCCAACAGGGATTGGTGGTGTATTTTACCCTAAAGGTTCTTTGAATAAATTAACTTGTTCAGTCCAAGAATTTACAAAATTAGCACCTAAAGCGGATGATGTTTGGTTTAAAGCTATGACAACAATTAATCACTTCAAGTCTAAAGTTGTAGAACGTAATGTGAATTTTAATGAAGAGTTTTTTGAAATAGATGGAAGCCAGGATATAGGATTATTTCTATCAAATGTTAGAAATAATGAAAATGACGTTCAAATAACCTCTGTTTTTAAAAGGTTTCAATTAGACTACAGTGTGCTACAGCGTGATGATTAATTATTTTCATAGGAAGTATATTCTTTTTTTGTATATATTTTCTAATGTTTATCTATCTTACTATTTTATAAAGACTGGTACTTTAGGTGGGGACTTTAAACACTTTTTTAAAACTGACCCATATATTATGAGTTATTCTTTAGCTAGTGTTTTATTGTCCCTTGTTTTTTTCTGCATATTGTTCAGTTTATGTAGTAAGGTAAGCTTTAAAATTGGGTTAAAATATGTAGAATCATATATTCTCGATATTATCATATTAAGTATAACTGTCCTTTATATGATTAATACTTCTATTTATAGTACAGGTATAGCTGGGGTTTCAGTAGATGATTCTGGTGGGAATAAATTTAATTTCTATTTCTTATCTATTTTCCAGCCTGTATATTTAATTGCAATATACTTATTTTATAGAATAGGGAATAGGAATTATTTTTTTAACGTCATATTAGTGCTTTATCTGATTACCAATATAATTAGCGGCCAGTCAGCGCAGTTAATGTGGATGGGTTTTTTGTATTTATTATATAGATATAACATAAAAAAAAGAAGTGGATATACCCAGATCATATTTTTAAGTTTAGTGATTTTGTTGGTTTCGCCATTTATAAGAATGGCGAAATTCATTTTTATGCAACATGCAATATCAGGTTCAAATAGTCTTTTAACAACTGCAAATAACTATATTCTAAGTTATGGTAATTATCTTGAAGCTTACTTTATATTTTTTAATAGAACAGTTGAAAGATTTCAACAGGTTGCTAATGTTCAATATATTTTTGAAAATTGGTTTCAGTTGACCGAACTGTTAATAGCAAATGATTACATTCCAACGTTCGTTAATCATTGGTTAATTAAGTTTTTAATTAAAGTCTTTCACGGAGATTTATCTGGAAACGAAACTATCCAAAGTATCTTAGCATATCATATAAATGGTTTAACTGATTGGTCGACCCAGATTGGTTTTGTTGGTTATATTCCTCTTTTGGGGCTTAGTTTCATAGGTGTCTTTGCTATTATAATTGCATTAGTCTTTGCATCGGTAATTTTATCAAAAGTCATTGACGTCAATAAAACATATATTGTTGAGCTAACTTGGCTCTTAATGGTTATGTTTTTGTTCCATGGTTGGTTTGTTCCATTTCTTAATTACTTTCAAGCGTTAGTTTTTTTTATCACGTTAATTTTCACCATAAGGGTTTCACTTGATTTAATGTTATATACCCGTGATCATTGAAGATGCTTGATTTTATTTAGAATCAGGATCATGCTATGCACCATGAAAATTACACTGACTCCTCAACAGAAATTACAACTCGAACAAATGCACGATTCTACTCGTGATGGTCGAGTGCGTGACCGTATTAAGGCTATTTTACTGGCTTCTGAAAACTGGAGTCAGGCTATGATTTCACAAGCCAGGGAAAAATCATCAACATGCACATGTTTAAAGGGTTCGTGGCGTATTGAGTTCTCAATTTTTGAAGTTCACTAGTTAGCATTATCACATAACAATCAATTGCCCGATGATCAATTTGTAGAGCATTTTCAGTGTTTTCTAATACCTCCATAGAAAAATTGGAGGTCTAACTATGAGTAACCAGCACCCATTTATGCATTTTGATATCATTCCAGATTACCGCCAACAAGGCCAGGGCAAGATCATGAAAATCCCTTATGGAATAAGGGATGACGTGAAGTCATATTTAACTAATTAGATACTGAATTCACAATAATCTCAATACATCCAAGATCGATTTGATGATCAAATTTAGGTGTGATCATATACTGTCTTTTAACAGTAGATATTTAGCCTAATGAATGGATTAAGCCTTTTGGACCATATTTCAGTTATTCAAGACCCTCGCCAAGCTGGGAAAATAGAGCACACGCTAACCGATATTATCTTTTTAACCATTTCAGCAGTGATTGCTGGCGCTGAAGGTTGGGAGGATATTGAAGATTTTGGTGAAGATAACTTGGAATGGCTTAGACAGTATGGTGATTTCAACCAAGGCATACCAGTACACGATACCATTGCCAGAGTTATTAATCTTATCTCCGCTAAGCAGTTACAACGATGCTTCACAGCATGGATGAAAGATTGCCATGAGGCGACAGAGGGTGAAGTGATTGCTATCGACGGCAAAACTCTCAGAGGCACATACAACAAAGACAAGCGTTGTGGTGCAATCCATATGGTTAGTGCCTTTAGTGCGGCAAACCAAGTTGTACTGGGACAAGTTAAGACTGCGGATAAAAGCAATGAAATAAAAGCGATCCCCGAACTGCTTGAAATGCTTTCCTTGCGAGGCTGTTTAGTGACGATTGATGCTATGGGGTGCCAGAAGGATATAGCAGAAAAGATAGTCGCCCAAGATGCAGATTACCTCTTAGCGGTAAAAGGTAATCAAAAACGATTGGAGCAAGCGATTAGCCAAGTGTTTAATTCTAGTATGCTTAATAGTTTTGAAGGGGATAAATACGTCACTCAAGAGAAAGGGCATGGTCGTACAGAAACACGTTTGAGTATGGTTGTTCACAATACAGATTTCTTAGGCGATATAGCGCTTGATTGGGCGGTACTCTCCACAATTGGTATGGTCGTTTCAATTCGTCAAGAAGGTGATAAGCCAGCAGAAACAATGCAAATAAAGCACTACATAAGCTCAGCAGAACTGACGGCTAAAGCTTTACTAGAGAGCACGCGAGCACATTGGAGCATCGAAAATCAGATGCACTGGCGATTAGACGTAGGTTTTAAAGAAGATGAATGTCGGATACGTCGAGAGCAAGCGGGTGAGAATTTAGCAGTTATAAGGCATATAGCTTTAAACCTGCTGACGGAAGAAGCCAGCTTCAAAGCAGGGATCAAAAGAAAGCAGAAAAAAGCAAACCGTAGCAATAGCTACCTTTCGCAAGTCCTTGCAGGGCAAGGGGCTTCGTAATCTTGCCCTGGATGCACTGGTCGTTAGACACCGCTTTTGGTGAGGATGCCAGCCGAAAACGAGCAGAAGAAGGTGCAGAAAATTTCGCAAGGATCAGGCAGATGTGCTTAAACATGCTGAAGAGTGAAACGACTCTCAAAGCGAGCATTAAACATAAAAGAGCGATGTGTGCGATGAATTGTGAGTATCTTTTAAAGGTTCTGGCAAGCCTTTATTGACGGGGAAGTTCATGATTTTTCCGTGGATATGTGGAATGATTTAATCTTTATTCCGTATCTCTTTGTAGTTATATGTATATCCTATGCTTCTTATCACTATATTGAGTTGTTTTGGCAAAGAATCTTAAATAATTATTTTCTTAACTCTAAAATCGTTAAATCACAAACTTATAGAGGTTACTTTGAAAGTTTCAGTTATAATTCCAACAAAAAATAGAATATCACTCCTTCAAAGGGCTGTTGATAGCGTTTTAATTCAATTAAATGATCATGATGAAATAATCATTGTGGATGATGCTTCTGACTTTGATGTTAGTAGTCTTTTTCTCGATAGTAGAATAAAAGTTATACGAAATTCCTTCTCTAAGGGAGGTGCTGTGAGTCGAAATATTGGCGTAGCAGAGTCAAATAATGAATGCATCATGTTTCTGGACGATGATGATTCATGGGAAAATGGAAAAGTAAAGAAACAACTTTCATTGCTTAAGAATAAAGAAACAGTCATTGTTTTCTCTGGTAAAAAAGTCGTATGGGATACAGATCTTGATAAACCATTCAGAAATATCAAACCGGGAAGTGAAGAGTATTCTCTATCCGATATTTTGAGTTGTAATCATATTGGGTCTACGTCGTCAGTAGCTATAAGAAAAGATGACTTTATAAAAGTTAATGGTTTTGACCCTGAATTACCATGTTTCCAAGATTACGATTTGTGGATACGGCTGCTCACATTAGGTACAGCTGTATATGATGGTGAAAACAGTGTGATCTATACAGTATTTCGAAAGAAAGGAAAACAGATTAGTCGTTCAAATGATGGTAGGCATGAAATTGCGGCTTCTTATTTATTAAAGAAGTATTCACCAGGTTTGAATGATAAAGATATAAAAAAATTCAAATCAAATCTGTATCAGTTGGTGAGTAAAGCTCTAAATGTAGGAAAGCCTCTTAAGTCATTGCAATTTTCGATTGTTTCTTTTGCAATACGTCCAAGCTTAAGAGCATTGAAATTCATTTTTGGTTCATGCCTTGCACTTGTAGGATATAAACATGGCTAATTTTAATGTATTTGAACGTAAATTTGCTTCTTTATTAAGTAAAAACCCAGCTATAAAGGGAATAGCAAAAAATATATATCAGAGAGTTAACTTTTTAATTTACAAAAAGAAGTACAATTTTAAGTCTAAATTTAATCTTGATGTCATTGATGACTGCAAGAATGAAACATTTTTCGGTTATTACGACAATAATCCAAGAAAAGGAGACTTTGAACTATTTCATTCTACATCAATTCCAACGACATTAAACCCACTGGATACCTTGGGTTTGCAAGAACCATGTTTTGTTGTTGTTAAGAATGTCAAAAATGACTCTATTTTACTTAAAGTAGAAACATCGGCTTTTAATTGGCAGCAAGGTTCAAAATTACAATGGATATCTGATAGTAATATTATTTTTAATGACATTGTTGATAATTCAATCAGAGCAAAAGTTGTAAATGTTTTCACGAAAGATGAGGAAATATTAGAGCACCCTGTTTATGATTCTTATTATAACGACTTCTATTTATCGTTAGATTATCGACCATTAAGTTTCCTTCGTCCTGATTACGCATATTTTTCAAGAGAAGCTTGGGGGAATATAGATTTTAAAAATCAATCTATTATAAAAGTTAATTATAATCGTAGTAGTGAAGTTGTTATTGATCTTGTTACATTAAATAAAAAATTCCCTCTGAATTTCAACGCTGATTACTCTTCTCAGAAGTTTAATCACATTATGATTTCAAAAGACGGAGTTAATGCTGTTTTTTTACATAGAGCTTACACCAGTAATGGTGTTAGGGTTGATAGACTGTTTATAGTTAATATTAATGATCCATCAAAGCTAGATTTAATTTCTGATTCAGGAATGATTAGTCATTATTGCTGGGTTGATTCTAATACACTTCTTGCCTATATGAAGCATAATGGTATTAATGGATATTACTTTATTGAAGTTTTTAAGAAAAATTTCATAAGGGTTGATATTAGTGAATTAGATAAATATGGTGATGGACATCCAACTTATATTGGTGATGGTTTATTTATAACTGATACATACCCTGATAAGTCAAGAATGAAACATTTATTATTGGTTGACACTAATCTTAATCAGGTGAAAATGATTGCAGAGTTTTTTGAACCATTAAAATACAATAATCAAACAAGATGTGATTTACATCCTAAATGGGATCCTGAATTTAATTGCATCTATGTTGATTCAGTTCATGGTGGTTCGCGAAGGATGTATAAGGTTAATTTTAATTATGAAAAATAAAAAAATCGCAGTCGCCATGTCAGTATATAAATCTGATTTAGCTAATAATTTAAAAATATCTTTAGATAGTATTATCAATCAAGACTATGTGAACTTTCATATTATTATTCAAGTTGATGGCCCTGTGGGAGATGACGTTCACATGCTATTGAGTAATTATGAAAATTGTGACAATGTGTCCATTCATTTTAATGAATTAAATTTGGGCTTAGCTCAAAGGCTGAACGATTGTATTGAAATTGCTCTTTTAGATGAAGATATTCATTATATAGCTAGAATGGATTCGGATGATATCAGCGAGGTGGACAGGTTTCAAAAACAGGTTTCATTTCTTGAATTAAACCCTGAAGTAGATGTTTTAGGAACAGATGTTTGGGAAATATCTTCTTCTGGAGAAAAAAAATTTTATAAATCAATGGATAGTAACCATAAAAAGCTAGTAAATAAAATTATCAAAAAATGCCCATTCAATCATCCATCTGTAATGATGAAGAAATCGATATTCAAATCAGGTATCAGATATAAGTCCGAACTCATGAATACACAAGATTACTACTTATGGGTTGATTTGATTGCAGATGGTAGAGTCTTTGCTAATTTAAATGAACCGTTGCTGAATTTTAGAGTTGATGATGATTTTCATCAAAGGCGCGGATTTAAAAAAGCTATGAATGATCTTAATGCAAGAATTTATGCTTTTAAAAAGCTTAATAATCTTAATGTGTCTAATTTAATGCATACAGTTGCGTTATTTATTTTAAGGATCTCTCCACCAGTTTTAAAAAAAATCGCATATAATAGACTTAGATAAAGCGCTTTTGGTTCTTTTATATCTGTAATTAAACATTGATAAACCCCCAGCTCTGCTGGGGTGACTCGCATAGGTTTGACCGTGACAACGGTATGTGTAACTTCTTTGCTCGACCAAAAGTAAAGAGGAAACAACCTATGCGAGACTATAAGAGTCTGTCTCATACTCGATGGGATGGTAAATACCACGTGGTGTTTATCCCGAAGAAAAGACAAAAAATGATTTATGGTGCAATCAGGATTCTTGAACGCCTCAATATGAATGTCGAAGAGTGGCTGAAGCTTTCAGAAAGCTTTGGTGGTAAATTTCGCTGTGCGGTAGGCCCAAGCAAAGAGCTTTAATTTATGCGCAACATACTATGAGGGCTTGGGTATAAGGAAAATGCGCAATTCTGGCTCGTTACCTTTAATTAGCCTGCAAAGTACCTCGAATTAACTGTCACCAAGATTGCCTTGTTATATAATGAACACATGTCTAGTTTATACTTTTTATTCAAACTAATTATTACATAAACAGTTGGCTTATATATGAAAATTGCTATTGCTGGTACAGGCTACGTTGGTCTGTCTAATGCGATGCTGCTTGCACAGCATCATGAAGTCGTTGCGGTTGATATCGTGGCTTCAAAAGTAGAGATGCTTAATAACAAGCAGTCTCCGATTGTTGATACTGAAATTACCGAGTTTCTGACCAATAAATCGCTTAATTTCACCGCGACACTCGATAAAGAACTAGCATATTCAAATGCCGATTATGTTGTTATTGCTACCCCTACCGATTACGACGTAGAAACGAACTACTTTAATACCTCTTCCGTTGAAGCGGTGATTAAAGATGTGATGGCGATTAACCCAAATGCAGTGATGGTGATTAAATCGACCGTTCCTGTGGGTTATACCGCGCGCATTAAACAGGAACTAGAATGTGAAAACCTGATGTTTTCACCTGAGTTCTTGCGTGAAGGTAAAGCGTTATACGATAACCTGCACCCGTCTCGCATTGTCGTCGGTGAGCGCTCGGAACGTGCTCAAGTTTTTGCCAACCTGTTGCTAGAAGGCGCGGTGAAAAAAGACGTTGAAATCCTTTATACCGATTCAACCGAAGCTGAAGCGGTAAAGCTGTTCTCTAACACTTACTTGGCGCTTCGCGTTGCTTACTTTAATGAGCTAGATACTTACGCTGAATCTCACGGGCTAGATACGCGCCAAATTATCGATGGTGTCAGCTTAGACCCTCGCATTGGTTCTCACTACAACAACCCTTCATTTGGTTACGGTGGTTACTGCCTACCAAAAGATACTAAACAGCTGCGCGCTAACTACTCGGATGTGCCGAATAATATTATTGGTGCTATTGTAGATTCGAATACCACACGTAAAGATTTTATTGCCGATTCAATCATCAAGCGTAACCCAACGCGCGTGGGTATTTATCGTTTAGTCATGAAGTCCGGTTCAGATAACTTCCGTGCTTCAAGTATTCAAGGCATTATGAAGCGTTTGAAGGCGAAAGGCATTGAAGTGGTGGTGTTTGAACCAGAGCTGAAAGAAAAAGAGTTCTTCCGTTCATTAGTGTTAACGGATTTCGAGCAGTTTAAGTCAAGCTGTGATGTGATTGTTTCAAACCGTATGGCCCAAGAGCTGGCGGATGTAAAAGACAAAGTGTATACGCGTGATTTATTCGGTTCAGATTAAGGGAATAAGATGAAGTATTTGGTAACGGGTGCGGCGGGTTTTATCGGCAGTGCCGTAGTTGAGCAATTAACAGCGAAAGGGTATCAGGTTGTTGGTGTCGATAACCTGAATGACTACTACGATGTCGCTTTGAAAGAAGCGCGTCTAGCACGTATTCAACATGCTAATTTTAAACTGGTTCAGTTAGATATTGCCGATCGTGATGGTGTCGCTAGCTTGTTTGAAGCGGAGCAGTTTGATCAAGTGATCCACTTGGCTGCACAAGCGGGCGTTCGCTATTCTATTGAAAACCCAAATGCTTACGCCGATTCCAATTTAGTAGGGCACTTAAACATTCTAGAAGGGTGTCGTCACAATAAAGTGAAGCACTTGGTGTATGCCTCTTCGAGTTCTGTTTATGGGTTGAATGCGAAAACACCATTCGCAACGTCAGATTCGGTTGATCACCCTGTTTCATTGTATGCCGCGACCAAGAAGTCGAATGAACTCATGGCGCACAGCTATTCGCACTTATACGACATTCCAACCACAGGTCTGCGCTTCTTTACCGTGTATGGTTCGTGGGGCCGTCCAGATATGGCACCGTTTATCTTCACGAAGAAGATTCTGGATGGCGACACCATTGATATCAACAATAATGGCGATATGTGGCGTGATTTTACGCACGTAAACGATATTGTTGAAGGTGTGGTGCGCATCGCGGATGTGGTGCCTACGCGTAATAATGATTGGACAGTAGAAGCGGGTTCTCCAGCAACCAGCTCTGCGCCTTATGCGGTGTATAACATTGGTCACGGCTCACCAATCAACTTGATGGATTTCGTAAAGGCGATTGAAGACGAGTTGGGCATTGAGGCGAAGAAAAACTTTCGTGAAATGCAGCCTGGTGATGTGTATCAAACCTACGCTGACACGCAAGACTTGTTTGCCGCTACAGGCTACACGCCAAAAGTAACGGTTAAAGAAGGCGTCGCTGAGTTTATCCAGTGGTACCGCGAGTTTTACAATAAGTAACTCTCTATAGGGGCGTGCTGAAAGTGCGCCTCTAGGAAATGCCTGCATTTGTAAAAAATAACAAATTCTTATATCTATAATGTCTTAGTTCAATTTTGATGTTGAGACATTTCTTTTCGGTATTTCCAATTTCATTCCATTCGAAATGTTTTATATATCAGTAATTTAATAAAAAATAAGAATTTAAATAATGATCAAACACTGCTTATTCCCCGCAGCCGGTTATGGCACGCGCTTTTTACCTGCGACTAAATCCATGCCAAAAGAAATGATGCCTATCGTTAACAAGCCGCTGATTGAATATGGCGTTGACGAGGCGATTCAAGCGGGCATGACCAGCATGGCTGTTGTTACTGGCCGTGGTAAAAGCTCGTTAATGGATCACTTTGATAAGAACTACGAGCTTGAGCACCAAATTCAAGGCACCAATAAAGAGCCGTTGCTAGACGATATTCGTTCATTGATCGACTCCGCCCAATACACCTTTATTCGTCAACGCGAAATGAAAGGGCTAGGGCATGCCATTTTAACAGGCAAAGAACTGGTGGGTGATAACCCATTTGCGGTTGTTTTGGCTGATGACCTTTGCATTAATGATGACAAAGGCGTGTTAGCACAAATGGCCGCTTTGTATCGCCAGTTCCGTTGCTCTATTGTCGCGGTAGAAGAAGTACCAGAATCTGAAACGCACAAGTACGGTGTGATTGCCGGTGAACACTTAAGTGATGATCTGATTCGAATTACCGATATGGTTGAAAAGCCTGAGCAAGGTACTGCACCAAGTAATCTTGCGATTATTGGTCGTTATATCTTAACGCCAGACATCTTCGATATTTTGGAAGAAACACAGCCGGGTAAAGGCGGTGAAATCCAAATTACAGATGCGCTTTTAGAACAAGCCAAAAATGGTTGTGTGATTGCGTATAAGTTTAAAGGTAAACGTTTTGACTGTGGCAGCGTCGATGGATACATCGAGGCGACGAACTACTGTTATCAAAACGTCTACCTCAAAGGCAACAAAGCCGAAATGGATAAAACAGCAACTGAAAAGGTGTAGTGAATCCAAATTTGATGAATCGCGATGGCAGTTCTTATTGTCGTCACTTCATTGTTCTACTGAATTACCTTTATCTAAGAACCCAAAGGGCTTAAACCAATGTCGCTGTTTGATTACCTTATCGAACTCTCTATGTTCTTCTTTCTTGCCCTTGCGGTGTTGTATTGTATGCGTAAAGTCGGCTACGCCATTGGCCTAGTGGATAAACCGAATGCCAGAAAACATCATGAGGGTGTGGTCCCTCTAGTGGGCGGTATATCGCTTTGCATTACTTTGTTGTACTTCTTTTACGTGAGCGCTTCAGAAATCAATAACATAGAGATAATCGCGACGTGCTTAACGATACTGGTGTTGATTGGGGTGGCTGACGACCGTTTTGACATTAGTTTTAAGCTTCGCATGGGCGTGCAAGCTGTCTTAACGCTCATTGTTATGCACCACACGGGGTTGTCGCTCTCTCATGTAGGTAACGTGTTTGGATTAGGCGTGGTGCAGTTCCCTATGGTCATCGATAGCGTTGTTACTGTACTGGCTGTTATTGGTGCTATTAATGCGTTCAACATGGTGGATGGTATCGATGGGCTACTGGGCGGCTTAAGCATAGTGGTGTTTGCATCGTTAGGTGTGGTGTTCTTCGCTCATGGTCTTGAATTCTATACCTTCTTTATGGCCGTGATGGTAGTGATCTTACTTCCTTTTGTGCTGTTTAATTTGGGGTATTTTGGCAAACTGCGTAAAGTGTTTATGGGCGATGCCGGTAGCATGATGATCGGCTTCATTGTCATCTGGATTTTAATTCGAGGTACGCAGCCTGAACACGGTCATTACATGATTCGACCAGTGGCGGCCCTATGGTTAATCGCTGTACCTTTGATTGATATGATGGCCATTATGATCCGTCGCATTCGAAAAGGGCATTCTCCGTTCCAACCTGACCGAGAGCATTTTCACCACATTATGCAGCGCATTGGTTTTACACCTCGTGAATCTTTAATGGTGATCTGCTTGGTGCAATTGGTCTATTCAACGCTCGGCTTATTAGGAGAGTACTTCCAAGTACCGGAATACATGATGTTCTACACCATTGTGGTGTGTTTCTTACTCCATACTTACGCGATGACACACTCATTTAAGATGGCAAAAATAGTTAGAAAGTGGAAGAAGCTAGAAAGTTAAAAGCTAAAGGCAGCTAAAACACGGTAAATTTAGAAAGGGCCCAACCTCACTGTGAGGTTGGGCCCTTTTGTTTTTAGTCAGTGTCCCGTCCTGAAATGTGTTTACACATTGAGGACTAATGATGACCATTCCAAATAAACACTACGTTAAGCGCACTCAGCGTGATTACACACTAGGCTTTAAATTGCAGGTTGTAGACGCCATCGAAAAAGGCGACATGACCTATAAACAAGCCCAATCAATTTACGGCATACAAGGTCGTTCGACTGTTCTTACTTGGTTAAGAAAGCATGGCAAAATGGATTGGACTACCAATCCAAGGTAGAGCACGATGCCTAAATCACCGAGAGTGAATGAAACGCCGGCCCAAAAAATAAAACGACTTGAACAAGAGCTAGAAGATGAACGTCTCAGATGCCTTCTTCTCAATAGGGTTGTTGATATTCTTGATGCTGAGCACGGGATGTCGCTAAGAAAAAAGTATATAGCGAAGGAGCAAGAAGCCTTCAAAAAGAGAAAAAAGTAAGCTTAAGTAAAGCTTGCTCATTGCTCAATATATCTCGTCAGTGTGTCTATCAGAGAGAAAAGCGTGAGACCACTCGTCAGGCTGAGCTTGCTCCTGTGAAAGAGATGGTGCTTGAACTAAGACGGTTCATGCCTCGGCTGGGAGCTCGTAAGCTCTATTTCTTACTGAAGCCGAAGTTGATAGCTAAGGGAATAAAACTTGGCCGTGATGCTTTGTTCAATTACCTCAGAGAACATTGGTCATGGTTCACCAATCAACCTGATGGATTTCGTAAAGGCGATTGAAGACGAGCTGGGCATTGAGGCGAAGAAAAACTTCCGCGAGATGCAGCCTGGTGACGTGTACCAAACTTATGCCGATACACAAGACTTGTTTACCGCAACGGGTTACACGCCGAAAGTAACGGTTAAAGAAGGTGTGGCTGAGTTTATTCAGTGGTACCGCGAGTTCTACAACAAGTAGAATAAGTTAAAGTTGGGTACTTGATTAGAGTATCGATAATATTGCTTATTGCTTATTGCTTATTGCTTATTGCTTATTGCTTATTGCTTATTGCTTATTGCTTATTGCTTATTGCTTATTAACGTTGTCGTTGTCGTTGTCGTTGTCGTTGACGAGTAGATTAAAATGGCCAAGTTCATAACCTGAACTTGGCCATTTTTGTTTGGGGTCTTGATTGAGTTTTACTCAAACATCAGCAGAGGGAGCCTCTGCTGATGTTTATAGAGCCGTATTATTACTGACGGCTGCTCCACTTCTGGTAAAGTGAGTTAGCCAGATCTTCGTTTTTCACCATCACGTGAGCGATGTATGGGTTTTCTGTTTTGTTAACCAGCAGAACCATGCTGTCGTTGCCCACAGCTGGCGTCACGTTCCAGTCACTACCATCATCATAAATGCCTGAAATAGATAGGCTTCCCTCGATAAGGTCCCAAGTTTTATCGGTAAAGGTTTCATTGCCTTCAACAATAACCATAGTGCCATCATCGTTAAACGTCATCTTAGACATTGTGACGTCGGGTGTTGTTGTACTGCCTGCATCATCAAACAATACGTAGTAAGTTTGATTGATAATATCATCTTGAGAGAAGGCCGCTAATGCATCTAATCGAGTTGTGAATGCAATCATGTCACCATCGTTGGTTACATTCAGGTAGAACTCTTCACTGTTACCAGACAAAGTATCTTTACCGTAATAAATAATGCTTTCTTTTATTGTTTCTCCGTTGTCTACAGTAGAAAATCCATCGTAGCTGAATGTTGCTGTGCCTTTGAATGTTTCGTCATGCTTATCATTGTGGAATGTGTAACTAACGCTGCCATCTTCATTAGCTTCAGCTTCAAAACCGATGGTTGAGACACCTTCAATTTTTGCATAAGTACTGTTCGTATTCATGCCGTAATAGACGTTATCCAGCATCATGGATTGCAATGTGCCCGTTGGCATTTCTTCTGTTGATGCTTGATTGCTGTCATCAAGTTTGATCAGTTTGCTATCTAAGCTGGATTTATCACTCGCATTATTAAACGCATCGTCCACGGCACTTTTTATAGCGAGAACCTTTTCTTCAAAGCCTGCAGTATCGATGGAATCAAGGGAGTCGACCGTTTGCGTGATTGAACGAGCGGCTAAGTGCACTTTGCTCGCGGTTTCTTTTGTTGCTTGGTCAGCGTTACTCTTACTTGCAATGTAGTCTGATGAAATCATGCTGACATCCATTTGCAGTTCTGCTGCCACTTCATCAAGCGTTTTTCCTGTTTTAACCGCGTAGGTAGAGAAAGGCGTCACAACAGCGCTGCCTTTTTCCGCAATTAATTCTACGTTACTGGTTAAGGTTCCCGCAGTATCGGTATCAAAAGTTTGGCCAGCGATGGCTTTGATAATGATTGGGTAATCTTTATCGTCACTTTCTACAGTGAATGTTCCATTTTCCCCAGTAGTGCCAAGCATTTTATCTGAATCTGATAGAGTGCCGTTTTGGTCAATATCTGCGTAGACTTCAGCGTTAACTAAGTAACCATCAATAGCCTGCAGGGTATAAGCCCCACTAGCTGAACTTGAATCGCTAGTATCAGTTGAAGAACTATCAGAGTTGCAGCCTGCTAGCGCTAATGCAATTGTTGAAGCTAAAATTGAAATTTTTAGCAAGTTCCTTTTCTTTTTCATGTATAGACAACCGTTGTTATGTGTTTGATGTATGTGCAATTATTATCTATTGCTGGCTAATTTATACATTAATCTTATCAATGGTTAAAGTGCTACCTATTTGATATCTTCCAAACTTTCTCGTTTTCGTGATTGTTGTGACAACTGACTTGAAAAGGCCCGGTTCGCTCATCCCACCAACCACAGGATGACGCGCTGATCTTACTCTCGATTAGGTGTATGTATCGGTCAAAATATGGCATTCTCATTAACACGGTTTAAAAAGGACACATGGATAGTAGGATATGGATACCAACTCGCATCAACTCTCTTTACGCACTATTGAGCCATCAGACTACGTTGAGCTCGCGGCATTAATGGATCTCGTCTTTCCTGATGTTGGGGGAGCGTGGCCACGCTTGACCATCCTGGATCTGATTCATCAGTTTCCTGATGGGCAAATTTGTATTGAAGATAACGGCAAGATCATCGGCGCCGCTTTGACGATTAAAGTGAATTACAACCGCTTTTCTCTCCCTCACCTTTATACGGACATCATCACGGAAAACAACGTGATTCAGAATCAAGTGACAGGCGATGCCATGTATGGTTTGGATGTTTTTGTACACCCCGATTACCGAGGGCTTCGTTTGGGTCGCCGTTTGTATAATGCTCGTAAAGAACTGTGCCGGAGCAAAAACTTTAAAGCCATATTAGCGGGCGGTCGCATTCCTCATTATCACGAACATGCGAATGAGCTGAGCGTGGCGGAATACATTGACAAAGTAAAACGTCGTGAACTTCATGATCCCATTTTGTCGTTTCAGTTAGCGAATGATTTCGATGTGAAACGAATTATGCGCGGCTATCTACCCGAAGACGACGCGTCCAAAGGGTATGCCACGCTGCTGGAGTGGGATAACTTTTTCTATGAGGAAGACATTCAATCGGTTCACGATGTAGAGAAAAATCTGATCCGCATTGGCGTGGTGCAATGGCAAATGCGTGCCATGAACGATTTAGAAGATTTGCTCGATCAAGCGGAGTTCTTTATTTCTTCTCTGGCCAATTACCAAGCTGACTTCGCGCTTTTCCCTGAATTTTTTAACGCGCCACTTATGGGGCTGAAAAAGGAACAAAACTCGGTCGAGGCCATCCGTTTTCTCGCCGGCTTCACAGAAGAAATAAAATCGCGCTTTTCCCAATTGGCCGTGACCTACAACATCAATATCATCGCCGGTAGTATGCCGATTATTGAAGAGGACGGTAAGTTGTATAACGTCGCTTACCTACTGCAGCGTGACGGGAGCATTAATGCTCAGTACAAAATCCACATCACGCCTCATGAACAAAGAGACTGGGTGATTGATGGTGGCGACAAAGTACAGGTGTTTGATACGGATGCGGGTAAAGTGGGCATACTCATTTGTTACGACAGCGAGTTCCCGGAGCTGGGTCGAATGATGGCGGAGCAGGGCGCACAAATTGTGTTTGTACCGTTTTGGACGGATACCAAAAATGGTTATCAGCGCGTGCGTATTTGTTCGCAATCGCGAGCGATCGAGAATGAATGTTATGTGGCGATTGGTGGCAGTGTTGGCAACCTACCTCGCGTCGATAATGTCGATATTCAATATGCGCAGTCTGCGGTGTTCTCACCCTCAGACATTTATTTCCCGCACGATGCAACGTTGACAGAAGCCAGTGCCAATACCGAAATGATTATTTTTGCTGATGTCGATTTAACGAAGCTTAAGCAGCTTAATATGGAAGGCTCGGTGACTAACTTGCGCCACCGTCGACTTGATTTATACGGTGGCTTTACGAAGGAAAGCAAGGCTCAATAGCTTAGGTGTATGTAGATTAAGGTGTATGTAGATTAAGGTGTATGTAGGGCAAGGTTTATATCGCTTAAGGTTTATGTAGCTTAGGTTTATACAGGGCAAGGTTTATGCAGGCTAAGATTTAAATAGACAAAGGTTTATGTAAATTAGCGGTTGTGAATGCTCAGGTGATATGGCTAAAAACTAAAGCGGCTCCAGACAGGCCGGAGCCGCTCAATTGAATATCGACAGTGACGTAAGCGTTTTATAACCACACAAGGTTTATAGTCGCAGCCCAAGCTTGCTTGTCACGCGCGCCTGTATTCTTGTCACGAACGACTGTAGCTTCAAATAGCCCTACTCGTGAAGAATATTTAATACACTTTTTCGGGAAGGTTACGACAGCGTCTAACCCAACTGGTAATACGCCAAACATAACTCATCGCGACGGTATAAGAAGCAAAGCAAACCAGAAATAAGATGAACATGGTTGATTCAGCGATTTCTAGAAATTCACCGTAGATACCAAACCCTGCAAAGCTGCTGGCAATGGCACAAATAATGGCGAGGGTTTGGCGAGGTGTACAACCCAGGCGTTGGAATATGTGGTGTAAGTGTTCTCTGTCGGGCTTGAATGGCGATACGCCACGTCTTACTCGTCTGAACATGATCGCGGCCATATCCATAAGCGGCACTGCAATTAACCATAAGGCGGTAATAGGGCGCATCAGTGATTCTGATGGATCTTGACTTGCGCCGAGCAGTAACCAAATAACGGTAAAGCCAATCATCATGCTGCCCGCATCGCCCATAAAGACTTTACGTTCTCGCCCAAGAATACCGAGGTTCATTAAGATATAAGGAATAATCGCAACAATAAACACCACGCACAAGTACGCTAAGCCATACTGGCTGTCGACTTGCAGTAATATCGCAATAGCACCCAGAGTCACAATAGCAAGCCCACCGAGCAAACCATCAATACCGTCCACCATATTAAAGGCATTGATTGCGCCGATCACCGCTAGAATAGTGATGACTGGGCTAAGAAAACCCAAATGCAAATCACCAAGCCCGAAAAGGTTACCGATGTTTTCCAATCGAAGATCGGCAAAGTACATCATGCAAATGGAGAGAATGGCTTGAACAATAAGGCGGATCTTGAAACTGATATCGAATTTGTCATCAAGGGCACCGATAACAATCAGCGCTGCGATAGAGGCCAAAAAGACCTCACTATGCGGGATGACATCTGGGTGGGTAACGAGATACTGGCTGATCGATAAGCTGATCGCAATGCCTCCGACAAGTGGGATTGCGCCGTTATGCAACTTCCTCTCATTGGGTTTATCGACTAAACCTACCGCTTTAGCGACTTTTCGCATCAAAAAGAGTGAGGAAAAGGAGAAGAAGCCAACAAATGATAGCTCTAATAACATAATGAACTCTAGCCAGTTTTTATGATAATTTTATTTGCGTGTATATTACGTTAAAGTCATTGGTGTGTACACTCAGTTGAGTATGTTTTGTCCATTGTGTCTTGAGTGTGAGATTAGGTTTTAATATGTAATTTAATGTAGCCAGAGAATGGTAGGTGCGACGTGTTGCGTAGTCTGGTTTCTAATGCTGTATCGAAGTCTTAAATACAAAATGACATTTTTTTTCACATCCGATCCGCCTACCTGCGCCCTTTCTTGATCTTCCACTACAGTTTTGACTGTAAACTGTAGTAAAATTACGCTAATTTGTTTTTATACCGATTTATTTTGAATTGAACGAGGTCAGTCCTATGTCAGCTAAGAAGCCAATGGCTCTAGTGATCCTTGACGGTTACGGTTACCGTGAAGACAACCAAGACAACGCTATCGCGAACGCTAAAACACCAGTAATCGACGGTCTTATTGCTAACCAACCTAACACGCTAATCTCTGCTTCTGGCTTAGATGTAGGCCTACCTGATGGCCAAATGGGTAACTCTGAAGTGGGTCACACCAACATCGGTGCCGGTCGCGTGGTATACCAAGATCTTACTCGTATTACTAAGTCAATTTCAGACGGCGAGTTCGGCCAAACTGAAACGCTAGTGAACGCTATCGATAAAGCGGTGAAAGCTGAGAAAGCGGTTCACATCATGGGTCTTATGTCTCCAGGTGGCGTTCACTCTCATGAAGATCACATCTACGCAGCGGTTGAAATGGCAGCAGAGCGTGGCGCAGAGAAAATCTACCTACACGCTTTCCTAGACGGTCGTGATACACCACCACGTAGCGCAGAAAACACACTGGCACGTTTCCAAGCGCTATTCGCTAAGCTAGGCAAAGGCCGTGTGGCTTCGCTTATTGGTCGTTACTACGCAATGGACCGTGATAACAACTGGGATCGCGTTCAAGAATCTTACGACCTGCTGACTCAAGCAAAAGCAGAGTTCACGTTCGACACGGCGGTTGCTGGCCTAGAAGCGGCTTACGCTCGTGATGAAAACGATGAGTTCGTTAAAGCGACGGAAATCAAAGCAGAAGGCGAAGAGTCTGCCGCTATCGTTGATGGCGATGCAGTTATCTTCATGAACTACCGTGCTGACCGTGCTCGTGAGATCACGCGTGCATTCGTGCCTGATTTTGACGGTTTTGAGCGCAGTGTATTCCCAGCGATCGATTTCGTGATGCTGACTCAATACGCAGCAGACATCCCACTTCTATGTGCATTCCCACCGGCTTCTCTAGAGAACACTTACGGTGAATGGCTATCGAAAGAAGGCAAAACGCAGCTACGTATCTCTGAAACAGAGAAATACGCGCACGTGACTTTCTTCTTCAATGGCGGTATCGAAGACGAGTTTGAAGGCGAAGAGCGTCAGCTTGTTGCTTCTCCAAAAGTAGCGACTTATGACCTACAACCTGAAATGAGCGCACCAGAGCTGACTGAAAAGCTAGTTGCAGCAATCAAAGGCGGTAAATACGACGCTATCGTTTGTAACTTCCCTAACTGTGACATGGTTGGCCATACGGGCGTTTACGATGCAGCGGTTAAAGCAGTAGAGTCTCTAGATGAGTGTCTTGGTAAAGTAGTTGAAGCAATCAAAGAAGCCGATGGCCAACTGCTTATCACAGCAGACCACGGTAACGCGGAAATGATGGTAAACCCAGAAACGGGCGGCATCCACACAGCGCACACTAACCTACCAGTGCCACTTATCTATGTGGGTAACAAAGACGTTGAGTTTAAAGAAGGCGGTAAGCTGTCTGACCTAGCACCAACGATGCTTTCTCTATCTGGTATCGCAATCCCGGCTGAAATGTCAGGTGACGTGCTCGTTAAGTAGTTAAATAGTTGTTTGGCTCAGCGGTTCACGTTGAGCTTTAACGATTTTGAAAGCCCGCACTTTAAAGTGCGGGCTTTTTTTAGATGCGAGATACGGGTAAACGGGATTCGAAGAGCTAAACGTTATTTGTAGAGTATGCAGTGTTGAATGAGCAGTTGTTCTAAGTTTTGTTTTTGCAATGCGATCACATCTACAATTACTCTCGTTTCTTTCGGATGAGCTGTCGGTAACGTTCGGTAGATAATACGAAAACTATCGAGGTGAAATTCGCGAAAGTTTTTCACTCCGAGTTCTAGTAGAGAAGGGGCAATGTTTGCAGCATGAGGGTTATCAGAGACTAAGGCTTCAAATCGGTCGAGAAGAGCTTCTATGCGTTCAATGACAGACTCATCACTCGAATAATCACTTAAGTAATTAATTAAAGCATCAAGTAATTGTTCAAAGGTGTCTGTGTACTCGATGGTGGGCATATTATTGAACCGATTGTTTACGCTTTGCCAGTTTATCTCGAATCTGAGAGCTGGAGTTTACTCGGCCATATTTTTCATCATCAATAGAAAACGACAATAGTTTCATTAGCGCTATAGCTTCATCTCTACGCTTTCGATCTTCATAAGATTCAATCGTATAAGCGGGTTTACCATTTTGAGTAATGGTCATAGGCTCTGATAAATCGAGGTTAGCCGCGTGCTTTTTTAAGTAACTTATCGTTTCAGTGGACATTATCATTATCTCTTAATGTAGAAGTTTAAATGTAGACTATATTTAGTCTGATGACAACGGCACTTCTTGATGGTGAACTTTTATATTATCGATCTAGCGTGATAAGGCTTATTGCGTTCTATCTATAACCGAACGCTCAAAGTCGAGTAACCACTCTTTGCGGTTCATGCCGCCGGTGTAGCCAGTTAATGTCCCATTTGCACCAATCACTCGGTGACATGGGACTACGATGCTAAACGGGTTCTTGCCGTTCGCACCACCCACTGCTCTTACTGCTTTTGGGTTATCCATTCTTTTCGCTTGTTCACCGTAACTAATGGTTTCGCCATAAGGAATAGAAGTGAGAGCCCGCCAAGCTGATTTTTGAAAGTCCGTGCCTTTTGTCGCTCTCAATGGCAAATCAAATTCAGTTCGTTGACCAGCAAAATACTCGTCTAGCTGGCGAGATACCTTGAGGCATAATTCATCGGGATTGCAATCAATCGTCTCATCGTGGTTCACATGGTCGATTTCTATAATCGATACGCCATCACTAACAATGATCATCTTACCAATCGGCGCTTCGTAGAGCATTTTGTATGTGGTGTCTTCCATGTGATATTCCTTCTTCTGGTCTTTTATCTGCTGTTACTTTTTATCCTTTCGCATCTCGGTTACTCGCATCCTGCATCTGCTTTAACCCTTATACGAAGCGCAAACAAGTACCCTGAAATACCGCCCATGACGTTTCCTAGCGCTAAGCCGATAAACAGCCCTTCGACACCATCAATTTGGCTGCCTATCCAAGCGAACGGTAGTGTGAATACAAACAGGCGCATGAAGCTCCATTGAAAGGCTTTGAGTGGTTGGTGCATCGCATTCATGGCACTGATCAGCATCATTACAATGCCTTGGAATCCATAGCTAAACGGGACAACTAACAGGTAATGCCACAAGATGCCTCGTACGGATTCTTCTTGAGAAAAGAGGGCAGCCAAAGGGATGCTCAATGGCACCATCATTAAGAAAATCAAACCTTGAAATAAGACAGCAAAACGCATGCTTAAGAACAGCGCTTTAAAACTGCGTTGTGGATTATCAGCGCCAAAGTTTTGCGCCATGAAAGGCGTGAGAGCCGAGGTCAGAGACATCAACACGATGATCAAAATGGATTCAATACGTTGGGCAGCGCCGTATGCCGCCACGGCTTCTGTCCCTTGTTTGGCTAACATCATCATGATAATGGCGCCAGCAAGTGGATTCAGGGCATTGGAAAGTGCAGCTGGAGTACCGATGGTTAAGATCTGTTTCCAGTCAGTGATGATGCTTTTTAGTTTGGGTGGAGCAAGCAGCTTTTCTCGAATGGTTAACACATACAGTGAACCACACAAGGCACCAAACCAACTGAATCCGCTAGCAATGGCTGCACCTTGAATTCCTAGTTCAGGAAAAGGCCCGTAACCGAAGATCAGCAGCGGGTCGAGAATGCCATTAATCAGGCCGGCCAGCATCATGATCTTAGCGGGGGTTTTGGTATCACCACTCGCTCGTATTGCGCTGTTGCCTGCCATTGGAATCACAAGTAGTGGTATCGCTAAATACCAGACTGTCATGTATTCGGATATCAGTGGCAGTAACTCAGGTTCAGCTCCCAACAGTGTAAACATAGGCTCTAGGGTTGTAAGCCCCAGTGTTGATGCAAAACCAACAAGAAGCACCGCAAGCAATAAGCCGTGGCAAGTAAAACGAGCCGCATTTTGCGCATTGCCTTGGCCCAATAACCTTCCAATACATGTCGACAAGCCAATGCCTATACCCATGGTAATGCAGTTGATGGCGAAGGTGACTGGAAAGGTGAAGCTTACGGCAGCAAGAGCTTGTGTGCCGAGCAATGAGATAAAGAAGGTATCAACAAGATTAAACATCAAGATCGCGACCATACCGAAGATAGTCGGTATGGTCATCGTGCGTAGAGTGTCTGCTATCGGGGCTGTAAGAAGCCCGTGTTTATCTTGCATGTAAAACGCCGATATAATCTAAAAGCGTAGGATAAACAGATGTGGGATACGAGTAAACGAAAAGCAGGGAAAGATGAGGGGTGAGAATCTGCACTTTAACTCACAATTTTTTCCTTTCCCCCTTGGGATTCATCACATTGTCCCCAACATATTGTTTGACCCACGCAAATCGTGGCAACTATCAAAATTTAAATGGAAATTATCAGGAGATAAGACCGATGAATATCCGTCCTCTACATGACCGAGTTATCGTTGAGCGCCAAGAAGTTGAATCTAAATCTGCTGGTGGCATCGTTCTAACTGGTTCTGCCGCAGAAAAATCGACTCGCGGTATCATTCTAGCTGTTGGCAAAGGCCGTATTCTAGAAAACGGTTCAGTGCAACCGTTGGACGTAAAAGTTGGCGATACTGTTATCTTTGCTGAAGGTTACGGTACTAAGTCAGAAAAAATCGACGGCAAAGAAGTTCTGATCATGTCTGAAAACGACATCATGGCGATCGTCGAGTAACTCGTACTCCGACCCAATCAGACGGCTTCGTTTTAAAAACCAGGGTGCTTGGCTATATATCGTGATTCTGTCATTTCTGAAAAGGAATATAGATCAAGCCGATTGGTGGCCGGAGAGCTTCACTGAAGGCTGATTCGGTATAACCAAAACGAAGCGCTAACCATAACAAAGAATTTTAAAGGAAATTAAGATGGCTGCTAAAGACGTTAAATTTGGTAATGACGCACGTATTAAAATGCTAGAAGGTGTAAACGTTCTGGCTGACGCAGTAAAAGTAACACTAGGTCCTAAAGGCCGTAACGTTGTTCTAGACAAATCATTTGGCGCACCGACGATCACTAAAGATGGTGTTTCTGTTGCACGTGAAATCGAACTTGAAGACAAGTTCCAAAACATGGGCGCACAAATGGTTAAAGAAGTGGCTTCGCAAGCGAATGACGCAGCGGGCGACGGTACAACGACAGCAACTGTTCTTGCTCAAGCTATCATCACTGAAGGCCTAAAAGCTGTAGCTGCTGGCATGAACCCAATGGATCTTAAGCGCGGTATCGACAAAGCGGTTATCGCTGCAGTTGAAGAGCTGAAGAACCTTTCTGTTCCATGTTCTGATACTAAAGCGATCGCGCAAGTCGGTACTATCTCTGCGAACTCTGATTCGACAGTAGGTAACATCATTGCTGAAGCGATGGAAAAAGTAGGTCGTGATGGCGTAATCACGGTTGAAGAAGGTCAGGCTCTGCAAGACGAGCTAGACGTCGTTGAAGGTATGCAGTTCGACCGCGGTTACTTGTCTCCTTACTTCATCAACAACCAAGAAGCAGGTTCTGTTGATCTAGAAAGCCCATTCATTCTTCTTATCGACAAGAAAGTGTCGAACATCCGTGAACTTCTTCCGACTCTAGAAGCGGTTGCTAAGGCATCTCGTCCACTTCTAATCATCGCTGAAGATGTAGAAGGCGAAGCGCTAGCAACGCTTGTTGTGAACAACATGCGTGGCATCGTGAAAGTGGCTGCTGTTAAAGCACCTGGTTTCGGTGACCGTCGTAAGTCTATGCTTCAAGATATCGCTATCCTAACGGGCGGTACGGTTATCTCTGAAGAGATCGGTCTAGACCTTGAGAAAGTAACGCTAGAAGACCTAGGTCAAGCTAAGCGTATTACTATCACTAAAGAAAACTCGACTATCATCGATGGTGCGGGCGAAGAAACAATGATTCAAGGTCGCGTTTCTCAAATCCGTCAACAAATCGAAGACGCAACGTCTGACTACGACAAAGAGAAACTTCAAGAGCGCGTAGCTAAGCTAGCTGGCGGTGTTGCGGTAATCAAAGTGGGTGCTGCGACTGAAGTTGAGATGAAAGAGAAGAAAGACCGCGTAGAAGACGCACTTCACGCAACTCGCGCTGCAGTTGAAGAGGGTGTGGTTGCTGGTGGTGGTGTTGCACTTATCCGCGCTGCATCTAAAGTTGCTAACCTTGAAGGCGACAACGAAGAGCAAAACGTAGGTATCCGTGTTGCATTACGTGCAATGGAAGCGCCTATCCGTCAAATCACTAAGAACGCAGGCGATGAAGAGTCTGTGGTTGCTAACAATGTTCGTGCTGGCGAAGGTAACTACGGTTACAACGCGGCAACTGGCGAATACGGCGACATGATTGCAATGGGTATCTTAGATCCAACTAAGGTTACTCGTTCTGCATTACAATTCGCAGCATCCGTTGCAGGTCTTATGATCACAACAGAAGCGATGGTGACAGACAAGCCTCAAGATTCAGCGCCTGCAATGCCTGATATGGGCGGCATGGGCGGTATGGGTGGCATGGGCGGTATGATGTAAATCATCCCCCTGGCTTAATCCTATAAAGTCTGAAAAGCCCCGTAAACCTTGTGTTTACGGGGCTTTTTTAGTTTCTATTTTCTAAGACATTCAGCAAATAAGCCATCTAACAAATAGGACATCTAACAAATAGGACATCTAACAAATAAGATGTCGAGCAAATAAGGAGCCCTGCGAAAATTTACAGCTCTATTCGAACTATCAGCCTTTCCGCCTTTCCGCAAAGCATTTACTTGGTTAGAACCGCTATGTACCTGTCGTTTATTAGCCTTCAATGACAGAGTTCCAGCTCTTAAATTGCTGGTTATTGTTGGTTATTGCTGGTTATTGCTGGCTATTAGAAAGATTCCTTACCGTGCTCGAAACATTCTCTGCACCTTTATGGATCTCATCCATGACGGTCGATACTTGGGTAATCTTGGCATTGCCTTCTTCCGTAATGGACGACATTTCAGCCATCATGGTGGTCACTTCGTTGATGAGCTTCTGGTTTTCTTCTACCACTTTGATTATCTCATTAGTCGAGTCTGACGTTCGGGACGCGAGTTGTCTCTTTTATCATTCTTGTAAATCTGCAACGAACCTTGTTTTTATTTTAAAGCATAGTTTGAATTTTGGTACTCTCAGCAATAGTGTGCGAAATAAATTCATCGACAATACGGCTTTTGTTGTATTTACGGAAATAGGCCGTCAAAGGTAATTGAATGTCGATTTGGTTGATTGGTCTGCACACGCAACTATCGTCGGCGATAAATTTAATGCACCGAGGGACGATGGAGATACCTAACCCTGAAGAGATGGTCGTAACCAAGTGACGCATATTCATTGGATTTCCAACGACATTGGGCGCAAAACCGTTTTCCCTGCAAACCCGAATGATTCTCTCATAAACACCTAACCATTCATTGCGATGAAATAGATGAAGGCTTTCATTTTTGAGCTCTTCTATGTCGATGCTTTTTTTAGCCACGAGAGAATGATTTCGGGGTAGGAGTGCCGTCAAGCTGTCTTCGTAGACAAGATAAGAAGAAAAATAACTTTCGTCTAAGTGATGGCTTTCACGACTGAAAACGATATCAACTTTATTGTCGACCATGGCCTCAATTTGCTCAGCAGGTGTCATTTCATACAGACGCAATTGGGCATTGGTGTGCCTGTCGCGAAATCGGTTAATCAGTTCCGGAAGGAAAAAAGTGCACGCCGTAGCAAGATATCCTACTTTAATTTCTTGATGTTCATCAGAATCTATTTGCTTGATTACGGACTTTACTCGTTGATCATTCTCAATGATGTGTAGTGCTTCTGGCAGTAATCGTTCCCCTGATGGAGTCAGATCCACCTGATGGGTCGTGCGATCAAACAGCTTTGTTTGCAGTTCATTTTCTAGATCAGAAATATGACGAGACACGGTCGGCTGTACCGTGTGAAGTTCTCTAGCGGCTGCTGTGAAATTCTTCAAATGCGCAACTGTGACAAAAGTGGTGAGTGTTTTCAGATCCATCGAGTACCTATTTTATTTTTGTATTATTGTTATACATTAATGCTATTTCCAACTTTGTTTAAGCTCGTTTAGTTTTGTTTATGGTGTAAGTCTCAGTTGTTTCTAAAACATGTCGATTAGAGCGTGTCGAATTGCATGAGATGTGCGTACCTCCCTACAAAACAGGAAACAAAAAAATGGACATTGATGTAATTATAGTTTTAGGGTACTTCGCCTTCCTTATCGGGTTGGGTTGGGTGTTTCGTTCTGCCGCAGAGAACACGAGCGAGTACTTTCGAGGCGGTGGTAAGATGCTTTGGTGGATGGTCGGTTCTAGCGCCTTCATGATGGCGCTGAGTGCCATGACATTCACCGGTCTGATGGGAAAAGCACTGACTAGTGGTATGTCAGTTGCGATTGTTTTTTTCGCTAACGCCCTTGGATATTTTGTCAATTACCTTTTCTTTGCGGCGAAAGCCCGCCAAATGCGTGTGATCAGCCCGATCCAAGGTGTTCGTTTACGTCTTGGGCGTGTCAATGAGCAAGTATTTACATGGGCGAATGTTCCCCTAAGTGTGCTGCAAGCTGCGATTTGGTTGAATGGTTTAGCCGTTTTCACTAGCGCCGTAATTGGCGTCCCTTTAGAACAGACTATCGTAGGTGCGGGGCTGGTTGTTCTATTTATTTCTTTGGTTGGTGGCAGCTGGGCGGTTATTGCTTCTGACTTTATGCAGATGATCATTATCACCGTCATGACCTTTATTGCTGCGATGGTTGCTATTTGGAAATCAGGTGGTGTTGGCAACTTACTTGAAGTGGGTTTACCGACACAACAACTTATCGGTGATGGCTACAGTTATTCATACCTATTTGTTGGTTGGTTTATCTGTATTTTTGTTAAGCAGTTTTTCAGTACCAACAACATGGTGGACTCTTATCGATTTATTGCATCAAAAGACACTAAGAATGCGCGCAAAGCAGCACTATTAGCATGTGGTTTGATGATCATTGGCCCTTTAATGTGGTTCCTACCTGCTTGGTTTGTCGCAGGAAATTATCCAGATACCAGCACTTGGGGACTTGAAGGTTTAGGCAGCAAAGTCGCAGACGCAACTTACTACATGTTCGTCAAGAATGAGATGCCTGTTGGTATGGTTGGATTGATGTTGGCTGCCATGTTCGCCGCAACAATGTCATCAATGGACTCTGCACTAAACCGTAACGCAGGGATCATTTTAAAAAGCGTATACGAACCTTATTTCTGTAAAGAGGCAACAGAAGCCAAATTAATGACTGCGAGCCGAGTGCTTACCGCTGCATTCGGAATCATCATTATCATTTCTGCTCTGTTCCTCACTTCCTTGAAGCAGTTTGGTCTTTTTGATCTCATGATGCTCGTTGGCACCTTGGTTGGATTCCCAGTCCTTATTCCATCTATTATGTGTTTCTTCATCAGAAAAACACCAGATTGGGCCGGGTGGGGCACTATCTTAGTTGGTATGGTGGTGTCATCCATTATTGCGTTCTTCATCACGCCAGAGATGATGCAAGGTATTCTTGGGCTTGACCAACCGCTATCTGCTCGTGAGTTTGCAGAAATGAAATCAGTGACGCTTGGCGTGGTTGGCCATATGTCAATTACTTTGCCGTTCTTTGTTCTCTCCCAGTTCTTCTATAAAGGGCATGCACCTGATCGAGAAGTTGAAGTTAATCGTTTCTTTAGCAATGTTGACACTGAAGTTGTGGTGGAAGACGACGCGACGAGCATCGCAATGGACAACAAACAGCGCGATATGCTTGGGAAAATGCTGCTGGTTGCCGCGGTATTCCTCTCTATGTTGGTTCTTATTCCGAATCCAATGTGGGGACGCATGTTGTTCATGATTGTTGCTCTGATCATCGGTGGTATTGGTGGTCTACTTCTACTTGCTTCAAAAAGAGCCAGCCGATCAATAAAGCCTATCTCTATAACAAATAACGTTTAATTAAAATGGGCTGAATTCGTTCAGCCCAAGGATCTCACTATGTCAGTACAAGAAAAATTTGGTGGCGAACTCACCGATGAAGAGTTTCGTAAATTCACTTTATATACTACTCAAAGCAACAACAAACAGGACGATGAAGCACGAGCTCAAATTCTTGGTTTCACGAATGAAAATGTGCGTATTGCGCCGGGCGCCATCGTTCGCATTGGAGACAACCAATTAGGTCCACGTAGCTATGTTGGTTTGTACAGCTACATCAACGGTGATGTTGTCATAGGTGAAGATGTTGCGATTGGTCCTCACGTTTCTATTGTTGCGGGTAACCATGTGTTTGACCCAATGACGAATTGTTTTAGTGGGCGCAGTTGTTGGAAGGAGGGAAGTGTTGTCATTCAAAGAGGCGTCTGGCTTACTACTGGTGTCGTTATTACACCGGGAACGACGGTCGGTGAATGCGCGCTTGTCTGTGCCAATTCTGTGGTCACATCAGATATTCCTCCTTATGCAATAGTAGCTGGTACGCCAGCCAAGCAAATTGGTCGTATTGACTCTGAGTCAGGCCAGTATCACTGGTTTGATAAGGAGTAATTAATCTATGTTATCCCTAAAAAGAAAGCATGACTTTCAGTTATTTACTTCACCAACAAAGCATACTGTTGTGGTAAATCCCCCCAGTTTTAACTGGCCTCATGAGCGTTATGAAGCGTTGTATTGTCTTGAGTTAGAGGCTGTAGACCAGAAAAAATCATGGCATTGGGAGTGCGTTCAATCTCCGATGCAGCTGGACTTTTCCCTTGAGCAGGGCAACTACCGTTGGCGAGTCAGGTGTGAACAAAGTGGGGAATTATCTCTTTGGCACGAGTTCTCTATTGACGCGGAGACAGAGGAATATTTAGCGCCATCGGCGAAAGAGTTGTTTGCTTTATGTGAAGAGCATGACCAGTTCTTACTGTATTTCAATATTGATATCCCAACCATACAAAAATCGGTTTCAGAGTTCCGAGTGAAATTTTCTGCTAGTGTTGAAGACATTGATATTGAAGCGATCCAATACCCTAATCACTATCGCAGAGGGTTGGAAGAAGGGAAGCGTACAGCCATTGCAAATGTGCGTAATTGGATTGACCGTGATTTGATTGCCTTAACGTTACTCTATCGAGTTTGGGGTGACGATACTGCTGGTCATCAAGCTTGTCAGGTACTATTGCGCCTTGCTGAGTGGAGCCCAGAAGGCCCCGCTTCTTTGCTTCGCCCATGTACTTGGGGAGATGAGGTCGGTTTGTCTTTGGCAAGGAACTTATATCTCGCTTACCACTGGCTGTCGCCTTTATTGACAGAGGAAGAACGTGATTTTGTTCGTCCATTATTGGTTCGCTTAGCGTTTCAAATGGAAGAAAGGCTAGAACAAGACCAGTTTAAACAGTTTCCGGGGCATTCTCATACATCAAGGCTTCCAGCTTACTTAGGTATTGCCGCCCTTACTTTGCATAAGGAGTTTGATATCACCACGTGTGAACGTTGGTTGGACTACGCATTGATGATTTATCGAGGTGTTTTACCATTTTATGGAGGCGAAGATGGAAGTTGGGTCGAAGGGCCTTTTTATTCGTCGTCTTATACTAAGTGGCATCACCCGTTCTTTTTGGCTGTGGAGCGTTTGAGTGGATTCTCTTTCTATAATCATCCGTTTTACAAAAACTATGTCAAATTTGCAATGGACTTTGTGGCGACTCAAGAGCGTATTCACCCGTTTGGTGACGGCTTTTGGTGTCAACGAGAAGGCAAAGAGTGGCCCGGGTTCTTCGCTCAAAATCCACTACGTATTTACGCACAACGCTACGGCGATCACGCCGCTCGTCGTTTGGATAAAGTGCTAGAAGATGAAGTTCAGTCTTACAAACTGCATCTATTAGATGTTGTGCCAACCATACCGCAGTTGAGCCATCGTGAGGTGACGGATGGTGTCGAAGAGTATTCAAATGACTTAGCGCATATTTATTACTCATACGCTGGTCTGGGCAAGCTGTCGAAAAACCAAATGGCTCTGTATTACCGCGCGAGTCAATTTGGTAACAGCTCACACCGTCATGCCGACCAAGGTAACTTTGCTTTTGTTGATCAGGGCCAAAATATCTTAACCCCAAGTGGCAGTTATGGTTATCGATTTGGTAGCCAACATCACAGCTTGTGGACTCGAACCACTCAAGCGCACAACTTGCCTTTGATTGCTGGAGTGGGGCAAAAGCTGGATTGTCCTTCAGGTATTGCTCAATTGATCAAACAGAAAAGCGACGCGGATTTCCATTATGTGGTTCTTGATTTAACCGAGGCTTACGTGGGCTGCAAACATTATTGGCGAACGCTTGTTCAAGTAGCAGATAAAGGGGTGGTGATTTTTGATGACATCGAGCTAACTGAAGCGAGAGAGATCCAATGGCGTTTGCACACTCCGAGTGATGTCGAGCTTGAAGCTGATAAGACTCGACTTCTTCAAGGCAATCTTGAGTACTGCCTTCAGCTTACTGGAGAAGATATAGGGCCCCTCAAGTTCGTTCCAGAAATCAATGATGCTAGTGGCTTTTATGGTGACGTTGAATCGGATGCCCAGAAGCAAATCAACCATCTAGAGTGGCAGCTACCAGCACGTTTGAACCACCGTGTACTGATGAGTTGTGCAAAGGAGGTGAACTTGAACTGTCATTTAAATGAAGAGGGGGCAGTTATCGAGTGGGACGGTGTGCTTCTTCATCTCGGAGTCAAAGAGCGTCTTCTTCAACCACAGTGATACACCAAACCCGCTGCAATGCTATCGTGGTGAATGTTTAACATAACAATAAAGAGAAACAACAATGAATATTGCTTATAAAACCCTACTGGCGTTGACCATTTCGGCTATCTCTTCTCATGCGATGGCGCAACTTGATCCAAGTAAAGCACCATCTGAAAATTTTGATTTGTCCAAATGGAAAATAGTTATTCCGATGGAAGACACAAAACCTGAGCGTAAAGGTAAAGTGATGGAAATCTCCAAAGCTGAGTTGAATGAAGACTACCAACATGCACCGTGGTTTTATACCGACAAAGAAAGCGGAGCAATGGTGTTTGCGGCTCCGAATAAAGCGATGACGACACCGAATTCGAGTAATGCCCGCTCTGAGCTTCATGCTTTAATCTCAGATAATGCATCGATTGGCCCTTATGAACCTGCGAACAATTTTGTTCTTGCATCACATCCTGATGCTGATGAGTTTGGTGCCATTGGTGGCAAAATGAATGCGACTCTTGCTGTCGACCATGTAAGCCAAAGTGGTGACCATCGTCATAATGACTCTTTCTCTGTTGTTATTGGACAGATTCATGCAGGGACGAATGAACCTCTTAAAATTTTCTACCGTAAGTTGCCTGATCAAGAGTATGGTTCGGTATATTGGAATTATGAAAATAACGCATTAGGCGATGATTATCACCGTCGTTTGGATATTTCTCACAATGTTTTTGGCAAGGCTAAAATTCGATTTGGTGAACCAGAACCCACTGATGGTATCAAACTCGGGGAGAAATTTTCCTACGAGATCCAAGTTGATGGTGATGTTATGTATCTCGAGTTCACGAAAAACTTGGAGAGCAAAATGCCAATCACTCGTTCATTTGCGATTGACTTAGCGAAGGGGCATTACCTTGGTAATAAGTACGATGCTGGATATAAAAATGAATGGTTCTTCTTTAAAGCGGGTGCATACAACCAATGCAGTACAGGTGTTGTACGTTGTAAAAACGAAGGTATTGAGGCTGGAGATTATACTCAGGTTAGTTTCTACCAACTCGAAATTAAACACTAGTGTTTTAATTTGACAAAGAAATGAGTATTGCATTAAAGGTGCTTACCGTTTCTTAAAAGAGCTTAACCTTCCGAAATTATCTATTGATATACGGTGCTCCGTGTCTGATGTTATAAAATAGCTTAATATTGTGTCATTTTTCTAAGTGTAATCACAAAGCTGTATATTGCCGATGATTTAATCCTCCGGGCTTAATTCTATAAAGTCTGAAAAGCCCCGTAAACCTTGTGTTTACGGGGCTTTTTTTAGTTTCTATTTTCTAAGACATTCAGCAAATAAGCCATCTAACAAATAAGATGTCGAGCAAATAAGGAGCCCTGCGAAAATTTACAGCTCTATTCGAACTATCAGCCTTTCCGCCTTTCTGCAAAGCATTTACTTGGTTAGAACCGCTATGTACCTGTCGTTTATTGACCTTGAATGACAGAGTTCCAGCTCTTAAATTGCTGGTTATTGCTGGTTATTGCTGGTTATTGTTGGTTATTGTTGGTTATTGCTGGCTATTAGAAAGATTCCTTACCGTGCTCGAAACATTCTCTGCACCTTTATGGATCTCATCCATGACGGTCGATACTTGGGTAATCTTGGCATTGCCTTCTTCCGTAATGGACGACATTTCAGCCATCATGGTGGTCACTTCGTTGATGAGCTTCTGGTTTTCTTCTACCACTTTGATTATCTCATTGGTCGAGTCTGACGTTCGGGACGCGAGTTGTCTTACTTCGTCAGCGACAACGGCAAAGCCTCTCCCATACTCACCGGCTCTTGCGGCTTCGATAGCAGCGTTGAGTGCCAATAAATTTGTTCTATCCGCGATCTCTTGAATCGTAGCGACAATGTTTTGAATGCTTTTCGAGCTGTCATTGAGTGAATGCACCTTTTGAGAGGTACTGGCCGCTTTTTGGGATACCGTTAAAGAGACCTCGACTGAATCGGTAAGCAGCTTAGAGCCTTCAAGGGCTATTTGCGCCGTTTCTAGTGAGGTTGAGTAGGCCACCTCTGAAGCTTCAGCGATCGCATGGCTGCGCTCAATGCGATCCGTTATGTTGCTGGCAAGCTTGACGATTTTCACGACCTTGCCTGCTTCATTCATGATGGGGTTGTAGCTGGCCTCAATCCAAATACTGGATCCATTAGAACTGCGACGCTGAAACAAGCCTGATTTTAGCTGTCCTTTTTGTAATTCTTGCCAGAAGTGAGGGTTATTACTATAGAACTCCTCAAAACAGAACATGCGATGATGTTTACCGACCACCTGGTTTTCTCTGTAACCCAACGTATTTAAAAAGTTTGAGTTGGCGGTCAGTATTGTTCCTTCAGGATCAAATTCAATAATCGCTTGTGACTTGTCTAAGGCAGAGAACAGCGCATCATTTTTTTTGTTTTGGTCGTTGATCTCTGTGATATCAGAAGCCAGCTTTGCTACGCCAGTGACACGACCATCTGAATCTTTGATCGGTAAATAGGTCGCTTCTAGAACAACCGTGTCACCTTGCTTATTTACTCTCTCGAACGTGCCTTCTTTTGAGATGCCATTGGCAAGCTCTCGCCAAAAATTTTGATAAGGCGAAGAGCGGACATAGCTATCAGTGCAGAATATTTTGTGGTGTTGTCCTTTGATCTCATCTAATGAGTACCCGACAAGCGTTAAAAAGGGCGCACTGGCATCTTGGATAAGGCCTTCAGGGGTAAACTCGATCCATGCAACATGCTTTTTTAAGGACTGGTAGATATTGTCGGAATGGCTAGGTTTTATCTCTGGTTTTTGCTTCTTAGTAAAAAACACCGCGGACCTTATTTAAACAGAAAAATAGTTGATATATTGCTCAGCATGACTTTGACACAATTATACACATTTGCAATCAATGTTTAAGGAGGCGTATCGGTGTGCTTCAGTCGACTTGAGTATGAGTATGAGTATGAGTATGAGAGTGATATGAGTATAAGTGTGAGCGAGGCCAATGAAAGCACTAAGATTATTCATCCGTATTGGAAAGTCGCACCTTCGATAACGTGAGATCTGGCCAATAAAGAGAAAGGCATTAAAATTAAATGTGTTACTAAGGGCATAGAAATCCCGTATCGTTTTCTTTATATTAAGATCTTACTTCCACAATTGTCGTCAAGATCATGCAAGCCGATTTGAACATCATTGCCGAATTAGAAAGAAAGATTGCAGGGCTCAAAAAAGAGAATGCTGATCTCGAACGACATAATGCTCGCCTGCAAGAAAAGTTGAATGCCGCACTCGACAGTAATGGGTTGTGTTTGTGGGAGCACCATGTTCCTTCAGGAGAACTCACTATCTTTAATATGGAGTGGGGAAAAATGCTCGGCTACCAACCGCATGAGTTGACAGCGACGTTTGAAACTTGGAAAAATAATTTACATCCTGATGATTATCACCAGGCCATGAGAGCTTTTGAAGAGCATCTGTCGGGGAATTGCGATTTGTATGAGGTCGTTTATCGTATGACCCATAAAGATGGCAGTGATAGCTATGTGTACGACAGAGGTCGTGTTGTCGAGTTTGATAACAATGGGGCTCCGCTTAGAATTATGGGCACGCACATTGATATCACACAAGAAAAACGCTTTGAACAACAATTGGCGACCTTGGCCTCTACCGATAGGTTGACGGGGCTACTCAATAGACAAGCTATCGAACAGCGCTTTCGTGAAATGAAACGCGCTGATACGTTAGTCAAAGCGGCGATGATCTTTATTGATATCGACAACTTTAAAGCGGTCAATGACACGTTAGGCCACCAGACAGGCGATCAGTTGCTGAGTTTTATTGCTCAGCGTTTAGGCACGCTGGCCTCTGACGTAGCCACATTATCTTCTGAACAGGCGAAAATCGGACGAATTGGTGGAGATGAGTTTGTCATTTTGTTTTCCGATACTGAACCCGATCAAGTTACTCGCTTTTGTGAAGAGTTATTGCAAAAGACGGTACCTGAGAGCAACCGAATGTTGACGGACGTCGCCATCGGAATGAGCATCGGTGTGTGTTTCTTTAATCAAGGTGACCATCATTTTGATGACGTTTACCAGCAATCTGATTTAGCCATGTATCAAATTAAGAAGAACGGTAAAAATGGAGTGAAAACTCTGCACCTTTGATGAGAAGAAGACTGTATTCTGAGCGCCGTTTTGGACACCTTTTTATACACAGCTTTAATGAGTATTTAGTCATGCTTGATTTATGCGTCAAGATAGTTAGCGGCTATGAGTCAAGATAGCTAAAGGCTAAGTGTCAATATTACTAGCGGTAACGACTTTGTTCTTCCCTTGCGATTTTGCTTGGTATAAGAACTCATCAGCGAGAAATACTAGATGATCGATCAGTCGGTTTGCATCCTGAAATTGATCGATGTTTGAGGACTTCTCTTGGTAAACACTGACCCCGATACTGATGGTGCGTTGAACGTTCTCTTCCTCGGCTTTACACACAAAAGATTCACAGTGTTGGCGAAGCTCTTCAGCCAGTTCAATCGCCTGAGGAAGGCTTACGTTGGACAAGAAAATAACAAATTCCTCACCGCCCCAACGCCCTGTAATACCATGGTTTGAGACCACCTGTTGACATAAGGTAGCGATATCTTGCAGCATGGCATCGCCTGTTAGGTGGCCGTGCTGATCATTGACAGATTTAAAGTCATCGATATCGAGCATCATACAAACCAGTGTATTTTGCTGGTGAGCTTGTTCTTCCGCCCACTGGTAGATGGCGCTTCGGTTGAGAAGGCCAGTTAATGGATCGTGTGATGCCTTATAAGCCAGTTCTTTTTCAAGTTCAACTCGGTCTGTGATGTCTTCAATCACGGCTTGTACAGCCATCTCACCATCCCACTCAATGGCATTATCATAGATGCTAAAGTAACGTTCTTGACCGTCAAAGCAGATGTTTCGAACCACACTATGGGCTCCGGGGATCTTACCTGAAATCAAGTTTTGATAACGAGTTACGCCTTCTTCTTTTTGCTCGTCGTATAACAAGTCCAGTAAACAGATGTTATCTAACACGTGTTGGATAGAGGGAGCACGCATCAGATCTACCCATGCCTGGTTGACCATAATGGGTTTAAAATCACGATGCACACTAATACCTTGCAATGATGACTGGACTAAGCGTTGATATTGGCGTTTATTATGCTCTAGCTGCTTCAGAGCTTGTTCTTGAACAGACAAATCAATCAAGGTGACTTGAAGTGCTGCTTCGCCTTTCCACTCTATAACATGGTCGATAGTGAAGGCCGTGAACTCTCGCCCAAAACGGTCGCGGTTAGTAAAGGTGCGTCCGCGAGGGTTGGCGCGTCTATCGACTTGTTGGTAGTAGTTGTCTCTTGCTAGTTGGTGATGGTCCGGGGCAATAAGATCTGTGATTGAGTCAATACTTGACATTAATTCTTGCGCGGATTGGTAGCCAAAAATATGCGCATAATTGTCATCGGCATGCACCAGCTGAAAGTCTTTTAATATGGCGATTCCGTAGGTGGAGTCGATAGTTAGCTTTGTCATGCAAATACCTTTACGCCAACGACATCTCGGTAACTAAGGTGAAATTTGGGTTGCAATACAATGTCCATCCTTTTTCATCAATTGCTTGGTTCTGGTCGTGAATCATGTTTGGGCGTTGATGTGCTCTTCTAACGCGATTTTTAACATGATGTCTTGCAATTTGATCGTTAACCACTCAAAACAACATATTGGCTTAGAACGTAAATATAAGTAACAAGTTACATAATTTATCACCGCGGTTAATGTTAAGCCAGCTCTTGGTTGTTTTTTTATCTATCTATTTATCTGTATTCCGTAAATGCTAACGATGAATGCAACAGTAAAACCTTAAATATACTGATGAAATTCGAGCACTAAATTAAGTATAGCTAAAAAATAGACTTTATTTCGCTGAAGGTTCGATTTGCTCAGAAATATTATACTGAACAGTCGATTGATTTTTTTATTCAGGACACTGTTTTGCAAGATTTTATTGTATTAACCATTTAAAATGAAGGGTAATAGAGTGTTGTTGTCACTTTCTCTTTAATTTATAGACTTAATTTTTGCAGGACTTTTCAAATATAGCCGATTAAGGTTGGCTCTGTTAACTTAGTTAAAATGACCTTGCCTTGTTGTGATGGGTATGTACTGGTTTTATATTTTCCTTTTCTGAGATGAGTGACAAATATAGGTATGACTCCAGGTGCTTATAGGTAGTAAGTGCAGCTTAGCCTCTATATTTCTACTTCTACGAGGAATTGGCTGAAAGTCCTCATTTTAAATGTTAATGTTGCGCAAAATGTAGCGGTAATAAATGGATAAAACAATGTTAGAAAAGGTTAATTTGAGGAAGTTAATTCTCGTCTTGTGTGTATTTTCTGCAATGGTTACGTTATTAAACGCTTTCTATTCTCTCTATCAAGTGCAGCGCGATATCATCATCAATACGACACTAGAGTCGAACCGAGTTTATGCTAAAAAAATGGCAGAAATGACGGATGTTTTTATTGATTCCGCGATGACACAGCTTCAATACAGTGCAAAGGCCTTATCTGACCGCACCAATGATCAGGGGGCGTTGACAGAAGAAACGAAACGATTAAAAAATCAAACAAAGATGTTTAACTCTGTAGTGGTTGTCAACTCTGATGGTGTGATCACATCGATTTCCCCTGAAACGATTAAAGTACAAGGGGTCAAACTGACGAGTGAAAGCTCCCTTCAATCATTAAAAGCCGAAGCCCCTATGGTGACGGACCCTTTCGTGTCCCCAGCCGGTAATTATCTTATTAGCCTTTCGTACCCTATTTTTTCGAGCCAAGGGACTTATCTTGGTTATATCGGTGGGACTATTTATTTGGAAACAGCGAATATCTTAGGGAAGTTGTTGAATGAACATAGTTATGAGGATGGCTCTTACCTTTACGTTGTAGATCGTCATGGAACGTTGATTTATCACCCAAATAAGACAAGGATCGGCCAAGTCATCACAAGCAATGATGCAATTAATGCCGTGTCAAAAGGTGAAAGTGGCAGTCTAGATATTGTGAACTCTTTGGGTATTCAGATGTTAGCAGGGTATGCGCCTGTCTCTCAGGCTGGTTGGGGCGTGGTTGCTCAGAAACCGAAGCAAAGTACTCTGCTTATGGTTAATAAACAGATGAAAGAAGTGTTTATCACCACGATTCCTGTTGGGATACTGACATTAATGTTTATATGGGTGTTTTCTAGCTTTATTTCTAAACCGTTAAGACAATTAGCGATGGCGGTTAAAGGGACCGATAATCATTCCAGTACGGTGAACAACGTAAAGCAAGTTCACTCTTGGTATTTTGAAGCTTCACAACTTAAGAGTAGCTTTATCAAGGCCTTTGGGGTCGCGTTTGAGACGATTGACACGCTTCATGCGGCAAGTTTAACGGATTCGATGACGGGTTTGTTAAATAGGAGAGGTTTAGATAAAGCGGTTGATCAATTACAACACCAGTCTATCCCATTTTCTGTTCTCGCATTGGACATTGATTTTTTTAAATCGGTCAACGATAACTATGGCCATGATGCTGGTGATGAGTTATTAAAAAGTTTTGCGCAATTGATGAAGGAGCAATCGAGAGATCAAGACTTGCTGTTTCGTTCTGGTGGGGAAGAGTTTATTATTTTTCTGCTTAATTCCGATGTTCAAGACGCTTTTAAATTTGCAGAACGGTTACGTAAAAAGGTCGAGTTATATGACTTTGCCAATGTAGGAGGAGTCACTGTTTCTATTGGCGTTACTTTTAGGGGCAACGAAGAACAATCAATTAGTGCCACGTTAAAAGAAGCAGATACAGCATTATATCTTGCAAAGAATAACGGCAGAAACCGCGCTGAGCTTTTCAGTAATGATTAATTTTAAAGTTATCATTCGGTTTAATAAGTAATTAAGAACAATGAAGTGAGAGATGTAAATAGAGTGTTTGCATTTCGTTGAAGAAAGGTTAGCGTCATGGTTGATTATATTATTATGCACTCTGTGCAATAGGTTAAGGATGCTTACTTTTATTAAGACATCGTCAACCGCCTTATCTTGGCTTCACTGGTTTGTTATTGTTTGTTCTCTCATCCTAACTATTACTGCATGGCAAATCACTCTTCATCAAACACATCAAAAATCTCAAGTTCAATTTGATTTTCAGGTGAGTCAATTGCTCGGACTTGTTTAAGAGAGAATGAGTAAATATGAGGAAGCATTGACTGCGGGCGTATCAGCAATCCATATGTTTTCGGCCCCGGTTAATCGAAAGAGCTGGAAAACGTTCGCCAGTCACTTTGAACTATCATCCCACTTCCCTGGAGTGAGCAGTTTAGTTTAACTGAGCGTATAGCATTGAATACAAACAATGCCTTTGACCTAGTGAACCAAAATGTATCGGGTATTCATCAAACTCAACAAGCGGCCAAAGAGTTATCTCAACTGGCGGTAGAGCAGAAAAAAGAGCTGGAGTTTTTTAAGGTCTAGAGAAGTTAACTGAGAATCTAAAGAGCGTAACTTGGGCTCTAAAGAAGTTAACTTAGGATCTAGAAAGCGTAACTGAGAAGATTGTTGTATGTGATACTTGAGTAGACTGTGTGAACTTTCATTGCCCTTTGTTGTTTTTTAGGCCTATATTCAACAGTACAGTTATGACATTGATTTAACATGGATAGCTGTTGAGTAAAGGATAATAAATGCTTGATTGAAAATGGACTAATCAAGTTAACAATAAGTCAGTGGAGACTTCCCAATGAAAAAACTACTTTCGGTACTTGCTGTTTCTGCAGCAGTGATGGCGCCAGCAGCATTTGCTTCTTCGCCTGTTATGTTTTCAACGATCAACGGCTTTAACGCACCAGATTCCGATGCGGTTGGTGGTGTGCGCTTGGCTTTACTTCACGGACAAGTCAACGACCTTAAAGGTGTCGATCTTGCTATTGTTGGTATGTCTGAGACGCAAACGACGACAGGTGTAAACTTGGGATTCTTTGGTGCGCATAAAGTAAACCAAGAAATGACCGGTGCTTCACTGGGTATATTCAACTGGAACCCAGGAAAAACCACAGGTTTGAACTTAGGTGCCGTTAACATCACTAACGATGTGAAAGGTGCGAACGTGAGTTTTGTAAACTACTCGGAAGGCGACACTCTGGTTGATGTTGGTGCCGCAAACCTTTCTGAAGTATCTACGGTTCAGGTGGGTATCTTCAACAAAACTAAAAAAATCGAGGGCGTACAAGTTGGTCTGATCAACTGTGCTGACAACGGTTTTTTCCCGTGCTTCCCGATTGTAAACTTTGCTAAGTAAGCTTGTGAACTTTGCTAAGTAAACTTGAGAGCTGTCGCTTTATAAATCGGTAAATTCGTCAACCGGCAGCTAAATGGTTTGCTCCTTTTCTTGGTAAGTTAAGTTTTATTCAACGCCTAAACCTATTATTCAACGCCTAAACCTATGTTTGGGCGTTGTTGTATTTACGACTTCATACGACCTTTTCTCTTCCACTTTTGGTGCACACCACGACGCAGGCTTTGGAAGCTGTTTTCCACCTTATCGACACCAAGTAGAACCACTAGCGCTAATAACGTGATAATGACGGATTGTGAAAGGTGGCCAAGGGCAATCATCATTCCGAGTGCAGCAAGCACCCAAATAATCGCGGCAGAAGTCACGCCATGAATCTTGCCGTCGAGCGTCATCATCACGCCTGCACCAAGGAAACCAACCCCAGTAATGATCTGACCAAGCACACGGGCTTGATCGAGCGTGTTAGGAGATAAGCTAATCGCCATGGTGAGGAAAAAATAAGTACCGCTGATGATCAGAATGGAGGTTCTTATTCCGACGGGTTTACCGCGTGTTTGTCTTTCGATTCCGATTAACGATCCACAGAGCATACATGCTGTGAGGCCTGCCCAGCTAAAGGGGGCAAGGTTGAGCGTTTGTTCTAAAAATTGTGGCATATCACCCCTACTAAAAATTAAGAATAGGGGCGGAGTATGCTAATAATAAGCCAGACGATCGAACAAAAACTTTTTGTCTTAACGATTATGAAGGTGACTTGCAGTCTAGCAACCGTCTGTTGTTAAGGTGAAGCTAGGGGAGTTTTTCTTTTGTCGCTTCTTGATACTCAAGACGATAAGAAGCGACTATTGCTCGAGATAGAGTTATTCAATGTGTAGGTCGAGTGGGGTCTTGCTAGTGCGACCGCCGATCTCGCGAGTGAGTTTTGGTACTAGGTAGCCAGAAACCTCAGAGATTAAGCCCTTGAAGTGGTGCTTTGCCTCTTCATCTGAAATATAGAAGTGCGCCGCACCCTGAACCTTATCAAGTACATGCATATAGTAAGGTAAAACACCGGCATCGAATAACCTTTCACTTAATTCTTTCAATGAGTTAGCGCTGTTATTTACACCTTTAAGCATCACGCCTTGGTTGAGCAGAGTCGCACCACTAAGTTTCAACTTATGGAAAGCTTGTTTGAGCTCTAAGTTGATTTCGTTAGCATGGTTAATATGGCTGACCATGACCACATTGAGGCGAGTTGTCGCTAACAAATGGCACAGCTCATCTGTCACTCGAGCGGGAATCACAACCGGTAATCGGCTATGAATTCGAACGGTTTTTACATGTGGAATTTGTTCAATGGCCTTAATGAGCCATTCGATCTCGTTGTCTTTTGCCATCAAAGGATCGCCACCGGATAGGATAACCTCGTTGATCTCTGGGTGTTGAGCTACGTAATCGAGACTGGTTTGCCAAACCGACTTTGAACCCTTGTTATCTTGATACGGAAAATGACGACGGAAGCAGTAGCGGCAGTTAATCGCGCAACCACCTTTCACAATCATCAATGCTCGGTTTTTGTATTTATGCAGCAGTCCAGGAATGGCGTTGTCTTGCTCTTCCAGTGGATCAGCGGAATAGCCTTGATGAACCTCAAACTCTTCACTTAGCGGTAAAACCTGTCGCAGCAAAGGGTCGTGTGGGTTGCCTTTTTCCATGCGTTCGACAAAGCTAAGAGGAACCCGAAGCGCAAATAACTCACGTGCAGCAAAGCTTGCTTGCCACGGTGTTGGGTCTATTTCCAATGCCTCAAGCAGTTTTGTCGGGTCAGAGATCGCATTCGATAGTTGTTTGAGCCAGTTTTGCTCAACAGATTCGACTTTTCGGGTTATGATATGCGGCATTGAAATTAACTCAAAGATGTGGAAGAGAAAATCATGGCGTCAGTAAGCACCAATGAATTCAAAGGCGGTTTAAAATTCATGATGGATAACGAGCCTTGCTCAATTATCGAAAATGAATACGTTAAGCCAGGTAAAGGCCAAGCGTTTAACCGTGTTAAACTTCGTAAACTGCTGTCAGGCAAAGTGTTAGAGAAAACATTTAAGTCAGGCGATACAGTAGAACTAGCGGACGTTGTCGACGTTGAACTAGGCTACCTATACAGCGATGGCGAATTCTACCACTTCATGAACAACGAAACATTCGAGCAAATCGCTGCTGATGCGAAAGCAGTAGGCGAGACTTCTAAATGGTTAGTTGAAAACGACGTATGTACTCTAACGTTGTGGAATGATAACCCTATCACAGTCACTCCACCAAACTTTGTTGAGATCGCAGTAACAGAAACCGATCCTGGCCTTAAAGGCGACACACAAGGTACTGGCGGTAAGCCTGCAACTCTAGCAACTGGCGCGGTAGTTCGCGTACCTCTATTCATCGCAATCGGTGAAGTTGTTAAAGTTGATACTCGTACTGGCGAATACGTTGGTCGTGTGAAGTAATTTACTTCAAGTATCTGAAAAGGTCGCTTAGGCGGCCTTTTTTGTATCTGGAGAACGAGGGAAGAGCAGATACGAGTTAACGGGATACGAAGAGCGGGAAGATCAAGAGCGAGTGAGCTAGATGTGTGCTATTCGACAAGCAACAAAAAAGCAGAGCTGGGTAACCTAGCTCTGCTTTTAGTCTTTTCACTCTTTAGCTCTTCGAGACTCGATTACTCGAATCCCGTATCTGCTCTTAGCTGTTAAATCATAAAGATGAAAATAACAGACAATGCGCTGATTAGGCCTGCAAAGAAGTAGCAGCCCACTTTACCCGCAACGCCGACGTGGAACTTAAGGTCGTGCATGCCGTGGTGAAGACGGTGCATTGCGTGCCACATTGGCAGTGCTAACGTACCGATGATGAATAGCGCACCGATAATGCTGGTGGCAAACTCAGAGACACGCTCGTAGCTCATTGCGTCTGCATCGATAATGCCCATTGGTACTAAGATACCCAGCACTAGAACTGTGATCGGAGTGATCATCGCGAACCAAGTACCGCCAGCGCCAAACAGACCCCACCAGATTGGCTCATCAGAGCGTTTAGGATTGTGGTTAACAGGCTTAACTTTGTAGTTTGTGTTCATAACGAAAGCTCCTTACACCACAACAAGAACGATTAAAGAAATAAAAGCCACCGCTGCCCACTGAGTCAGGACGATGATCCTTTTATCAACCAATTTACCTTTCAGGCGGATTGGCATTACTTGAGGCATCATGCTGAAGAAGGTTTGAGCGTGCATTAAGCTGCCTAGGAGTGCCACGATATTAATACCGACAATGATAGGGTTCGCCATAAAGCTCAACCAACCCGCCCACGCTTCAGGGCCTTTCACTAGCGCCCCTAAACCAAAGGTTAGGAACACAGTGAACAGAATCAAAGGCAGTACCGTTGCTTCACGTAGCATGTAGAAGCGGTAGAACGGATGGTTGCTCCACCACGTTCTCTTCATCTCACGAACATAAGGCTTACGATTGCTCATATTATGCCTCCTCTGCTGTTTTTACTTGCGATCCATCAGGCTTGAACATCGAGATAACGAAGTCCATTGAAGACTCAACTTTACCTTGGTTCACTGCCGCTGCTGGGTCTACTTTCTTCGGACATACTTCAGAGCAGTAACCAACGAATGTACAGCCCCAAGCGCCGTTTTCACCGTTGATAAGCTTCATGCGTTCGGCTTTACCGTTGTCTCGGCTATCTAGGTTGTAACGGTGAGCAAGAGTCAGTGCCGCTGGGCCGATGAACTCAGGGTTTAGACCAAACTGAGGACACGCTGCGTAACAAAGACCACAGTTGATACAACCAGCGAACTGTTTGTACTTCGCCATTTGCTCCGGAGTCTGAATGTTAGTGCCGTCTTCAGGTTTACGGTCGTTACCAATGATGTAAGGCTTGATCGCTTCAAGGCGCTCGATGAACGGTGTCATGTCGACAATCAAATCTTTCTCGATCGGGAAGTTTGCAAGCGGTTCGATAGTTAGGCCGTTCGGGTAGTCACGTAAGAAGCTCTTACACGCTAGCTTAGGCACACCATCAACCATGATGCCGCAAGAGCCACAGATCGCCATACGACAAGACCAACGGTATGAAAGGTCTTTGTCTTGGTGGTCTTTGATGTAACCAATCGCATCAAGTACTGACATGGTTTCATCGAAAGGCACTTCGAAAGTCTGCATGTAAGGTTCTGCATCTTTCTCTGGGTCGTAGCGCAGAATGTCTACTTTTTGGATACGGTTCGCTGACATTATGCTTGCTCCTCTTCGCTCTTCTCATCTTTCTTAGCATTCGCTTCTGCAGCTTTTTCAGCGGCAGCGGCTTTCTCTGCTGCTTCACCGTATAGACGAGCTTTAGGTTGAGATTTAGTAATCTTCACGCCGCTGTAGTCGATAGTTGGTGCTGCATCTTCGTTGTAGAACGATAGAGAGTGTTTCAGGAAGTTCACGTCATCACGCTCTGTGCAGTTGTCGTCTAGACGTTGGTGTGCACCACGAGACTCTTTACGTAGAATTGCTGAGTGAACCATCGCTTCCGCTACTTCTAGGCCGTAGCCCACTTCGATAGCGTAAAGTAGGTCAGTGTTGAACACTTTGCCTTTGTCTTTAATGCTGATTTTCTTGTAGCGCTGCTTAAGCTCAGTGATCTTATCGATGGTCTCTTGCATCAAGTCTTCTTGACGATAGATACCACAACCCGCTTCCATGGTGTGACCCATTTCAGTGCGGATATCAGCCCAGTTCTCATCGCCTTCTTGGTTTAGTAGACCAGCGATGCGATCTTCAACCGCTTTCACTTGCTTAGCGATGGACTCTTCGTTCCAGCCTTTGAATTCAGCAGCGCGTTTCACCGCTTGTTCACCGGCTACGCGACCAAATACCACGAACTCAGCCAGAGAGTTAGAACCTAGGCGGTTTGCACCGTGTAGGCCAACTGAAGCACATTCACCAACGGCGAATAGGCCTTTAATGCGAGTTTCACAGGTACCGTTAGTTTCAATACCACCCATGGTGTAGTGAACAGTTGGACGAATTGGGATTGGCTCTTTTGCTGGATCGACGTTTACGTACGCTTTTGCCAGTTCACAGATGAACGGTAGACGCTCTTGTAGGTACTCTTCACCAAGGTGGCGAAGGTCAAGGTGTACGACATCACCAAGTGGATGCTTGATGGTGTTACCTTTCTGCTGCTCGTGCCAGAATGCTTGAGAAACTTTGTCACGAGGACCCAGTTCCATGTATTTGTTCTTCGGCTCGCCCACTGGAGTTTCAGGGCCCATGCCGTAATCTTGTAGGTAACGGTAGCCGTTCTTGTTGACGATGATACCGCCTTCACCACGACAACCTTCGGTCATCAAGATGCCAGTGCCCGGTAGGCCTGTTGGGTGGTATTGAACGAATTCCATGTCACGCAGTGGCACACCGTGGCGATAAGCCATTGCCATACCGTCGCCCGTTACGATGCCGCCGTTGGTATTGCAGTGGTAAACACGACCTGCGCCACCCGTTGCTAACACAACAGATTTTGCTTTGATGGTAACAAGCTCACCTTCAGACATATGAATCGCGATAAGGCCTTGAACTTCGCCTTCTTCAACAATCAAATCCACCACAAAGTACTCATCAAATCGTTTGATTGTGTCGTACTTCATCGAAGTCTGGAACAGGGTATGAAGCATGTGGAAGCCGGTTTTATCCGCTGCGAACCACGTTCTCTCTACCTTCATACCGCCGAATCGGCGTACGTTTACTTCACCGTTTTCTTTACGACTCCATGGGCAGCCCCATTGCTCCATTTGGATCATTTCGCGAGTCGAGTTTTCAACAAAGTATTCAACAACATCCTGTTCACATAGCCAGTCGCCACCGCCAACAGTATCGTTGAAGTGGTTATCTAAGCTATCTTCGTCTTTAATTACTGCTGCTGAACCGCCTTCTGCCGCTACCGTGTGCGAACGCATTGGGTAAACTTTAGAAATCAGTGCTACTTCCAGTTCAGGATTAGCTTCAGCCGCAGCAATAGCTGTACGAAGACCAGCGCCGCCTGCGCCGATGACTGCGATATCTGTGGTAATTGTCTTCACAGTTATTCTCCAGTGTGATGCGGAGTATTCCGCTTGTTATTATAAAAAGCCTATTTAGGAGGTTCTAAATCGTAGAAACCATTTAGCGCCCCTAAGCCTTAAGTGGTAGGTTCAGTGTAAGAGAGGAAGGTATTCGAAAAGTTGATGCATTTGGGTTTTTAGGTCGGTAATGCATATGGAGGCATAGAAATTATAGGTTATGTGACTGCAATCACGGCAATCAATTGTTGATAACGATTCCCCCGCAAGGCTCGTGTTAACGGCTTGTTGAGTATGATTTTTGTTATCAATGCTGGGAGAGGTCAAATATGTATAAATGTATTGTAGAACGTAATTTTATGGCTTCATTAAAACAACGTTTTGCTTTCAAGAATACAAAGATAGAAGCTTACAAAAACGGCGAAAAGTGATAATTTTCGTCGCCTAGAATTCAGTGATATGGAACTTAGTAATGCACTCTACATGGCAACCGGCCGCAACCATTGAACAGTTAAAGCAACGTGCTGATCTCCTTAATCAAATTCGCCAGTTCTTTGCTGAGCGAAACGTGATGGAAGTGGATACGCCTGCGATGAGCCACGCCACGGTAACGGATGTGCATTTGCATACCTTCAAAACTGAATTCGTAGGGCCGGGTTATGCGCAAGGCCAGCCTCTGTTCTTTATGACAAGTCCTGAATTTCATATGAAGCGTTTGTTGGCAGCAGGAAGTGGCTGTATCTATCAAATTTGTAAGTCTTTCCGTAACGAAGAAAATGGTCGTTACCACAACCCTGAGTTCACTATGTTGGAGTGGTATCGTGTTGGTTTCGATCACCATGACCTGATGGACGAGATGGATTTGCTGTTACAGCAGGTACTTAAATCGGGCTCAGCACAGCGCATGACTTACCAACAAGCCTTTGTTGACGTGTTAGGTGTGTGTCCACTGGAAGATTCGATGGACACGCTAAAGCAAGCCGCAGCAAAACTTGGGCTCAGCGACATTGCAGATCCAGAACAAGACCGTGATACCTTGTTGCAGTTGCTGTTTAGTATTGGGGTGGAAGCTAAGATAGGGCAACAAGTTCCTGCATTTGTTTATGATTTCCCTGCTTCACAAGCGGCATTAGCCAAGATTAACCCGAATGATTCGCGAGTAGCCGATCGCTTTGAGGTGTATTTCAAAGGCATTGAATTGGCAAACGGCTTCCATGAACTAGACAAGCCACAAGAGCAGCTCAAGCGCTTTGAAGATGACAATGCCAAACGTATTGAGATGGGTTTATCGCCTCAACCGATTGACCATCACTTGATTGAGGCATTAAAAGCGGGCTTACCAGACTGTGCGGGTGTTGCTTTAGGTATTGATCGTCTGATCATGCTGGCGTTAGGTTATGACCACATTGATGACGTGACCGCTTTCCCGTTCCCACGCTCTTAGTTTTCTGTTTTTACTGAGAGTTAATAGCTATTAACTCTCAGCTTTCAATCCGGTTCACTAGCTGACCAAGATACCGGTTCCGACTACGGCAACAATGGCACCGATCCAAGCGTAGGCATTCGGTCTCTGCTTGGTGTATAGCCAGAGTATCGGTAACAACATGATAGGTGTGGTTGAAGATAACAGAGCAACCATGCCGACATTGCCTTCCTGCAACGCATACAAGATCAGCGTCATTCCCACCGCCATCGCTAAAAATCCGTTAACTGCGGTAATCGCAAATATTTGACCATTCATTGGATTGATTGCGCGTGAGAGCTTGGCGCCCGTTAAGCGAAATGCGGAGTGGGCGACAAAGGCGGTGATCATTCGGATAGCAGACGCGGCAACCGGGTCGATACTGGTTTGCATCACGGGCTTTGCGATGATTCCCCCCAATGCTTGGCAGATAGCTGCCGTGATTCCAAGAGCAACGCCAATCCACACTGTGCCCTTGATGGTTTCGAGTTGATTTTTCGCTTGTCCTCGACGACCAAAGAAGATTGCGGTTAATACACCACTAAACACCAACGCCGAGCCTATTAGCTCGCTAGAGGTCATACTTTCGCTAAACAGGAAGTAACCGAGAATTGCCGAGAAGACGGCGTGACAAGAGAACAGCAAACCCGCTTGGCGCGGCCCCATGCGGTTCAGACAGGCAAATAGGGCAGTATCACCAATGAAAATACCAATCAGGCCAGACAGCATCATCGGTGTGACTAAATCTGCTTCGACAGTTGACCAGCCACCGGTAAACCAAGCCATGCTCGATAAGATGATCGCGGTACAGCCCATTCTCCAGCGGCTATAGGCGAAAGAACCTAAGTGTTGAGCAGGCTTTACTGACATTAGGCTCGCAATAGCCCAGAGAAAAGCGGCAGCAAGAGCTAACCATTCGAATCCCATCTGAATAACATCCTTGTGTCTGGGATAAATTAGCTCATCAATATGCATCAAACCGAACTGAGAACAAAGTGATTCTTAACAAAAGAACCATGAACGTTTGCAGTCCGGCTTAGCTTGATGTGATTAATTACGCGTTACACTTTAAAGCGCTCCACATCTCGACGCATCGACTCAGCCGCGCTACTCATCTCATTTGAGCTGTTGCGGCTGCTTTCCGCTTGTTGTGCCAAATCGTCAGAGGCATCTTTGATCCCTTGAGTATTACGGCTTATGTCTTCGCTAACCGCGCGTTGTTCTTCGGCTGCGCTCGCGATTTGCAGTGCCATATCGTTGATTTCAGTAATGGCTTGGGTGATTTTAGTGAGGCTTCCATGGGCTTGTTCTGCGAAACCAACACTGTTCTCTGCCAGTTGAGTGCTGGTGGTCATGCTTTCTACGGCATGTTCGGTATTCTTTTGCAGGGTATCAATCATCACGCGAATCTCTTCCGTTGAGCCATGCGTCCTTTGGCTTAGCACTCGAACTTCGTCGGCGACAACAGCAAACCCACGGCCTTGTTCACCCGCACGCGCCGCTTCAATCGCGGCATTCAATGCCAGCAGGTTGGTTTGTTCGGCAATGCCTTGAATAGTGGACAGGATCTGGTTGATGCTTTGCGCGTTGTTTTCTAGTTCTCGGATAACATTGGCCGCGTCTTCCACTTGGCTCGCAAGGCTAGTAATCGCATCGCGGTTCTGTTGAATAACCTCTTGGCCATCATTACAAGCAGTCGCAGAGGCTTGAGAAGCGGATGCGGTTAATTCGGCATGGCTCGCCACTTCGGCTGCGGTTGCTGACATCTCATGAATTGCGGTTGCAATCTGATTGATATCGTTTTGCTGATTCTCAACTCGAATGGAGGATTGGGTAGCTAGTTGATTGGCTTTCTCTGCATGATTGTTTAAATCGTGGCTGTGCTCTATTACACCCTTCAACATGCTTTGCATCTGACTCAAGAATTGGTTTACGAGCTCGGCAAGTTTACCAATCTCATCCATGCGTGTGATATCAATGCGTTGAGTAAGGTCACCTCGACCTTGAGCAAGCTGAGTGAGTGCCTCAGATAAGGTTTGTAATGGGTAAAGCAAGCGGTTGATGACCATGGTGCTTGCGATTGAAATCACGATGTACAAAATTAGAGAGGTCAGCGCGATGAATTGAATCGCGTCAGATACCGCAGAGAACGCCAATTCTTTATCGATAACAATGCCCAAAGACCAATCGGTGTTCGGCACGTTGGCAATGTAAACCAACTTATCGCCCTGACCTGGCCAGGTTAATGTGGTGATGGTGTGATTTTGAATCAGCTGTGACACTCGGCTTGCGGTTAACTCTGGGTTCAAGCTCGTAAGTGGTTTTTGACTTAATGCTTCATCACTGTACGCAACGATATTGTTGTTACCATCGACTAAGAAGGCGAAGCCATCGTTATCCAGTTTTACGTTAAGAACCGTATCGATAATGCTGGTGACGGTTAAGTCTGCAGCCAGCACACCCTGTTTTTGGCCACTGAAGGCTTTCGCAAAGCTAATAACGATGCTGCCATCGAAGTCTTGATACGGCTCAGTAATAATCAGGTCGGATGCGGCGTTGGCATCTTTGTACCATGGGCGTGTGCGAGGGTCGTAGTCTGCTGGCCAGCTTTCCGTTTTATCACCATAAGCGATAGTGCCATCGCTGAACCCAGCGTAAACCGATAGAAATTGCCCGGCTTGTTTGGTGATCAATAACTCGCGGTCAGAGTTACTACTGCTTGAAATGGTCGGCTCATTGGCGAGCATCATATCACTGCGAGTCGAGAGCCAATCGGCAATGTAACTAGTTGTTCCTACGCTGACATTCTTCATTTCTTGGTTGATCGCGACTTCAGTCTCTTGAGTGAGTTGGGTAACCGATATCCAAGCTTGGGTACCACTCACGACGGCGATAATGATCGCAATGGCGATCTGTATTTTAAATTTAATAGTATGTCTCAAGGTCCATTCCTCTCTATTAGACAAATATCTAACACGTACTTGATGGTGAATTGATGTGTCTCTGATAGGCGTATAGTGCCGTTGTCTTAGGCAGAATGAATGTGTTTAAAATCATAAATTATAAATATATTTACTCTGCTTTTTGTAAAACAGTGAAGTAAAATCACAGTTATTAATTGATTTAAAAATCAACTACTTGTTCTGATTGTTGTGCGTGATATCGCGCCTTAATCGGAATGAAAGTGATCGTTGAACGTCTTTTATGTGATGATGAACAACGCGAGGTAAACCAATAGTAAACCAGCAATACCTAAGATGATACCCATCTTAGCCATGTCTTTGCTTTCGATAAGTCCAGTCGAGTAGGCCAATGAGTTGGGTGGTGTCGATACTGGAAGAATCATGCCGAGTGATGCGGAGAAGGCAACCACAACCAACAAGCCTTGTAAGCCCCCAATCGCAACTAGGCTTTCCATCGATGCACCAATCGCAGCGGCTATCGGCATCAATAAATTGGCGGTAGCGGTGTTCGACATGAAGTTCGCCATTAACCAACACACGATAGATAGCGTGAGAACGACGGCAGTAGGTGAGAGCGACTCATAGTCAATCGCGTGTGCTAGCGCCGCAGCTAAACCTGTTTTATCAAGGCCGATACCAATCGCAATACCACCTGCAACCAGCCATAACACATCCCAGTTAATCAGCTTGAGTTCTTCTTTGCCCATGATGCCGGTCAGAGTAAACACAGCCAGTGGAATGATAGAGACCACATAAGTGTTCATGCCGTGCAGTTTGGTGGTCATCCATAACAAGATGGTCGCAGCGAAGGTGATGTAAACCACAATCGCTCGCCAACTCTTTCTAAATTGTCCATCAAGCTTGAGCACCATGTTTCTTTCCGTAGAAGGAAAGAGTTTTTGTAGAAGAAACCAAGCGATGGTGAGTTGGATGATCACAAAGGGTAAGCCCATCATCATCCAGCTGAGGAAGTCGATGGTGTTTTCACCCGTTAGGTATTGCAGCGCGATGGCATTGGGCGGTGTACCGATCGGTGTCGCGATACCGCCAGTATTGGCTGCGATTGGAATACACAACACGAGCGCTTTGATACCCATATCGCCTTTTGGTGCAGAAGCCACGATAGGGCCGAGCAGTGCCAGCATCATAACTGTGGTTGCTGTATTCGACATGAACATCGAGAACACAGCAGTGATCAGCATTAAGCCAAGCATGATGAAGCGTGGCTCTGTACCAAATGGTTTCAGCAGCAGTCGAGCAAGGTTGTTATCGAGTTCGTACTTGGATGCTGAGATTGCGAGTGCGAAACCACCCATGAACAGAATGATGATTGGCGATGAAAATGCACCGAATATGTCGGTATATTTGATTAACTCACCAAGATCGTGTCCCGCTGGTGGGGTTCGAAATAGGTGCAGGCCTTTGTCGGAAATCATCACGAGTTCAAGTGCAATGATCAGTATCGAGGTGGCGAAAACTGGAACGGGCTCAAGCACCCAAAGCAGTGCAGCAAGCAGGAATATCGCCAGTAGGCGGTGTTGAATCAACGTCAGGCCATCGATAGGTATGGAATCTATTGGCATGAATAACACGCCTAAGGGAATCGCAAAACAAATCAACAGCTTGACCATAACGCCAACATTGAGTTTAGGCATGTACAAAGACCCTATGAATAAAATATCTTCAAATAGAATAAGTTATCTGGATTTTTGGTACTTGGAGACGGGTTATAAAATCGAAACGTTGTTAAAGGTTTCGACAGTTGTTTTGTTTTTGGTCAATCTTTTTTCTGGGTAATTCAACGTACTGATCGTTGAGAGCAAGGTTGTCGGTAGTAAGATTGATTGAAATCTTGAGAGGAAGTGTCTCGAACTAGATAAGAAAAAGGCGCATTTTTCTCTAAATATAGAAAATAACGCGCCTTTGAAACTGAATGAGTTAACTCAATCGTTAAGCTTGGTCTGTGTTCTCTGCTGAATCAACAGCTTCAGTCTCAACGTCTTTGCCAGCAATGTGCGCGAAAGGTGTACCTAGAACGGTCTTCTCGCCATTTTGCATAGTGTCGTCAAACTTGATCGTATCTTTCGCAAACAGGTTGATAACCGTTGAACCAAGCTTAAAGCGACCCATCTCTTCGCCTTTCTTCAAGATGATTGCTTTGTCACCTTGTGCTGGGTAATCCCATTTGTACACAGAGTTACCGCGCGGTGGCGTGATGGTGCCAGCCCATACTTGCTCGATGCTACCTACGATCGTTGCACCAACCAGCACTTGTGCCATTGGGCCAAATTCAGTATCGAAAATACAAACCACACGCTCGTTACGTGCGAATAGGTTTGGAACGTTCTCTGCTGTTAATGGGTTTACAGAGAAAAGGTCACCCGGAACGTAGATCATTTGGCGCAGTGTGCCATCGCATGGCATGTGCACACGGTGGTAATCACTTGGAGACAAGTAAAGCGTTGCGAATTCACCGTCTTTAAACTCATCCGCTAAGGCAGCATCACCACCTAATAGCTCGCGAGCTGAGTAATCGTGACCTTTAGCCTGAATCAGTTGGCCGTCAGTAATTGGACCAAATTGGCTTACGCGAGCATCGGCAGGGTGAACGATAACAGACTCGCCTTCAGCGATAGGGCGCACGCCTTCTTTCAATTCACGTACGAAGAATTCATTGAATGTTTTAAAGTGCTTTGGATCGCTATGCAGCGCTTCATCCATGTTCACTTTGTATTGCTTGATGAACCAGTTGATGATCGCTGTCGTTAAGCCACCCGCTTTAGCAGAGGCAAGTTTGCCGACTAGACGAGTCAGTCCATGTTGTGGAATCCAGTACTGCAATCCAACTTTAATCTTATCCATTGTATTAATTTTCCAATGCTATTTGTTGTTCAATTAAATCTGTCGATGACGCTTTAGGGCGCGAGATGTTACTTAAATTCGCGCCAATTGTCAGTAACTGCACATATTTGTTCACAAAAACGCGATTAGAGGTCGGCTTTTTTGTTACGTGAATACTGACGGTTATCTTTGTTGTTTGCCATGCTTTCAATGATGCGATGGTAGTTGTCGAAACGCAGTCGACTGATCTTTCCGTTTTCTACCGCTTCGCGCAAGATGCAGCCTGGGTCATCAATGTGTTTACAGTCACGGAACTTACAACCGCCAAGGTAAGGCTTGAACTCGATAAAGGCTTCAGTGATTTCGTCGGCTTCTAGGTGCCATAGACCGAATTCACGTACTCCTGGTGAATCAATCAGATCACCACCAGAAGGGAAGTGGTACAAACGAGCTGCAGTCGTCGTGTGTTGGCCAAGACCTGAATTCTCAGAGACCTCACCTTCTTCAATGTCTAGCGTTGGCATTAACGCATTCACTAGGCTTGATTTACCTACACCAGACTGCCCGACAAAGATGTTGATGCGATCTTTAAGTTCAGCTTCCAGCTCTTTGATGCCGTAGCCAGATTCTTTACTCACGAACATCACTTTGTAGCCGATCTTCTCGTACTCTTTAAGTGTTTCACGGTATTCAGCAATCTGCTCATCAGTCAGTAGATCGACCTTGTTCAGTACAACAAGCGGCGCGATGTTCACCGTTTCTGAAGCAATTAAGTAACGGTCGATAATATTAAGTGATAGCTCTGGTAGCACAGCCGATACGATAACCATTTGGTCAACGTTAGCCGCAACCGGTTTTAGGCCGTCGTAGTAATCAGGGCGAGTCAGCATTGAAGTTCTTGGTTCAACGGCTTCTACAACGCCAGAAATACCAGCCATGGATTCTAAGCCTGCACGCCAAGTCACTCGGTCACCAGAAACCAAAGTCTCGATACTACGGCGTAAGTTACAACGATGAACTTCGTTTGTTTCAAGATCTTCGATATCAGCATGTTGGCCAAAGCGCGTAATCACGAGTCCGCTTTTGGTTCCGCCTAGCATGTTCTCATCCCATTGGATAGAATCTTCTTTCTTGAGTCGCTTGTTCTGGTTGCTACGTACTCGACGTACCTGACCTTTGGTTAACTTCTTTTTTTTAGCCACAATTTTTCACTTAACACATCTAACTTGATGATTGGGAACTCAAACCGGGTGTTGCTGGTGCCACGTGATTTCGATGGCCCTAAAGCTAGTTTGAGTATAGTTATTTGGGTATAGTACCTCTTTTACACTTAAACAAATAGGCGACGCCTTATGTCCTTTAGCGATCAGAACCTAATTTGGGTTGATCTAGAGATGACAGGACTTGATCCTGAAACTCATAAAATCATTGAAATTGCGACTATCGTTACCGATAGTGAGCTTAACATCCTTGCTGAAGGACCTGTTTTGGCTATTCACCAACCTCAGAGTGAATTAGACAAGATGGACGAGTGGTGCACAACGACTCACACCGGCAGTGGCCTAGTGAAACGAATCCAAGAAAGCACGGTTTCAGAGCAAGATGCTATCCAACAAACGATTGAGTTTCTTGAGAAGTGGGTACCAAAAGGTAAGTCTCCAATTTGTGGTAATAGCATTGGTCAAGATCGCCGCTTCCTATACAAGCACATGCCAGAATTGGAAGAGTACTTCCACTACCGTTATGTCGATGTAAGCACGCTAAAAGAGCTGACTCGTCGTTGGAAGCCTGAAGTGTTAGACGGTTTTTCAAAGTCAGGAAGTCACCTAGCATTGGATGATATTCGAGAGTCGATCGCCGAGCTGCAGTACTACCGAAAAACGATTATTAACATCTAGTCGGATAAAATGATCACGTTTATCTAACTTTTCAGGGACATAAGAGCTAATTTTTTTGCAAATCTGTGTGCTTTTACAGCAGTTGAGTAAAAAGTTTCGTAATTTTGCATTAAGGACTTGCATCACAAAAAAATGCTCTTATAATTCGCAGCCCTGAACGGCGAAAGACGTTTTCAGATTGCGATACTAGCTCAGTTGGTAGAGCGCAACCTTGCCAAGGTTGAGGTCATCGGTTCGAACCCGATGTATCGCTCCAATTTGTAGGTTATGGCGAAAGCGGTAATCGAAAGGTGAAAGACCTTTTATAATGCGATACTAGCTCAGTTGGTAGAGCGCAACCTTGCCAAGGTTGAGGTCATCGGTTCGAACCCGATGTATCGCTCCAGCTTTATATTTTTAGGAAGTAAATTCCTAGAGAGTCTCTTTTTAGAGACAAGATTCATCAACTTAAATGATGCATCCGGACGCGGGATGGAGCAGCTTGGTAGCTCGTCGGGCTCATAACCCGAAGGTCGTCGGTTCAAATCCGGCTCCCGCAACCACATTACAGTTAAACGCGCTAGCGGTTAACTTATGCGATACTAGCTCAGTTGGTAGAGCGCAACCTTGCCAAGGTTGAGGTCATCGGTTCGAACCCGATGTATCGCTCCAGCTTTATATTTTTAGGAAGTAAACTCCTAGAGAGTCTCTTTTTAGAGACAAGATTCATTGTCTTAAACGATAATGATGCGAAAAGAGAAACATCCGGACGCGGGATGGAGCAGCTTGGTAGCTCGTCGGGCTCATAACCCGAAGGTCGTCGGTTCAAATCCGGCTCCCGCAACCACATTACAGTTAAGCGCGACAGCGATTAACTTATGCGATACTAGCTCAGTTGGTAGAGCGCAACCTTGCCAAGGTTGAGGTCATCGGTTCGAACCCGATGTATCGCTCCAGCTTTATTCTTTTAGGAAGTAAATTCCTAGAAGGGTCTCCTAGAGACAAGACTCATTGACTTAAACAATGCATCCGGACGCGGGATGGAGCAGCTTGGTAGCTCGTCGGGCTCATAACCCGAAGGTCGTCGGTTCAAATCCGGCTCCCGCAACCACATTACAGTTAAGCGCTATCTATTGCCAAAAGCAGTAAGAGCTGCGATTAACTTATGCGACACTAGCTCAGCTGGTAGAGCGCAACCTTGCCAAGGTTGAGGTCACGAGTTCGAACCTCGTGTGTCGCTCCACTTTCTTTTCGAAGAGAGACAAGACTCATTGACTTAAACAATGCATCCGGACGCGGGATGGAGCAGCTTGGTAGCTCGTCGGGCTCATAACCCGAAGGTCGTCGGTTCAAATCCGGCTCCCGCAACCACATTACAGTTAAACGCGACAGCGATTAGCTTATGCGATACTAGCTCAGTTGGTAGAGCGCAACCTTGCCAAGGTTGAGGTCATCGGTTCGAACCCGATGTATCGCTCCAGCTTTATTCTTTTAGGTAGTAATTTCCTAGAAGGGTCTCTTAGAGACAAGCCTCATTGTCTTAAACAATGCATCCGGACGCGGGATGGAGCAGCTTGGTAGCTCGTCGGGCTCATAACCCGAAGGTCGTCGGTTCAAATCCGGCTCCCGCAACCACATTATAGTTAAACGCGACAGCGATTAGCTTATGCGATACTAGCTCAGTTGGTAGAGCGCAACCTTGCCAAGGTTGAGGTCATCGGTTCGAACCCGATGTATCGCTCCAGCTTTATTCTTTTAGGAAGTAAATTCCTTGAAGGGTCTCTTAGAGACAAGACTCATTGTCTTAAACAATGCATCCGGACGCGGGATGGAGCAGCTTGGTAGCTCGTCGGGCTCATAACCCGAAGGTCGTCGGTTCAAATCCGGCTCCCGCAACCATATTACAGTTAAACGCGATAGCGGTTAACTTATGCGATACTAGCTCAGTTGGTAGAGCGCAACCTTGCCAAGGTTGAGGTCATCGGTTCGAACCCGATGTATCGCTCCAGCTTTATTCTTTTAGGTAGTAAATTCCTAGAAGGGTCTCCTAGAGACAAGCCTCATTGTCTTAAACAATGCATCCGGACGCGGGATGGAGCAGCTTGGTAGCTCGTCGGGCTCATAACCCGAAGGTCGTCGGTTCAAATCCGGCTCCCGCAACCACATTACAGTTAAGCGCGACAGCGATTAACTTATGCGATACTAGCTCAGTTGGTAGAGCGCAACCTTGCCAAGGTTGAGGTCATCGGTTCGAACCCGATGTATCGCTCCAGCTTTCTTCTAAAAAAGCTAATAAGATACTTTAAACCACCGTGTTTTTCTTTAGATCACAGAGTTTAAAGGCGACCTTAAAGGTCACGCTCTTTCTTTAATGCTGCGAAGCATAATCCCCCAAAAAAGCAAATAATCCTCCATCATGGTGGATATTTTTTTGTCTTAAATTTTTCTTAGCAACTGGAATGCTAGTAAACATCAGGTCTCTGAAGCAGATACTTGAGGTTTTTCACATCTATAAACAGACTTATCCACAAAGTGTTCGATGTGGATAACTTGGTTGATAAAGTTATTTCAGGCTTAATTCTTTATATATCTCAAAAAGATCTTTCTTGTTTTCAATATATTAGCTGAATTGCAGTTTCGGTAACTTGCTGTTTTTTATAAGGTTAGCTGTGCATCTTTAATTTGATAAAAGATCGTTAACTTGTTGTTTTTTGATCTTAATCATTTATCAGCACTGTGTTTAACTTTGTGCGGGTGTCGGAATTTTACGAGAGATCTGAATTTTTTCCACATTGTTAAAATTGAGAACAAGGTCAAACATTGTTCTAAAATTATGTGCAACGGGTTGTCTTAAATATTGGACTGCTGATGTGGTGTAACGAGACAATCCTTGATACTTAAAGGGCTAGGCATCTCTTGGAAGGCCTTTCTCAACAATACGTATCAATCTGTGCTTTTTCGTGGCGATTTTGCTGCTGCCTTCTTGCACGCTATTTGAGTTGGGTAACTGCTGTAGTTGTTTTTGCAAAGCCCACTCAATGTGCACATCCAATAAATCACTTTCCCCTCGATGAGACTCAAGCGTTTCAACAATACGTTGTTGGAATGGTGCATTGCCCATCGCGACAAAAATATTGCGTAGCCATTGGGTGTGACCAATGCGCCTTATTGCTGAACCTTCCATTTTCTTCAGAAAGGTTGCTTCGTCCCAACTTGCAAGGGAGACAAGATTAGCTTCTTGGAAATCTTCTCTGCGGTGAAAGTCAGTTTGTTCTGTGATATCAGCTTCACGATTCCACGGGCAAACTAATTGGCAATCATCGCAACCGTAAATACGGTTTCCTATCGCGTCTCTAAATTCTTCAGGGATCACGCCATCATATTCGATGGTTAAGTACGAGATACATTTGCGCGCATCCACAACGCCATCAGCAATAATGGCCCCAGTAGGACAAGAAGTGATACATGCGGTGCATTTACCACACTGGTCAACGCTAGGCTGATCGACAGGAAGAGGGATGTTAACCAGTAGCTCTCCTAAGAAGAACCAAGACCCAGCGTCTTTATCGAGAATGAGTGAGTGTTTACCTGTCCAACCAAGTCCTGCTTTTTGAGCAAGTGGTCTTTCCAAAATAGGCGCTGAATCCACGAAAGGGCGTGAGTCTAAACCTTCGATCTCTTTCTCTATTCTTTGTCCCAGCTTTTTCAACTGGTTACGGAACAATTTGTGATAATCGCGGCCTAAAGAGTAACGGCTGATATAGCCTTGAGTGGTATCGCTTAGGTTAGAGGCAAATTGAGCTTCTGGTGGTAGGTAGTTCATTCGGGCGCTGATCACTCGAATTGTTCCTGGGTGAAGCTCATCAGGGCGTGCTCGCATCATTCCATGTCGAGCCATCCAATCCATTTCGCCGTGATTACCTGCATCTAGCCATGCTTGGAGAGGAGCTTCGTGTTCTCTTAAATCAACATCGCAGATGCCAACTTTTTGAAAGCCTAATTCTTTTCCCCAAATTTTAATTTTTTCAGCAAGATGGTCTAGGTTCATGGCTTCATTCTTATAAAGATAAGGCTAATTAAAATTAGGTTCGGCAAAAATGGGGGCGGATCTTAACGGATCTTAGTGGTATTGACCAGAACAGACGTGTTTTGATCAGTATTTTTCATAGAACTTACACTTGAGTGCTTGTCTCCCAAAAGCATCACGGTTTACTATTCTTGTTCTTTTGATTTTTATATAGTCAACGATCGATTTTTAGAGAACGTATTCATGAGCACTAAACAATTTACTTTGAAAGATGAACAAGCAACGATTCAACTAGGAACGGAGCTTTCTAATCTTTGCTCACAGCAGACGACTATTTATCTGCATGGTGATCTTGGCGCAGGTAAAACGACGTTCAGTCGTGGCTTTGTAAAAGCACTTGGCCATCAAGGAAATGTAAAGAGCCCAACGTATACTCTAGTTGAACCTTATCAACTTGCAGATTGGCAGGTGTATCACTTCGACTTATATCGCCTAGCCGATCCTGAAGAGCTCGAGTTTATGGGGATTCGTGATTACTTTACTCCTGACGCGATCTGTTTGGTTGAATGGCCTGAAAAAGGCTATGGAATGCTGCCAGAAGCGGATATGGATATTGATATTCGTTACCAAGACGATCACCGTATTGTTTCTTTAACCGCTAATAGTGAATACGGACAGCGCTTACTTAGTCAGTTGGAGTTATGTTGATTTCTAAACGCCTTTTTTCAACAGTAGCCATGATGGCTGCTGTTTTCTCTTTATTGTTTTCATCACTTGTTTCTGCGAATTCACTGAAAGGTTTGAGGGTTTGGCCTTCACCTGAAGAAACTCGTGTGGTTATCGATCTCAAATCAGAAGTCGACTTTAGCTATTTCACCCTGAGTAGCCCGAGTCGCTTAGTCGTCGATCTAAAAAATACAGAGTTAGCAACCAAGCTACCTGTCGTGGTGAAAGATAGCCCTGTGTTATCGAAAGTTCGTAAGAGCTCTCCACCACAGAAAGGGACGTATCGCTTAGTTTTTGAATTAAAGAAATCTTCTAATGCTGAGCTCTTTAAACTGAGCCCGACGCCGGGTGGTCAATATGGTCACCGCTTGGTTATCGATCTCCCTCACGGTGCGAAAAGTAAAAGCAAACCAGCTACAACGCCGAGTAAGCCGACTGTAAGCAAGGACATTAATCAGGTGAAACGTCAGAAAGACATTCTGATCGTGATTGACCCTGGTCACGGTGGCGAAGACCCAGGCTCAATCGGCCCATCTCGTAAATATGAAAAGAATGCGACTCTCAGCATTTCGAAAAAGATCGCTGCTCAGTTGAACGCGATTCCGGGGATCAAAACTCGTATGACCCGCAATGCGGACTACTTTGTAAACCTGAATCGACGTGTTGCGATTGCTCGTGAGAATGAAGCTCACTTGTTGATCTCTATTCACGCCGATGCCTTTACGACGCCTCAACCAAGAGGTGGTTCGGTGTTTGTGTTGAACACTCGACGTGCCAATACTGAGATTTCACGTTGGATTGAGAATAGAGAAAAACAATCAGAGCTGCTTGGTGGCAGCGGTGTGGCGTTCACAAGTAATATGCATGATAAAAACGTGAACCAAACCTTGTTGGATTTACAGTTCAGCCACTCGCAAAAAGAAGGTTATAAGTTGGCAACGGCTATTCTGTCTGAAATGGGCAAGGTGTCTAAGCTACACAACAGCAAACCGATCAACACCAGTTTGGCAGTATTGCGTTCACCACAGATTCCATCGGTACTAGTCGAAACTGGCTTTATTTCGAACCCGACGGAAGAGAAGCTGCTTTTCCAACGTTCGCACCAAGACAAGCTTGCGCGTGCTGTAACCAAAGCCGTGGTGAAGTATTTGAAAGCCAACCCGCCTGAAGGGATTATCTTGTCGAATGCAACATCATCAACGGGTAGTGTGAGCCAGCATAAAGTGTCTCGTGGCGAATCTTTATCGGTGATCGCGAGCAAATATGGCACGTCAACACAGGCCTTGATGAAACTGAACAACCTGAAATCAAGCAGCCTAGCGATCGGTCAAGTGTTGAAGATTCCGGGCAACGCTTCAAGCTCATCATCAAGCAGTGCTGTTAAAACTAAGACCATCACTCACACGGTTAAGTCTGGAGAATACCTAGGTAAGATAGCCAGCCGCTACAAAGTATCGGTAGCAGATATTAAACGTGAGAACCGCTTGAAATCAGAGACGGTGAGAGTAGGCCAAAAGTTACGTATTACGGTTGAAGTGAAGGATGTCCCTCTGCGCAAACATAAAGTCGCAAGAGGCGATTACCTTGGCAAAATTGCGTCGAAATATGGCGTGAGCGTTAACAGTATTCGCCAAGCGAACAAGCTACGCTCTGATGAACTGGCGATAGGCCAAGTTCTGATTATTCCGCATAAATAATTTTGGCAACAACTCAGTGACTTTAAGCGTGAGAATACTAACTTAGAAGTGCGAACATAAACGTAAAAGCGTTTTCATCGATGGCAGTAAGGTAGCAATTAATATGACGATCAAAATACTGCCAGCTCGCTTAGCGAACCAAATCGCAGCGGGTGAAGTGGTAGAAAGGCCAGCCTCTGTTGTAAAAGAGCTGGTTGAGAACAGTTTGGATTCTGGTGCGACACGTATCGATATTGATATCGAGAAAGGCGGCGCCAAGATGATCCGCGTTCGTGACAACGGTAAAGGTATCGTTAAAGATGAGCTTGCGTTGGCACTGAGTCGTCATGCTACCTCCAAAATCCACACTCTTGATGACCTAGAGGCGATCATCAGCCTTGGCTTCCGTGGTGAAGCGTTAGCGAGTATCAGCTCTGTTGCGCGCTTAACCATGACTTCACGCCCTGCGACTCAAGATCAAGCGTGGGCTGCACACAGTGAAGGCCGAGATATGCAGGTGAAGCTGCAGCCTGCGGCACATCCCATTGGTACCTCTGTTGAGGTGTTGGACTTGTTCTTCAACACGCCTGCTCGTCGCAAGTTCTTACGCACAGAGAAAACCGAATTTACTCATATTGATGAACTGTTGAAACGCATCGCATTGAGCCGTTTTGATGTGACGATCAATCTTCGTCATAACGGTAAAATGATTCGTCAGTATCGTGCGGCAAAAACCGATGTTCAGGCTGAGAAGCGCATCGCTGCAGTGTGTGGTAATGCGTTTGTTCGTCACATGCTTAAGATTGAGCTTGAACACCAAGGGTTAAAGCTTCATGGGTGGATCACCACACCTGAAGGGGCTAGGCAGCAAAGCGATCTGCAATACTGTTATGTGAATGGCCGTATGATGCGTGACAAACTGATCAATCACGCGATTCGTCAAAGTTACGAGACCAGTCTGCGTCCAGACCAATTCGCAACGTACGTGTTGTTTATTGAGTTGGACCCACATCAAGTCGATGTGAATGTTCATCCTGCAAAACATGAAGTTCGTTTCCATCAAGCGCGCCTTGTGCATGACTTTATTTACCAAGCATTGAGTGATGGCTTAGCACAGAGCAAGCAGATTGATGCTGCACCTATTAATCAATCCGCTTTCCATCAGTCAGAAGGCACTCACTATCAACAAGGTAGTTCTGTGCCTGAAGCGGAAGAGACGACGAGTTTTAGCGCTCAAGAAAGCAATGTCCCAGCTCATTCGGAACAATCTCAGGTTTCTGAAAGAGTGCGACATGCGATTGAGCAAACACCAGCCTACCCAAGAAAAGCCGAATCTGAGCAGGCTCATGATAAGCCTCAACACAGCGTTAATGATGGCGGGCGACACTATGCTCCATCAGCTAGCCCAAGCTCATCAACCAGTCCAAGTTCATCAGCTGGCCGAAGCTCGTCTGCTAGTGAAAACAGTTTTACCGGCTCTCCTCGCCAAGAGTGGATAGAGTCTCGACCTGCACCGAAGAAAGAAAAAGAACCACACCAACATCATGCTGAGCCAGCACCTTCAAAGCGCGAAGTTAAAGCCTATAAAGAGCTTTTAAAAACGCCAGACTTTGATGAGCACACTGTGGAGCTCACCCCTCCTCAAGAACAGTTGGTGCAAACAACGCCTGCAGAAGCAGAGACTGTTCAACAGAAACCAGTTAGCTCCAAGCCAAGAGCACCAGTGACGGATTTAGGGAAAGCAGTCTCGATTGTTGAGCGTCAGTATCTCCTGATGGGCAACAAGAATGGCTGTGTTTTGGTTTCCTTAGCCAAGGCGGAGTTATTGCGTGTTGTTGGTCAGCTTGATACTCGAGGCGGCGCGTTAAAAAGCCAACCGTTATTGGTTCCGTTATCCATCAAGCTTGGTAGCGAGCTGGTTGAGGTGGCGAAGGCGCTGAGTCCAACATTGGCATTGCTGGGGATTGAGCTTAAAGCTCGAAACAGTGAAGCTGTGATGGTGATGGGGGTGCCATCTCCTTTGAGGCAGCAAAACTTACAAATTCTGATCCCAGATCTGTTATCGTACGCGGCTTCAATAAATGCTCAGAGCACAGTGAAGCAGTCTAACGACCTGTTGCCATCCTTGGTTAACTGGATCGGGATTCAAACCGCACAAGTAAAAAGCGACTACACTTTATCTGAAGCGGTTCAATTAGTTGGGGAACTTGAACAACTTTGGCATGGTCTACTTCCATTAGATGATCCAGAGTTTGTTAATCCTATCGACTTTTCAGCGACAATTGCGGCATTTATGGCTTAGTTTGTAGGTGAATTTTCACCGCTGAGTTTTAGATAAATTAAGCTTATTTACGGCTTAGGCTGTTTATGATTTAACTTTTGGCGATGACATCCCTTTTTAGCGGAATGTATCGCGATATAAAGCCCTTTGCTAAAAAGCGCTATAACAGAGAAACAAATACTAAATATCATGACTGAAAAATTACCTTTAGCGTTGTTTTTAATGGGCCCAACGGCCTCAGGAAAAACAGATTTAGCTATCCGCTTACGTCAGAAATACCCAGTAGAGATCATCAGTGTCGACTCGGCATTGATCTACAAAGACATGGATATCGGCACCGCTAAACCGGATGCGGAAGAGCTTGCGCTCGCGCCTCATCGCTTGATTGATATTCTTGATCCAAGCGAAGCGTACTCTGCGGCAGATTTTCGTCGTGATGCGATCAATGAAATGAATGCAATTGTAGCGGAAGGCAAAATTCCGCTGCTTGTTGGCGGAACAATGCTTTACTACAAGGCATTGTTGGAAGGTTTATCGCCATTACCCGCAGCGGATCAAGAGATTCGTAAGCAGATTGAAGCAGAATCTATCGAGCAAGGTTGGCAGGCTCTGCATGATCAATTAAGAGAGATAGATCCCGTATCCGCTGAAAGAATACACCCAAATGATCCACAAAGGCTTTCAAGGGCATTGGAAGTTTATCGAATTTCGGGTAAAACATTAACTGAGCTAACTCAAACGAAAGGCGATAGCCTGCCATTTCGTGTAAAACAATTTGCTATAGCTCCCAAGGAAAGGACTGAACTCCATCGCCGCATTGAGCTGCGTTTCGAGAAGATGATTGAAGCGGGCTTTGAAGAGGAAATGAAGGCGTTGTACGCCAGAGAAGATCTTCATCCTGAGCTACCATCGATCCGATGCGTTGGTTATAGGCAGATGTGGGATTATTTAGACGGTAATTGTGATTTAGACGAAGCGGTTTTCCGTGGTGTCTGTGCAACCCGTCAGTTGGCCAAGCGACAGATCACCTGGTTGCGCAGCTGGGATGATTTAACTTGGTTAGATAGCGAAAACATTGAACAAGCGTTAGAAACTCTTTCAGATGCAATAGCATCTGATTAGTATTGCTGTGTATAATGTGATCGCTTTTGCGTGAATATACTCTGGAAAGGATCCGTTATTGAGGCTTTTAAAAAATCACAGCCTTTCAATAACAACGGAGTTTTTTTATTCATTTAGCTCAGATGCAAAGGCCGCACCTTTTTGTGCACCACTAGCTAAATAATTACAACAAAATACAAATAAGGAAAATAAAATGGCTAAGGGGCAATCGCTACAAGACCCATTCCTAAATGCACTCCGTCGTGAGCGCATTCCAGTCTCTATCTATCTTGTTAACGGCATTAAGCTGCAAGGTCAGATCGAGTCTTTCGATCAATTCGTGATCTTATTGAAGAACACTGTAAACCAAATGGTTTACAAGCATGCTATTTCTACTGTGGTACCTGCACGTGCAGTAAGTCACCACAGCGGCGAGCAACGCACGTCATCTGATCGCCCAGAGAAGACTGAAGATTAATCGTTCAATTGATACAGCTTGCGCTGTAATAAGGAGTTGGTTGCTTGTTTGACCGTTATGAATCCGGCGAGCGAGCCGTACTTGTTCATATCAACTTCACGCAAGAGGGAGAATGGGAAGACCTGAGCGAATGTGAAATGCTGGTCTCCTCTGCGGGGGTAGAAACGCTACAAGTGATTACTGGTAGCCGACAATCCCCACTCCCTAAATACTACGTTGGAGAAGGTAAAGCTCTAGAAATCGCACAAGCTGTTCAGCTAACCGGTGCTGAAATTGTGATTTTTAACCACTCCCTCTCTCCTGCCCAAGAGCGAAACCTCGAGCAATTGTGTAAATGTCGTGTGATTGATCGCACGGGTTTGATCTTAGATATCTTTGCACAACGTGCACGAACTCACGAAGGTAAGCTACAAGTTGAGCTCGCTCAGCTTCGTCATATCTCTACTCGACTGATTCGTGGTTGGACTCACCTTGAAAGGCAGAAAGGTGGTATTGGCCTTCGTGGTCCAGGTGAAACTCAACTGGAAACCGATCGACGTTTGTTGCGTGACCGTATAAAGGCAATATTGCGTCGTTTAGCGAAAGTAGCTAAACAGCGTGAACAAGGACGACGCGCTCGTAATCGAGCTGAAATCCCAACGATTTCTTTGGTTGGTTATACCAACGCAGGGAAATCAACACTTTTCAATCGAATCACTAGTGCAGGTGTTTATGCTGCAGACCAACTGTTTGCAACCCTAGATCCAACACTACGTAAGATTGATTTGGCAGATGTCGGGCCTGCAATTCTCGCAGATACCGTAGGTTTTATCCGTCATCTACCACACGACTTGGTCGCTGCGTTCAAGGCTACGTTACAAGAGACGCAGGAAGCTGACATTTTGTTACATGTTGTTGATGCCAGTGATGACCGCTTTCGTGAGAACATTCAGGCGGTTCATGAAGTATTAGAAGAAATCGATGCTCATGAAGTGCCAACCCTTGTAGTCATGAACAAGATTGACTGCATGGAAGACCAAAAACCTCGAATTGAAAGAGACGAAGAGGGCGCACCTCGCGCTGTTTGGGTTTCTGCAATGGAAGGAGAAGGTATTGAACTGCTGTTTGAAGCTTTAACTGAGCGTTTAGCTAGCCAGATGGTTCAATTCCGGTTGTGTATTCCACATCAACATCAGGGCCGTATTCGCAGCTTATTCTTCGAGATGAAATGTATTCAACAGGAAGAGTATGATGAAAATGGTAACTTGTTGATAGATATCCGAATGCAACAAATAGATTGGTCTAAACTTGAAAAAAGAGAAGGGGCGCTCTTAGGTGACTTTATCGTTACCAAAGAGACTGCTACAGTATAACGTCATATCAAATGATGGAGCTTTCTAATGGCGTGGAATGAGCCTGGAAATAACAATAACGGCGATAATAACGGCCGCGATAATGACCCTTGGGGTAATAAAAATAATCGCGGTGGCCGAGATCAAGGACCGCCAGATCTAGACGAAGTTTTTAGCAAACTAAGTCAAAAGTTAGGTGGCAAGTTTGGTAAAAAGGGTGGCAACGGCAACGGACCATCTATCGGTGGTGGCGGTGCAATTGGCTTTGGTGTCATTGCCGTTATCGCGATTGCTATCTGGTTCTTCGCGGGTTTCTACACCGTTGGCGAAGCAGAAAGAGCAGTAGTACTTCGACTGGGTCAGTTCGACCGTATCGAAGAACCTGGTCTTAACTGGCACCCACGCTTCATCGATGAAATCAAAGATGAGCAGCTAGTAAACGTTCAAGCGATTCGTTCTCTACGCGCGTCAGGCACCATGCTGACTAAAGACGAAAACGTTGTGACCGTTGAAATGGGTGTTCAATACCGTGTTTCTGACCCATACAAGTACTTGTATCGTGTTACGAATGCGGACGACAGCTTACGCCAAGCGACAGATTCTGCGCTTCGTGCAGTAATTGGTGACTCACTAATGGATAGTATCCTAACCAGCGGTCGTCAACAGATTCGTCAAAGCACTCAAGAAACACTAAACCGTATTATCGATAGCTACGATATGGGTATTCTTATTGTTGACGTGAACTTCCAGTCAGCACGTCCACCTGAGCAAGTTAAAGATGCATTTGATGATGCAATCGCGGCTCGTGAGGATGAAGAGCGTTTCGAACGTGAAGCTGAAGCATACCGAAATGACATTCTTCCAAAAGCAACAGGTCGTGCTGAGCGTTTGAAGAAAGAAGCGGTGGGTTACTCAGAGCGCACAGTTAATGGTGCTTTAGGTCAAGTAGCTCAGTTTGAGAAACTGCTACCTGAATACCAAGCAGCGCCTGAAGTAACACGTAACCGTATGTATCTAGATACAATGGAAAAAGTGTACTCAAGCACATCTAAAGTCCTGATTGATTCTGAATCAAGCGGTAACTTGCTATACCTACCAATTGATAAGCTAGGCGCACAAGGTGGTTCTCAGTCGGGCACTCGCCCTGCAAAAGCACCATCAACTTACGATCAAATTGAGTTAGAAACTCAAGCGGATCCAAAGTCTAGCACTCAAACTCGTTCAGACAGTTCACGCCAAGGGAGATACTAATAATGCGTAAATTAATGATCCCTGTATTAGTTGTGACGATTGCTCTTCTATTGATGTCACTGTTTGTGATTCAAGAAGGCGAGCGTGGCATGGTAATTCGTTTTGGTCGAGTTCTTGATGACAACGGCGTATCACGAATCTATGAACCAGGTCTGCACTTTAAACTGCCAATGTTTGATCGCGTAAAAGTACTTGATGCTCGCATTCAAACGATGGATGGTCGTTCTGACCGTTTCGTAACATCAGAGAAAAAAGACGTTCTAATTGATACCTACGCGAAATGGCGTATTGCTGATTTTGGACGTTTTTATCTGAGTACTGGCGGCGGCAACATCATGACGGCAGAAGCACTTCTTGAGCGTAAAGTGACAGATGTTCTTCGTTCTGAGATTGGTTCTCGTGAAATTAAGCAGATCGTATCAGGCCCTCGTAATAAGGACATCCTGCCAGACTCTGCTGATAGCGAAGTTGTGACAACGGTAGCGGCTGCAGAAGCACTAGAAGTTGATGGCGAACGCGATAAAATCATGGAAAACGTTTTATCTGGAACGTCAGAAAGTGCGATGGCTGATTTAGGTGTTGAAGTTGTTGATTTCCGAATGAAGAAGATTAACCTTCCTGACGAAATCAGTGAATCTATCTACCGCCGTATGCGTGCAGAACGTGAATCGGTTGCTCGTAGACACCGTTCTCAAGGTCGTGAGAAAGCAGAAGTTATCCGCGCTCAAGCTGAGCTAGAAGTCGCGACTGTTCTTGCTGAAGCTGACCGTACTGCTCGAGTGACTCGTGGTGATGCTGACGCAGAAGCTGCGAAGATCTACTCTGATGCTTTCAACAAAGATCCTGAGTTCTTTGGCTTCATGCGTTCACTGCAAGCTTATGAGACATCATTTAGCGACAAGAGCGACATTCTAGTACTGGATCCGAAGACAGACTTCTTCCAATACATGAATCAAGCAAGCGGTGCTCAAGCAAAATAAGCTGATTCGTTCGTTGAAAAGCGAATGCTAAGTTCAAGTAGCGAAATACACTAAAATTAAAAAGGCTCCCATTATGGGAGCCTTTTTGTTTTCTGATAGCTGATAATTCACTGTTTTGGAATCTCAGGGGAGCCGCTCAACAGGGTTGTACTTTGAGAAAGCCTAACGATAAGTCATGAATGCGATAACCGCTCCCGCAACAACAAGGCAGCCTCCGATACGGCGCAGTTGAGTGTCTGGCTGCTCACTGAGTTGAGCGACCATGTTTCTCCAACCATTGGGCGCAATTAAGGGACCAAGCCCTTCGACGATAAGAACAAGCCCAATAGCGAGCCAAATTGATTGAGACATGCTTCTGCCTTTTGTCTATAAAAACACAATGATATCAGTATCTTTACATATCTTCGTTCGAATATCGCTGGTTTATTTTTGTACAGCGTTAACGTTTATGAACAAAAAGTGACTGCAAGAAGTGTGATTCAGTGCTAGAATCCATTTTTAATTAGCAACAGAAATTGGAAAGATGGGAAATAACGTAGTCGTTCTAGGCACCCAATGGGGTGATGAAGGTAAAGGTAAAATCGTTGACCTTTTAACTGAAGATGCAAAATACGTGGTTCGCTACCAAGGCGGTCACAATGCAGGTCACACACTTGTAATTGACGGTGAAAAAACCGTTCTTCACTTAATTCCATCAGGCATCCTACGTAATAACGTTAAATGTGTTATTGGTAACGGTGTAGTATTATCGCCTGACGCACTTCTTAAAGAAATGAAGCCTCTTGAAGATCGCGGTATTCCAGTACGTGAACGTCTTTTCATCTCTGAAGCTTGTCCTCTAATTCTTCCGTACCACATTGCTATCGACAACGCGCGTGAAATCGCTCGTGGCGCTAAAGCTATCGGTACAACGGGTCGTGGTATCGGTCCAGCTTACGAAGATAAAGTTGCTCGTCGCGGTCTACGCGTTGGCGACCTTTTCGATAAAGAAGCATTCGCTGAGAAGCTAAAAGAAGTTATGGAATTCCACAACTTCCAACTAGAGCACTTCTACAAAGCTGAAACAGTAAGCTACGAAGAAGTTCTTGAGCAAGCGATGAGCTACGCAGACATGTTAACTGCGATGGTTATCGACGTTACTGACGAACTAGACGCAGCACGCAAGCGCGGCGACAAGATCATGTTCGAAGGTGCTCAAGGTACGCTACTAGATATCGACCACGGTACTTACCCATACGTAACGTCTTCTAACACGACTGCTGGTGGTGTTGCTGCAGGTTCTGGTTTCGGTCCTCGTCACATCGGTTACATCCTTGGTATTACTAAGGCTTACTGTACTCGTGTTGGTTCAGGTCCATTCCCAACTGAGCTATACGATGGCCTTGAGAAGCAAGACCCAGTTGGTAAGCACCTAGGCGATGTTGGTCACGAGTTTGGCGCAACAACGGGTCGTCTACGTCGTACTGGTTGGTTCGATGCTGTTGCTATGCGTCGTGCAATCCAAATCAACTCTCTATCTGGTATGTGTCTAACTAAACTAGACGTTTTAGATGGCCTAGAAGAACTGAAAATCTGTACTGGTTACAAGATGAAAGACGGTTCTATCCTAGAAGTTTCTCCAATGGCTGCAGAGTCATTCGAAGAAGCGACGCCAATCTACGAAACAATGCCTGGTTGGTCTGAAAACACATTTGGTGCTAAATCTATCGACGCGCTTCCACAAGCTGCTCTAGATTACATCAAGCGTATCGAAGACCTAACTGGCGTTCCAATTGATATCGTATCAACTGGTCCAGATCGTAACGAAACTATCATCAAGGTTCACCCATACAGCGCGTAATGCCTGTTGAGTGATTACCAAAGCACATAAAGTGCTTTGATAATTGAAGTGCTCTGATAATGAAATAGTTTTCTAAAAGCCGACTTTATTAAGTCGGCTTTTTAATACCTGTAATTTAGTATCGAAACAGTAGATGATGATCTTTTGAACGCCATCTGGCAAAATATTGCCCATTAGCGGCAAGTTTTGTCTAAAGCCGTCAAGGTTATTGCCGATACAGATATCATGGAAAGTGAAGTTCACCCTGTTTTGGTGTGTGTAGGTATTGTCTATCGCCCTCAATAGATAACTTTAGCGACAGATAATAGAGTGCAGGTATGAAGCTACGAATTGTAGCAGCTTCATTGATAATGGCGCTGAGCTCACCCTTGAGTCATGCTAATTTGGCTGATGTGGGAGAGCCTGTTCCAATCTATACAGAAGCTGAACTGATAAAATTAATCGAAAATAATCAACACCTAGAGCGAGTGAAAGCTGATAAGTGCCAGTTAGTCGAAGATATCGTTGCTCGTGCAACGCGTATTAGCTTGCCTTCTTATGAGTTTTTATACGGTGATATGCTGGCTTGGGGCGTGTGTGTTCCACAAGATGTAGAGCTTGGTCTTTACTATATGGAAAACGCAGCACATCAAGGTTTACCAGCAGCGCTTGAGCAGTTAGGACGTTATTATTCTCGTGGCACCTTGGTGCAACAAGATAAAGAGCGTGCGATTCCGTACCTACGTGAAGCGGCTTCGATGGGGAGTCTAAGTGCGAGCATTCACTTAGCTGAACTGCTGTTACGCGATTATGGCAGCCCGCTGGATTACGAAGATGCTTATCGTTGGTTATATAACTCGGTAACCGCAGACCAAAGACAGCACAAGCGTATTACTGTGCTTAGAAGTGGCCTAGAACAAAGAATGCCAGACAATATTATTGCTCGAGCGAAACGTAGAGACGTGTTCTGGTAATATGATCAATAAATCTGTAACGATCCCTGCACTCATTGTTACAGGTTACAAGATATAAAAAGCCCCGCCTAACTGAATTAGTGCGGGGCTTTTTACGTTTAGATGGTCATGTTATTCGATAGCGAACTTATTGAACTACTTCACCAGATTCGATAACGGTTTCACGAACTACCTTAGTGAAATCGAGCGCTTCTTGACGAATCTTATCTTCATCGACGGTTAGCATGTCGCGATCTTGCATGATGATCTTGCCATCAACGATTGTGTGACGGACGTTACCTGAGTTCGCTGAATACACTAACGCTGAATATGGGTTGTACACTGGCACCATGTTCGGAGCTTTAGTATCGATCACTATGATGTCCGCTAGCTTACCTGTTTCAAGAGAACCGATCTTATCTTCCATGTGTAAGGCTTTTGCTGCGCCCATGGTTGCCATGTCGATCACTTTGATCGGCGGCATTGCTGCACGATCTTTGTTTACTAGCTTGTGAACCTTAGCCACTTGGTTGAACTCATCAATCGTGCTTAGAGTGTTACCCGACATTGGGCCATCAGTACCTAAACCGATACGCACGTTCTCGTCATACATCTTAAGTGCTGGCGATACACCTTTTGCCGATTTGATGTTGGCACTCATGTTATGAGCCACACCCATATCCGATTTCTTCACAAGTTCGATGTCATGGTCATCAACAAGGATCATGTGTGCACCAACTAAGTTTTTGTTTAGCGCACCGATGCTGTCCATGTACTGGACTGGAGATAAACCATCTGAGCGTTCAGCGATTTTCTCTTCTTCACGGTGTGATTCAGCAAGGTGAATCATTACTGGCACATCAAGATCTAGTGACAGTTTAGAAATCTTCTGCAGAATCTCTGTGGTGTTGGTGTACGGTGCGTGTGGTGCAAACGCTGGTGTGATACGTGGGTGATCTTTGTATTCTTCAATGAAGTTCAACGCGTATTTGATGCCTTCTTCCGCATTGGCAGCATCGGCAACGGGGAACTTAATTACGGTTTCACCAAGAATGGCACGCATACCGATCTTATCGACGGTTTTTGCCACTTCATCCTCGAAGTAATACATATCGGCGTAAGTGGTCACGCCGCCTTTTACCATTTCAACGTTACCTAGGTTGGCACCAATACGCACCATATCGCGCGATACTAGTTTCTTCTCTAGTGGGAAGATGTAGCGGTGTAAGCGGTCTGGCACATCATCGGCCAGCGAACGGAAAACCGTCATCGATACATGAGTATGAGTATTGATAAGGCCGGGCATCACGATATCGCCATCAACGTCTAACACTTGCTTCGCTTGATACTGTTTTTCTAATGAAGCATCACCAACGGCAATGATTTTGTTGTCTTTGACGACAACCGTTCCGCTCTCATAAACCGTTTTGTCTTGATTCATGGTCAGAACCATCGCATCGGTAATCATTAGATCGGCTTTTTCCATCGCTGAACTTGCAAATGGAAATAGAGCGAGGCTTGCCATTGCTGAAGCTAGTAGGGTGCGTTTTAATTTCATATCAATACTCAGAACAGGAGTTGGTAAAGTGTGTGGATAATAGTGTATTTCATTCATGGCGCAAACGTTTGTTTTATCGTTTGCTCGAAATTTTGATGATAGTCCACGTCTATGAAGCGATGTTTCACAAAGTGAAGATATGTATCAATCTGAGGTTATTTGAGTGTTTTCTAAAGCATATCTGTAGCTTACCCCTAGCATCAGATATACTAGGGGTATATACCTTCCTTGCTTAAGCAGGCCCGCCTATGTCAAAAAACACACCGATCTCAGAAAACACGACAACTACAACCAATGTTGACCCTTTTGCCGACCGAGAGTCGAAAAATTACGACAACCCAGTACCAAGCCGAGAGTTCATTCTATCGTTTCTAACAGAAGCGAATATCCCAATGAACCGCAATGATCTATTCGAAGCGCTTGGCCTTGCTGGCGAGGAGCAATATGAAGGGCTACGTCGTCGTTTACGTGCTATGGAACGTGATGGACAACTGGTCTTTACTCGTCGCCAATGCTACGCACTACCTGAAAAGTTAGAGCTGATTAAAGGCTATGTGATTGGTCATAAAGACGGTCATGGCTGGGTTCGCCCAGATGGCAGCGTAGGTAAAGATAACGATATCTTACTTCCACACCACCAGATGAAAACCATCATGCATGGTGATTATGTACTGGCTCAGCCTACAGACAACAGTAAGCGTGGTCGTCGTGAAGGTCGTTTGGTTCGCGTGCTTGAAGAGCGCACAACTCCGTTAGTTGGTCGTTTTTTCCTTGAGTACGGTCATTCTTACGTAGTTGCTGATGATTCACGTATCAGTCATGACATCCTAATCCCAACCGAGCATAAAGGCGGAGCTCGAATGGGTAATGTGGTTGTGATTGAAATTACGGATCGTGGCGGTCGTTCTCGTAACATGATGGGGAAGGTGACTGAAGTTCTTGGTGAGAACATGGCGCCGGGTATGGAAACGCAGATCGCGATCCGTACTCACCAGATCCCACAAGAGTGGCCTGAAGCGGTTGATAAGCAAATCGAAAACCTCGGTGAACATGTTCCTGAAGAAGCAAAAGAAGGCCGTGTTGATCTGCGTAAACTGCCACTGGTTACCATTGATGGCGAAGACGCGCGTGACTTCGATGATGCCGTTTTCTGTGAAGCTAAGAAAGGCGGAGGCTGGCGCCTTTGGGTCGCGATTGCTGACGTAAGTTACTACGTTCGCCCTGATACAGCGCTAGACAAAGAAGCGATTAACCGTGGTAACTCGGTATACTTCCCATCGCAAGTTGTGCCTATGCTGCCAGAAGTACTTTCTAATGGCCTGTGTTCATTGAACCCGCAAGTAGACCGTTTGTGTATGGTGTGTGAGATGACTATCTCAGACAAAGGTAAGCTATCGGGCTACAAGCACTACGAAGCGGTAATGAACTCTCATGCTCGTCTTACTTACAACAAAGTAGGCGCGATTCTTGATGGCAACGAAGAGCTTCGTGAGCGTTACGTTCAAGAAGTACCGCATCTAGAAGAGCTGCACAAGATGTACAAAGTGCTGAAGAAGACTCGTGATGAGCGTGGCGCGATTGAGTTTGAAACGGTAGAAACCAAATTTATCTTTAATGCGGATCGTAAGATTGACCGTATTGAACCTGTTGTTCGTAACGATGCACACAAGATCATCGAAGAGTGTATGATTCTAGCGAACATCGCATCGGCGTCTTACGTAGAGAAAGCGAAAGAACCTGCTCTGTACCGTGTTCACGAAACTCCAGGTGAAGAACGCTTAATGGGCTTCAAGAGCTTCTTAAGTGAATTAGGTTTAACACTGGAAGGTGGCCTGTCGCCATCTCCGGTAGACTACGCACAACTGATGCAACAGATTAACGAGCGTGAAGATCGTGAGTTAATCCAAACCATGCTATTGCGTTCAATGAAGCAAGCGGTCTACAACGCGGATAACGCAGGTCACTTTGGTTTAGCTCTTAAGCGTTATGCTCACTTTACCTCACCGATTCGTCGTTACCCTGACTTGCTATTGCACCGTGCGATTAAGTACCTAATTGCGAAAGAGGGTGGTCGTAACAGCGAACGTTGGACGCCGACGGGTGGTTACCACTACACTTTCGATGATATGGACTTCTACGGCGAGCAGTGTTCTATGACTGAGCGTCGTGCAGATGACGCAACGCGTGAAGTGAACGACTGGCTGAAATGTGAATACATGCAAGACCATGTCGGTGAAGTGATGGATGGTGTGATTGCCAACGTGACTGGCTTTGGTTTCTTTGTACGTCTAACGGAACTGCACATCGATGGCTTGGTACATATCTCAGCGCTTGCGAACGATTACTACCAGTTTGATGCTGTTGGCCAGCGTCTGGTTGGTGAAAGCTCTGGTAACATCTACCGCTTGGGTGACTCGGTTAAAGTGAAGGTTTCTGCGGTTAACTTAGAAACTCGCCAAATTGACTTTGATTTAGAAGACACTGATCGTCAGCCGCGTGGTAAAGGCAAAACAGCCAAGAAGCGTGCAGCAGAAGCGATGAAAAAGGCGAAAAGCAAGAAGCGCTCTGCGGTGAAGAGCAATAAGCCGGGCGTATCCGCGAAGCCTATGGTTGAGCCAACTAAGCGACCAGATGGAAGCAGCGAAGGCCCAGCTAAGAAGAAAAAGTCATCGAACAAAACCGGTGCTGCTAAAGCGCGAGCTAAGAAAAAGCGTGCTGCAACCCGTAAGCCCAAAGCTGATAAGTCTTAAAACTGATAAACCTTAAGGTCAATAAGGCGCTGTGCTAATTAGCTATAGCGCCTCACTCAGTTAATATGAGCGTATCTAAATGCGAGAGTATCAGGCGCAAGATGCATGCTCTCGAAATAAACAATACAGAGATGAATACGTCGGTTTGATGTCATTCTTCTCTGAGCAATAAGAGTAATTTGAGACAATGAGTAACGAATTTATTTACGGTATTCACGCGGTGAAAGCCGTACTAGAAAAAGATCCAGCACGTTTTATCGAAGCGTATGTACTGAAAGGTCGCCAAGACGAGCGTCTTCTTCCATTACTGAACCAACTGCAACAGTTCGGTGTGTCGATCCAACAGATGGGTCGTAAACCGCTTGATGAAAAAGCACAAGGTGCGAACCACCAAGGTATTATCGCTAAGGTAAAGCCTGCTAAGCAGCTTAACGAAACTCACCTAGATGACATCCTAGCGCAGCACGAACAACCTTTACTATTGGTTCTAGATGGCGTAACAGACCCTCACAACCTAGGTGCTTGTCTGCGTAACGCTGATGCTGCTGGTGTTGCAGCGGTTATCGTACCGAAAGATCGCTCTTCACCGTTAACAGCAACGGTTAGCAAGGTAGCGTGTGGCGCAGCTGAAACCGTTCCTCTAGTACGTGTAACTAACCTGGCTCGCACGATGCGTGCACTGCAAGAACAAGGCGTATGGTTTGTGGGCACGGCAGGTGAAGCGACGCATGACATTTACCAAGCGAAATTAACAGGCCCACTTGCGGTTGTGATGGGTGCAGAAGGTGACGGTATGCGTCGTCTAACGCGTGAAACCTGTGATGACCTAATAAAGATCCCAATGGCTGGTAGCGTATCAAGCCTAAACGTATCAGTGGCTTCTGGCATTTGTCTGTTCGAAGCGGTACGTCAGCGTCTAGCGCAGTAAATTACTCATTGAATTGATTTATTTCTAACGCCCACCACATGCTGGTGGGCGTTTGTTTTCATCTAATTAAGGCAGATCTCAATAGAACTGCGGATGGCTAGATGGTCAAAGAAAAACTGTTTCATTATTCGCCAAATACCACTTGCCAATACAGGGTTCTTTCTATAATATTTGCCGTCCTTAAAACTCGGTCATTTATCTTTAGTTCCTTGCTTCCTCTGGACGACCGGGCCACTCGTGGAAGCTAATAATCCGTAAGGAGCAACCAAATGCGTCATTACGAAATCGTATTCATGGTTCACCCTGATCAAAGCGAGCAAGTTGCTGGCATGATCGAGCGTTACACTGGTTCTATCACTGAAGCTGGCGGTACTATCCACCGTCTAGAAGACTGGGGTCGTCGTCAAATGGCTTACCCAATCAACAAGCTTCACAAAGCTCACTACGTTCTTATGAACGTTGAAGCTGGTCAAGAAGTGATTGACGAGCTAGAAACTGCTTTCCGTTTCAACGATGCAGTTCTACGTAACATGATCATGCGCACTAAAGGCGCTGTGACTGAGCAATCTATTATGCTTAAGCAAAAAGAAGAGCGTGCAGAGCGTGCTCCTCGTCGCGAAGAGCGTACAGAAGCTAAACCAGAAGCAGCTGCTGAGTAATTCTTTTTTGGCTTAATGCCTTAAAAAATTCTCAATTTGTTTTAGGTCGTTGATAGTTATTTCGATAATTGTGAAAGACCGCTTTACTAAATTTAAGATCAGGAGATAGCCCATGGCTCGTTTCTTCCGTCGTCGTAAATTCTGCCGTTTCACTGCAGAAGGCGTACAAGAGATTGACTACAAAGACGTAGCAACTCTTAAAAACTACATCACTGAAGCTGGTAAAATCGTACCTAGCCGTATCACTGGTACAAGCGCTAAGTACCAGCGTCAACTAGCTCGCGCTATCAAGCGTTCTCGTTACCTAGCTCTACTACCGTACACTGACAAGCATCAGTAATCGGTAATAGTTAATAATAGTTTAAGAGGACTAAGATAATGCAAGTTATTCTACTTGATAAGATCGGTAACCTAGGTGGCCTTGGCGACCAAGTAAACGTTAAATCTGGTTACGCTCGTAACTTCCTTATCCCACAGGGTAAAGCAGTTATGGCAACTAAAGACAACGTTGCTATGTTCGAAACTCGTCGTGCTGAACTAGAAGCTAAAGTTGCTGAGCAACTAGCTGCTGCTGAAGCTCGCGCAGAGAGCGTTAACACTCTAGAAGGCGTTTCAATCGCTTCTAAAGCTGGTGACGAAGGTAAACTATTCGGTTCTATCGGTACTCGTGACATCGCTGACGCTATTACAGCGGCAGGTGTTGCAGTAGCTAAGAGCGAAGTACGCCTACCTGAAGGCGCTCTACGTAACATCGGCGAATTCGAAGTAAGCATCCAACTTCACTCTGAAGTTTTTGCTACTGCGAAAATCGCTATCGTTGCAGCTGAGTAATTTCAGTACCAAGACGAATTCTTTCTTTATGAAAGTTTTAAACACCAGCTTCGGCTGGTGTTTTTTTATGCCTGTCGTTTGTCTCAGGTGATCATTTGTTTTCTATCTGAAAGCTAATAGCAATCGCAGTAATAGCAGTTGTAGTAATACCAATCGTAGTAAATAACGAGTCACCCTAGCTGGTTAAAACGCCACCACTTCACTTGGTGCTCTGTACTTAAGAGTTAGAATTGGAAGAGTATATTAACAGACAGCATTGAATCACTTTTAAATAACCCTTCAGGCACCTTGTCATGGTACATGCGTGAATAAGCAATCTTTAGTGCGATACTTTCAGTGATATCGTTGATCGCTTCTAACTCAGTATCAAGTGTCAGGTTGCTGTGACCAGACACTAAAGTCACATCTGCTTTGAGCTGCAAATTCTTCAGCGCCTGCCATGACGTATTCACGTTGCCACGAAAAATGGCTTCTTCAACAATATCTGGGAAGATGATGTCATCGTCGTCTATTTCATCGAGGTTTGGTTCTTGGTAACGAAAACCGGGTCCTACTTCGACTTCCAATAAAAACTTTTCAGTATTCGAAAACTGGTAACCCAGACCACTCGAAACGGTGTAGTCCTTAAAGTAGGCGCTGTATCGCGAATCGACACCTTTAAAGCTGCCGTAAAGGTAGGTTTTGGGACTTAACTTGTAGTCACTCTGAGCCGAGTAAGTCGATTGCCTTTTATCTTCTTCGCCATCTTTGTATAGGTTGTAGTATTTCCATTCGCCGTTGGTTCTATGGCGACCTGTTGTGTACTCAGCGTTCACGCTTGCGTTCAACGAACGTGAATCAGAATTACCAGTATGCGACTGATATCCAAATTCGATTTCCGTTTTTAGTGGGCTTGGCAGTTCTGTGTCACTCGTATCACTTGGTGCGATATCCAACTCTTTTTCTTCAGGTGTCGGTGCAACGACGATCGGTTCAGCAGTAGGTTCTGGTACTAATATCGAGTCGAGAATAGAATCAACAGAGCCTTTAGCATCATCAGCGAAGGCCATCGGAGTGCTCAGGAGACCGATGCTTAGAAGACCAGTGCTCAGAGCCAATAATTTGGACACGCATACCTCAGTTATACAGTGAATGAATGGAAGGATCGTAATGCTACCCTTGGTTAATTCCGTCAGCAATAAGTAAATTCTTCCTGAAGAATAAAACAAACTCATAGGATCGGATTACAAATGAGTGTTCTTGGGTATAATGAACGATCATTATTAGTTATTGAGTGTAGTCATAGTGGATACCAAAAGTCAGAAATCAGCCAACGATCAGGTGGACGCCATCAAGGTCCCGCCCCATTCATTAGAAGCTGAGCAATCTGTGATTGGCGGTTTGTTATTGGATAACGAACGCTGGGATACGGTTGCCGAAAAGGTTGTGGCCAAAGACTTTTATAGTCGTCCTCACCGTCTGATCTTTGAAGCGGTAAAAGATATCCTTGAAGAGAGCTCTCCTCTGGATCTTATTACACTCTCTGAACACTTAGAGCTACGCGAGCAACTTGAAGAAGTGGGTGGCTTCGCTTACCTAGCTGACTTAGCTAAAAACACACCAAGTGCAGCAAACATTAATGCTTATGCTGATATCGTGGCACAACGTGCACTTGTTCGTAGCCTAATTGGTGTTGCGAATGAGATTGCGGATTCCGGTTATGACCCACAAGGTCGCACATCGGAAGAGTTAGTTGATCTGGCTGAAAGTAAAGTCTTCGCGATTGCTGAAGGCCGTGCAAGTGAAAATGAAGGTCCGCAAAACGTTGATAGTATTCTAGAGAAGACGTTAGAACGTATCGAAATCCTATACAAAACGCCACAAGATGGTGTGACAGGTGTCGATACGGGTTTCAACGACCTCAATAAGAAAACAGCTGGCCTACAAGGTTCTGACTTAATCATTGTCGCTGCGCGTCCATCGATGGGTAAAACGACCTTCGCGATGAACTTGTGTGAAAACGCGGCGATGAAGCAAGATAAGCCAGTATTAATCTTCTCGCTAGAGATGCCAGCTGAACAGCTGATGATGCGTATGCTTGCGTCACTTTCTCGCGTAGACCAAACCAAGATTCGTACTGGTCAATTGGACGATGAAGATTGGGCTCGTATCTCGTCGAGTATGGGTATTCTGATGGATAAGAAGAATATGTATATCGATGACAGCTCGGGTCTAACGCCAACCGAAGTACGTTCTCGCGCTCGACGTATTGCTCGTGAACACGATGGTATCTCTATGATCATGATAGATTACCTTCAATTGATGCGTGTTCCTTCATTATCAGATAACCGTACTCTTGAAATCGCCGAGATTTCTCGTTCATTGAAAGCGCTAGCGAAAGAACTGAACGTTCCGGTTGTCGCACTTTCTCAGCTTAACCGTTCCCTAGAGCAACGTGCTGATAAGCGCCCTGTAAACTCGGATTTGCGTGAATCAGGTTCGATCGAGCAAGATGCCGATTTGATCATGTTTATCTATCGTGATGAGGTTTATAACCCAGATAGTTCACTAAAGGGCATCGCTGAGATCATCCTTGGTAAGCAGCGTAACGGTCCTATCGGTTCGGTTCGTCTGACATTCCAAGGTCAACACTCCCGATTTGATAACTATGCAGGTCCTGCATTTGATGATGAGTAATCGCTAATGACTTACATGAAAGCGGCGACGGCGAGCATTGACTTAAACGCGCTCGAACATAACCTGAACCAGATAAAGTCGAAAGCGCCTCAGTGCAAGGTAATGTCGGTTGTGAAAGCGAATGGCTACGGACACGGCTTGCTGCATATCGCTAAGCATTCAAAAAGTTCTGATGCTTTTGGTGTGGCGCGTATTGAAGAAGCATTACAACTCCGTGCTGGTGGCATAGTTAAACCTATTTTGTTGCTGGAAGGCTTTTACTCTTCGGGTGACTTACCCATTCTAGTAACCAATAACATTCAAACCGTGGTGCATTGTGAAGAGCAATTAAGCGCGCTAGAGAATGCCGATTTGGAAACACCCGTTGTGGTATGGCTAAAAGTCGACAGTGGTATGCACCGCCTAGGCGTTCGCCCTGAGCAATACCAGAACTTTGTTGAGCGTTTGCATCAATGCCCAAATGTGGCAAAGCCATTGCGCTACATGAGCCATTTTGGATGTGCTGACGAGTTAGATAGAACCACAACAGTTGAGCAGACTGAGCTTTTCTTATCTCTTACCGACGGTTGTGAAGGGGAGCGTTCACTTGCGGCCTCTGCAGGTCTATTAGCTTGGCCTGATAGTCATCTTGATTGGGTTCGCCCCGGAATCATCTCTTATGGTGTTTCTCCGTTTGTTGATAAATCAGCGCAAGAGCTGGGCTTTTTGCCGGTGATGACTCTGACTTCACACCTGATTGCGGTTCGTGATGTGAAGGCTGGTGAAAGTGTGGGTTATGGTGGCAACTGGACCAGTGAGCGTGATACCAAGGTTGGTGTTATCGCAATTGGTTACGGCGATGGTTATCCTCGCACTGCACCTAACGGCACCCCAGTATTCGTTAATGGTAGAAAAGTACCAATCGCAGGGCGTGTGTCCATGGACATGCTAACAGTTGACCTTGGTCCTGATGCTACGGATAAAGTGAGTGACGAGGCGACGCTTTGGGGTAAAGACTTACCCTCAGAAGAAGTGGCTGAACATATCGGCACTATCGCTTACGAGCTCGTGACTAAACTGACGTCTCGCGTGGCAATGGAATACGTAAAATAGATATGTTCAAGCGAACTTCTCGATACTGGTTAATGTCTGCAATGGCAGTAACTGGTGTCAGCTTTTCTTCTTCTGTTCTAAGTGAAGAAAAAGACTCCGCTTTTGTTCCTTTCTATTTCAGTACTGAAACCATGGGCAATACCTTTGGGGTTGCTGGTGTCGCAAAGGGCGTTTGGCAACCTCAAGCGGCTCTGTTTGGTATGGCTTTGTATTCAGACAAAGACAGCTATGTCGGTTTTCTATCGGCCTTTAATTATGCCTTGTCTGAGAATATCTTGTTTAGTACTCAGATGTACCAAGCGCGCTTCAACGACAATCCTTATTATATTGGCTCTCAAGGCGATAACGATTCATCTATCGATGACAAAACTATAGTTGATGGCTTAGAGCAGAATTATCAGTTTGAATTTAAATATCTGCTGCCTTGGGGCAATGTTGCAGAGCATGGCTTACTCGGCGCGTTTCAACCAATCAAAGAGGTCAGTTTTGCTTCGCCAGTCGAATCGGGTGTCAGTTCGATTTTATTTACACCTTTTTATACTGCTCGTGAGCTAGAAGGTTTAAATAATACTGAAGAGGCGACCGGTTTTAGTTTGGCGTTCGATTGGGATAATCGTGATAGCACACGTAACCCAACCAAAGGATCTCATACCAATCTTGAGTTCACGACGGGCGCTGAAAGTTGGTCTAACGACGATTTGTGGCTGAAATGGACTTTTCAAAACAGTCAGTACTTCGCTTTAGGTCCTCTAGGAGACTTGTTCGACCAACAAGTTGTGGCACTCGATTTCTATACTGCTGATACACCAACCTGGGATAACTGTTCTGGGCAGGATTGTGCTCGTCCACCGGAAACAGAGCAAGCTCGACTTGGTGGTTTGTATCGTTTACGTGGCTATACCGGAGGTCGATATCATGGGCGATCTGCTGTTCACTATTCTGCAGAGTATCGAGTGCTCCCAGATTGGCAGCCACTCGGTGATATTCCGCTGATCAACTACTACGACCTGCCTTGGTGGCAATGGGTCGCATTCGCCGAAGTAGGGCGTGTGGCTGATGAGTACGATATCAAAGAATTGCACACCGATATGAAATGGAGCTTAGGCGGCGCGGTTCGTTTTCAGGTGGAAGGCATTGTTGTTCGTGCCGAATTAGCGCGAGGCGGTGATGAAGGGACCTTTAAGGTTATGATAAACCAGCCCTTCTAAAGCTTTCGGCCTACAGTAGGCCAAATACCATCTTGATAAGAGTGGTCGTGGAAGCACACCACTCTTTTTGTATTAAAAAGGCACTGTTTTTATTAATAAAATCTTGCTTTCAAATAGTCTACTCACCTTGAATCGTAGCAATTACAGTTCGGCTGCCACCACAATCACGGTGTTCACCCAAGTATATTCCCTGCCATGTTCCTAAAGCTAAACGACCATTGCTAATTGGTATTGTCACACTGGTGCCAAGTGTCGATGCTTTAATGTGGGCAGGCATGTCATCATCACCTTCATAGGTGTGTCTGTAGTAGGGCGCTCGCTCTGGGACAAACTTATTGAAGTGCGATTCCATATCGCGACGGACAGTCGGATCGGCGTTCTCATTCAGCGTTAGGCTGGCAGAGGTATGTTGAATAAAGAGATGTAATAAACCAACAGATAGAGAATTGATATCGTGTATCTGTTGTTCAATTTCATCAGTAATGAGATGGAATCCACGCTTTCGTGCATTTAGGTGTATAGTCTTCTGAATCCACATACGCCATCCTTTATAATGTGTTTGGAAAAAAAGTGGTTTAACGCTATCTTTTGAACTTGAATTTATCAGCTATCGCTCACATTTAATTATGTTAGAGCCTGAGTCAGCATCGATCTCTCTATCAGGAAATCGAATCCTGATTTATCTCAAGGTGGCGCTCTTCATATACGGCATAATACGTCGTGAAAAAAAATTACAAAGAATCTTTCAGTGGTGATGCGGTCTGGTCATCATAGAAAAATATAAACTTTCGCCTAATCGGGGGTTCTATTCATCACTTAGGTGACGTCTAGAATAAAACCTACAGTAATATCGGGATAGATACCATGTTGAAAAATATCAACCCAACGCAAACACAAGCGTGGAAAGCTCTAACTGCACATTTTGAGTCTGCTCAAGATATGGATATGAAAGAACTATTTGCTCAAGATGCAAAGCGTTTCGAGAGTTTTTCTACTCGTTTCGGTTCGGACATCTTAGTGGATTACTCTAAGAACCTTATCGACGCTGAAACGATGCAGCACCTATTTGCTCTTGCAAATGAGACTGAAGTTAAGTCTGCAATTGAAGCTATGTTTAGCGGTGATGCAATCAACAAGACTGAAGGTCGTTCAGTACTTCACACTGCTCTACGTAACCGTAGCGATAAGCCAGTAATGGTTGATGGCAAAGACGTAATGCCAGCAGTTAATGCAGTACTAGCAAAAATGGAACTGTTCACACACCGTATCGTTTCTGGTGAGTGGAAAGGTTACACAGGTAAAGAGATCACTGATGTTGTCAACATCGGTATCGGCGGTTCAGACCTTGGTCCATACATGGTGACTGAAGCTCTAACACCATACAAAACTCGCCTAAACATGCACTTCGTTTCTAACGTAGACGGCACTCACATCGTTGAGACTCTTAAGCCTCTAAACCCAGAAACAACGCTATTCCTAGTGGCATCTAAAACATTCACTACTCAAGAAACAATGACGAACGCGCACTCTGCACGTGATTGGTTCTTGGCTGAAGCGGGTGATAACGCACACGTTGCTAAGCACTTCGCAGCACTATCAACTAACGCAACTGCGGTAGCTGAGTTTGGTATTGATACTGACAATATGTTCGAATTCTGGGACTGGGTTGGTGGTCGTTACTCACTATGGTCTGCGATCGGTCTTTCTATTTCTCTTTCTGTAGGTTTCGATAACTTCGTCGAGCTACTAGAAGGTGCTCATGAGATGGATAACCACTTTGCTTCAACTGAGTTTGAAAGCAACATCCCAGTAATCCTTGCGCTTATCGGTATTTGGTACAACAACTTCCACGGCGCTGAGTCGGAAGCGATTCTACCTTACGACCAGTACATGCACCGTTTTGCGGCTTACTTCCAGCAAGGCAACATGGAATCAAATGGTAAGTTTGTAGACCGTGAAGGTAACCCTGTAGAGTACCAAACAGGTCCTATCATCTGGGGTGAACCAGGTACAAACGGCCAGCACGCGTTCTACCAACTGATTCACCAAGGCACTAAGCTGATCCCATCAGACTTTATTGCTCCTGCAATCAGCCACAACCCAGCATCTGATCACCACCAGAAGCTAATGTCTAACTTCTTTGCTCAAACTGAAGCGCTAGCATTCGGTAAGACAAAAGAAACTGTGGAAGCTGAATTCCTAGCGGCGGGCAAAACTGCAGAAGAAGTAGCTGAACTAGTACCTTTCAAAGTATTTGAAGGTAACCGCCCAACAAACTCAATTCTTGTTAAGCAAATCAACCCTCGCTCTTTAGGTAACCTAATCGCGATGTACGAGCACAAGATCTTTGTTCAAGGCGTTATCTGGAACATCTTCAGCTTCGACCAATGGGGTGTAGAACTTGGTAAGCAACTAGCAAACCAAATTCTTCCAGAGCTTGCTGACGATGCTCAAGTAACGTCTCATGACAGCTCAACTAACGGCCTAATCAACGCATTTAAAGCGCTTAAAGCTTAATCGAATTAATAGCCTAAAAAGAAACGCCAACCCTTCGGGTTGGCGTTTTTGTATCTGTAGAGTAAGCAATGGTTAAATTGCAGGTAATAAAAAAGGCTGACATATCTGTCAGCCTCTTAAATACAGCGTTAGCCTTTGAATATTCGCAGTGGCAACTTTTATTCGAAGCAGATCTCGATGAAGGCGTTACCCCATTGAGATGAGAAAGGCATGATGATGATCGCCCCATCACACTTATGACGAATCGTGTGGCCTTTACCTGAAACCACGATTGGCGTTGCCATGTCGAAGTCAAAGCCGCTTTCTGCAAGAATACGTTTTGCACCGCCTGTTACCATGTTAGTGATTTCACCCACCATATCGGTCACTTCTTCGTTGAGGCCGTTTGGTCGCTCACCAAGCATGTTTTCCATGATTTCCAGAGCCAGACCTTCATCAAAGGTAATCGACATTGAGCCACGTGATTGTGGACCAACCATACCGATTAAACCAGAGACATCACCACGAGCGATTTCATCTTTCTTAACTCTTGGTTTTTGTGGCTTCAATTCTAGAGAAGCCATCGTTTTTAGAACGTTCATCAAAGAAGCTAAAAACGGGTTTACAAATTCAGCGCGCATAATGTTCTTCTATAATCTTATTCTTTCATATCGGAGGAGCAAGACTGGCAAATGCCATGCGATTCAATGACGTGGTTGGTCAATTGAAAGCCATGCTTCTCAGCGTTACTGGCGAGTAGGGTGACAAGCGCATCGTCTTGCAGTTCTATCACAGTGCCACATTTATCGCAGATCAGTAGTTGGGAGAAATGTTTGTTGGCATTGCATGAACAGCAGCATATAAAGCTATTGGTTGACTCAACTCGGTGAATGAAACCTTGTTCTAACAAGAAATCTAAAGCGCGATAAACCGTAGGTGGTTTGGCTTGTGGTTCACTGACTTTCAACTGCTCTAATAATTCATAAGCACTGGAGGCTTTTTTATTAGAGAGAATGAGCTCAAACACTCGCTTTCTCTGAGGCGTTAATCTAACACCTCGCGATGCGCATATCCCTTCAACTTGCTCTATTAATGTGTGGTCCAAATTTTTCACCATTCAATCGGCCATCCCTATTCAAACTCTATTTCTAGGTTACTACGTTTTGGGGGCCAATGATTTCTATTAAAGTCAGGTACAGAGCGTATTGTGACCCACGACTTTGAATAAGACAAGGTAACTCAAAATGACAGTGTGACTCAAGGCATAACTGATTAGTGAGCTTGAATTAGAGATCTGGTGAATAGGTTTATAAAAAAAAGTGTGAGGCAAAGTTCATATAGCACAAACAGGGCATAGCATTTACAATAGCCGACCTTGCTTTTGCTGGGTATTCCAGCATATTTTTTTGACTCGCTACTAGGGTACTTTGCCATGACACATTCATGTAGGTTGTCCGTCGCTCCAATGCTCGATTGGACTGACCGCCACTGTCGTTACTTTCACCGTTTGCTTTCTCAGCAGACTCTTCTGTACACGGAAATGGTAACAACGGGCGCGATCTTACATGGTAAGGGCGACTTCCTAGAATATAACGAGCAAGAACACCCTCTTGCACTTCAACTTGGTGGTTCAAACCCTGTTGATTTAGCGGCTTGTGCCAAGCTTGCTGGTGAGCGCGGCTATGATGAAGTGAACCTAAACGTAGGTTGCCCTTCAGATCGAGTTCAAAATGGTCGTTTTGGTGCGTGCCTAATGGCTGAGCCTGAGCTGGTGGCGGATTGTGTATCAGCAATGAAAGAAGTGACTGATATTCCAATCACAGTGAAAACGCGAATTGGTATCGATGATCAAGACTCTTATGAGTTCTTAACTAAGTTTGTTTCGACGGTTTCTGAAAAAGGCGGCTGTGAGCAATTTACTATTCACGCGCGCAAAGCGTGGTTGAGTGGTCTGAGCCCTAAAGAGAATCGAGAGATCCCACCGCTAGACTACAATCGTGCATACCAAATCAAGAAAGACTTCTCTGATCTAGTGATCGCAGTCAACGGCGGTATCACTACGTTAGAACAGACTAAAGAACATCTTCAACACCTTGACGGCGTGATGATCGGTCGTGAGGCTTACCATAGCCCGTTTATCTTGGCTGAAGTCGACCAACAGATCTTTGGTTTGGATAAGCCAATTAAGAAGCGTTCACAAGTAGTTGAAGAGATGTATCCGTACATTGAGCGTGAATTATTGAATGGTGCAAGCCTAGGACATATCTCTCGTCACATGCTTGGTTTGTTCCAAAGTATGCCGGGTGCTAGACAATGGCGTCGTTACATTAGTGAGAATGCGCATAAGAAAGGCGCGGGTATCGAAGTAATGCAGACGGCATTGGCTAAGATTCCTAAAGAGTTGAACGTATAGCCTCTCGCAAGGTGCATAGCCTAAGTTAAGGTTAAATTCGCCATTAGAGGCTAAATTTACCACTCTGATTTATTGAAAAGCCACGCATGAAAATGTGTGGCTTTTTATTGGTTCATCGCGGCTTTCCGGGGAAAGCCGCTTTTATCTTCAAGAAGAAGTAATCTGTATCTCGATATCCATACCCCATTCGCTTGATTAGCTTTATCTTGTTGTTTATCCCTTCTAGTGTGCAGGTGTTTAACGGGTAACTTGCCGATGCAATAATGCCGTGAAGATAAGGCCTCAGTTTTCGTGCGAACTCTTTCAATGGCTTAATTCCACTCTCTTGCACTTGTGCCCACCATACCTCCCAGAGCCCCTTAGCATGTGCTTCTGATTCACAATACCAAAGCTCTTTGAGTTGTGAGCCGAGTATATAAGTGGTCATTAAGTCCTTATTGATATTCAATATTTCAGTAAGATAGCTATCTTGTCGTGCATTTAAATTACCTCTGTTTTTCAGCAGTACCCAGCGTGAGCGTTTCACCCATTGCCTCGCTTTTTTATCCTGCTTGAG
>NZ_JAKEUO010000039.1 GCF_022397915.1 Vibrio sp. Isolate34 | reverse complement strand
CAGATGAATTTGAGAACCTTACGATAATTCATATCCCACCTTATTCTCCCGAACTAAACCCTATAGAACAGGTATGGAGTTGGCTCCGTCAAAATGAAGTAGCAAACAGGTGCTTCGAAAACTATGACGATATCGTAGAGACGTTATGTAGAGCGTGGAATCGGTTTTGTGAAGATAAAAGCAGAGTGATCTCGCTCTGCTTTAGAGATTGGTTAAACTTGATAAGTTAATTAACGGAATTGGTATAACGAGACTCACATTTGAAAATTGTTCAGCAATATCATCGGTATGCCAACCTGCACCATCCATGATCACAACCGCATGACGACCTTTTTCTGTTGCCTCTGATATTTGAGCAAGGTGGTCAATCATGGTGTCCTTGTTTACCCAAGGGACAACCATGGCTTCTCCAATGCCTTTTGATGGACAGACTGAGCCAAACAAATACGCATACTCAAATTGCTGCTGTTTGACAGCACGAGGTCTGGTGCCTCTTTCTGCCCAGAGGCGAGTTGTCGTATTTTGCTGCCCGAATCGAGCCTCATCTTGAAACCGGACATCCACCGATTCCAACCCTATATGCCCCGGGATCTTAAGGATCGTTTCTATTTTGAATTTTTTTAAATCGTCTTGAACTTGCTGAGATTGAGAAGGGTGTTTAGAGCGTGAAGTTATCCAAGAAAATCCCATGTGATTAAGCAAGTAATAGATAGAGTCAGGGTGATAATGTGTAGTGTAGTGGTCTAATGATCCTGGACACCAAATTAGGTGGTAAAGTCTCCACCATAAATGAGGTGTTCAATGACAAAACGACAACGACGTACATTTTCTACTGAGTTCAAAATAGATGCTGCAAGTTTGGTTCTCGACCAAGGGTACTCCATACCTGAAGCCGCTAACTCTATGGACGTAGGTGAAACAGCTTTACGGCGCTGGGTCGACCAACTTAAAGTTGAGCGAGGTGGGATTACTCCAACGACCAAAACTCTCACGCCTGAGCAAAAGAAAATCCAAGAGTTAGAAGCACGGATTAACCGGTTAGAACGAGAAAACTCCATATTAAAAAAGGCCACCGCTCTCTTAATGTCGGACGAACTCGAACGTTCTCGTTAATAGACAAGTTGAGGGAGCATGAATCGGTCAAAATGCTTTGCGAGCTGTTCAACGTAGCTTCGTCTTGTTACTACGAGTTTAAGCAACGCAAGCCGGATGCCAATCGCATTCGTCTAGCTAGCCAAATTAAAGAACTCTTCAACATGAGTCGAGGATCTGCTGGTAGTCGTACTCTTGTCTCGATGCTGAGCGCAGAAGGCCTAAAAGCCGGACGATTTAAGGTTCGCCAGATAATGCGTGAAGCTGATTCAATGAGTAAACAGCCAGGTTCACATCGATATAGACATGCAAAAGTCGAGAGGCTAGACATTCCAAATCTACTGAAGCGTGAGTTTTCTGTGAGTACTCCGAATCGTGTTTGGTGTGGCGATATTACTTATATTTGGTCAGGTTCGAAGTGGTCCTATTTAGCGGTAGTGCTTGATCTATTTAGCCGACGCGTTGTGGGGGGGTCTTTATCCGATAAGCCCGATACCGAATTAGTATCTAAAGCTTTGGACATGTCCTGGGAGCAAGGAGGATGTCCGAAGAACGTGATGTTCCATTCAGATCAAGGTTGCCAATTTAGCAGCCGTAAATATCGCCAAAGACTTTGGCGATATCGTATAACTCAAAGCATGAGCCGTCGTGGTAATTGTTGGGACAACGCTCCTATGGAGCGGTTATTTAGAAGCTTGAAAACCGAGTGGATACCAGCAACAGGTTACCTGACACAAGCTCAAGCTAAGAAAGACATCAGCCATTACCTGATGAGTTACTATAATCGGCAACGGCCTCATCAAGCAAATGATGGGCTGTCGCCAGTAAATGCCGAAAATCGGCTTAAGTCAGTGTCCGGAATTTGTTGACCACTACATAGTCGAAAGTGTGGAGTCATGGGGTTTGTCCCTTGGTAAATCAAGTTGTGCTGGATCATCTACAGTATCCCTAACTATTTAGCGCTATATAAGATCTATTGATAGAGGGAATGCCCAGTTTCGTTTGGGGTGTGCCATCATGACTTCAGTTAGGTTATGATTATTACTCTTTAATATTGGCAATGTGCTTGTCTACGGACTCGACTACCCTTTAGATTGGGATTTTCTAATGGAGATAAGAGTTTGCTGTGCGTCAGAAACCTCTTTAGAGCGCGGTAGAGCTTTTCGGTATTAATTAACGACTCCTAGCATGCATTAACCCTAAAGTCATTTGAAGCGTATTTGAGCACCTTGTTTAATGGGCTTAGGAAAGGCTAACAATTCTAGATATAGTATTTAAGTGACTATCAAGGTGTTGGTCGGCAGTTAATGATTAGAATAACTGAGGATTGAAATTACAATATTCGATTAATCAACTAGATAGAACATCTCCCGTATCTTGGTTTAAAGGAAGAGTCGACACTATCTTCGCGACGTTTTCGGGTTTTCTTTTACTGAAGTGTATTTATTTACTCGATATCAGTTATTAATTTGTCATCATAGGTTACAGCGATAAACAACTTTGTCCGTTAGTGATTTGGTTTACTGTTTACTAGTTTAAGTTGTGTGTTGGTAAATAATACTAGTATAAGGTTACGCAAAGTTATCTTTGTTAGTTGGTAGCCCAAATTCCCTAAGATCATGAATTGATAGTTTCGGTAACTAGACATATTCCTAAAGCCTTGAAGGTAACTCGATGAAATTAAGTTTTAACTTTGAAGATGCTAGCCAGATCTTTGTTGGATCTTTTGCTTTGGCCGTGCCGATTTCTTTTTCTGAAGAGGCCTGGAAACTAGGGGAAACCTTACCCACCGCTAACTTATTATTGCTATTCCTATTGTCAGCGGTGTTCCTTGGCTTTTATACCTATGAGAGTGTATTTCAGAAAGATATTGTTGCTCGCCTGCCAGTGTTTATTTTTCGAATCGTTATTGCTTATGTGATGACGGCATTAGTTGTTGCTTTGGTGCTGACTTGTTTGGACAAGCTACCTTTGTTAAGCGATCCAATTGTGTCGATTAAAAGGGTGATTGTGATCTCCATGCCAGCGTCTATGGGAGCGATTGTAGTGGATAGTTTTGATAAAGAGTGACTCTACATCATTTTAGTTTGAACAGCCAACAGAGCTTAATTATATGGTCCGCCTCACTCTCAAGCCCTTAAGCTTAGAGTAGGCTCTCAGAATGAGGTGAACCATATGTCTTCTATTCATATTTTAGGTATCGACCTAGGTAAACATTGCTTCCATGCTATCGCACATAACCGTTGTGGAGTGGAAGTGCTTCGTCGTAAATTTAATCGCAACCAACTCTTAATCTTTCTTAGTAAAATAGAACCAACAACTATTGCTTTCGAAGCCTGTGGCGGTGCTCATTGGCTTGCTCGAAAGTGTAGTGAGTTTGGGCATCAACCCCGACTTATTCCTCCTCAGTATGTTAAGCCTTATGTCAAAGGCAATAAAAACGATTTCATCGATGCTTCAGCGATCGCAGAGGCTGCGGGTCGACCGACCATGAGGTTTGTAGCTGTAAAAAGTGAAGAGGCTCAAGTCATCGCTGCGATTCATCGAGTCAGAGATAGTTATATCAAGGAGAGAACTGCCACTATGTCGCGGATCGGCGCGATCTTACTTGAGTTCGGCCTTAGCTTTCCCAAAGGGCATGCAAAGATGAAGTCTTTGTTTCAATGGTTAGCAGAACAAACCGTCTCATTACCAAAAAGCTTGCTATGTGAATTGATATCTATCCACGAACATTACAAGTACCTTAATGAACAAATCAAAACTCAAGATATCAAGCTTCAAACTATTGTTAATAACAACGAAAATGCTCAATTATTAAAAACTATCCCTGGAATTGGCGATCTTACCTCCACATTGTGTATTGCCGATGTAAGCTCTCCGAGTAACTTTACCAATGGCCGTGAGATGGCGGCTTGGTTGGGGCTTGTGCCAAGGCAATTCTCAACGGGAGGAAAGACCAAGCTACTTGGTATGAGTAAACGAGGGAATAAACACCTCAGAACTCTGTTTGTCCATGGGGCAAGAGCTGTACTCTCTAGACTAAAGACGACAGGGAAAGTGTTCGGAGAGTGGCTTGTGAATCTACGAGCCACCAAACCATTTAATGTAGTGGTAGTCGCATTAGCCAACAAGCTAGTGAGGATAGCTTGGGCGGTGTTATACCACCGCCAAGCTTTTCAGGCTGTTTAGCTATAACCAAGTTTGCAACGCCAATGAACGTGATGACAAAAACGGTCAATCGGCCAGATTAAGAACCTGACACAAAAAATAGCAATCAATGCTTTAGGCTTTTTAAGGATAATCTGGCGCGGATATCATCGTGGAGCTGGGAAGCTAGTGCTCCCAACAAGGACTCCGAATACATTAGCGCAAACCAACTCCGTTATTACTTAATTGTAGTTGCAATAACGGGGCGGACCATACATTTAGAGTCTATTTGATTCGTTCTAAAGCTTGTTCATTCTCATAGTGTCCCTCAACAATAACGCAGCTAACAGGTTCGTTATGACTGGCTCTTTGTACCAAATAGATACTCTGTTGTTGCGGGAGTTAAAACGGAATTAAAGAGTAAAGCGTGATGAGCTTTGAAGGGTGTTTAAAACTGTTGGTTTCTGAATTGAATTAGGTATTAGAAAGAGAAGGGGGAGTCATTGAAAAGTTAGGAACATCCAGATGCAAAAAAGCCGCATCAGTGATGCGGCTTTCTTTAATTGGCTCCCCTTGCAAGACTTGAACTTGCGACATACGGATTAACAGTCCGCCGTTCTACCAACTGAACTAAAGGGGAATTGATTGTTTAGTCTCTAATCAAGAGAATGGTGCCGACTACCGGAATCGAACTGGTGACCTACTGATTACAAGTCAGTTGCTCTACCTACTGAGCTAAGTCGGCATCATGAATCAAAAAGCTTATGCTTGATGATTAACTTGGCTCCCCTTGCAAGACTTGAACTTGCGACATACGGATTAACAGTCCGCCGTTCTACCAACTGAACTAAAGGGGAATTATTCTTAAAGCTTTAAAGAAATGGTGCCGACTACCGGAATCGAACTGGTGACCTACTGATTACAAGTCAGTTGCTCTACCTACTGAGCTAAGTCGGCACATAATATTTCTTTGTGCTTTACTGTTGTTGTCTAAGACACCAACAAATAAATTGTGGTGCCCGGAGGCGGAATCGAACCACCGACACGAGGATTTTCAATCCTCTGCTCTACCGACTGAGCTATCCGGGCGACGAGGTGTATTAAACGTGTTTTCGCGTTCTGGGTCAACATTAAATTGCAAAAAAAGTATTGTTTGATGTTTTTCTATACTTAGTGGGTTGTTTTTGTTCATTTGGCACGAAAAACCTAGGTCTAGCATGCCTTAAAAGATAGTAAAACTTAGATTAACTACACTGAATGGGTGCCGAAATAAAAAAAGCACGTATGAAAACGTGCTTTTGTACTTAAGAATTTTATCGAGAGTTTAGTGTTTTACTTCAAATCTATTAACCCAAGCTTCTAATTCGTTAGAAAGAGAGGCGAGGGTTTGGGTACTGTTGTGACTTTCTGTCACGACATTACTCAGTTGGTTGCCACTTTCTTCGATCATGTTGATGCGCTTTGAAATGTCATCGCTTACCTGAGTCTGCTCAGCAGCTGCTGTCGCGATTTGATGACTCATCGAGGAAATAGACTCCAGAGCGATAACAATCTGTTGTAGCGCTTCAGAGGCATTTTGAGACTCGGTTACGGTGCTCTCACTGGTTGCAGCACACACTTCCATGGTCTGAATAGCGTTACGAGAGCCTTCTTGAAGGTTATTAATCATCAACTGGATTTCTTTGGTACTAGATTGCGTTCGACCTGCAAGGTTACGAACTTCGTCAGCTACCACTGCAAACCCACGACCTTGTTCGCCAGCTCGTGCGGCCTCAATAGCGGCATTCAGTGCCAATAGGTTAGTCTGTTCTGCAATGTCACCGATAACGTCGAGTACTTTCACAATGTTGTTTACATCGTTGTCTAGGTTAGCGACAGCTTCACTTGCTGTACCTAGTTGGCCTGCTAGCCCTTGAATGTTGTCGACTGTGTTGTGAATAAGACGTTGGGTATGCTGGCTTTGTTTGTCTGCTTCATCAGTATTACGCGCTGTATCGCCCGCTGAATCAGCAACATTGTTAGCTGAAGAAGCCATTTCGGTCATTGCTGTCGCGATCATCTCAGTTGATTGTTGCTGAGTTTCGGTTAGTTGAGCGATAGAACCTGCACGATCTTCCACGCGCTGTAATTCGCCTCTTAATGCCAACATAGAAGCATTTAGGTTTGAGACTAGTTCAGCTAACGACTTACTCATTTGCTGAACAGCGTGGTAGATACTGCCGTTGATCGCTTGAGTTTCGAAAGAGGTTTGAATACGACCTTCTGCGACAGCTTGTACTGCTTCTCTTACATCTTTAGGCTCGCCACCAAGAAGTGCTAGCATGCGTTTAATGGATACGATTAAGCTCGATAGAATAAGGCCTGCAATCACGACACAAAGGAATAGCTGCCATTGAGCGGTAGACCAGAAACGAGCGTTAACTTCGTTGAAGCCGATACCTGTGCCGACAACCCAACCCCAGTGTGGTGTTTTTTCTGCAATAGACAGCTTTTCTTCAATGGTTCCGTCTGGCAGCTTTTGCGTCCAGGTGTATTCAACGATCTGTCCAGTACGATTGCCAAGTACTCTTTGTATAAGCTGGCCCACGCTATTTCCGTCACCGTCTTTAAAGTCATTGAAGCTGGTTCCATGCAGCTGTGGATCTAGCGGTGTCGCGACAAACGTCATGTTTTCATCTGCAACGTAGACGTATTCATTGTCTTTATAGATGTTGTTACGCAGTAGGCGAGTAGCAAGTCGTTTCGCTTGTTGCTCTTCTAGAGTTCCATCAATAGCCATTTTCTCGACTTCAGTAAGAATGCTGTATGCACTCTTAAATAGCTCTGTAACGCGAGCTTTGTTGTCCATGTTGCTAGCGACTCTCAAGGTCCATAAACCAGTAGCAGTCAGCGCTAGCAAGGCGATCAAGATGATGCCCGATAATAAGTAAGCTTGCGTTTTTAATTTCATATTTCCCCGCGCAGCGATTCAATAATAAGTATTAGGTATATTTCATCGAATCTTAATCTAAGTCGTGTAGGGCAGATATCAGAAAGATATCAAAACATGATGAAGATTAAATTTACGAAGAAAAAAAAGTAACAGAACGTGAGCTTGTTTATTTTTGTGTGACTATGAACGAGTTTTAAAAGTGTTAGTTTGGTGAATTGACGGAGTTTGGGGCGCGAGTTCGTGGGAAGTTAATTAAGAAGAAGCCATTGTCGTGAGTGTGAAGAGGGGGCTTTATAGGGATTATTAAGGTTATACCAATTCCGTTAATTTTGTGATCTAATATGGACTCTTAAAAGGAGTCCTTATGAAGCATGATTTTCCGAGTCTGATTAATTCCACATCCAATGCTCGGCTTAGAATGCGTTATTTATCCGTTTCTCATTTTGTTGACGGTAAAAGTCGCACTCAAATAGCTAAGTACCTTAAAGTTAGCAGAGTAAGCGTCAATAAATGGGTCAAAGCATATCTCGACAATGGTCTTGAAGGACTTCAAGAGAA
>NZ_JAKEUO010000038.1 GCF_022397915.1 Vibrio sp. Isolate34 | reverse complement strand
GGAGATATGCTTAATGGGAAGAAGAGGCAGTAGTTGTTCTATATAGCTTTTTAGGCGCTTCGTTATACGAGCATAAGGCTCCAACCAAGATAGAGACTCTGTTTTTATGCCGCAGTCACGACACTTAATCCTTCGAGTTTGAACGGAAAGTTCGACAGGAACACCGAGCAACATGGCCTCTTTCACATGACGCCATTGATACTCATGGATAGCCTCGGCTTCAAGACCGCAAAAGCATTTAGCCTCAGAGTTCGGTTTAAGAGTTAGTGTAATAAGTGATGCTGTCTGGTGAGACTTTACTATTTTAAAGCCTTCCCAGAATGACGATAGGAAAGTATGATTCGGCATGAAAACGGTAGTTTGTGTATGATTTTTGTTTGGCGACTAAACCATATCACTTACTACCGTTTTTGTTTTTAGTTCCCGCTAATCCGCGATGAACCTTTTTATTTAATTGATAAATAAGGGTTTTGTTGTTTTTGTGACTTGGTACAGAAGCTGCAATGTTAGAAAGTAGGAAAGATAGGTCATGAACTCATTAGGGAGACCATTATGTTTGAATTAATCTTTGTTCTTATTTTCGTAGCAACCCTGCTTGTCACTGGTATTACGTTTATGACGGTATTGGCCGCAACTGGCGTAGCACTGTTAGTCATGCTGGTCTTGGGTATGATGAGTGTTGTTTTTAAGCTGTTGCCTTGGTTGATTGTGATTGCAATCGGTGTGTGGTTTTTCAAAAACTATGTACACAGTTCTAACCAAAGACGTTACTAACGTCATGGTGCCGTCAAATCTTTATTCACCAGCGGTTTATCGTTCTAGTCTTTAGGATGTGTGATAGAATTTTCCCCAATAATCTATGAATGTGCATACACTTAGCACAACGATATGGAATTGGAGCTATCTCAAATGAATAAAATGCCATTAATTGCTTTAGTGGGAATGCTATCTTTAAGTTCGGCAGTGGCTGCTGAAGAAGAGTTTTCTTACACGGCTAAAGTCGGTGCCGATATGTGGTGGGGAAGTACCAAGCTAAACGAAGTGAGACAAGACGAAGATTCTAACTCTCCTTCTGTGTATTTCGCATTTGAGCATAATGCCCCAATGCTGCCAAATGCTAGCTTCCGTTATACGTCTATTGATACGGATGCGTTGGCTTTTGATAAGTACGACTACACGTTTTACTACACTCTGTTAGAACACAAGCTGATGAACTTTGATGCGGGTGTGACGTTTACTCAATACTCGAATTCGAACTACATTGAGCCTCAAACGAGTACTCAAGCAAGCTTTGATGAGTTTACGTGGAGTTTCTACGGCAACGCAGAGATCAACGTTCCTGATACCAACTTCGATATCATTGGTACGATGGAGTTCGGTGATAGCAGCGGCATTAAGAGCACGGACTTAATGGCAGGTGTTCAGTACCGAATTCCTGTGTCAGAATCTGAAATTGCTCTGCGTGGTGGCTACCGTGTTATCGACCTAGACTCAGATGAGTTCTTTAAATCTGATCTAGGTAAAAACTTTGTCATGGTAGATGGCTGGTTTGCTGGTGCGGAAGTACGCTTCTAAGCGATTAAAGCTTATTTTGAAAAGCATTTAGAACAAATTTTAAGAGCGCCACTTTATTAAGTGGCGTTTTTTATATCTATTGATTATATCTTTCTGGAATTAGTTAGCACATTCATCACTTTCGACCATCCTTATACAGAGAGCTGATTAGCGTCTATTCTTATAGGGTCTATGTTGTGAGGTCAAAGCAAGGGATGGAATATGACACTCAATGAATTACGAAATTTATATCGAGAAAACCTGCTAGTGGAAGCAGTTATAGAGCCCTCAATACAAGAAGGGTCTTGGGTTGTAGAGTTTCGCCATATGGGAGGCGGCTTTGTTCTGCTCACCGATGTTCATGGTGAGGAGTGCCATTATGCGGATCTAGACTTAGCATCTAAGTCGGCAATGGCGGTTGGCTTTCAGCAAGTACGGATCGAAAACCAGTAAGTCAAATTGCGTTTCAATCGGTTTTTACTTCCAAAAAGTTATAAAACATACTTTTCTATTCTTTCTTGTTATTAAAAGGAGTGGTTAATCTATCGTCACGCAATGATTAGGGATGTCGTGACCATGTCTTTAAATAAGAAAGAGTCTTCACAAAATAATAATGCACAGTCTGGGGCTAATGAGTTACCTGGGCTAGCAGCGCCACTTAATGACCAACAATTAGGTCATCTTCAGCAAACTGTTTCTGAACTATCTTCTCAGCAACTGGCATGGGTCAGTGGCTACCTTTGGGGTGTGAGCCAAGCTCAGCCTGTAGGTGCTGCTGCACCAATCGCTCAAGCAGCCGCTGCTGTAGCCGCTAAACCAGCGGGTAAACTAAGTATTATCTTTGCTTCTCAAACGGGTAACGCGAAAGGTGTTGCTGAGTCGCTTGAAGCAGAAGCCAAAGCCTTAGGGATTGCCGTCGAGCTCTTCGATGCCAGTGACTACAAAGGTAAGAATCTAGCGAAAGAGACACACGTCATTTTTGTAGCATCAACCAATGGTGAAGGTGAAGCACCTGATAACGCTATTGAGCTGCACGAATTCCTACAATCGAAGAAAGCGCCAAAATTAGCAAACCTACAATATGGTGTGATTGGTTTAGGTGACTCAAGCTACGAGTTCTTCTGCCAAACCGCCAAAGACTTCGATAACTTTCTTTCTAAGCTTGGTGCTAAATCGTTTGTCGATCGTCTTGATTGCGATGTTGATTACGAAGCATCGGCAACAGAGTGGCGTGCGAAAGCGCTGTCACAAGTTCAAGAAGCATTGTCGACGGGCGCTGAAGCGGAAGTAGTTCAACTACCAGTAGGCCAAGCGGCTGCTGGACATTCGCAATACACCAAACAAAACCCATACACAGCGACATTGCTAACAAGTCAGAAGATCACTGGTCGTGACTCGGGTAAAGATGTTCGTCATATCGAGATTGATCTTGATGAGTCTGGTATCACTTACCAACCGGGTGACGCGTTGGGTGTGTGGTATGAAAACAGTTCAGAGTTGGCGAATCAGATTCTCGCGAAGGTTGGTCTATCTGGTATTGAGAGTGTCGATGTAGACGGTGAAAGCTTATCTATCCATAGCGCTCTAGTGAGCAAGTTCGAGATCACCACGTCAAACCCTCAGCTTGTAACTAAGTTTGCAGAGTTATCTGGCAGCAAGAAGTTAATCAAGCTGGTGGAAGATAAAGACAAGCTTCGTGAATACGCAGGCAATACTCAGATCGTTGACGTATTAGCAGAGAAGAGAACCAAATTATCGGCTGATGAGTTGTTGGGCTTATTACGTAAGCTGACTCCACGTCTCTACTCTATTGCATCGAGCCAAGCAGAAGTGGATGAAGAAGTTCATTTAACGGTTGGCTTAGTTGAATACCAAAAAGGTGAAGAGTCTCGCTTAGGTGGAGCATCAAGCTTCTTGGCTCAGCGCCTTGAAGAAGGTGGCGAAGTTAAGGTGTTTGTAGAGAACAATAATAACTTCAAGCTACCACAAGACGACAACACGCCAATCATCATGGTCGGCCCAGGCACAGGTATCGCACCTTTCCGCAGTTTTGTTCAAGAGCGTGAAAACAATGATGCTCAAGGTAAGAGCTGGTTATTCTTCGGCGACCGTACCTTTACTCAAGATTTCTTATACCAAGTTGAATGGCAGAAATACCTCAAATCTGGTGCGCTAACCAAGTTGGATGTTGCTTTTAGCCGTGACCAAAAAGAAAAAGTTTATGTTCAAGACCGTTTAATCGAACAAGCAGAGCAGGTTTGGCAATGGCTGCAAGAGGGCGCGTACCTTTATGTTTGTGGTGATGCGACTCGAATGGCGAAAGATGTTCATGAAGCATTAGTTACTATTGTGGAAAAACATGGCAACCAAAGCCGTGAGCAAGCTGAACAATATATTAATGATTTACGTAAAGCGAAACGTTACCAAAGGGATGTGTACTAATGAGCAAGCAAGTAATAGAGCAAGAAGTGCTAGGCCAAGTACTTGGACCTTTGGCTGACAATGAGCGTTTAAAGCGTGAAAGTAAGAATCTACGCGGTACGATTGAACAAGATCTTCAAGACCGTATCACTGGTGGTTTTACCGCAGACAACTTTCAGCTGATCCGCTTCCACGGTATGTATCAACAAGATGACCGTGACATTCGCAACGAGCGTGCAAAACAGAAGTTAGAGCCTTTGCATAATGTCATGCTTCGTGCGCGTATGCCTGGTGGGATCATCACTCCGAAGCAGTGGCTGGCGATTGATAAATTCGCAGATGAAAGTACCTCTTATGGGTCTATTCGTCTAACAACACGTCAAACCTTCCAGTTCCATGGTGTGTTGAAGCCGAACATTAAATTGATGCACCAAACGTTAAACAGTATTGGCATTGATTCAATCGCGACTGCAGGTGATGTAAACCGAAATGTTTTATGTACGACAAACCCGGTTGAGTCCGAGCTTCATCAAGAAGCGTATGAGTGGGCGAAAAAGATCAGTGAGCATCTATTACCTAAGACTCGTGCTTACGCAGAGATCTGGCTAGATGGTGAAAAACTAGAAACAACGGATGAAGAACCTATCCTAGGTAGTAATTACCTACCGCGTAAGTTTAAAACGACGGTTGTGATTCCTCCACAGAATGACGTAGACGTTCATGCCAATGACCTTAACTTTGTTGCGATTGCCAAAGACGGAAAACTGGTGGGCTTTAACGTATTAGTGGGGGGCGGATTAGCAATGACGCACGGCGATACTTCTACTTATGCACGTAAAGCTGACGACTTTGGTTTTGTACCATTAGAGAAGACATTAGATGTAGCTGCTGCAGTGGTGACTACACAACGTGATTGGGGTAACCGTTCAAACCGTAAGAACGCAAAAACCAAATACACACTAGACCGTGTTGGCATTGATGTGTTCAAAGCGGAAGTTGAAAAGCGTGCCGGTGTCGAGTTCACTGAAAGTCGTCCTTATGAGTTTACTGGCCGTGGTGACCGTATCGGTTGGGCGGAAGGTATTGACGGCAAACACCACTTAGCACTGTTTATTGAAAACGGTCGATTGCTTGATTTTCCAGGTAAAGCATTGAAAACCGGTGTTGCTGAAATTGCGAAGATCCACAAAGGTGATTTCCGCATGACGGCAAACCAAAACTTAATTGTTGCCGGTGTCCCTAAAAGCCAAAAGGCCAAGATTGAGAAACTGGCACGTCAATATGGTTTGATGGATGACGCGGTAAGTGAACAGCGAAAAAATTCAATGGCGTGTGTGGCATTCCCAACATGTCCTCTAGCAATGGCAGAAGCCGAACGTTTTCTTCCAGAGTTTGTTACCGATGTTGAAGGTATTCTCAAGAAACATGGATTACCAGAAGAAGATAACATCATCCTTCGTGTAACTGGTTGTCCAAACGGTTGTGGTCGTGCGATGTTGGCTGAACTTGGTTTAGTGGGTAAAGCCCCAGGTCGCTACAATATGCACTTAGGTGGGAACAAAGCCGGTACTCGTATTCCTAAGATGTATAAAGAGAACATCACATCAGCTCAGATCTTAGAAGAGATTGATTCGCTGGTAGGACGCTGGGCTACAGAACGACAAGACAATGAAGGCTTTGGTGATTTCACCATCCGAGCCGGCATCATCGAAGAGGTGATCATTTCAAAGAGGGATCTGCATGCATAATTCTGTCGCTTCAAAACTGAAGTTAGCAGAACTACTCGCATTGACTAAGACGGAGCAAATACTTCGTCTTGGACAAATTAATGCTGAGTTAGAACAGCTAACAGCATTAGAAAGAGTTAAATGGGCATTAGAAAACTTGGAAGGAACACATGTGGTCTCTTCAAGTTTCGGCATTCAAGCCGCGTTAATGCTTCACTTAGTCACACAAGCAAAACCGGATATTCCCGTAATCTTGACGGATACCGGCTATCTATTCCCTGAAACGTATCGCTTTATCGATGAGTTAAGTCAGAAGCTGACTTTAAACCTTCAAGTCTTTCGCGCACAACAAAGCCCTAATTGGCAAGAGGCGCAATATGGCAAACTTTGGGACCAAGGTATAGAAGGGATAGAGAAGTACAATAAGCTTAATAAAGTAGAACCGATGAGACGGGCGCTGGATGAGCTTGAGGCTGGAACATGGTTTTCTGGTTTAAGAAGGGAGCAATCTCAATCGCGTGCAAACTTGCCAATTTTATCTATTCAAAATGGTGTGTTTAAATTCTTGCCGGTAATCGATTGGACGAATAAAGATGTTCACTACTACCTAGAAGAACATGGCCTAAGTTATCACCCGCTTCGAGAGCAGGGTTACCTTTCTGTTGGAGATACACATACGACTAAGAAATGGGAACCGGGTATGACGGAAGAAGAAACCCGTTTTAATGGGTTAAAACGAGAATGTGGGCTTCATGAGGATGATGGAGAGCAATATGGCTCTGGGATTTAGATTCCTTTCTATTTAAAAGGCTGCCATAAGGCAGCTTTCTTTGTTTCTAGGGGATAAAATTAAAGCAATTGTGGATAAGTCTGTGTTTATTTTGTAGGTACTTTGTAGTTAAAGTTGCATAAATAAGGCTTTGGGTGTTTATTCGGCATGTAGTCGTTATTTTTGCGTTTTTCTTTAATAAACACTTGCCAATGTGATGAACATCTCTATAATGCCGCCTCACTGACACGGCAGACGCCACAAGGCTTCAGCGATGAATGTTAGTGAGGCAACTAGCTTTAAGCGATTATTCGCTTCTACTTTTAGAAAGTAGAAATTAATTTTCAAAAGTGTTTGACACTGAGAATTAAATCGCTAGAATTGCCGCCTCTTCCTAAGTGATGCAAGTCACAACGAAGAGAAGCTCTTTAACAATTTAAACCTATCAATCTGTGTGGGCACTCGTTGATGAATATCAAAACGTTATTACTTAGGTAATGACAGTTACTTCGGTAACAAATTGATTTCAATGAACTGAGTGACCAATACGAATAATTACTTTCTATATAGAGAGGGGGTTATTTGGCACAGTCAATTCATTATCTTTCTGTTGGAAAGATAATAGCTTTAGAATTACATGTTCATTTTCGAATGAATATTAGTTTTGAAGTCAGTATTCGTTGAGTCGACAAAATCTTAAATTGAAGAGTTTGATCATGGCTCAGATTGAACGCTGGCGGCAGGCCTAACACATGCCAAGTCGAGCGGAAANTGATTCAATGAACTGAGTGACCAATACGAATAATTACTTTCTATATAGAGAGGGGGTTATTTGGCACAGTCAATTCATTATCTTTCTGTTGGAAAGATAATAGCTTTAGAATTACATGTTCATTTTCGAATGAATATTAGTTTTGAAGTCAGTATTCGTTGAGTCGACAAAATCTTAAATTGAAGAGTTTGATCATGGCTCAGATTGAACGCTGGCGGCAGGCCTAACACATGCAAGTCGAGCGGAAACGACRCTAACAATCCTTCGGGTGCGTTAATGGGCGTCGAGCGGCGGACGGGTGAGTAATGCCTAGGAAATTGCCTTGATGTGGGGGATAACCATTGGAAACGATGGCTAATACCGCATAATGCCTACGGGCCAAAGAGGGGGATCTTCGGACCTCTCGCGTCAAGATATGCCTAGGTGGGATTAGCTAGTTGGTGAGGTAATGGCTCACCAAGGCGACGATCCCTAGCTGGTCTGAGAGGATGATCAGCCACACC
>NZ_JAKEUO010000037.1 GCF_022397915.1 Vibrio sp. Isolate34 | reverse complement strand
GGCTCTGGGAGGTATGGTGGGCACAAGTGCAAGAGAGTGGAATTAAGCCATTGAAAGAGTTCGCACGAAAACTGAGGCCTTATCTTCACGGCATTATTGCATCGGCAAGTTACCCGTTAAACACCTGCACACTAGAAGGGATAAACAACAAGATAAAGCTAATCAAGCGAATGGGGTATGGATATCGAGATACAGATTACTTCTTCTTGAAGATAAAAGCGGCTTTCCCCGGAAAGCCGCGATGAACCTAAAAAAAGCCACGCAAAGCTCGCTCTGCATGGCTTTGATGAGGGCAACATTACGCTACCCTATCTTCATTTGGGCTCAAACGAACCCAACCTTTCTGGTTAGATCGAGCTTTGATCGAAGTCGTTGCCTTGATCGGTTCCAGTTTGAGTGTCTGAATCGAAGCTTCCAGAGTCGTCCGTGAAGTCAACACCTTGGTCTTGACCACCCGCACTTGTCCAATCACTGCCACCAGATTCCATGCCGGCCATGTCTGGTTGCTGCTCTTGAGTAGAACCTTGCATGGTGTATTGATCATCAACCTCAACTTCAACAAAGCCGCTTGCACCGTCTATTGAGCTACCCAATTCGTCGTAACCTTGGAATTGGATCTCACTAGTACCTTCGTAACCCTCAGGAAGTTCAACCGATACAGACTGCTCTAAGTTGCCACTGATTGTGAAGCTACCATCACCATTGTCCAGTGCGTTACTCACTGTAGAGCCTTCAGGTAAGCCAGACATTTCAGCGTAATCAACCGACTCGTTACCACTCACCTCATCTGGAATCGAGATAGAGATGGTATCGCCTGGAGCCGCTGTCACGTCAGCAACGCTGTCTTCGGCTTCTGTTTCACTGGCTTGAGCTTGGTCATCAGCTTGTTGTGCGACGTCCACTTGCTGCTCTTCAGTTGCTTGAGCGGCTTGTACTTGTGGTTCATCACTCTGTGTTGAATCATCAGCTACTTGGATGCTTAAGCTATGGCTCGATACTTCACCACCATCGTTAACATCGACATTCATCGCTAAGTTGCCGTCGAAATCTTCGTTTGGCCAGTATGTCCATTCGCCATCACCAGATTCAGCGAAGAAGCCTGCATCATTCGCGTCGGCAACATCAACAACTTGTGCTGTATCGCTAACGCCTAACTCATCCACCAGCTGAGACTCTGTGATAGTTAACGAACCGTCATCCGCTAAGGCGTAACCTTCACTCGCTGCTGATTCATCGTCACCTTGAATATCCACGTTGAAGAAGCTTTCGATGCGGTTTTCGCCATCGGTCGCTATAAATCCAACTTGAACATCTCCGGTGTAATCTTCAGCAGGTGTGAATTGATAATTACCTTGGTTATCGCTTTCTATAACACCCTGACCTTCCATCAAGCTCACTGACTCAATGCTCAAGCTATCGCCTTCTGCATCGCTCAGGTTCGCTAACATATCTTGATCAGTGAACGACAAGGTAGCGTCCGCTGCAATTTCAGTGGTTGTGATGCTGTTAACTTCTGGTGCTACATTCTCTTGTGAATCGCCCTCTTTCACGACCACGCCAGTTTGCTCATCATGAAGCACGCCATCTTTATCAACCACGTAAGCAATGTCTGCTTCGCCAGTAAAGCCCGGTGCTGGTGTGAACGTCCAAGTGCCATCGCCATTATCGACAATCTCACCTTGACTACGGTCTGCTAGATGAACCAATTTCACTTCATCGTCGCTGTCTGCATCCACATTCTCAGCCAACCCAATTAGGTCGTCCGCGGTTAGGATGATGGAATCTCCCGCTACGGTTTCGAAGTCACCAGAATCGATACCATCTTCGAACGCTTCTGGTTCATCCCCGTAATCGACCGTGGTTGCACTTACGGTTACGAAGAACTCACCATGGAAGTCTTCAGGAGGCGTCATTTGAATGTTTGAAATATCCCAGTCGAACAGGTCGATGTATTGACCCGGCTCAGTGATCATCACGGTGTTCACTCCATCGGTTACCTCGAATCCAACAGGGAAACCTGTCATCACCAAGTTACTTAGTGTTTCTGAATCATCGACTAAACCAACGTTCAATCCTAAGTGACCCGTCTCATCTTCACCGAAGACTAAAGGACCGTCATGGTCAGTGGTAATTACCGCGCCATCTGCAACAGGACGAACGTACACAGGAACATCGAGAACCGTTTCAAACTCACCATCACTCACGACAACTTGTAGGTCTGATACGCCTGCAAAGTCACCCGTTGGTGTGAATGTCCAAGTACCATCGCCGTTGTCTGTGACTTCTCCGCCATCTTCACCGTCTGCAGTGATAATACGTGAAACCACAAGGTCAGCCGTATCAATATCACCGAACAAGTTCATCAAGTCGCCCGCATCGAAGGTGAACGCGCCATCTTCGTCTGTGGTCATCATTGCGTTACCGACATTGAATGGAGCGTCGTTAACTGGAATCACATCCACATTCAGCGAACCATCAACCACTTCTTCTCCATCAGTTGCTTGATAACCTAGCTCTACCAAGCCATTGAAGTCTTGAGTAGTCACTAAGTGATACATGCCGTCTGGCTGCTGAGTTAAGGTCGCATTAGCTGGAGCACGAACCGTGATGCTTTCGATGCTGATCTCATCACCATCTAGATCCGTCACTTGATCCGCGATGTAAGCTGGGTCAATCACCATGACCACATCTTCTTCACCTTGCATCTCAATGGTCGGAGCTTCAGGTGCATCGTTCACTGGAGTAACATCGATGTTGCCGTCGACTGAAATTGTCTCTTGGCCATCGCTAACGTTAAACGTCATTGGCACATCGCCATTGAAGTTTTCGTTTGGCGTGAATGACCAAGTACCATCTTCGTTGTCTAGCAACTCGCCCAAGCTAGGGTCGATTTGTAGACCAGATGCTGACAGTTCATCTGCGGTGTTATCAATATCGGTAGCTTGAGCTAACAACATGTCTTGTGTGATAAGAATGGTGCTATCTTCGGCTGTGGTGAGTTTCACATCCTCCGACTCAGGTCCATCATTCACAGCCAGAACTTCAATACCCGCCGTTGTTGTCGCTGTTGCACCGTCATCGTCAGTTACAACCACATCTAGGCTGATATCACCGTTAAAGTTCTCACTCGGCGTGAAGGTCACAGAACCATCATCGTTTTGAACCAGTTCGCCGTCAGAGCCAGTGTAAGTCACGCTTTCAAGCGACACTTCACCATCAACATCTGAGCTGTTCGCAATCAACTGCTCAGGGCTAATGGTAATCGTGCCATCTTCGTTCATCTGGTAAGACGTTGAACCCGCCACTGGTGCATCATTCACATCTGTGACAGTTACATCAATATTGGCATCGACTGTCTCAGTGCCATCAGACACTGTGAAGCCAAGGTTTACACCGCCATTGAAGTTCTCGTTCGGAGCGAAGCTATAAGTGCCATCACCATTATCCGTGAACACACCTTCTGCGCCCGTGTAAGACACATCCGTGATAGACAAGTTATCGCCGTCAATGTCTGCAGCGCCTGCTAGTAGGTCTGCATCCGTGAAGATTAACGTTCCATCTTCCTCAACGGTGAAGCTTTGGTCTTCTGCTGTTGGAAGGTCATTGACTGGGTTAACCGTTAGGTCGACGCCAGCTTGAACCGTTTCAAGGCCATCTGACACATCGAAGCTCAAGTCAATGTCACCGTTGAAATCAGCATCCGGCATGATAGTAAATGAACCATCTTCGTTTGCTGTGACGGTTGCATTGTCACCTGCGGATAGGTTGCTTGCGGTCAGTGCATCACCATCAACATCGGAAGCGTTCGCCAACAACTGTTCTTGAGATAGCGTAATTGAACCATCTTCATCAACCGAGTAAGCCACGTTTCCGGCTACTGGTGCATCGTTGACAGCAATTACTTCAATACCAGCCGTAGTTTCAGCTGTCGCGCCATCGTCATCAATAACCGTCACATCAAGACTGATGTCGCCGTTAAAGTTTTCATTTGGAGCGAAGGTAACTGAACCATCTTCATTTTGAACCAAGATACCGTCGGCACCTGAATAGCTCACACTATCAAGTGACACTTCACCGTCTACATCCGAGCTATTCGCAATTAACTGCTCAGGGCTCAATGTAATAGTGCCGTCTTCGTTCATTTGGTAAGACGTTGCGCCCGCGACTGGAGCATCGTTAACGTCTGTTACCGTTACGTCGATGTTTGCATCGACTGTCTCAGTGCCATCAGATACTGAGAAGTCTAGGCTTACGTCACCGTTGAAGTTCTCGTTCGGAGCGAAGGTGTAAGTACCATCACCATTGTCAGTGAACACACCCTCTGCGCCCGTGTAAGACACATCAGCAACTGAAAGCTCATCACCATCAATATCAGAAGCTCCCGCTAGCAGTTGCTCGTCTGTGAAGGTTAATGAACCGTCTTCTTCAATGGTGTAAGCCACATCTTCGACAACCGCGACATCATTCACTGGGTTAACAGTAAGGTCTGCCGTTGCAACAACTGTTTCATTACCGTCAGACAAGTCGAAGCTTAGGTCAATGTCGCCATTGAAATCAGCATCTGGTGTGATGGTAAATGAACCATCATCGTTTGCCATTACTGTTGCGTTGTCACCTGCCGTTAAGTTAGCTGCGGTAAGGTCATCGCCATCCACATCTGAAGCTTGAGCCAGCAATTGCTCTTGGCTTAGGGTGATTGAACCATCTTCATCCACGGAGTAAGCCAAGTCGCCAGAGACTGGAGCATCGTTGACTGCGATAACATCAATACCCGCGGTAGTTTGCGCGGTTGCACCGTCTTCATCGGCAACAGTCACATCTAGGCTGACATTACCGTTGAAGTTTTCGTTTGGTGCGAAGCTGTAAGTACCGTCACCGTTATCAGTAAAGATACCGTCTGCACCCGAGTAAGAAACGTCACTAACGGATACATCACCTTCAATGTCTGAGCTGTTCGCAAGAAGCTGAGCATCAGAGATAATAATCACATTATCTTCATCGACGCTGTAGGTCGTTGAACCTGCAACTGGTAGGTCGTTGACGGCAATAACGTCGATACCTGCCGTTGTTTCAGCTGTTGCGCCATCCTCATCCATAACAGACACATCAAGACTGATGTCGCCGTTAAAGTTTTCGTTTGGCGAGAAGGTGTAAGTGCCATCACCATTATCCGTGAACACACCATCTGTGCCGCTGTAGCTAACATCGCTAACAAAGACATCCCCTTCAACGTCTGAGCTGTTCGCCAGAAGTTGTGCATCGCTTAGGGTAATACTGCCATCTTCTTCAACGCTGTAAGAGGTTGTGCCTGCGACAGGTACGTCATTGATTGGAACAACCTGAACATCAATGTTTGCCGATACCACATCAGTGCCATCGCTGACATCGTAAGTAAGGTCGACGCTACCATTGAAGTTCTCGTTTGGAGCGAAGGTATAAGTGCCATCGCCGTTATCCGTGAACACACCGTCGGTGCCTTCGTAGTTAACCGATTCAACAGAAAGGTCATCACCATCGATATCCGTTGCACCAGCCAATAACTGATCATCAGTGAAGGTTAACGAGCCATCTTCATTAATGGTGTAGTCATGATCGTAAATAACAGAAAGATCGTTGACTGCTGTTACGGTCACATCTAGCTCCGCTGGAGTCACCCCACCGTTACCATCATCCACGTTGTAGCTAATGGAGAATTCACCGTTGAAGTTCTCTTCCGGCGTAATGGTGTAAGTACCATCACCGTTATCAGTGATTAGCGCGTTATCGATAGAAATGTCACCCACACTTGGTTCGTTACCATCCGTATCACCAGAGTCATCACCTCCATCGCCGGTTAGCAATTCAGAGATATCAATGCCGTTTTCATTAGCAAGCGCTTCTTCTGCTGTTGGTAAATCAAACGCATTTTCACTGCCCACATCTTGGCTTGGAACCACAACGCCGTTCACGATATCAAATACGTGCCAGTGCTCACCCGTTGGATTGTCAGGTAAGTCTGGGGTAAATGTTCCCACCAGTGTATCGCCTACAAACACCTGAACTTGCACATCTTCGACACCATCCACATCCCAACTTCTGTCGGTGTAGTTGTGTACTGAATAGTGCATGTCCGCATCTTGGTAGTTCGGAATAGTGATGGTTTCAGGACCACCGCCATTCGTGTCATCAACATCTTGTTGAACAACGTTACCTTCACCAAGATCATGGCTCATGTCGCGGTAGTAGATATGGTCTAGCTCGTTACCATTCTCTGTATCGTAGAGCCATAAGTGGTTATCCATATCACGTGGGCTTTCACCCCAGGTCACCACGATACGCATATCTGTTTCTTCAAGCACTTCAGATATTGCGGTCACACCACCATTCACATCCTCTCCCGCAGGGACAATGAAGCTACTGGTGATTGAGCCTTCTTGTTCAATGGTGACCGTGCCTTGGTCAACGACTGAACCTGTAACAGAGTAGTTTCCTGAATCATCCGTTACTGTGGTGTAGCTATTGCCAGCGCTGTCGGTCAGGGTGACCTCTGCACCAGACACTGGGTTACTGGTTTCAGCATCCAACACTGTACCGGTTACGGTTGTTTCATCGCCCTGTTCTCCGATAATTGCGGTCATGTCATCGTCTTCGATGTCAGTCGCGAACTGTAGGAGCTCTTCTTGAGTAATGGTGTATGAACCATCTTCTTCAATGGTTATCGCCACATCAGCAGAAACAATTGGCGCGTCGTTAACTGGGTCAACGGTCAAGCCTAAGTTAGCCGCAATTGGTGTGTCGCCATCGCTGATGCTATAGGCAACGTCGATGTAGCCATTGAAGTTCTCGCTTGGAGTGATAGAGAACGTACCATCGCCATTATCGACAATCGTTGCATCGTCACCTACTAAGGTTAAGTCGGAAGCGACAAGATCATCACCCTCAATATCCGCGGCATTCGCAAGTAACTGCTCCTGCGTGATAGTGATGGTGTTGTCTTCGTCTACGTTGGCATAAACATCATCGCTGGTTGGTAGGTCATTGATTGGGTTAACGGTTAGGTCAGCGTTCGCCACAATCGATTCTGTACCATCAGAGATGTCGAAACTTAGGTCGATGTTGCCGTTGAATTCAGCATCTGGTGTCACCGTAAAGGTACCATCGCCGTTATCAACAACAGTTGCGTTATCACCTGCACTTAGGTTGCTTGCCGTTAGGTCATCACCATCGACATCCGATGCTTGAGATAGCAATTGCTCTTGAGTCAGAGTAATCGAGCCATCTTCATCAATGCTGTACGCCAAGTCGCCCGATACTGGTGGATCGTTAATTGGCAGAACATCAATGCTTGCCGTTGTGGCTGTCGTTGCACCGTCCTCATCGGTCACTACTACATCAAGGCTAACATCGCCATCGAAGTTTGCGTTTGGCGCGAAGCTGAATGTTCCATCGCCATTGTCAGTAAAGATACCGTCAGCGCCTGCGTAGTTCACGCTATCAATCGCCACTTCGCCTTCAATATCGGAAGCGTTCGCCAACAGTTGCTCTGCACTGATGGTGATAACTTCATCTTCGTTGACTGAGTAGCTGGTTGAGCCTGCGATTGGCGGATCGTTCACCTCAAGTACGGTGATTCCCGCTGTGGTCGCTTCTGTTGCCCCTTCTTCATCGGTCACAACAACGGCCAAGCTTACTTCGCCATTGAAGTTCGCGTTTGGTGAGAAGGTATACGTGCCGTCACCGTTGTCTTCAAACACACCATCACTGCCGGTGTAAGACACGCTATCAATCGCCACCTCACCTTCAACATCCGAAGAGTTAGCTAATAGCTGTTCATTACTGATCGTGATTGAGTTGTCTTCATGAACGGTATAAGACGTGCTACCAGCAACAGGTGGATCATTCTCTGGTGTCACACTCACATCGATATTGGCTTGAACCGTGTCCGTACCATCTGACACATCGAAGCTGAAGTTCACATCACCATTGAAGTTCTCGTTTGGCGCGAAGCTGTAGCTTCCGTCGCCATTATCAGTAAGAACACCGTCCACACCTGTGTAAGTCACACCTTCAACCGACAAGTCATCCCCATCGATATCAGTAGCGCCCGTTAGCAGGTCTTCATCAGTGAAGTTCAAGACACCGTCTTCGCTAATGCTGAACGTTTGGTCTTGTGGCTGTGGCAGGTCATTAACTGGGTTAACCGTTAAGTCAGCCGTAGCGACTAATGTGTCTGTACCATCGGTAATGTCGAAGTTCAAATCAATGTCGCCATTGAAGTTCGCATCTGGCGTGATAGTGAAACTACCGTCATCGTTTGCAGTGACGCTCGCATCACCACCAACGGTTAAGTTAGCCGCTGTTAAGTCATCGCCGTCAACATCGCTCGCTTGAGCAAGTAATTGCTCTTGGCTCAACGTAATTGAACCATCTTCGTCCACGCTGTACGCCAAGTCGCCCGATACCGGAGCATCGTTCACAGGCAGAACATCAATGTTTGCTGTAGTGGTTGCGGTTGCGCCGTCTTCATCGGTCACTACTACATCAAGGCTAACATCA
>NZ_JAKEUO010000036.1 GCF_022397915.1 Vibrio sp. Isolate34 | reverse complement strand
CTCATGGATAGCCTCGGCTTCAAGACCGCAAAAGCATTTAGCCTCAGAGTTCGGTTTAAGAGTTAGTGTAATAAGTGATGCTGTCTGGTGAGACTTTACTATTTTAAAGCCTTCCCAGAATGACGATAGGAAAGTATGATTCGGCATGAAAACGGTAGTTTGTGTATGATTTTTGTTTGGCGACTAAACCATATCACTTACTACCGTTTTTGTTTTTAGTTCCCGCTAATCCGCGATGAACCTTTTTTTATTTGTGCTGTCGTGCTCATTACTTGTTTAAAAAATTGCTGCCAAAAACCGGGCATTAAAACTTGTGAACCAATAAAAATGTCCTTGATTATTAGAAGAGTCAGTTAAAAGGAGGGACGACATGTATCGATATGTCAGTTCACCACAAGCATCTAAATACATCGTGCCGCCACCTCAACATCGAGAATTGTCGAGTGTTGATGTGCCTGAATCTGAATTGGAGATGCGAGAAATTCTAAACAATTGGTTTGCCGATGGTTTAGCACCGATTATTCAAAGTGATGACGATTATATTTCTGCCAGCGATCAAGTTCGATTTGAGAAACTCAGCCGCACGGTTGGGATGTTGTTGAGGAATAAAGATTATTACTTCGCAGCCAAGCGTATCTTGTCTGTGTGGGAACAAGACTGCCTTGAAACTACCTATGTCAACTACCTCATTCTACGTAGCGAACGTACTACTTTGTTGAGACAGTAAATACGCCTGTGCAACTCCCTAAGTCTGTTAACCAGTAAAATAGACTCTAGTGTGAATATTTCTTCCCGTTCTAGCCTTTCAAGAGAGCTAACAAAAAGGGCAAGCTTGAAAGCTTACCCTTATGATTGTTCTTTAAATGTCTAATCTAGCTATTCAGCGTTCTAGCCGATCAGTTTTGTTTGCTTGTTTGCTGATCTTCACAGTGGCTATATTACTTAGACCCAACCATCGAATTTAAGTCGCTTTTGAATTCTCTCGACTGCTTCTTTCTGCATCTGTCTAACTCGCTCATTCGACACATTCACATCCAACATTTGTCCAACCTCGGATAACGTTTTTACTTTGTTATCGAAGAAGCCGAAACGGTGAATGAGTACTTTCTGTAATTTCGGTGGCAGTGTGTTGATGATTTGTTCAAGCGCGTGTGTGAATGATTGGTCTTCACAATCTTGTTGAGGGTCGGGGATGTATTCGCTTTCGCATTGTTCTAACACGAGCGGAGCATGGCTGATGCCTACGGTTGTTGTTACGTCAATAAAGCCGCTTAATGCGACCAGTTGATCGACACGTTCAGCTTTTACGCCTGAGCCGTTCGATAGCTCTGAGATTGAGATCTCTTTACTCATCTTTTTGCTGACATCGAGCTTCTTTGAGGCAAGGCTATTAATCTCTTTACAGACATGAGCAGGTAAGCGGACAGTACGTCCTTTGTTCATTAAAGCGGCTTCAATGTTTTCGCGAATCCACCACACGGCATAGGTTGAAAAACGATAACCAGGTTCTGGATCGTATTTATCAATAGCCTTGATCAGACCGATATTACCTTCTTCGATAAGGTCGAGCAGCGTGAAGTTGTTGCCTTTACGCTTTAGGTAACTTTTCGCGATTTTTACAACAAGTCGCAGGTTCGATTCGATCATTACGTCGCGCGCTTGTTTATCTCCCGCACGATTCAATTTCGCGTAATAAAGTTCATCTTCACGCGACAATAGATCAATGCCCACAATATCCTTTAGATAGTGAGCATAAGGTTCTGCGTTGGCAGAAAATGATTCTTTAATGGGTGTGTCATCCGTGAGCCCCTGAAACGCAGCAAAACTGTCATTGTTCATTTCCTTGTCCTTATCTAGCCGACTGAACGTTTGATTTTATTATTATGCCACCAAGTGATTAACGCTTGGTTTCATTAGAGTGTAGATTACACTTTCTCCTTTACCAATAAACAAAATGCAATTTCATATGTTTTTGTCACAAAAATATCTACAAATATTTAACTAAGTTGCATCTTATTGAGAGGGGCGTTATTTCAACTAAAACATGAAGATGCATGGTTTATAAAGCATGTGTTATACATCGGCACATGTAGATAAATTTAGTGAATTTATAGGTGTGAGTCAGCTATATAATTGGTAGGGGAAATGAGCCGAAAATGGCAAGAGTCGAGGTTCCATGTTTCCAAAGTCCCTCAGCTCTCAGACCTGTTCTGTGGATATTGACCGCTGCACTAAGCCTAAAAAGCGATGAGTGAAAGCTCAATGCATAGACTAGTAAGTGGCAAGTACTTCGTCGATTTGCTGATTGATGATCTTCATCTCGCTGTAGATAACGGAAAGATCGTCGTCTTGTGGCGCAAGTTTATTGAGTGTGTTTTGTTCGACTCTTTCTAAGGCCACAGTAGCAGTTTCTTCGCCAAAGCTGGCTAAGATGCCTTTCAAGGTATGCACAGTGAAATGAAGTTTGCCCCAATCTTGTTGTTGTACTAATTCTTCTATCTCTTCGAGTGAATTACCATGGTCTTCTTGGTAAGTCGATAGCACAGCGTAAATCACTTCTCTGTCATTATCTAAGTAGGCATTTAAAGCATCAAAGTCTAGCATGTGGACTCCTGTCGGCTGTATGTTGAAAATGGGCTAGGCGGCTTAGTGGAAAAACCATACCGTGATGAATCACTAATCCATTGGTTCCATTTCGGAGGAAGTTCTAATTGTAAGATTTCTTCTAAATAGTCGTCGCTAAGTTTCTCATCTATATGAGCTTTACGGACGGCATATATATAGTCAAGTTTAGCGGCAACTGAATATGGGTAACTGTGAATATAGTCCTTTAATTCCTGAATCGACCCAAAGTTTTCAATGTTTATACAAGTTGAAGGGTCGACATTTTTGGACTCAAGTTTGTGACTTACTGCCTCTCCACGAGATTTTAGACATTCCACTGCTAAGTGATAAAGAGAGTACTCGCCAAAGTGAACGAGCAGTGGTATTAATTGAGCCAATAAGTAAGTGGGTTGTCTGTGGAAATTGTTTGCTAACAGTGTGGAAGCTCTAATCACTTTTTTGTGGGCAACCTGAGGGCTATTTTCGATGAGCAATACGCTGCTCTGAAATAGGGCAAGGCTAGCCAGAACTTGCTGCTGTTGTTTTACTGGAAGTTTCAGGTTCACCAACTCTGTGAATTGGTTGGCGTGCTCAAGCAAAATATGTTTGTACTTTAGTTGCGTCTCGCGCTGGTAAGTCGCTTTTAACGAATTAAAGTGCGCACCAATGGAGTGGATGACATCTATGTCAGCAGCTGAAATGTGGGTCGCATACATCTCACCTAACTTTATGATCATATGTGTGTTATCTGCGTTCTCAGCTAAGTCGATCGCCCTGATTGCACGATGGCTGATACTTGGTGTCATCTCAAATGCACGAATCGCCAATTTAAGAGCAGGCAACAGCATCTTGTGCTTTTCATAGATACAGCTTAAGCAATCAATAACGTTTAATGAGAGTGGCTGCGTTATCAGAAAATTGTGAAGCTTATCTATGGCTAGATTTGGTTTACCTAAGCTGTCAAGAATCAGAGCCTCAGCCACCAATTTTGTTGGGTGCATGTTGGTTTTTGAGTTGTTAATGACGCTAGAGAGTAACTGCCATTTCTTACATGCAATTAAATGTTCAATCAACGTTGCTTCGAACTGAACGCTAGTGCCGTTAGGGGAGATCGCCAAAGCTTGAGCTAATCTCTCTTGACTGGTTATAGGATATAAATCATTCAGCAGGGTGAGCTTCTTCGAAACGGACACGGCACTTTGGATTTTTTTACCCAACATCTGAGTATGAATCGGTTTAGAAACGAAATGGTGAGCTTCACCTGAAAGGGCGGTTAATACCGTTTCTTGACGCATATCTCCTGAGATAAGAATAGTGGCCACTGTATGATCGATGAGCCTGTTTCGATACAGGATCCCCAACAGCTCAAACCCCGTGAAGGATTGCTCTAGGTGGTAATCAATGAGGAGTACATGAAAAGAGTGCGTCTCGACCGCTTTAATAGCTTGTCGATAATCGGTCGCAATAAAGATGCAGTCACGTGAAATACCTAAGCTCGAGAGTTGCTGCTTTATAAGTATCGTTGAACTCTTAGAGTCGTCGACAATTAAAACCCGTAGGTCTGGTGGTAAGGTCAAATCCATTTTCCTCAATACCAAATGTTATTTTTAATTTAGGTGTCAGGTTGCACATTGTCAAGGTGCCTATATCACATACAAACACTCAATAAACTATTGGTAATTAAAGATTATTCGACAAGATTTATGAAACTCACTCTATGGTTAGTGTTTTGACCGCAATTTTGTGTGGTTATGCAGGTTTACACGTAAAAAAGAGGTAAGCCGTTAAGCTTACCTCTGTGCTCTGTTATTCAAGTTTTCTTGCACTGTGCATTATTCAGGTAGAAACGCTTGGCAGAAGCCTCGAGCTCTAATCGCGCATATTCAGAATCAATACAGCGGCTAACGCTAAGAATGCTGTCATCATCAAGAACACATCATTATAGGCCATGATAGCGGCGTCACGTTGCATGGTTCCTAACAAGCTTGCTTGCGCTTGTTGCATCGCTGTCGCGGCATCACTGCCAGATTGGATAAAGAACGCTTGCTGATCTTTGAGTGTTTGCCAACCTAACTGACTTACTGAAGGTAGCGACTCTTTGATATGTGCAAGATGCTCGCGTGTCTTGTTGTCCAGTAGCGTAGCGATAATCGCAATACTGAACGCACCACCTAGGTTGCGCATTACGTTGGTTAAAGTAGAAGCGTCAGGAGTGTCCATTTTGCTGATGTTCTTCATGGCAACCAAAGATAACGGAACCATAATAAACGGGCTGCCAATAGCACGCAGAATCATAGACAAAATCAATTGCTGACCACCAAAATCAATGGTCATATGGGTGTTCACGTAACAACTGAAACCAAACATCGCAAAGCCGAAGGTCACCAAGTATTTAGGCTTAATGATTTGAGTCAGTTTGGGCACGATTGGGAATATCAGAAGTTGTGGGAAACCCATCCACATCAGAACTTCGCCAATCTCCATCGCGTTATATTGCTGGATTTGCGTTAGGTACAGCGGCAATACATAAATAGACCCGAGCAACGCCATCCCTAAAATCAGATAGGCGATACAAGACATCGCAAACTGCGGTTCTCGCAATAGCCGCAAATTCACCAGTGGCTTCTTGTGTTGCAACTCGTTTATCACGAAGTAAACCAAACTGACCGCAGACACAATACTCAAGCCAACGATAAAGCTTGAGCTAAACCATTCTTCACGGTTGCCTTCTTCTAACACGACTTCCAAGCAACCTAAACCTAGTGCCATGGTTGCGATGCCGAACCAGTCGGCTTTTTTCAACGTGCCAAGGTCGAGTTTTTCATCGTCCAAGCCATAGCGGATCATGGTGATCACGAGTAGAGCGGGCGGAATATTGATGTAAAAAATATAGTGCCACGAGAAGTTCTCGGTCAGCCAACCACCAAATGTTGGGCCAATAGACGGAGCAAACGTCGCGGTAACACCAAACAGTGCCATGCCGACGGCGCGCTTGTTGATAGGCAAAAGTTGTATAACCAACGAGAACGCGAGTGGGATTAATGCTCCACCACTAAAACCTTGCATCGCACGGAACACGATCATCGATGTCATGTTCCACGAGAAAGAACACAGCAAAGATGAAATGGTGAATATTGTCGTGGTCCACGTGAGATAACGGCGTTTACCGAGCGCTTTTGAAAGCCAACCACTGAGTGGAATGGCGATCATTTCTGCGACTAGGTAAGAGGTCGAAATCCACGAACTTTCATCCAAGGTTGCAGACAAGGCACCTTGAATATCTTTAAGAGACGAGTTGGTGATCTGGATATCCAAGATCGCCATGAACGCACCAATCAAACCGCCAAATAGGGCGATCCAATGGCGAGTTGATACTTTGTCCTCATCATGAGTTGAGGTGACAACACCGGCGCTGCTCATGGTCTAGCCTCGTTTATCGATGGTCGCAACCACAGACAAACCAGGAAGCAATCGACCTTTCAACTCTTGCTGATCTGGAATGGTGATTTTCACAGGCACACGTTGAACAATTTTGGTGAAGTTACCGGTTGCGTTTTCAGGTGGCAGCAGCGCGAACTTAGCGCCAGTAGCAGGGGAGAAACTGTCTACCACGCCTTCAAGTGGCTGGCCTGGAAAAGCGTCTAGCTCAACTTCAACCGTTTGACCTTTGTGAATGCCACTTAGTTGTGTCTCTTTGAAGTTTGCTTCAATCCACACTTGGTTGTTAGGCACTAGACTCATAAGCGGAGCACCGGCTTGAATCAATAAACCTTCACGCACACTGCGTTTACCAATGACGCCGTCTGTAGGTGCGTAGACTTTGGTGTAATCAAGGTTGAGCTGTGCTTGATCTTGTTGTGCCTGTGCTTCTGTTACTGAGGCTTTGGCTTGCTCAATTTCGCTCGCAATAACGATCAGTTGGTCATTGGTAGCGACAAGGTTGGCTTTCGCTTCTTCTAAGTCAGCAAGGGTCACTTTTTGTTGAGCGACCATGCTATCGACTTCATCTTGAGAAGCGTAATTGCGTTTTAACAAGCTACGAGAGCGCTGTACTTGTTGGATAGCACGTTCATATTCGGCTTCTGCGGAATCGACGCCACTTTCTGCTTGATTAATTTTGCTACGTTGTAACGTCTGTTGAGCGATTAAGTTCTTTACGTCGGATTGTACGACGGATAAATGGGCATTAGCTTGAGCAAGGGCTGCTTGGTAATCACGGTCATCAATTTGAACCAATAGGTCGCCTTCTTTCACCGATTGGTTGTCACTCACGAAAGACTTTACAATATAGCCAGACACTTTAGGACTAATGTTAGTAATGTCGCCTTGTAGGTAGGCGTTATCGGTCGATTCAAAATACTGACCGTAGCCATACCAATATCCAGCGCCAGCTAAACCCAATGACAGCATGATCGCAGTAGCAATAAGCGGTGCTTTTTTACGTTTTTTTGTGCTTACTGATTGCGAAGCGTTGTTGTTCTCTGTCATTTCTATTTTCTCATTTTGTTTTTATTTAGATGTAACGAATTGTAAATGAAAGTCATTGATTGATAAGATAGGAAAAAAGAGAAACACTGTTGCGAGAATCTTACTAATAGCGAGTTTGGGGAGGTAGGATGGACTTAAATGCGGTCACTGTTTTTACACAAGTGGTTGATTGTGGGAGTTTTACACATGCAGCTGAAGCGTTGAACATGACGAAGTCGACTGTTAGTCGAAAACTCGCCGAGCTAGAACAGCACCTAGGTGTGAGATTGATCACTCGTTCGACGCGAAGCTTGGTGTTAACACCGGAAGGTGAGCGCTTCTATCAATCGAGTATGCAAATGCACGAGATAATGAACCAAGCTGAGCTAGAGGTTTCTGCCAATCAAGATCTGATTCGTGGCCCTTTAAATGTGGTGTTGCCTGTCGAGTTGGGACATCAAGTTCTCGCCAAATACATCCATAGCTTTTTACTTGAATACCCGAATGTGACGATGAACTTGGAACTGACTAATCGAGAAGTCGATATTATTGGTGAAGGCATCGATCTTTACGCGCAGATTGGTGAGCTGGCAGATTCTAGTTTGGTTTCTCGTTTTTTGACAACCTCAGGACGTGTGTTGGTCGCGAGCCCTAAATATTTAGAGCAATTTGGTAAGATTAAAACGCCCAAAGATCTCAAGTCACCATTTCGTATGATTGAGGTCTCGAATAAAGCGGCACGTTTACCCAAGTGGAAGTTGCAGCTTGATGACGGAGAGTCTGAGTATATCGAACTTCCAAGCCAGCTGAAGGTGAATACCATTACCGCGTGTTTGACGGCATGTGTCGATGGGTTAGGCCTTGCAGTGCTCCCTGAGTTCATCTGTCGAGAGCATTTTAAATCAGGTCGGTTGGTGCATTTGCTGCCAGAGTATGACATGCCCCAAGTCTCGGTAAGCTTGGTGTACGCGGATAGGCAGCTTATGCCCAAACGTAAAAAGGTGTTTATTGACTACTTACTAACGGCATTCCTCAGTGAGAAGAACAAGTAGCGTTCGTCTAGTCTATCGAAGTGATTCAGAGCCCTCAGTTCTTTAGCATCTAAACAGAAAATTATGGGAAACAAAGAGCTAAAGAACTGAATATTAAGACCTGACATTAGGACGAGAGCACGAACCTAATCAATTCAGCGTTGGTTTCCATTCAACAACTTGTCCATTGCTCAACACAGCTTTGATAGACGTCGCTGCTATTGTGACGCCGTTTTGGCTAAACGCTTGGTCAGAGAAATTCGCGATGATTTTACTTCCGTCACTGAATACGGTTTGTTGAAATCGATACTGTGTCGCTGTTGTTGGTATTCGTTAGCGTTATCTGGCTGTCTTGTGTGTTTGCTGAGAACGCACAAGTGCTGAAGAGAGCCGCGATGGCGAAAGACGTAAAGTTAAGGTGGTGACGCACATTGAACATATCTAGTTTCCGTAAGAGTAAGTACGGTTATTACACCTAAGTCGTGTTAGGGCATGTTGATCTTTCGAGAGTGTTTTTTGAACAGCATGGTAAAGAGTTATAATTTGCTTCGCCAAAAGTAAAACCATAACCAATACCATGCCAAGAACAATGCTAACTGATATTCGCTGGAAACTGCTACTCCAAGTTATGAAAAGTACAGGTCGTATTTACGATAAAACTGAACATCGAATGACATTTGAAGGAATACTTTATCGAATGAGAACAGGTATTCCTTGGCGGGATCTACCCTCTG
>NZ_JAKEUO010000035.1 GCF_022397915.1 Vibrio sp. Isolate34 | reverse complement strand
AACTCAAGCAGGATAAAAAAGCGAGGCAATGGGTGAAACGCTCACGCTGGGTACTGCTGAAAAACAGAGGTAATTTAAATGCACGACAAGATAGCTATCTTACTGAAATATTGAATATCAATAAGGACTTAATGACCACTTATATACTCGGCTCACAACTCAAAGAGCTTTGGTATTGTGAATCAGAAGCACATGCTAAGGGGCTCTGGGAGGTATGGTGGGCACAAGTGCAAGAGAGTGGAATTAAGCCATTGAAAGAGTTCGCACGAAAACTGAGGCCTTATCTTCACGGCATTATTGCATCGGCAAGTTACCCGTTAAACACCTGCACACTAGAAGGGATAAACAACAAGATAAAGCTAATCAAGCGAATGGGGTATGGATATCGAGATACAGATTACTTCTTCTTGAAGATAAAAGCGGCTTTCCCCGGAAAGCCGCGATGAACCCAAAAAAAGGCCTCACACTGTGAGGCCTTTTGAATAGGCAAGGTTTTTAATAGATCAGGCGAGTGTTAACATAACTCCCTAGAGTTCTTAAAAGTTAGTGTGGTTCTTAGAAGTTAGCGTGAGGGCCAAATACTTCGTAGTGAACGCGTGAACGGTCAACTTTCAATGCATCTAGCTGCTCTACGATGTTCTTCATGAAGCCCACAGGGCCACAAATGTAGAAGTCGCTCTCTTCAAAGCCTTTCGTATCTGAAATAGACGCTAGGTTCATTTGACCTTGGTGCGTGTTTTCACATGCCGATTCGCCTTTATCCATGTACCACGTTTTTGCTTCCCAACCTTTATCAGCAACAATGTCTTTCACACGAGTTGTGAAAGAGTGTTGGCCTACGTTTTCACAAGCGTGAAGGTAAAGTACTGGCTCGCTTTTCTCTTCAGTGTTTAGGAACTCAAGCATAGACTGCATTGGCGTTACACCAACACCTGCAGAGATCAGCGTAACTGGCTTGCTGCGCTCTTGGTACATGAAGTCACCCGCAGGCGCGTAAAGATTCACTTCATCACCGATAGCAACGGTGTCATGAAGGTGGTTAGAAACCACACCTTGTGTTTCTTGACCGTGACCTTCACGTTTCACAGAGATGCGGTATTGCTTGCCGTTCGGCTTATCTGATAGCGAGTATTGGCGAATTTCGCTGTATTGCGCGCCTTCAGGCTTCACTTCGATACCGATGTATTGACCAGGAGTGTAATCCAGAACGTCACCGCCATCTTTTGGCTGAAGGATGAAGCTAGTTACCAGAGCTGATTCTTCAATCTTATCTGCAATCACAAACGTACGTGATGCTTCCCAGCCACCTACCGCCTGCTTACGCTGCAGGTAAAGCTCTGCTTCACGGTCGATAAATACTTGAGCTAAGAAAAGGTAAGCTGCTGTCCATGCCTCTTCCACTTCTGGAGTGAATGCTTCTGTTGCCAATTCGCGCAGTGTTTCAATCAGGTGTAAACCAACAATTTGGTAGTGCTCTGGTTGAATATTAAAGCTTGTGTGTTTCTGAGCAATACGTTCAACGGCTGTTGTTAACGCTGCTAGGTTTTCAATGTTCTTTGCATAAGCCGCGATAGCTTCAAACAGTGCTACGCCTTGGCGACCTGTTCTTTGGTGAGTCATATTGAAGATATCTTTCAACTCAGGGTTATGCGTGAACATACGTTGATAAAAGTGCTGAGTTAAAGCCGGGCCTGCGCTCTCAAGTAGCGGGATAGTAGATTTGATGATTTCGATATGTGCGTTGTTAAGCATGAATTTACTCCGAACACTGAGTCTTATGACCTTTATGTCATTTTGACTACTTGAAAAATTAAGAATGACTTTTCGATTTTCTGAAACCTTAGTTATTTTTAGAAACTGAGTGATTTTGACTCGTTTTCGCTTCAAATAATCGTAAAACCTGATTAATACCACCTGATTGATTGAGATCAAGAATACTCTTTTTAATCAGCGTTATAATCGGGCTTCGATGACTCTTCTGCACAATCGATGCCAAGTTTATCAATCCCCGTCATTACTGGTTTTATTCTCAAAACCCATCTGATAAAAATGTCAAAAAGACCTTTTTTTTAGGTCAATAAGACTCTATTATGTATATAAACACACAGAGTTAGAGTTTTTTATGCAAGATATCTCCGCATCTACCCTCATGGAAATGACCATTGGCCTTGCAAGTGGTGTGAACGATCAAGATCGTTTTAATCGCCTCATCGATGCCATTCGTAAAACCATTACGTGTGATTGTGTCGCGCTTTTAAGCCTTCAAGGTGACACACTAGTACCTATCGCAATGCAAGGGCTCAGTCGAGACACGTTCGGTCGTCGTTTCATCATTTCAGAGCACCCACGTTTTGCGGAGATATGTGCATCTCGCTCTCCTGTTCGTTTCGATTCTGATAGCTCACTTCCTGATCCTTTTGATGGTCTGTTGATCGATCATGATGGCGATCTGCCAATGCACGCTTGTATGGGCTTGCCTCTACTATTCGGCGATAAGCTATTAGGGATTCTGACGCTAGACAGCCTGAAACCAGATGTCTTCGCTAATATTCCAGCGCGTAACCTTGAAGTATTAGCAGCGATTGCGGCTTCAAGCATGCAGATGGCACTGACCTTTTCTCAACTTGAGCATCAAGCAAAACAGTCTAAGCAGCTATTAGAAGAGTTAAACGTTGAAGCGTGGGAACGTGACGGCGGCGAGTTAATTGGTAACAGTGACACCATGGTCGCGCTGAAGAACGACATCGCTGTGGTAGCGCCGTCTGAATTCAACATCCTGATCCACGGTGACACGGGTGTAGGTAAAGAGCTGGTGGCTCGTACTCTGCATCATCAATCACAGCGTAAACGCAATCCATTGGTTTACGTGAACTGTGCTGCGATTCCTGAAAACCTTGTAGAAAGTGAACTGTTTGGTCACGTGCGTGGCGCGTTCACTGGCGCAGACAAAAACCGTTTGGGTAAGTTTGCGTTGGCCGATGGCGGTACCCTATTCCTTGATGAAATTGGTGAACTGCCGTTAGCTGCACAAAGCAAGTTACTGCGAGCGCTACAAAACAACGAAATTCAACCCGTTGGTCAAGACAACATTCAAACTATTGATGTACGTGTACTAGCTGCAACCAACCGAGACTTAAAAAAAGAAGTGGAAGATGGCCGATTCAGAGCCGACTTGTACCACCGATTGAGTGTTTACCCTATCGCGGTGCCTGCACTGAAAGATCGTGGTGACGATATCAGCTTGCTAGCGGGCTTCTTCCTAGAACAAGCGCGTCGTAAGCTTGGCATCAACCAAGTGAAATTCCGTTCTGATGTGCTTGTATTTCTGAACCGCTATGGCTGGCCAGGTAACGTGCGTGAACTTGAGCATGTGATCAGCCGTTCTGCTTTGAAAGCACTGGCTCGTAGCACTAACAAGAACCTAGTGACGATTACCAAAGAAGATTGCGGCCCACTGGACCAAGATCAGCCCATCGCAACCACTCAAGCGAAGACGACTCCGCTATCAACGCCAACTATCGATCTATCCGCAGGTTTGCGTGGTGCAACAGACGATTTTCAGCGCACCATCATTACTGAGGTGTTGGAAGATGCTAACTTTAACTGGGCACAAGCTGGTCGAGTTCTGAAAACAGACCGAGCAAACCTGACCCGACTATCGAAGCGTTTAGGGTTAAATGTGGCTAAGTCTCACACGATCGAACGGACAAAATAGATATTAGCGGTTTGTTGCGAGCATCTGACAAAACTTGTGTATATAATGCTGCAAATTGTAACGCTAATTTTAAATATGTAGAGAGAGTTATGAAGTTTATCCGTTGGTTCTTAGGTCGCGTCATTTTGCTATTGAATTTTGTTTTCAGCCCTCGTGGTGTGAAACGTTCTCAAGAAGAACAAAGCCAAGTGAATGAGCAAGCAAAAACGCACACGTTATACCAATTCGAAGCGTGCCCATTTTGTGTAAAAGTGCGCCGCGCGATGAAACGTCAATCGGTTCAGTTTGAACTTCGTGATGCAAAGAACAATGAACAACACCGTGCAGAGCTTGAAGCTGGCGGCGGTCGCGTGAAAGTGCCTTGCCTACGTATTGAAAAAGACGGCAAAACTGAGTGGATGTACGAGTCTTCAGACATCGTCGCTTACTTGGAAAAACAATTCGCATAAGCTCACAAGCTAAGCGAAAGCCAGATACAAAAAATCCCTCGAATGTGAGGGATTTTTTATGTCTGTTATTTGCGTATTCTTCAGTTGAGAACAAAAACGCTAAGGCTATTTGGCGACAATCAGCATCAGCTCTACACGGCGGTTACACGCCTTACCTTGTGCTGATGCATTGGTACAAGCCGGAACATACTCACCAAAACCGCGAGTATAAATCGAACGGCTCGACACGTAGTTGCTCTCTAATCGAGCTTTCACTTCTTTTGCACGCTGCTCGGATAGAGGATCATTGATTCGATCTGTGCCCGTGTTATCGGTATGCCCTTCAATCACAACATCGATATCTTGGCGTTGGGAAAGATAGCTACCTAGTGTGTCTAACCACTGGTTGTAAGCAGGTTCAGGGAATGCAGAGCCGGTTTTAAAGTTCACATGTTGCTCAAGCTTTACCATCACATGATTGCCCGGTAAAACTTCAAAATCGATACGGTTTTGTCTGAGGAAAACTTCTAGCGGATCATTGGTTGATACGCCACGACCATAGTTGGTGGTAATGGTTGTTTGCTGACGAGAATTGCTCTGCATTGAGTAACCACGATTACTCGCGACATGTGTCGTTTGAACCACGCCCCACTCTGGGTGCATAAGATCGTAATCGGTTTGTGGCGCAGTCTCTAGCATATCACCACCAAGTAAATCCGTTGGTGACGTCGTTTCACACCCAGCTAAAGCTATGCTTAACATTATTGCTAAATATCTCATTACTTCACCAACCACTCATGCAGATAAACCATTCACTAATGTCTATATCGGCACCGAGAAAAAAACTTTAGACAAAAACTTTCGACAAAACAGTCTGCATCAAAAAAAGTGCTTTTGATCACAGTTAACCGTCAACTAGCCTGTCTTCGCTCGCTAGTTCGAACTGTTTGCATTTATTTACCTTATAATTGTTTTCCAATTCCTACTAAATAGTTAGAATCTCACGACTTCTCAACGCTAGAGCAAACATCATGTTTAAACCATTTACTAAATTCATCACAGCAATCGCTGCCGTACTAATTATCGCCGGTTGTAGTGAAACAGACGAGCCACAAAAAGGCGTTCAATACGAAGCGCTTCCTACCGCTCTAACAGAATTTAACCTGTCTCCGATCACTGAAATCTTCTCTCTTAACTGTGGTCACTGTCGTCAAATGGAAAGTGCAATTCCAGAGATTGAGTCGCTTACAGACCAAACTATTGGCAAGATGCACGTAACATTCAATGAAAGTGCTCAAATTAGCGCAATGATCTACTACACAGCAGTGATGCAGCTTGATGCGACACCGGACCATGCCTTCATGGACGACCTATTCGGTGCGGTTCAAATGGGTGCAGACGCGACTCCTGAGCAACGTCAGCAAGCGCTAGAAACAGCATTCACTTCTCGCGATTTAGTTAGCCCGTACCAACTGAACAAAGAACAACAAGTTGCGCTTTTTGACTACGTTAAGAAAGCGGAAGAAGTTTCAGTAAAAGGTCAGATCAACTCAGTACCAACATTTATCATCAACGGTAAATACCAAGTACTGACAGCAGGCCACCAAGATGTTGCAGGTATCGCGAAAACGATCAACTACCTTTTGACTCAACCATAATCACGGCTTTTTCCCACTGATTAACACATTTTGTATTAACTACGAAATTCAGCACTCAATATAAATAGGTTTTACTATGTCTAAATTTATCATCCCGGTCATTGTCTTTCTTTTGGCGGGTTTCATGATTTACCGTACTTGGACGAATCATAAGTCTGGTGCAGAAAACTTCGAACAAGGTCAACAGTTCCTTATCGAGAACGGCGCTAAAGAGGGTGTTGTCACGACTGAAAGCGGCCTACAGTACCTTGTACTTGAAGAAGGTACTGGTACAGAGCACCCAACAAAGAACAGCAAAGTAACGGTTCACTACCACGGCACTTTGATTGACGGCACGGTTTTCGATAGCTCTGTTGAGCGCGGCGAGCCAATCTCATTTGCTCTTAAGCAAGTAATCAAAGGCTGGCAAGAAGGTTTGACTTACATGGTTGAAGGTCAAAAAGTTCGTCTGTTTATCCCAAGTCCATTGGCTTACGGTAAAGGCGGTTCAGGCCCTATCCCACCATCAGCAACACTGATTTTTGATGTTGAGTTAATCTCTATCCAGTAATCTACTCGCTTGAAAGTGAGCATTACGTTAAGCCCCGACATGCAGAACATGTCGGGGCTTTTTATTAGTAAGTCATTACTTTAAAGCACCTTATCACTGGCAACCATCCAGTTGACACGAATAATTAAGTAGAAACACAGCCACTAGACGACTGGTCTAATTTAAATTATAGTATCGACCATGAACGAGAAAACGAATGACACACGCCTGCATATTTTGAATGTTGGCTATCAATTAATAGTGAATAACGGCTTCAATGGCGTTGGCTTATCACAGTTGCTTAAAGAAGCGGACGTACCGAAAGGTTCGTTTTACCACTACTTTAAATCGAAAGAGCAATTTGGTGAGGCGTTAATTCAACACTATTTTGAAAACTACATCACTAAGATTGAATCCATTTTGGTACATGGCGAAGGCAACCATAATCAACGAATTCTGGGTTACTTTTCACTATGGGCAAAGACTGAAAATGGCACCTGTAACGCACATAAATGTTTAGTGGTTAAGCTCAGCGCTGAAGTCTCTGATCTTTCTGATCCTATGCGCCAAGCTCTGCTCAAAGGAGCCGAAAAAGTCACTCAAACGATAAAGCACTGTGTTGCTGGTGGTGTGGATGATGGCTCTATCAATGTAGAAAACAGCCAAGAAGTTGCTCAGAACCTATACTCAATGTGGTTGGGTGCCAGCTTATTGAGTAAGTTAAGCCAGAGTTCACAGAGCTTGAAATCGGCATTAAGCCTTACCGAACAAATTTTAAAAGGTGAAAGCCACTAACGCGCACCGCGCCTTCTTCGTTTTTGCTACTTAAACTTGCTTTAACTTAAAAGAAATCACCCGCCCTCTCATCAATTTGATGAAGGCGGGATTTTTAGACAACAAGACTAGACGACTGGTCTAATCCTGAATGAACATAATATAAAATTAAGGACATCCAATGACTCCACATGACAATCGCCGCATCGTATTGGCTTCTCGCCCAGTTGGCGCACCGACTCAAGATAACTTCCGCTTAGAAACAGTGGCTACACCAACAATTAATGACGGCGAGATGTTACTTCGCTCGGTTTACCTATCTCTTGATCCTTACATGCGTGGCCGAATGAGCGACGCAAAGTCTTATGCAGACCCAGTTGCTATCGATGACGTGATGGTTGGTGCAACCGTGTGTCAGGTTGAAGCGTCAAACAACGCTGATTTCGAAGTTGGCGAATGGGTATTGGCGTACACAGGTTGGCAAGATTATGGTGTTTCTAACGGTGAAGGTCTTATCAAATTAGGTAAAGAGCCAAGCCACCCTTCTTACGCACTAGGCATCATGGGTATGCCAGGCTTTACAGCTTACATGGGTTTATTGGATATCGGCCAACCGAAAGAAGGCGACACGTTAGTTGTGGCCGCGGCGACAGGCCCTGTAGGCGCAACTGTTGGACAAATCGGTAAACTGAAAGGCTGTCGCGTCATTGGCGTAGCTGGCGGTCAAGAGAAATGCCAGCACGCAAAAGAGGTTCTTGGTTTTGATGAATGTATCGACCACAAGGCAGACGACTTCGCAGAACAACTGGCGAAAGCGTGTGACAAAGGCATCGATGTTTACTTTGAAAACGTTGGCGGCAAGGTATTCGATGCAGTAATGCCTCTTCTAAACACAGGCGCTCGTATCCCTGTTTGCGGTCTTATCTCGCAATACAACGCGACATCACTTCCTGAAGGCCCAGATCGCATGTCTACCCTAATGGGTACCCTTCTAGTTAAGCGTATTAAGATGCAAGGGTTCATCATCTTTGATGACTATGCACACCGTTACAACGAGTTTGCAACTCAAATGGCCGAATGGCTGTCTCAAGGAAAAATGCACTACCGCGAGCACCTAATTGAAGGCCTAGATGAAGCACCACAAGCCTTCATGGGTCTGTTAGAAGGTCAGAACTTCGGCAAACTTGTTATCAAAACTAACGAATCAAAATAGCTCAAAGATAGAATAGGCAGAATTATGATTACTTTACATCACCTGAATAAATCGCGCTCTAAACGTATCATCTGGCTACTGGAAGAGCTTGGTGTCGATTATCAAATCAAACCTTACCAACGAGACAGTGTCACGTTTTTAGCACCACCAGAACTGAAGTCTGTTCACCCTCTTGGTAAATCTCCCGTCATTGAAGACGATGGCGTTGTGATCAGTGAATCTGGCGCAATTACTGAGTACCTCATCGACAAGTTTGGCCAAGGTAAATTTGCACCGGAACGTGGAACGGCTGAATATGTTGAATATTCACAGTGGTTACACTTTGCTGAAAGCTCGGGCATTTTGCCTATGCTGCTTAAGATCTTCGTAATGAAAGACGGCTGTGAGACAAACTTCCTTAGTGGTTACGCAGACGATGAAAATAAAAAGATCTTAACCTTCGTTAACGAAACACTTGAAGGCAAAACCTATCTTGTAGGCGAAACACTCACCGGTGCCGATTTCATGATGTCGTTCATCGTAGAAATCGTGGGTAACTTTGGCGCCACTGCGCTCTACCCTAACATTGCTAAATACGGTGATCTTTTAGCAAGCCACCCTGCTTACCAAAAAGCGGAGCAATTAGAGTTAGAACACTCTAACTAATCCAGATTTGTTCCATTCAATGCTCCCATAGCATGAACATAACAATCTAAATGAAGCCAAAGCCGATTTATCTTCCGCTTTGGCTTCTCATTTGCCTCCATTTCGACAACAATACCGAGCTCTAACCGAATACCCATAGAGTTTGATTTTCATGTCAGCAAACCTTGCTCAATACACACCACTGCGCACGTTAAACCAAACAGCGAATCACGCGTTATCATTGCCAGAGCGTTTTACATTCCCGTATTACTATACTCCGCATCCAGTGTGCGAATTAGCGATGCAGCAGCTTCAACAGTCACTGCTTGACTGTGGTGTGAATGAAACATCGCAAGGTAACCTCTATGCCGTTCTTCTGGTTCAACATCCTCAAACTCAAGAGTTGGGCTACCTTTCTGCGTTTTCAGGTTTGCAGCTCGATTCGTCTTTGGAACCTCTGCTATCGAGTATCGCCTTCGTTCCTTCTGCTTTTGATAAGCAGCAGTTTCAGGCCCTAAACACGCAAGGCTTAACTCAACAAGCGACATTAGCTAACGACATTGCGAACCTAGAGAAAACTCACAACCTAGATGAACTGACCTCAACACTAAGCGAACTTAAAAACGACGCGAGCAAAGAAATAGAAGCCTTTCAGCTCACTATGGCCGCGAATAAAGCACAGCGCAATGAACTGAGAGAGCAAGCTAACCAAGAGAAAGAACTAGGAAATCTAGATTCTGCAGCTGAACTACTTAAGCAGTTAGGCAACCAAAGCAGCCAAGAGAAGCGCGATCTAAAAGCACTTCGAATTGAGTGGAAACAGAAGATCGCAGAACGTCAGTCACAAGTTGATACCATAGAAAACGATCTCAAAAGCTGTAAGCAAGACTACCAAGCCATTTCCGCAGAACTAGAAACCCAGCGTTTGTCTCATTATCGCTTTATCAACCAAGCAGCAGAGCCAAAGAGCCTGCTTGAATTATTGGATGGTAAAGACGCGCTTGAAGGTTCAGGTGACTGCTGCCTACCCAAGCTGCTTAACTTTGCCTTTGAGCACGGCTTTAAACCATTAGCTTTATCTGAGTTTTGGTGGGGATTGCCACCAACGGATACCATTCGACAACATGGAAACCTTTACCCTGTTTGCCAGAGCAAAAGCTTCGAGATCCTCGACCACCAGCTAAGCGGCATTGAGTTAGAAGATAATCCGCTTATCGTAAACCCCGCGGTAGGTAAGTCGTTTGATATTGTTTATGAAGACGAAGAGATCGTGGTTGTGAATAAGCCTGAAGAGTTCTTGTCGGTTCCGGGTAAGTTCATTGAAGACTCAGTTTATACTCGTATTAAAGCGCACTACCCAGACGCCACTGGCCCATTGATTATCCATAGACTAGACATGTCGACATCTGGCTTGTTGATCTTGGCGCTGACTGCCGAGTCCAACAAACACATCCAAAAACAGTTCATCGATAGAACGGTCGAGAAACGTTACACCGCTCTGCTTGATGGTGAAATCCACGGGGATTCTGGTGATATTAGCTTGCCGTTACGCGGCGACATCACCGACAGACCAAGACAGCTCGTTTGCCATGAACATGGGCGTAACGCTGAAACGCATTGGCAAACCGTCAGCACCAACAACGGTAAAACAAAAGTTCACTTGTACCCTAAAACAGGCCGTACCCACCAGCTGCGTGTTCACTGTGCTCATCCGCAAGGGCTTGGCGTACCGATTCGTGGTGATGACCTTTATGGCTACAAGCGCGAACGTTTGCACCTTCATGCGGGCTACCTAAAACTCATTCACCCAACAACCGGCGAATGGATGGAGTTTGAAGTACCTTCTGAGTTCTAATTTGCTCGTCTCATTATTGCCTTTACGTAGCTAGAACGAATCAGGGCCCCATATTTGATAAAGATATAAGGCCCTGAGACTAAACTGAACTATGTATTTTTATAACATTGGTGGCAAACTAGCAGTTAGCGCGCTAGCTTACCCCATCACATCTTTGCGCTGGTCAACGCATTCGAAAGAGCCCATTTCGAACTCACGGCAGATCCATGGTCGATTTTCATAGATAGTACACATCAATGTTTCCCTATCTACCGCTGAACACCAACCATCATCTAGACGTTTCATGGTTTCACCGCCCCACTCGTCGTAAGCGATATGCTCTTCTGGAACGCCAGTGTCTGTGATGATCATAACCTCTAAACGACAACAGCACGCCTGACAATTGGCACAAGTTACTTCAGGTTCGGTGATGTTCTTTATATCTATGGTCATAAGTGACTACACTGCTAAATTTTGCGTATAGTAATCGAAACCGCTCGCTACGGCTAATAAAGAAAACAGCCAACACGGTTTTCGGGCTGACAAAATTAAAAACGGGCGTTGTGATTGACTCACAATGCCCGTTAGATTTTTCGTTTCGCTAGATAGAAGCGCTATCTAGAATAGACTCGCGAAGAACAACTTAACGTAATCCATTAAACGCTTGAACAACCCACCCTGCTCGACCGCTTCAAGTGCAATCAAAGGTTGAGTTTGAACATCTTCGCCATCGACTGTGTAGTGAACCACACCTAAAATTTGTCCTTCAGCAATCGGCGCTTTCAGTTCAGAGTTAAGCTCGATAGACGCCGTCAGCTTTTTGCTATCTGATTTAGGCAGCGTGATAAACGTATCTTCAGCAACACCAAGCTTCAATGTGTCTTGATCACCAAACCACACCTTCTCTTCTGCTACTTCATCGCCGCCTTGATGCGGGTTTAGCGTGTCGAAGAAGCGGAAGCCGTAGCTCAATAGCTGTTTACTGTCTGACTCACGGCTCTTAACGCTCGATGCGCCCATAACCACCGCGATAAGTCTCATTTCACCTTGTGTCGCAGAGCTCGCTAAGCTGTACCCTGCCCCAGATGTGTAGCCTGTCTTCATACCATCAACGGTTAAGCTTCTATCACGAAGCAAGCCATTACGGTTGTGCTGTGTGATGCCGTTATAGCTAAAAGAGCGTTCGCTGTACAAACCATACACATCCGGAAGATCTTTAATAATCGCTCGGCCAAGCAGCGCGATATCATAAGGAGTCGAATAGAGGTCTTCGGCATCTAGACCGTGTGCGTTAGCGAAATGGGTATTTTCCAATTTCAGAGAAGTCGCCCAAGAGTTCATCAAATCAACGAAAGCATCTTGTGACCCGGCTACGTGCTCGGCAATCGCAACACTGGCATCGTTACCCGATTGAATGATCAAACCACGATACAGGTCCATCATCGCCACATCAGTATTAACTTCAATGAACATCTTTGAAGAGTCCGGGAAGTTCTTCGCCCATGCGTTTTCACTGATACGAACTTGGTCGTCCGCAGAGATGTTGCCTCGCTTCATCTCTTGGCCAGCAACATAGCTGGTCATCAGCTTAGTTAAGCTTGCTGGGTTTAACTTAGTGTGTGCATTGTTTTCGACAAGCACATCACCAGAATTAAAGTCGATTAACACATACCCTTTCGCACCTAAGCTAGGTGGAGTCGGTACGATAGAAGGTGCAGCGACGGCGGCATTACTAACCATCGCGGCGTTACTTACAATGAATATACTTAATAGAGGGAGAGAGTATTTGGAGAACAGTTTCATTGAATCAAACCTAAGTTAACGTTTTGTCCAGTATAGACAAATGCTAGCAAAAGAAGCGCGAACTTTACGTTGCTTTACGCAAATGTACCTTTAGTTACAAATAAAAAAGTATAATCTGCGATCTGTCCGTTTTTTAGACAGATAACATCGACTCAATGAATATATTTAGTACTTAGTTTAAGCGCTCGGGCATGCGTCTAAATAGCATCTCAACAAAGCCTGAAATGCGCTGTTTGCTTTCGCCAGATTCAAGTTGTGGTTGAATACCAGATTGCGCTAACGCTCGCCACTGAATCATGTCTGAATTTGGTACTGAAAACACGATATACAGAGATCCTTTTTCGGCCAATTTACCTTTGCCATCGTAAAAAGGTACGCCCGTAGAAAGCTGAACCGCATCAAAAATTGAATTGTCATTGAGCTCCGATTCTTCCGCGAGCCCGAAACCAACGACTACATCACCAATACTGCCGTCCTGTTCCAAACGGTATCCTTTCTCAGACAATTGCTCTTCAATCGCGTCACGTACCATATCGGTAACCAAGGTTTCATCGTACTTTTGAGAAAGGTATACCTGTTCCGAATGTGGGTGCCACGAGTATGTCGCCACACCATCTTTCATGAATTCGAAGTCACCGCTTGTCACTACACCATAGTCATGAGCTGCTGGTTGTTCTTGTGTGGTACAAGCCGTCAGTCCAACCGCCATTAAAGCCAACAGTGCCACTTTTTTTATGCTTTTTGTTGCACAAATGGATCGCTTTATCATTCGCGGAGTCCCTACCTATATAAGAATAACTATCAATTCAACCTCCAACATAATTAGTAATTATGTTAATAGAAAGGTCATTAAACGTTTGCGTAATCGCTAACCTTCACTTCTGCCCGTTTTGGGGGTTTAATCACAAAAACAGAGTTGGTATAGTCTACCCCGTTAAACAAAACCAGACCATTCGAGGCACGGAGCTTCCTCAATCATCTCATGAAGAGAAGAATTGGTACCGACAAAGTATCGGCAAATTTAAGAGGGTCAAACAATGGAATTCAATATGGTTGAAATTTTAGGTTACGCTGCGTCTATTATGGTCGCAATTTCATTAACAATGAAAGATATCGTTCGTCTGCGTGTCCTTAACTTTATCGGTTGCGCTCTCTTCACTGCTTACGGCATCATGATTGACGCATGGCCTGTTGCTGCAACCAACGGCTTTATCGCTTGTGTAAACATCTACTTCCTTGCAAAAATGCAAAAGGAAAAAAAAACGGAAGCGATGAAAGCAGCGAAAGCTTAAATTAGCGACTCGCATTTCAAAAAATTGTGAAAAAGCCCAAACGGTTCCTCTCGTTCTAGTAAGAACAGAAGCACAGTTTGGGCTTTTTTATGGTTCATCGCGGATTAGCGGGAACTAAAAACAAAAACGGTAGTAAGTGATATGGTTTAGTCGCCAAACAAAAATCATACACAAACTACCGTTTTCATGCCGAATCATACTTTCCTATCGTCATTCTGGGAAGGCTTTAAAATAGTAAAGTCTCACCAGACAGCATCACTTATTACACTAACTCTTAAACCGAACTCTGAGGCTAAATGCTTTTGCGGTCTTGAAGCCGAGGCTATCCA
>NZ_JAKEUO010000034.1 GCF_022397915.1 Vibrio sp. Isolate34 | reverse complement strand
AGATATGCTTAATGGGAAGAAGAGGCAGTAGTTGTTCTATATAGCTTTTTAGGCGCTTCGTTATACGAGCATAAGGCTCCAACCAAGATAGAGACTCTGTTTTTATGCCGCAGTCACGACACTTAATCCTTCGAGTTTGAACGGAAAGTTCGACAGGAACACCGAGCAACATGGCCTCTTTCACATGACGCCATTGATACTCATGGATAGCCTCGGCTTCAAGACCGCAAAAGCATTTAGCCTCAGAGTTCGGTTTAAGAGTTAGTGTAATAAGTGATGCTGTCTGGTGAGACTTTACTATTTTAAAGCCTTCCCAGAATGACGATAGGAAAGTATGATTCGGCATGAAAACGGTAGTTTGTGTATGATTTTTGTTTGGCGACTAAACCATATCACTTACTACCGTTTTTGTTTTTAGTTCCCGCTAATCCGCGATGAACCTTTTTTTGTTGTGTAGAACCGCGGATTCAGCGAGTTAGAAAGTGTTTTTGAGTTGATTAAGAACGTTTCACTTTCTTAGACATGTAATCGGGGTCAAAAAACTCGGGCCAGTACATTTTTACGTAACCGCCCGCGACCCAAATCACCAATATCGTAGCGATGGTTAGCTCAAAGAAACCAAACTTGTGTAGCCAGTACCATTGCGGGAATTCAGCCCCGAAAAAGGTAGTTAAGCGATGCATCGCAATAGCGCTGATCACTGATGGGAAGGTAACTGCAGCAATGGATGGTTGGAACTTCAAACGCATCAAGCGGATATAACATAAGTAAATCAGCAGCGTCATGGTGATGGCGATGCCCGCTAATGCGCCCGTCAGAATAGGATCTGGATTGTTAAAGTTGACCAAGTATGCGGCTAAAGACAAATTTACTGGAGCGGCCATGATTGCCAGTGTTGGCCTTGCTCTGCGTGGAAGGTTCCCTTCAAACACCAAGCGATATAGCACTACAGGGAGCATGAAGAAATAGATACCAATACAGGTTGCTGCAAGCGTTTCTGAAAATACGGTGTGGCCAAACTGTGTGCCTGCCAATGAACTACTGATCAAGCCTACTGGATACAGGAACCAACTTGGAACAATGTTCGACATTTTGAAGTTGATGATCTGGAAACTGAAGAACAACACCATCATAGTAAAATGCAGCAATAGAGCGCAGAACCATATTGGGTAGGCGATTATGGTGGAGATCTCGGCTAAATAGTCGCACAGAATCAACAGTGCCATGCTCATTGGTGCCATTAGGCTTCCGCTCAGCGGGTGACGAATATCATTGATGAAGGTATTAAAGCTGGTGAGATAACGAAGTAAAACGGGCAGTAATAACAGTGCGCCGAATGCAGCAAGATAAGGGCGAATAATCTCACCAATCCCTGGGAGATATAGTGCCCAAGCTTGTCCTAGTCCAATTACACCAAGTGCTAAAGACGCCTGAGAGGGCGGCACATTTTTTACTTGGGTTAATCTTCTCCAGTTCAACAGCTTGCTCCAACTTATTTATAGAATGTGGGTTATTTTCAGAATATCAGTGCGTAATAGATTTTTTGCTCTAGTTAGAGCGTGCAGTTGTGCCATCAATAGATGTTGAGGGTATTCAACTAATTTTGAGTGGATGATACCAAGTTTAACGTTTGCTTTTTTGATTTTGATGCGGAATCGGGACATTAAGCACGTTGAATGTGTGCTTTTTTTCATGAGTCATTTGTAATTAACGGACTTCCTCTTGCTGAGGCAGGTCTTGTTGTCTTAACTTCTCGTTTTTCAGCGTACGGTTCAGTAGTTGGCTGTAAATCGGCTGACCGCCTAACATCTGCGCAATGATTACGGCACCTAGACAGGTGATGATCAACGGCAGGATAAGGTAATAGTTATTGGTCATCTCGATAACCAACAATATACCCGTAATTGGTGCACGCACAGTTGCAGCGAATAATGCGCCCATACCTGCAATCGCAAACATGCCCGGTTCGATATTCAATTCAGGAAAGAATGCCGCGGCGATAAGCCCAAATGCGTAACCAAAGAGTGTGCCTAGTGCAAGCATCGGCGCAAAGATACCGCCCGGAGCACCAGAGCCAAAACAAAGCAGGGTGGTGATAACTCGGCCTAGGAAGATCAGTAGCAAGATGTTGGTGCTGTAACTGCCGTTAGTGATATTTGGGATGATACCAATACCACCGCCAGTCAATTCAGGAATATAAAGCAGCAACAAGCCAAAGCAGCCACCCAGCAGGGTTCCAGTTATCAAGTAGCGTTTGCGGTCATTCTTGTGTATTGCTACAAACATGTCTTGCGAAAGTGTTATGAGCTTATTGAAAATCACGCCAAACAAGCCGAACAAAACGCCTAATAACAGGAATAACCATAGCGCACTCAGTTCAGGTTGTTGGTACTGAGGCATGGTAATAACAGCAGATTGACCATTGATAGAACGAAATACAATGTTGGCTGAGATCGCAGAGATGATGACGGCTTTGATCGAAATGAGTGAATAACGAAATTGTGGTCTCATCTCTTCAACAACGAACATAATCCCAGCTAATGGTGCATTGAACGCCGCAGCCAAGCCACCAGCCGCACCTGAAGCGAGTAACGAGTGTCGAGTATCGTCATCTTTCACTCGGAATATGTCAGTGACCATACGCCCGATGCTTCCGCCCATTTGCACGGTTGGCCCTTCACGACCTAATACCATGCCTGAACCTAACGCGCCCATACCACCAAAGAATTTTACTGGTAATACTCTCCACCAACGAACAGGTCGCATGCCGTCCATCGCGCCTTCTATTTCAGGGATGCCAGAACCAGCAGCTTCTGGAGCAAAGCGGTGAACGAGGAAATAGCCAATAAAGGCGAATGCAGCACTGATCAGGAAAGCAGCAAGCCAAAGTGGTAAATAGCTACCGATCTCATCTTTCAGCCAATCGGTACGAGTTTCTGTGATGAAATGAACGGCAACTTCGAAATAGGTACCCACAACGCCAGCAAGGATGCCGACAATGCAAGAAAGGAAAAGTACGGAAGCGGGTGTTTTGTCTCTAGAGAGAAATTGGTTGATAGCATCCCTTGGCATTTTTGCTAAAAGGGATTGCTTAATTCTCTCTCTATTGGTCATATAAGTTTGGTTCCTGATTTGATGCGGGGAGGGTCTTAGTAAATTATACGCCTCCTATGCATATCCTATAGCAGCAAAGATGCAAAGTTGAATTTCATTTATGAAAGAAGTGTATTACATAAATGGAATGTATGGACAATATAGTGGAATCGCCGTCACAGTTTTGATCGATTCTCTGGTAGCAACTTGTATTACGCCAAAAATGAACCATAGTTAAACCGTAAAGCAACATAACGAACCGCAAGGAGAAGTGAGGTTTTACACACAATTTGGATGGATTCAGAAACAAAGTTTTTAGTTCCTCGTTAAATGTTCAGGTCGATATTTAAGGCTTCCTGATTCGCGAACTCACGATTGAGTAACGAGGGTGAGGCGTACTGACAAGTACGCCTTTAGTCCGTCTGGAGCATCCAAAATTCCTATTTTCACTTCTATTTCTATTTATCTGCTCAATTCTTTACACTTCGTTAAGCACTGTATCTCTGTAAGTCAGCCTAACCCTCTATTTAGTTAACCCATCCTTCTGCTCGCCAATCTGAGTATAAACAAGCGATTGGGGTCAACTTTTTGGTAATTGAGTATATACTCCCTAAAAAAGGAGAACTGATATGACCAAAAAAGTTCCTACAAACATCATTACGGGTTTCTTAGGTGTTGGTAAGACGACTGCTATTTTGAATCTGCTAAAAAACAAGCCTGAGAATGAAAACTGGGCTGTTCTGGTTAATGAGTTCGGGGAGATCGGCATCGATGGCGCATTGATGACAGACCAAGGTGCTTTGATTAAAGAAGTGCCGGGCGGCTGTATGTGCTGTACAGCGGGTGTACCTATGTCTGTAGGTATTAATGCTTTACTTCGCCAAAAGCCAGACCGTTTGTTGATTGAGCCAACAGGTCTTGGTCACCCTAAACAAGTGATTGCGACGCTGACTTCGGATCAGTACACGCCCTATGTTGATCTAAAAGCGACACTAGGTTTGGTTGACCCACGCAATCTATCCAATGAAAAATACACGTCTAATCAGAACTTTAATGATCAATTAGACAGTGCAGATGTGATTCTAGGCACCAAGGTAGATCTTGTGCATTCTGAAGACATCGATGTGTTTAACGATTGGGTGACGGATCAAACGCCAGCTAAAGTCTTCCACAAGCTAATTCACGATGGTGAAGTGCCATTGGAAGTGTTGGACATTGAAAGAGTGCATGGCAGTGCTTCAACTCATATTGAATCGCACCATCACGATCACGCTGAACAAGAACCTCAATTCGAACTTCCTCCGGGCGAAGCGTTCATCCGCAAAGAAAACAAGGGGCAAGGTTACTACAGTTGTGGTTGGCTATTTGGCGCTGAGCATAAATTCGATTTCGATGCGCTATTCTCAATGTTGTCTGATCTGACGGCTGAACGTGTAAAAGCTGTGGTGAATACAGACCAAGGTTGCTACGCATTCAATGTGGCGAATCAAGTCGTGTCTGTGAATGAAATTTCCCTCGATGGATTTGAATCTCGATTGGAAGTGATCGACTCACAGCTGATGCCTTGGGGCGATCTCGAACAGATTCTGCTCAAGTTGTGTGGCATCAAATAGGGTTTAATCTCTGTTTGAACTGAATAATTGGGTGTTTGCTTCGTTGATGGCGTGGTAAACACCGGATTAAATGAGAAAGTTTGCGTTATATCACGATAAATGTGAGATAAATCACTCTAATTACTTTATAGTGCTCGGCTGAAATAAGAATGTAGGCTGTCTGCTTAAGGAACCCGTAACAATGTCATTTTCCTCTCAAGGTTTTGCTCCTGAATTAGTCAAAGCGTTGACTGAGTGTGGTTATGAAAAACTCACTCCAATTCAACAAAAAGCGATTCCAATGGCTCGTAAAGGCCATGATATTTTTGCTACTGCTCAAACCGGTACGGGTAAAACAGCGGCATTCTCTTTGCCTGTTATTCAGCACCTACTGAACAGCGGTAAAAAAGCATCTCGAGGAACGGCTCGCGGCCTTATTCTTGCTCCAACTCGTGAGCTTGCTGCGCAGATCGCTCAAAACATCAAAGATTACGTTAAATACACTGAACTAAGTGTTTCTGCGGTTTACGGTGGTAACAAGATGTCTTCACAGGTTCGTCAATTGGAGCTGGGTGTGGATATTTTGGTTGCGACTCCAGGCCGTTTAGAAGAGCACTTAGAAGCGGGTAACGTGTCTATTGCTAACCTAGAATTCCTAGTATTTGATGAAGCTGACCGTATCCTAGATATGGGTTTCATCAATGCCGTTCGTAAGATCATGCTGGATGTAGAAACATCGCCACAGATCATGATGTTCTCTGCGACAACATCGACTCAGTTGAACCAACTGTCAGTTGATATTCTACGTAAACCAAAACGCATCAGTGTTGAACGTGAAAACTCGACGGCTGCTACTGTCGGCCACGTGGTTTACCCAGTCGATCAAGAACGTAAAACAGAACTGCTTTCTGAACTGATTGGTCGTAAAAACTGGCGCCAAGTACTTGTGTTCGTGAACTACAAAGAAACAGCGAACGATGTGGTTAAAGAGCTTAAGCTAGACGGCATTAAAGCAGTACTGTGTCACGGTGATAAAGCGCAAAGTGCTCGTCGTCGTGCTCTAGACGATTTTAAAGAAGGCAAAGCGCGTGTAATGGTAGCAACAGACGTTGCGGCTCGTGGTCTTGATATCGAAGACTTACCACACGTAATTAACTACGACATGCCTTTCCTAGCTGAAGACTATGTTCACCGTATTGGCCGTACAGGTCGTGCTGGTAAGCAAGGTCACGCTGTCTCTTTCGTTAACCGCGAAGAAGAGCTGACTGTGGTTCAAGTTGAGACACTGATTCAACAGCGCATTCGCCGTGTTGAGCAACCGGGTTACGAACCGAAGAAGCGTGACGCTTACATTGAAAAGCTGAACACTAAGTCGGCTTACAAAAACCGTCAAGGTCGTAAGAACAACGCGAACGAAGAGCCTCAAGATCAAGCAAGCGCAGAACGTCGTTTGACTATGATGAAGCGAATTAAAAACCGTCGTAAGTAAAATTACGGTTGGTAATGAAAAAGAGCCACTGTATTGTGGCTCTTTTTCGTTGTGTCGCTAAATATAAGGTCGCTCCTTACAAAGACAACTCAACAAGCTGAACACTCAAATAAAAATAAGTCGATAAGGTAATAATATGGATAGCGCGCTACTTTGGGCTTTCATTCCCACGTTTTTCTTTGTGTCAATCACACCCGGCATGTGTATGACCTTGGCGTTAACGTTGGGCATGAGCATCGGTTACAAGCGTACATTATGGATGATGGTCGGTGAACTGGCTGGCGTCGCGGTGGTTTCGGTCGCCGCAGTATTAGGTATCGCCTCTATTATGCTGAATTACCCGTGGCTGTTTACAGGCTTCAAGTTTGTGGGCGCAGGGTACTTGTTCTATTTAGGCGTTCAAATGTGGCGCTCAAGAGGCAAGCTGGCGATCAGTACTGGTAATCAAGAAGCTCAAGTGAACAATGATTGGGACTTGGTAGTTCAAGGTTTTGTTACTGCGATCGCTAATCCAAAAGGCTGGGCGTTTATGATTTCCTTGCTTCCTCCTTTTATCAACAGCAGTAAAGATTTAGCGCCTCAGTTGATGATTCTGGTGTCTATTATCTTGGCTTCCGAATTTGTTTGTATGACTCTATATGCGACAGGTGGTAAGAGCCTTAAGCACATGCTCGGTAAGGCTGATAATGTGAAATTGATGAACCGTATTGCTGGCACGCTGATGATGGGCGTTGGTGTGTGGTTGTTCGTGAGTTAATACTAGTTAGCTGCTAACGAGTAGTTTACGAAGCCGCAAGCTATTCGTTGAATCAAAGAGTTTACCGAATAGAAAAAGAGCGATAGGGCAATTAGCCTTATCGCTCTTTTTGATTTTACTTTGCTAGCGAACAGAAACTAGATAGCAGTAAAATTGCTGACCTTAGCTAGATTTGCTTATTAAACCGCGATTTCACCACCGTCTTCGCGGCGAATCACAACGGTAGATGCTCTTGGGCGAACATTGCCTTGAGTTTGAGCCGTTGCATCGTTTGATGATGGCCAGTTTGCTGGGTGTTGAATGTTCACGAACAGTGATTTGAAGTCTGGACTGATAGTAAAGCCAGTTACTTCACATCCGTTTGGACCCACAAAGAAGCGTTTAAGCTGTGCTTGGTTGTTTGCATCAATCACCGCGCTGTTTCCTTTGTCATCCGTTAACTTAGATGGAACAACAGCCAGCATTTGATCGTTGGTGTAGCCCGCCACTTCGTCTGCGCCGTTATCAGTTTGAATCCATAGGATGCCACGTGCATCAAACGCTAAGCCATCAGGGCTCGCGAATTGGTTCATGTCTGTTAGACCTGAGCGGTTGATAGACTTATCTTCCACAGCAGGAGAGCCGAATACAAAGATATCCCAATCGAATTCGCCAGCTGTTTTGCCTTCATCCCAACGGATAACATGACCAAACTTATTGTTCACACGAGGGTTCGCTGAGTTAGCTTCTTTACGCTTGTTGTTGTTAGTCAACGTTAGGTAAGCCGTACCTGTCATCGGGTCAACAGAGCACCATTCAGGGCGATCCATAGGCGTTGCGCCTACAAGGTCGGCTGCGCCTGCTGTATTAACGATAAGTGCGGCTTGAGAGTCAAACGTATCACCCAGCTTGCCACCATTTGTGGTCTTGCTGCTCAATGTTAATGGCAACCATGTACCTGAACCGTCGTCGTTGAACTTAGCGACGTAAAGCGTGCCTTTGTCCATGTACTTGTCGCCCGCACTTAGTCGGTTGCTTGGCTCAGCGTCACGTGGATCCCATTTCGCTTCAGAAACAAATTTGTAGAGGTATTCGAAACGAGAATCGTGGCCTGAGTAGAATACGATCGGCTCGCCTTCGGTTAGCTTACCAAACGTACAACCTTCATGACGGAAACAACCTAGAGCGGTACGCTTCTTCGCTCGTGAGTTTGCTGTGTATGGGTCGATTTCAACAATGTAGCCGTGACCGTGTGCTTCGTTACGGTAATCGTCCATTGGTGAATCAGCGGTTGGTGTTACGTCAAAACGTGCAAACTCATCCAAGCGCTCTTGTTTGTCACCCGAAAGCGTGTCCCAACCGTAGCGTGTTTTGTCAGTAGCGATGCCGATACGTTCTTGAGCTTGTGTCGTTGTCCCTTTATTGACGAAGTAACCTGGCCAGTTCTCTTCGCAGGTTAGGTAAGTGCCCCAAGGTGTGTAGCCGTTGCCACAGTTATTTAATGTGCCACGAGCTTGGCTGCCGTCTTGTGAGAATTTGGTTTTGGTAAACTCACTGTGAGCGACAGGACCCGAAAGGTCCATTACTGTCGCGCCAGTGTAGCGGCGGTTAAGTGGATCGTTATCGACCATTACCCATTGATTACCTTCAAGCTTAACGCGAACTACACTTACGCCGTGCGCGTTGATCTCTTTGCGTACTTCATCAATGTTAGGACGAGCGCCTTCATTGTATGTAGGACCATTAGCGTGCAGGGCTTTTTGGTCAATGTATTCGTGGTTGATCACCAACAAACCATCATTGCTGTTGCCATCAAGCGGGAAGAAGTGCATGCCATCGTGGTGCATTCCCAGTGCATTAGCTTGGTCTTGTGCGTTGTTTGTACCGTCTTTTAGCCAAGCATTACCTTGCTTGTTAAGTGGAGTCCCCCAAGGAACAAGCACTTGTGCTGTGTAGCCTTTTGGTACGACGACACTGTCAGTCAATGAGCCTTTAACAGATTCAAACGCGAGAGTCGCGGTGCTTTTCTGTGCGCCTGTTGCTTGCATTGTTGCGGCGTTAGCTGTGCTGTGACCCGCTAAACCAAACGCGCCAAAAGCGGTCATTGCACTGATGCCTAATCCGCCTTTTAATACGTTTCTTCTTGAAAGGTTTGCATCTAGAACTTCTTCGAAGGGTTTGTTTTTACTCTTGTTAAAACGAGTGCTATCAAATGTTTCCTTGCTCATCGCGACTGCTTCCTATTGGCTGACTTTATTATTCGTTATTTATGACTTACTCATCTACTAACTAATTGGTTAATAAGTTGGGTAAATGTGTGACCAATCGTGAAGCAGTTAAGTGACAGATTTTTATAGTTTTTATTAAGCTTTTGTTTCTGTAGCACGATTTTTGCCATAACACTTCTCATGCAAGACAAAACACTTGGGGATTACGTTGGAACTGTGTATAAATGCTTAATCAAATGAAAAGAGAGACAGTTATGAAATTAGATAAAATCGAAAACAAAAATCGTCGCCTACGCAAAAAGCTATACCTAGGTGAATTCGCGATTCTGGGTTTTGAAGTAAGCTGCAAGACATCGATTGCTGATTTTGACCAATACGATGTGTTCATTGACGAGTTCATCGATTTCATCGACAGCATCGGCTTATGCTTTGGTGGCGGTGGCCTTGAGCTGTTTGAAGGTTTCTTATGCTCTATCGAGCGATACCGTTCAGTAACTGAAGCAGAGCAACTGCAAGTTGCACAGTGGCTTGAAGCGCGTGCTGAAGTAACGAAAGTTGAAGTTAGCGAGCTTATTGACGCAAACTACGCGTTCTAAATTGATGTTGTACTGTTAGCTTTGCTTAGAGGACTATACGGCTTTTAGAACGAGCAACAATACACAAAAACAGAGGCCGAATCGGTAAATCGATTCGGCCTTTTTGCGTTTTCTTCCTTTGGTATTCGCTGGCCTGTTTTTGAATTGCAGCCAGTTAAAGATTAAGCAAGGTTACGCGTCTTTCTTCTCTTCGTTGCTTTCATTTACTTTTGCGTAGAAGTGAAGCAACTCAGTTAACTCTTTAACCCAACCGAATGCATCTTTTGGTGCGTTCTTTAAGATCTTCTCTACTTTCTCGCAGTGTACTTCAATCGCAATAGCTTCTTCTAAGTTGAAGGAGATTGAGTAGAAGTGCCAAAGCAGTAGGCGAGTCATACGCTCGATGTTTTGTTGTGAGTTGTCCGACTCAGAAAACGCTAGGTTTACTTCGCCAAGTGCAATAGCCGTCATTCGCAGCATCGCATCGAATTTTGCCGACTGCATGCGTTCTTCGCTGGTCACTTCTTCTTGTTCGAACGTGAATAATTCTGTCATTGCGTCTTCAGGAACAAGGCGATGGATCATTCTTAAACTAAATTCTTCTAGTTCATGGCGAGGCATGGTGATTAAACAATTTAAGGTGTAGTCGCGTTGCATGGTGTTCTCTTGAATCTGCAAAAAGGTCGGACAGTTTAATGGAGAAGCGAGCATAGAAAAAGCAGATTTTAGATAAGCCGATCTTTGTAGGCTTATCTGGATGTCGCATACCTGAAAGCTAGCGGAAATTGTGAACATTAAAAGCATCACGCTTTGCTATGACTTGGCGGCTGATATTGCATGGATTGGTCGTTTCTCATGAAGATATTGCTCGCGACTAAGCTACCAATACAAATAGAACCAAGGGCAAGCCAAGTCATTGCATCTGGAACTTCATTAAACAGTGGAATCGCCAATAGTGTCGCAACGGCAGGTGTCGCGCTTCCAAACGCAGCAGAACGCTCTGCCCCTAAGGTATTCACCGCATATAGGTAAGTAAATGCGGCAATTAAACCCGCTCCGACACCTTGTACTGCTGAATGAATGGCTAGCTCTGCGAAAGGCCATTGAGGGATAGGTGCATCCATTAAGCTACTAGGGAGTGTTCCTGTCAGGATAAGAAGTACTAATAACAAAATAGAGCAGAGAGAAATGAAACCCGCACTGACCAAAGCATCTAGGTTGGCAACACGAGCGGAGATAGTGAAGGTTGCCCACATCAAGCTCCCGCATAGGAACAGTAAGTGGCCTTTGGTGTATTCAAAATTGAAGCTACTCAAACTGCTCCCTAAGAACAACACAATACCAAGTAACACCAAAGCTAGGCCAACGATTCGGTGGCGACTGAGTGGTTGCTTGAAAAAGAGCACCGCAATCCCGGTAACAAACAGAGGTAGCGTGCCAGGTACTAAAGCACTGCCGTGTGAAACAGGAACAAATTGCATGGCTGTGCCTGCAACCAGCAGATAAGGCAGACCACTACCGACAAACATACCTGCTAAGTAACGGTTAGGTACTGCTGTAATTGCACCACGCGCTTTCCACACCAAAGGTAACAGTATCAAAGCAGGAATAAGGAAACGTGTGAGTGCGATATCTGCAGGCGTTAAAGCTGAATTCGCGCCGCCTTTAAGAGAAAGGAAAAAGCTCGCCCAGATCAGCAGAGTGACGATAATTGATAGGTAGCCAAGATTCATAATAAACAATGAAAGTGAATGATGACTCATTATGAGGGAGAGTTAGTGCCTCAAGTTGGCAAGTTTGGTTCTAACTTGACCTATCATTGATGATTCCTGCTAATATTCTTTAAATTGTTAACGAATTTAACTAATGAATGGCTTTCACTATGGACAGAATTGATAGACATCTTCTCGAGTTGCTGCAAAAGGACGGTAGATTAACCACGGCTGAGTTAGCTGATGAAGTCGGCTTATCCCCGTCACCTTGCGCGAGACGTATCAAAAGGCTTGAAGAAAAAGGCATTATCGATGGTTACCGCGTGAGCTTATCTCGAGAGAAGGTGGGTGTGGCGATGAGTGTGTTTGTCGAAGTGAGCCTAAACAACCACCAAGAAGTGTCGATCGATAAGTTCGAGGGCGCGATTGTCGAGATGGAGGAGGTGATCAGCTGCCATGTTGTATCTGGCGCTTATGATTATCTGTTAGAAGTTGTTAGCCCGAACCTGAGGGCCTATGAAGCGTTTACCAGAAAGCTCCAAAGGCTTTCTAACGTTAAAGACATCCATACTCATCTCGCGATAAGACAAGTGAAAGGTAATGCGCCGCTTCCTGTTTATACCGAGTAAGCAGAGGGAAAGGGTGAGTGTTATCGAGTAGAGTGAGCTTAAAACGAAATGGTTTGATCTTTGGATAACAATGCGAAGGTGACCAAAGATCTTCCACAAAATGACAAACTCACGGCAATAAAAACGGAGCACCTCGTGAAAGGTACTCCGTATATGATAGGTGCAAAACTTAGTGATACTTAAAGTGAGAGATTGAACAATCCCCAGTTTGTGCATTAATTCTGAATGAAAAAGCATGTGAATGGTAATCCACACCATCATTCCAAATTGTTTCTCCAAATATCTTACATAGCTCTAGCTCACTTACTGAACCGAACTCTTCCATGTGTTTAGTTACAGATAAAAGTTTACCTCTTATCTCTGCAGTCCATTCCGTGTTACTCAAGCAGTTGAAAGCCATAGTTTTTTGCATATTACCTAGCCAAAATGTTTCTTGTTATTAAGTTATATGAAGATTCATGATAACAATTTTCTAGCGTTTGTAAATCTATTTTGTGATGTATATCTCACATACTCGCTTGCATTGATTGGAAATTGAACTTTATTGTTGATAGTTAGCACATTAGTTTCACAACTTATTGATAAAGCTTTGATTAACGATTTAACAGAGTGTTTTGGTTGGAACGGTAGTCTGTTATCACAATTAATCCAGTCGAAAAGCAGTGAAAGTAGGTTTTGGATTTTACTCTGGCACATCATTTTGCGAGGACTTTGAGTGGCGTGCTTCATCTATCATAGTGGCTTCTTGACGATACTTTGATGACAGCTGGCGGAATTTGTCGCTGAGTGTATGGAGATCTTGAGTAAGTGATTGTGAACTTGCCACATGCACCTGTGCGCTTTCTGATTGGCGTGGAAGCTTGGCCTTTGTGCAGTGCTTAGCGACAGCCTGCCATGAACGAGTGAGCGACTGAGCCCCTTCAAGTTCTGTAGATACAACGTATGCCTGCTTGAGCAAAACCTCAGACACATCATAAGCGGTATTCATGTGGCTTTTGAGCTGCACATTAAACCTGTCTTCGTACTTTGCCCAAAGCTCAATGATCTGTGTTTCGGTGAAATGTTTAGAGAGTAGGGTTTGGGAGTCATAGGTGGAGAGAACTTGGTTAAATTCTTTGGTGTATTGATTGTAACGCCCTTCAAATGCCAATTGGCGATCCAACAGTATTTGCCAGTTTTCACGATCACAATGGCTTGCGAACGCGATATTAGCACTTAAAGGTACACTCACAATTATAACTTTCACCCAAAAACGCATGACTTTCCTCTACTTACCTTGTTCTCATTAGAGAGTATAGATGAGTGACAGCATGAGTTGATGTACACTTGAACCATACCTAAAACGGAAGAGCTGGTGGATTTGATGAAAAAAGCGCTGATCGCTTTACTTGTGTTGTTAGTACTGGGTGGAGGAGGAGCTGCGTATTACTTCTTCGTTATGAAAAAAGACCCAACACCACCAGAAAAAATTGAAGAGCCCGTTGCAGAAGTAGCTCCACAGTCTGACGTAGACTTAGAACCAATCATGGAACTGAAACCTGAGCCAGAACAGACAGAGTTTTACGTTCAGGATAGAAAGCTAGAAGTGGTAGAACAGCCTGAAGTTGATGGCTTGATAACCGATTACCTCTATAAAGGCGAGAAAGTCGAAGTATTAGAGAAGCAGGGTGATTGGGCTCGCATCTCAGATTACATCGTCTTAAAAGAAGGGGGACCACAGACTGCTGAATGGGTTTCGATGTCTGGCTTATCTAACGATGAAGTGATTATTTCTGAGAAAGAAAACAAAGAGATACTGGACTCTTACTTGGTTAAATCCGACGACCTTAAGATCCATCAAGAGAAGTTTCGTAATACGGTCGCGAAGCTGATCTCTGAAGGCGAATGTGCCCCAAGTGATTTCGAAGAATTAGGCGGTTGGGTGAAATCGGTGAAGTACAGTGACCGAGATGTCTATTTTATCTATTGCGGTGATTTATCTCTTGAAAATAAAATTTATTTAGATGTAAATACAAATGAAATATTTACTAAGTAAAATCCACTCCGTTATTAATATTGGATGTATTAATAGCGACTAACCTTTCTATTTATTGATTTAGACGGCTTTGTTGCTTAATTCGGTTGGAAGACATGGTAGCCCAAAGTTGTTCAGTTATTAAGCAATATACTGAGTTTCAGGCATACCAAGTCCTGTAAGCTTGTTCAGAGCTTTGATCATAGCGTAAGTCTCGCCAACCTGAGCATTGTAATTTCTTAGGCTTAATTTCCCATCTAGCAGCTGTTTTACTCGGTACATTGCTGTCTCTGATAGTGAGCGCTTGTGATAGCCATACCGTTGTTTCCACCTCTTGTTGGAGCCGTAGAGCTTTTGACAACCTACTGCTAA
>NZ_JAKEUO010000033.1 GCF_022397915.1 Vibrio sp. Isolate34 | reverse complement strand
GTGTTCGGGTTGTCATGCCAATGGCATTGCCCGGTAGCTAAGTTCGGAATCGATAACCGCTGAAAGCATCTAAGCGGGAAGCGAGCCCTGAGATGAGTTTTCCCTGACGCTATAAGCGTCCTAAAGGGTTGTTCAAGACTAGAACGTTGATAGGCAGGGTGTGTAAGTGCTGCGAGGCATTGAGCTAACCTGTACTAATTGCCCGTGAGGCTTAACCATACAACACCCAAGGGGTTTTGTGGACTCAAAGAGAGACCTTGAATGAGTTTGAAGAGAAACTTTTATAGCTCTATTAAATAGAGAAGCAGCTTTCCAGATTATTTTGCCTTCAGTTTTTAAAAACTGAAAGTAAAAACAAAATTTGCTTGGCGACCATAGCATTGTGGACCCACCTGATTCCATGCCGAACTCAGAAGTGAAACACAATAGCGCCGATGGTAGTGTGGGGCTTCCCCATGTGAGAGTAGGACATCGCCAGGCTCCAAATTTATTCTCACTTTTTAAAAAGTGAAGACAAAAGGTATCGTTATTTGCATAGCAAGTAACAACCTCAACAGTGCACAAATCTGTTGATGACAATTTGTTGGAGGGATGGCTGAGTGGTCGAAAGCACCGGTCTTGAAAACCGGCAACCGTTAATAGCGGTTCTAGGGTTCAAATCCCTATCCCTCCACCACCATTAGAAAGCCCGCTGAGAAATCAGCGGGCTTTTTTTCGTCTTGAATTTGGTAAAAGAAAGCTCAAAGACCATTAGATACGTCGTTATCTTATTCTGCTTCAGGTTATGTAGAGTTTAGGTATTAAAAAGCAGAGCGCTCAGGCTCTGCTTTGATGTTTTAGCTTTATGTCTTTGCGACTGTTAAGGCCTATTTTGCTACGTTACCTGCCACGTTCAGCGCATCCCATGTACGGGAGAATGGTGGTGCGTAGCAGAAGTCCATGTAACCTAGCTGTTGGGTGGTCACCTTTGCCGTGATGGCAACGGCTAGAGCGTTAATACGGCCTACAGCCCCTTTTTTACCCACGATCTCGCCACCAAGTAGAACGTTAGTCTCTGGGTGATAGACCAACTTCACCTTGATGTCTTCTTGGCCTGGGTAGTAATCGGTTTGGTTCTTATCTGAAATCGTTGATACTTTCACATCCAAGTTATGTTCTTTCGCAAGTAGTTCAGATACGCCGGTACATGCCAGTTCGTAATCGAGCACTTTTAAACAAGACGAACCTAAGAAGCCAGACATATAGGTATCTTTACCTGCTAGCTTGTCCGCCATCATACGCGCTTGCTTGTTGGCTGTGGTTGCTAGAGGAACATAAACGGGCTTGCCTAGTGCCATATGGTGGACAACGGCACAGTCGCCAACAGCGTGGATGTAAGCGTCTTCAGTAGTGCCATATTCATTCACTAACAATGCACCATTTGCTGCTTTTGGCAGTTCGAACGCTTCAGTATTTGGTTTGAAACCGAGTGACAGGATCACGACATCGGCTTCTACGTCGCCGTTATCGGTTTCTACAATGTAACCACCTTGCTCGGCATCGCGAATAGCAGACACGCTACAACCTGTTTTAAGGTCAGCTCCGGATTCTCGAATCGCACCTTCAACGACTTCAATTATCTCTGGGCTGAACTGACGGCTCATGATGTGCTGTTCACGCTCGATGATCGTCACGTGTTTGTCTAAGCCGTGTGCAGCGTCGAACACTTCCAGACCGATAAAGCCTGCCCCAATAACACATACACGTTGCTTGACATTATCCTTTAGCGCTTTCTTAACCGCCAAGCCATCTTCCATGCTTGTTAGTGTGTATACGTGTTCCGGATTGAATTCACCGAATGATGGAACGATTGGTCGCGCACCTGTCGCAATGATCAGCATATCGTAATCGATGACGCTTTCTTCATCTTGGTGACGTACCGTAATTTGTTTTTCAGTGCGGTCGAACGACACCATTTCTGTTTTCACACGTACATCCAAGCCAGATTTAATGGCTTGTTCTGGCGTGCGAGAAATCATTCGTTCGGTGTCATCAAACATGCCGCCTGCAAAGTAGGGTAGACCACAGGCACCAAAAGAGATGTAGCTACGCTTATCTAACACGATGACTTCGTCTGATGGCTGATTACGTTTGTATTTTGCTGCGAAACTCATACCTGCGGCGCTACCGCCTATAACAACAACTTTCATATTTACTACCTAAATAACCTGAACTCAGGAAAAACAGAAGAGCACTCACGCGGAGTGCTCTTAATTAAGTTTGAGAATTATACTGCTGCTTCTTTTGATACTGTCGCTGTAACGTCAGCGTCGTATTGTTCTGTGTTTAGCGAGCCGTTCTTCTTAGCTGTTAGAACACCAGACAACATAGAGCCTGAAATGTTTAGCGCTGTACGAGCCATGTCAATCAGTGCTTCGATAGACACCAGAATTGCTACTACTGTTATGTCTAGACCCATGATGGTCAGTACTGCTACTGCTGCGAACGTTGCACCACCACCCACACCAGCGATACCGAATGAAGCAATCGCGATAACTGCAATCAGTTGTAGGATGAAGCCTAGGTCAACTGGCATGCCCATCACTTGTGCTGCCATGATTGCTAGCATTGCTGGGTAGATGCCTGCGCAACCGTTCTGACCGATACTGGTACCGAATGTCGCTGACATGTTTGCCGTTTCTTCATCTACACCTAAGCGTTGAGTTTGTGTTTCAACGTTTAGTGGGATAGCCGCCATGCTTGAGCGAGAACCGAAACCGAATACCAATACTGGCCAGATTTTCTTCATGAACTTAGCAGGGGACAGGCCGAACATTGACACCATCACGAAGTGGATGCCGAACATCACGCCGATTGCTACGTAGCTTGCTAAAAGGAAGCGTCCCATTTCAGCCAGTGCGAATAGGTCATTCGTCATCATGAACGTGGTCATCAGAGCGAATACACCGTAAGGTGTTAGCTTCAGGATTTCACGAACCATTGACAGCACAACTTCTTTTGCAGAGTTGATGAAATCAACGAAGTTTTGCACTTTCTCAGGCTTACGATTCTTCACTTGAAGGATACAGTAGCCTAGGAACATGCCGAACAGTACAGTCGATAGTGTAGAAGTACGTTGAGAACCCGTTAGCATGTCAAAGATGTTGGTTGGAATGATAGACAGAGCCATACCAGACAGACCACTGCTTGCCATTGCATCTTGTGTTGCTACCAGCGAATCACCGCGAGCTTCAATCGCACTGTTTGTGCCGATAGTGCTTACTAGCGCGTTCGCATCGATACCAAATAGGTAAATACTTGCGATACCAACGGCTGCTGAGATTGCACAAGTGAAAAGTAGAATACCGATGATCTTTGGTGCGATACGAGATAGCGCACCACCGCCTTCAACGTTCATGATCGAAGAGATCATCGCCACGAATACAAGTGGGATAACGATCATTTGTAGAAGTTTGATGTAGCCTTTACCGAACACTGAAATCAGTTCAGCAAAGCCAGATGTTGCAACGTTACCGACACCGAAAACAAGTTGAATTGCACCACCGAACAGTAAGCCAGCAGCAAGCGCACTCAGTACGCGGAAGTTAAAACTTTTCTTTTGCTTTTTGAAGTTCGACAGCAGTGCGTAGAACCCAAAGAACAGTACGCTTAATGCGATAAATGAAACGCTCATGAGAATCTCCTATGATACCCATTAATACCTAAATCGGTTATTTTTTATATGCGATGGCTTCAACTTCAACCAGTGCGTCTTTTGGTAGTCGTGCTGCTTCAACACAAGAGCGAGCAGGTGCGTTCTCTGTACCAAACACTTCTGTGTACACTTCGTTAAAGGCAACGAAGTTTCCCATGTCAGACAGGAAGCAGGTTGTCTTAAGCACAGTGTCCAGTCCCGCATTACTCGCTTCTAATACCGCTTTTAAGTTTTCTAGAGACTGACGAGCCTGCTCTTTGATGCCGCCCTCAACAAACTGCATGGTTTCTGGAACGAGAGGTAATTGGCCTGATGTATAAACCATGTCGCCGTAAGACGTACCTTGTGAGTAAGGGCCGATAGCTGCAGGTGCTTGTTCAGTGGCAATGATCTGTTTCACGATGTAACTCCTAAATTATTGGTTTTATTCTGATTTAAATTCACGGATAAACTTGTAAACCGCCTGACGGCTGATCCCCAGTTGCTCTGATACTTGTGTAGTCGTCTCTTTTAGCTCAAATACTCCGTTATCGAATAAACAACGAATGATGGCTTTATTGCGACCTTTGGAAGAAATCGTCTCGTCTTGGTCAACTTCTTTAATGGCTGAACTCAATGCTTGCTGAATCACGTCATTCGCATTGTTGCTGAATGTTTCGCTGACAATGGTTTGTGGCACATTGCACTGCGGCATTAGCGTCTTGACGATTTCTGGGAATGGGAAAGATAAGTTCATGTTGATACACAGCATGCCAATCGGCTTTTGTAGTGGGCCTGCCAGAACGCAGGTGGTCGATTTCAGTAGGGAACCGTCTGCTGCATTGGTGAAATAACTCTTTGGAGAAACTTCACCAGTTTTCTCGAATGTACTCCACATACGTAAACCTAAATCGGTGATAGGCGAGCCGATTTCACGACCGGTATGATGACCATTGACGATCTTCACGACAGAATTTTCTAAGCTTTCAAAGGAGTGAATGACCACCTCACAGTAAGGGCCAATCAAGTCAGCAATTGTGTCCGCTAAGCGGAAGTAATTGCTTAAACATTCTCTGTCTTCATCGGTGAATCGAACTTGTTTTACATTCATGATTTCGGTTTACATTTTTGAACTCAATGACTGAAACTTACTCCTTTGGTGGTATTTGAACAAGATGCAGTAAACTTCTGTAAACCGTAAAAAACGTTCAAAACATCAACAAATAACGAAAATTTAACTTAAATTAAGAGCGTAATTTGAACAGGATCACCAAACCATCTTCGATATGGTTTAATTTCTTAAACTCCATCAAAGTTTACATATTTAAAACCACAGGTTAAGTTTTCGAATACTTTAATGATCTAGGATAAGTTCTAAGAGGGCATAAAAATCGGCTCGATTGATGTTTTTTATGTAAGGAAATCTAGCTAGCAATTCTGAGACTAAAATGATGACCGGTCGGTATTCTTTTTTTGGTGGTAAGGAAGGCTTAATCGAAGAGACTTCATTAGCAAAGGATAGTCAGCGGGAGGATCGTAAATCAGAACTCAGAAAACTAAAAAAGCAGCCTAAGTGGCTGCTTTTTTGTGTTCTGTCCAACTTACTAGCTGTCTAGCTTAGCTTCGACTTGTCCAAGCGCGCGTCGGTACATAAACCATGCACAGGTTCCGGCAAGCACATTACCGACCATAGCTCCCCAGAACAGGCCTTCAATTCCTGCAAGCTGAGAGCCAACCCACAAGCAAGGCAAGAAGAAAGCGAACAAGCGCAGTGCTGAGATCGTTAATGCGGTGTAAGACTTGCCCAACGCGTTAGAAATCGAAACCATCAGCATACAGATACCCAAAGGCCCTAAGCTGATAGGCACGATCAGTAGGTGGTAGTTCAGAATCGTTGATACTTCGTTGTCACTGGTCATGAGGTTCGCCAACCCGCCAGAGAATAACCAAGTCACCAATGCGATGACCAGTTGGAAACCTAACACAAAGGTTACGGCAATCTTCACAAGACTACGTATGTTGCCAAGGTTCTTTTCACCCAACATGCGGCCAATCATAGGTGGCATCGACATGGTCAGTGCTAATACAGCCACAATGGAGAAGAATTCAAAACGAGACCCTAAAGCCCAAGCTGCAACGGCTGCAGTGCCATAACCCGCCAACAGTTTAGTCGCCAACATAGAAGAGACAGGCGGCAGCAGTTGGCTGATCATCGCAGGGCCCATGATGTTACCGATGGAGCGAACACTCTTGCCTATATCAAGGTCGTTCCAATCGAATGTCATCCAATGCTTCTTGGTCACTTTAGGTGCCACGATAAAGATGCCTGCACCGAACGCCAAGATGGTCGCAATTGCTGCACCGTTGATGCCCATATCGAGCGTAAAGATGAAGATTGGGTCCAATATCAAGTTGATGATACTGGTCGCGATCATCATTGAGCCGGGTAGCATGGTATTACCGTTGGCACGACACACACTGTAGAAGAAGTAGAGCAGAGCCCCCGTCCAAGAGCTGACTAACCAATAGATCCAGTAAGAATCAATGATCGGTAACACAGTCGGTGGCGCATCCAACAACTGCAAAATAGGCCCACGTAACAGATAGATGATGACCGAGAAAAGCGCGACACTCACGCTGCCCATCGCAATCACTAACCCGCCCAGTTGTTTAGCATAGCGTGTTTCATTGGCACCAATGGCTCTCGCAATGACTGCTGTGGTTGCGATGCCTAACCCAACCTGAATTCCAATAATGATCATCTGTATTGGAAGCGTGAAACCTTGAACAGCAAGCGGCAAAACGCCGAGCTGACCAATGAAGGCACTGTCTACAAGTTGGAAGCTCATCAGGGAAAGCACCCCAAACAGCATTGGCCATGTCATTGTATAGAGTTGTCGGCCAAGCGAAGGCGAGGGAGTAGCGGTAGTCGAATTCATAACACTCTTATCGGTCTTGAAGGTAGGTTTGTCGTGGTGACAATCCACTCAATGAAGAATTGCGTAAAGGATAACGTAAGGTCAGCTCGATACCAATCATTGTTATCCTATCTATCGATACTAGTTTTATACCATCGCATAGACGGGATGTTTTGTTTACTCTCTCAAACCTGTTCCTTAGCCTTTTGATGTCAAAAATCAACAGATAAAAACAAAAAAGCCAGTCATGATGACTGGCCTTGTTGATTCTACTTTCCGTTGTATCTACGTTGTTGGCGCTAAGCGTTACTTGTTCGCAACGTTACCCAACTTCAACCATGTATCGATAACCGTATCTGGGTTCAACGAAACAGAGCTGATGCCTTGTTCCATTAACCATTCCGCTAAGTCATCATGGTCAGATGGGCCTTGACCACAAATGCCCACGTATTTACCCGCTTTTGTTGCTGCATCGATGGCCATTTTCAGCATCGCTTTCACAGCAGGGTTACGCTCGTCGAATAGGTGAGCAACATCGCCTGAATCTCGGTCTAGGCCAAGCGTTAGCTGAGTCATATCGTTTGAACCGATAGAGAACCCATCGAAGTACTTCAAGAACTCTTCAGCCAAAATCGCATTTGATGGCAGCTCGCACATCATGATCACTTTCAGACCTTGGTCGCCACGGCGAAGGTCGAACTTAGCCAGAATGTCGATAACCGATGCTGCTTCGCTTGGAGTACGAACGAATGGGATCATGATTTCAACGTTCTTAAGGCCCATTTCGTTGCGAACGCGTTTGATCGCTTGAGTTTCTAGCTCGAAACAGTCTTCGAATACTGGCGAGATGTAACGAGATGCGCCACGGAAGCCCAGCATTGGGTTCTCTTCATGCGGTTCAAACGTTTTACCGCCGACTAGGTTGCTGTATTCGTTCGACTTAAAGTCAGACATACGCACGATCACGCGCTTAGGCCAGAATGCAGACGCGATAGTCGCGATGCCTTCTGTTAGCTTGCTTACGTAGAAGTCGATTGGATCTTTGTAGCCGCGAATACGTTCACTGATTTCCGCTTTTAGCTCGTCAGTTTGAGCATCGAAGTTCAATAGGGCTTTCGGGTGAATGCCGATCATCTTGTTGATGATGAACTCTAGACGAGCAAGGCCGACACCTTCGTTTGGAATTTGTGCAAAGTCGAATGCGCGATCTGGGTTACCCACGTTCATCATTACTTTGGTTGGCAGCATTGGTAGCTCATCAACTTCAGAACGTTTGATCTCGAAGTCGAGCTCGCCTTGGTAAACGTATCCTGTTTCACCTTCAGAACATGACACTGTCACGGTGTCACCGTCGTTTAGGTTGCTTGTCGCTGTGCCACAGCCAACGATTGCAGGAATGCCTAGCTCACGAGCGATGATTGCTGCGTGACAAGTACGGCCGCCACGGTTAGTAACAATCGCAGAGGCTTTCTTCATCACAGGTTCCCAGTCTGGGTCTGTCATGTCTGTTACTAGTACGTCGCCTTCTTGAACCAGTGACATTTGGTCTAGAGAATCAACCAAACGAACTGGGCCAGAGCCGATACGTTGACCGATAGCACGGCCTTCAACTAAGACATCGGCCTTGTTGTTTAGCTCGTAACGCTCGATAACGTTTTGGTCGCTTTGAGAACATACGGTTTCAGGACGAGCTTGAACAATGTATAGCTTGCCGTCGATACCATCTTTCGCCCACTCAATGTCCATCGGACGTTGATAGTGCTTCTCGATGATCATCGCTTGTTTTGCTAGCTCTTTGATCTCTTCATCGTTCAGTGAGAACTCGTTACGCTCTTGCGTATCGGTGTCGATGATATCAACTTGCTTGCCAATCTCTTGGTTGGTTGAGTAGATCATTTTGATCAGCTTAGAACCAAACGTCTTCTTAACGATTGGGTAGTGACCCGCTTCTAGCATTGGCTTGTGAACGTAGAACTCATCTGGGTTCACAGCGCCCTGTACAACCATCTCACCTAGACCCCAAGAAGAAGTGATGAACACGACTTGGTCGAAGCCTGACTCTGTATCAAGCGTGAACATCACACCTGAAGAGGCTTTGTCTGAGCGAACCATGCGTTGAATGCCCGCAGACAATGAAATGCCGCGGTGGTCAAAGCCTTGGTGTACACGGTAAGAGATAGCGCGGTCGTTAAACAGAGAAGCGTAAACGTGCTTGGTTGCTTCCAGTACAGCGTCGATGCCTTTCACGTTAAGGAAGGTCTCTTGCTGGCCTGCGAAAGATGCGTCCGGAAGGTCTTCTGCAGTTGCAGATGAACGCACAGCTACAGACAATTCTTCGTTGTCTTCGATTAGCTCGCGGTAGTTATCACGGATGTCTTGCTCTAGTGATTCTGGGAAGGGGGCGTCTAGAACCCATTGTCGAATCGTTGCACCTGTCTTACGCAGTGCGTCAACGTCTTCAACATCAAGTTCATCAAGTAGTTGGTGGATGCGCTCATCAAGACCTTTGTAGTCAAGAAAGTCGTTAAACGCATATGAAGTGGTAGCAAAACCATTAGGTACAGAAACACCAGCATTGGATAGGTTAGAAACCATCTCGCCCAGTGAGGCGTTCTTACCGCCGACTTTGTCGACATCTTCCATGGATAGGCCATTGAACCATAAGGTATTATTTTGCATTTATTTCTCCAGAAACATAGCAAGCATTGTAGGGATTTAAAGGCAAACGATTACGTATCAGTTTAAAAAAATGTAAATTATTTTTTAAAGCTGTGGGGGACGTAATAGTCAGCAGGGTTTTGTTATATATATTATGGTTCCCATCCTACTCAAAATAATTTTAAACATTAAATAAAAAATGCAAATTGATATTCAAAGTCGTGATGTATTCTATGTTTCTGATGGAACGGCCATAACATGTGAGACTTTAGGGCATGTTGTTCTAGGTCAATTCCCTTTCAAAGCCAATGAAAAAACCTTTCCGTTTGTGGAAAGTGAGGACAAACTTTCTGATTTATTAAAAGAGATCGAAATTTCGTATCGCGATAATGGAGTCGAACCATTGGTGTTCTTTTCAATCGTGATCCCAGATATCAAGGCTAAGCTGCTTGAAGCGCCAGCGCACTGCTATGACGTGTTGGAAAGTATCGTTCAGAAGGTTCAGGATGATATTCAGATGGCACCTGTACCTAAGCTGCAACGCTCACGCAGTGTGAACAAAGATTCGGTTAAGTATTTCGACCGTATTGCTGCGATTGAATACACACTCGCACACGATGATGGCATCACGCTCAAAGGGCTGGAAGAAGCCGACATCATCTTGTTAGGTGTATCTCGAAGCGGTAAGACACCAACAAGCTTGTATATGGCGATGCAGTTTGGCTTACGCGTAGCGAACTATCCATTCATCCATGACGATTTAGCGCGCTTGAAGCTGCTGCCTGAGTTTGAGATTTACCGACACAAGTTGTTTGGTTTAACCATTGATGCAGAAAGGCTGACTGAGATCCGTGAGAACCGTTTAGCGGGCAGTGAATACGCGAGTGATTCGCAATGTTTGTATGAGCTACAAACGGTAGAAGCGATGTTCCGCCGAGAAGCGATCCCTTACATCAACACGTCTTCATTATCGGTTGAAGAGATTTCGACACGAATCTTGGAGCGAACTGGTTTGAGAAGGCGCTTGCTATAGTAACAAGAGTTTGGTGTAACAAGAACTTGGTGTAACAAGAGCTTGATGTAACAAAAGGCTTGGTCAGATAGAAAGAATGGGCAGCTAAAAGAAAATCGAAGCTAACAAGGGTGAGACCTGAGAGCTTCGATTTTTTGTTTGTGCTCGTTGCAATTGCGCTAGCGAAGCAGGCTGTTATGGAATAACAGACATAAAAAAGGCCCAGGCTGTTCACTCTAATGCAGAAGAGTGAAATCAGCCAAGGCCTCAATTTTGTTACCTTTAGCAGAGTGACTACTAAAAGAGCGGAGCGGTTAAACTATGCTTTTTTAAGGTCTTTTGCAGGGTAAGTAAGCGTCATTATTGCGCCTTCTACTGTTGTAACGTGAACGTAGCCGCCACCAGCACTTAGGCCAATTACAACCATTTCACCTAGCTCAACACCTTTTGTTGCTACAACGCGATCATCAACTGAAAACACTTTACACACCTTCAATAAATTAAATTAATACGATAGATATCGAACGCGGATTTAAACAGATGGTACCCCAATAGACTAATCCGGTTGTTTGTCGTAAAGATTAAATTTAGTTATGTATAAATCGGTATTTGTTAAAAATCAGCTGGTTAACCTAATGGTGATGTTATTTATCGGCTGGATAAACGACACCAACTTGCTGACGCATCTCTGTAATCAACTTGGCGACGGTTAAAGCTCGCAGTTTAGCTTGAGCTTGAGTTTCTTTATCGCCCCCAATGCAGCCTGCAAAAGCTTGTGCTTCGTAACTCATTGAGTTTTCGCTCTGTGCTTGAGTGAGGTTCTCAATGCTGCCATCACGGTAGCGGATCTTAACGTCGGTGCATTCTGCAATGTGATCGATGATGATTGCTCCTTGTTCACCTTGGATCTCGCTTGGTGCATAAGAGTCGCTGACTTTAGAGTGAGCAAGAGTCACGTCAAACTCTGGGTACTGGAAGATCGCACAGCCATGCGCATCCACACCGGATTCAAGCAGCTTTGCAGAAGCTTGAGCATTTTCCGGCTCACCAAACAAAGCAACCGTTGCAGCTACACAGTAGAAACCAATATCGACCAATGAACCGTTCGAGAAAGCCGGATTGAAAGTGTTCGGGTTCTCGCCGTTCAGGTATTTCTGGTAACGCGATGAATACTGACAGTAGTTGATGTGCGCTTTGTGTACCTTGCCGATCTTTTCTAGGCCGAGTTGAACTTGCTTAAAGTTTGGTAGGAATTGAGATTTATACGCCTCAAACAACACCACACCGTTTTTCTCAGCCACTTCGAACATGCGTGTTGCCTCATCAATGTTGGATGCAACCGGCTTTTCACAGATCACGTGTTTACCGTGCTCCATCATGAAGATGGACTGTTCGCAGTGCAGTGAGTTTGGTGAAGCGATATACACAGCTTTGACCGTGTTGTCATTGGCTAATGCATTGAGTGAATCGTAGGTGGTTTCAACACCAAATTCTTGTGCGAATTGCGCAGCGCTCTCTAGGTTTCGTGAATAAACCGCAGCCAACTGCATCGATTGTGATTCATGTGCAGCTTGAACGAATTTTTGTGTAATCCAATTGGTTCCAATTACAGCGAACTTAATCATAGAGGTGTCCAGTCGTTAGTGTATTGATTCTGCAGAGATAGTAGCACTCAAAGGCGGGCAATGTGCCTGAGATTTACTGAACAATTTCCCCAAACTTAGTGCCTAATATTGATAACCCGCTTTCACAGAGCGTCTGAGTCGACCAGTGTAACGGTGCACAACTAAGCCATTTTTGCTAAGGTGTTATTGAATTCAAACAAGGTGATGATATGCAAATCCGGACAGCCAAAGTAACTGACATTGACGCGATCTTAGCGCTCTCTGATCAGATAAATCGTCAACATCATCTTGGTGCTCCAATGGTATTTGCGCCGCCTTCTCAAAGCTTTGCTGACAGTGAGGAGTATTGGCTAGGCTTGATGATTGACCCGACTGGCGCGTTCTTTGTTGCGGTGGATGAGAAGCAAGTGGTTGGCTTTTTAGCGGGTAAAGTCACGCAGAATAAAGGCGTCAGTTTTATCCAGTCACACAAGGTGGCAAGGGTAAATACCATTGTGGTGAGCGATCAGGTTCAGAGCCAAGGGGCTGGGCGTGCATTAATGAAGTCGTTCAACCAATGGGCGCAGGCGAGAGGGGCGATAGAACTTAGGTTAGAGGTGATGGAGTTTAACCAACAAGCTCAAAGTTTCTACGAGTCGCTAGGAATGGAAACTCAATCTCGAACCATGTCAATGAGTTTTGAGGAGATCTAAAGGTGCGTCGCTTTTTGCCTTTAACACTATGTATGTTTTTATCGAGTTCGCTGATTTATTCAGTGACGGTATCTGCTACTGATACCCCACAATATGTTCCGTCACCGGAAGCCAAAAAGGTTGTGGTTGAGAAAATAGTCTCTGACGCGACTGCGATTGAAACCATCGTGTTTGAGTCCGCACCTTCCCACTCTCAGCGTGTATCAACCTCTTCCTCTTCATCAGCCTCAAAACCCCAACATGTGATTATTGTCGATGATGTGCTTAACAATGATTCAGACAAACAGGTTGCTCAGCTTTCTCAAGGCTCATCAAAGCGCCCACCTCAAAGTTCATCTCGACAGTTTTACAACGTCCCAGACGATGTCCCTGAGATAGATCCATTACTGCAGGTGGTAACCTTAGTCAAAGTGGATAAGTCGAAACGTAGAATGTATTTGATGAAAGGGGATGAGGTGATTCAGGAGTTTCGTATTGCATTAGGTAAGCAACCGAAAGGACATAAACGCTTTGAAGGGGACAACCGAACGCCTGAAGGGGAATACCAACTCGACTATGTGATGGAAGAGTCGGATTTCTATCGCTCAGTGCATATCAACTACCCGCAACCTTCAGATAGGCTGTGGGCAGAAAACAATGATGTCGATCCTGGTGGGAACATCAAAATTCACGGTATCAAGAATGGTGAGCGTCGTTCACCGAGCTTTATTCAAAGCTTTGATTGGACCGATGGCTGTATTGCACTAACCAATCAAGACATGGATGAGTTTATCCAACTCGTAAAAATGGGCACCCCTATCCATATCGAATGGTAGATATTGGTACCCATTTCCGGAACTCTTTTTATAGAGTGACTTTAAACCTTCTCAAGCTCGTTACAGTAAAACTCGCCCTGCACTGAAAATAGCAATCACGATAAGCAGCGCAATGGTCACGGGCTTGAACTTCTCTCCACCAAACCTCTCGAACAACTTAGAACCCACATAGCCGCCAAACATGCTGCTTGGCAAGAGTACAAGAGTCAGCCACACCACATCTCGATCGACTAATCCAGCGATGGATGCTGAAACAAACGCACTCGAATCCGCCAACACGAAGAAGGCAATCAGGCCAGCTCTAGCGATGTGCGGAGCGACTGGGCTTGCTAAGGCGTGCGTGCCAACTGGAGGCCCTGACATCGACGCCGCGCCATTCATGATCCCTGCAAGGCTACCTAGAATATAGGGAGCAAATCTTGGTTCACTTTTATACTGAAAACCTTTGTAGATCATTAATGCAGACGCAAAGATAAAGGCACTGATGATCAAGATGATCGTGTCTTGGCTAACCGATTTAAGCAGAAGTAAGCCGACAGGTGTGAAGGCAAAACAAGGGATAAAGACCTTTGAAACCCAGCGCCAGTTAACGTACTTTCGAATCTTAGGTAGCAATTGAACATTGCCAAGTAGGTCGATCAACATGAAAACAGGAACCAGTTCGATAACAGGCACGAACAACGCACTTAATGGCAATGCCACTAAGGTGAAACCGAAACCTGAGAAGCCACGAACAATAGCGGCGAAAATGAAGATTGCACCCAAAATTGGGAAAGTTGGACTAAGAATGAGATCCATAAATTAAGTAACCAATAAAGCTGCCTAAATAGTGCGAGCTAATGAAACTAAGTGAGCAGCGGAATGTACTCCTACTCACTTGTGTTTGCTACTTAACTTTGAGGTTTCTAGAGGTTAATTTTAAAGTCTCTCAGGGTTACTTTTATAGTATTTGCAGGGTCAATTTATCGAGCTGAATTTATTTGGAAAATCAGTGAATACCGCGTCCACATTTGAGAGGAATTCGAAGCGAGACGGATCGTTTACGGTGTAGCACCATGTTTGAATGTTCGCTTCGCTGAGCGTATCAAGATCGCTTTGAATCACGTGTTCATAATTCATATGACAGCTGAACGCTTTTACTTCATCAATCAGCAGCAAATCGTCTTGAGTCAGTTGCTCTGTGATCACACCGACACGGTACCTTGGCAGGTGACGAGCCATTTCAGCAACCACTTGATGGCTGAAGCTTGAAAGCAGCACTCTGTCGGTATCGAGGTTTGAACGAATCAGTTCTGAATGCAGCAGATCCACCACATGAGGAGCTTGGTGTCGGCTATCGACTTTGATTTCCAAGTTAACGCTGAGATCGTACTGCTCAACAAGCGCGAGTAACTCTTCCAACGTTAGTATTTTCTCTCCAGCGAATTGCTCAGACTTCCAACTACCAAAATCGAGCTGACGCAATTCGGCAAGGGTATGTTCATCAACACGCCCTTTGCCATCGCTGCAGCGCTCAAGAGTGTGATCATGACAAACCACAAGTTGATCATCCTGAGTTGGCTGAATATCTACTTCAATCCATTTCAAACCGAGTTTAGCGGCTTGTTCAATGCTTGCTTTGGTATTTTCCGGGTGAGTACTTGCTACACCCCGATGACCTACGATGATAGACGACATAATTAATCCTTCTTAAAGACGCACCGTAAAAACGCATTAAATATCAGTGTACTCCATTAAGCTAGAGCCGTCGTTAAGCTTGTTGTCTCTTCGTGTAACTCTTGTGAGGTGAAGTTATTTGGTTGAATACGCTTCCCACGGCCATCAAAAATATGCAGGTTGGACTTATCGATGCTTAATCCGAGTGGCACCGCTTGGCATAAAGTTGTTTCTGGCGTAACGGCAATAAAAGGCTGATCGTTCACAAGGCCGTGAACCAGTTGATTTGGCCCCAACGGCTCAAGCACGCTGATACGCAGTTCAAGAGGTAAGGTGTTCATCATTAAGTCGGAACAAACCTCAGAGTGTTCAGGACGAATGCCAAGCGTTATTTCTGTGTTCTTAACGTGTGCGTACTCTGGCAAGTACATCTGTTGATCGCCGATTTCAAGATAACCATCGTCGAGTGTGGCAGGTAAGAAGTTCATCGCGGGGCTGCCAATGAAGCTCGCGACAAAGGTGCTGGCTGGCTGGTGGTAGACCTCTCTTGGTGTGCCGACTTGTTCAATCTGACCTTGGTTGAGAACCACAATTCTATCTGCTAGCGTCATGGCTTCTACTTGGTCATGAGTCACGTAAACACTGGTCACGCCGAGTTCACGTTGCAGCTTTTTGATTTCTAATCGCATGTGAGCACGCAGCGAGGCATCGAGGTTAGACAGAGGCTCATCAAACAGGAACAGTTGCGGGTCGCGAACGATCGCTCGGCCCATTGCCACACGTTGGCGCTGTCCACCTGAGAGCTTGGCAGGCTTGCGATCTAGGTACTCTTCGATTTTGAGTGTCTTGGCGACCTTCTCAATCTTCTCTTCAATCACATGTTGGCTGACACCTCGGTTCTTTAAGCCGTAAGCCAAGTTTTTATACACCGTCATGTGAGGGTAGAGCGCATAATTCTGAAAGACCATGGCGATATCTCGCTGTGCTGGTTTCTCGTTATCAACACGGCGACCACCCAAATGAATCTCACCGCCAGAGATGCTTTCCAAGCCTGCGATAGAGCGCAGAATCGAAGACTTACCACAGCCAGAAGGACCAACCAATACAAGGAACTCACCCTTATCGATATCAAGTGAGATATCTTTTACAGCTCGATGGCCGTTTTCATACGTCTTCACCAAGTTCTTGATACCCAGCATAACGGGTGGCTTGGCCTTGAGTTTATGCTCTCTACTTGAATTCTTGTGAGCTAACGAGTGATTACGAATAGGCATAGAAGTGTCCTCTGTCTTTTGGGGATAAGTCTGGTGAGACGTCTTATACTCATCGAGTGACTGGATTCGGTTATCGTTCATTTGAGTTGTGTCGTTATTATTTTTCACTTTCTACGAGCCCTTTTACAAACCAACGCTGAAATACAACCACCACTAAAACGGGTGGCAACATCGCTAAAATCACCATGGCGAACACATAGTCGTAGCGCGGTAAACTGGTTTCATTAATGTTATTGAGTACTTGTTTGATGCCCATCACGATGGTGTTGTAGCCCTCATTTGTCGTCATCATGATTGGCCACAGGTATTGGTTCCAACCCACCACAAACATGATGATGAAGATCGCGGCGATCATGGTTTTAGACAATGGCAGCAAGATATCGACAAAGAATCGAAATGGACCTGCGTTATCTAGTTGAGCGGCTTCAAGCAGTTCATCAGGAATGGTTTTGAAGAACTGCCTAAAGAAGAATGTAGCGGTGGCAGAGGCGATCAAAGGCAGAATCAAACCCGTATAGCTATTGAGTAGCCCAAGCCCTGCCACCACTTCATAAGATGGGATAATACGAACCTCTAGTGGCAGCAATAGGGTAACGAAGATCAGCCAGAACCAAGCCGTGGCGTAAGGCAGCCTGAAATAGACCAAAGCAAATGCGGCCATCATCGAAATGATGATCTTGCCGATCGCAAAACCGAGTCCCATGATCATTGAGTTGGCGATCATTTTGCTGGCGGTGACTTCACCACTAAAGCCCATGCTCTTGTTCCAAGCTTCGCTATAAATACTTGTAAAATTATCGCCCGGTAACCACTGCAAACCGTCGCTGACAATGGTGTTTGGGTTATGGGTCGAACTGGCGAAGATCAGCCAGATAGGGACCAGCATAAACAACATCCCAGCAATTAAAATTAGGTGGTCAGAGACCTTATTACTTTTCATGAACAACTCCTGTCGCGTTAAAACCTAGCCGTGATAGGCTAGGGCGTGTTGATCTTTGCTGTACATTTCGTGTTCAACAATACATCGGTAGCCACATTAACATGAATGCCAGCGATAACATGCTGGCATAATTCCTTTCTAGCTTGTCATATCTACTTGAAATAGCTCGATAATGCTTAATTCTCCCAAAGGCATTTTCGACCAAGTGACGATACTTGTATAGACACCAATCCATACTGTCTTTGTCTATATCTTGTCCATAATTGCGTTTGGCAATTACCGTTTCT
>NZ_JAKEUO010000032.1 GCF_022397915.1 Vibrio sp. Isolate34 | reverse complement strand
ACGTAACCGATGCCGAAGTGCTCCCCAACTTACTCAAGCAAACGCGTCGTAAAATAATTGAAATATCAGGTGATGGTGCTTATGACACAAGGAATTGTCATGATGCGATACGGATTAAGCGAGCGGTTGCGCTTATCCCACCACGAGAAGGGGCTGCATTCTGGGAACAAGGACACCCTCGTAATTTAGCAGTAGGTTGTCAAAAGCTCTACGGCTCCAACAAGAGGTGGAAACAACGGTATGGCTATCACAAGCGCTCACTATCAGAGACAGCAATGTACCGAGTAAAACAGCTGCTAGATGGGAAATTAAGCCTAAGAAATTACAATGCTCAGGTTGGCGAGACTTACGCTATGATCAAAGCTCTGAACAAGCTTACAGGACTTGGTATGCCTGAAACTCAGTATATTGCTTAATAACTGAACAACTTTGGGCAGCCATGTCTTCCAACCGAATTAAGCAACAAAGCCTAAGGCAGATACAAAAATAGATTAGACTCTTTATTTGGAGACTAACCTATTTCAGAATAGTTGGTTACGGCATTTTAATAGCTTAAATTGCTAGCTCTTAGCAACGTTGGCAATGCCTTCAAGCTGTAGAACTGGGGCAGCGTCGATGTCTTCCGCATTCATCATTGATGACACGCGTTGCATTGAAGAAAGCAGTAGGCTCTGCTCCCACGGCTCTAGGTTTTGGAATTTTTTAACGAAGTTATCTTGCAGCGGCGGTGGCGCATTGTTTAGCAGCTCTTGGCCTTTTTCCGTCAAGTTTGCATGCACTTTACGACGGTCAGCAACACTACGGATACGTTGTACGTAACCATTCAACTCTAGGCGATCGATGATCGTCGTGGTTGTGGCTTGGCTTACATTGGTATGATTCGACAATTCTTTGATCGTCACATTCCCCATTTCTTGGATTGCTCTCATTAGAATTAATTGAGGGCCAGTCAAACCATACTCTTTACTCAGCTTTTTCGAGTGTAAATCGATAGCGCGAATAATTTGTCGAATAGCGACCAGGATTTCGTCATGTTTGTCCAAGATGCAGACCTTTGTACTAATATACTGTGAGTGGTTTTACAGCGTCGAAGCGAAGATCTCTCATGAAATCGGAGTCAGGACCGATCGAATTACACTGTAAATTGATAAATTACGTCATTAATTTTTCCGCATTGTACTGATGTTCATACTATTCTCAATCTTTTCTATGCCTCTGAATTTGCGCAGGGCAACACTTTTGCTCAATGAGTCACGATTTTCGCTCTTATATCGGCTAACAAGGTAACAAAAAGCCAGAAGTCGTTAACAAATAAAAAAGCAGAGCAGTCAAATAGGTAGAGAGATTGTGATGGCCTCACTACCTATTTAATGTTTCGACATCTGACTATTTTAGTTCAAAAGATTAAGCAGCATTGTTTAGTTGAAAATTACCTGTCAGCGCGTTGTAGAACTCGCTGTTATCTAAGATTCCAACCAGTTGATTGTCTTCAACCAGCAAAATCGGATGGTTGCTGATCTGCTTGAGCTTAATCGCATCACGCATACCAATTTCAGGGCTTGCCACTACGACACTCGATGCGTTGATAGCCGTTAAGTCGTCAGACTCATTCCACTCAACAAGCGCTAACGTCGGTTCACCTTTTACCGATAAAGCACCTTCACTCTGTTCAATCCAGAGATCTTTAGAATCGCAGATCTTCCAGCTTTCATTCTCTTGCGTCAATGAATCAAGAGGCTGCATCAAAGAACGCCCTTTAAGCACATTCAACGGGTTGGTGTGAGCAACAAAGTCCTTCACATATTCCGTTTTCGGCGTCAGTACGATCTCTTCCGGCTTACCGTGTTGGATCAGTTTGCCAGACTCCATGATCGCGATGTTGTTACCAATCTTCAGCGCTTCATCAAGGTCATGGCTGACGAACAAAATCGTTTTGTTTAGCTTGCTTTGCAGTGTAATCAGTTCATCTTGAAGCTGAGCACGAATCAATGGGTCAAGTGCCGAGAACGGTTCATCCATCAATAAAATGTCAGTATCCATAGCAAAAGCACGCGCTAAACCAACACGTTGCTGCATACCGCCAGACAGCTCATGCGGGAATTTCGTTTCCCACTCAGCGAGGCCAACCATTTCAAGCTGTTCACGCGCCTTAGCACGACGAACATCTTTGGCGACACCTTGCATTTCAAGACCAAACGCCACGTTATCCAGCACGGTCAACCAAGGCATCAATGCAAACTTTTGGAACACCATCGAAACTCGGTGAGTACGCAGGTGACGAAGTGTCGCTTCATCGCACTGTTCACCTAAATCGACCTGCTTATCGCCATCTTTAATCGCCAGCGAGCCGCGGCTGATCTCATTCAAACCGTTTACAGCTCGAAGTAACGAAGATTTCCCTGAGCCCGATAAGCCCATCAGCACGCAGATTTCGCCCTCTTTAACCGTGAGAGATACATTGTCTACGCCCACGACTTGGCCTGTCTCATCAATGATCTCTTGACGAGTTTTGCCTTGGTCGAGCAACTCAAGCGCTTGCTTCGATTTATCACCAAAAACGACATCGAGGTTTTTAATCGTAATTGCGTCCACTGTCTTTTGTTCCTGAGAAATAGACATGATTAAGCCTCCTTCTGATTAGGTGTTTTGCACAAGCGATCCAGAATGATAGCAACGAGTACAATCGCAAGTCCCGCTTCAAAACCTTGTGAGATGTTCACTGTGTTCAAGGCACGAACCACTGGTTTACCAAGCCCGTCAGCACCAACAAGCGCCGCAATCACCACCATAGAAAGCGATAACATGATGCACTGAGTGACACCAGCCATAATGCTTGGCAGAGCCGCCGGTAATTCCACTTTGAGTAACAACTTCATGCGGCTAGCACCAAAGGCTTTACCTGCTTCAATCAACTCTTCAGGAACTTTAGTCACGCCCAAGTACGTCAAACGTATTGGCGCGGCAATAGCAAAAATAATGGTTGAGATTAAGCCCGGAACGATGCCTAAGCCAAATAGAACCAAGGTCGGGATAAGGTACACAAACGTTGGTACAGTCTGCATTAAATCTAGGATTGGGCGCAGTAACGTATACAACCAAGGACGGTGCGCCGCCATGATGCCAACCGGTACGCCAATTAATACGGAAATCGTTGTCGCCGCAAAGACGAGAACAAAGGTTTCCAGCATTTCTTGCCAATAGCCAAGGTTGAGGATGGTTAGAAGCGCCGCGACAACGAAGATCACCAGCGACAATTTACGGTGTAAATACCAAGCAATCGCTGCGGTAATTACGATAGGGAGCGCTGGCGGCATCCATTTAAATACATCGACTAAAAACAGAATAACGGTTTCTAAAAAGATAGAAATAGCATCAAAAAAGCCTGCTGCGTTGATTGTTAACCAGTCAACACCAGCTTCCATCCATTGTCCGACAGGGATTTTGTTTTCCGTAATAAAATTCACAATATTGCCTTTAATTATGGGTGGGCTACTTCAAGCCAATCGATAAATTGGTAAGCCCACCTTTATTATTTATGTAGCTGTTGAGATAGGTAGAACTAAGCTTTAACTTGTTTTAGGTATTCAGTAACCGCTTGAGTCGCTGATTCGCCTTTATGCGTTTTTACGTTGTCTAACCAAACTTCCACTTGTTGTGGATTGCTGTTCAACCATTGTTGCGCCGCTTTTTCAGGCTTCACATTCTGGTTCAGAATCTCTTCCATCAGCTGGTTTTCCATCTCTAGAGTGAACTCTAGGTTCTGTAGAAGCTGACCGACGTTTGAACACTCAGACAGGTAGTTTGAACGAACATTGGTGTAAACATTTGCGCCGCCGTAGTTCGGACCGAAGAAGTCGTCACCACCAGATAGGTATTCCATCTCAACGTTACTGTTCATTGGGTGTGGTGCCCAGCCAAGGTAAACAATCCATTGGCTACGACGTGCTGCGCGTGATACTTGCGACACCATGCCTGCTTCGCTTGATTCCACTAGGCTGAAGTCTTTTAGACCGAATGCGTCAGAGTCGATCATCGATTGGATTAGGCGGTTACCATCGTTACCAGGCTCAATGCCGTAGATGCGGTCTTTAAATTTGTCGGCATGTTTTGCTAGGTCTGCAAAGCTTTTCACACCTGCGTCGTACACATACTTCGGTACAGCGAGCGTGTATTTCGCACCTTCAAGGTTGGCACGAACAGTTTCAACGGTGCCCGCTTCACGATATTTAGCAATATCGCCTTCCATAGTTGGCATCCAGTTACCTAGGAATACATCAATGTCGCCATTGGCCATCGAAGAGTAAGTTACGGGTACTGAAAGCAGGTCTGTTTTGGTTTTGTAGCCAAGACCTTTCAGTAGCTCAGAAGTAACGGCAGTCGTTGCGGTGATGTCTGTCCAACCGACATCAGCAAAGCGCACGTTTTCACATTGCTGTGGCTCAACAGAAGCGTTCGCCGCAAATGCAAATGAGCTGATAGCGAGTGTTGTTAACGTTTTTGTCGCCACGTTCTGAATATTTAGAGTCGTCATAATGGTTCCTTTTGATCTTTCCTTTTCTGCTCTATCTCAAACGGATAGCAGCAGTACTGCTGACTTTTGACTTATGATTGGTGTTACTATTTTTGTTGTTTTTTAAGCAGCAACAGAGGCTTAAGCTTCTCTCACTGGCTTATTGATTCTTTGTTTTTCTTCCCATTCCGGTGCAATCCACACTGGCACGTCCTGCTCTTTAAGCATTGGTTTACCCAAAATCAAATCGGAAGCTCGCTCAGCAACCATGATGGTTGGCGCGTTTAAGTTTCCGTTTGGAATGGTTGGGAAAACAGACGAGTCGACGACACGCAGATTATCAATGCCACGAACACGACACTCTTCATCAAGCACCGCCATTGGGTCGTTATCTGAACCCATTTTGCAGCCACAAGAAGGGTGATAAGCACTTTCAACGTTCTGCTTAACCCACTCATCAATCGCTTCATCGGAAGTTATGTTTAGACCCGGCTGAATCTCTTCACCACGGTAAAAATCCATCGCAGGTTGCGACAAAATTTCGCGAGTCAGACGAATACAATCACGCCAATCTTGGCGATCTTGCTCGGTCGAGATGTAGTTGAAAATGATCTCTGGCTTGGCATGCGGATCTGCCGAAGTGATCGCAACCGTACCGCGACTTTCTGGCTTGTTAGGGCCAACGTGAACTTGGAAGCCGTGGCCATCAAAGGCCGCTTGGCCGTCGTAGCGCATTGCGGCTGGTAGGAAGTGGTATTGAATATTTGGCCACTTCAATCCTTTGCGAGAACGAATAAACGCACAAGATTCAAAGTGATTGGTCGCACCCAAACCTTTGCGCGTCAAAATCCATTCTGCGCCAATCATGCCTTTGCTCACCAAGCCAAGCTTGCTGTTAAGCGTGATAGGTTCGTTACAGTGGTATTGGAAGTACACTTCTAGATGATCTTGAAGGTTTTCACCTACACCATTCAACTCGTGTTTCAGTTCAACACCCGCTTTTTCAAGCACCGCTTTCGGGCCGATACCAGATAGTTGCAGCAGTTGAACAGAACCGATTGAGCCCGCGGAGGAGATCACTTCTTTGTTCGCTACCGCCACTTGGGTATTGCCTGACTTTTCAAACTCGACACCAACCGCTTTCAAGCCCGATTGACCCTGTGCGTCTTGTGACTCAAGTAAGAAACGGCGCGCCACGATGCCTTTCTTTAAGGTCAGATTTGAACGCTTCAATGCACGGCGCAGATAAGCGTTAGAGGTTGAGGCTCTAACACCCTTGTCTACCGTCATGTGCATAGTGCCGAAGCCTTCTTGCTGGTAGCCGTTGTAATCTTGAGTTTCTGGGTAACCGGCATCTTTACCTGCATCGATGAACGCTTGGTAAAGCGGGTTAAGCTCCATATCATTGCCGTTACATGTGCCAACAGGGCCGTTGTCGCCACGGTATTCGTCACCACCTTTGCTCCACGATTCAGCACGGCGGAAATAAGGCAAACACGATTGGTAATTCCAACCCGCAGCACCCTCTTCTTCCCACTGGTCGAAGTCACAAGCGTGGCCACGAACATAAACCATGCCATTGATCGATGAGCTGCCGCCTAACACCTTGCCACGTGGGCAGTGCAATTCACGCCCATCAAGGCCCGGCTCTTTCTCTGTTTCAAATTGCCAAGCGTACTTTTCAGTATTCATTGGGTAAGAAAGCGCGGTCGGCATCTGGATAAAAATGCTCTTATCCGTACCACCAGCTTCCAGTAATAAAACGCTATGTTCACCGCTTTCCGTTAGCCTATCCGCTAACACACAGCCGGCCGAACCCGCGCCGACGATAATATAATCGTAGCGTTGTTCCATGTTTTGATTTCCCTGAGATGAGTCAGTAGGGCTAGCTACTTTAAGCTAGCCTATTAAATTGAGTATTACGCGTTAGGCATAAGGGCTAGCGTAATCGCCAAGTTCGATAAGAATGCTCTTAGTCTGCGTATAGTGAAGTAGAGTCTCTGGTCCATTTTCGCGACCAATACCCGAAAGTTTGTAGCCACCAACAGGCATTTCTGCCGGTGAATCACCCCACGTGTTCACCCAGCAGATACCCGCCTGCATTTGATGAATCACGCGGTGAGCGCGAGAGAGGTTTTGCGTGAATACACCAGCCGCAAGGCCGTATTTGGTATCGTTAGCACGGCGAATCACATCGTCTTCGTCCGTAAACTTCATTACCGACATCACTGGGCCAAAGATCTCTTGTTGAACGTGAGGCATGTGGTCTTCGCAATCCACAAACACGGTTGGGATAACAAAGTTGCCGTTTTCGAGGCCATTATCTGTCACTTGATAGCCGCCCGTCAGCAAGGTTGCACCCGACTGTTTAGCTAGCTCAATCGCTTCAAGGACTTTTGAAAGGTGCTCTTTAGAAATCAACGCACCGATCTGAGTTTCCATGTCCATTGGGTTACCAATGATCAGCTTCTCAGTGCGTGTTTTAAGTTGGTCGATGAAATCGTTGTAGATATTTTCATGAACGTAAACGCGAGTACCGTTAGTGCACACTTCGCCTTGGGTGTAGAAGTTTGCGACCATCGAAGCAGAAACTGCATCGTCCAATTTCGCGTCATCAAACACGATCATTGGTGATTTACCGCCAAGCTCCATAGTGACTGATTTCAGCGTTTTCGCGCTATCAGCCATCACGGCTTTACCGGTACCTGTTTCACCGGTGAAAGAGACTTTCGCGATATCTGGGTGCGCCGTTAGCATTTGACCAACACGGTAGTCACCTTGAACCACGTTGAACACGCCATCAGGAAGACCGGCTTCGGTAAAGATCTCAGCAAGTTTAAGCGCGGTTAGCGGCGTTTCTTCTGAAGGTTTGAAAATCATCGAGTTACCCGCAGCAAGCGCCGGAGCTGATTTCCACATCGCGATTTGAATTGGGTAGTTCCACGCGCCAATGCCAGCACAGATGCCTAGCGGCTCGCGGCGAGTGTAGAAAAATTGAGATTCGCTCAGCGGTTGTTGGTCGCCTTGTAGAGTTGGAGCAAGGCCAGCAAAGTATTCAATAACATCAGCGCCAGACGCCACGTCTACTTCAATTGCTTCTTGCAGCGGCTTGCCCGTATCAACAACCTCAAGATTCGCAAGGTCATTGTTTCGAGCCCTAAGGATTTCAACGGCCTTCAAAAGAATACGACTGCGCTCTACCGCTGTCATTGCTGACCATACCGCAAAGCCACGCTTCGCGGATTCAATCGCGCTATCCACATCCGCTGCAGAGGCTTGGCCTAGCGTGGCGATAGGTTCGCCGTTTGCTGGGTTGATGCTATCAAAGGTTTCACCAGACGTAGCTTTAACCGCTGCGCCATCAATGTATAACGAGTTAATTTCCATTTGAGATTCTGACTTAATTATTGTTATTAGACTCTACTGGTCTAGTTTGAGTATTGGGTGTAAGCATTGGTCGTTCTAGTGCTGCTCTAGTTCTAACACTACGTTCTATTTGGTAGTGCACGAGTAGAACGTCAATTGTTTATCAAGGTAATCGTTGATGATGGCGCGCGCCTTCTGAGCATCGATACCATCTGGGTTTAACGTGCCTCTCAGCCATAAGCCATCAATCAGAGACGCTATCCCGTGAGCAACGAGATCCGCCTGTTCATGATTCAAAATACCTTTCAATTCAAGGCGTAAATGCGAGAGCAAACGTCTTTCATTCACGCGCTGGAGTCTTTTTAGCTTTTGGTCATGCATCGAATACGACCAAAATGCCAACCACGTCTTAGCCACCTTATTTTCTGCTTGGTAACCTTCAAAGTTACCGTCGATGATGGCATTAATTCTCTGCTGGTGAGCGTCAGCAGGGAGCGCTTTGAGCGCGTTGGTAATGGTATTGGACAATTGGCGAAGAATTTCACGCATGGTCTCTTCGAGCAGGCCGTGCTTACCACCAAAATAGTGATTAATGATGCCGGTAGAGACTCCCGCTTCTTTGCTGATCAAAGCAATACTCGCGGCATGCAAACCAACTCGATCAATCACCGTCATGGTCGCTTGAACAAGCTGTGGTTTACGTATGTCAGGCATCCCAACCTTCGGCATTTCTTAGTCCTTTTATTTTTTATTGAACGTTCAGTTAAATATAAAATGACAGAAATTTAGTTAGGGTTCAAATGATTATTTAAAACAAATCCGTAACAACACAGCATTCAAAAACCAGTAAATCAATTAAAAACAAACACTTAAATATCATTCAGGGCACTAATGAAATCAATTAAAGATTTGAGGTATGATAGTTAATGGTCAAATCTTTTCGCTCAATAAGAACAAAACTTAACCAGCTTGATTGCTTACAGTCATGAGAAACGAATATTTTATTAAGTCGATTTTGGGGAGGATAACAGAAGCGGTAAGCGAAGAAGGAAAACACAAAAAAAGCTGATAATGGCCAAGCCATTACCAGCCTCTTATCAACCTTTTCGGAACTTTGAATATAAAGCGCCTAAGCTAACTTGGTTTATTCAATACGTGTAATAAAACCATATTTATCCGAGTCGGCTTTCGTCACCCAGCTAAAATAATCAAAGGCAGTGCCAGTAACGTTTTTCTATAGTTATTCATGCGTCATTCCCAAAATGTTTGATGGGAAAATTATATTGTTTGGTGCTGAATTTATCTGTCGTGAGAATGTATGAGAATGTCGAGCCTATTTGAACAATGTTTTTTATTTTCCTATAAATGCCAATTCATCATTGAACTAACTTATAAAGTGTTTAATCATTCGCTTTAGGTATTTGGTGAAACATGTGAACTTAATATGCAACAGAGCATAATAGTAATGGTTCATCACGAAGAAGACTCGCTCACCTAATCTCAATAAGTGAAACGCACGACAAGGCTGATAATGGAATGACAAAACCTAAAATGATCATCGTGGAAGACGATTTGAAACTTCAGAAAATGTTGCAGGACTACTTTGTCGCGCAAGATTTTGATGTCACGGTGTTGGACGATGGTAGCGATGCCACACAGACCATCCTCGCGGAGCAACCTGACATCGTATTGCTGGATTTGATGCTTCCTGTAACTGATGGACTTACAATCTGCCGACAGACGCGTACGCACTATAAAGGTAAAATCTTGATGCTCACCGCTAGCGATGACGACTTTGATCACGTCGCTGGTTTAGAGACAGGGGCTGATGACTATGTCACCAAGCCAATCAAACCAAGAGTTCTGCTGGCCAGAGTTCGTTCGCTATTGCGCCGCCAAGACACCAATACCGCTTCAGTCGATGACTCAGACACCCTTCAGTTCGATCAACTCGTTCTGAAAAACACTTATAAGAAGTGTGAGCTTTCAGGTGCGGTTTTATCACTCACTGACAGCGAGTTTGACCTACTTTGGTTATTGGCAAGCAACCCAGACACGCCGTTATCTCGTGACTACTTGACGCAAACATTACGCGGGATTGAGTACGACGGAATAGACCGGACGATTGACAACAAGGTTGTACGTCTAAGGAAGATTTTGGGCGACGACCACACACCAGCAGAGAAAATTCAGACCATTCGCGGTAAAGGCTACTTGTTTGTTTCAACCGCCTGGCATTAACTTCGCTCAGTACGAGCGTAATGAAAGAGAGCGATTATGCGACGTATCTTTTTGGAGTCCCTATTAGGGCTGTTAGTTTGCTTCATGAGCGGCATTGTCGCTTACGAAATCTGTGTCTATCAGCTCAATACTGACTACGAATATGTTCTGCAAGATTATGAAGCCACAGCCCACCAGCAACTCATAGAAAACATCGCAAAAAATCAGGGGCTGGAAGCGGCTCAACAAGCCATGAATCAGTTTGTCGAAACCACTCGAAATAAACTAATTACGTTCAATCCAAAAGATGAAATACCAAGCCCTGTTTCAGAGTTCTTCTCGACCAACCCAAATACCTTTATCTTTCACGATGATGAGCGTGACCTTTGGTTTCGCTTAGCAAGCAGTGACAATACCTATCATTACCTACCCAACAGTGAAGCGTTCGTTAGGCAAAAAATAGAATTAGAAGATGACCTCATTTGGTTGTTCTTCCTAGCAAGCTTTATCTTATACGGCGTATGCCACCTATTTATCATCTTCCGCCGAGTTAAGAAGCTTGAGTCGGCGACGCTAGCCTTTGCTGAAGGGGATCTCTCCTCGCGAGCCGAAACCTCAAGTGGCATTGCAATTGGCTCACTCAATAAGTCTTTCAACCTAATGGCAGACCGTATTCACCGATTGATTGAGAGCAATCGCTCGCTCACCAATGCGGTCGCTCATGAGTTGCGCACGCCGATATTCCGTATCCAATGGCAAGCTGAAATGCTGAAAGACACACCGCTCAACGAATCTCAGCAAGAGACTGTAGAGAGTATTGTGGAAGATACGGAAGAGATGGAGAAGATGGTCGACGAGCTATTGTGTTACGCAAAGCTGGATAGCTGCGACCTCGAAAATTTGCAGCAGCCTGTCGAGATAAATGACTTTCTCGATCACGCAATGACACGCTGGAACAAAGATACAGAGCTCGACATCAACCTATCACTGCCAGAGCAACCATACGAGATTCTTGCAGATGAGGTATTGTTGAACCGCGCTCTAGATAACCTCGTACGCAACGCCATGAAATTCGCACGCTCTCAAGTGTTAATTGAAGCCAGCGCGCATCAAGAACAACTGAAAATTGCAGTACATGATGATGGCGATGGTGTGACTCAAGAGCATCAGGCTCGCTTGTTTGAACCATTTTACGTTGGCGATAAAGCGCGTAACAAAGCCAAGAGTGGCCATGGTTTAGGGTTGTCTATCGTCGAGAAGATCTGCGCTCAACACAACGCAACCGTGGAAGTGGGTCAGAGCCAAGCCTTAAAAGGTGCAGTATTCACCATAACCATTCAGCTATGTAATGATTCAGCTGACAAACCCATACAGTAACGACAAAACACCTCTGGAATAATGTTCAACATCGGTCGGGAGATGCTGTCTCCCATGAACTTATTAAATCTAGATAATCATGACACTGCCTTTGTGCCTTGCCATCTAGGTTCCAATCATTCTTAGGGTATTTTTATGAAAAAGTTATTAGTTGTTTTAGGCATTGTTTCTCTAGCAGGTTGTTCAGGTATCAGCCACAACGAAGAAGTTTACACAGCGCACGCTGAGAGCTTCAACATCGTAGGTTTCCAAGTTCCGGGTAACACACAAGATCGTGCAATGGAATTGGTACCTGAAGGCGCTACGGTTGAAACTATTCGCTCTACAAACTCTGACACAAGCTCTGTTCTGGGTATCATCAACCGTATTATCGGAATCGACTACGTTCAAGTTGGCGGTAAGAAGCAGTAATTCCTCAAAAACAGCAGCTTGCGTGCCTTTAAACGCTAGCCTGTACAAACTAACTTCATCTAAGCCAGTGACCTCGTCGCTGGCTTTTTTCATCCGACCGGTTTTGTGCTCTATGCCAAAGAACTTCTTAATTACCCTGCCCTGTTATAACTAACAATTCGAAAAATAAGCCAGAAAATCTTCGATTTATCATCAAAATATCCCTTAAATTTGCTTAATAGCCTCTCGATCAAACTGACACGCCCAAATCGTTGTTCCTTCTATCAACCCGAAACTGGTTAATTGAGGCACAGATCAATTTGCACAAAAATCTTAATTTCCAAGAACAATTAACACTTAATAAAAGTGTCATGATTTTATAAATAAACCTATAAGTGCGTTCAAAAATAAACAGAAACGATAACTATCTGTAAATACGATAAATATAAGTTTCATGAATAAAAGAGATCATTGCCATGCTACTAATTAATCAGATCGAATGATGTAAATTCGCTGTGATAATTTTGTTACTTTTTCTTTGATTTTACATGGAGAGAGAAAATAACAATGAAAATAAGAAAGCGTTTAGTTGCCGTTGCTATAGCCAGTGCTATGTCTTTGTCAGTGCATGCAAATGAATCGGTTCAGATTGATCAACCGATCAACTTTACTAACTTTTCTGGGTTGAACACCCAACTAGGTGTAAGTAATGCCGCTAGCTTCAAAATGGTTAAAGAAGTGAACCTGAAAAAGCGTGGCATCTACAAAGTGAAAATCCAGCAAAACATCTGGGGAACGCCAGTATGGGGGCACTACCTAAATGCAACCCAAAGTGTTCAAGGTGGTGCGCTTAAATCCGTTCAAGGCCGCTACCTTAAGACAACAAGCCTAGAGCGTTCTTTTGTTAAACCCTCCATCAACAGCGCTCAAGCGATTGAACTAGCGAGTAAAGATCTTAAGACTCAGGGCTTAACCAGCAAATCTCTCGACAATGTCCAGCATGACTTGTTTATTTATCAGAGTAAATCGACACAAGGCATTAGCACACAAGGTGCGGACAAAACACGCCTTGTGTACGTTGTCTCTTACCTTGTCGAAGGCAGTGAGCACCCGACTCGACCATTCACCATGCTCGATGCGCATACGGGCGAAGTGATCGACCGCTGGGAAGGTATTGCACACGCTCAGATCGGCACAGGCCCAGGTGGTAACGAAAAAACAGGCATGTACGAGTACGGTACCGACTACCACTACCTTGATGTTCAAGAAAATGGCACAGAGTGTGTTATGGAATCGGAAAATGTTGTCACGGTTAACCTAAATGGCGCGACAGACGGCGACACCGTTTACAGCTATGAATGCCCTCGTAACGAATACAAGTCTGTGAATGGCGCATTCTCGCCACTGAACGACGCACACTACTTCGGTAACATTGTGTTCGACATGTATAAAAACTGGTTCGACACAGCACCACTCTCTTTCAAACTCATGATGCGTGTTCACTACGGTGAAAACTACGAGAATGCATTTTGGGACGGCAAGGCAATGACCTTTGGTGATGGTGAAAGCTTCTTTTACCCGCTTGTTAGCCTGGATGTATCAGCCCATGAAGTGAGTCACGGTTTCACTGAGCAAAACTCAGGTTTGATCTACGCAAACCAATCGGGCGGCATGAACGAAGCCTTCTCTGACATGGCTGGTGAAGCGGCTGAATACTACATGAAGGGCACCAACGACTGGATGGTAGGACGCAATATCTTCAAAGGCGAAGGCGCTCTGCGTTACATGGACGATCCATCACGCGATGGCTCTTCAATCAACAACGCATCTGAATACTACGATGGCTTGAACGTGCACTACAGCTCGGGCGTGTTCAACAAAGCGTTCTACCACCTAGCAACCACACAAGGTTGGGACACCAAGAAAGCGTTTGAACTGTTCGTGTTAGCCAACCAAATCTACTGGTCTGAAAACAGTGATTTCTGGCAAGGTGCTTGTGGCGTGAAGAACTCAGCAACCGATCTTGACTACAGTGCCGATGACGTTGTTTCTGCGTTCAACTTAGTGGGCGTATCCCCTTGTGGCGAACCACCACTTCCGCCAGAGCCGGAATATCAGCGTCTTGAGAATGGTGTTGAAGCCGCAGTTGCTGGTGAAACAGGTTCAAAAACTTACTTCGATATCGAAGTACCAGAAGGCCAAGACAAACTAACGATTGATCTTGCTGTTTCTACGGGTGACCCAGATATGTATGTCGGCCTAGATTACGCACCTAGCCCTCAAGAGAACATTTGTAAGAGTGAAAGCGTGACTGACGAAGTGTGTGTGATTGAGAACCCAACCTCAGGTCGCTACACAGTGAACATTCTAGGCTACTCAGATTACACAGGTGCAAATCTAAAAGCATCGTACGAATCAGGCAACACTAACGTACCGCCAGTTTCTTCTTTCGAACATACGGTTGCAGGCAAAGAAGTAGAGCTGCGCAGCACAAGTTCGGACAGCGATGGCCAAATCGTTTCTTACCAATGGAACCTAGGCGATGGCAACACGCAAACAGGTGAAGTGACTCGTTATACCTATGCTGAAGCTGGCGACTACGTGGTTACCCTAACCGTGACTGACGATGCAGGTGTTGCGACATCAACAAGCAAGTCGATCACGATTGAAGGTGATTCAGCGGAAGGCTTCCCACTAAAACTGAAGTTTGGTAACAAAAACCCGAACGGCAAGGCTCGCGTTAAGCTAGCGTGGGATTACGACACCAACGACTACTTCGTGATTAAGCGTAACGGCAAGAATGTTGGTGCGACAGACTTCAACTCATACGTCGACAAGTTCCGTCACAACGGCACAGTAGATGTGGAGTACCAAGTGTGTACCTCAAGCGATATCTGTTCAGAAACCAAGCACTACCGTTTCATTAAAGCACAGTAATCAATAGCAAATTCAGGGCTCCGAAAGGGGCCCTTTTCTCTATTGTCTGTTTAGCGCATGAAACATCTACAAAAAAACATCCACGCATTACACAAAAATCACACCCATCAAGATAACAATACTCACCATAAAAAGGACGACAAATGGCTATTCAAAAAAGCATGTTAGCTTTAGCTGTACTCGGAGGTTCTCTAGCCTTAATCAACAGTACTTCGGCTTACGCATCTCTAGGCATCACGCCACCAGCGAACCAAGAGGTTTGGATCACCACCGATGCTGACGCACAGCATATAATGACTCAGCATGGCGCAACAGTTTACCCAAGCGTGACAGGGAACAAGCATTCCATCGTCGCGAAAATCAACCAGAAAGAGCTCGCGAAACTATCCAGCCACATGCACGAAGAAACTCACCGTTGTGGTGGCTACATGGTGCACGAAGACAAAGCGAGCGCACTCAAAGCCGCAGCGATGCCACTGACAATGAGCACCTTCGAAAAACCGGAGATCAGCCATCAAGATACGGTGAATGACCTACTCGGTCAGGTTGAGCCAAACAACATGGTCACGACCATCGAAAATCTAACCAACTTCACCAACCGTTTTTATACTACTTCTACTGGTGTCGCTGCTTCAGATTGGCTTTTAGAGCGTTGGGAAACCGAGATTAAAGATGTACCGTACGCATCTGCACGCCAGATCACGCATGCCGAATATCCGCAAAAATCCGTTGAAGTAACGCTGCTTGGCGCTAAATATCCTGAAGAGATCGTCGTTGTTGGTGGACACCTTGATTCAACCGTTGGATCTTGGACAAGCGAAGGCACCATCTCACCGGGAGCCGATGATGATGCGTCTGGCATTGCAACGGTAACAGAGTCGCTTCGCCTGATGATAGCGAGCGGCATTCAGCCAGACAAAACCATTAAGTTCTATGGCTATGCTGCAGAAGAAGTAGGGCTGCGCGGCTCACAAGATGTCGCCAATGCATTAAGAGATGAGCAAGCAAACGTTGTGTCGGTACTGCAATTAGACATGACCAACTACAACGGTTCGGCGCACGATATCACCTTCATCACAGACTATACCGACAGTAACTTAACCGCCTATTTGAGCGAGCTGATCGACACTTACGCGAGCAACATCAGTTACGGTTTCGATGATTGTGGCTATGCCTGTTCTGACCACGCCTCTTGGCACAATGTTGGCTACCCAGCTGCCATGCCATTCGAGAGCATGTTCAACGACTACAACCCACACATTCATACTCAGCACGATACTTTGGAAAACTCCGACCCAACCGCAACACACGCGACCAAATTCGCCAAACTAGCCATTGCTTACCTTGTCGAAACCAGCCTTGATTCGCCAGTAGCAGGCCCTAAAGAGCTTCAATATGACGTCCCTGTAGAAGGGCTATCCGCTGGTTACGGTGAAGAGCAATTCTTTACCGTAACAACGGAGTACTCTGGTCAGTTAACCGTAACCATGACAGGCCCTCGCAGTGGTGATGCCGACCTTTATGTGAAACACAATGGCACCGTATCAAAAGCAAGCTACGACTGCCGCCCATACCAGAACAGCAGCAACGAACAGTGTGTGTTAGACATGCCTGCGGGTGAGTTCAACATCATGGTGCGCGGCTACCGTAACTTTAACGAAGTCACCATCGTCGCTAACTTCGTGCCTGATTGGCTGTAAGGTTATAAGGCTGGTTGATTGCTGACTAACGTTAATCCGCACAAACACGACGAAAACTAAAAATCCGCGAGTTCGATCCTTAATAGAATTGAGCTCGCGGATTTCTTATTATCTTCGGAGGAAAGTTCGATCAATGATCTTCAGCTATCATCACGCCGTCTTTTTCATCACCTTAGTACAAATATACTCACCAATCGGCATCGCCGAAGTCGCTGCAGGCGATGGTGCATTACACACATGCAAGCTTCTTGGGCTTTCGGCATGAACCAAGGTGCCATCTTTGAGTCTGCGGGGTTTTTGTAATTGTGGTTTTGACGCAAATTACTCGCCTGAATCAATTGAAGTTAAAATGAACTCGACTCGTTCCTCAACAGATAACTTAGGCACTTCCACCAGCTGATAACCAAACTGAGTATAAGCTACCACCATTTTTTCGTAAGTGGCGATCGCTTCATCGAAATCTTGCTTGCGCTCTTGGTCATTGATGAAAATAGAGTCCCAAGGCGGGAAGATAAATACCTTACTGTTGTATGTGATTTCATTACAGCTATTCAGCAAGGATTGAGAAATAGGCAGCGTTTCTAACAAGCTGTAACCGTATGAATCCACGAGGCTTCTATCAAAGAAAACGAGTTGCTCACTTGCCTCAAATACTTGGTAATTGGCTAACTCTTCTCGTACCATTTCGTCACGAAAAGCCACTTTGTCTAACCATGGTAAGGCGTGACCTTGTTGTTCGACTTGGTGCTGAATCACTTTACGCCCAACTTCTGGTGCGCAGCGATAGCCCTTGCTTTTCAAAGCGTCGATGACCGAGGTTTTGCCCGATCCCGGCCCACCGGTAAATACAATTAGGTTGTTCAAATGAACCTCTTCAAAGGGGAAAAATAACGAATCGGACCTTAACGAAACCCAAGTTAACGAATCAAGGACAGAATGAGCTTAAATGCTGGTGCGCGGCAATCTTTCACTAGCTCGTATAAGCTCATTTCTAATCCCGTAATTTGGACACCAGCGTCCCGCAATCGTCTGATAGCCAATTTCTTATTCAATGCTGTTCGTGAACTAATGCAGTCACCAACGACCTGAACCTTGTAGCCAAGTTCCAACAACCCCATTGCGGTTTGATAAACACAAATATGAGCCTCAATACCACACACCAACCACGTATCCACATCTTTGGCTTGCACTGCCTCAACAAACTTGGGCTCGTTACACGCGTTAAACGTAAATTTTGGTATCGGATTAGCATCACTCAATAGGTCATTCAACTCACTAACGGTTGCCCCCAACTTCTCTGGGTTCTGCTCCAAGCTAACAACAGGAAGACCTAAAACCTGGACTCCTTCAATCAGCTTTCCACAGTTAGCAATCAGTGTCTCGCTCTCATCAACAAGGCGTGCGAGCTTGCCCTGAACATCCACAACCACCAAACCTGTCTTTTGTTTCGTTAGCATGTGTATTCCTTGTTTTGGCAGCCTAACTTACTAGGGCATGTTGATCTTTCGAGAGTGTTTTTTGAACAGCATGGTAAAGAGTTATAATTTGCTTCGCCAAAAGTAAAACCATAACCAATACCATGCCAAGAACAATGCTAACTGATATTCGCTGGAAACTGCTACTCCAAGTTATGAAAAGTACAGGTCGTATTTACGATAAAACTGAACATCGAATGACATTTGAAGGAATACTTTATCGAATGAGAACAGGTATTCCTTGGCGGGATCTACCCTCTGAGTTCGGAGAGTGGAGTACCGTTTACAGACGATTTAATCTTTGGTCAAAGAAAGGGGTTTTAGATAAGCTTTTCAAAAGCTTATCTAGCATGGCTGATTTTGAATGGGTCTTTCTTGATGGTTCTATAGTTCGAGCACATCAGCATAGTACAGGTGCAGCGACTGAAAGCTCAGAGCAAATAGGAAAAAGTCGCGGGGGCAACTCAACTAAAATTCACTTAGCTGTGGATAGTGGTGGCCTTCCGATTTGCTTTGATTTATCAGAAGGACAACGCCACGATATAGTGCATGCAGAAAGCT
>NZ_JAKEUO010000031.1 GCF_022397915.1 Vibrio sp. Isolate34 | reverse complement strand
AGAGGGTAGATCCCGCCAAGGAATACCTGTTCTCATTCGATAAAGTATTCCTTCAAATGTCATTCGATGTTCAGTTTTATCGTAAATACGACCTGTACTTTTCATAACTTGGAGTAGCAGTTTCCAGCGAATATCAGTTAGCATTGTTCTTGGCATGGTATTGGTTATGGTTTTACTTTTGGCGAAGCAAATTATAACTCTTTACCATGCTGTTCAAAAAACACTCTCGAAAGATCAACATGCCCTAGTAATGAACACGCTTTTCAACAACGCGAAATTGGATAAACGTTAACGTCAGTACCAACAGCAACAACACAACCGATTGTGCTGAGCTGCCACCCAAATCTGCGCCAACAAAACCATCGCGATACACCTTGTACACTAGCGAGGTTGTGCCTCCACCCGGGCCGCCATTGGTCATGGTGTCTATCACGCCAAAGGTTTCAAAGAACGAGTAGGTGAGGTTGATGACCAACAGGAAAAATCCCGTTGGTGCGAGTAGCGGGAAGGTAATCGTCCAGAAGCGTTTTGAATCGCTGACACAGTCCAACATCGCGGCTTCTTTTACCGCGTACGAGATTGATTGAAGACCAGCCAGAAAGTAGATGAAATTCACTGAGACTTGCTTCCACACCGACACCAATATCAGAGCGAACGTGGCATCCACAGGATCGGTCTGGAAGCTGAAATTCCAACCCACTACCGCAAATATCTCCGTGAACACGCCAATGTGCGGGTTAAACAGGAAAGCACCGATAACGCCTGCGATCGCGGGAGCAACGGCATATACCCAAGTGAGGGTGACTTTGTAAGCCCCTTGACCATGAATGATGTTGTCGGCTTTTACTGCGAGCAGCAGCGCCAACGCTAGCGACAAGAAAGACACCACAACCGCGAACATTAGGGTGAAGCCAATCGAGCTTAGATACTCACTCGATTCGAATAGCATTTGATAGTTTTCAAACCACACGAAGAGTGAAGAGGTGCCCCAAGGGTCTTCCAGCATAAAGGAGAGATACACCGCCTTTGCCGCCGGATAGATAAAGAAAACTGCGATGATGAGTATCTGAGGTGCCAAAAATAAGTAAGGCAGTGGAGAGTGAAAAAATTGCTGACGTCGTTCCACAGGTTAATCCCCAAATGAGTGGCTTGAACCACTGTTAGTTACCGTGACCACTCGCGCCATAACAAGGCATGCTTCCAGTTGAATTGTAGTTTTTGGAGCAAGAAATGGCGTTAGTGAAGAATCTCCTCACGACTCGTCATCACTCTATTGATACAAAGTGACGGACAAGTAATGAGGATTAATGAACTGCTTTGTTGCGTTAACAGAGCCAGTCCATGACACAGGACTAGCCCATTAACCTATCTAGTTCATGGTGCGAGCGAAGCGTTTTAATAGCTTGCTGCTTTCATCTTCGACTTTGTCTAGGCTGTTCTCGACGCCAGAACGGTCAGCAAAGATGTTGTCGAACTCACGATGCATCACTTCACGAATCTGAGGGTAGTAACCTAAACGATAACCCTTAGTCCATTCGCCTGATTTTAGGCTCAGCTGTTTAACGCCCACTTCTGCGTCTGGTTGTTCTTTGTAGTAGCCAGACTTTTTCGCTAGGTCATAAGCCGCTGTCGTTACCGGAACGTAGCCCGTGGTTTTGTGCCAGTAGACTTGAGTTTCAGGTTTAGTCAGGTAATCAAAGAACGCCGCGACGCCTTTGTCTTGCTGTTGAACATGGCCATTCAGAGCAAACAAAGCTGCACCACCAATGAAGGTTAAGCCTGCATCTGGGTTAACTGATTTCCAATAAGGAAGGTAAGTAGTACCCAACTCGAAAGGTACGCGGTTACGTAAGCCGCCGAATGAACCAGAAGAACCCATCCACATCGCCACCTCTTGGCGTTCAAAAGGTGTTTGGTTTGCATCCCAGTCGCTGCCGTAATACTTGTAGTAACCTAAATCTGACCACTCTTTCATCTTGCTGACGTGCATCATCATGTCTTTGGTGTTAAACATCAGCTTGGTCGATAGGCCGTCGTAGCCGTTGTTTTGGTCAGCGACCGGTAGGTTATGGCGAGACTTAAAGTTCTCGAACATGATCCACGGTGTCAGAGATTGAGAAAAGGCGATGTGACCTTCTGCTTTTAGCTTCTTAGCAACCACTTCGAGTTCTTCGTAAGTTTTAGGCGCTTCGGCTCCCACTTCTGCAAGAAGGTCTTTGTTGTAGTAAAGAACCGGTGTCGAGCTGTTGAAAGGCATGCCGACCATCTTGCCTTGGTTGTCGGCATAGAAGTTACGAACACCCGCTAGGTAATCATTTGAATCAAAACTGTAGCCCGAATCAACCAGAATATCCTGTACTGGTTTCGCGACACCTTTGGCGTTCATGATGGTGGCTGCGCCTGCATCGAAGACTTGCAAAATGTTTGGTGCTTCGCCTGCTCGGTAGGCCGCGATACCCGCTGTTAAGGTCTCTGTGTATGACCCTTTGTAGATTGGCGTGATCTCGTAATCATCTTGTGACGCGTTAAAGTCGGTCGCAATTTTGTTGACGGTTTCTCCAAGTTGGCCGCCCATTGCGTGCCACCAAGTGACTTGAGTCGTTGCAAATGCTGGCATTGCTGCTGTTGCAGAAAGAACGCCTGCCAAAATTAGCTTATTCATCTTCTTTTCCTTTTGCATGAAATCTATGTCGGGGTATTGAGTTAGAGTGTTAACGAGACGGTAGGGGTGTCGTTTTAAGCTATCTTGAACAGGACGTATTTCACTTACGTGGCTAAACCGTTTCACTGCTGTGAAAGATTCATTTCGATTTTATGTAAGGGGAAGGTTATTGATAATTTAGATGTTAGTGTGCTCGGTTTTTAAGAGGTTTTCGAGAAACTGTTGTTCAATAAAAAACCTCTCGATTGAGAGGCTTTGAAGAAGTTAGAGCGTGTAAAAATAATCTTAATGTGCGATATCGAGTTGGTTGCCTTTTACGCCGTTGATACGGAACCAACCTGCGATACTGAATCGTTCTGTGTTGGTTGGCAGCACTTCGTGCGGGAACTGTTCAGACAAGAACACAAACAAACGGCCTGATTTTGGCGGAATGGTTGCGATGTGATTGTCTTTTAGATCGTAAACCACAAGTTCACCTGCGTCTTCTTCTGTCCACTCGTCATTCATGTAGAACACGGTAGTCAGACGGCGGTTCTCATTGCCTTTGAAGCAGTCTAAGTGCTTTTGGTAGAAGTCACCTTTTTCGTATTTAGCAAAGTGCGCTTCGTACTCGAACAGACCCAAAAAGAACGCTTTGTTTGCTTCTAAACGAATTTGCTCCATTTTGTCTAGGAACAGAGAAGCTGGCTCGCCCATGTCGCGGCGTACCCACTGAATTTTGTCACTACGAATGGTCGACTCTCGCGTTACTTCATCGTTACGGCCAATCCTAGCCTTTTTCCAGTTCTCTGGAATGCAATCCCTCAATGCCACCACTTCTTCATGCGTTAAGAAGTCATCCCAAACAAAGTAACCTTGGGTAGAAAGAGCATCGATTAGTTGGTTCATGTATAGCACTCAGACAATAAATTAGAGGCGCATATATAGTCCTAATAACTCAGGTCAACAAATCACGTGTTTTGTCGTCATGATAAAAGTGCTGAAGATCATGATGTTTTGACGCAATTGGCCAATTAACAAACTTGTTACAACTGAGCGTGAGTTTGCTATGGTATAGGTCTGACCAGTTGATTTATCACAAGGAGTGGGTTTGCAGCTGCATACCATTAGAGGTTACATCCAAGACATGTACTTGGTGGAGTATCCAGACAAATTACTGTTGCTCGATGGCGCTTGTCGAGCCGACATCCCGCATTTGAAGACTTTCATTGAAACCGAGCTTATGCGTGATTTTTCTGATTTACACACGGTTGTGGTTACACACATGCATCCAGATCACGCAGGGGCCGCGCATAAGCTCAGAAAGCTAACGAACTGTAACTTGGTGGCAGCAAACCGAGACAAAGACTGGTATCACGGTATTGATGGTATCTTGATGCATTTGACGGATCTGGCGTTGGCACGATGGATGGCGAATCGTTTAGGCAAGCCCAAAGCAAACCTATGGTATTCAAGAAAGTTAAAACCGGATTATAAGCTATCAGATGGTGACAGCATTCCGGGTTTTGATGACTGGTTGGTTCTAGAAACGCCGGGTCATACCGACAGAGATCTTTCCGTCTATTGCCCATCTCACAGCGTTGCCTATGTGGCAGACCTAATGGTAGAAGTGAAAAAGAAACTGATTCCGCCTTTCCCTATCTTTTATCCTAACAAGTACCGAGCGTCAGTATCTCGAATCTATGACATGCAGCTAGATACTTTGCTGGTGGCGCATGGAGGACAAGTTGATTTTAGTCAGACAGCCTTTGAACACTTATTGATGAGTGCTCCAAGAAGGCCTGTGACACATTGGCGGGTAACCAAAATCAAAACTAAGAAACTGCTGCTATCGATTTGGCGTTTTGGTTTTCAGTCGCATGGTAAATCCAAGAAATAGATAAGCCAAAAGTAAAAAGCAGCAACTCGAAATTAAAGAATAGAACGATATGAGGCCAGTCATGAGACTGGCCTCATATCGTTGTATAACCTGTGGAGCGGTGACGATGACTCGGATTAGTGAGTCAGCAGGAATTCACCCGCTGGGTCAACAATCACTTTGTCACTCATACCTTGACGACCAAGCAGCATCATATAAGTCATATCCTGACGGTTGCTTAGTGTGATTTCTATTGGCCATTGATTACCACCAATTTCTAACATTGTTTCTATCACACAGCGGTGCTCAGACTCACCATTGGATGATTTGATTTTGCGGTTTGCTTTTAATTTACTTTTACAGCGAACAGTTTCTTCTAGGTTGTAAATATCTGGATGTAAATCGAACTCTACGTATTTTTGACCATTCTCTTTAATGCAGATGATGTTGTCTACATGTAGAGATGATGTTTTTGCACCCGTATCAACACGAGTATGTAAGCGAGCGATTCCTAGCTCGGGTAAGCATAACGCTTCTGTATTTCCTATGATAATTTTTTGATTCATATTTTTTCCAATCATAACACTTCTTGTCAGTTTGGTGCATTAGACTCAAACTTCAACTCCTAATTATCAAAGTGAGGAGCCGTAATTCATCAGCCTTTGCCACGAGTACGGTTAGCGTTTGGTTTTGCATTTTTTTCGATGAACTCGAAAATCATGTCTGCTACATCTTTACCCGTTGCTTTCTCGATGCCTTCTAGGCCTGGAGAAGAGTTTACTTCCATTACCACTGGGCCATTCTTAGATTGTAGAATATCTACACCACATAGGTTTAGCCCCATGATTTTCGCTGCGTTGATCGCTGTCGCGCGCTCTGCTTTAGATAGTTTAACCAGTTGAGCTGTGCCGCCACGGTGCAGGTTAGAGCGGAATTCACCCTCACCAGCTTGACGCTTCATCGCTGCAATTACTTTATTGCCAACAACAAAACAACGGATGTCTGCGCCATTTGCTTCTTCAATGAACTCTTGAACCAAGATGTTCGCTTTTAGGCCCATGAACGCTTCGATAACGCTTTCTGCTGCTTTGTTTGTTTCTGCTAGTACAACGCCGATACCTTGAGTGCCTTCAAGAAGCTTGATAACCAGTGGCGCGCCACCTACGTTTTTGATCAAGTCTTGAATCTTGTCTGGGCGGCTAGCGAAACCTGTTTTTGGTAAACCAATACCTTTACGAGACAATAGTTGTAGTGAGCGCAGTTTGTCACGAGAACGACTGATTGCTACTGACTCATTGATACAAAAAGTGCCCATCATTTCGAATTGGCGAACAACCGCAGTTCCGTAAAAGGTAATGGAAGCGCCAATACGTGGGATAACCGCGTCGTATTGAGGTAGTTCTTCACCCATGTAGCGAATCTTCGGATTGTTACTCGCGATATCTATATCACAGTGCAGCGTGTCGATAACATCGACCTGGTGACCACGTGCTTCTCCAGCCGCTTTTAAGCGAGAAGTAGAGTATAGATTTTCGTTGCGAGAAAGAATTGCGATACGCATGGCGTTTCCTTAATTAATACCTGATTGGTAACTGCAAATAAATGAGTTGTTAGCTGAGCTTTTAGTTTTTCTGAGGCTCCTTGCTTGCTTCGGGGCGAACCTTAAGGCTTTTCGTTTAACTAAGGAAACGAATTAAATTTGTCGAGTCGACAACAGAAATTTATCGAATGTATGAGCTATTGGTACAGCAGGGTTGAGAGGGTGTTTGGAATGGAAAAGCGAGTTGAGACCTAACTCATATTGGGGGTAGGAGCATATTAGGTTGTGCTCAACTCGCGTTAACTCGGTGCTAAAAAGTGTACTAATAACGCCACTTACATAGATCTATAAGTGTTCGTAGTGCTTCTCTTTCGAGCTTGCTACAGGTGCTTTTTAACTTATTAAGATAGTATTTTCTCATGATGATTACTTCTTTTGTATTAGGCTTTGGTGGGAACTCAACATTCCCTGCTGACCCATTAATTATGGTTGTTTAATAGGAAGTAATAAACAGATAGGTTTTTGGTTAGTTGTTCCTATTTTCGCCTTTTATCGCTACTTTTAAGCTGATGTGTTTTATAATGGGCTTAATCAGGAAGGGTTGTTTCTAAAAAGGTTCATTATTTGTCTGATTTAAACATGATGCGTTACTACACAAGGCTGGATTCGTTCGAGCCTAACCTCTCACATTCGGTGACCTTAACGGAGGTCGCAGACAAGCTGTTTACCAGTTTGCGTCACGCTCGAACCTTGCTCGGCAAGATGCACCAAGCCGAATGGGTAGTGTGGGAGCCAAAAGTTGGCAGGAATCAACGATCTAATCTGACCTTGCGCTTTAGCAATCAGGAATTAAATCAACATGTTGCCAGTAAATTGATAGAGCAGGGCAAATACGAAAAAGCGCTCTCAATTCTAGACAATGACCGCGCTGTATTTGGCTCTCTCCTCCAAGAAACCTCCGGCGCGACAATGCGTGAAGGGCTGCTGCACGTTCAATTAACCTATAAACGTAAGTTTGAAGACCTGTTCCCACACCATATTCACCGCAGTAGCGAACGATTTTTGATCAGACAAGTATTCAGTTGCCTCGTCACTTGTAATGGCAAAGGCGAGTTGAAGCCTGAGCTCGCACACCATTGGGAGTATGATGCTGAGAAATTAGTTTGGACCTTCTATTTGCGCCCCGGACTAACCTTCCACGATGGACAGCCCGTTGATGCTAAGCAGTTAGTCTCGCTGTTTTCAGCCTTGCAAGCCTTACCTTTCTATCAAACAGAGCTAGCTCATGTTTCTTCGGTTTACAGCGAGCAGCCGCTGAGGATCAGCTTCCAACTCACCAAAGCTGACACCGGCTTCGCGGGCTTGTTGGCTGGCGTTAAGTATTCGGTTCAACCGGCAGCGCAAGTGACCCGTGAGCCTTCACCATTAAATTCAACCTCCCATGTTGTGATTGGTACAGGCCCTTTCAGAGTGGTTGAAACCAATAGTGAGCGCATCAAGCTCTCGGCATTCGAACACTTTTACGGTTGTCGCTCTTTAACCGATGAAGTGACTATTTGGCAGTTTGAAGAGTCGATGACTGGTAGCGCTCGATTCGATGATAGCCAGATGCAGGTGTCACCGTATGAAGATTCGGCCTGTTTTCACCATTTAGGGAAAAGTGATATAGAACTCGTGTCTGCGGAAACAGACGGCCTTCGTAGCCGAGTTGAAGATGGCTGTTTGTTTATCCTGTTCAATCAAAACTCTGCGTCGACCCCGTTAAGCGACGAGCAACGTAAGTACGTTTCTGGGCTTGCCAATCCACAAGCTATTTTGTCTCAATTGGAAAAAAATCAAGGCTTGTTTAGTGTGTCTTTGGCTCAGAATATACTGCCAAGTTGGCAGAAACTGTATCGAACCCCTTCGAAAGAGGCGCTATTGCCTAAGAAGATGAGCATTGCAGTATACAATTACTACGCGCTCTATCGTTGTGCCATCTGTGTGTCAGATATCCTAAAACGATATGGAGTCGAAGTTGAGGTGAATACCTACAGCTTTCGCGAACTGGCGCAACTTTCTCAGCGGGGCGATTTAAAAGAAGACTTGGTGTTGTGTAATCTCAACCTAGACGATAATGCACCATCTTCGTTGTTCTCATGGTTGATGAACGATCCTGTTTTGCACTCTGCATTGGGGCATATGAATAGCGACTGGCTCAAGCAGCGTTTAGACCATCACAAAGCGTCGGTAGAACTGCCCAATTACCTAGCAGAATTAGAGCCCATTGCATCGACATTGATCTCTGATTATTGGTTAGTGCCAATGTTCCACCACCTACAAACCGTGCGTTTCCAAGGTATTTTGAAAAACGTCGCCATCACAAACTGGGGATGGCCAGATTTTAAAAATGTATGGTCTGCTGATTAACCTTACCTACAGAATAGAATAACTCCTCTCCAAAGTCGGTTTTGGAATGCTTATATGTAGGTAAAACCAACGCGTACACAAAACGCCACCGAATCGTACGATTCGGTGGCGTTTTTGCTTTTTGAAACGAGTGACTTGTTCTAAAGGGCTTCTTCTACTTAGAGCAACCTTCCAGATTCTTAGCCATTTTGTTGGCGACCTTTCGGAACTGTTCTAGTTCATCTTCGGCCATGCCTTTGGTCATTCTCTGCAGCATCTCTCGATCAATATTCGAGACTTTGCCCATGATCTCTTCACCCTTATCGGTCAGAACCAATAACTGGCTGCGCTTGTCTTCTGGGTTTGGAGACTTCTTCACAAGCTCTTGATTGATCAATGCGTTAACTAATCTCGTGATCTGCGCTTTATCGCGATTTAAGAAGTGCGCGATATCGATAGCCGTACATGGAGACTTCTTAGTGATGATCTTCATGACACGAATGTTCATGGGGGCGATCTCAGAATCCAAGCTCTCGATCTGTTCGCTCATTTGACGTTTCAAAGAGTGCACTAAGCGAAAGATGGATTCTAGCGATGTGTTATCAGACATAAACGATCCTCAGAAAAGTAGCTGACAATATCAACCACTGTGTTTATGGTTGACATTATCAACTTAATTATTCGTAAATTCAAGACAGGAAATAGATATGACGATTCAAGCAACACTAACGCCAACTCTTCCTGAGCAAAAAGGCACACCCGTTTTATACAAAATTTTGGTCATGATGAGCTTAATGCTAACCATTGGCGGCAGCTTAACGGCCGTGATGACCTACATGAATATTGGATTTGGTGAGGCATTCATCGGCAACTGGCTCTCTTCGTTAGCTCTAGTTGTCGTGATTATGATGCCAATTGGCATGGTAATGATGACTTTGGTGACTAAGTTGGTCGCCAAGGTATTACCCAATTACAGCGAGAAAGCTCGCAACCTAATCGTGGGATTGATTATGGCTTTTATCATGGAGTCCATCATGGCATTTGTAACAGCGGCAAATAACATTGGATTTTCGGATACATCGGCGTTTACCAGTGGATGGTTTAATGGATTGATTGCCGCACTTCCGATTGGCCTTGCGATCATGGTCGTGATGTCGATGACGGTTAAACCTAAGCTCGAACGATTCATGAAGAGCTAACCAAAACACTTTTTAAGCATTTTAGGAGATCCACATGAAAGCATTCACAGGCAAACACAATAACTACCGTATCATTATCGAAGAAGTGAACATCAAAGAAGATCGTGAACTGCAAACCATGCAGTTTGAAATTGAAGACAGAGAAAATATGTTCGCGATTGTTGAGAAGATCAAACAAGACGGTGGCTTAGACGAACAATCAGCAGCACGACTCGGGGTGAGCATTCGTTTGCTAGGTCCATTGATGATGCAAGATAGAAAACACCCTCTGTTTGTTGATTTCATGCCTCACTTCAGAAACTTCATGCAGAATCTGAAGAAGACGTTGAAAGGGCAGTAAAGCCTAATCATCAGTAATACATCGAAAAGCCAGTAACGAAATTACTGGCTTTTCTTATATCTAATACCAATCGTAGTAAATAACTGGTCAGCCTAGCTGGTTAAAACGCTCGATAACTGCGTTATAATTTTTGATTGTAGAATAACTACTTATCAAAAAATGATGCCTTGTTCTCAAACCTTTTTCCGGCGCTATTTCTGAACACTTACTTACTGTGATTGGTATAAATCAAAATAGTTTCAGTTGTTTGCGTCTAGAATATGCGAAAATTGAGGACTGAATTTTCGGTGTTCCATCGTTGTTGAATTGTCTATTCAAGCTTTAATAAATCCGATATTATACGGGTCATAAAACTAAAGGTGGTATTATATGACAAATGTATTTAAGCAAGCGGCTGAAGAACTGCTAAGTCGTCGCGTAGCGGGAACCAAAGCACCAAGATTGAACGAACAATACCGTCCGAATAACTTGGAAGATGCGCTAAAGATCCAATCATCAATGATCGATCTCAAGAGCGACAAAGTTGGTGGTTGGAAGTGTTTACTTCCTCTGGCAGAAGACAAGTTTGTTGTTGCACCTATCTTTTCAGGTAGCGTTCAACAAGGCGAGGTTTGCGAACTGTTTGCTGACAACGACGTAGTACGTGTTGAGCCTGAAATTGCATTTACGCTTGCTAAGAGCCTACCTGCAAACCAAGAAGGCTACAGCGAAGAGCAGATCAACGATGCGATCGGTTCTTGCCATATGGCACTTGAGTTGATGCAGTCTCGTTTTGCTGATGACAGCGGTGCAGAGTTCTACGAAAAGCTTGCTGACGGCCTAGTAAACCAAGGTTTGTTCATTGGCCCAGAGATTGATCGTGAAAAAGCGTTCACTTCTGCTGAGATCAATATCGAAGTGACTCAAGGCGAACAAGTTCAAGCGTTCGCAGGTAAGCACCCAAATACATTACCACCAAGCCCAATCTACTGGCTGATTAACTACATGACTCGTCGTGGCGTTGATTTCCAAGCGGGCGAAGCAATCATCACGGGTTCTTACTGCGGTATCGTAGAGATGGGCTTCGATAAGCCAACGACTTTCCACTATGAAGGCATTGGTGAATACCAAGTGACGTTCCAACAAAAAAACTAAATTAGCAGCAGCACTAAGCGAGCAAAAGCTAGCTTCTGTGTAAACGCTATCTGTTCTTGAGAAGCTATCGGTCCTCGAAAAGCAATCTGTTCTCAAAAGGCTATTTGCTGGTGAGTAAATAGCCTTTTCTATTATGTGATGTTCAATGGTGTGCTTATTACTTTGCATTAAATTGGGCGTTTAGACGTCTAGACGTTGACAAGCCTTAAGTGTGACATTAGTCTGCTCACCTTCCTGTTCTATTGTGTTGTCGTTCCATGTCCAATTCGAAAAATTCTAATGCGGTAATTGCCCCTTCGGCAGTGGCGCTTATCCCTCTGATCGTGTTCCTAGCGCTGTTTATTGGCGTAGGTACGTACTTGTCACTGCAAGGTGTCGATTTTGCTTTCTATCAGCTTCCTGCTCCAATTGCAGCTTTACCTGCTGTGATGCTGGCATTGTTGTTAAGCAAAGATAAATTGAATCGTGCTATCGAACAATTCTTAGGTGGAGTCGGTCATAAAGACATTATCGCAATGTGTATGATCTACCTATTGGCGGGTGCTTTTGCGGCGGTGGCTAAAGCGTCTGGTGGCGTTGATGCGACGGTAAATCTTGGTCTATCTGCGATTCCGACAAGCATGATCCTACCGGGTATCTTCTTAATTTCTGCGTTCATCGCGACAGCAATGGGTACCTCGATGGGTACTATTGCCGCGGTAGCCCCTGTTGCGCTAGGCATTGCTGATTCTGCTGGCATGAGCATTCCACTAACAGCCGGTGTTGTTTTAAGTGGCGCTATGTTTGGTGACAACCTTTCTATCATCTCTGATACCACGATTGCCGCGACACGTTCACAAGGCTGTGAGATGAGAGACAAGTTTAAAGAGAACATTCGCATTGCACTTCCTGCTGCATTGATTGCGATTGTTATCTTTGCTTTCAATAGCACAGCAACTCAAGTGCCTGAAACGGGTCCAATCGAGTGGCTGAAAGTTCTGCCGTACATCACGATTTTGATTCTTGCAGTATCGGGCATGAATGTGTTCGTTGTGCTCACAATAGGTATCCTGTTGGCGGGTGGTGTGAGCCTAGGCTCTGTTGAGAACTATGGTTTGACGGATTACGCTCAAGATATCTATGCAGGCTTCGGAAATATGCAGGAAATCTTCCTACTGTCGATGCTGATTGGCGGTTTGAGCGAGCTGATGCGTCGCCAAGGCGGACTTGCGTTCTTGACTAACCTTGTAAGCGGTGTGATTCGTGCGTTTGGTTCTTCACACTCTAAGCAAGCGAATGGTCGTGCGAGTGAGCTAGGTATTGCTGGTTTGGTGTCTATGGTTAACATGTGTACTGCAAACAACACAGTAGCGATCATTGTATCTGGTAGCGTGGCTCGCCAATTGGCGGAAGAGAACAACGTGTCTCCGCGTCGCTCAGCAAGCTTGTTGGATATCTTCTCTTGTGTGATTCAAGGTGTGTTGCCTTACGGTGCGCAGGTATTGCTATTAGGTTCGGTATTCAACCTATCGCCGCTAGAGATTGTCTCTAACTCGTACTACTGTTTTGCGCTTGCTATCGTGGCTGTGGTTGCTGTGTTTATTAAACACCCAGCACGTCAAACTGCAACTGCATAACGAGACCTCGTTTCTATAAGAAGGCGCCTTAATCGGCGCCTTTTTTGTGTCTGTTATTACTATGCAGTCTACAAAGGGTCACTGAAAAACTTACCAAGAGTGACCCGATATCTAAGTCTTAATGCAGATAGAGGTTTCTCATCGCAACATAGCTATATGTGGACAGCCTTAATTCAGTTTCGTCGTCACGTACTCTTTGTTTCTGACCATCAGCCACATCAAGCCGCCTAAGATTCCCACCGATAATTGGATAAAGCCTAGGTTTTCAATTAACGAATCTGGGCGGATTGAAACCAAGACCATACCAAGTGAGCCACAAATCATGCTAAAGAACTGAATCAATGCAACGGCAGAACCTGTGTCTTGATCTTGCTGGTTCAACATTAAGTTGGTGCCTGGAACTCGCATGATGATGGCCATCAAAGTGGCAGGGGCGGCGATGAAAGCAAAGAACCAAGGTGACAAGCCACCGACAGTCAGCGTGAAGATTCCGGCGGTCGCCAGTAGAGCAAAACATCCTGTAATGACCTTTTGAACAGGCATTCGATAGGATAGCTTCATATAAATGGTTGGCCCGAATGAGGCGCACATTGCGTTGAATGCGAACGCGTAGCTGAACTGTTGTTCGGTGAGTCCGAAGTCATTGATGTAGATGTAAGATCCGGCAGCCAGAAAGCCCATTAACGCCATTGGTGTGATAGAGAAAATAACCAGTAGCTTGACGAACGAGCGATTTTTCATGACCACGCCCATTCTCCCCCATGAACGGAACATAGAACCTTGGTACTTGGTTTCTAGAGTCTCTCGATAGCAGAGAGCTAATACTGAGGCGAATGCACCAAAAATTGCGAGAGTGACGAACATCATTCTCCAAGACGCGATTTTCAGTAGGAAGGCACCAAATACGGGCGCGACCATTGGCGCGATGATCACTAGTGACATGATAGTTGCCATGATCTTTTCGCGCTCTCGACCTTCATAAAGATCTTTCACGATGGCGGTGGCAATAACTGTGATGGCACTGCCCGCAAACGCTTGGAAGACGCGAGCGCCAATCAATTGCTCGATGCTGTTGGTCATTGCGCATATCACGCTCGCGACCATATAGCTCGCCAAGCCAATCAATAAGATAGGTTTACGGCCAAATTTTTCGCTAAGCGGTCCCCAGAACAACAGGCCTACAGCATAAGTCACGAAGTAGCTGCTTAGGGTTAGGTTGACCATCGATTGATCGGTATTGAATACCTCAACCATTTGCGGAAGTGCTGGCAAATACAGGTCGATGGTCAATGGAGGAAACGCACTGATGATGACGAGGAAAAATAGCATACCGGTTTTACCCAGTACTGGTTGTGGTTTCTTCAAGGTCTCTCCTCGTTATCCAGGAAAAGGATTCTAATGGATGTGATGTTGTGTTTCAGAAGGCGTAGGCACGCCAGACATGAAGAATGGCTTCGCTAAAGAAGGTGGCGAAAGTCTCTGGGATATTGTCTGACTGCTAAATTGTATTACAAAATATTATCACTCTTATAGCTAATGAGTTCAACCAGTTAGTGAATCGATGAGATTGTAATGTTGAGCGATAGATTGTAGCTGCTGTGAACCAGTTTGCTATCTTTTTCTCGGACGCTTTTCTACGAGCCCGTTTCTTTCTAAGCCACGTCTTACACTGCTGCATAGCTTACCGAAGCGACGCAGTTCTTCGAAGTTTGGCCCTTGTCCCATTGAGATACTGTGTTCCCAGTACATCAATTCAGTGTCGACCATCTCTAGTAGTTTCTTAGAGCAACCCGAGCAGTTTCCCTTTGGCCCACAGATAAACGTCTCTGATTCATAGAGCGGGAGTTCGTTTTTCACTTCTTCGATGAGATTCAACATCGCTGAGTTTAAGTCTGGCTTCTTGTTGGTGAGTGGTTTCAAGCTGAGTGCTTGAGGCGCGATCATTGAAGGCGCATGTGTATTGGATTGTAAATTCAAAGCAGCTGATGACATATCAAAGGCCTCAAGGAAAGAAGAAGAGGGGCATCCTACTCTTCACAAGAACGTGAACCTTGATGTAGTGCAATAAGCGAGGAGATATATCCGAAAGAGGTAGGGGAAAGAAGGGATTGAGAATGATGGGGAGTGACAAAGGGGAGCCAAAAACGGCGTGGCTCCCTCTATTAAAGCTTACTATAAACTAGAGCCTACTATTAACGAGAACCCTTAGAATTCAGCGTCGAACTGGAACTCCATCCATTCTTTGGTGACTGGGTGATGCAGCGCAAGCCTTTCAGCGTGTAAGTGCAATCGGTCAGTTTTGTTGCCATACAAGCCGTCACCAACGATAGGCATGTTAAGCCCTTCTTCGTGTGAACAGTGAACGCGCAGTTGGTGCGTACGGCCAGTTTTCGGGTGCAGATAAACCTTGGTTGTTTCTTGGTTTCGCTCAATCACCTCCCACTTGGTTTCAGCTGGCTTGCCGTGTTCGAAGCAGACAATCTGACGAGGACGATCGTACAGATCGCCCCGTAATGGCAAGCGAACATAACCTTCCTCTTCTGCCAGAACGCCTTCAATCATTGCTACGTATCGCTTCTCGACTTCACGAGTGATGAACTGCTTCTGCAAACTTTTGTTTGCACGTCGAGTGAGGGCAAATATCAGAATGCCAGAGGTCGCCATGTCCAAGCGGTGAATCACAAATGGTCCTTCAACATCGGGATGCATTTCTTGAACGCGAGTGTAGGCCGAATCTTTGATGGTTTTGCCCGGTACAGATAGAAAACCTGCTGGCTTGTGTACCACAACGATGTGATCGTCTTGGAACAAGATATCGAGGTCTTTGCCTTCTGCTGGGTTTTCTAGCAATGGGTTTGGATCCACCTCTAGGCCTTTCATCATGTGGCCTAAAATCGGTACACATTTGCTTTGGCAAGAGGCGTAGTATTTCTTGTGTTTGCGAATTTCAGACTTCGGTGAACGACCCCACCAAAATTCAGCCAGTGCCAGTGGCGTATAGCCATTCAGATACGCATATTGCAGAAGTTTTGGCGCAGCGCATTCGCCAGAACCTGCTGGTGGAATCTTGTTTGGCGTATTTTCAAAGATCTGGTTAAGGTCTTCGACATTACCTTCCGCATTTTGGAAAGCGTATTGTGAAAACAACTTGTGTTGAAGCTGATGAGAGATGTGTGCTCTTTGCTCTTTGAGCTCAGCTAATTGAGTCGTAAACACGTCAACTTTGCCTTGAAGCTCATTCAGAGTTTGTTCCCAGTTGAGTTTAAGGTACTTCTGTTGATTCTTGTCGGCAACACTGGCTTTGTTTAGCTCGTTATTTAGCTGTTCGAAAGCTTGCTCATCAAGGTTTTCTTTGCCTTGTTCACGTTGTTCTTTACGCGTTTTTCGACCTTCAATAATCAACAAGCGTTGCGCTTCGATCTCTTGCTCCGCCTGTGCTTTCTGTTGTGTTAACTGCTCACACAATTCGAGGTATTCAGCGTTTACTTGCAGGGCTTTAAATTTCGCATTCACAGCCATCATGTCAGCCGTGTCTTGATGGAAAAAGCTGTCGCTGCTTAACATATCAAACACCGGTGGCACGAAATGGGGCAGCAGGTTTTGGTCAGCGATTTTCCCAGAGAAAGCAGAGAAGTAACCCAGCTCACCTTCTGGGCTTCTTACTAACAGCACACCAAACATCTTGCCGCGACCGGCATCAGAATCGAGTCCGAAGTCATGTTGCCAATCGGTTTGTGTTTCTAGGTATTGTTGAAGCTGATGCGAGGCGATTTCACACAAAGGGTGTGGTTCATAGTAGAACGGGAAGGTGAAACGCTCTGGCAACGAATATGACTCGATCGGCTGTTGAAAGCGAGTGAAGCAATGCTCAGGTGCGTGGCTGTTTTCTGAGTCGTGCGTTGGTTTTGATGAGTGCATATTGTCGTCTTACTTCATGGTGATAAATGGCTGTGTGTCTATGGTGTATGCTTTGAGAGCTTAAACACAGTACAAGGCGGCGATTCTACTCTTTATCGAAATGCGCCTCAAATAAGAATCGCTCAATGACTGGGTACCAAGGCTGTTCTTGAACATACAAGCCTTGTTCTTGGGCGTATAAATCTTGTTATTGGATATATAAGCCATATTCTTTGGCACAAAACCTCAGCAGTTACACTTGATAGCTATAAATTGATGAGTGGCCTCTCGTTTTTAATCATAGAAGACAACTTCATAAACGAAGGGTGGTAGCCTTGCCGCCCTCTTGTTCAACCTAAGGTAACGTTATGATTCCACTCAATACTTCGATTGTATCCGGTGTCGCAATTTCTGAGATCGACGGACAAACGAAAATGCTATTAATGAAGCGTGTGAAAGGCGAGTTTTGGTGCCATGTTGCAGGCTCGATTGAAGCTGGTGAAACAGGCTGGCAGGCTATTGTTCGTGAGTTTGAAGAAGAGACACAGATTCAAGTCAAAGACTTGTATAACGCGCAGTTTCTGGAGCAGTTTTATGAGGCGCACGCGAATGTGATTGAGCTAATCCCAGTATTTGCAGTTGTATGTCCGCCCAACCAAGCGATAGAACTGAATGACGAACATACTGAGTACCGTTGGTGCGATTTAGAGGAAGCGAAAGCGCTCGCGCCGTTCCCTAACCAACATGCTGTCTACGATCATATCTGGTCGTATTTTGTCGATAAGCCAGTCAACCCGCTTTACCGAGTGAAATTGAAATAACATTGGCTGTTTAAGAGTTAAGACTTATCAAGATACGGAGTTAAAAAGGCACTCACCTGCGCTCGGCATAGCCCTATATCCACTTTCACGCCGTGCGATTCGAGTATCGCTACACCACGACCATTATTGCGTGGGTCAGGGTCTAGCATGGCAACGACGACGTGTTTTACGCCTGCTGTGACCAATGTATTGGCGCAAGCGGGTGTTCTGCCAACAAAAGAGCAGGGCTCTAGAGTTACGTAAGCAGTAACACCTTCCATTTTTCCATCCGTTTCGTCGTCATAGTTATTCAGTGCTTCGACCTCGGCATGGTTGCCACCGACTTTTTGTGTGTACCCAACAGCCACCACCTTATCGTCTTTCACCAAAACACAGCCTACTGGCGGGTTGGGTTGGCAATCAGGTAGGGCTTGGCGCGAAGCTTCAAGAGCTTGCAACATGTATTGTTGGTTCATGGTCGTTACTCTGTATGACGAGGGGCGCAGCAGTTGGTGAAGTGCGCGTTTAATGAGTGACTAAGCTAATAAGTGGAGCATGTTCGATCTGATTGGACTTTGAGTCAATGGTTTATCTTTGAATTCGACGGCCAGTTAACTGGTGCCAATGACTGGCTTTGGTTATTCGCTAACTGTTTCCAACCGTTAACTTGGGCCAGTGAGTTAACCAGTTTTTAGATTGAACTCGTTGGTCAAACACGTCTCTGCTGCGATTGGGGTTCGGCGTGACCTTCAAATCAAATAAGCTCTCTAAACCAAAAGCCGAGATACATTCGATCTCTCCATTGCGGTTTTGTTTTACGGCGATGGTGGTCTCTTTCTCAGGCCAGTAACTCATCGCATCTAATGAGCTTTGGTAAGGCTTGTCGTTGTTTCTGATGTGCATGTTGGCTTGATTACGAACTTGCCAGTTGAGCTCAGGTAACCTCTCTTGAAGCTGGGCCTCGTATCGAGAAGCAGATTCGTAAGAGGTATCACCACGATCAAAGTAGATCACATCAATGTCATTGAGTGGTGTAGGGGAGTCAAAACCATGTAGGTGATCCCAGACTCGATTCCTCACAAAGCCAGCGGCGACATAACACTGCGGTAAACTCAGTTGAGAGACACACTTTAATACCTGCATTCGCAAGGGATCTTGTTTGATCAATGTGATGATGCGATCGGCTAAGGGCTCTGTCATTGTGGTGTGGTCACGTCGGTGACTTGATAATGACGTGTCACGTTCTTTGAGATCTGACCCCATTCAGAAGCTTTGACGCGTTGCTGGTGGGCTTCGAACGCATCACGATTCGTGAATTCCTCGTAAACTTCAAAGCGATTAGGTTGAAGTGTGCTTTGACTGACTCGAAACACAATACAGCCAGGTTCTGACAGTGTAAGTTCTTTATGAACAACCAACGCTTGTGTGACCGCTTCTAGGTCGTTGTCGGGCACAAGAATATGCCCTTGTAGAATGACTTTACTCATTATTACGTCCATTTAATTTTGCCCATTACTCGCTTTTTCCAATAAAAGCGCCGTCCGTTACAAACATAATCCCATTTTGAGTTTGTGTCGTATAGGCTAATGTGAATAAAAAATGGTCAATACAGTTGGAATTTAGGTTACGCCGTAACTTTTATTGCTGAAGGTGATAAGTTAATAGGTAGGAAAGGTAAGTTATTGGGAACTTAATCTGCGTTGGTCCGGTCTATTAAACAGGTATCATTGAACTGTATTGGTACTGAAATGAATTTGTCATCTGAGATAACTAATCTTAATTTCGAACAACGGCTCATCGGATTAAATGGAGCCATAGTTGATATCTAGGTCATACTTTGATGTAAATGGTACTTAAAACCCTATATGTTTTGTGATTTGTATCATTGATCTGGCCGTCAAACACCGTTAGATTCGAATGGTTGGCAATAAAAAATAGCTCAAGAAGAGCAGTTAAAGAAAAGGAAATATCCCTTATGAAAAAAATGAGAAGAGCACAGCTTCATCGCGTTCGTATCCAATACTGGAAAGACACGTCAAAAGAAGCTTCAAAGAAATAAGCTTTATATCTAAACCTATAAAGTTACAAAGCTGAAAGCGAAAAGGCTTTCGAACAAAACCCTCAACTGGGTATGTAAAACGCAACAAACCGATTTCAATAGCACTCTCAAGGACCTTCATCTGGTCGGCGACTAAAGAAATCATCCCCAAAGAGCTGGCAGGCATTAACAACAATGCAATTCAATGTCAGCTCATTAATACCCTCTCTTGTTATCTTTACTTCACTTAATTCTTACGCACCAAAATCAACTCGTACTCGTGACTAAATCTTTTTTGCCATTCAAGTCACTGAAACGCATTTCGCCTAAAAGAAAGCGCCAGCCAATAAAAAAGCTCCCGATTTCTCAGAAGCTTTGATTTAGATTTTGTGTCTGCTGTGAGCCTCAAGCCAGATGACTCTAGCGTTGGAACAGCGTCTTCAAGCTCACATCGTCGGTTCTGTTCAGTTTTAGGCTTAGCAGGTAACCACCAATGCCGAGCAGTACGTAAATACTTAAAGACAGAATCGAAACTTCTGAAAGTGCACTGAATGGGTTGCTTGTCGTCAGCACTTTCATTGGTAGTGAAGCGATGACCGAAAAGAAGTCATTGATGCCATAGAAACCGAATAGTGCGATAGCCAACCATTTAATTGCAAAGCTCGAGACAAAGATGACAAGCAGCGGAGAGTTAACCAGTTGCGAAATCGCCAGAGTCATCGTTGCCAGTGGCAATAGAACTAACGCAACCAGCAGCATACGACCCAAGAACACCACCCAATTGCTGAGTACGTAGAATAACGACTGCTGCTCAACTAACAGAGCCAATGGTTGTTCACTCGATAGGTTCAGAATCCAGAACAGAACATCAGCAAATAGAACCAATAGCGCACAAATAGCAGGGATCACCACTAAACCGAAACCTAGCTTCACGGCGTGAGTCATGGCATTCGACACAGGCATGCTTCTCCAAAACATCGAACTGCCTTCTTGGCGTTCTTTACGCAATGTTTTAGGGATGTAAAGCGTAGAAAGCAACAGTGAAATTAGGCCCGCGCCAAAGTAGATCACTGAATTGAGATCTCGTGAGAAGTCTCTGTGCATGCTGCTTACGTCGCCGTTAACCTCCATTTGGAAGAAAAAATCGTGTTGTGCTTGGCCGCTAAAGAACAAGCTAACGAAAAGCAAGAAACCACACAACCCGATAAACAGAGGCAGTCGAGTGTTAATTTTATGCTCGATAAGTTCTTTTTCTAGCATGTAAAAACTTGGGTGCATTATGCCTTCTCCGTCTGTGTTGCAAGGAATAGGTCCGCGAGACCAACGTTGTAGATGTTACCCAATGATTCAACCTGTTCTTTGTAATGACTTTCCAATAACCACTTAGTCGTTCCCAGCCCCGGTTGTGAGGTCAGTGGATTGAGTTTTTGGATCACACTAGAGTGGTTGTTTGCCACATCGATAATGAAGTAGTCGTTCTCGATCTCTTCCATGCTCTTTTGCATCACACAGTGACCTTGTTTCAGAATCAACACATCCGTTAATAGGTGTTCGATCTCTGAAACCTCATGACTGGCGATGATCATCGCGCGTTCACCGTCGTGGAACCACTCTAGAAGATGGCGATAAAAAGTATCGCGGTAGAGCAGGTCTAGACCCAACGTTGGCTCATCTAAGATCAAGACTTGAGTATCCGTCGCGATGATGATCGCAAGGTGAAGTTGAACCTTCATCCCTTTAGAAAGCTGCTTGATCGTTGAAGAGATCTTAATGTTGGTGCTGCTTAGTGTCTGTTCGGCTTTTTGTTTATTGAAGCTTGGGTGCACACCTTCTGTGTAGCGAAGCAGTTGTTTCACTGTCATCCACTCTGGTAACACGTTCACATCTGAAATGTAAGATAGGTGCTGCATGAGCTCCGCGTGCTGGTGGATAGGGTGGTATCCATTGACCTCAATTTCACCTTGATAGTTGTGTCCACCAAGCAGTGACTTAATCAGTGTCGATTTACCCGCACCATTGTGGCCAAGTAACCCAAGCACTTGCCCCGGCTTTAACTCAAAGCTGATGTTCTCGACACCCACTTGATTTGAATAGGTTTTGGTTACGTTTTTCACGGAAAGTAAAGTACTCATGACTTGTCCTTAATGTGTTGTGCTAGCTGTTTCACGAGTTCTTCGACACTCATATCAATGATGCCTAGCGTCTCAGCGATGGCTGGGATCTGTGTGTTAATGAAAGTTTGGTGTGCCGACTCTTTCAACTTTTGAAGCGCGCCTTCAGCCACATACATGCCTTGGCCGCGCTTTTTCTCTACCAAGCCTTCATCCACCAGTAACTGGTAGCTTTTCATGACAGTAAGGTGGTTGATTTTGAGATCGGCAGCAACGGCACGTACCGAAGGCAATGCTTGTTGCTCTAACCAAACACCTTGAAGAATTTGGTCACTGATCTTGGTAGCAAGCTGCCTAAAGATCGGTTGGTCGTCTTTCCATTCGGTCATAATCAAAACTGCATGGTGATATACATGTGTATAACACTAACCTTTTTATTCGAATTGGCAAGGGTTTTATGAAAATGGATTGGATATTTTTATGTTTGGACAAAACATGTTTGGCGGAGAGGGTACTTGAAGCCTACATCCTTGTGGGCTCTCAAGCAGTTGTATGAGCGATGATTATTTGAATAGGGAATGGTTGCTCATCAAGATCTCTTTTAGATTGGGGTTATTGCTCCTTTGAGTCATTGGGCCTGCTATACAGGTAACCTTGATGCAGGTTATAGCCCAACTGACACAAGATATATTGTTGCCTGCGCGTTTCGACACCCTCGTAAATCATCGTGATGTTGGATAAGCGTCCGATCTCTGAGATGTTAAGCAACACGCCTTGATGGTGTTCTCCTGATTCGATGTCTTTAACAAAACAACGATCCAGCTTCAGATAGGTTGGCGAGATAATACCGATGATCTCGATGTTGTTATTACCTGTACCAAAGTCATCCAATGCGATGGTGATCCCCAGCTTTTTGATCGCCTTGATGTTGTCTATCACCTCACAGCCATAACCAATGTTTGAGTATTCAGTTATCTCAACCACAAATTCATTCGCTTCCATCGCGTCTAAATGCACTTTGAGTTTTGAAAAGTTATTCCCAACTAAAGCACTTGGGCAGACGTTGACACCGTAGATCTCATGGCTGTTGTTTAACTTGGCGTTTCTGACCGTTTCGATAAGTAAAATCGTATGAAATGTCAGTAGGTTGGTGCGTCTCATGGTGTTGATGAAGGGCTTTGTTGCTTAATTCGGTTGGAAGACATGGCAGCCCAAAGTTGTTCGGTTATTAAGCAATATACTGAGTTTCAGGCATACCAAGTCCTGTAAGCTTGTTCAGAGCTTTGATCATAGCGTAAGTCTCGCCAACCTGAGCATTGTAATTTCTTAGGCTTAATTTCCCATCTAGCAGCTGTTCTACTCGGTACATTGCTGTCTCTGATAGTGAGCGCTTGTGATAGCCATACCGTTGTTTCCACCTCTTGTTGGAGCCGTAGAGCTTTTGACAACCTACTGCTAAATTACGAGGGTGTCCTTGTTMCCAGAATGCAGCCCCTTCTCGTGGTGGGATAAGCGCAACCGCTCGCTTAATCCGTATCGCATCATGACAATTCCTTGTGTCATAAGCACCATCACCTGATATTTCAATTATTTTACGACGCGTTTGCTTGAGTAAGTTGGGGAGCACTTCGGCATCGGTTACGTTAGATAAACTCAGCTCTGCTGCGACTATTTCGTGAGTGCTTGTATCTACTGCAATATGCAGTTTACGCCAGACTCTGCGCTTCCCATCAGAACCATGCTTCTTGACCTTCCATTCACCCTCGCCATAAACCTTGAGGCCAGTGGCATCAATTGCCAGGTGTTGTATTGCTCCTCTGGTTTTGGTTTTAAATGAAACCTCAACTTC
>NZ_JAKEUO010000030.1 GCF_022397915.1 Vibrio sp. Isolate34 | reverse complement strand
TGGGAGGTATGGTGGGCACAAGTGCAAGAGAGTGGAATTAAGCCATTGAAAGAGTTCGCACGAAAACTGAGGCCTTATCTTCACGGCATTATTGCATCGGCAAGTTACCCCTTAAACACCTGCACACTAGAAGGGATAAACAACAAGATAAAGCTAATCAAGCGAATGGGGTATGGGTATCGAGATACAGATTACTTCTTCTTGAAGATAAAAGCGGCTTTCCCCGGAAAGCCGCGATGAACCTTTTTTATGTCTGTCGTTTATCAATCGCTTGATCTGTCGTTTTAAAAGCTGCCTTCAAACGACCCCGTTGAAAGTGCATCAAGTATAAGCAATGCGATATTCGTTCTCTCGATACATCTGAGTGTTATTACGGCCACTCTCTTTAGCTTGGTAAAGTGCTTTGTCGGCCTTTTCGATCGTGCCTTCTATCTGAAACAACACCTGAGCATAACAACACCCTGCACTCACTGTGACTGGTGACACCAAACCTTGTATTTGTTCGACTCTGTGTCTTAACGCTTCTGACAATTCGAACAGCTGACGCTCATCACAGTCAAACGTCACCAGAATAAACTCTTCTCCACCATAACGAGCAATCAAGCGATGGTTACTTGTAAACTGCTTCAAGGTTTTTGCGACGGCACAAATCACCCTATCACCCTGCGCATGTCCGTGTAGGTCGTTCACTGATTTAAAATGGTCAATATCCAATAGAATGACGCCAACACCTTGCAATGGATAAGGCGAGTTATCCGATATCCTCAACTTAATCTGCTCAAGGAAACTGCGTCTCCTGTGCAATCCAGTAAGATAATCACGGCTCGCCACATCTAAAACCTTTAGGTGACGGTGCCGCAGGTAAAGGACCAGAACCACAATAATACTCAGCAGGCTAAACACCAACGTCATCAAACTTGCCAGCAACAAGCTGTGATTTTTGTTGAGCTCTTGTTCTAACACACCCGCTGAAATAACCCAGTTCAGATATGGGTAAAACTTATAGAAGATGTTTTTGCTTGTCGTGCCATCTTCCGTGGAGATTGAGTAGCTAAAGTGGCCTTCTGGTTCAGCCACAACCTTATAGAGCAACAACTCTGAAGAGTCTTCAATCAAGGCTTTTAAATGCTGGTGTTCAAAATGGGGTTGAAGAACTAACTCACCCTGTAAATCAACGATATACACATAACCACTATCGCCATAGGAGTACTTTCTCAACTTGTCTTTAAGCGCTTCAAGATCAACCAGATACATCAGTTCATCTTTATAAGTGGTCGCCACTAATGTGTTACCACTCGGTAGCCTCACTGAATATGCAACCTTCGCACGTTTACCGACTTCATGTGGATTGGCGTGAGAATACTGGGTCATTCCTGATTTTAGACTCAATTGCTGTTGGATATGGGTTAGGTGTGCACGATTTTGCCCTTCTAGGAACGGGTGGTAAAGGTGAACACCTTGAGGCGACATTAGATAGATATAGCCTGACTCTCCAATCACCAACTCATTGGCAATTCGGATGACCTCATCGACTTCTTGTTCTGGATTGACACGCACAGTATGAGAAGTGACGGTATCAGTCACACCTTTGAGATATGTTCTTATCGCTTCGTTGACTGTGGTATCTACGATGTCATAGCTCGCGTTCACAATGGTACGAAAGAAGAACTGATTGGATTCTAATAGTGATTCTTTCGTTCGGTTGAACTGAACAGCAGACAGGATCAAAGAAACTACGGCCAGTACAATTGAAAAACTAAGAATGTAATTACGCCTGACTTTCAAAATGACCCCGTAGCTTTTTAATTTTAGGGAACGCTATTGTTTTTGTGATAAACAGACTGTTTTATATCATAGTTGTGTTTTTTACTGAACGAGTGTCGATATTTTGAGAGATTTCTATACGCAATCTGTGACTTATAGCAAAAACGCCGAACTGAATTCAGTTCGGCGTTTTGATTTTACGTTTGAGTTGTATGTTTAAATCACACTAAGATACTGATAAATAGACTCAAAACCATTCGTATTTGTTATCTTTCATCATTGCCTTTCGCCTTGTTTAAACTCAGTACACGGTGTTTGAATGCGTTCTTACACTCACTTATCCAACAGTCGTGTACTGCACTATTAACGTATTGGTTTAACCCATTTCGTCTTTATTAAGAACAAACCTGAGTCCAGCTACCGTCGCTACCCGGTTCAGAGCTTGTCCACCAGTTAGCTTGGTAAATACTGCCGTTGTGAACGACTTGGTCACCTGTGTTTGCATGGCTTGGATTACCTGCCCAATCTTTCTGAGGTAGATCCGGGTAAACCGTTAAACCTGCAGTGTCACACGTACCAGGGTTTGTGCCACCATCGCCAGGGTTACCACCACCAGAACTGATATCACCTAATGGTAGATCGGGTTGCTCAAAGCTAAAGGCATAATCGACGCCATTCACGCTCACTTCATAGTTTGCAGGGCCTGAAATTGGCAAGTAATACACCATGTCTAGTTCATACACACCACCAGCAGGAAGATCTTCCCATGCAGGCAACGTGAACGCTACGCGGTGCATAGTACCGTCTAATCCGCCGATGTTATCTGCACGAGTATGACCTGAAGCAATCACAGACAAACCACCGCCTGATTGATCTTTCGCGTTATCAGGAGCTGACACTGGGATATCGAATTGGAACTCAGTTCCGCCCGGAAGTGCTTGCCCTGTGTTGTTCGTGAACGTGATCTTAGGGTTGATTGGGTAGTTTTGGTCACCGACTTTGAAGCCACCAACCGATACCGAGATATCTAAGGCTTCTGTTGGGATAGCACCCGTCGCGACTTTGTTTCCATATGGGGTTGCAGACTTAAACTTATCGTAGATAGCTTTCGTCATTGTGTTACCCATATGGAACTCACCGTTACCGCTGTTACATGCTTGCTCAGTGGTATCGATTGAAGTTCGGTTGCCGCTCGCATCGAGTACATAACAGTTATAATCCCCTGCGAGTTCCCAGAACATGATGCCACCGATTTCTTTATCGATAACGTAGTCCGATTTCACATCGATAGACTGCTTATCTTCTGTAGAAAGGAATACGCCCTTCTCTGCATTCCACAGCCAAGGTGCAACCGCGACACTATCGTAGTTACGCGTGTAAGTGCCCGTTAGAACATCCGTTGGATCGTTGACAGGATCAAGCTTGTAAGCATCCGCATAAGAACCCCAAATACCTTTCTCTAGGTTCTTCGCGTGCCACATTGGGTTGGAACCCGCGCCCATTTCGTTGCCTTTCGGATCGGTGTCATGCCACATGTTGTCGATACCAATTGCGCCATGGCCACAGTTGTTCTTCTCGCCTTCGCCTGTACCAGCAGCACATTCAGATTGATTTGGTAGCGCAGCTCGACCCCAAAGACCATTCTCGCCACCCGTTACACCTTGCCAACCACGCGTATAATAAGGCACACCGATGTTAATACGACCTGCTGGCATAGAGCCGCGGAAGTAATGGTAAGCCCAATCCGTGTTCAGGTAACCGATACCACCGTAAGCCGCAGTGCCGTAAACGTTCCACTGTGCTAACTCTGAATCTTTGCCTGTATCAAACAAGGCAGCGTTGTGACCAACATGATCGTTCCACGCACCGTGAAGGTCGTAAGACATGATGTTTACGTAATCGAGATACTTGGTGACATCGAATGTTTCCATACCGCGCAATAGGTAACCAGAAGAAGGAGCCGCGATAGTTAACATGTAATGATTGCCATCTTCCGCAGACGCCACATCAAGCTTCTCACGCAGCACTTTCATCAATACTTGGTACGAAGCCCATAGGTACTGACGACGTGGTTCCATGAAGTCTTTGTCGTATGGGTTACCAGCACCCGCCATTGAGGTTGGGTATTCGTAGTCAATATCTAGGCCGTCGAACTGGTATTTACGAAGCATTTCAACCGCTGAAGTCGCGAATGTTTCGATACCTTGATGGTTAATAGAACCGTCAGCATTAGTCGTCATGGTGTAGAAACCACCATCAGCAACTCGACTGCCGTCAGTCGCGAAGTGACCGCCTGTTTCAGCCCAACCACCGATTGAGATTAACGTTTTAACACCGTGTTTTTTCTTCGCGGTTGCGAGTGCACCAAAGTGACCTTTAAAACCTAATGCAGGATCAACTTCCACGCCCGGCCACTCTTTACCGACAGCTGCGTTTTCAGGATCGTTTACATCACCCACATTTACTTTGCCGTCTGAACCAATGCTCACGAACGCGTAGTTAATGTGTGTAAGTTGTTCCCAAGGGATGTCATTTACTAAGTAAGCGGCTTGTGGATCATCCCCTGCACGCCAACTGGTGAAGTAACCAATCACACGGCGAGGGTGATCCGCACCCATTTTCTCACGGCCTTCATCATCGTAAATCGTACAGTAAGGGACATCGACACCTTGCGTTTGATACAAGCCATCAGGGCGACATGTGCTCACCGTTGGCGCGCCATTCACCGTCAAAGAAGCCTGTGTAGAGTCCGCCGTTGCGCCTTGGTTGTCTGTCGCTTTAGCGTAAACCGCTAAAGAGCCTGCTTGAGTGGTTGTGTAATCTAGCGTGTATGGGCTTGTCGCTGCTGTACCCACAAGAGCACCCGCTACGTAGAAATCAACCTTATCAACCGTGCCATCGCTGTCTGCTGCCGTTGCTGTCAGTGTAACTACACCACCAACATCAACAGATGTCGCTGAAAGTGCTACTGAAACTGTCGGTGCTTCATTACCTGGTTGTGCTGAATCAACAGAAACAGAAACCGCGCTTGCAACACTTTCTGCGCCTTCATTATCCGTTGCAACAACTGAAACTTGATGGTTACCAGACGTTGCAGCCCAAGCCGCCTCAAATGGTGCCGCTGTCACTACTGCAACCGACGAACCATCAACAAAAAATTCTACCGAAGCGACACTGCCATCAGAGTCCAGTGCTGTTGCGCTAAGTACCACATTATCGCCTTCAACAATCACATCGGATGCGGTTGGCGCTGTTAACGAGGCGGTTGGCGCTTCATTTGGTGTACCGCCGCCTCCATTACCGCTGCACACATCCAGTTTTTTCCACTGTGCGTAATCACCTTCAAATTGGCTCGGATTGTTGTTTTGATTCCAGTAATTCGCTGAGTACGCGCTGCCGTCATGTGAAACCTGATCACCACCGGTGTAAACCGTGGCAGAGTCCCACGTTTCTAACGTTGAACAATCAACAGCCGCATAACTGTTGAACGCCATTAAGCATGACGCGGTGAGAGTACTGAGTGTAAAAACCTTCTTGGCCGCTCTTCCTTGGTTTAGGTGCATGTTAGCTATCCCTTAAGTTGTTGTTTCAAGATGTTTAATCTAAATGGCATTTTCCTCACCACTTAAATCTCTTCGCAAAACAACTGTAGGTAACAGCGCCAATTAAACACCTAAAATATTCGGTATTTATAAAATGACTCGCATTAATTTGTTTATAGCATGCAATGAGTCGACACTTATTTTGCACCAACAACTAATATTAATTTATTTCGGAAAGCTAAAAAATAATGTCTCAAAAATCGGAAATGTGATTCAGGTTTGAGAAAAAATTCGCATTAAAACTAACCAAAAAGTAGAGATTTATAGATGATTTGGTTTTCTTTTGGGAATTCGCCCACTTTTTGATAACAAATGTGTTAGTATCGGCGGCTTTTTTGACGAAACTCACATTTCTATGCAAGTGTGGGAGAAATACATAGGCTTGAAAGAGCCAAATATAGCGAAGAAATAATGTCCAACTTGACGCAAGTCGCCAACGAAAACATCAACGCAGAATCTACTTCTATCAATTTCAACAAAGCTCAATCTTTGGGTGAAAAACTGGAACTCGGAAACCCAGTATTTTGGCTTAGTGGTAGTTTTTTAACCCTCTTTGTCATCCTCGCTTTCACCAACACCTCCGTGTTGTCCGAACTTGTTAACATCGGCTTTAGTTACTCAACTAAGTGGTTCGGTGCTTTCTGGCAAGTCCTACTACTACTCAACTTTATTATCGGCTTAGTGCTTGCACTAGGGCGCACAGGCCACGTTCGTTTAGGAACGCTTTCCCTCCCTGAAATGACCACCTTTAAATGGATGTCTATCGTCCTATGTACGCTGCTAGCCGGCGGTGGTGTGTTCTGGGCAGCCGCAGAGCCTATTGCTCACTTTGTTTCAGCTCCGCCACTGTATGGCAACGCAGATCCTCAAGCGATGGCGTTCAATGCTCTATCACAATCTTTCATGCACTGGGGTTTCCTTGCATGGGCAATCTTAGGTGGTTTGTCTTCCATCGTGTTAATGCACCTGCATTACGACAAAGGTCTTCCTCTTAAGCCACGCACGCTGCTTTACCCAGTACTTGGCGACAAAGCAATCAATAGCTGGATTGGTAACGTAGTCGACGCATGCAGCATCGTGGCTGTAGCCGCAGGTACTATCGGCCCTATCGGCTTCCTTGGCCTACAAATCAGCTACGCGCTAAGCGAACTGTTTGGCATTTCAGACAGCTTTGCGACTCAAAGTGTTGTTATCGTATTTGCTATCGCAATGTACACGCTGTCTGCACTAAGTGGCGTGAATAAAGGTATCCAACTGGTCAGCCGTTACAACATCATCTTGTCTGTGTGTCTAATCGGCTACATCCTTCTAGTTGGCCCAACGAGCTTCATCGTTGATGGCTACCTGCAAGGGATGGGCGAAATGGTCGATAACTTCATCCCAATGGCGCTATACCGCCAAGATACAGCATGGCTAGGTGGCTGGACTGTGTTCTTCTGGGGTTGGTTCTTAGGTTATGGTCCGATGATGGCTATCTTCATTGCTCGCATTTCACGCGGCCGTACTATTCGCCAAATGATCGTTTCTATCAGCATCGTTGCACCGCTTGTAACGTGTTTCTGGTTCAGCATCGTTGGTGGTAGTGGTCTAGCGTTTGAATTAGAGAACCCAGGTGTGATTTCTAGTGCGTTCGAAGGCTTTAACCTTCCGGCGGTTCTTCTAGCAATTACTGCGCAATTGCCGTTCCCTACTCTGATTGCAATTCTGTTCCTTATCCTGACGACCACGTTCATCGTGACAACAGGTGACTCAATGACTTACACAATCAGTGTGGTAATGACGGGCACAACAGAGCCGAATGCAGCAGTACGTACCTTCTGGGGTATCATCATGGGTGCGGTAGCTATTGCACTTATCTCGATGGGCTCTGGCGGTATTTCTGCCCTACAGTCGTTCATTGTGATCACAGCCGTTCCTGTATCCTTCATCTTGCTACCGTGTTTATGGCATGCACCGAAGATCGCGAAGCAGATGGCAAGAGATCAAGGCATCGCTTAATACCTAACCCGATTTAGTTTCGGGTATCGTATAGAACGAAAAGCCACTCAAGTGATTCACCTGAGTGGCTTTGTTTTATCTGTTCGTTACTTGAATTGACGAAGCTTATTTCTACCGATAGTTCGGCTTATTGAAACTTTTCACCCGCAGCAACCATAAACGACATCTCAACCAATAGCTCTGGGTTTGCCAGTTCGGCTTTTACACATGCACGGCTTGGTGCGCTGCCTTCAGGGAACCACGAATCCCACACTTCATTCAGTGCATCGAAGTTAGCGAAATCTGTTAGGTAAATAGTCACCGACAATACGCGAGATTTATCGCTGTCGACTAAACTCATCATTTCTTCAGCTTGATCAAAAATTTGCTGAACCTGACTCTTAATTCCCGCCGATGTATCCGTCTCTGGTACTTCAACAAAGCTTGCGATGCCATTAAATACAGTGACATCAGACCAACGTTTGGTCGGGTTAATTCTATGGATTTTCACGAGCGAGTCTCTTCTTATGATTAGGGTTTACGTCAGCGTAATCTAATCCAAATTCCTAATATTGAAAACAAAAATTAAACGGAGCTCTTCCTGCTTTAAAGCGTCCCTTTGCAACCAGCTACTTTTCGAGCCGATTCATGAAATCTTGAACCAGCGCTTACTAAAAAAGATTAAGTATTATTCTCACAGCGAAATTAATTTTGTACTCGTGCGGTCATATTCAGGGATTTTATTAAATAGAGTACTTTTATGCATGTTCAAACCTATGATTTAAAACAGAGTAATGTGGGATATAACCTTGGAGTGGTTGGCGTAGCACTAGTGCTCGCTTGGATTGGTATTTACAAGTTTACACCAACCGAAGCGATGCTCATTGAACCGTTAATCGCAAATCATCCTGCAATGAACTGGCTTTACAAGCTGTTCTCAGTACAAGCTGTGTCTAACATGGTAGGTGGTGCGGAGATCATTGTCGCAATTGGACTGATCGTTGGATTTAAGAAGCCGACAGTTGCCTTCTATTCAGGTATTGCTGCAGCGGCTATCTTTGTTGTGACACTCAGCTTCCTAATTACAACGCCGAATGCTTGGAAAGTATCGGATGGCATCTTAGTCACTAGCTTCTTCCTAGTGAAAGACATCCTGTTTTTAGCGATCGCGATTAGCGTAATCGAACGTAACAAACCTCAGAAGTAACCGTAAATCTATAAGTGGCCGTAACTAAAAGTAACCTTAAACCTTGAAATAAAAAGACTCGAAGCTGGCTAGAAGGACGCTGCCAGCTTCTAATGTGTTTGGACCAATAACCATCTAATTAGATAACGCTTTACGGTAATAATGAGCATCTTGATCCTTCCCTTTGAACACAGCGTAACTTTCAACTCGCTCAACTAACTCAAAGCCTGTATTGGATAAGATTTTATTTGAGCCGACATTACCCACTAACGCATAGGCATCAACATATTTAAGGGAAGAGTTCTCAGCCAAGTAGATAAGTAACTTCCTCACCGCCTTGGACGCAATACCTTTAGAGCCAAATGCGTGACCCACTCGATAACCTAGTTCTCCACTTTCAGCGTTCTGGTCGATATCACGAACGTTGATTCGCCCACAAATAGTGCCATTAGCGTCTTTGATCAACATAGGAATCATCTCGCCATTATCATACTCTGTTAGAAAGGTCGTGACTTGTTCGGCAACACCCGTATTGGAATAGAAACGGTCTTCCCGAGCTGGGACAAACTGCTCAAACCACTCTCTATTTTCGACTTCAAACTCTAATAAAGCACTGACATCGCTTGAGTGAAGTAAGTGTAAAAATACATCCATGATTAATCCCCATATAACGCCTACCTAAAACACCAAGACTTGCCATACTTCCTCTCGACATTAGCGTCACAATTCAACCTAAGCGATTGTGCCATATGCATTAAAGTGCATCAAATAGAGATGTTGAGAGTTGGCAATGGATCAAAGATCCTGCATAAATTAAAACAAGCCAACTAACACGACTGACAACAGTACCCCACCTATAAAGCTAGGGGTATGAAATGGTAGAACTTTAGATTTAACGTACTCTATCTGAAGCTCTTCTTGATAAGTTTTGACGGCAAGTTCTTTTACGTAGTTGTTTTGCATAATAAGCTCCTTTTCAATGGTTAAGAGAAGCTTAAGACTTGAAGTTAGGTTGAGGTAAAGCAAAAATTCAGATTAATTGAACACTTTAATATTGTTATTCGAGGATTACTCTGAATACATCGTTATTCACGCCACCAACATCCACTAATTCTCCCTGCTTCATTAGAAGCGAGGTATTCAGTTGTCGTGTTGAACGCGGCTCTTTCGTTTCTCGAATCACGAGCATATCGACGAAGTAACCAGAGTCTTGCTTTCGTATTGTCCCTGAAAAAGTCACGCTTTCAACCCTATCAGCGAGCACTGAACTAAATGTTTGATCTTCTAAAACACCCGCAGAGATCGACGTATCGCCATAAAACAACGTGATACTTGTTGGCTCGGGTGCTAGCTCTTGATTAGATGAACAACCCATCAAGGTTAGGCATAGCATTAAAATAACTCGAAATTGCATAAACTGTTTTCTTACATTAAGCGTCTGTTTTTCATATTAAAACACTTCGCATCAATAAACGCTATAAGTTGGCAGAAGCTTGTTTAGAGTGATTTGTGTAGTGAAGCTTAACGAAGGGGTTACGCCTTGAGATAGGCTAGCTAATCATAGAATCGGCTCTGTCTCCTTGTTCAGAAGTTAGAGCCGACCTTGGATCGCTATATTCGAATTGGGTTCAGTGAATTAAGCAACGACGTCTTGTGGAGGTGTGCCTTCGCAGTTAGAAACGACGGCATCAATTTGAATTAGAGCATTCATAGGAATCTCTGAAACCCCTACCACCGTTCTTGCCGGTAACTCAGCATTAAAGAACGTAGTGTAGATTTCGTTGACCGCATCAATATCTGAAACATCTTTAAGATGAATATTAATTTTCACCGTATCGTCCATGCTGTGGTCAACACTTTCAATGATCGCCTTAATATTTTGTAGGCACTGTTCAGCTTGCTCTTTTATGCCACCAGCAACCACTTCATTGGTTTTCGGATCTACAGGTAGTTGACCAGAAATATGATTGTAGTGAGAGAAAGCAACGGTGTGCGAATAAGGCATAAATGGTGCAGCCACCGTATTTCTCGCTTCGATAACCAGTAAGCGAGTGTCTTCTGGCAGTTGTGGAGGTGTGCCATCACCATGTGAAACAGACGTATCGATTTGAACTAAAGCGCCCATTGGTAGTTCAGCGGCATTAACAATCGTTCGCGCTGGTACATAACTTGGGAAGAACTTAGCGCAAACTTCATTTACCTTTTCTGCATCTTCAATATTTTTAAGGTAAATCGTGGTTTTAACCACATCATTCATAACATGACCGATACTCTCTAGAATCGTTTTAATGTTTGCTAAACATTGTGTCGTTTGTTCTGTGATACCACCTGAAACCAACTCACCTGTATTTACATCGATTGGCAATTGAGCCGAAAGGTTGTTGTAGTGAGAAAAAGCCGCTGTCTGAGTAGAGACAACGCTTTGAGGCGCGTTATCTGTATTTCTTGATACCTTAACTAGCGCGCAAGGTGCTTGTGGTTTCGTACCTTCACCGTTTGAAATAAGCGCATCCATTTGAACTAAAGCGTCACTGTTTGGAAGCGCAGCTACGCCCACAACAGTGCGTGTAGGTAGACTGTTTTGGAAGAAGCTTTTGTAAACTTCATCGATAGCATCGATATCAGAAATATTCTTAACGAAAACATTAATCTTCACAACATCATCCATAACATGGTCGATGCTTTCAACAATCGCCTTTATATTATTTAAGCATTGTGCTGCTTGGTCTTTAATATCACCAATCACAACTTCACCTGTTTTAGGGTCGACAGGTAATTGAGCTGAAAAGTTATTATAATGAGAAAAAGCGACCGTTTGTGTAGATACAGAATTTGTTGGTGCGTTTTCAGTATTTCTTGAAAATTTAATGATATCGCTACTCATCGGTGTGATCCTTTTAATAGAATAAGAATACGTATTTATATTGAACAGTCGTATTGGAATGAATAATTAAAGTAGCGCCATGTTAAGTGAATTATTTTAGGGTAAACGTGATACCCGTCAGACTCTACGTTGACTATAAATCAGCAAGTTACAGAATAATTAGTCATAAAACGACTAAATATCCGTCACATTTGGCTTTATCAACTGCTAAATTCTCTTTAGTTTTTAAACTATTCAATAATCCTGAATACTCTCTCAAGTAGTGTGATAAGTAATTTACGAAATTTAGATGCAGTTTGATAGGTTGTTCACAATAAAACAGCCTTATTATCAGAACCATCGAACTATCAATAAAATACCCTGCATAAACTCTTAAGCTATTTAAATAATTATTTTAAAGAGGCTATTTCATACAAGTAAGTTAATAATATGTTCGATAAGCAACAACCAATAATCTGACAAAGCCCATGGTTAGATACATTTACTCATATAATTAAACAAGCGAGATATTTAGGATAACTGCGTGAGAAAGGTGGTTGTGATCCTAAGAAGTGCTGTTTTCTGGAATTAAGATGGCGTCAAAAATGAATGAGCGACGCCATTATGCTTATCTTGTTCTGACTTTCTTTCCAAAGAAAATTTCTATGTTGTTTACTGCCTCAGTAATCTGGATACTAAACGGATCATCTTCAGATCTGTAATAAACATCCTCATTGTTTTTTGCAACTCTCTCAGGTGAATTATCAACAGTAGCACCTGGACCAGCATACGCACCTTTCAGCCAAAAATGTAACCATATATCGGCATTAATTTTACCTACACAATTTTGAATACCTTCAAAGGCAACGTAAGCTTCATTAGACCAAATTACTTTGCTTTCTAATCTAACAGCTTGCAGCTCAGACCATACATCTGAAACAACACTTAACCTTTCACTGTATATCCTCTGTTCTTCTTGGAGTTGATTTCCTGCTTCTACTTCTTCTTTTTTAAGATGTAACATAGGATGCCTTACGGCCTGAATTGCTTGCTGTAATTGGTAGGTTTTTAAGATTGCGCTCTTTGCAACTTCATATTCACTTGTTCCACGAAGCTGCCTTTTCCAAGTAAAAAGCCCTAGTACAGCGATGCTCAACGCTCCAAAGGTACCGATTATTGATACCAAATCCTTCGTCAACGTCCAATTCACATCGCTAATTGAAAAACAAATATCCAAAATCTCTCCGATAATTAGACAAAAACTTAGTATTTAAACGCAGAGGCTCCTCTGCCGAGCCTGTAAAACACTGATAGTATTCTGTTCGGTCACTAGATAACAATGATTTAGCTTAGGTTTTTCTTTGATACACAACAGAGTAAATAGGTCCTCTACACAATAAAAAGTACCGCACGTTTCGGAACATAGATATTGAGTAAAGGCTAAACAGCTCTTGGTGTGGTATTGAAATGACGCTTAAATTCTCGGCTGAATTGAGATGGGCTGGAATAGCCAACTCGGCGTGCGGCATCGTTAATTCGTAGGCCTTCTAACTGGATCAACTCTTTGGCTTTGTTGAGTCTGACCTTCTTCAAGTATTGAAGTGGTGATTCAAAGGTGACGTTACGGAAAGCATTATGGAAAGCAGACACACTCATGTTTGCTTCATCGGCCAACGATTGAACGGTAATGGTTTGGTCATACTCTTCATGCACTTTAGACAGTGCTTTGGCAACACGTGCGTAATGGCCGTCGTGATGGGCAAGATCGAATAACACACGCCCTTCTGAACCTGTGAGCGCGCGATAAACAATTTCGCTAACAAGCGCATCGCCCAATATGTTGGCTTCGATATCGCAATGCAGGGTTTTGATCAGTCGAGTAAAGCTGTCTAGCATCTGCTCTTCCATGGGTGTCGACTCTAAACCACTCGAGTTCTGCTTATGTTTATTGCAGTAACTTTCGAGAAAGCCTTGGTCTTCCAGCTTTTTCACCAAGCTGTGTAAACGCTGAGAATCAATGTTAATAGACAAACCAAGCAAGGGTTCCTCATCGACAGGTAAGGCTTCGCACTCTAATGGCATTGGCACACCAACGACAAGGTAATCGCCCGCGGCGTAAGTAACAGGCCTTTCACCGATATAGATGTTTTTTTTACCCTGCCCGAGCATGATGATGCCAGACTGATAGGTAAAAGGTTGGCGCTGGTTGCCACCACTGCTTCGGTAAAACCAGACACCCTCGATCTCAGTTTCCCTGATCCCTTCGAGATCATCCCAACCTTTGTATTCAACGTAAGACTGCATTAACTGAGCGAGTGTATTCATAACTGGTGATATTCCATTCAAGGTGCGGAGTGTATTTGTACAAAAGCCCAAAAAGAATAACAAGTTTGTAGAAATAGGCAATTAATTTAGAGGAACTGGCCTTCACCACCCTAAATTCCTGTACTAATATGCAAATATAGAAATTGAGCAATAAATCAGAATAAAAATCTAGCTTTACACAAGGAACCTACAATGCAATTTACTTATGTTAACCCTACAGTAATCCACTTCGGCCAAGGCCAAATCAACGCTATCAGTCAAGCGGTTGATACTTCAAAGAAAGTACTTGTCATCTACGGTGGCGGTTCAATCAAAAGCAATGGTGTTTACGACCAAGTAGTCGCTTCTCTTAAAGATCACGCTTGGATTGAGTTCGCGGGTGTTGAAGCAAACCCTACGAAAGAGACGCTAGACAAAGCCGTCGCTCTTGTTAAAGAAGAAAACGTAGAATTCATTATCGCTGTTGGCGGTGGTTCGGTAATCGATGGTTCTAAGTATGTGGCTGCAGCGGCTAAATACGACGGTGACGGTTGGGACATCCTAGCGGGCAAGCACCAAGTAACAGAAGCAACACCAATCGGTGCAGTGTTAACGCTTCCTGCTACAGGTTCTGAATCTAACATGGGTGCGGTAATCACTCGTAAAGCGACTCAAGAGAAGCTGGCTTTCCTTAACCCTGCCGTACAGCCTAAGTTTGCGGTAATGGACCCAGATGTAATGAAGTCTTTACCAGAGCGCCAATTGGTGAATGGTTTGGTTGATGCTTGGGTACACGTGTGTGAGCAATACATCACAATGCCAACAGACGCGATGGTTCAGGACGGTTACGCAGAAACGCTGCTGAAAAACCTACTTGTGCTAGGTAAGCAATACGACGAGCGTGACAACGACGCATGGCGTGCAAACCTAATGTGGACAGCAAACCAAGCGCTTAACGGCCTGATTGGTACGGGTGTTCCTCAAGATTGGGCAACACACATGATTGGCCACGAGTTCACAGCACTATGGCACGTAGACCACGCACGTTCACTTGCGATTGTTCAACCTTCACTACTTCGTAACCAAATCGAAGCGAAGCGTGGCAAGCTAGAGCAAATGGGTCGTAATGTATTTGGCCTAGAAGCGGGTGCTGATTTAGCAGAGCGCACTATCGATGCAATCGAAGCGTTCTACCACAGCCTAGACGTAGCAACTATGTTCGACGGCTACGAAGCAACTAAAGCAGCAGCAATCGATAACGTTGTTGCTCAACTTGAATCACACGGTTACCTGCAACTTGGTGAGAACCAAGCAATCACGCCAGAGAAAACACGTGAGATTCTAGAGTCTGCGATTCACTAAGCTCGTTAAAGCTTAAAGAAAGCCGGACAAAGTAGAATTACAAAGACAATTTGAACGAGTGAAGAGCCGTAAACAAGATTTATGGCATCACACTGAACCAAATACTTTGGCCCTACGTATATCAAAAGCAGCGTCCATTTCGGGCGCTGCTTTTTATTTGCCCTACAAGATGCTATTAAATTCTCATAAGTACCTAATTTTATGTGCAATCATATTTCTATATTGTTAAGGTAAACCTGTCTCTTTACTAGGTATGAACAACGATTTGAACAATCTCAAGGAAATGGTTAAGTTTAAGTCACTTAACAAGTGGTATGGTGATTTTCATGCCCTAAAGGATATCGATTTAAATATTGAACAGGGAGAGATAGTGGTGATTTGCGGACCGTCTGGTTCAGGTAAATCAACCTTGATCCGCTGTATCAATCAGCTAGAACCCTTCGAAAGTGGCGAGCTTTCCGTGCTAGAACAAGCGCTTCCATGCAAGTTCCACACGCCAGGTCAAGTTGGAATGGTGTTCCAGCACTTCCATTTATTCCCCCATCTTACTGTGCTTGAAAACCTGACTCTGTCCCCAATTCGTACGCTTAAGAAAAGCAAAGAAGAAGCAGAGAAAACGGCGATGCATTATCTCGAATGTGTGCACATTGCCGAGCAAGCGAATAAGTACCCAGCTCAACTTTCTGGTGGCCAACAACAACGTGTTGCGATTGCTCGATCTCTTTGTATGAAGCCTGAACTGCTGTTGTTTGATGAACCAACATCTGCTCTTGATCCGGAAATGATCAACGAGGTGCTTGATGTGATGGTTGAGCTAGCAAGTGAAGGGATTACCATGGTGTGTGTGACACACGAAATGGGCTTTGCGAAACGTGTTGCTGACCGTGTCATATTTATGGACGAAGGACGAATCGTGGAATCCAATACACCACAATGCCTGTTCGAGAATCCTCAACACGAGCGTACTCAAGCGTTCCTAAATCAGATTCTAACTTACTGATGCTGCTTAAAATAGTGAAACCCGCCCTGTCTGCATTGGTACAGATTGTTGTGCTCGCGGCAGCTGTTATCTGGATCCTCGATTCTGGCGCACAAGCCATGGGATACAGCTGGCAGTGGGAACGCGTGCCCGACTACATTGCCTTTTATGAAGATGGCGAATGGTGGCCTGCAGAATTGATGGAAGGGCTACTCGTGACCATCAATATCTCTCTGATTTCTTTGGTCGCTACGTTGGCTATTGGTTTAACCACAGCCCTGCTACGCAACTCACATTCTGTGGTTGGGCGAACCCTCGCCACCAGCTATGTAGAGTTGATTCGTAATACGCCGTTATTAGTACAAATCTATTTGCTCTATTTTGTGTTTGGCCCCGTACTAGGGCTGGATCGCTTTAGCACGGCTGTTTTAGCATTGGCACTTTTCCAAGGGGCATACACTGCCGAGATATTCCGAGCCGGTTTAAATGGCATTGCTAAAGGACAATTTGAAGCCGCTCAATCTTTGGGCTTATCAAAGACCTACACTTATTGGGATGTGATTCTTCCTCAGGTGATTCAACGCACGTTGCCACCTTTGACGAATGAGGTTATCTCCCTTATCAAAAACTCTTCGATTGTGAGTGTCATGGCAATTTTCGACCTGACAACCGAAGCCAGAAACATAGTTTCTGAAACCGCGATGCCATTTGAGATCTGGTTCTCTGTGGCGATCATTTATCTCGCACTTACACTTTCACTTTCTGCCGTTGCAGCTTGGCTTGAGCATAAGCTCGGAGCTAACTGGCGAACACAATAAGGATTTATCAGCATGAAGCTATTTAAAACCGCAATTACAGCTCTACTTGCGCTTGCCGTAAGTTTGCCTGCACTTGCCTCTGAAACGCCTAATCTAGATAAAATCAACGAACGTGGCTCTCTGCGTGTTGGTATGTCGACTTTTGTACCTTGGGCAATGCGTAACAAACAAGGCGACCTTGTTGGCTTTGAAATCGATGTGGCAAAACGCCTCGCAGAAGATTCAGGCTGGAAAGTTGAATTCGTACCGACGGCATGGGATGGCATTATTCCTTCTCTACTATCGAATAAGTTTGATGTAATCATCGGTGGTTTGTCGATCACTGAAGCACGCTCTAAGAGTGTGTTGTTTACTGAACCTTACTCTCACTCAGGTGTTCAACTAGCAGCAAACAAAGAATTGGCTGAAGGTTTTACTCAAATCTCTGATTTCGATTCTCGCCGTGTGAAAATTGCAGCACGTCGCGGAGCATTCACGGTTCAAGTGGCTCGTGAAACTTTCCCGAAAGCTAAAGTACTTCAGTTCGATGACGATGCTCAAGCGTTCCAAGAAGTGCTAAACGGCAATGCTCACGCGGTTATCGCCTCTAGCCCGAAACCAGAGCACGAAGCGATCAAAAACGCAGACACACTATTCATTCCATTTGAAGAGCGTCTGTCAAAAGGTAACGAAGCATTTGCTGTACGCCTAGGTGAAACAGACAAAACTGAGTTCTTCAACGAGTGGATCAAAGCACGTACTGAAGACGGTTGGTTGAAAGAACGTTACGAGTACTGGTTCTCTACTCTAGATTGGCAAGACCAGATTGCTCAAGGTCAGTAATTAAAAGCTAGTTATTCGCTAAATAACCAATCAAGGCAGTACCTTGCTGGTACTGCCTTTTAAGAAACACCCGAGATAGCTATAAACTCATAGCCACCTCTCACAACACATTAATTATCATCGTTTAAACAGGAATGACGTGAGTAGTACTAGCGCATTATCAACGCCCAAGCCCAACCTTCACACGAAGCCTTGGTATCAACGCCTCAATCTATTAGATGGCGTGTTGTTTGCCATCATTTGTGCATTCGCAGGTTGGCTTTATTATCGCTCTGCTGTCGGTATTAACTATCAGTGGCGATGGGAAGACGCGTTCACGTTAATCTTTATTCCACCTTCTCAAGGCAGTATTCCTTATTTCTTCCAAGGCTTGGTCGCAACATTGCGTTTGAGCTTATGGAGCATGGTGTTAGCGCTCTCTTTCGGCACACTGTTAGGGGTAGCAAGACACTCTAAGATCGCTTTATTCAAAACGCCGGCGCTGCTTTTCATCCAGTTGGTTCGAAACATTCCACCATTGGTGTTTGTGTTTATCTTTTACTTCTTTGTCTCTAACCAGTTGATCCCCTTGCTTGGTTTAGAAACCCTTTTACGTGAACACAATGGTGAAATTAACGCTGTTCAAGATTTCCTATTCGGGCCTGCAAACCTTTGGGAAAACTTAGCGTCTGGCGTTATCTGTATTGGCCTGCTCTCTTCGGCTTATATCGCCGAGGTTATTCGAGCTGGCTTAGAAAGCATTCCTAAAGGCCAATGGGAAGCGGCCGACTCTCTCGGCTTATCTGCCTTCTCTAAGTATCGATATGTGGTTGGCCCACAGGTATTAACCGCAATCACGCCACCTTTAGCGGGTCAGGCAATTTCGCTAGTAAAAGACACCTCAATTGTGTCACTGATTTCGATTCAAGAGATGACGTTTGTAGGCACCGAAATGGCGAACTCTTCCGGTTTGATCTTCGAGATCTGGTTGATTGTAGGCGCGGTTTACTTCGCACTATGTTTCACTCTTTCACGTATTTTCAAAGTCATCGAACAACGTTCGAGTGTTTACCTTAACCGTTAAAATTATTGTTTATTTTCACGTGAATTCGAGCGGCAGTTCGATGGCCAACATCAACACCTAATTGATAATATTCATCCACTTAACCTGATTGGTTTAACTCATTGACCAATCAGGATTAATTCCGTTAAAACTCTCTATCGAAACACAGCAACCCCCTCATTTAAACACTATACTTGAAGTATCAAATTCCATTGGATCTTCTCAAGGACTTCACCCAGCATGGACAATCATAAAGAAAGAGCTTTTTACGCCGTCGTTGGCGCATTGGTTGGAGACGCCGCTTCCATGGGGCTGCATTGGTTGTATGACCAAGAGAGGATCTTACAGGTTGCTGGGGGTGAGCCAGAGTTTCGCTCACCTAATCAATTCGATTATCAAGACAAAGGTTACTTTGCCCATGAAGGAAAAAACGCTGGCGACCAATCACAATATGGCGCTCAGTTATTGGCGATGGTCGATAGCCTAGTCGACAATCAACACTACGACGAAGCGAGTTACATTAAGCACTTACGTTTCTGGTTTGATTTCGGTGGCAGTTGGCAAGGTTACATTGATAAAGCGACTCGTATGAGCTTGCTGAACATACATCAACTAGAGCTAGCAGATGCTCCAATCACAGTCTGTGGCGCTGATGACACCCAATTACCTGCAGTTTCAAAACTGATTCCTTTGGTGGCATGTACCTACACCTCTCACACCTTACCGGCTATGGTAGAGAGTGCTGTTCGAGTCACCAACAACAATGATAAAGCAGTAGAGTGGGCACAAGCCATCACCCTACTGATTCAAGCTGCTATTCAAGGCAACTCTCCACTTCAATCGGTAGAGATGGTGCGACAAACCTGCAGCAAGTTTATACACGATCAAATCGATGAAGCACTGGCTGAGCCCGAACTTTCAATAACAGATGCCGCGAAAAAGTTCGGACTGCATTGTGAATTGAGTGCCGCGTTCCCGCTGCTGATTCGCATCATTGCTGGTGCTCAGAGTTTTAAACAAGGTATCCGTGACAACATCTTATGTGGTGGTGATAGCTGCGGGCGTGCGATTGTAATTGGCGCGGTATTAGCGGCGTGTTTCTACGAAGAAGATGGCGCGATTCCAACAGAATGGCTAAACCAAGTCGAACTCAATGGTGGTGTCTTGTCTTTACCTATTGAGTGATAATTACAACACAACGGCACATTGTGCCGTTGAGGTTATAACTTACGCTTGGAATTACTGACGCCACATATATACAAACTGGTCGTTTTGCGAGGTGATTTCAAAACCAAATCTTAAGTAGAGCTCTCCAACTCGATTACCTTGCAGATAACACAACTCAACTGGCTTATTGAGCTTGTCTGCGTGAGCTAAGCAATCGGTGAAGATTTGGCTACCCATGCCCTTACCGTGATATTCGGACAGCAGAAAGAATCGGAAAAAGTAGAAGTGTTCACCTTTGCCTTGCAGCAATACACTGCTAATCGCTTTGCCCTGATATTCAACGATTTCAGGCTTTTCTTCTTCCCACTCTTCGGCGTGTATATCTCGTTGAACTTGCTCATCCCAGCCAAAAACAGCCTTGATTGGCTCAAATTCAGCCGCCTTTTTTAGTTCGAACAGAAATTCATAATCTGATGACTGAGCAGGTCTTGTCGAATACTTGAAAATACCTCCAACAATAATTGATGGACTATAACCAAAGAAACCACCATCAATGGTGGCTTCTATTTAATAAAATCTCGCTAACGGAAAGCAAGCGAACACAAGCAAACGCCATGCCTTAGTGTTCATTTTGAGTCTAGCTGATAGCGCAACACCTCTTGCTGATCTTGCTCTGAATAAAAGGTATTTAAGAACTGGCCGCCGCACCTCTCAATCACTTTTTGCGAAGCAACATTGTCGCAGTCACACGTAATAATAGCGCTTTCTATAAGTATATGACGCTGAACCCAAGACAGCATATGACTGGCGATACCTCGCCCTCTTGCTTGTGGCAAAGTCTCGTAGCCTATATGGCCGATAACGTCATGAATGTATTCACTGGTACCGTGACGAACTCTAATCACACCAAGAATCTGCTCAGACTCAATACAAAAGTAAGTAGAAGCTGGCGTCCACCCTTCAGGCAAACACTCACCTTTTGAATAAGCGATTCGCCTTTTTAAATAGGTATCACTATCAGAAATACCTGTGTAAATATCTAACCCATCCTCAGAGCAAGCATTCACATAGTGATGAAAGGCACTTGAGTGCGAAATATCAGCTTTGACCATCTCCATATCCAATAAACTCCTTGTGCATACAGAGCTGCTACTCTGAAGAAACCCGAATTACTGTTTCTTAACGTACTTAGCTGTCACAAGCATTTCGCCGCCACCATCAAGCTTGCAATCTAGCTGGTGATCTTTGCCTTCATTGATGCGTCGAATCACCGCTTTAGTACCGATTTTCAGTACGCTAGAGCTGCCTTTCACTTTTAAATCTTTAATGAAGGTGACTTTATCACCGGTATCTAACACTGCACCGTTAACGTCCTTTACACGCGCAGCTTCTCTTTCTAAACGCTCTTCTTCTGGGTTCCATTCATAGGCACACTCAGGGCAGATTAGGTTGTTTTGGTCTGGGTAGACATATTCAGATTGGCATTGCGGACAAGGAGGTAAAGACATACGTTAATACTTCATTTAAATAGAATTTGCGTCCATTTTAATGACTCTTGCTAGGCTTAGCGAGTACAAATCTACCAGATTGTCTGAAGATAAACTTAAAGTAGGAAAAGAACGGCTCTAAAACGAACAAACACAGCCGCCAAGCTGTGTTTGTTGAAGAAACGAAGTTACCTGAGCGGCAGTTGGAATCTAATCAGATTAACGCTCTACTTTTGGTGAGTAGATCGAATACGCGGTGATTTGCCCTGCCACAATCGCAGAGAACATAAACAGCGCCGATAAACCGATACTCGGGATGGGCAAGATAGACTGCTCAAACACCGATTGACTCGCGCTCACCAATACGCGGCTACCCGGAACCAAGATGATGATGCCTTGCACGATGTAAATAGACCCCGTGAGTTCCATCTTTTTAGCAATCCAAGTACCGTACAAAGTAATAAGAACGGTGGTTACCCAAGTACCGACAACCCAACCACTATCAAAACCTAGATAGAACGGCCCCCACATACCCAGAACCGCTACAGGCAAACCCAATAAGATGTCTTTAGGGCGAGCATTGAACATCACCCCGATAGATACAGAGATCAACACCAAGCCTGATATGTGCATCCACACTGGCACCGCATTGGTATAGTCGATGGAGACCGCTTGTCCCCATATCGCTTCACCAATATTGAGGCCCATGATAATCCCAACAAACAGCTTGATCAGCGTCAAGGCACTCTGCCCTAGCAAACTGGTACCCGAGACGAGATCGTTAAACGCCAAACATTCTAATGCGTTGGCTATGGATAATCCGGGGACAAATAAGACGATTGACGCAATACACAACGCCCACACAGGAATCGGCAAACCTGTGCTTGCCAAAAACGCCACAAAGATACCCGTCAATAATGCTGAGATAAATTCAACCGCAATTGCACGACGTGAATGCAGGATTTGCTGACATACCCAAACCATCAAACCCAATAACGCAGAAAAGCCAACTGCTTCCAACGTGCTGCCAACTAGCATCAAATAAGCAGGCGGAATACCCATATTAGCTAGTGCGGTAACAAACTTAGAGTAACCGACAGGCTCTGGCACTGGCTCACTGCTTGGTTGGTTGATACGAATGATGGTATTTGCCAACAAACTCAGATTAATTGAAGCAGGCTTTAGGCGCTTAAGAATAACGGCGTTGTTATCGTCTGGAAATTGATAATTAATCGCGGTTGGTGTTGCTTGGATCATCACATCCACACCATGCTTTTTTGCATAGAACTGTGTGTATTTTTCAAGCTTATAGGGAGCACAACCGCTGCGGTGAAGAGTGTCACCAATTTCAACAATTTTGTTAATTCTGAACTGAGAAGGCATGGGTATTTTAGGCGAGACAAAATGTGCGGCAAATGTACCAAACGACAGACGGAATGACGAGACTTTTGCGTGAATTATCAACTAAATTCGTTACTTTTTCCTGCGAACGCACAGAGGCGTGTATTACTCTACTCATTTGGGATTAGTTTAATAAATAATATGAATCGTTCGTAAGTTAAATCTATGCATCCACATTGTTATAAATGCACTTATAGATTTGGCTCAAATCTCGATTGTGTTAACACGTTCAACCATAGAGTTTGCCTACGTAGGTGAGGAAATAACATTCAATATCGGTTTATAAATTCACCCCAAAATCCCTCTCAAAAAAATAAACTAACTGCGACGTTAAACCTTGAGCTTAACGAGAGTTTAGTCACATTTTATTCACTCTATAAACGCCAGACATGATTGAAAAACTAGCGGAGTGGTGGTTATGCGAGCACTTAGAATAAAAATGAAAGAAAAAGGTTTCGTTTTCAGTTAGATGTGGCATTATCAAACTCGTTAAGACGATGTGCGTGCATCGTATAATGGCTATTACCTCAGCCTTCCAAGCTGATGATGCGGGTTCGATTCCCGCTGCACGCTCCAACTCTTCTTAATGCCTCAGTCTTACTCTTAAGACAGTGTGCGTGCATCGTATAATGGCTATTACCTCAGCCTTCCAAGCTGATGATGCGGGTTCGATTCCCGCTGCACGCTCCAACTTCTGTCTAGTTTCAAATTCTCTTTAGTTACAATATCCCTTTAGATTTACCATCTCCTCTTAGCTTCAAAACCTAAAATAATTAGAACAGCGCACTTCATTGTGTGATTTTTTGTATTAAAAAGAGCAATACCAAATGATATTACTCTTTGAATATTCTTAATTTAATTGATTACCTCAATCAAGCTGCCCTTCATCTAAAGCAGAAACAACCCATACTAGCGGCGCATTCCAGTTGATGGTGATCTCGTTCAACGTCCAAGCTCCAATATTATCGCTGTAACACGTTTGTCCAACACACTTACCTTTCATCACAGCGGCAATAGGATCACTAAAACTTACCGAATTTGGGCCTCCAATTAACGCACCCGGCGCTGGTTTTGGTGAACTTTCATCAGCAGCGTAAGCCCAGAATCGGTGATGAGGATTCTCAGCAGGTTTCGTTCCATAACCAGTGACATAAGAGATATTCATCGGGTTACCTCCGAGGATATAATCCATCGCACTAGCCGCCGCTTTGATGTATCGAACATCATTAGAAAAATCGTGAGCGTAAATCAAAAAAATACTTCGGTTTACAAGGTTCGAGTTTGAGCCCCACGAATACTCTTCGACTGTATAAGGGATGTTGTAGCCTTCATTGGCAACTTGCTTGGTATAAGATTCTGCCGTTTTAATGATGTTCTTACGTGCTTGTTCAATAACTTGGCTGTCCAATGAATTAGGTACCACAGCCAAACTCAAGGTGCCAGCAGGAGCCATATACTGCCAGTACATGTCTCCATCTGCATTGATATTACCTTTAGGCACTTCAAGATAGTGTCGCGAATCAACCAATACGTCTTTATAAGCCTCATCATTAGTTGTTATAAAGAGCTCGGCCGCAGCCCAGTATCGCTCATCACTCAATTCGATATCATCATACGGCCCAGAACCTGTGAAGTTGTCGTAAGCATAGATATCTTGATGTTGATTTGCGGCGTTCCATGCTTTGGTCGCTGAATCCAAACATAACTCCGAGAAATCACTGTCGATATCTTTCCAAATGCGTGCGCACTGAGCACCGATTGCCGCCAAATTCAATGAAGCCGCAGCAGTGGGATAACCAACATAACGTTTCTGAGTATCTTTGTGTGGCGGTAATGGCATGCCAGTCCAAGACTCATCTGCGATCTTGTGGAATGCCAGCCCTCTCGCGTTAATCTCGGTAAGTTTGAGATTTTTGCTCGCAGACTGATTACCAATAGGGACAGAGATAGGCGTGTCAGAGTCAACTTGCATCGCCAACATAAATTCAATGTTCCAGCGCGCTTCAGACAACAGCGGATTAACACCGTTGGTTGCTTCAGGGATTTTTACTTTCCCATCTGAAAACGGAAGCGATTTACTCTCTAAGAACTTGCCTCGCTCATATAAATTCAGGAGCGTCCAAGTTGAAATACCACTATTTACTGTGTACTTACCATGGTCGCCCGCATCGTACCAACCACCGGTTGCATCAATAGTCAGATCACAGCCAGGCCATCTATTTCCCCAACTATCGACTTTATCAAAACATGTCACCCTGTCGGACATGTGGCCACCAGGCCTCGCAAGATCCTCACGTTGAACGAACTCAGGTTTTATCTCTATACCGCTACGATTTTGATAAAAGTAAGACAAGGCATCGAGCTTTAACTGGCTATAAACATCACTTCTAATATCGAATGGATAACTGACATCATCGCCGACTTTGATCGTTAATCCGTTCATTGTCTCTGTATAGTTTGAAAGGTTAACTCGGTGAATGTGCTCACCCGACGCTTTATTCAGGCCGAACACTTCTGTTTTACCGAGATCGAGGCTGATCCCAGAATGAGATACTAATGTCCATTTAAGAGGTTCAGTTGACGAGCTTTCAACAAAGATATACTTGTCGGATTGAGGTAAGAAGCCAACTTGGTTAGCTCGAATAGGCATCTTAGTCGCTACTTTTACAAATGGCTTACCTACAACAGAAACGTTATCAACACAGATGACACCCGTTTTCTGTGCTCCTAATTGAAACTGGAATTCTGTATCGGCATCACTATCAAGTTCTTGCACAAAATCAAACGTATAGCTTTGCTTGTCTGTTGATACACCCACGTCACTTAGAAAATAATGCGTATAAGGAGGCCCTTCATGTTGGATCAAGGCTTTCATCTCAGTATCAATATTCGCATATGCATCGAACGACATCTGATATTTTTGGCCTTGCTCTAGACCAATGCCACTGTGACCAAAAATGACATCCCAAGAATTGTTCCCTGGGTTTTTAATATCAATACAAGCTTCGTTGTTTTCTGTTGTTACATCGGCTCCTGCATTCCACCAACCATTCATATTGGCTTCGAAGTTACTATTTCTAATCTGCTCTTCTGCGTGTATCGATCCAGAAGATAAAATCATGACAATCGCGAGAGATAACGTTCCTTTTTGCATCATTCTTCCTTAGAGATGTTTCATATATCCAAGGAAACTAACTAAATAGATTCAATAATAGAGAGTTAACATTCGCAAAAAACAGACTCGTAAAAATAAATCTTATGATTTCTTGTGATGTTTAACACTAAGGAACAAGCTCATGAATCAATTGCATGGATAGCCAAAACGAGTTTGTGACGGTACTTTTGATTTAGCCAAGAGTTTCACAAAAATGCTGGTTTAATAATCTTGGTCAATATCCTAAAAAACGGTTGTGTTAATGTGCGCGCATTAGCAACAACCCCAAAATAGTTAAAAATGTTTAAAAGCAATGAGTTAACAATCAACATCGAAGCAATCAATGTCGCATTGTCAAAAGTCGAAAATGCGAACAAAATTCAGCTTAATACGTTGAAGGGTTATGTGAGCAACGAACCAGAACAGGCCGTGCTTGCGTTTCGTTCATTGAATGAAGTGGAATCGATCGACGACAAACTTAAGAAGATCATGTCAGAGTTACCGCACCTGAGCGGCGAGGCTCACCACCTACTGGAAACATCGATCCTATTACAGTAGTGGCCGAGAAAGATAAGTCTCAGCCAGCACATATGCGTGAGTTAAGACTTATCTTTGATCTTTCTGCTTTGTCGCCCTTAACTATTTAGTACCTATCTATTTAGGTATCTAGATATTAAATAGTGCCTACAGCGTTATCGACTTAGCCATGCCCGCTTCTGCGTGCCCTGGAATATTACACGCGAACTCTACGTGATTGTCACCGTGGAAATGCCACAGCATCTGTTTCGCTTTACCCGGTTTCACCGTCACTGTGCTGCCAGAATCATGGTGGTGGTTACCCATCTTTTTCATCATGTCACGGTGCTCTAATTGTTCTGCGGCAGAACCAATTGAGAATTCGTGGTCGATCTTGCCTGTATTCATCACCACAAACTGAACTACATCATTGGGCTCAATATCGACCTTGTTTTTAAAGGTGATTTTCATGTCATCACTCAATAAAACATGAACCACTTTATCGGGTTTCGCGCCTGTTGCTGGCATACCCACTTCAGACATGCCTTCCATATCCATCATTCCATCCATGTTCATCATCATTGAATGGTCCATCTTTCCATCCTTCATCATGCTGTGATCCATCTTTGAATGATCCATCTCTCCGCTCTCCATCATCGAGTGGTCCATACCTGAGTGGTCCATATTTGAATGGTCACCAGCTGAATGATTCATAGCAGCAAAAGCCGTTGCAGTAGTCAGTGTTAGGGCAATAGCAATCAGTGTCTTTTTCATAGTCGTTCCTTAGATAAATTCAGATTTTAATGTTCATGTGTTAAGCCCTTACCTACTCCTATCTCGCAAGTAAGGGCTTTATAATCAGTACGTTATTTACTTGTCTCGTTTTGGCTCTGAGTGAGCTCACGCTGCTTCCAGAGCTTGAAGATTGCGGGCAACACCAGTAGAGTAAGCAGCAGTGCAGACGCCATTCCTCCTATCATTGGCGCGGCAATTCGTTGCATCACTTCCGAACCAGTACCCTCGCCATACATGATTGGAATTAGACCAATGATGACCGTAAGAACCGTCATCATGACTGGACGCACACGAAGCCCTGCCCCTTCACGAATGGCATCTGTGAGATCAGCTTGCTGAAGTGTTTGTTGGTTCTGTTCTGCATCGAGCTTTTTGTAATGCCACGCTTGGTTTAGATACACCAACATGATCACACCTATCTCGACCGCAACGCCCGCTAGCGCGATGAAGCCTACACCAACCGCAATGGAGAAGTTGTAGTTGAGGTAGTGCATTAGCCACAAACCGCCCACCATGGCTAACGGCAATGTCAGCATGATCATCATCACTTCACCAACACGACGGAAGCTCAGATACAACAGCAACATGATGATGGCGATTGTGATAGGCACAACCACACTCAGGCGATCTTTGGCGCGCTCCATGTATTCGTACTGACCAGACCATGCAAGCGAGTAACCCGCAGGCAATACAATTTGTTCGGCAACCACTTGCTGCGCTTCTGCTACGTAAGAACCAAGGTCACGACCATCAATATCCACAAATACCCAACCGTTAGGGCGTGCATTCTCTGTTTTGATCATTGGTGGGCCATCTTCATAACGAATGTCAGCGACATCAGACAAAGCGATACGAGCACCGTTTGGCGTAACGAGTGGTAAGTTCTGCAACTTCACGACAGAATCACGATAATCTTGCGGGTATCGCACGTTAATCGGGTAACGCTCTAGCCCTTCAACGGTTTCACCAACATTCATCCCACCCACTGCAGTCGAGATAACCTGCTGAACCTCTTTGATACTTAATCCGTAACGAGCAGCAGAACGACGCTTAATGTCTATCGTGACATAACGACCACCAGCCACACGTTCGGCATACACAGAAGCCGTGCCGCTGACACCGTTCAAGATAGGTTCAAGCTGAGAGCCGATATTCTCAATAACACTCAAGTCCGGTCCTGCTATCTTGATTCCGATTGGTGTTTTAATGCCAGTCGCCAACATGTCGATCCGAGTCTTGATTGGCATAACCCATGCGTTAGTCAAACCCGGGAACTGAATCAGATCATCGAACTCTTTACGCAGCGACTCAGTAGTGACACCGTCACGCCATTCATCGCGAGATTTCAGCTGAATAACCGTTTCAATCATGGTGAGTGGTGCAGGATCGGTTGCCGTTTCCGCACGCCCGATTTTGCCCCATGTGGTTTCAACCTCTGGAATGGTTTTGATCAGCTTATTGGTTTGTTGAAGCAATTCACGCGCCTTACCTATCGAGATCCCCGGATAAGTAGTCGGCATGTACATCAAGTCACCTTCATCCAAAGGAGGAATGAACTCGCTGCCAAGCTTGCTGGTTGGGTAATACGCAGACGCCATCAAACCAAGAGCAATAACAATCATCACCTTTGGATACTTTAGGCTGAGGTTCAGAAGCGGTTTGTACATCGCGACCAAACTACGGTTCACTGGGTTCTTATGTTCAGGTAACACGTTGCCACGAATGAAGTAACCCATTAGCACTGGCACAAGCGTGATAGCCAAACCTGCAGCAGCCGCCATTGCATACGTTTTAGTAAACGCGAGTGGCGAGAACATCTTGCCCTCTTGGCCTTCTAATGCGAATACAGGAACAAAGCTTAAGGTAATGATGATCAGCGAGAAAAACAGCGGCGCACCCACCTCTTCTGCCGCCTTACCAATCACTTGCCAACGGTTTTTATCGGTCAGAGGCGTTCGTTCAATGTGCTTATGAACGTTCTCTATCATTACGATCGCACCATCGACCATGGCACCAATCGCAATCGCGATACCGCCGAGAGACATGATGTTGGCGTTAATACCCTGCCAATGCATCACAATGAACGCCCCTAAGATACCGACAGGCAAGCTAAGCGCGATAACCAATGATGAACGAATATGGAACAAGAACAGCGCACACACGATCGCAACCACGATGAACTCTTCAGCCAGCTTCTTCCATAGATTTTCAACCGCAGAATTAATCAAGGTTGAACGATCATAAGTCGCGACAATTTCAACGCCATCGGGTAAACCGGCTTGCAGTTCAGCTAGCTTACTCTTAACAGAATCAATCACTTCGCTGGCATTTTCACCAAAGCGCATCACGATAACGCCACCAACCGCTTCGCCTTCACCATTCAACTCAGAGATGCCACGACGCATCTGCGGGCCAAGGTTAATGTCAGCAATATCACCCAATAGCAGCGGTGTGCCTTTGTCGGTTACTTTTAGTGGCAGTGATTGAATGTCTTCAATACTTGTGAGGTAACCCGTTGTGCGAACCATCTGCTCGGCTTCAGCAATCTCAACCACTGAAGCCCCCGTTTCTTGGTTACCATCTTGGATGGCCTTGTTAACTTGCTGAAGCGTTAGGTCATAAGCACGTAATTTGGCAGGATCTATCTGCACTTGATACTGCTTCACCATGCCACCGACAGTCGCGACTTCAGATACGCCCTCAACGGTTTGTAGTTCATACTTCAAGAACCAGTCTTGCAAGCTACGAAGATCCGCTAAGTCGTGCTTACCCGTTTTGTCTTGCAGTACATAGCTGTATACCCAGCCCACACCGGTTGCATCTGGCCCTAATGTTGGCTTGGCACTTGATGGCAAGTTAGGTGCGACTTGGCTCAGGTATTCCAACACGCGAGAGCGCGCCCAATACATATCAGTATCATCATTGAAGATGATATAGACGTAGGAATCGCCAAAGAACGAATAACCACGAACCGTTTCGGCTCCCGGCACGGCTAACATCGCAGTGGTGAGTGGATAGGTCACTTGATCTTCAACCACTTGCGGCGCTTGACCCGGATAGCTGGTTTTGATGATCACCTGCACATCAGACAGATCAGGAATCGCATCGACGGGCGTGTTTTTAACGCTGTATAACCCACCGAACACGATGGCTACAGTCGCGACCAGAACCAAAAATCGGTTACTGATGGACCAACGAATAATTGCATTGATCATAATGCGCCCTCACCCGCTTCTAAAGATTTGAGCACATAGTCGGAACCTTGCTTTGCCACTAGAAACCGGATGGTTTGACCCTCAGCAAACTCGGATAAATCAAGGTCGTCATTGGCTTGGAAGTTCATTTCACCCGCTTTCCAATCCCACTCGGGTACTGGCTTGTGGTTTACTGTGATCATTCCGAAATCCGGCATTAGCATGGTGATGTCGCCCTTCACCCACACTTCACCCGCCATTTGATGCTCGCTGACCTCGTAATTAACAACTTCATATTGGCCTGATTCCGTTTTCATCATCTCAAAATCAACCACTTGCCCGCGCTTAAGCTGACTGATGTCCAAGCCTTCAGCGAAGGTGAAATTCATCACCATCCCCGGCCAGTCCCATTCAGGAACAGGTTGGTGATTGATGGTCGCCATACGACTGCCTTGCATAACATCTGCAATTTCACCTTTTGCCCAAGCTGTTTCTGCTTGCTCCTCCACACCATTGATTCGTGACAAATCCGCTGATTGGCTAGATTCAGAATCCAACATGAAGTGCGCTGAAGTGACAATGTGTTCACCTTGTGTGAGCCCTTGCAACACTTCGATCTTGTCACCCGCTTCACGCCCTACTTCAATGCGTGCTGAACGGTATTTACCTTCGCCTTCAGACAACACAACACGAGTCATGCCACCGGAATGGATAACCGAAGATCTAGGAATGGTAAGAACTTGGTCGTCACTGATTGGTTTCAGTGCGATATTGGCAAACATGTTCGGTTTGAGCTCGCCATTAGGGTTAGAGAACTTCAAACGAACGCGTAAGGTTCGAGTTTTAGGGTCAAGAATCGGGTACACGTAATCCACATTGCCTTGCCACTCTTTGCCCGGAATCGCGTCCAGTGTCATCTCTGCATTACTACCAGACGAGATCCAGTGTGCTTGGCGCTCAAACACTTCTGCATCAACCCAAACTTCATCTAGCGGCCCTGCACTGATTACCGCTTGTGCAGGTGAAAGGTAACCACCTTCACGAATGTTAAGGCTTGCGATAACGCCATCTGCAGGTGCTTTAATTTCTATGGTTTGTGAAGCTTTACCCTGTCGAGTAATCGAGCGAATCTGAGCTTTATCAACGCCTAACGTAACCAAGCGTTCAGTCGATCCTTTGATCAATCCTTTGCGACCCGTTTTGTAAGCACTCAGAAGCTCTTCTTGTGCCTTAACAAGCTCTGGAGAGTAAAGCGTGAAGAGGACATCGCCTTTATTCACCTTCTCACCAACCGCATTGATATACAGCTTCTCCACCCAGCCCGCAGCGCGAACGTTGGTTTGCCACATTGTACTTTCATCGAACGCCACGTAACCGACGGTCTCAATACGTGGCGACAAAGCTTCCAACCCTACCTTGGCTGTTTTGACACCGAGGTTGTTCTCTACTGATGGGTCAATAAATACAGTGCCAGCTTTGTCTGAGCCACCACTTAAGTCATCGGCATAAACAGGAATCAGATCCATGCCCATTGGCGATTTGCCCGGCTTGTCACGCTGATAATTTGGATCCATCGGTGCAACCCAATAAAGAGGGTCATCACTTGAACTGGCTGCTGAGCTTGTCCCGCTAGACGCAGCCATAGCCGACATATCGTGAGTTGAATTAAAGAGAAAGTGATTTGCACCAAAACCTAATGCACCACCTACCAATAAAGCGATTGTTGCTACTTTTACTGATTTCATTGTCTGTTCCTTATTGATGGTTTGTCGCGGTAAGTTGTGGTTGTGCCACTTGATAATCAAAGCCACTGACGAGTGACGCGAGCTTGCTGTTCACGATGTTGAGGTCGGTAATCAAACGCTGTTGTTCTAGCTTTAAAGCAAGCTCGTCTGCCGTTGCAGAGATCACATCGTTAAATTGTGCAGTGTTGTTTTGGTAGCCTCGCTCCACAGCGCTGATCCGTGCTGTTGTCTGAGGTAATAAGGAATTTTGGTAACGTTCTAAACGTTGGGTGAGGTTCGCCTTATCCACCAATAACGCATTCACTTGCGCGTTCATTTGGGAAAGTAAGGTGTCTTTTTGGGATTTAGCCGCGCCAACTTGGTACTGAGCCGCAGACAAGTTCTTATCTTGTCGGTTGCCCGTAAACAGAGGGATGTCGACCGTTAGATAAGCACTCACAAGATCAGAAGCAGGTTCGCCCGCCATGTTGTTCGCTTGTCGATGGGCATACATCACTTCCACACCAAACTGCGGCGTATAGGCTTGCTCAGCCAGTTCTACTTGAGTTTGGTTAGATGAGATAGTCGCGTCCGTGATCTTAACAAGCGGATGCTCCATCAAAAGTTGATAGTGCTTGGTTGCATCGTTGTTGGTCGCTAACTTACTTTCCAATAACGACCAATCAATTTGATTAGTCGCATGAAGCCTCCCCTGAGGATCAAGAGCCTGAGCCCCTAACCAATCAGAACCCAACCACTCAGACAGTTGAGAGATGAGACGGCGTTGAACTTGTTGGTTGGCTTGCAGCTTTTCATCAAGCTTGCTGACTTGAAGCTGAGCATTGAGTAGATCTTGCGCTTCGCTTTTACCTATCGAGTAATTGGTTTGTACATAGTTCTCTAGCTCAACCAAAAGGCGTCGGTTTTCACGCATCACGCCTTCTGCAACTTGTTGGTAGCCCAGTTCAAGCCATAACTGCGTCATGCTGTTAACAACGGTAAGCTCACGAGCCTGAACTTGAAGCGCTAATCCATCCGCTTGCTGCCCCGCTTTTTTCTGCTGAAGATCGAGTGTATCGCCACGCTCAAATTGCTGCATCAGACCGACCGAGATATTGGTCATCGGGTCTTCATCAAACTGAAAACTATCGACTGGCAAGCCACCGAACCCGACTTTGAGTTTCGGATCCATCAGGGTAGCGCTCGCAATACCGGTTTCACGCATCGCTTGCGACTGAGCAAAGTACTGTTTGCGATTGCTGTCTTGGTTCAATGCTATCTCAATCAATGTATTGAGTTGCTGTGTTGAGCTCTGTTGATCGGCTTGTATTGAAGCTGAAGCTAACGCACTGGCCGAAATAAAAGCAGCACTCGAAACAAAAACAGCAGCGACCACAGCACTCGCGTTTATTCCAAACACGGAGGTTGTTGGTTTTATATTCACAATGAATGTCCATATCTAGCGTTAAATAACGCATATAAAAGATTGGCGTATCAGATTTATGACTCTGATATCGCTATGTTTTTAGATATAGATTTATGCGGTGGGTGGGCGTAACAAAGATTGAGCGCGTGCGACTTTCTGCCCGATAATGACAGATTGAAAACGAGCTAAAGAAGAGACATATGGATTGGCGGCTTGAACAGCCTGAATTGGATAAGAAGTTGCAGAACACACTGAAGCGCAGCAATCGGCACTCGAACAATGGTTACCCATCATGTGGCCGCCGTCTTCGCTCATTGAAGACATAACGCATTGAGCCATCAAGTCATGAGCACTCATATTAGAGTGTTCAGCGTGTGCTTTTTCACTCATCACATGACATCCTGCCATTGAATCACTGGCCGACGTATCGCTGTGGTAACAAGCCGATTTGCTCGAACTCATTTCCATCATCATTACTTCAGTCATCATGGCTGATGAGCTTGAGGCATAGCTAGACATCAACATCGCGATGATGCTGAAAACAGTAATCCAAGTTGTTCGGAGTGTGTCTGTCATAGTTAACCTTTAAATTTATAGAGCCACTATAAAGGTTCCCCTTAGGGTAAGGTCAATGATGAAGGGTAAATATTTGATAAAATTAGCAGTAACTGCTGCATAGATGAACAAAAGGAACACTCAATAAGCGAAAGATGTGACTAGGGCGTGTTGATCTTTGCTGTACATTTCGTGTTCAACAATACATCGGTAGCCACATTAACATGAATGCCAGCGATAACATGCTGGCATAATTCCTTTCTAGCTTGTCATATCTACTTGAAATAGCTCGATAATGCTTAATTCTCCCAAAGGCATTTTCGACCAAGTGACGATACTTGTATAGACACCAATCCATACTGTCTTTGTCTATATCTTGTCCATAATTGCGTTTGGCAATTACCGTTTC
>NZ_JAKEUO010000003.1 GCF_022397915.1 Vibrio sp. Isolate34 | reverse complement strand
ATTTTGGTCGGGTGGACGACACTTGTTACCAAGTGCCGTCTCCCTAAGAACCGTACGTGCAACTTTCACTGCATACGGCTCAAGCCTCCACTAAGGCATCGTTTGACACCCAACAACTTATAAAGCAGTTAGAGCAGGATCAATCCACGAGTTGCGAGCTTGTCTTTTTGACTTCCGCTTTACCAAGTATTCTTGGTATTCAGGGTCAAAAGGAGTCGCTGAACTCCTGATTTTCACATGTCGCTCAATAGGCACTTTTGCTATTTGGAATAGGTTAAACATGCAATCCATGTCCATGATCTTCTGCCAGCCGTGAAATTGCCATTGGCCTTTACGATTGAGGAAGTATTTATGAACAACCCAGTTCTTGGACTTGGTTGGATGACGCCTAACTGCCCAGTGCCATAATGCTTGGAATAGTTTGTGGCCAACATATCCGAATACCTGTTTAGCAACACAGTGTCGATAATAGTTCGACCATCCCCTTAGCTTTGGATTTATCAGTTTGATAAGATCATTCACTGGAAGGGTTGCATGCTTTTTGATGAGTTCACGCAGGTTACTCAAGAACATCAACGTATTGGATTTACTCGGTTTAATGAGTAGTTTTCCTTTGTATTTCCTATGATTGAACCCAAGGAAGTCAAAGCCATCGTTAATATGGGTAATATGCGTTTTCTCTTCGGAGAGTGTTAAGCCTCGCTCTAATAAGAAGTTAGTAATCAACGGTTTGATATCATACTCCAACACTTCCTTTGAAGCGCAAGTGACGACGAAATCGTCGGCGTATCCGATAAAGTTGGCTCTTGCACCCTGTTTGAGTGCGGTGGACTTTATCTGTTGTTCAAGACCTGCGAGAGTCATTAACATCAAGGTAGGAGATATAATACCACCTTGTGGTGTGCCCTCATCGGTACGGTAGAACAGACCTTTGTCCATAAAACCAGACTTTAACCATTGTTCCAACATGCGCTTATCTACTGCGATGTTATCAAGAAGCCATTGGTGGCCGATCTTGTCGAAACAGGCTTTGATGTCCCCTTCGAGTACCCATTGAGCTGATTTCTTTAGTGCCAAACATTTAAAGCACTGATCGACAGCGTCAGCCGTGCTGCGGTTTGGCCTAAATCCATAGCTGTTTGGATCGGCAAGGGTTTCTGATACTGGCTCCAGAGCAAGAAGGTGGAGCGCTTGTTGCGCTCGGTCTATCATACACGGGATACCTAGCGGTCGAAGTTTGCCATTCTTTTTGGGGATATAAATACGCTTGAGCGGTTTGGCACTGTATGCCTTTCTGCTCAATTGATTAACTGCTTTCATACGGCGTGCATCTGTGTTCCAGATGACACCGTCTATTCCAGGCGTTTTGCTGCCTTTATTTTGAGATACTCGCTTAACCGCAAGAAGCTTGGCTGAGCGAGAATGAGTTAAGAGCCACTGTAAGGACTTCACCTTACCGTGTTTCTTCTCTCTAGTTGCTTTTGCAATACGTATTTGAAGCTTTAATACAAGCGCTTCAACGGATTTCCAGTCGATTGACTGCCATTGAAGACTGTCAGGAGAGGCACTAATCTCTTTTGAAATCATCATTTGCGTTTCCCCTTGAATAAAGTTCTTAAAATTCTCTCGCAATGGGAGACCAGTCGGAAGTAGGCTCACTTTCGTGACCAGACATAAGTCTGTATCTGCATCGTTACAATACAGCTTTCGCTTTTTCCGACCTCCTTTACCTGCATCACTATCGGCCACAAAGGCTTTCCCATAGGGAGTGATACAGGCTTACCCTGTTCCGTATGTTACGTAAATGTCAGGTTAGATGCCCACTCTAGTGCGGGGAGCGTGTCGATCACGAAAGAGCATTGCCCAATCCCTTTCCAACTCCCATTGCCTTTTGGCTACAGCGCAATAACCACTTCCGCTGCTTCGTCATATAACGCACCTTAGATGGATTCACTTACGTTCATCATACTGACTACCTAGCACTCACCCGATTTGTGTGGTTATCAGGAGGATCGTCCTCTCACGATTCGAATCCCGAGCAATTTAGATTGCTCTTCGTTACATTGTCTGAGCCGCTACTTTATTCAGGCCCATAGGTTCATCTGGTGATACAGATGGTCCACTCATAAAGCGGTGAACAACGCTTCATACGACTTCAGGTCGCACGGGCAGCTCGTCATATAACGCACCTTAGATGGATTCACTTACGTTCATCATACTGACTACCTAGCACTCACCCGATTTGTGTGGTTATCAGGAGGATCGTCCTCTCACGATTCGAATCCCGAGCAATTTAGATTGCTCTTCGTTACATTGTCTGAGCCGCTACTTTATTCAGGCCCATAGGTTCATCTGGTGATACAGATGGTCCACTCATAAAGCGGTGAACAACGCTTCATACGACTTCAGGTCGCACGGGCAGAAATGAGTTAGCTCTGATTAAGGCCTGAAATGGGCAATATCAGATTATGTTTTGATCCATCCATTTTATTCTTTCGCTACTCTTTCTTTTTTGAATTTTCCACTCACGCCCCAGCTCAACCATTCACTCCTCGTAATGACCATTCGTCGCATTGATAAAACGGCATGACAAATTCTAGTTAACCTTTCAACGTCAACATTTGAAAGGGGTTAGAAATCATGACTACTTCACACTCATTTAATTCAAGCTCTACCACTTCTTTGCTTAAGCGTTCATTTTTGATTGCACTTGTTTCATTGGCACCTACTTTGGCGCAGGCCAACCCAAGTTCAGACGTGCTCGATATCTATAACCAAGCCGCGCAAGGCAATGAAGACTTGGTGGAAGTGGCTTACGAACGCCTGAACGACACGCTACAACAAGATGGTGCTACGCCACTGACCTTGGTTTACCTAGGCAGCACAGAAACCCTGATGGGGCGTGATGCGTTTTTACCATGGAACAAGATGAAGTATGTAGAAAAGGGTTTATCAACCATTGATAAATCGCTGGTTCTGCTTAAAGACGAAGACCAACCGATTCATGAGCAACCTCGTGCTCAAGGGCTACCAGATTCTTACCTGACTCGCGCCATGGCTGCGGTGACTTACACCTCTCTACCCGACATGTTTAACCATTTTGATCGCGGTTATGACCTGTTCCTCTCGCTACTGGCTGAAGATGCTTTCCAGCAACAGCATTTCGCTGCGACATCGTGGATTTACCGTTATGCGATTGAGGCATCGATTCGTGCTGAAGATCTTAAGCAAGCACAAGCGTGGCTAGAACAAATGGAAACGGCCGATGCTGGCAACATCGAAACTATGACTGCGAAGGCGCTAATAGCGAAAGCCAAGTAACAGTTGCGAATGCTAAATAATGGGCGAGAAAGCCAAATAGTAGCTGTGAATTGCTAAGAATGGATTGGTAATCGGAGGACAACGGAATGATTGAATTTAAAGGTATCGGCAAATCGTATCTCACTGGCGGTCAAAGTGTAGACGCCCTCAAGGGAGTCGATGGCCAAATCAAACGCGGTGAAATGGTGGCGTTGTGTGGCCCTTCTGGGTCAGGGAAAAGCACACTTTTGAACATTCTTGGTTTGTTGGATATGGACTATCAAGGCGAGATAAACATTGATGGTAAAGCGTATCCAACCGTTCAAATCGCTGCTGCGCGTTTTCGTCGCCAGTCGTTGGGTTTTGTATTTCAGCGTTTCAATCTGGTTCCTGTGATGACAGCGCTTGAGAACGTCGCTTATCCATTGATGTTGAACCAATGTTCGAGACAAGAACAGCAGACCAGAGCCCAAGACATGTTAGAGCGTGTTGGGCTAGGAGATTATGTTCATCACCGTCCAGACAACCTTTCAGGCGGTCAGCAACAACGTGTCGCGATTGCCAGAGCGTTAATCCACAACCCAAGTCTAGTAATTGCCGATGAGCCGACTGCCAGCTTAGACAGCCACACTGCCAACCTTGTGATCGACATTATGAAAGAGCTCGGTCACGAGATGGGCACCACCTTTATTGTCGCAACACACGACCCAAGAATGGCGCAGCGCTGTGATCGAGTGATTGAACTTATCGATGGACAACTGGCACCACAAGCCACAGCAACGGAGGCTATCTCATGGGCAAGTTAACACAAAGAATGAGCACGTTTTTGTTTCCAACCTCGGTGCGTTTGGCGTGGCTTAATTTATTGAGAAATGGTCGACGTAGCCTGCTTTCGGTGTTGATCATCGCGATTGCCGTATTTGCACTCACCAGTGCGGGTGGCTATGGGCTTTACACCTACGAATCCTTAAGGGAATCGACCGCACGCGATACCGGTCATCTCACCTTGAGCACGCCTGGTTATTTTGAACAAGATGAAGACATGCCGCTTAGCAATGGTCTGGATAACGTTCAAGCGCTAACCAAGAGCATTATTGGCGACAGTGACGTGCGTGGTGTACAGCCGCGAGTCTATTTTAGTGGTTTGGTGTCTAACGGAAGCAAATCGACCATCTTTATGGGGACAGGCGTGAATGAGCGTGAGTTCGATATGAAAGGGCCTTTCCTTGACGTGCGCAGCGGTCAAACCCTCTCGGATGTGAAATCACCAAGATACGACAGCCAAGAGCCACAAGTGATGCTCGGAACCGATCTTGCTCGTAACCTTAAAGTGGCCGTTGGTGATTGGGTAACGCTGCTTGCGACCACCAGTGATGGCGCTTTGAATGCCTTTGATTTTAAGGTGCAGGGTATTTACTCGACTGGCGTGCCAGAGTTGGATAAGCGTCAGTTGTATGTACACATCACCACAGCTCAAGAGCTTTTAGCGTCAGACAAAGTCAGCACTTTGTCGGTATTCCTTTTTGAAACCAGTAAGACCTCAACCGTACAACAACGCATCGAGGTGTTGCTGAATAGACAAAGCGATCCACAAACTCCCGAAATAGAGATCACCCCATGGCAAGATCGCGCGTTTTTCTACACCAAGGTTAAAGACCTTTACGACCGTATATTCGGCATCATGGGCGCGGTGATGGCATTGGTGGTTTTCGTATCGCTGTTCAACACCATGACCATGTCGGTTACGGAACGCACTCGTGAAATCGGCACTTTGTCGGCACTCGGCAGTTACCCCTCTGAAATCGTCGCAGGCTTCTTAAAAGAGGCGGGATTACTGGCGGTGATTGGCAGTGCGATAGGCGCATTAGTGAGTGGTTTAGTGTCGGTGTTATTGCTGGTGATTAATGTGCAAATGCCACCACCTCCGGGTCGAACCGAAGGTTACCCTCTCAACATTTACTTCTCATTAGAATTGGTTGGTTACGCCACTTTAGGTGTGCTGACGATATGTTTGCTGGCTGCTTATTTCTCTGCTCGTAAAGGCGTGAATAAGCCAATCACGGAGGCGCTGGTTTATGTGTAAATTAACTCGTTCATTCAATCTATTAGGCTCTGTTTTAGCTTTGGTTCTAGTATCGACACCAAGCTGGGCAGTCGATTCACAGCAAGTCACAGAGATGATTGCCAAGGCCGATAGCTACCGTTTGAACAGCGAACAGGCGTCGAAAGTGGTGTCTCTGGTCGCGCTATATCAAGATGAGCAACTAGACAAAACCCGCGAATACAACGTTTACACAAGACCAAACCGAGAGTCGCTGGTCGTGTTCAAGTCGGCGGTCGAGGCGGGTCAAAAGATGCTGATGATAGAGGACAACTATTGGTTACTGATGCCGAAATCTCGCCGTCCAATTCGTATCACCCCGATGCAAAAATTGCTTGGTGAAGCTTCGGTTGGTGATATCTCAACGCTGACTTGGAGCGAAGACTACCAAGGCGAGTGGGTTGCTGAACAATCGGTTGAGATGCCAAGTGGTGAACAGCTTGATACCCATCACTTAAAACTTACGGCAAAAACCAAGGGTGCGAGTTATCAATCGATTGATCTGTGGTTAACGGCAGATCGCGCATTTCCAGTTAAAGCGGATTTGTACCTGCGTTCAGCAAAGTTAGCCAAGCAAGCGTGGTTTACTGAAGGCGTGCGTGATGGCTTGCCAAGTGTGGTATCGATGACCTTACTCGATAAGATTCAGCCAAGTAAGAAAACCGTAATTGAGTACCGCGAGGTGAGCGAACAAAGCTTGGCAGACAAGTACTATAACCCTGCTTACTTATCACGTAATAGCGTGTCTGGGCTTTAGGTGGGTGTCATGTACGCTTTCAATCGCAAGCCTCACATCAAGTATTCAGCTGCTACTTTACTTACTTTGTCTTGCGTTAGTAACACGATTCAGGCAGATGAATTGAGTCTAGCGTGGGACTGGCAACTGAGTGCCGAAGCGATTGAATCACGAGAGTCGCCATTCACTCCTTTAGCATCTGATCAGCGCCAGTCGCTCAATGGCTTGTTGGATCTTGAGGTTGGTTACAACAATTGGCTTGGCCTGTTTGCAGTGAAAGCCAATGACATGTTGAGCAACGACCCACAGGGGAATGAGACGAGCTTTGAATCGGAATTCATCATGCGAGAGCTGTTTTGGCAAGGTGGCGTTGAGGTGTCGAATTCAGTAATCGGAGATCACTACCTCGATGTCACGCTCGGCAAGGTTCGTCTCGATTGGGGCGTGGGCTATGGCTACCGACCTTTAGACATCATCAAGCCTTACCGACAAAACCCAGTAGGCATTGTTGCAGAAGAGGGCGCGGGTGTGGCGTCGGCGTCACTGTTCGATATGACGGGCGAATGGACACTGCTTTACAGCGATTCATCATGGACTTCCCAAGATGTGAATGAGTTCGAAAAGCAGAACCAACAACAAGGGTTTGGCTTACGTCGTTACAACTTAGTAGGCGATCACGAATATCAATGGGTCGCTTATTACGACGATGTACGCCACGGTTTACTTGGAGCGAGCTTGGTGTCGGTATTAAACCTCGCGTGGGAGTTTCATGGTTCGATGGTTTATCAGCGACAAAGCCTTGGTTACAGCCAGCCTGATTCCATGTTTAAACCTATTTATTTAGAAGAGCAAGGCGAGGCCTATCAAGCGTTAGCCGGATTAACATGGGCAAATGATACTGGCCACAATGTGGTGCTGGAATATTGGTTTGATAGCCGCGCTTGGAGCAATTCTGAATGGCAAAGCGCAATAGAAAGTGCAGAGTCTTTGTCGGTGAATCTGATGACAGCTTCGTTGGCAGGTTCTTATGCGCAAGGCTATCAGCACGCTAATTTGGTTCAACATAACATCATGTTTCACTGGTCTTTGGATTCGACACATGGCTGGCTTGAAGATATCACGCCAACATTTGATGTGATGTTATCTCCACAAGACGGTGGTTTTATTGCGACTCAGTGGCTCAACTATCAGGCGTTAGATAATGGTGAATCATCGTTGGAATTGGAACTTGCTGCACGCTTTCTAGGCGGTAAAAGTGATTCTGCTTACGCCAACTTACCCGATAGTCATATGATTCTTATAAATATCAAAGGACGATTTTAATGAACACTTCTTCAAACAGTCGGTTTTCATGGATCAAAAGCTTTGCGTTCACCACGCTATTTTGTGTTCTTATTGCGATTACAACCCATACGATTTGGGGCGGCGGATTAACGGTTAACCTAGCTATCAGTTTTGGCTTTGGTTATAGCGCCGTAGGTTCCTCTTTCGTCTTGGTGAAGTTGTTTAAGAGAACATCTAGAAGGATTGAAGTAGCCATCTCAATGGTGGTCGCGATGACCTTCGGTACTCTGAATGCGCACTATTGGTTAAACGGGTATTTCGGTTCTAATATCTCGGATCTTAAATCTGTGGTGCTGTTGGGTGTGATCTTCTGCTCGGTTTGCTATTACTACTTCTACTCAAGAGAGAAGCAGCTTCGTGCCGACAATGAATTAGAAGTGGCCAAGCGCCGTCAGGCCGATCAAGAGAAGGTGGTGGTGCTGAGTCAACTTAAGCAGTTGCAAAGCCAAATCGAACCACACTTCCTATTTAATACACTGGCGACCATTAATGTGTTGATTGAGAGCGACAGTGCGAAAGCCAAGCTGATGCTCGAAAAGCTGACTGATTTGCTGCGTGTGACTCTGAAGAACAGCCGTACTGAGCAATCGACCATCGCACAAGAGGTCGACTTGTTGGATGCTTATCTTAACATTCAAAAGATACGCTTAGATGAGCGCTTGGCGTTCTCGATTGAGACGCACGACATCAGCGATCAGCAAATGATTCCACCATTTTTGATTCAACCTTTGGTTGAGAATGCGCTCACACACGGTATTGAGCCCAAAGCCGCAGGTGGCCAAGTGAATATCCGTATTGCTCAACAAGCCGAGCAGTTGAAGATTGAAGTGTCTGATAATGGCGCAGGGCTGAAAACGCCCTCGGTGAATACTGGCCATGGTGTTGGGTTAAGCAATATTCGTCAGCGAATCGAAACCCTATACGGTGATAAGGCGAGCCTCACGATCACCGAGCAAGCTTCGGGTGGCGTGGTATCAACTATCTTATTACCGCTCATCAGCGAAACTAGCTCCGAGAACGCAGAGCTGGTGCTCTAGGCTCTGTTACGAAAATAAGTACTGTGACGAAATAAGCTCAGAGACAAAAACAAACGATTTACAGTGTGAATTTAAAGGAATAATCATGAATAACCCAGCATCAAAGCCAAGCGTGACGGCGATTATCGCAGACGATGAAGCACTGTTAAGGCATCACCTAGACAAGAGTTTGGCTGAGGTTTGGCCGGAGCTAGAGATCGTCGCTAAGGCAAAAAACGGGCTAGAGGCGATGCAGGGTATTCAGCAACTTGAGCCTGATGCGGTCTTTCTTGATATTCGAATGCCAGAGCTCGATGGTATCTCGTTGGCGAAAAAACTGACCAAGTTATCTTCGCCGCCATTGGTGGTTTTCATTACGGCTTATGACGAATACGCGGTCAAAGCCTTTGAGCACAATGCGATTGATTACTTGCTCAAGCCAATCAATGAAGAGCGTTTACTTACCACATGTCAGAAGGTTCAAGCGCGTTTGTCGAGCAACCAAACGCAATCAGGTAGTACACCGGATCAGCCCGATATCGCGGCATTAATGAATCAGCTTCAACAATTATCACAATCGACTTCTCAGCAAACGCAGCCTCCTTATCTATCAAAGAAAAAGTACCTCACATGGCTCAAAGCCAGCGTTGGAGAAGACATCCACCTGATTGCCGTCGATGATGTGGCGTATTTCAAAGCCGAAGATAAGTACGTGTCTATATTTAAGAAGGGTCAAGGAGGTTCATTAGAGGAGTTTATTCTTCGCGTGTCACTAAAAGAGTTGATTGCCCAACTCAATCCTGATGAGTTTTGGCAGATCCACCGTTCCGTGGTGGTGAAGGTTTCCGCCATTGATAAGGTCAAGAAAGGACTCTCCGGCCAGATGTCGGCGTATGTGTCAGGTGAAAAACTACCCATCAGCCGCGCCTCGCAAGCCCTGTTTAAAGGTATGTAGTGAATCACTTAAGGTATGTAGTGAATCACTTAAGGTATGTAGCAAGCGTGTTTAAATGGATTTCATAAGCTCTTATTAAAGTGCTACTTCAAGTAAATTCAGGTGATCTTACATATCGCATGGTAATTTATAAAATAAAGATCCAGATCACAAAGATATTCATCGGGTTAAATATTAAATAATAATCGTTAGCTCAATCTGTATATTGTCGATGAATGACATTAAGAGGTTGTTATGAAAACATATTATTTAGCGACGGCACTATGCCTAACTTTGTTTGGCTGTAGCTCAACATCAAAAACTACCGAAAACTTAATCCAACCGGATCCTGCGTGGAAGTCAGGTCAGCTGGAAAACGGTCTTACCTATCATGTTTATCCTGATCATGAAGAGTCTGTTTCTGTACGGTTAGTCGTGCATGCGGGTTCGATTCAAGAGACTTCTCAACAGGAAGGTTATGCTCACTTTGTCGAGCACATGGCATTCAATGGCAGTAAAAACTTCTCTCAAAACGATGTAATCCGTCTGTTTGAAGATGCCGGTTCTAGCTTTGGTGCGGATATTAACGCCTACACCTCTTATGAAGAGACGGTATACCAGTTAGATTTGCCCGATAACATCGAGTTGCAGTCTGCCTTGACGTGGATGCGTGATGTGGGTGATGGCCTAGACATCGCAAGCTCAGAAGTTGAAAAAGAGAAAGGCGTGATTCTGGGTGAGTTCCGCATGGCTCGTCTTGATGACAAGTCATTCGGAGAGGTATTTTATGACCACTTGATTGAAGGCGGTCCGTATGAATCTCAAGATGCATTGGGCTCGAAAGCGTCTGTTGTAGAGGCAACGCCTCAAGGCTTAGCTGACTTCTACCAAACTTGGTATCAACCTCAAATCGCCGAGTTAGTGATTTCAGGTGATGTAGACATCAAAACCTTGATTCCATTGATTGAAGAGAAGTTTTCAAGCTGGGAGCGTGGCGACACCCCGAGACCGGAAAAGCAGAAAATGACCTCGTTCAATGAAGGTGATTATGTTGAATACGCAGGAAGAGAAGCGCCGAGCATCACTCTGACGTTCAACCGCGGTTTAGATAGAGTTGAAACTCATGCTCAACAGCATAAACGTTGGTTAGATGAAACCGCGCAACAAATCATTCAACAGCGACTCGAAGCAGTATTCAATGATGCAGCGCTGCCGACGCAATGGGTAGCGTCCGATAACTATCGAATGGGTTCTCTGAATTATTCTTCAATCAGTGTTGGTTTCCCAGCAGGCGGCCGCGAGGTTATCCAACAAGAGATGCTCTCTACATTGGCATCACTGCGTGACTTTGGCGTGTCGAAAACGGATATCGTTGGCGAGCAGCACTACTACCAAGACTTGCTGGATGACATCGAGCATGACTGGGACAAAATGGACAGCGTTGACCACGCGAACTACAAAGCCAGTGCGCTTGTGACTGATCGAATCGTCCAATCTCAGAAAGACTATCAAGCCAGTTTAGAAACTTTCATTGCGAACCTAAACCTTGAGGCGATTAACGACAACATCAAAGACCTGCTTTCTGATGATTACTTCCTTGTTATCGGCTTGGACGATTCTGAAGATAGAGCGGCGATCATCGACTCGCTAGATAGTTTAAAAGCGACTTACAGCGAAACGGGAGTGCAGCCACTCGCGATTGCGACAGCGAGTGCTTTTGCTGTACCAAGTTCGCAGGGTGAGGTTGTGCTTGCGGAACAAATGTCCGTCGACCCATACATCCAAAAATGGACGTTAAGCAATGGTATCGACATGTGGTACCTGCGTGATTATGTGGCAGGTGATGATGTTGGTGTGATGTACATGAGCCTCGGCGGAAAAGCCGCTTTGGATCCGAGCTTGTACCCAGCGGTTGAGGTAGCGTTACCTACTTTTGCTCGAAGCGGTGTTGGTGAGTTTACGGGCTCTGAGCTTTTAGCGTACTTGGATCGTGAAAATATTCGCGCTGATTCCTTCATTGGCAATACTCGTCATGGTATTGAATTTAATATTACTAAAGACGGCCTTGAAGACACGTTTGCTGCGCTTTATACCTTCATCATGGCTCCTAAAATTAACCCTGAGCAATTAGAAGCGGTGAAGCAGGAATTTGCACAGGGGCAAGAATCTTTCTTGGACAGTCCTGTTGGTCAGTTTGAACGCGCGATCAACCAGAACATCTATAGTCAGGAAAGTGGTCACCTGTTTGTTGATAAAGAGCGTGTTGAAGCGGTTTCTGTGGAAGACATCGCTAATCTTCATCAGCAGTTGTTTGGTCAAATGAGACATAACCAATTGGTGGTCGTGGGTGACATCGACCCAAGCGTGTTGAAGCCTTTAGTTCAGAAATATCTAGCTTCGATTCCATTGGAACAAGCGGCTGTGCCTGATTTTAAGGTGGCTTACAAGCAGCCATCGGAATCACGCATTGATCTCGCTATCAACAATGTGAATAGCGCAGAGTACGTCTTACGGGTCATCTCAGAGCCAGCAACCGAAGCCGACCAAGGCGCAACGGCAAAGGATATTTTCACGGAAAGCTTGTTGGAACGACTGTTGGCGACTCGTTTAGATACTTATATTCGTGAAGAGTTGAGCTTGGATTACTCGCCTTATACGTATTCAGCGTCTGCAGACGGCGAGCTGAGTCATGATTGGGTCATCGGTGCGATGATAGCGCCTGAAAACGTTGATGAAGTGGAAGTGGCGATCGATAAGGTGATTGCAGACCTTCTACAAGGTGTCTCTGAGGAAGAAATGCGAGCGGTAGTGAAACAGTTTGAAGCGGACTTCACACCGCTTGAAATGAGCTCTATCGACCAAGCGTGGTACGTGTCTCGTTATCTACTTCATGGTTACGATATCGAAGCTTTGTCTCAAGTTGAGGGTGTTGCGAGGTCGATCACTGCAGAAGATATGAATGTGTTAGTTCAACGCATCTTTGGTGACAATAGCCGTAAAGTTAAGAACATTATGCGCCCTAAAGCGTAATAATTACAATCGCTTAATTCATACTTTTTTTAAAGCCAAGCCTTGTTGCTTGGCTTTTTCTTTTCTTTAGAAAGACGACGCTTAATCGGTTGCATCGTATCATTTTCTAAAAAAATGTTTTAAATCAAGACAGCGTTTCATTTGTATTGTAGATTGACGATCTACGAGAATGTTGTTTGGATATTAGATTGCTTAAACTGGGTACCCGATTAGTCTTAATGTTGTTTTTACTGAGCTTTGGCTTAGTGAATTCTAACGGCTATTCGTTTCCTTCTAAGCCATTTCAAATCGAGACTGCTCAACAGCAATCTTTAGCTAATAAGCAGTCTTCTGCGGAAAAACAATCTTCTTCGCAAAAACAATGCAAGCAAGCCGCGGTTGATGATCCATCAGCCTATTTAGAGTGCGATAAAGTTCAGTTGGGCACCGCGTCCGTCGGTGACAGCTCCAACTACCACGATACTGAATCGAGCCTTCAAGCGACCACTTACCGACGTATATTAACCAATGAGCAAGAAAGTGGGGCTGATCTAGAGCCTTCTTATCATCTGCTTATCGACTTTTCTCCTCCTTCTTTACTGGCCTCTCTGTTGGTCAACACACCTCTGTTGGATCAAAAACAGCACTGGACCAGTATTGTGAGTTCTCCATCTTCCCGGCTTTCTGGGTGGAAAGAAGGCAACATACAATATTCCCACTTTCGAGATCTTCTTAGCTAATCGTTTGACCCCAAATTGGTCGTATCGATGGACACTTGTGCCCGTTGAACCCGCCAGTTAATCAAATATAGCGACACATCATTTTAGCCTCACTATCGTTCAATCAGCTTGTTCTGGTTGCGATTAGCTATCGCTCGTGTTCGCAAAACGTTAGACATACCAATCGTAGTAAATAACTGGTCACCCTAGCTGGTTAAAATGCTCGAACATTTACTGTGATTGGTAAAAATAAGAGATCTTGACTGTGAAAAAGCGCATTCCAAGAAAACAAATCAACCACTACGCAAAGTGGAAATACGTGGTGCTTATCGCCACCATCATCATCATGGTTCTAAGTGCTCTACCTTCTTGGTATGGCGAGAACGCTTCGGTTCAAATCAGCAACCGTTCTGAGCAAACTATTGATGCTACTCAGGTAACTCAATACCTTGCGAGCGAAGGCATCCAAGCCAAATCAGCCTTTCAAAAAGACAAACGTTTAGTGGTTATCCTAGAAGATGCCGAGCAACAAGCGAAAGCTAAAGAGGTGCTTAATGAGCGCTTACTGGACAACGCAACCGTTGCTCTCGCGATGGAGCCAGCAGCACCAAAATGGTTGACTGATATGGGCTTCGCACCAATTCAGCTAGGCCTTGATTTACGTGGCGGTGTGCAGTTCTTGTTAGAAGTGGACATGGAGCCCGTTTACCACGCACAAGCTCAAGCTATGGTCGATGAGATCACCAGCCAAGTACGTTATGCCCGCGGTAAAGTGGTGAATAACCAAGTGGAATTCAATTTCCGCACTGACGCGGATTTCGAAAAAGCGCAAAAGCTGATCCGTGAAGAATTCCCACAATGGCTACGTGATAGCTCAGACAAAAAGCTGACTCTAACGCAGTCTGAAGATGAACAAAGAACGCTACGCAACCTAACGGTTCAACAAAACCTACAAATCATGCGCAGCCGTATTGAAGAGCTAGGTATCACAGAGGCTTCAATTCAGCGCCAAGGTGAAAGCCGCATTCGTATCGAACTTCCGGGTGTACAAGACCCAGCAGCCGCGAAAGACGTGATTGGTGCGACGGCATCATTGGCGTTCTACTCTGTTTACGATAACGCAACGCGCAACACTCAAACGCTAAAAGATACCGATGGCAACCGTGTCGTTGTTGCTCGCAAAGCGGTACTGAGCGGCGAACACATTATCGATGCTCGTAGCGGCATTGGTGAGATGGGCAGCGCAGAAGTAAACATCACGCTGGATTCAGCGGGTGGTAAGAAAATGTCTGAGTTCTCTCGTCATAACATCGGCAAGCCAATGGCAACCGTGTACAGCGAGTACAGTCGTGACAGAGCCGGCAACAGCGAGAAAACCAGTGAAGTGATCAGTGTGGCGAACATCCAATCTCAATTGGGTAGCCGCTTTAGAATCACAGGTGCAGGCAGCATGGCTGAAGCACAAGAGCTGGCTCTATTGCTTCGTGCGGGTTCATTGACTGCGCCAGTAACCATCATTGAAGAGCGTACCATTGGCCCATCTTTGGGTGCGGAAAACGTCACGAACGGCTTTGCTGCTTTGGCACTTGGCCTTGGTCTAACTCTCACGTTTATGGCGCTATGGTACCGCCGCCTTGGTTGGGTTGCGAACGCTGCATTGATTGTCAACATGACCACACTATTTGGTTTGATAGCGATGCTACCGGGTGCGGTATTAACCTTGCCAGGCATTGCGGGCTTGGTATTAACTGTCGGTATGGCGGTAGATACCAACGTACTTATCTTCGAACGTATTCGAGACAAAATGAAAGAAGGGCGCAGCTTTGCAAGTGCCATCGACCGCGGCTTTGATAGCGCGTTCTCTTCAATCTTCGATGCCAACGTCACTACCATGATTGTTGCCGTGGCTCTGTACACCATTGGTAATGGACCGATTCAAGGGTTCGCATTGACCCTAGGTTTGGGTCTTCTAACCAGTATGTTTACAGGTATTTTTGCGTCACGCGCGATCATCAATTTGGCTTGGGGGCGTGACCAACGCCACGATGTAAGGATTTAAGCATGAGAACTTCAACAAAAGTGACTAATTCAGACCGCTATATTTCAGAACGCTATTTTTCAGATAAAAAGATGACTCGCCTTCGTAAGGTGATGTCTATGATTTCTATTGTGCTGTTCATGAGCTCTGTGATGCTGGTGGCAGTAAAAGGTTTTAACTGGGGCTTGGACTTTACTGGCGGTGTGGTTGCCGAAGTTCAGCTTTCTGACCAAGTAACCAAAGACGATTTAAAAACAAAACTTGATGCGGCTTTCCAACAAGATGTGCAAGTTGTTGGCATGGCAGAACAAGATCGCTGGATACTGCGTTACAGCCAATTGACGGATGCACCACAGCCTAACCTAGTGGATGTTTTGTCATCGGTGAGCGACCAAGTACAAGTGCTTAACAGCAGCGTGGTTGGCCCTCAAGTGGGTCAAGACATGGTTGACCAAGGCGGCTTAGCAGTATTGGTGTGTTTCCTAATGATCATGCTGTACCTGAGTGTACGATTTGAATGGCGTTTGGCACTGGGTGCTCTTGCCGCGATCATCTATGACGTGACGCTTATCTTGGGCTTATTCGCCTTTACTCAGTTCGAGTTTAACCTAACGGTATTAGCGGCGGTGTTAGCGATATTGGGTTACTCACTCAATGACTCAATCATCATCGCCGACCGTGTGCGTGAGATGTTGCGTGGCAACCCTAACGGTGACACTGATAACTTGCTTAACGAATCAGTGAAAGCGACTTTCTCGCGCACCATGGTAACTTCAGGCACTACGCTAATCACTGTCTCGGCACTTTGGTTGCTTGGCGGCGCGGCACTGCAAGGTTTTGCGATTGCATTGGTTGTCGGCATTGTCAGCGGTACGTGGTCTTCAGTATCAGTTGGTATTACCCTGCCTAAATTGCTTGGCTTACAACCTTGTCACTACCAAGTAAAAGCACCAGTAGAAGTTGAGGGTGAGTACCCTTAGGTTGTCTATTCGCTAGCAGTACAAGTTAGCAAGTAACTTCAGTAAAGCCCTTCGTTTGTAATAAGACGAAGGGCTTTATTTTTATAAGAGTCAGACAGTTAGTCAAAAGAGAGGCTATTTCAAAAAACGATAGATTGAGCAGGAAAGCCCTCAGGATATGAAGTATGTTTATATGACGTCAGTAGAAATGAGGCAAGGGAATGGAATATCGACATCAATGTCATGTAGGCGACCACGGTGATGCACTGAAGCACCCCGTATTGAGTGCTCTGGTTCAGTCATTAATGCAGCAGCATTCACGCCTCAATGTTATCGACACACACTCAGGGACAGGGTGTTACGACCTCACCACTGCGCCAAGCAACCACGCGGGCGAATTTGCCGAAGGGGTTGGGTACTTATGGCGAAACAAGGCTTACCTTCCAGAGTCATTCGCGTCTTTTATGTCGGTGCTGGAATACTACAATCCTAATCAACTAATCACGCTGTATCCCGGCTCTGCGGCCATTACCTATCAACAAGGTCGCAGCCAAGACAGCTTCTACTTTTCCGATATTCAGCAAGACGAAGCCGACTTACTTCAAACCAATATTGAGAAGCTACAACGCGATCTGGATGTCTCAAGCAAGCTCACCATTACCGCGGGCGATGGGCTTAAAGCGTTACCTGATGATGTGGCAAAGCACGATAATCATCACCTGATTGTTATCGACCCACCCTATGAAACCGATGCTGAATATCTCGCAGTGATTGACGCCTTGGTGAAGGCTTATCAGCAATCTGAGAAAGTCTCTGCTCTGATCTGGTATCCGCTCTACACCGATGACAAAAGCTCACTGATTTTGAATCACTGCGTGACAGCGGTGAAAGATGGTTTGCTGCCAAGCCCGATCAAATCGGAATTACGACTGCGCGATCCTAAGGGCGATGACCGCCTCATCGGTAGTGGGTTGTTACTGTTTAACCCGCCTCAAGGCATTGCCGGAAAAGTGGCTGACACGCTCGATTATTTACATAGTCAGCTCGCAACTAATGGTGAAGGCTACTGGCAAATGAAAAGTCTATAAATCTGATTTGTATGGGCTTTCTGATGAATTAGTAGACACTGTTCACTAAATCATTGTTATTTATGTGGTTTAAATTGACCAAACGCTAACTTTTATCGATTGATTAATTGCCGTGAATCATTTAAAAATGGAATATCAGTGCGCGCAAGTGCATAATGGCTCATAAGTTAAATAATTAGCCCAAATTAATATCAGATTGTGGTTTACCCCCTAAACTGCATTAGGCTCGCACTAGTCATGCGAGCCTTTCTTTTGCCCGAAGGAAAATCTAGAGCAGTTCTAATAATTCCAAATTCATTACAAAGCTGGATAATCGATGTAGCCTTTTTCGTTGCCGCCGAATAGAGTGGCGCCATCGAGCTGTGCTAGCTTGCTCCCTTTTTGTAGGCGTGATACGAGATCAGGGTTGGCGACAAATGGGCGACCAAATGCGACGAGATCCGCGTAGCCTTTGCTTAATACTTCTTCGGCGCGCTCTGGTGTGTAGCTGCCTGCGACGATGATGGTGTTGGAGAATAGCTCCCTTAGCTCGATACGGAAGCTTTCAGGTATCACAGGTGCGTCATCCCAATCGGCTTCTGACAGGTGCAGATAAGCGATATCACGTGCTTGCAGTGCTTTTGAAGCTTCTAAAATCGTTGGCACGATATCTGGGCAGTTCATGTCTTTGAAGGTAATGAATGGAGCTAAACGTACGCCCACTTTGTCCGCGCCAATCGCATCAATGACGGCATCTACTACTTCAATTAAAAAGCGAAGTCGGTTCTCACGGCTTCCGCCGTAGTTGTCGGTACGTTTGTTCGAGTTGGTTCTTAGGAATTGATCAATAAGGTAGCCATTACCGCCGTGGATCTCGACACCATTAAAGCCTGCCTCGATGGCTTTCTTTGCTGAGTTCGCAAAATCTTGAACGACGCGGTCGATGTCTTCTTGGGTCATCTCCCTTGGTTGGATGCAATCGACCATGTTGCCGTTACCATTCTCATCGGAAATCCATACTTGAGTTTCTATTGGCGCCAGCGCTGACGGTGCAATCGGCAGTTCGCCCTTTTGAAAGGTAGTGTGAGACACGCGGCCTACATGCCATAACTGGCAGAATATCGCAGCACCTTGTTCTTTTGCGGCTGTGGTTACTGATTTCCAACCTTCGATTTGCGCATCGGTATAAACGCCGGGTGTGAATGAGTAGCCTTGAGAGTCATCCGAAATTTGCGTGGCTTCGGTGATGATTAGCCCTGCACTTGCTCGTTGTTGGTAGTAGGTTGCCATCATGTTGTTTGGCACGTTTCCAGGTTGACTAGTGCGAGCGCGAGTCATGGGCGCCATAACGACGCGGTTTTGCAGTTCTAGGCCTTTGAGTTCTGATGTTTCGAATAATTTGTTCATGGTATCTACCTTGTTTTAATTCTGTGTTCTTGAATTCAGTGTTTTTAGTTGTGTGTTCGGGCTATAAGTCTCGTTATTTGCTTTCTGCTGGGCTGAAAATAGAGTTGCTTTGTGGTTTGCCTGCTCGGTTGGCTTTAGCGATAAGTAGCAAGCCAATGACAGGGACAACAACGGCTGCGAACGGAATCATTCCTGCGCCCAGTTGGCTGTCGAGTACCATGCCGCCAAGGAATCCACCGAAGGCATTCGCCAAGTTAAACGCTGAAATGTTGGCTGTTGCGGCAAGCTCTTGGCCTTCGCCACCGTGGTTCATCACTCGAAGTTGCATGGCAGGAACGTTCGCAAATGATGCAATACCAAAGACAAATGCCGCTGCAACGAATAGGACTTTGTTGTCTACCACTAGGCCCACCACAACCAATGACACGATCATTGCGACTGCCCAAAACATGGAAGCTTTGCCTAGGTCTTTATCTGAAGAGCGGCCGCCCAAGGTGTTGCCTATGATTAAGCCGATACCTACAATCACTAAGATCCAAGTAACAGACTCTTGGCCGTAACCCGTGATGTGCATGGCGATAGGTGCTAGGTATCCGTAGAGCGTCATGAAGCCAGACCAAGCAAAAGCGGTGATCGCCAAGCTGATAAGCAGCATAGGATTTTTGAACGCCATAAGCTGAGTTTTGATGTCTTTCGCTTCGCTGTGACCCGTTGACTTGATAGATGTCAGGATAGAAATCATCGCAACTGTGCCAAGTGCCGCAACGGTAAAGAAGGTGGTGTGCCAACCGAATTGCAAGCTCACCCATGTACCTGCCGGAACTCCAAGAACGTTAGCGAGCGTTAAGCCTGCGAACATTTGTCCAACGGCGCGGCCTGCCATTTTTTCCGACACTAGGTTGGTCGCGACAACCGCACCTATGCCATAGAAGGGACCTTGCACTAAGCCTGCAATTACACGGCTAGCGAGTAGTAATGGGTAGTTAGGCGCTAGGGCTGACAAGACATTACCAATAATGAACAGTGCCATTAATCCAATCAAAACCATCTTCTTATTAAAGCGTGCAAGGTAGATGGTTAAGATCGGCCCGCCGATAACGATAGCTAACGCATAAGCACTGATTAGATAACCTGCTTGGCCTTCGGTGATCGAAAGGGATATGGCAATTTGCGGAAGGATACCGGCGATAACAAATTCAGCCGTGCCGATTGCAAATGCCGCGAGTGTCAGTATCCAAACTTGGAATGGGATCTGTTCTTTTTTCATAATGAACTACCTATGTAAATTCTGGTTTGTTAGGACGCTTAGGTACACGTCCTAACGATTGTTCTTTGTGTCTTTGCGAGGTGTTTTAGCCAAGCAGCGCGCCGCCATCGATGTCGATAATTGAGCCAGTCACGTATGGGTTTTTAATCGCGAACAGGTAGCCCATGGCAGCCTCTGAAGCATCACCGACTTTGCCAACAGGTAAGTTATTCTTGGCGTTGTCGTACATTGTGTTACGAGATGAGTCGTCCATATTTTTGTAGGCTTCGGTCATGGTCAAACCCGGGCTAACGGCGTTCACTCGAATAGGTGCGAGTTCTTTTGCAAGCACTTTAGTCACGCTCTCTAGTGTGGCGTTGATGGCGGTTTTTACGTAAGTGCCGGCGACCACTTTGCGTGACAACATGCCTGTGGTAAGCGTGATAGAACCCTTGGGTTTGATATAACGTGCGGCATGCTTGGCTACGTTTAAGCTGCCCCAAAATTTGGTGTCAAATGCCGTTTTCGCGTCTTCAATCGCAACGTCTGTCACCTTTCCCGCCGGAGCGGATGAGCCCGCAGTCACCACTAAATGATCGAAGGGACCAATCGATTCGAAGTATTCGCAAATCGACTTTTCATTGCTGATATCAACGCCTGTATGTCGGCTTGCAATGTGTACTGTGTTGTCTTCGTTTCTCAATTGCATCGCTAATGCTTTACCGATGCCAGACGTGCCACCAATGATGACGAAAGTGCTCTTTTCTTGGTTCGCTAGTGTGTTGTTCATGGTCTGAATTCCTGCGTGTTCTACTGATGGTTGTCATTATATTTGTTCGACTAAATTTGATAATTGGCTAAAATATAAATTCATTATTCGGTTTAAATGAACAATAAAGCGAGAGCACGAATAGCATGGATAAGTTTTCAGACATGGCGATGTTCGTCAGTATCGTGAAGCACCAAGGGTTGGCAGCAGCAGGGCGAGAGCTAGGCTTATCACCTGCGACCATGACGGCAAGACTGCAGGCACTGGAAGAGCGATATGGCGTGAAGCTGTTGAATCGAAGTACTCGACATGTGTCTTTGACTGATTCAGGCGAGCTATATCACAAGGCGTGTTTGGAGATATTGGATAACGTTAGCGAAGCCGAAAACCTGATTCAAAATGGTGTGAAAGAGGTTAAGGGCCCATTAAAAATCGCCGCACCGAAAGACATCGGCAAGCAGTATATTCTTCCAATTCTCTCTGAGTTCTGTCAGCAGTACCCAGATGTGATTCCTTATCTGTATTTGAACGATAACCTATCGAATATTGCCGAATCGGGTATGGATATTGTGATCCGTTATGGTGAGTTGGTCGACAGCAGTTTAATCTCTCGCCGTTTGTCGCCAAGCCGACGTGTGCTGTGTGCCTCGCCTAGATATCTTGCCAAGCATGGAACGCCGTTGACGCCACAAGATTTGGTCGAACACGATTGTTTGGCGATGCTGCGTAGTAATGAAGAACTTAAGACATGGCACTTCCAAGATCACGATATGAAGAAGTCGATTACCGTTGTGCCAAAGCGATTCTCAGACGATGGCGAAGTGATTCGCTACTGGGCATTAAAAGGTGAGGGTATCGCCCTTAAATCGGTGCTGGATGTACAAGACGACATCAATAACCAACGCCTTGTGACTCTGCTTAATGGCTACATGAAAAACTTCAACACCTCGACCTCAGTATCAAGCGCCGACTTGAATGTGGTGTACATCAGCAAGAAATATCAGCCGAAGCGTATTCGACTCTTCTTAGATTATCTTCTTGAGAACTTCAGTGGTTTGGTCGAGAGATCAGGTAAAGAGTAGACGCTTACCTACGCATGACGGATCTCTCGAACTCAGCGTCAGCTTACGGACAGAGATCATTGAACTGGTTATTATACCAGCAGCATAAGGACGTGATTGGAGAGAGAAATGAAAGTCGTCGGTAACACGGTTATCCAACCTTTTCACAAAGCCACCTGCCACTGCGGCGCGGTTGAATTAGAGCTGAGCCTACCTAACGGAATAGAGAAGCCGCGTCGATGTGATTGCTCTATATGTCGTCGTAGAGGCGCGATCGTTGGTTCTGTCGCTCTGGATGGCATCAAGATCATCAAAGGTGCTGAGCATCTCAAGCTTTATCAATTCAATACTAATACCGCGAAGCATTACTTCTGCTCAAACTGCGGCATCTATACCCATCATCAACGCCGTTCAAGTCCAAATGAATATGGTTTTAATATCGGTTGTTTGGAAGGGGTGAACCCTTTTGATATTGGAGATGTGGTCACCAACGATGGTGTCAACCACCCAGCTGATCGTTAATTTATTGAACACTATAAAGGGAAGGGGTTATGTCTGAATACGGAGCGGTCATTCGTTGGCAAAAAGCGAAAGAAGAAGTCTTTAGCGACAATCAATACAGCCGCGGCCACACGTGGGAGTTCGATGGTGGTGTCACTGTGCCTGCTTCGTCTTCTCCATATGTTGTGCCACTACCGCTCTCTGTTGAAGCGAATGTTGATCCAGAAGAAGCCTTTATTGCGGCACTTTCTAGCTGTCATATGCTGACCTTTTTGGGCATCGCGGCTAAACAGAAGTACGTAATCGAATCTTATGTAGATGATGCGATAGGTGTGCTTGAGCAAGATGAGTCAGGTCGTTCATCCGTTACTTCAGTGACCCTGCGCCCTAAGATAGTGTTTATTGGTAGCAAGGTTCCAACCCGTGCTCAACTCGATAAGCTGCACCACTTAGCGCATAAGAATTGCTTTATCGCGAACTCCGTAAAAACGGACATTGTGGTAGAAGCTAAAGTGTAAACAACACACGTTAAAATAACCGCGAGTCTGCATAGCGCATGACTGGCGGTTTTTTTGTGTCTGTGTAATCCTACTCATGGTTTTATGAGTTGTGATTGAAGAGCTGAGTTGTGAGTACTTAGCGCTTCAATGATTGATAGAGATTGGTTGGCAGAGAGTTATGTTTAGCGTCCCACTGAATAGTTTTGTACATCGTGTGAGTGATAAAAGCCAAGTGATGGCGAATGCGACTGAGTGTGGATGCCAGTTGAAACGAGTTCGTCGTTCACGCAATTGGTTATTGGTGGCTCAAAAACATCAACTCATTGAATTTAAAACCCTACTCACCCATGAAAAAGATGGTTGGATCGCCATTGCGATAGACAAAGTGCTGCCTAAACCTGTGGTGTGTTTGGCTTCGCTTCTAGCAGCAACGCCTACGATGACGGTCGCTCAGTTAGTGATGGAATCTGGATGTTCAATGGCAGAAGCAAGGCGTGCGATTGATGAACATGAAGGGTTATAAACGCGAGCTTTAAGTAAGCCGGTCGTGTTGTGAAAAGAGAATCGCGAGCAGCAAAAAGCCCGTAACGATATTGTGTTTTTCAGCGGAATATCGTTACGGGCTTTATCATCTGTGCTGCCGTTAAGCTAAGCCATGTGGCTTATGAAGCATTGACTCGATTAAGAGTTCGCTACTTTTACACGAATCGTGTTTTTGCCCAGTTTAGTCATGTTCAGCTTGTTTAGTGCCGCTTTCGCTTCTTCGTGCTCTGGCATTTCAACAAAAGCAAAGCCTTTTGAGTCGCCAGTTTCTTGGTCTAAAACTAGGCTGCACTCTTTTACTGAGCCAAACTCAGAAAATAGCACACGGATGTCTTGCTCAGAAGTAGAGCGTGATAGGTTACGAACTAGAAGTTTCATAATAAACCTTGAATATGAATTTACGCCAAGCATTGTCGCACACTTTCATGCTCACCCTGACATAATAATTTAAGTTCATGCTTGCTTGGGTTTGTTAAGTAGTAGGGCCCGCGATTTTTAGAATCAGGTTACTCTTCGTCGAACTGTTTTATAGTGAACGCGTCTTCGATTCGGTTAAGCTCTTCTTGTTCTTTAACTCGCTTCTCTTCTTGGAGAGTCGCTTTCATCTCGTTAAGACGCTTCTTCTCTGACTTAGTCAGGAACTTCACTGCTTTTTTGTTGGTCAGTGCGTAAGCAACTACGTCTTCACCTTTTTCTCTGCGGTCGTTTACGCGTTGTGAGAAACGTTCATTGTCGCGAGCTTTACGCTCCGCTGAGGATAACTTGCTCATGCTTTAAAGCCTTTTCAATTAATTATGGTAGGGAATCTACGCTAAGCGAAACAAACAGGAACTACTGAGTATGAGTCTAGCCCATTTGTATGCTGGTGGCGCATCTTAGCACAGAGGCTTGAGCTTGCAGGTATGCAATTCGCGGGATCAAACAAAACAACCCACTACATGTCGTTGTGGGCTGCAAGTTAAAGGCTAATAAAACAAGGTGAAGCTAAGGCTCGGACCATCAGATTTTCTCGATGTATAAGATGACCTCTCCGACCTTAAAGCCAAACTTAGACATCTCGGTTTTGTTGAAGAGTCGTTTATCATCCATTAAGAACATCCAGTCATCTAATACGACTTCATAAGTGCTTCCGTCCACTTCTATTTCTAAATCGTATTTCCAATACAGGGCCGAACCTTGGGTCTCGCCATAAGCGGTGCCCACAACGTCATTAGCAGTACCTGAATAGGTATTTTCGCCGGTTTTTATCAGGTTCCAAATCCGCGTTGAGCGCTCACCATCGGCGAAAGAAAACCACTCTTTGATCTCTCCGTTGTCACCGTCCCACGTGGCGATTAGCTTGGCGTCAAAACGTCGCAGTAAATTGCCAGAACGGTCGAGCACGATGCCGTAGGCCATTAACTCGCCATTGAAGAAGGTTTCAAGTTTGAGTTCGGGAGTGGTGTCTACGTGGTTATCTAAACTTGCAGAGCCACAACCCGCTAACCAAGTGAGAGAAAGCAGTGCCAGAGAGAATTTTATTATTTTTGTTTTTAGACTCATTTATTTAAACCTAATAGTTGTTTGCGAAGGCCGGGCTCAGATGTGTTTTCAGATAACCAGATGGCTAAAAAGGCCTCACCAAATTGTTTGTCTTGGATTGTCCCGATTGGTTGCTCATCGAAGTAAAAGCGGCTGACATTATCCTCCGCGACGCGAATGGTGAGAGTGCTTCCTTCTTCAACGTTAGGCCACATCGCGTACAAGGGTTTCAACCAACGTTGAATGTTGCTGTTGGAGTAGCCAAGCTTGTTCCACTGATCTTCGGTAGCGTCTACGAGATCTTTGCTATCGATAGAGCGGTAATATTCAAGCTTTAAGGCTCGTTCAGAGTTGGTTGGAGTCGCGTAGAATTCAGCGGAGTAGAGAGTCCAGAACAGATAACTCATTTCGCCTTGGCCACGTTTGCTTAAATCATCGACAGCAGACGCTTTGGCGTTTCCGGCAAATAACAACGCAGCAAAAATCAGCGAGAGAGTAATAAAGCTTAGAAGTGTGTTTTTTGCTTGCTTATGAGTGCGAACTATATCTCGCTCAGATTTGAACGTTTGTGTCGGGTTGCGTGAATAAGCCATAAGTCACCTCGTTGTCCTTGCCATTTCAGGTTGTATTAAGTTGGAGTAGGCGGCCACCAGTAAGGGCAACAAAATCCCCCAACTCACTGCAAGGGCAGCAACTACCGATGCATCTGGCCAAGTAGTAAGAAGGGCGCCTGCTTTGATGCCTCCCCAATAACTACTAGTACCTGCTACGAACCCTATGGCGAACAAGATCACTTTCGAGCATTTTAAAAGCCAGTTAAGGCTGTGGTTGAAGCTAATCAAAAACATGATCCACAGGCAGATGAGCCACACGGGAAACCATGATTGATTGGCAATTTCAGGAACGACGGCAAACACGCCGAAGTGAAGCATGAGGCTATCGAGTAATAGCCCCAATGGAAGTAAACAGAGTACTTTCAGATCGCTACTGCGAGTTGGGGAGAGAAAGAAGTGCACGGCCACAATCAGTGGCGCGATAAACGGGGCTTGCGCGGTAAAAAATGCACTGCAAACCCAGGTCGCTTGAAACAGAACGAGATTAATAATCCAAAACCGCTTCATCTTTTGCTCCAAAGTAACGAGGTTTTCTGGCTACAACATGGTGAGTGCTGATCACGCGTTCTAAGAATGCGCCTTCACAGTAGCAGAAGTAGAAGATCCATAGGCGCTTAAACTCTTCTGAATAACCGAGGGACTCTAGCTCTTCCCAACTATTTTCAAAGGCAACATTCCAGTCGTTAAGTGTGCGAGCATAGTGCAGGCCTATGTCGTCAACTTCTTGAACCACAAGGTCGGTGCTGGTCGCAAGATGCTGGGTCATGACTGAAACGGAAGGTAAACAGCCACCTGGGAATATATACTTCTGAATAAAATCGACGCCTTTGCGGTACTTCTCGTAACGACTGTCAGCAATGGTGATCGCTTGAATAAGCATCTTGCCTGACGGTTTCAGTAACGAAGAGCACTTCTCAAAGAAGGTTTGCAGATATTCGTGGCCTACCGCTTCGATCATCTCAATAGAGACCAACTTGTCATATTCACCAGAGAGGTTGCGATAGTCCTCTTTGAGTAGGGTAATTTTGTCGGTTAAGCCAAGCGCTTTCACTCGTTGTTCAGCAAGCTCGTGCTGCGCATCTGAAATGGTAGTGGTCGTCACGTGGCAGCCATAATGTTTGGCCATAAATATCGCCAAGCCGCCCCAGCCGGTGCCTATCTCAACCACGTTGTCGATTTCAGACAATTCTAAACGCTCACAGATGGTTTTCATCTTGTTCTGTTGTGCTTGAGAAAGAGTTAACGCGTCTTCGCTGTAGATAGCCGATGAGTATTGCATTGAGCTGTCTAGGAATCGCTCGTACAGTTCGTTGCCGATGTCGTAGTGAGCTAAAATGTTGCGTTTAGACCCTTGCTCGGTATTGGCATTCTTACGTCGCAATAACAGGTTTTTGATGCGAGATATCCATTGTGTTTTATCGTCCAGTTCGTCTAGTTGCGCTTGGTTACGCGCCATGATCTGGATAACCCGGGTTAAGTTTGGGCTGGTCCATTTACCATCAATGTAAGCTTCGGATGCCCCAATACTGCCGTTGATGACGACATCCCTAAAAAAGGTCGCATCATGAATCACGATTCGACCGTTCAAGCCTGCTTCTCTATCGCCAAAAACTGAATGTTGATCGCGCTCGATGATTTCAAGCGTTGCGAATTGCAGGCGCTCTAGCACCTTGAAGATTAAAGCTCGATATTTACAGTTGCTTGAAACAGCAACGGCATTAGCTTGTTGTTCAATGTTGTTGTTTTGTTTTGCAAGCTGTTCCATGTAAACCTCGCTGAGAATTCATTCTAACTTTTTGCCAACTAAAGTCGGGTGCTGTTCTTTGGTTTGAGCACACCCAAATCGATAATTGAGTTGTACTGTCTAGTTACTGTAAAGGCGCTTACGACGTTGAGTCTGGGTGCGCCACGAACGGTACTTTTTTCAGGAATAACTTGAGGGCCTGATAATAGATACCCATCACGACTTTTATCGTCATTGCCGGAATCTTGAATACCGTTCGTCTAATGTTTTTCTTGGTCACAGACTGTTTGGTCAGTGCCAGTGTCGCATCGAAAATTTTGTCGCTTCTGCGGCTCTCGATGTGAACGAGAGTTCGTTTCGCTGGTGGCTTAATCTTCCAAAAGTAGGTCATGTTTAAGTCCATGAACGGTGAAACATGAAACTCTTTCTTTACCTTCAGCTCTTGGTGCATGTCGATGAGGTAATAATGTCTTTCTCGCCAAGGCGTGTTACTCACTTCAGCCAACATATATTTGCAATCGCCTGTTTCGTCATAACAGAAGAAGCAGTTGATCGGGCTGAAATAGATACCTAAACAACGGCACTGAGCCAGCATTGTCACACGGTTTGAATCAGACCAAACCCCACCAAGTTGTTGCACTTTAGAAGCTATACGTTGCTTGAGTGATTTAGGTTCATCCGTTGAGACATTTTCTTTTTTTTCAGCGAGATAATCCGATTCGACAAAGCGAATCGGGTTGTACCATTGTGTCCCAAACAGCGCGCTGCGCGCTGTGGTTTGAGGCAATTCGTCAAGATCCAGCCCCATCATATAAAGCTGATAACTGAACTCATGAGTGATATCGCCAAAACGGCGGTGCCTTACGTTACCCCAATAGATACCGCTGAGCTCTTCACTCTGTTCGGATGCGATCCCCATGTCGGGTGTCATGGTGTGCGTGTTCATAGTGCTGAACTCGCACTCAAATCTAGACCGAAGCGTTGAGTCACATCGAGTGCACTGTGGACGCCATCTTCATGGAATCCGTTGTACCAGTAAGCGCCTGCAAAGTGCGTATTGTTTTGGCCGCAGATTTTTTCACGTTGTTGCTGTGCGTTCACCGTGTTCGAATTCAGAACAGGGTGGTGATACACAAAGCTTCGAATAATTTTCTCTGGGTCAATCGCTTCACTCTGATTCAAGGTCACGCAGAAGGTGTCTTGGCTTTCGATACCTTGCAGGATGTTCATGTTGTACGTGACACAAGCTGGTCGTTTACTATTGCCATCGAGCATGTAGTTCCAGCTCGCCCACGCTAGTTTTCTGTCTGGTAGCAGGTTGGTGTCTGTGTGCAGAACCACTTCATTGCGGCTGTAAGGGATCTCGCCTAGTACCTGTTGCTCTTGTTCAGTTGCGTCACCCAGTAGGTGCAGGGCTTGGTCTGAGTGACAAGCGAATATCACTTCATCGAAGTCTTGTGTGCCGCCATCTTCAAACTCAATGGTAATGCCAGTCTCTTGGCGGGTTACTTGTTTGATTGATGTATTTAACGCGACCGGTTTGTTTAAACGCGAAAGGATGATCTCAACATAAGAGCGAGACCCTTTAGGGATCACATACCACTGCGGGCGGTTGGCAATGTCTAGCAGGCCGTGGTTGTAGAAAAACTGAATAAAGAATTTAAGCTCAAACTCTTCCATCTCTTCTAAGCTTGTCGACCAAATAGCAGCGCCCATCGGCAGAATATAGTGCTGACTAAAGAAGTCAGAAAATTGGTTATCACGCAAGAAACTGCCAAGGGTAACGTCTGGAGTAAACTCATTGCTTTCAAACTGAGCCTTACACAATTTGTTGAACTTGAGAATGTCAGAAACCAAAGACCAGAATTGAGGTTTGAAGATGTTACTCCTCTGAGCGAATAACGAATTAATGCTGTGACCGTTGTATTCAAACTTGGTGGTGGTGTTGTGAACGCTGAAACTCATCTCGGTGGGTTGCCTTTCGACGCCCAGTTGCTCGAGGAGTTGATTGAAATTTGGATAGGTTCGATCGTTGAATACGATAAAACCAGTGTCGATAGAAAACGCCGAGCCTTGATGTTCAATATCAACGGTGGCGGTGTGCCCCCCAGCGTAATCATTTTTTTCGAATACTGTTACGTCGTGGTGCTTATCTAATATGTGCGCGCAAGTGAGTCCAGAGATGCCTGAACCAATAATGGCGATTTTCTTCATTGTTATACCATCCTTGAAGCGAGTTTTTGCCAAACTGAAGTTGGAAGCATTCTTAATAGCTTCATCAACATGATGAATCGTCTTGGGAAGTCGATCTCACTCTTTCCTTGAGCAATACCGTTTACGATTCGCTGAGTTGCGGCCTCACTACTAATAATCATAGGCATAGAGAACGTATTTCGCTCGGTTAATGGCGTTTCTACGAAACCAGGGTGCACAATTGAGACATGAATATCGTGCTGTGCTAGGTCAACCGAAAGCGTTCTACCTAAATATGTGAGTGCCGCCTTTGAAGCGCCATAAGCCTCGGCTCTAGGCAAAGGCAAAAAGCTGGCGCTTGAACTTACCAAAACCAAGCGACCGCCGGGTTTGATATTTTTGAGCCACGCTTTTAAGGCGTAGCCAATTGAGATTAGATTGATGTTGATGACGCGCTCGAAAAGCTCCGCATCAAAATTCAATGGGTCGTCGATGTACTCACAATCCCCCGCGTTCAAAATCAGCAGGTCGAGCGGCTGGTTTTGGTCTAGCTCAGGGAAGTTGTGATAGTCGGTTAGGTCAAAACAAAGTGGCTCTATCGATGAGTGAGATAAATCCGTCTCGTGGGAATCGACTAAGGCTTGTAGCTTGTCTGGGTTGCGGCCACAAGCAATCACCTGATGCCCTTGTTGAGCATAATCGAGAGTCAGTGATTGGCCGATACCAGAGGTCGCGCCTGTGATCATAATACGCATTATCGGCTCGCTCTTTTTTTGATGGATTTGATTGCGCAGCCCAATACCGGAATGTGCTCGTACAACATAGAGCCGACGTCGAGATAGTCTCTGTGATAGATCACTTGGTCATCGAGCATCTTCAAGTGGCTGTGACCTTGAACTTCGATAGGCTTTTGACCATTCAATTGCTTGTGAGCGAATTGCATCGTCCAATACACCGCGGCTTCGCCATTGGCTTCAAAAACGTGCTCGATGTGGAAATCACAGCTGGTCACCTGCGTGTAGATGTTTTCGAAGTAATGAGTTAGCGCAGCAATTCCGCTGACATGATGCAGCGGATCTTGGAATTCGATATCAGGGTGATAAACCGTCTTTAGCACGTCGAAATTGTCGGTTCCGAGTTCTCGATACATGTTGAGAAAGTTAGCAAGCCATAGAGAGTTATCCATAATATTCACTCTAATTATTTGAAAAAGGCTAAGGCTCTCAATCGTGCTTCTTTGTGTTCAACGATGGGTTGCCAGTATTCGCTGTTAATTCCGTTTTTTGCAATGTAATCATGTGGGAAATGCACATGCTTGTCAGGAATATTTTGCAGCTCTGGTATGTACTTACGAATAAAAGTTCCTTTCGGATCAAACTTTTCACTCTGGGTGATTGGATTGAAAATTCGGAAGTAGGGTTGAGCATCACAGCCAGTACTTGAAGCCCACTGCCAACCACCATTGTTAGCGCTGAAATCACCATCGATAAGGTGCGTCATAAAGAATCGCTCGCCCCAACGCCAGTCAATGAGCAAGTGTTTGGTTAGGAAGCTCGCCACCACCATTCTTAGTCTGTTGTGCATCCAACCTGTATCAACCAATTGACGCATTGCTGCATCAACTAAAGGATAGCCGGTTCTCCCTTCACACCAAGCTTTGAAGCTCGGGTGATCCTGATACCAATCTAAGCCATTGTACTTTTGTTGAAAGTTAGCGCCTTTAACCAGTTTAGGATGATGAAACATTAAATGCTTATAAAAATCTCGCCAAATCAATTCATTAAGCCAAGAAAAGGCGGGCAATTGCGAGTCAAACAGCAGATCAGGTTGTTGCTGAATCAACTGAATCGCTAACCATCTTGGGCTCACTGTACCGATCGTTAAGTAAGGTGATAGGCCAGAGGTTCCTTTGACGGAAGGGATGTCTCTCAGGTGTGCATAATCATTGACTTTGTTAGCCAAGAAGTTAGGGATTACGCTGTTTAGTACATCTTCGCTCATTGGCCAGCGGCTTGAATCAACGCGAGGGAAGTCGAAGTCGTAATCATCGGCAAGTCGATAAGCTGAAAGGCTGTCAGGTAACTGCGCTTCTGAATGTTGGTCATCAGGGCTTTCAGCCGGTATCACTGGAGTATGACTGCATTGGATACCCTTGGCTTGTACCTGTTTTAACCAAGCGTTTTTGAAGGGAGTGAATACCTTGAACATCTCGCCTTGCTGATTAAGCACGCTACCCAGTGGCAGCATCACGTCACAATCGCTGATTTGGAGGTTCACCCCGCGTGAGATGAGTTGTTGGTCGCGAGCTTGCTCATCCACTTCTGGCTCTGAATTGGCGTAAACAGACTGAGCATCGATTTGTTTACACAAGTCGATAAGCTTTGTGGCCTGGTCGTCAAAATCTGTGGCTTTTAAGTGCAGCAGAGTGATACCGAATTCCGCGAGCTGTGATTCGAGCTGCTTGAGGTGTCGGTAAATGAAATCTGCTTTTATTGGAGCAAGGTGATGTTGCTGCCATTGCTGCGGAGTTGAAATAAAAACGGCGATAGAGACGCCGTTTTCAACTGCAGAGACGAGAGCTGGGTTATCGTGAATCCGCAGGTCTCGTCGTATCCATAGAATGTCGCTCAATATCCGTATCTCAGTTTAAGTTCTTGTGGGTGAGGGTTGAGGTAAACCTGGGATTCCAAGTACTCGTTCGGGTACTCCATTAAGTAGTGGTTTATCAGTGTCAACGGCACTAACAGGGGAATAACACCTTCTCGAAAAGCTGCAATTTGTTTGGTCAACTCTTGTTTGTGAGCGCTACTTAATTGTTTTTTGAAATAACCTTGCAAATGATGCAAAGTATTAGCATGGCTACCACGATTCGCATGGTGTGATAACGCTGTCATCAAACCTTCGATGTACTGATCTGCAAGCTCGTTAATGTCGAGATCATTTCCCGCTAAAAGTTTACCCAGTCGTTTATAACCTTCTACGTGGTGGCACATCACTAAGTACTTGTGAACGCTGTGGAATTGAATCAGTTTGTGCTTCGTAATCCCTTCGTCGACTAGATCTAACCATTTCTGATAGGTGAATACTCGCGTCATGAAGTTTTCACGTAGAATGGGGTCGTTAAGGCGACCGTTTTCTTCAACAGGAAGTAACGGGTTACCGTCCATAATTTGTTGGGTGAACATGCCTACGCCAGTCGATTCAGAGCCGCGACCGTGGTGGTGGTATACCTTCACACGCTCCATGCCACAAGTGGGACTCTTCTGACACACAATAAATCCAGCAATGTGTTGGTTGTTCTTTGAATAGTTTTGACCAAACTCAATCAGTTCGTTGGTCACGTCACCTGACCCGTCTGGGCGAGATACATGGATAATGTCATCTAGCATTCTTGTTTGGCGAATGGTTGGACGAGGGGTTGGAAGGCCAATAGCCATTTCTGGGCAAACAGGTTCTAATTCCACGTAGTCTGCTAGGTCGTCTGTACAAAAACGAGAGCGTTTATGACCTGTATCGAAACGTACTTTGTGTCCAGCAACACATGCACTGATACCGATTTTAATTTTCTTTTCCATTGGCCAACTCCTTTGCTCTTGCTCTGAGCACTTTCTTATATTTCAACATTGTTAATCATACTTATAGAGCTGGGTGTGTTTTTACTTTTACACCGTAGATGTTTTTATTCAGCTGTATGAACGATATACAGGATAGCTTCATGCCATCCTGTATATTTATAGCGTGCAACTGGGTTAATATATATATTTTCCAAGTGGATTGAATAGTTGGCTTACACCTTTTGTGAAGTAGAGCGCGTCACTTGAAACGGTCAAGCACACACAGCCTTCTTTGGTCGCAGGTTGGTGCGTGTGATTACCATCCAACCAGATGAAATCGCCTTTGTTGTAGACACCCATTTCATCTTCAAAGCTGCCTTCTAAAAGAAGGGTGATTTCGAAGCCTTTGTGAGTGTGGCAAGGCACTTGTCCATCTTTGTCAATGTGCAACAAACTGGTGTGGTGAGATTCGTCATCGAAGTCGAGTCTTGCTCGTGAAATCTTACCTAGGTTTATCCAATCTTTTCTCGCCACTGAATTCAGAGCGCGAGGAATTGTGAACGTGGTATTTGCAACAGTGACTTGTTCTACCTTAGGTTCAACCTCCACCGACTGAGATAAATCAGCAGTAATTTGCTCAATTGCATCAAAGTCGAAATCCACATCGTCCATTGAAAAACTGTCTGACTTTTCGCTCGCGAACGCAGGTTCTTTGTCGAACGCTTTGTTTGCCGCTTCAGCCGTTAACTGTTTTACTTTCTCTTGGCAGTGTTCACATAGTTCTACATGACTTGACACAATCAAAGAAACTGAGTCAGCAAGCGTGCCGTCTGCAAAGTCTTTCAACATTGCTTCGTTAGGGTGATGTTTAATCATGTTTTTGTTCCCCCATGTGAACTTTAAGTTTGGCTAAAGCGAGTCTTAGACGTGATTTCACCGTTCCAAGTGGGACGCCAAGTTGTTGTGCAAGTTGCTCTTGAGAGAGTTCTTGAAAATAAACCCCTTTAACGATGGTTTTCTGAGCCAGAGGCAGCTTGTCTATTTGAGTCATTACGTGTCGGCTCATCAAATGATCACCAAACGGTAGTTCTTCGCTTTGAGATTCTGCAACCATCGCGTCGACAGGCCAGATGTCATCTGCGATAGTCTGTTCCGCTTTGGCTTTTACCTTACGCAACATATCAAAAGCTGCATTTCGCATCACGGTGTAGACCCAAGTCGTCGCGGCGCCCTTATCTTCGTTATAGAGATGGGCTTTCTTCCAAACGTTGGTCATGGTGTCTTGAACCAGCTCGTTCGCCGCGGCCTCACCGCCTAACTTGCTAATTCCGAAACGCTTTATCTTGGGAGCAAAGAACTTAAACAAACAAGTAAATGCCTGCTTGTCTCGGTCTGTACCAACCAAAATCAACCAGCTTGAAAGTTCTGCTGGTACTTTGGTTTCGGTCGGTGTTTTCTCGTCTGGGATAATGACATGCTCCTTGCCTTTCCCTAAGCTTCTGCTCTCGACTTGCATAGTACTTGCCCATCATACAAATTTGGTTGGCAGTACGTGAAAGTTGAAGGTCGGGATCACTTTAAGTTAAATTAATTTTCACTATACAAAATTATAGCGAAGAAAAGTGATTATTGCCCCGTAATGATTTGATTCAAAAAAGGAACTAAAGAGGGAAAGCTAGCTGGCTCGGTGAACTCTGTTTTCTTTTCCAAAGGGATAGGCATAATCTCGAGAAGTCGCGCACAAATCCATTGCGGGCTTTCGAAATCAGGTGTGGGGTAGAGCGTTCTTATCGAATCGTGGTCGCGAAACAGTTGTACCAAAAACGCAGTAAACACGTTGGGCACGTCGTATTCGAGAACCGGCCAATGGGGCAGTGGTCTGAATTTGCTTTTTATTAGGCCAACGGTGTCTCTGTGAGAGGAGTGAAGCTGCACAAGTTGCTGACCTTCCACGTCGATCTCCAATATCTGGTCATCGGACATATTAAAGTCGACGATGGATACTTTGGTTCCCCAAGAGCTGAGGTGTTCTGAGTTCACGTTGTCTTGAGTGGCAATGATAAAGCCATCGCCCTGCGCTGCATGTGCGACCATCGCAAGATATTTGGGCTCGAAAATGCGCAGCCTCTGTCTCCCTCCTGGTAACAGGAAGACGGGGAGGGGAAACACAGCGAGTTCTAGAGAAGACTTTACGGGTGTTTCTGGTTCGGCTTTTGTCCGTGTGGTCTTCCTAGGTGTATTAGGCACATAGCGCTCCTTAGTTGAGATGTGATTCAGGGAGATATACGGGCAGTCGCTAGGGTTCGATCAATTCGCTGTGGCTGTAATGGTTTGCTGCCATTTGGTGAGGGTATGTTTTTTGTTGCACCTGTTCATAAATTCATTGTTTTAACCTTCTTTCATCGACGGTATTAGGTACTATATGTACAAATAGTAAGCGAATGGCTAGACGATGCTGCTATCTAACGTTCTTCTTTACCTGACATCGCATCAAAGGAATGGTCATGATTGTTATCTATGGTATCAAAGAGTGCTTAAATCCAATTAAGTTGCAACTCTCGAACGTGTTGCAGCAGTGTTTGAACAGTGAGATGGGTTTACCTGATGACAAGCGCGCACATCGGTTTGTGCCTTTAGAAAGAGACGATTTCTTTTACCCTGAAGGACGGACAGAGGCTTACACCGTTATTGAGATCAATATGATGGAAGGTCGAGCGGTAAACACCAAGAAGCGCTTAATTAAGAAGATATTTTCTGAAATAGAAAAGCAACTGGCTATCTCTCCTATTGATATTGAAATTACCATCAAAGAACAGCCCTCGCACTGTTGGGGATTCCGAGGCATGACAGGCGATGAAGCTCAAGATCTTAAATATAAAGTGAAGGTCTAGGGCTTAAGCCAAGCGACCTATTCGTGTGTTAGCTTATTGACTTATTGACTTAATAACTGAATAGCGGCTTTGGAGTCTGATGCCAAAGCCGTTTGTTTTTAGCTCTCGTTACTGTCTTTTAAATACTGATGCCAATTCTCTGTAATCACATCAAAGTGCTCGACGCAGAACTCCTTTCTGTCTTTCAAATAATCGTTTTCTACTTCATCGAGTAAATTCTTATAGGCTTCAGGGTCGCTGCCATACACCAAGCATAAAGTAGAGAAGTAGCGTTGAAGGTCAAAGCTGTGCTCATCGATGTATTCACCTAAATCATAATATTCAGGGCGGTCTTCAGATTCGAAGGCAAACATGTCAGCTGCGCTGATAGCAGCATCGGCACCGTGTTCCACATAGTTAAGCAATAGAATAGTCGCTAGGTTGTCGACCGCATCTTCTTCTTTGCCCAAGATGGCAATCTTTTGGTCTTCGATATAAGCATGTCCTGCTTCGTGAAGTAGGGTGTGCAGCAAGGTATCGACAGCCCCGGTTTGTGCCGATTTCCCGTACTCTTTTTCGTATTGGTTCTTCTCAAAGTAATTGAGTGATTCAGCGTAGAAACCATATGGGATGAGCACTTGATGGGTTTGTGGATCGTAGAGTGGGCCATCGTCGCCACCGTATTGAATGACCAAGGGCTGCTTGAACATGAATAGCTGATTAGATAGGTCAATCACGGTGTCATTGACACCGCTGAGCTCAATCTCTTGCTTGATCTGCTTTTCTTCATCGGTTTGAGGCGTTGCATATTCAACGATTAAGTTGTTAGGCAGTGTATTGTCATTAGATGCTTCACTGGACGCATAAGTTTTGGCAAACACAGAGCCAATGGCTAGGCTATAGATCAGTGCTTGTTTCAGGTGTGTCATCGCGGGTCCTTGTGATTTGTTTGAATGTTCAGCTCTAGATTGATTCGCGAGCGACTGAAGGTGGATTGAAAGACAGTTTAGGTTAGATTTCATCCCATCGGTGATTTTTAAGATAAATTTCGGTTCACGTAAATCCTTGTGCTATACTCCGCGCCCCAATCCGAATTGGCTTGCTTAATCTTAGGAAATTATTATGAGTGCTAAAAACGAACTTCAACAAATTAACAACCGTCTAGACAAGTGTCGCCACAAGTTAGATGCTGCTAAAACTCGTAATGATCGTCCTGTTGTTCGTCAGTTTGAAGAAGAGATTAAGAAGCTAACGAAGAAAATTGCCCAGCTTAAGCACAAGCAAAGCTTCGATGTGAATCAAGAACGTAAGTCGTTGCTTGATATGCCATTTAGCCGTGAAATCACGAAAGCTGAGCAAGCAGATATGGGTAAACTGAAAAAGTCTGTAAAAGGATTAGTGGTTGTTCACCCAATGACGAAGATTGGTAAAGAGCTTCGCATTGAGGTTATGACGGGTTACGCACCGAAAAAATTCTAATTACCAGCAATGGTGATGAAAGAGGAGCTAGCAATAGCTCCTTTTTGCTTTCTTAGGTATGCAGAAAGCGGAATATCGACAATAACATTTGTATCAGCCTAGACTTATTTGGAGGTGATTGTTGTCACAAAACCTTCTATCTCCTATAAAAGTTAACGTGCCACTAACATGACACTAGGCAGACGCAGTATTGTGTTCGGCTTGCAAATCCACCATTTCTTACCGATTTGCATAAATACAGGTAGAGCAGCACAAACAATTACAGATAAAACTAGACTCATTAGGGAAGATGAGAACGTAAAAAATAGAGGTTATATGAATCAATTAATTTCAATAGGGCCACTAGAATCCTTCCTAATCGCGATTAGTGTTTTGTTTCTAGGGCATTTTGTAAATGCAAAGCTACCGGTTCTCAAAAAGTACAACATTCCAGAGCCCATCGTCGGCGGCTTGATCGTCGCTTTTGCTATTACAGCCCTACATTTTAACGGCGTTGATCTTGAGTTCTCCTTGCCTTTACAGAACACATTCATGTTGATGTTCTTTGCAACGGTTGGCCTTGCTGCTAACTACACCCAGCTTATAAAGGGTGGTGCAAAGGTGTTCTTGTTCTTAGGTGTCGCTTCGGTTTACATCATTATTCAAAATGGTGTGGGCGTGACACTGGCAACCGCCCTAGGTCTTGAACCTTTAATGGGTTTGATAGCGGGTTCTATCACGTTATCTGGCGGTCACGGTACAGGCGCAGCTTGGTCTCAAACCTTCGCAGACACGTTTGGCATTGCTAACACCTTAGAAATCGCGATGGCTTCTGCCACCTTCGGTTTGATCATTGGTGGTATCATCGGCAGCCCTGTGGCACAAAAGCTGATTGATAAAAACAATCTTGAATCTGAATACGGCACTGGCACGCAAACGCACGAACGCTTCCCTGAACTGGTTACTTATAACGAGTACGAAGAAGACAAAGTGACGGCGAAGAAGGTGATTGAAGTATTGTTCATTCTTCTTATCTGTATCACGGGTGCGAGATATCTAGAGCAATGGGTAGCGACCTTTGAAATTTCTTGGTTGATGATTCCTGACTTCGTTTACGCGTTGTTTATTGGCGTGTTCATCACCAACGTTTTTGAAGTGACTAAGTTGCATAAAACCGACAGCGAAACGGTCGATATTCTAGGTACTGTGTCATTGTCACTGTTCCTAGCGATGGCGCTAATGAGCTTGAAACTGTGGAACATCTTTGACCTTGCGATTCCGTTCTTGGTCATCCTTGCAGTTCAGGCTGTTGTGTTAGGTATCTTCTCTTACTTTGTGACGTTCAAAGTGATGGGTTCGAACTATGACGCTGCGGTTATGGCAGGTGGTCACTGTGGTTTCGGCCTAGGTGCAACACCAACAGCAGTAATGAACATGGGTTCTTTGGTGAACCGATTCGGGCCTTCACCACAAGCCTTCATGGTTGTGCCAATCGTGGGTGCCTTCTTTATCGATATTGTTAACTTGATTATCCTACAAGGCTACATCTCGTTTATCGGATAATGTGAACACCACGTTTAACGTATAAAAAAGCCAGTCTGTGAACTGGCTTTTTTGTGCGTGTTTATCACGGAACCTGACCTTTGAGAGCTTGTACGTGTTCACCTCAGCGTTCAGCCTTCATCGAATCTATGAGGTTCTGAACGGTCATTACGTTTGCGCTATGGCCACCGTCTCACGTGAGTAAAGCGACCTTGAAAGCTTACAAGGGAATATATATGGCCTCATCACATTATAAAGATATGCATATAAGGGCTTTGGTAACAACGACAATGTGTGAGTCTTGCGGTGAACTTTTAGTCGTAGAAGGCTAGGTTGGTTTCGTATATAAAAAAGGCCAGACAAGAGTCTGGCCAAATAAAGCAGTGCGATTTTTTTAGCGATTACAGCGTAGTAGCTGTTATAACGTAGTAACCACTTCATCAAGAGCTAGACGCGCTTTTGGTTTACCGTGGTTGTAGTCTTCGCCGTCTTTGTGGTAGCCGATAGCGAGTGCTACATCAACAACGTGACCTTCTAGTTCTTCAGCAAACTCTTCGCCGATCATAGCAGCGTCTACACCTTCCATAGGAGTTGAAGCTATGCCTAGGCGAGCTAGTGTGTGCAGTGTGTTACCTAGTGCGATGTAAACTTGAGACTTAGTCCAGTTACCGTTGAAACCTGTTTCGTCTGTGTTCATTTCTGCGAATGCGTAAGCACCTAGGAATTGCTCGTACATTTCAGCTGGTAGGTGACCAGAGCTTACTTCTGTATCAGCACGCTTAGCGAATTTCTCTTTAGTGTACTTAGGATCATGAGCAAATAGGATCGTGTGTGACGCTTCTTTCGCATGTGGTTGGTTAAACTGGAACATGTTCTCGAAAGTGTTGTGGAAGCGCTGTTTAGCTGCGTCGCTCTCAATGATGATGAATTTCCAAGGCTGAGAGTTAATTGAAGAAGCAGACAAACGAAGTGCTTCTTTGATTACTTCCATGTCTTCCGCAGAGATGCGTTTTTCTGCATCGTATTTTTTAGCTGTGTAACGAGTGTTTAGATCAGTAATGATTGGATGAGTCATGTTGAATCCTAATATCTATCAATAATAAATGTTGTAGGGTTTTATGTTCGGTAACGTCAACAATAAACAGATAACGCACTTAAACGAATCTCAATAGATTGAACGTCTAAATAGTTATCGAACATGCCCCAATTAAATCGAGTATCTGCGGTAGCTCAAGTCGATGGGTGTAAGATAATAGAAGATGGGCTGGGGAAAAATAGCGAACATATCAAATCACTATGGTAAATAATGTCCACAATTAGAGCTTAAGTGTGATCTTGATGTGTGATGGCGCGCTAAGATCAGTCGCTTAGTACGCCTTGATGCCATATTGACGCAATAATGGTGGAAGTACGCTGTCTAGGTTTGGGATATCTTCTGGGGTGAGCTCAATTAAGCTGAAGCCGTGTTCTGCGTATGTTTCTCTCGTTTCAACGCGTTTGTCTTCTGCTATTGGGGCTGAGTCGGTTCCCCAGAACTGGATGTATACCTTGCCGTTTGGCAGATAAAAATCACTGATCACTTCTTTTGATATTGGTAGTGGACGCTCATACGCATGCACCACTCCTGCCATATAAAGCCAGTTATCGATGATCAGCTCTCCCTTTGAACGAACATAGTGCCCATCTAAGGTTCGGTGTTTAGCCTCAAATTTCTGACGGAAGCTAGAAAACGACACATCGGTCGAGTGGCTTTCTGCATCGTGCCCTAAGAACTCGACAACAGATTGCTTTAATCGTTTATTGCGGACCAACGAGTCGTGCCATACCACGAATAAATTCTCAGTCGCTTTGTCTTCTCTTTGTTCACCTCCGGCTTTTAAGCCTGTGGAGGTGACGTGCCAGCCATCTTCTTCTTTCTTTATCCACCCAAGTTCATTGAGCAATAAGTTGATCTTCTTGGCGCTGAGCTCAAAGGCGTGACCAAGTTGCGTCGCGGTTAATGTTTTGCCAGAGAATGACTCTAAGTCGATAAGCAGTTTTTCTGGCCATACGATAAAGACACCAAACTTTTTGTGCTCCACATACTCCCCACCAAAACTTTCCCCTCGCTCTGTCAGTACCCAACGCTCTTGTGAACGCACAATATAGCCAGCGGTTTTTAGATCACTAAATAGCGCTTTGGCTTCTACACCTTTTTGTTTCGCGAGTGCTGATGTGGAAATTTTGTCTGACATAGTCTTTTCTCAAAGCAGAGCGATCTGCGGATTCAGGTTGAGGCGGTGGTGAATATGAATAGGTAAATACAATAACACATCTATCAATGCTAACTGCAGTTCAGTGGTCTATGTTTTTAGTAGAGCGTTAGGTCTCGTTTTGTATTTTTAGCAAAATGTAGCTCAGTCTGTAATTAAATTACAATTATAGCGATTTTGCTCATCTAGGTGCATATTTTATATACGTGACACGATGTTCTTTTATACGGTTTATATAGATCTTAGATGCTATATTTTATTAAGTGTGATTTTGATCACTATTTATTTTTAAGTATTACAAAATAAAATGTGATCTTGATCGTGCATTAATGATATTCATTCTCATTAATTTGGCTTTGTAATTTAAATTCATGGTGTTTTTGTGATCTAAGGTGTGCTTGTTAACCCGAAAGTGTTTTTTGTATGTGATGGCTATCACGAAAGTTGGGCTGGGGTGCATTTTGGAAATGTTGTGATACATTTTAATCGACTTTTGAGTACACACTTTCGGTCATTTGACCAACCAATACATTACGGGGTTCTACCTATGTTATCACCAGAAGCAAAGATTAAGGTTCAAAACTTTGGTCGTTTCTTATCCAATATGGTAATGCCAAACATCGGCGCATTTATTGCGTGGGGTTTCATTACTGCACTATTCATCCCAACAGGTTGGTGGCCTAACGAAACGTTAGCATCAATGGTTGGTCCTATGATTACATACCTTCTACCACTATTGATCGGTTACACCGGTGGTAAAATGGTTGGTGGTGACCGCGGTGCGGTAGTCGGCGCTATCACAACAATGGGTGTTATCGTTGGTACTGATATCCCAATGTTCATGGGTGCAATGATTGTTGGTCCACTAGGTGGTATCGCAATTAAGAAATTCGATGAAGCTGTTCACGGTAAAGTGAAAAGTGGTTTCGAAATGCTAGTGAACAACTTCTCTGCGGGTATCATCGGCATGATCTGTGCGATCATCGCGTTCATCGTGATTGGTCCTGCGGTTAAGATTCTGTCTGGCGGACTTGCGGCTGGCGTAAACGCAATGGTAGAAGCGGGTGCACTACCTCTAGCATCTATCTTTGTTGAACCTGCGAAAATCCTATTCCTAAATAACGCAATCAACCACGGTATCTTCTCTCCACTAGGTATTCAGCAATCTGAAGAAATTGGTCGTTCTATCTTCTTCCTAATCGAAGCAAACCCAGGTCCTGGTTTTGGTCTTCTACTTGCTTACATGGTGTTTGGTAAAGGTAGCGCGAAGCAATCTGCTGCTGGTGCATCTATCATCCACTTCCTAGGTGGTATCCACGAAATTTACTTCCCTTACGTTCTAATGAACCCACGTCTAATCCTTGCTGTAATCGCAGGTGGTATGGCGGGTGTATTCACTAACGTAGTGTTCGATTCTGGCCTTATCTCTCCAGCATCTCCAGGTTCTATCTTCGCAGTATTGTTGATGACACCTAAAGGCTCTTACATCGGTGTGGTTCTTTCTGTTATCGCTGCAACGGCTGTGTCTTTCATCGTAGCTTCAATTCTACTTAAGACTTCAGCTCAAGGTGACGACGAAGATTCACTAGAAAAAGCCTCTGCTCAAATGAAAGACATGAAAGCGTCTTCTAAAGGTGCAGCAGCAGAAGCAAACGTAAACCTAGCGGATGTAAAAGCGGTCTACGTAGCGTGTGATGCAGGTATGGGTTCGAGTGCAATGGGTGCTGGTCTACTTCGCAAAAAGGTAGCAGCAGCAGGCCTAGACATCGAGGTAACCAACTACGCAATCAACAACCTACCAGCTGATTCGCAAATCGTTATTACGCATAAAGACTTAACAGACCGTGCACGCAAAACCGTACCGGGTGCAATGCACATGTCTCTGAACAACTTCCTAGACGGTGGCGTATACGACCAGCTAGTCGCTGAACTTACAGACGCTCAAAGTGGTGAAGCAAAAGTAGAAGCTCCGGCCCCTGCAGCGGCACCAGCTCAAGAAGGCAACAAGCTTGCACTAACTGACGACAGCATCTTCCTTGGCCTTAAAGCGACTCAGAAAGAAGACGCAATCAAGTTTGCTGGCGAACAATTAGTGAAGCTTGGTAACGTATCTCCAGAGTACGTAGATGGCATGTTTGCTCGTGAAGAGCTTGTGTCTACCTACCTAGGTGAGTCTATCGCAGTACCACACGGCACAATCGAAGCGAAACAATACGTACAAAAAACCGGCATCGTTTTCTGTCAGTACCCTGAAGGTATTCAGTGGGGCGAAGATGAAGATGATATCGCTAAGATGGTTATCGGTATTGCCGCACAAGGCGATGAGCACAACATGGTGCTGATGGCTATTACCAATTCACTTGATGATGAAGAAGCTGTGGAATGCCTACAGAACACAACAAACCCTGCTGATGTTCTACGTATTCTCAACGGAAACTAAAAAGCTCTAGTCAAGCTCCTGAGTGAAGGAGGCCGGTATCCCCCTACTGGCCTCATTTTCGGTCTTAATCTCTCTAAGAAGATTCAGTCTGAATAGCTTACTGCTTAATGCCTAGGGCACATCGTCAAGACATGTTGTTGAGCAGTTAGCTATCTAGATTCAAATATTTATAAGGTCAAAATTATGAAAGCGTTACATTTTGGTGCAGGTAATATCGGTCGTGGTTTCATTGGTAAGCTTCTTTCTGACGCTGGTATGAAGGTTACGTTTGCTGACGTAAATGAAACGGTTGTAAATGCGTTAATTGAACGCCAAGAATACCCAGTTAAGATTGTTGGTGAAGAGTGCGTTGTTGAAGTTGTTAAGAACGTAACAGCAGTAAACTCGGCAACAAGCGCAGTGGTGGATTGCATTGCTGAGTCTGACATTGTGACGACAGCAGTAGGTCCTACTGTTCTTAAAATCATCTCTAAGTCTATCGCTCAAGGCATTGAAAAGCGTGCAGCAGCAAACAACACTGCACCAATGAACATCATCGCGGCAGAGAACATGGTTCGCGGTACTAGCCAATTAAAAGCAGCAGTTCTAGAGCACCTTTCTGATGAAATGAAAGCCTTCACTGAAGAGCACATTGGCTTTGTTGATTCTGCGGTTGACCGTATTGTTCCACCGGCAGAAGCGGGTGAAACAGACCCTCTAGCGGTAACGGTTGAAACGTTCAGCGAGTGGATCGTAGACCAAACACAATTCAAAGGTGAGATTCCAAACATCCCAGGTATGGAATGCACTGACAACCTAATGGCTTTCGTTGAACGTAAACTGTTCACGCTAAACACAGGTCACTTGGTAACGGCATATCTTGGTGTGCTTGCAGGTCACGAGACAATCAAAGACTCTATCGAAGACGACAAAATCCGCGCTGAAGTAACAGCAACGATGGAAGAGAGCGGTGCAGTTCTGATCAAGCGTTACGGCTTCGATCCTGAAGCGCACGCGGCATACATCCAGAAAATTCTTGGTCGTTTTGCGAACCCGTTCCTACGTGATGAAGTGGATCGTGTTGGTCGTCAGCCTATTCGTAAGCTGAGCCCACAAGATCGTCTAGTCAAGCCACTGAACGGTACGCTAGAATACGGCCTTCCTAATGCGCACCTAGTAAAAGCGATCGCAGCTGCGTTCCATTACAAGAATGAAGATGACCCTCAAGCGGTTGAACTTCAGGCAATGTTCGCAGAAAAAGGTTTTGCTGAGACATTAGCGCATTATTCTGAGCTGAATAGTGACTCAGAAGTTGTTAAACTAGCGGAACAAGCTTATCTAGCATTGAAATGATAAATCATCAAAGTGCCACACCTGTGGCACTTTCTTATTACCGAGCCGTTATGCCAATACATCCTAGCCACGAAACTGAATTACTCGAAGCCCTATCAGAAGCTGAGAGCGCTGGCGCCTGCCTAATGGCAGCTTATGATGCATTGGATGACACGGTGGATGCGGTTTTAAAAAACATTTTTAAGAAAGACGACACGGCGATTAAATTCGTTGTCGAGCCACTACTCAACAGTGGTGGGCCTTTAGGCGAGATCATGGTTCGCGGTAAGCTTCTATTAGGGCTTGGTGTGATCAGCAAAGAGCTTTATGACGATTTAGAGGTTTTCGTAACCTTGAAAGAGTGGGCGAAAATACAAGGTGAAGACACCAGCTTCACGGAAGTTGACGTTATTTTTGAGCTTAACAAGGTACACGCTATTCAGCGTATTATGCCTATCGAATATGATGCAGAGATGGTGGAAACCATGTCTGGTCCTATGCTTCAAATGTTCTTGGGCAGACACCATCAGAAAGTGAAGTCGACGATCGTTTTGGCTATCACGGACATCATCAACACCTTATGCCGCGATAACGCTTTGAGTTCTTAGTTTTCGTTATTCAGCGTTTTCTTTACAATTCGGCTCGCTACAACCTGTTTTACCCATACTAGAATTTACAGTTATTGCGATTTCTCTTGCTAGAGGAGTCGCTTTTTTGTATTCGCTTCAGTATTTATCTTAGTTTTTTATCCGACCTTCTTAGTTATCACTCCCTCCACCTATAAACTCTATTCCTTAATCATAGTCTTTTGGTTGCTCGGTTTACGGACCGTGAATTTCAGGCACAAAAAAAGCCACATACAGTGGCTTTTTTGATTCAACAAAACCTTAGATTATAGGTCTTGGATGTTTTCAGCTTCTAGCTCTTGGAAGTAGCGTAGAGTCTTAACTTTAAGCTCTTGTTGAGCTGGCTCATCAGCAACGATGATAGCTTTACGGTGCATCTGTAGAGCTGTAACAGTCCACATATGGTTTACAGAACCTTCGATAGCCATTTGAAGCGCTTGCGCTTTGTTGTGGCCTAGAGAAAGGATCATTACTTCTTCAGCGTCTAGAAGAGTAGCAACACCGATAGTTAGTGCGTATTTAGGAACTTGGTTGATGTCGCCATCGAAGAAACGAGAGTTCGCGATACGAGTGTCTTCAGTCAACGTTTTGATACGAGTGCGTGAAGATAGAGAAGAACCTGGTTCGTTGAATGCGATGTGACCGTCGATGCCTACGCCGCCCATGAATAGGTTGATTTTGCCGTAAGAACGGATTTTCTCTTCGTATGCTGCACAGTGAGCATCGATGTCTTCAGCTTGACCGTCTAGCAGGTTGATGTTTTCTGCTTGGATATCAACGTGGTTGAAGAAGTTCTCGTGCATGAATGTGCGGTAAGACTCTGGGTGGTTTGGTTCGATACCAACGTACTCATCCATGTTGAATGTTACAACGTGCTTGAAGCTAACTTCGCCAGCTTTGTAAAGTTCAATTAGCTCAGCGTAAGTAGTTAGAGGTGTGCTACCAGTAGGAAGACCTAGTACAAATGGACGCTCAGCAGTTGGAGCGAACTTGTTGATAGAATCTGCGATGTGACGAGCAGCCCATTTACCTACTTTAGCTTTGTTGCTTAATGGAATAAGTCTCATTGATTTTGCCCCTAGAAATTAAATTTTATAGTGTTCTGAAACATTAATTCGCATTATAAAATAAGTTATCGAGTTCCGCTATTGTTTTAGGTCAAGTTTTTGCTTTTTTCGTCGTATCTGTGACTAGAACTCTCAAAATTGCACAATAATTGTATGGATATTTGGTGGTGTTAAACAAGCTTAATACGCTTGTCATATACAGGAATGTTGATTTGATTCAGTGCCTGAAAGGGTCTGTGTGTTTCTGCAGATTTATAAGCTTTGGCGCATTAAAGAGCTACAACGTGCTCACGTGCTTTGAGAGTATAGTTGTGGCGTGAAAAATAATGATGGCAATGTGCCACTATCGTGATAAAAGGAAGTTGTTAAGCGAGGTTAGAAGAATTTAGCTGGGTTAGATACCCACCTTAATGGCTAGGGATAGATGTTGATTCACGCTATCGCTATGAATTATCTATAAATATTGGTAAAACCGAACAGGTTAGCTAAACTTAGCTATTACGAAGAAAAAGCGAGCTTGAAGTGTAAACCGTGAAGGCAAAAAAGCCCAAAGTGAAGAGGTATCACTTTGAGCTATTTTACTAATCTTCTAACACTAACTCACTTTCGTATTCTTCCCTAGGCACTTCGCCGCGTTTGCAGCCGTTTAGGGTATGAAAGCGACGGCGTCCACGAGCCAGTTGAATGTACTTCAACCAAACACGCTCTAACTTGGACTTTGCCTTATGAGGGTGAGACAACACTTTGATGAAGTGCTTTTCTTCTGCATTGGTTGGTGTTAATTCACCAGTCTCAAGTGCAAGCATAGTGTCACCAAACAAGGTTAGGATTTCCTCTTCTGACAGAGTAAAATCACCCGACTTAGCGAACCCTCGTGGGAATTTAATGGTGTCATAAAAACGTTTTTTTCCGTGTCGGAATTCGGTCTCAGACATATCAGCCTCAGTAATGTGGTTAGATAGAAATTAGTGTTTATCGCTAACGTGAACATATTGTTAAAAGGCTAAAATAGAAAACAAAATATTTTTGCCTTTACGATAAACAATCCTAGATCGGCTAGTTAGCAGATTTATTACAGAGATGTATTTGATGGATGTGAAAGTATTTAAAACCTTTCTGGAGGTTGCAAGAGTGCGCCACTTTGGGCGTGCAGCAGAAAATTTGTATCTGACACAGGCGGCGGTGAGTGCGCGTATCAAACAGCTAGAAGGCTATTTTGATACTCAGCTCTTCATTCGTGATCGCAATAACATCAAGCTCACCTCTTCCGGTGAGCGTTTGATTGGTTATGCTGAAGTGATGGTATCTAACTTACAACAAGCTAAATTTGAGTTGTCGTTGGAGAGTGGTAAAGCTTTGCAGTTAACACTGGGTGGTACACCGAATATTTGGGATGCGTATCTGCAAAATTGTTTGAGTGTTGTAACTGATTCTTTTGGTGGTTACGGCTTTATGGCCGAGGTGATGGGGCGTGAGCAGCTGAACCGTAATTTGCTAGAGCGAACCTTAGATATGGCTTTCGCTTTCGATCAGATCAAAGCGGAAGAGCTGAACTGTAAAAAAGTCGCAGACCTGGTGTTGGTGTTGGTATCAACCCAGCAAGATGATCTGGAATCGGTGTTCCAACATAAATACGTTTATGTTGATTGGGGCACGCGCTTTGGTTCTGAACACGCAGAGCGTCACCCTAAAGTACCCGCGCCATACCTACGTACTTCAACCGCGCGTATTGCCCTCGATTTCATTTTAGAGAAAGGTGGCAGTGCGTATTTGCCAGTCTCTCTAGTCGAACCTTTTATCGATTCGGGCCAGCTACATAAGGTGAAAGGGGTGGAAGACTGGTATCGCCCAATTTACCTAAGCTACCGCAAAAGCAGTACCTCGGTGGATGCGATCATGCAGGTTGAGAAATTGGTTAATGAGATTGACCCATCGACCGCTTATACGTTGCAACAAGCGGCTGAGCAGACGCCAGAGTAATAGCACGCGCAGCCAGCAATATGCTTTGTTGACGAGATAAAAAAATGGCACCTAACTAGTTAGGTGCCATTTTTGTTTTAAACCAGAGATGTACTTCTTTTCTGAATTAGAGATCGTTTCTCATTCCAATAAAATCGTTTAAGCCTGGTATCCCTAGCCCTATTTAAAGGCTCTATAGTGTAAACACTTATAGGTTCATTAGATTCTCAATAGACTCTTCGAGAGAGTGTGACATGTACGAATGGATTGTGTGGCCATCCGTTGCGTCAATCTCAATCTTAGAAATCCCGTTATCCGCTTTGCCTTCAAGAAAGCTTAGAGACTGTTCGACTGATTGACTGGTGAGAACCTGCTGGTTTGATAAAACAATACGACACGTGTGAAGAACCATAGCCTTTTCCTTTTTATATTCGATAGGTCTCTGCATCTTTGGCGTGCTAAGTACCTATCGTTGACGTTGTGAGAAGAATGCCTTCTCTAGGTTAAATTTAGTCGAATTGAATAAAATTAAAACCCTTTTTTGTGATTTATATAACCTTCGCTTCCGAAAGTGGCTAGCGACTCTGGTCGTTCACGGTAAACTTTTAATTATCGGAGCCAAAATCATGGCAAATGGGAAGAACACATCATGTCGAAAAATATCCATAACAACAGTACCTTAACGAGTGAGCAGTGCCATTTAGCTCGATATGCGCGAGATGCTCGCTTTGATGGGATGTTTTTTACGGCGGTGAAAACGACCGGGATCTTCTGTCGTCCTATTTGCCCTGCGAGTCCACCAAAAGAAGAGAACGTTGAGTATTTTTCTCATCAAGCTCAGGCACTAAAGGCTGGTTATCGTCCTTGTTTGCGTTGTCGACCAGACAGCGCGCCTTTCTCTCCGGCATGGAAGGGCGTTGAAACCACTTTCTTGCGCGCATTGCAGTTGATTGACAACGGCGCACTGAATACGGGTTCAATCGTCGATCTTGCGACCCGTTTAGGCATTTCCGACCGCTACTTGCGAACCTTATTCGACAATTACATCGGGGTGTCACCTAAGCAATATAGCCTTTATAGCCAATTGATGTTTGCTAAGCAGTTGCTGCACACCAGTAGCATGAGTATTACCGATGTCGGCTTTGCGAGTGGTTTTAATAGCACGCGCCGCTTTAATGATGCCTTTCTAAAAGAGCTGAAGCTTTCACCAAGTCAAATCCGACGTTCTAAGCCAAACAACAACTTGAGTAATCACATTCAGCTCGGTTTTCATGGCTCGTTAGATTGGCAACACCTGTTGGCTTTCTACCGACGAAGAATGATTGAAGGCATAGAAGAGGTCGGTGAGCACTATTACCAGCGCACGGTGAATGTGAACGGTTCGAAGGGCTGGTTCAAGGCTACTTTAGTTAAAGATAACCGCTTGGATATTGAGTTTGAGTTGGAGGATATCAATCAACTAAGAAGCTTGATTGCGAATATCCGACGCATGTTTGACCTGGATGTCGACATTGCCAAGGTCGAGGCCTTCTTCACAACTATCGACCCTAATTTGGTCGCTAAAAGCGGCATTCGTATCCCTGGGGTGTGGAGTGCTTGGGAGGCCGGAGTAAGGGCTATTCTCGGGCAGCAAGTGTCGGTCACTGCGGCGATTGGTCAGCTAAATTTATTGGTTAGAGAGCTTTCTGATACAGATAAGAAAACTTACTTTCCGACACCAAAACAGATCGCTGAGGCGGATGTGAGCTTTTTAAGAATGCCGGGAAGTCGCAAGGAAACCCTAAAGCGTTTTGCTGAATACATGGTCGACAACGAAGCTGAGCATCCTTCTAAATGGATTGATCTAAAAGGCATTGGACTATGGACGATTCAATACGCGCTGCTTCGGGGCTTGAGCGAACCTAATCATTTGCTAGTCGGTGATTTGGTGGTGAAGAAATTCATCGAGCATCGTCCTGCTATTAATGCACAAAGCGTGTCGCCGTGGGGCAGTTACGCCACATTCCATTGTTGGAATCAATCTTAATCGGAATATTAAGCTAGGAGATACCATGGCTAATCGTTTTACTTATTATGAGAGCCCATTAGGCATCATTACTTTGCAAGCTAATGAGCAAGGTTTGCTTGGCGCTTGGTTTGAAATCCATACCACAAAGCCAGATCAGTTGGGCGATCAAGACGATAACTTTCCTATCTTTGAGTTGGTCACTGAGCAACTTAATCGTTATTTTTCTGGTGAGGCCGTTCAGTTTGATGTACCGATCGCCGCCAAGGGAACGCCGTTTCAACAGTCGGTTTGGCAAGCTCTCATTACCATCCCTTATGGAGAAACATGGAGCTACGCTCAATTGGCTGAAGCGATCGGTAACCCGAAAGCGGTGCGTGCGGTGGGTTTAGCCAATGGTAAAAATCCGGTGTCAGTGATTGTGCCGTGTCACCGCGTTATTGGTAAAAATGGCAAACTGACAGGGTATGCGGGCGGTGTAGAGCGCAAACAGCGCTTGTTGGTTATTGAGGGAAGCGCAGAAGATTAAACCGTTATTCAATGGGAATGACTGGTGACGTTGAGTATCAATGGCTAGTGAATACAAGGAGTTCTGTAAGCGTGACTTTGCAATAAAATCGTCACTTTGTGGAAAATACCTGTTTGGTTGCATATCCTTTTAACCATGTTCTCTAGGCAAGGATGCCCAAATGAATAGCCATCACTCTTTGATCATCGGCTGCAGTAGCGTGCTATTGCTGACGGGTTGTTTAACCGATACCAGTCGACCCTTCGAAGTCCCACAGCTTCTCTTGTTTAAAGGCATGTACGAGAACGCGGATAATGAAAGTTATCTGCTTTTTGAATCGGGACAAGTGACCTATCAAACCACGGATAACACAGTTACACGCAGTTATAGTGTTGACGATGACTTGATCATCATTGAGCTGAACTCAGGAAGCAGCAGAACGGATTCAGATTTGGTGATGCGAATTCAGTATCAAGGAGAAGTGCTTACTTGCAATACGTGTCCAGCGAAGCAATTGAGCAATGTCTGGACACGAGTTGAGAAGCCGACCAAAGGTTCATCTAATTAGAAAAGAGCACCATTCAACCACAGGTGAGCGGCGATACTGACCGCGTAACCAATCATGATCACTGGCATCCACTTCAAGTGACCGAAGAAGGTGTATTTACCATGCGCCGCGCCCATTAATGCCACGCCAGCCGCACTACCAATCGATAATAAGCTGCCGCCGACACCTGCCGTTAAGGTAATCAATAACCAGTTACCAATCGACATTTGTGGTTCCATGGATAGGACTGCAAACATCACCGGAATGTTATCGACAATTGCGGATAAGATCCCAACCATGATGTTGGCCCAAATTGGATCCCATTGACTGTACATCACGCCAGAGGCCAGCTCTAAATACCCAAGCAAGCTCAATCCACCAACACACATTACTACTCCGTAGAAGAACAGCAATGTGTCCCACTCGGCATGTGAGACTCTGCGAAACACATCAAATGGCACCACAGACCCAAGTCGTTTCAGGGCACCTTCATCGTTATTGGCAATCGCCACCGCTTTCTTCTTCGCTAGAGAATTCGGCAGAGTTTTACGCAAGAAATAGCCAAAGAATTGTAGATAGGCGAGGCCCATCATCATGCCCATGACTGGAGGGAAATGGAGTACAGCGTGGAAAGCAACCGCGGTCGCAATCGTCATAATAAAGAAGAACACGATACGTCTTGCGCCACGCTTGAGTACGACATGTTGATGCACGGTGTCGGGCTGTGTTGTGGGAACAAAATACGACATGATTAAGGCTGGTACCAAATAGTTCATCACAGAAGGAATGAACAACGGAAGAAACTCAGTAAAGCTCACGTAACCGGCCTGCCACACCATGAGCGTTGTGATGTCGCCGAACGGGCTGAATGCCCCGCCAGCGTTGGCGGCAATCACGATATTCACACAGGCAAGGTTGACGAATTTAGGGTTGGATCCCGCGACCTTGAGAACCACGGCGCACATCAAAAGAGCGGTGGTGAGGTTGTCTGCAATAGGGGAGATAAAGAACGCCAAAATACCGGTTAACCAGAACAGTGAACGGAAGTTAAAGCCTTTGCCGACCATCCAAGCTTGAAGCGCGTCAAACAGTCTTCTCTCTTCCATAGCGCTGATGTACGTCATCGCGACCAATAGGAAAAGCAGTAATTCGGCGTATTCGAGTAGGTTGTGTTCGAGTGCTTGTTTAGCCACTTCAACAAGGTTGTGTTCTTGATAGGTGAAACCAATGATGATCCAGATGAGACCTGCTGCGAGTAACACAGGCTTGGACTTTCGGAGCTTAAGATATTCTTCCATCATCACGACTATGTAGGCGATGACGAAAATGGTCAGTGATAGGTAGCCAGCAAAGGAGCTGGTGAGCTTGAGAGGTTCTCCTAACTGCGATGTGGCAGCGCTCGCTACTGTAGAAAAGAAAAACAAAGAGAGAACAGCAGAAAGCTGGATACCTAACATGGATTACGCTCCGAAGTTAATAAGTCATTAACACGGGTAAAAGCGTAGACCTAAATAACCATGTGGGGTGTGATAGATATCTTAATAATTCAATAGATTATGGTTAAAAGGTTGCCTTAGCTAATCTATCGATAGGGCTTCGTTATTTATGTACAGCTAGGTTATTGGTGTGGTTTATATTGGTTTTTTATATTGAGTTATTGATTTTTTTTGGTTTTTGAGTCTGGGTTTAAATTTAAATCACAGTTTTATATATTTCAATTGGTGTTTTTAATGAATTTATATGCTATTTGATTTTGGTCATTAACCTTTTGCTCATTAGTTTGCACTATCTATATGTGTTCTGTTCCACATAAGCGAGATGTATAGAGGTCCTTATGACTAATCCAACCAAAACCGATCGTAAAGTCACGATCGGCAGTTACATCGCACTCGCCTTTGCGATTGTGTTCTTCTCTGGCTTAATGCAGTCGAATGAATGGTATGGCGTGTTCGATTTTACAACGCTCAACGGTTCATTCGGTAAGGTCGCTTACGATGTGAGTGAAACGGCCGATGGCATCCAAGCGGCGACCACCTCTCTGCGTGGTAAAGGCGGTAGTGGTGCTCGCGACGGTTTCATTTTTGCTTTGACACTTATTCCGACCGTGATGTTTGCACTGGGTATGATCAACGTACTTGAGCACTATGGTGCGCTGGATGCGGCTCGCAAACTGCTTACTCCTTTACTTCGCCCTCTGATGGGTATTCCGGGTAACTCAGGCTTGGCATTGATCGCTTCTCTGCAAAGTACCGATGCGGGCGCAGCGATGACGCGTCAGCTAAAAGATGAAGGGCATCTAACTAAGCGTGAAACCGATGTCTTTACTATGTTCCAGTTCACGGCAGGTGCCGCGATCGTTAACTTCTTCTCGTCGGGTGCCGTGTTGTTCACTCTAACTGCGATGGATGGCTCTTTGGCGGTAACCTCGTCAATCGGTCTTGCTGTGGCGGTGATGTTCATCTTCAAGTTTGTCGGTGCAAACCTGTTCCGCATTTACCTCAACATGACTGAAGGCAAAGAAGACAAACCAAAATCAGACAAAGAACAAAAACTGGAAGAGGAAGTAGCATAATGAGCGAAGTTAAAGCAAAGAAACCTATGGTGACTGATATTTTCGTTGAAGGTGCTAAGAAAGGTTGGGTTATTGCGACCACCTCGACCGTGCCAAATGTTCTGATGGCGTTTGTGATTATCAAGGCATTGCAGATTACGGGTGCATTGGATCTGATGGGCAGCGTATTTGCTCCAATCATGGCGGTGTTTGGTTTACCAGGTGAAGCTGCTGCAGTATTGATTGGTGCGTGGATGTCGATGGGTGGTGCTGTAGGTGTGGTTATCACGCTGTTTGACCAAGGCATCTTAAACGGCAACCACATTGCTATTTTGGCACCAGCTATCTACCTGATGGGTTCTCAGGTGCAATACATGGGCCGTATTATGGGACCAATCGGAACTGAAGGTCGTTACATCCCAGTGATGATCGCGATTTCGGTATTGAACGCATTTGGCGCGATGTTCTTGATGAACATCATCCTGTAGTCTGACTTCTGAATCTTTATAAGCTTTAGAAAAAGGAAAACCCGTTTGGTTTTCACCAAACGGGTTCTGTTCTTTTTCGTAGCCATCCTGCTACTGACGTTGTTACTTATTTTTCAATAAGGTAACGCATGCTCCCTGCATCGTTCCTTGACTTGGCTAAATCCATTAACCTATCCAATTCATCGCCGTCCTAGCGGTGTCCTTACTAACTCATCATCCTGACAAGTGACTCTATCCTAGAGCATTACTTCCTTGCTGATAACTCATCCTAAGTCATCAAATCTTCATCCTGAAGATACCTAATCCGTTAGGCTTTTTCCTGTTCCTGCCAACTCCCTGTCGACATGTGTATTAAACCCTCTAAGGGCTTTGGTCGCAATTCACTTGGGTAAATAAATATCCTCGCTAACCAAAAGAAATATGCGTGGATTCATACAAAACAAGGGCTTGGGTTTGTATTTTAGGATTTTTCTGCGAAGCTTGATTGTGATCTCTTACGTTTGATGTGAGAGATCTCTTACAAGTGTTCGGGCGTGAATATCCTTCGATGTTGACCTCTCCAGTCAATCGGCAGGTGAAACACACCCAACAAACTCCAAGTAATAGGAAAATATGATGGTAACAGCACTTTACGCAGCTTTGCTGACGGTCGTAATGATTTGGTTAGCGATTGAAGTTATTAAGCAGAGGCGAATCAATCTTGTTGCTCATGCCGATGGCGGTGTTGAGTCGTTGCAGATAGCACGCTCGGCACAAAGTAACGCAATGGATTACATCCCAATCACGGTTATCTTGATGGGATTGTTAGAGATGAATGGTGCCGATGTATGGCTTATTCATGTACTGGGTGTGGCGTTTATTCTAGGGCGAGTGATTCATGCAAAAGGCATTTTGGCGAAGAACTTCAAAGGTCGAAAAGTGGGCATGGTGTTAACGCTTATCTGCATGATCTCTTTGATTGTCCTAAACTTAGTTTACCTACCTTTTGATAAAATGTTCTAGGGAGCATTATGGCATTGCGCCTTCCTCCTGCTTGGGCGATTGTCCTTGCAGGTCTCATACTCAACGTCATGGCGATTGTCATGTCGAGCTTGGTGCTCGATGAAATTGAAGCTGAGAAAGCGGAATACAACGATCGCAAATACGGCAATGTGTATTCGATACAATTGGCTTGGAATACGATTGAAACCCTAGAGCGTAAGCGTGAAGCGATTCTGATTCACCTTGATAAACTGTCAGCAGAAGCGCCTCAACCTGCCACTGTGCTCGATGAAGCTCTGCGTGGGCAACTCAGACGCTGGGTGAGTGATGAGGTGCCGACGATCTCTTTGGATAACTTACCTAAGCTGATGAAATTGATAAACAGCGCCCAAGAATCGCAGCGCACTCGAATCGATGATTACTATTTGGATAACCTGACATTGGTTGAGTTAATCCAGAGGCTCGATGAGAAAATGGCGTTCTACAAGAACATCGCCTTGTTTCTGCAGGTGTTTGGCTTGGCACTTATTTTAGCTCGAGACCTAGCAAGAAGACCTTAACTACAAACCTTAGTGGTTTTCTCTTTCCATTATTGGTATCGGCATCTTTATCGCTAGCGAGACTCGCTTGGCAGGCTCGGGTGCTGTTGGCCTTGGTACTTGGGTAGCTGCTCTTTTAACCCTTTAAAGGTGTTCAGCGCACTGCCTATCGATAACTTATTCATTAACCAATTTGGCAAGATGCCGCCCGCATTCGCATAAGCGGTATAGGTGATGTAACTGTTGCCATTAGTGAGCGGTTGCAGCGTCCAAAGCGCATCCACATCGTAGATTCGAATGTATCCCGACTCTTTCGCTAAATAGTTGGAGGCATCCTTAATCTCTAAAACAAACTGACCATCCTCAACACGGTATTTCGAGTAGGTCACCATGTCTCTATCTCGGGCTGGCCATGGCGCTTTAAATTGGGTATAGACGATGTTTTCCGCATCAGAGATTTGCATCAACACACGACTTTCCGACACATTATCTATCCAGTTCGGCACGTTTTGACTGTCTTCCAATAGCAGTAAGAAACCAGAGTAAGTAGTGGGCGTTTGCATTTGGGCGCGTATTTCTACCAAGCCTTCACTGTGTGGCCTTTTATGAATGACGATGCCGTCTTCACTTTTTACGAACTGCCACGGGGCAGCATAAATGCTCGTTGATAACGCGTAGAGTCCGAGTACCAAAATCCTAGGTAATATCATTATTCTTCCATGAAAAGAAAAGCTTATCTGTTAGGAGTATAGAATATAAATAGGTTTTGTACGTGTTGCCAATAGCTTGGGCGTTGACTATTTTGGGACCTCCACAATGAAAACGGAAGCGTTCGGTCGCTTCCGTTTTTATTAATGGGCAATGGATATACGTTGAATGCTAGAACTTAGAGCGTAGCTGTTGCAGAACAAGCCCATCAATTGGGTGGCGGACGAAGTGGGGTACAACAGCTATTCTGGATTCTCGCGTGCTTTTCAGCATGTCGCGGGAATGTCGCCACGTTTATGGCTAAAGCAAAATGTGTCGTGAAGCGTTGGCAACCCTACCTGCAATATGGCTATTGGCATGAGACTAGCCTATGTTTTAGCGGAAATTGAGCGTAGTTTGTTCATTTCTCGAATGACGGTGTAAAAAGGTGGACTTTATAAGCTCGTTGTAACATCCTGCCCGTCCTATTTTATCAGACATCAATGAGACGAAGTGCCTGCTGAACATTATTCAGCCTCCCGTATCTCATTAAAGCACTAAGGAGTTCCACTTGAACCTATTTGTAAGAGACCTTACCGTTATCGATTCTTCATACATCTGTGAACACAGAGGGGTCGTAGGAGATAGTTGGATTTTAGATGTCACCATGTCTGGTGAACTGAACGAAATGAGCATGGTGTTGGACTTTAGCCGAGTCAAAAAGCAGATCAAACAGCTGGTTGATCAACATGTTGACCACCGCTTACTGCTGCCAATGAAAAACGCTGCAATCGTGCATCAAGCAAGCAAAGCTGGTTACTCTAAGGTAGATGTGCTGCGTGGTGACAAGAGCCTACACTTGCACTGCCCTGATGAAGCCTACTGCCTGATTGATGCTGAAGCGATCACCATCGAGAGTGTAACCGCGCACGTTTATGATATTCTTCGCGACAACCTTCCAAGTAACGTCACAGGGTTAGAGATTACCCTTCGCCATGAAAACATTAATGGCGCGTTCTACCACTATACTCATGGCTTGAAAAAGCACGATGGCAACTGTCAGCGCATCGCGCATGGTCACCGTTCTCCAGTCGAAATTATGGTTGATGGTCAACGTGACGAACAGCGCGAGCAGGCATTTGCTCAGCGTTGGGAAGACATCTACCTAGGATCTAAAGAAGACCAAGTTTCGGTTTCATCACTGAACCTGAGTGAACACGCGCAAAGTGCTAATGATGAAAGTCACTATGGATTCAGCTACACGGCGCCACAAGGTGAATTTGAGCTAGCGATTGCTAAGAGCGAAACGGAAATCTTACCAACCGATACCACGGTGGAATTGCTGGCAGGCTATATCGCGGATCAAGTGGCTCCAAGCTTGGCAGAAAACCAGTCATTACAAATCGTGGCTTATGAAGGGGTAGGTAAAGGCGCGATGGCGTTCTTATAACACCTTTCGAGTGAGATAATCTCAGCTCCAATGATGAAATAAAGGCAAGATATTAAGTTATCTTGCCTTTATTTTTAGTGGCTTTTTAACACTGATTTAGCTGATAGTTTTAGGCACGCCCTAGCGCAGTAGCACACGTCTTAATGGTGTTTTTTCGATTCCAACAACTAACCCGAAGCTCAACAATACAGTGCCAAGGAATACGGTCACGTCTTTTGTTAACTCAGTAATCTCGAATACTCCGCAGACATTGAACAGCACGATAATGATCAGTAAATGGCAAACGTAGATGCCTAGCATTCGATTCGAGATCGCGTGAACCCACGCGTAGTCGCCGATGTTTGGATTAGCCAAAAGCCACATAAACACGCCCATTCCCCATAGTGCCGTACCAAACAAGAAATCATTCATGTTGAATCCGACGTCGAATGTGGTGAGCCATGCCGCCTCAGTAAAGTGAATCAACATGCCTAACGCGAGTAATCCCAACGCTTTAGTTGATGACACCTTCCATTGATTCTGACGAATGAGGAAGCCTAAGGTCACCATTAACGTGCTAAAGAACGGGCCGTTACGAGTAAAGAAAGGCGCGCTCAGATCGGTCAAGCTCGCGTAGCTGCCCGCCAAAACACCATAGACGTAAAGTACAATCGCCGTTGGTAATAGCAGTTTGTCGAGTTTCATTTCGACCATTAGAGCGATGATCAAAACGGCACATACGAGAGCGGGAATAAACCATAAATGAACCAATCCACCCTCCAAGAAAGAGTTGAGCGGGGTGTTCATTAAAAAGCCCCAATAGTCTTGGCGTTCGCCTAAGTAACCGAACTCTTCCACCTTTGCAAGGTTGAATGGCATGACTAGGCAAATGATGCTCCAAACCACCCAAACCTTGAGGAGTGGTTTAGAGTAGTTGACCACGGTTGTCCAAGGTGATGCAGTGAGCTTAGGTTGAATCAGATACCCTGAGATAAGGAAGAAAAGAGGCACAGCAAAGCGAGCGGTTTGGTTAAGCACATAACCAATCCAAGGCACTTCATTGATTTGCCAATAAGTAAGTGCCATTTGGCCATGTAAGCCAATGATCGCCAAGATAGCAATCACTCGACCCAACTCAATACTGGCAATGCGTTGTGAAGGCGTATGTTGAACGGAAGACATATCAGATCTCTAAGAAAATTTTCGTAGAATCTAACAGCCTTTTTATTGAATCAGTTAGCGCTAAATCAAGGGTTGCGAGCTTTGTTTTAAGGCTTATATTGATTCTTTGAAGCTTGTCGCAGCTATATTAAACCCATTGCAGTAAGTACGAAAATGCCAAGCGTACAAGTGATAAGTGAAACGACGGTGGTGAGCGCGATAATGTTGGCTGCCAATGTTGAATTCCCGCCCATCGCACGTGCCATAACATAGCTCGCCGCAGCTGTTGGTGCGGCGCTCATCAAGAAGATAAGACCAAGATCTAACCCTCTAAAACCGAAGAACAGGGCAGCTAGCGTGATCAGTAGCGGAGCCAAAACCAGTTTGTATCCGGTAGAGAACCAAGTTGGGCTCTTATCTTTTTTCAGCGAGCGAATATCAAGTGACCCTCCCGTGCACAAAAGGGCTAACGGTAAGGTCATGTTAGCGAAATATTGCCCTGCATCAGTCACCATTTTCGGCACTGGAATCGATAGTAAGTAGAACAATACACCTAAGGCGATCGAGATAATCAAAGGGTTTTTGGTGAGTGTTTTAACGATGACTTGAATGGCTTTGTCACCCGATTCTTGGCCCTTTGGAGTGAGCGCGATAACAGCCTGAATATTATAGAGTACCGTCAAGGAGGCGACATAAAGAGCAGCGAGTGCGACACCATCGTTGCCGTATATATTGGCAACATAAGCAAGTCCGATAATAGCGGTGTTGGCACGAAAGCCACCTTGCACTATCACACCTTGATCTTGAGGTTTTTTAAAAGCCATTTTAGTGCTGATAGTGGTGAACACGAAGAAGGCAAGGTTGGCTAACAAGCCAAAAATGACGAGCTTTCCACTTGCGGCAAAATCGTGGTTAGACTGAACAATGCTGAGAAATAGCATCGCGGGTAGAGTGACTTGAAACACCACCTTGGATGCGACATCAATGAAGTTGTCATTGATTAAGCCAATTCGCTTGAGCATCACACCAAGAAACAGCATTAAACAGATAGGGCCTGTTACTGACGCCGAAAACGCAAACTGTTCCCAAAGTGTGTTCATTCTTTTTCCTTTGTTAGTCGATTTCAATTTCCTTTGAATACTGTCGCATTTTTCCATAGTTCTTTGATAAGACAAAATGAATAGCAAGGGTTAGGTAAAAAATCTTGAAAAAAAGAACGAACGTGCTAAAAATAACGTATCAGATTTATTATTGGTGAATAATGAGCAAGGGAAAGATAACTAAAGAGTATATTTTGAGCCATGCGTTCGCGCTTGCGAGTGAAAACGGGCTTGAGAGTTTGACGATTGGCGAGTTAGCCAAGCAGTGTGGCATGTCTAAGAGTGGCTTGTTTGCGCACTTTAACTCTAAAGAGAACCTGCAGCTCTCTGTACTCGAATATTCCAACGCCATATTCACTGAAAGAGTCATCATTCCTGCGCGAGAGCTCGGTGATGGTGATATTGAAGCGAAATTGAAGCAGTTGCTCGATAATTGGCTGGGTTGGAACCATTCGTTCCAAGGCAGCTGCATGTTTATTGATGCTTGGAAAGATGCAGGCAGTGAAACGTCTGTGATTCAAAAAGCGCTGCAGAAAACCATTTCGGTTTGGATTGATTACTTGACGATTCAGGTAGCAAAAGCGGTTGAGAGCAAGCAGTTCAGAGCCGACTTAGATCCGAAACAGGCAACCTTCGAGTTATACGGTCTCTACCTGAGTGCGAACTTGTTTTACTCGTTACGAGGGCAGCAAGCGAGCCACACGCATTTTTGGAGCGGTGTAGAGCGCTTAATCGCCAGCTGGAAAGCGGTTTAACGAGTAAGCCACTTAGTTCGTAAACCACCCAGTTCGCAAACCACTTAGCTCGTAAAACACTTAGCTCGTAAAATATAAAGTTAGCAAAGCATGTGAGCTTTGCTGATGTAAGGTCTAACAATTTTAAGAGAAGTGGCGGCAAGCAGCTTTAAACAGCTTTGCCCCATTTTTTCTACCAATAAATAGCACGGTCGTTCGATTTTTTGGCCGAGCTCGATCCGCCAATCAAGATGGCGATACAAGGAACGGTCATGAGTGACAAAATCTATTTTAATACATCGAACAAATTCAGCTTCAAGCGCAGCTTGATTGGTGCAACAACCAACCTGCATTACATTCTCGCACCGAGCCATGCAAAGAAAACAGCGCGTAAGTTATTACTTACCCCAATGCGTACCGAACAAAAAAACGCCGATCCGAAAGGGCTGATCAAGAGTGAAATCAAAGGCCGTGATGGCGTGCTAAAAACTTACTCTCTGGGTACTGGCCCAGTATGGGTGCTGACTCATGGTTGGTCTGGCACCGCGAGTCAGTTCTTCCCTCTGATGGAACATATCGCAGCGAAAGGCTTTACGGCTCTGGCTTACGATCATCCAGCTCATGGTGGCAGTGATGGTGTTCATGGTCATATCCCTGCGTTTGTGAATGGCTTGGAAGCGATTCTAGATTCGGTTGGCGAAGTGGCAGGCTTGGTTGGTCACAGCATGGGTACGGCTTCTGCGTTGGAATGTAAGCATGTTAAGCTGGAAAACAAACCACTGTTGCTGATCGCTCCAGTACTTGATTACCTCGAAAACCTATTTGGCAGCGTGGCGCGTTCTGGTTACTCGATGAAGCTTTTTGAGGCGGTCGTCGGTGAAGTGGAAGAGCAATTTAACTACCCAATTCAGTCTGTTGACCCTTATGGCAAGCTAGCGCTTCGTGAGTCTCAAACGATCATCGTTCATGATGAGAAAGACAAGTTTACTAAGTTTGATGTGTCTCAGCGTGCGGCGACTGAAATGGACCGCGTTACCTTGATTGCCACTCAAGGCCAAGGTCACGGTCGAGTGATGAAGTGCCCACAAGTATTTGAGAGCTTTGATAACTTAATTGGTTAAGTTTAACTACTCAAACAAGCAGAACACAGGTTAAGAAAATAAACACTAAAAAGGCCAACCAGATATTCTCTAGTTGGCCTTTGCTTAGTTACTTAGTTACTTAGTTACTTAGTTGTTTAGTTGTTTAGTTGTTTAGTTGCTTTAACTAATCTTGTCCTTAGCTAGCACAGCTTGCTGGGCCGATCTCTTTCCACACGCCCCATTGGCCTGTCGTTGTTGGATCTTCACCTGTTGTCCACCATTTCGCTTCCCAAACCTTACCGCCTTGAGTCACTTGGTCGCCACCAGTGTAGACCGCACTTGAATCCCAAGCGTTAGTACACGTGCCACCGCCTGTGGTTTTCTTGAAGACTTTCACTGAAGTAGCCGCGACTGATGTATCGGTACCATCACTCACTGTCACAGAGAAGTTCAATACCGTATCTTGCGTGTATTCCGCCGCGACAAAGCTTACCGAAGCGCCTTGTACTGTTGCGTTGATACCTGCTGGTACATCCCATGTGAAGCTTAATGTGTCTTGATCCGCATCGCTAGACGCTGACGCATCAACCACAACAACATCACCCGCATTGACTTCAGCCGGAGCCGTAACCACTGCAACTGGTGCTGTGTTGACTGGGCCTGTGTCTTTAGGGTTTACCGTTACAACAACCGTGTCTGTTGACGTTGCGCCTTCGTTGTCTGTTACGGTTAGGCTGAATGATAGAGTTTCTTGTTGTGCGACTTCAACAACATCGAAGCTTGCAATAGCTGCATTGGCATTAGCCAGTGTTACGGCAGTTCCACTCACTTGTGACCAAGCGTAGCTAGAAATTGTGCCGTCGCTGTCTTTTGAAGCGCTGCCATTTAGAGAGACAGAAGCTGGGCCTTCAACGGATTGGTCGGCACCTGCTGCTGCAGTTGGTTTACGATTTACAGGGTCGGTGGTGCCACCTGCTAGACCTTCATGCATTGCATTCAGAATATCGCCGTTATCTGCATCAATTTCCCAAGAGAATAGACCTGCAAGACCAAGGCTACGAACGTACGCGCCTTTTGCTTTTACCGAGCGGTCATCATCAAATGTGATCAGCTGACCTGAAGTGCGGTTCCAAACGTAAGGCGCCTCTGCCATTTCGTCGTAGCCGTATTCGAAGCCATTGATACCTTGGTTGTTCGCACCAAGCATGTTCGCTTTAATACCTTTGTAATCGATAACGCCATCTTCCCATACACCTTGTGCAGAGCTGCCAGTCAGTTTGCCATTACCCACGCCTGTCATTGGGTCGCTTGGATCTGAAAGTGATGATGGTAATACGCCTTCCCAACCACGACCGTACATTGCTGTACCAACAACAAGCTTGTTGGCTGGAACACCTTGCTCAAGAAGCAGTTGGATGCCGTTGTCTGTGGTGTAAGCAGGGCCTGTGTATGGTTCGCCATTTTCATCAAGCCCTGTGCCATCACATTGACCAGGGCGCATGAAGTTACCGCAGTTCAATGCTGTTTGGTGACCCAACACGTTATTCCAACCGCCGTAGAAGTCGTAAGTCATTGCGAAGATGTAATCCATGTATTGGATAGCATCGCCGTAGTCCACGTCTTCAATCTTATCGTGACCAACACCGATCGCTGATGTGAGTTCGTAAGTACGACCATTTTCAGCTTCTAGCTCATCTAGCATCACACGCAGTTCAGCCATCAGTGCAATGTAAGCAGGGCCATCGTTCACAGGATCACCAAGATCTGGCGCCGCACCGCCGCCACCAGGGAATTCCCAGTCGATATCCACACCGTCGTAGAATTTCCATGTGTTAAGGAATTTCTTAACTGATGCGACAAAGGTGTCACGGTTTGCTTTGGTGGTGAAATCGAAGAATGGGTCAGACAGCGTCCAGCCACCAATCGATGGGATGATCTTCAAATCAGGATTACGCTGTTTTAGCGCCATCATCATTGCGTAGTTACCCTTGATCGGTGAGCTGTATTCGTGGCCCGCTTGAGGGAAACTCTTCTGGAAAGCGGCCCATGGGTCATGAATCACCACTTCGTAATCATTAACACCCTGACAAGCTGTCATTAGGGCGTTGTAACTGTTTCCACCTACCGATTTTACTGATTCATTAGGACCACAAATTGGGATGAAGCCGTAAAGGATATGGGTCAAGTTGTCAGCGGGTAGGTTATCTACCGTGTAGTCACGACCATAAATACCCCATTCAACAAAGTAAGTACCGACTACCGTGTTTGGATCTGTGTTGTATGACTTGTTGTTTGGATCCACATTCATCGCAAGCGGTGCTAAGTGCGCGCCATCGGTATCGGCAATCGTGATTTTAGCGGGTGCGCTTTTGCTACAACCTGTTTCGTCACACGCTTCAATTTCCATATCGAATAAGCCGCCTTGGCCGTATTCGAATGAAGCCGTGGTTTGGCTGCCTGTGATTGGGCCTGTGGCGACTTTAACGCCATCAAAGTAGATGTTGTACGTGTTTCCTGACGTTCCGCTCCATTGGTTGAACTTAACGTCGACTTTTGCTTTATCGTGATATTTAACCATCTGGTTGTAGCCAGAGGTGGTTTCCATCGCGAGTTCGATTTTTGAAAATTGTAGGTTGTTGGAACCGTACATGTCGATGCTAGGTGCTGTCGGAGCAGCTAACGCTGTACCAGATAGCGCTAGAGCAATGCTTGCAGCACAGGTATTTATACGAATCATACTATTTCTCTCATTCCTTGAAGGTTACGAGAACCAAATGGCCCCATAAGCGGCTCCAGTCAGTTTTGAAGGAGCTTCCTCGTCAGTATTCGAGAGAGTTTTAATTTCATAACTGAAAATAAATCCGTTTTCGATGGACAACTAAAAAATTGTATCTTGTTACAATTCTGTTGCTTAACGAATGAGAGGCTGAGTCCATGTTTTATAAAATAAAATATCATTCAGTAGGAAAATCTCACAAGTGAAAATTCACGACATGAAGTTATAAAAAGGTGCGACAAACTATAAGAAAATACTGTGGATTGAAGCAGAGTCACAAAGTGAAGTCTGTTGAGCGAGCGAGGTCGACGAGTAAATTTGAAGGCGAATGCTGCTCGGGGTAAGGAGAAGCGAGGTTTATCTTTTGAATTGCTCAGCTAGTGAAGCCCGTCGTTGTTGCATGATGCTATGAGTATCACCTGTTGCGGTATCCTCATAGCCTTCTTTAATAAATTGCTGAGATGGTACGCTTGGCTCTAGTCGCTTCAAGCGAGGCGAATCGTAAGTACCACTGACGGTGTAAACGGTGGTTCCAGATCCTGTATTGATCGTGACAATCTTACCGTCAAAATCGAATGAGGTAGTGATAAGGCGATGATTCATCATCACACCTTTCTCTGAAAGTGTGAGGATATCGGTGTTGTAAGGTGGCGCCGCAATCTCTATCCATGTGCCATAGACATTGCTTGGGCTGACAGATTGCTGGTGGGCTTGATAAGCAAAATAGCCTGCGGTGAGGGCAATTATAAAGCCAGCTAATAGGAAGCCGTAAAGTAACAAGTTGGCAAATAGATCTCTGCTTTTAGTGGGCTTTTTTGCCATTATCTCTTCATTTCTTAGCCTGTACCATTCTAAGTCTATAAATTAAAATCTTAGTTTGCAAAGATTGTTATAAGAGTTAGAAGCAGGATCGTATGTTCTAGATAAATGGGTTGCTTTGGATAATTTTCAGTTTTTCTGTTGCTATTTGTTCAATCAATGCATCTCAATTGTCGAAATGCTTAAGCTATGCGTATTTATTTCTTGTGGGAAAGCCGTGAATTGGTTAAAACAATTATCACCTAAATTTACGCATAGGCTTATTCGTTGAGCCCAATAACTGCAATTTGAAGATAACAAGGAAGTACAATGATTAAAGAAAACACATACTTTGAAGGTGGCGTTAAGTCGTTAGCGTTTAACCAGTCTGGTTCTGATGTGAGTGTTGGTGTGATGGCGGCAGGCGAATACACATTCGGTACGGCAGCTCCTGAAAAGATGACAGTGGTTAAAGGCGCTCTGATTGTAAAGCGTGTTGGCGATGACGATTGGACAACATACCAATCTGGTGAGTCTTTTGACGTTGCAGGCGATTCTTCTTTCGACCTGCAAGTAAAAGAAGCAACAGCTTACTTGTGTGAGTATCTATAGAAGCCTGAAATTAGCTTCTGTTCAATAAGAAAAAACCACGCTCTAGGAGCGTGGTTAAATAAGTGATAGTAACCGGCAGTGGATAGTGTCACTTGTTTTTACAGTCATCAAATGGACGACCAAAATTCGTTGTTCGTTGTTAAGCCTCTTCAGTACTCTTTTCAAAGCTCACCAAAGCTCACCAAAGCTCAAAGCACGAGCATTAGTAAGTATCAAAAACGCCGTTGTTGTAGTCCTGAATAGTCTGTTCAATCTCTTCCATCGAGTTCATGACGAACGGACCATAATGCACAACAGGCTCATCAATCGGTTGGCCAGCAAAAATCAACACACCTGAATCTTCTATGCTACTCAAAGAAAGTAGTTCAGCTTTGGTCAGTAACGCAAGTTGACCTTGGTTGATGACTTTACCATCGATCTGAATGCTGCCTCGGTATACATAAACCATGGCATTGTGACTAGCCTCAGTGCCTAAGGAAACTTCTTGGCCTGAACGAGATCGCCAATCTGCAACACTTAATGGCACACCTGTCTTTTGTAGTGGACCTTGTGCTCGCGAAGTTTCTGACTCAGCTTGGTTATGTAACTCAAATCCACCGGCAATCACTCGTAATAAACCGCCTTGTTCACTTTGATGCTCTGCAATACTTTCACTTTGGAAGTCATGGTACTGCGCAGGCTGCATTTTGTGGGTAGATGGTTGGTTTATCCAAATCTGAAAGCCGTGCAGCGCACCTTCTTCCATCATTGGCATTTCACTGTGAATGACACCACGACCTGCGGCCATCCATTGTGCGCCGCCGCTGCGAAGCTCTCCGACATTTCCCATGTGGTCTTTGTGCTGGAAGTGGCCTTGGAGCATGTAAGTGAGCGTCTCTATTCCACGGTGAGGATGGGGAGGAAAGCCACCAACATAGTCCTTGCTTTCATCCGATTTGAGTTCATCAATCATCAAAAATGGAGAGAAACGCGCGTTATTGAAACCAGCGACTCTCTGGATTTTGACGCCATCGCCATCTGAGGTGGCATGCGCTGAGATTACATGCTCTACTGCTCTTACATTCGACATATTGAAACCCTCATAAACTTTAATAGCTCTAGTCTATGGAATTTGACTTGAAAAGAAGATGGCACAACGTTGAGTGACTTATTCGAAAATCTTGAACAGGTAACAATATGAAATTAAGTCTATACTCAATATAGACTAGATCGCCAAGGAGGCCGCTATGGCAGTACAGCAAAGACATAGCGAAAGGCAAGGTCGAATAGACTTTGATAATGACTTTACGACGGAGCAGGGACAGCGTTTTACTGAAGTAGCGAATCACGCCGTTAAGCGACGTGTAAAAAAGCGTGAGGCAGAGGCAGCTTTTATGCTCTCAGCTAAGCATGCCGCTTTTAAAACCGCCGTAAAATCTAAGTGGGAAAACCGAAGCCGTATTCGACAAGTGGTTTGGATTATTGTTATTGGTTTAGTTAGCCTATGGGCTATGTATATGGCAGGCTAACGCTGGTGATTTTTTAGTAACGTAACATTATTCCCTTCAACTTTCGTTTCAAGACAATCTTCAAGTTCAGAAGAATTCGATTCTGAGTAAGCTAGGTTCGTCGGTAACTCTTCTATCAATGTAGACACTGGGTTGTCGTGATAATAAGCATATCGGTTCTTTCCAGAATGCTTGGCTACGTACATGGCTTTGTCGGCACATCTTGTTAACTCATGCAATTCTGTTGCATCTTGTGGGTACAAAGACACGCCAACGCTGAGCGTCAGTTCTTTTATTCTTTCGTTTGTCTGGCAACCGCTCTCAAATAACCCACATATTCTATCGAGAATACCGTCGAGGTCTTTTCGAGTTGGAATATCGTAGAGCATCAGAACGAACTCATCCCCGGCAAAGCGCGCAATTGAATAATCGTATTCGTGACTCTTTCGATCTCGGGTTCGAATGTTGTTGCTCAGGCGATTGGCAAAGTGTTGCAATACGCTGTCGCCCACATCGTGCCCATAACTATCGTTAATGGCTTTAAAGTCATCGATGTCTAAAAAGACCAATGCGGTGAGCGATCGCTTACTATCGACTGTCGCAAGCTTTTCTACAGCCCAGCGTTCAAAGCTCCAACGGTTTGCTAACCCTGTCAGTTGGTCTCTGTAGGCTAAATCTTCAATGCCTTCTTTGTACAAACGCTGAATATAGCTCACTGCTTTTGTGTAGTAATAAGCCGAGGTATGACACACCAAACTCATGGTAAATAAGCTGAGAACAAAGCGATGAGTGCTATTAAAAGGCAGAGAGAAGTTGTTAGGAAGTGCTGTAATCAGCGTGCTGATAAACAGGCAAAACGAGGTGCTAAAGATGATGCCAATTCGGAAGTCATTGATAAAAATCACCGCCGCCAGAATAGGGTAGAGCCAAAGAATTCGGTCGGGTAATGCGTGGCTGTACAAGAATAGAATTACCCCCTGAACGAGCAGTACACCACTCAGAATCAGTTCCGAGTAATCAGGGTTGATAACCTTTCTGATGTAAAAGGCATTCGAGATAGCGATAAGCGCAAAACACAACTCGAAAACCGACAGGGTGTAATGCTGGCCTTGGAAATAAGCCCACATATAGAAAATGAATAGCGCGGCCGCTGTCAGTGAAAAGGAGTAGACAATTTTCTGCTTTCGAGTGGATCGTATGTCTGCCATTTCTTCTAGGTGTCTGCCAACTAGCCTGTTCATGTGATTTGTGCCAAAGTTTTTGATAATGGTGCTAATAGTAGATTAAATAACAAGCTACGCAGAGGCTTAGGTGTCTATTTAGTGTGATTACTATCAAGGTTTCATATGAAAAGGTAATTAAGCCATTATCAATAGTGATGTATATCACTGACTGTGCAAGTTGCTTTTAGAGTGAAGTATTTGAAAGACAGGTTATTAGCAGTTCCTTGATTATTATGTACTTGCTTTTCAATGATTTCCTCAACATAGTTTGCAGATAACTTATTTTTATAGAGACTCATTATGTTAATTACGTTTAGTTGTAAGGCTCATTCTAGCGTCACCATGTTTGGCGAGGTCGGTCTTCAGTTCATCAAAATGCTTGGACATAGTGGCGCTATCCCTGGTGCCATTGATGCTTCAGAGGTACCTCAAGCTTTGAGTAATTTACGTGTTGCGCTTGAGGTCGAACAGAAGCAACCAGTAGACCCAAACGATGCGGACGACGATAACGAAGATGAAGTTGTTGAAGCGCCAGTGAATATCGGTAGCCGCGCATTTCCACTTGTAGAGTTGCTAAAAGCAGCCATCAAAGAAGAGTGTGAAGTGATGTGGGAAGACGGCAGCGGTAAGCGTTTATAGTACGATTCGGCGAAACGTAACAAGCCTATTGAATCTATTTTAATAAGAATGAACGTTGAACCAGTCTCGGTCATACCATGGAGCTTGATGGTGATGAACTGATACTGGCGTTTTTTTTTAAGTGAAGTAATCCACTTGTTTCTGTTTGTTTAAAGTCTCGTCAGCCTTGAGATGAATGCCTTTTGTTATCGCGATATCAATAGATAACACATTTTAAACAAAGTGATGATCTTCACGTTTTCATAATGCCTTATTCTGAACTAAGAATTTTTCCTAGTTATTCTAAGACCCTCTCTCATGTGGTCGCTTTTTAGACTCCTTATTATTTCAATTATCAAATTGCAAAGAGTGCATGGTCTGTAATATGCCGTGCAAACCTCATCAATAATAAGAGAGTTTACAATGCTAAAGTTCCTAGATCAGGTTAGAAAACCGACACTGGATCTTCCGGTGGAAACCAGAAGAAAAATGTGGTTCAAGCCCTTCCTACAATCTTACCTAGTGGTGTTCATCGGTTATCTAACCATGTATTTGATCCGTAAGAACTTCAATGTCGCACAAAACGACATGATTTCTACTTATGGGTTATCAATGACGGATCTTGGTCTTATCGGTTTGGGTTTCTCAATTACTTACGGTATCGGTAAGACGGTTGTTTCCTATTATGCCGATGGTAAAAACACCAAACAGTTCCTGCCATTCATGCTTGTTCTTTCAGGTATTGCCATGTTGGGCTTTAGCTTCAGTATGGGCGGCGGCAGCGCGAGTTTATTCTTGATGGTGGCTTTCTATGCGTTGAGTGGTTTCTTTCAAAGTACGGGTGGACCTTCAAGTTACTCAACCATCACTAAATGGACCCCTCGTAACAAGCGAGGTTCTTATTTAGGCCTTTGGAATATGTCACACAACGTGGGTGGTGCAGGCGCTGCTGGTGTTGCTTTGTTTGGTGCTAACTACCTATTTGATGGCAACGTGATTGGTATGTTCGTATTTCCATCAATTATCGCGATTGTGGTTGGCTTTATTGGTATGCGTTTTGGTAATGACTCTCCAGAAGCATACGGTCTAGGTACGGTTGAAGAATTGTTTGATGAAGAAGTCAGCGAAGAAGACACGGCCGCTGAAGAAAATCAAATGACCAAGAAAGAGATCTTTGTTGAATACATCCTTAAAAACAAAGTGATCTGGCTACTCTGTTTCGCGAATATCTTCTTATACATTGTTCGTATCGGTATCGATCAATGGTCTACCGTTTATGCGTATCAAGAGCTAGGTCTATCAAAAGAAACCGCGATTTCAGGCTTCACGCTGTTTGAGGTTGGCGCTCTGGTCGGCACGCTAATGTGGGGTTATCTATCTGATCTTGCGAACGGACGTCGTGCACTGGTTGCTTGTGTGTCGCTTGGTCTGATTATCGTTTCACTAGAGTTCTACCAGCACGCAACGAGTGAGTTCATGTACTTAGCATCACTGTTTGTGCTGGGCTTCCTAGTGTTCGGTCCTCAGTTACTGATTGGTGTTGCTGCGGTAGGTTTCGTGCCTAAGAAAGCAATCAGCGTTGCGGATGGTGTGAAAGGCACGTTTGCTTACCTAATCGGTGATAGCTTTGCAAAACTTGGCTTAGGTATGATTGCGGACGGAACACCTATTTTCGGCTTAACAGGTTGGAAAGGAACGTTCGCTGCACTCGATACCTCAGCGGCTATTTGTATCGTATTGCTATTATTCGTTGCAGTTGCCGAAGAGAAGAAGATTCGTCACGCGAAGAAAATGCACTTAGCGTCTCAAAACGCGTAGCTTGTCTGGGTACTTGTTCTCGAAAGCATAGTTTTGGGTAGATAGTCTCACGTGATTTATTGGTTTAAAGCACGTGAGATCATACCAATCGTTAATTCGATTCAGTATCATCTCTATCAATAAACTTAATTCTATATAGCTCCTATTGGGGCTATTTTTCTTTCTTACTCTTAATTTTGGTTACTATCATGATTAATGTTGCACTTGTTGATGACCACGTTATTGTTCGATCTGGGTTTGCTCAATTACTCAGCCTTGAAGCTGATATTACGGTAGTAGGTGAATTTAACTCTGCGGCAGAAGCTCGTCTCGGATTACCAAGTTGTCATCCTGATGTGGTTATCTTGGATATTTCAATGCAGGGTGAAAGTGGCCTGAGTTTGTTAGAAGAGATACCGTCAGGCATTGCTAGCATCATGTTGAGCGTTCATGATTCTCCTGCGATGGTTGAAAAGTCATTAGAGTTAGGCGCCAAAGGTTACCTCAGCAAGCGCTGCAGTCCTGATGAGTTAATCCAAGCCGTACACACGAGTGCAAATGGTGGCTGTTATCTCACACCCGATATCGCTATCAAGCTCGCGACACCAATAAAGAACAAAGCCTCTTTAAATCAGCTCACCCGAAGAGAAAGCGAAGTCTGTCAGCTATTGGCAACAGGGCTCGATGTAAAATCTATCGCCGTAGAGTTGGGTGTCAGCCATAAAACGGTACATGTGCACCGCGCTAATGCGATGGATAAACTCAATGTTAAAAACAACGTTGAGTTAGCGAAACTGTTCACGCAAGAACAATACTAATGCGCTCCTATCTGGCCACTTCCATATGTGGCGTCTTCATGGCTGGCTGTGCATGGTTTTGCTTATGGGTTATTGCCTTCTATTTTATTAACGATCCAGAGTTGGCCATTCTGCTGTTCCCATTCTCGTTAAGATTGGGTATGACGCTGCACACTCGTACTCACTATTGGCCTGCCATTTATGTTGCAGAGTGGGGGCTCGCGATCGCCTTGGCTCTATTACTGGATGAACCTCAATGGTTAACCATTTTAATCGCCAGCGGATTAAGCATTCCAGCCACTCTATTTGCCAAACGGTATTATTACGGTGACCAAAACCGTCACCTATTAGTGATGGCGAGCTTAATCATGGTCACCTCACTGATTAATGTAGCCGTGGTGGGTTCTCATGTCCCAGCCGTTTACATGGTGTGGTTGGTGAGTATCACAGGTGGTTTGATGTTGGTGCCGATGTGTTATCTAGTCTGGAACTACCTATTCCAAAACAAGTGGGCGCCACTGAGCTCTTACTTAATCAACAATGTCATTGAGTTCAAAATCCGTCACATCGCTTTATACAGCGTCTTGTTGGTCGCCAGTATTTTGATACAAACCAGCTTGCCAGATGAACTAAGGCGCTTCGCCCCGTTCTGTATGGCTATCCCTATTATCTTGCTCGCCGTTCGTTATGGATGGCAAGGCGCCTTGCTCGCTACCCTGCTAAATAGCGTCGCGTTGATTGCAGCCCACAGTGGCACATCCAAACTCGAAATTACTGATTTACTCTTGTCTCTTTCCGCTCAGACCATCACAGGTATCTTGCTTGGTTTAGCGGTTCAAAAACAAAAAGATCTCAACGCGAAATTACGAAGTGAGCTCTCTAGGAATCAAAACCTTTCTCGTCAGTTAGTCACCGCTGAAGAATCGGTTCGCCGTGATATTGCCCGTGAATTACATGATGAGATAGGCCAGAACATCACGGCAATTCGGACTCAAGCAAGCATTATTAAACGTGTCGATGCGGCTGAAATGAGCGTTCGCTGTGCTGGTACGATTGAATCATTGTCGTTGAATGTTTATGACACCACCAAGCGTTTGCTAACGAAGCTAAGACCAAAAATGTTGGACGACCTTGACCTGAAGGACTCCGTTGAACAGCTCATACGTGAAATGGAGTTCTCGGATCACGGTGTTGATATTCAGTTAAATTGGCAAGGTGATTACTCATGTTTGAGTGACACGCTCAAGGTTACTCTCTTCCGACTGTGCCAAGAGTCTTTAAACAATGCCCACAAATATGCTGAAGCAAGTGAAATTAGAATAGAACTGATTTTAGACGATCAAGCTTATCTTCGAATTACAGACAATGGTGTTGGTTTTACAGCGCAGGATCTTCTTAAAGGAATGGGTGTTCGTGGTATGCAAGAGCGCATTCAGGCGCTCGGCGGCAAGATGACAATCAACGCTAATGGATCATCTTCGGGTTCCGATATCAGCGTTATATTACCTAAAGTGTGAGAACGAATATGTTTGGATTTCTGCGCTCAACAACGTCAAAAAGTCATACTCTAAGCGATGATGAGGTCAATCAGAATTATCGTTATTGGCGTCTCCACATCATGATAGGAATGTATGTTGGCTATGCAGGTTTTTACTTCACTCGTAAAACCTTTAATTATGCCGCGCCAGCAATGATCACTGATCTTGGATTGGACAAAGGCGATATCGGTTTAATTGGCACACTCTTCTACCTTTCTTATGGTTTATCGAAATTTATATCAGGCACGATCTCCGACCGTTCAAATCCTCGTTATTTCATGGGGCTTGGCCTAATCGCGACAGGTTTGATCAATATCGCGTTTGGTTTTTCTAGCTCGTTGGCTGCGTTTATATCTCTTTGGGTGCTTAATGCATGGTTCCAAGGTTGGGGATGGCCATCGTGTTCCAAGCTATTGACGACTTGGTATTCTCGTTCTGAAAGAGGTTTTCGCTGGGCTATCTGGAATACAGCACACAACGTTGGTGGGGCACTAATTCCTATTCTTGTGGGCTACCTAACTCTTCAATTCAGTTGGCGAGCGGGGTTTATTTGGCCGGGTGTGATTGGCGTTTTTATTGGTCTTATCGTTTGTTGGCGTTTGCGTGATAAACCCACCACAATGGGGCTTCCGACGGTAGGGAAGTGGCGCAACGATCATCTAGAGTTGGCGCAAGAAAGCCATGGGCAAGGGTTAAGTTATCGAGAGATCTTGAAAACTTACGTGTTCAGTAATAAGTACATTTGGTTGCTCGCCTTTAGTTATGTGTTGGTCTATATCGTAAGAACCGCGGTTAATGATTGGGGCAATTTATACTTAACCGAAGAGCACGATTACAGTCTGATCAACGCCAACGCTGCATTGTCTCTGTTCGAGATTGGCGGTTTCGTTGGTTCACTTGTTGCTGGGTGGGGATCGGATAGGCTATTTGGTGGTAACCGTGGCCCTATGAACATTCTGTTTGCCATCGGCATCTTCCTTTCGGTATCCGCTTTATGGCTTATGCCGTTAACCAACTTTGTGTTTCAAGCTGCTGGGCTATTTTGCGTTGGCTTTTTTGTTTTTGGTCCTCAAATGCTTATCGGTATGGCTGCCGCAGAATGTTCGCATAAAGATTCTGCCGGGGCGGCTACAGGTTTTGTCGGCTTATTTGCCTACATGGGGGCGGCACTTTCTGGTTATCCATTAGCGCTCGTTCTAGAAACTTACGGTTGGAGTGGGTTCTTCATTACCATCTCGACCTGTGCGGCCGTTATCGGGCTACTTCTACTGCCTTTCTTACAAGCTCAATCACCTCAGAAAAGTGCAGAGGCTCGCTCTGGCTTGTAAGGGGTTTCTGCGTCAATAAGATAGCTGTTAATGGTCTTCTGGTTATTGTGCAGCTATCTTATCTTCAGCGTTTTTATATGTCGTATTCAAATGTGACTCTTTTCACGTTTTTCATCTGTCTCATCCGTTTCTAAGAATTTTTCCTATTGCGTCTAAGACCCCATCTCATGTGGGTTCTAACCGCTCTCTGTAGTCTTTCTAATTATTTACGTTATTAGAATCGGCTCTCTTGAACTGTCTTCAAAGGGCTCACTACGGAAAAAGCCATGTCACTCAGCCACTCATCAGAACACTCATTTTTTCCAATGGAAAACACCATCCAAAACTATGCATGGGGAAGTATCTCTTCGATACGTGAACTGTTTGGCTTCAAAAATGAGTCACAAGAACCGCAAGCGGAAGTTTGGATGGGAGTGCATCCGAAAGGTTGTTCAATGGTGAAGCTTGACCAACATTTAGTGCCTCTATCTGAGCTGATTAACAAGAATAAACCCGCTTATCTATCAAGCGATATTGCGCAGTCGTTTGGTGAACTGCCATTCTTGTTTAAGATATTAGCGGCAGAAAAAGCGCTGTCTGTTCAAGTTCACCCAAACAAGCGACAAGCTGAGTTAGGCTTTGCGAGAGAAGAGCAAGCAAAGATCCCTCTGACTGCAGGTCACCGTAATTACAAAGACTCGAACCACAAGCCTGAATTGGTTTACGCGATCACTGAATATCAAGCGATGAATGGCTTTCGAGAGTTCGATGAAATATTAGGTCTATTCAGACAATTGAATTCTAGCGAGCTTGCTGGTTTGGTTGAAGAGTTTGGTAACAACCTTAACTCTCTAGGTTTAGAGACGTTTTTCCGCGATTTATTAACGCTAAATAACCAACGTAAGCAGCAAGCATTAGATCAACTTCTGACTTACGCAGCGGCTCACCAAGATCAAACAGAATTTGCATTGATCATTGAGCTTAGCCATCAGTACCCGAACGATATCGGTCTGTTTTGTGTTCTGCTTCTTAACTTGATCACACTGAAGCCAGGTGAAGCGATGTATTTGAATGCGAACACTCCGCATGCTTATGTTAAGGGAACCGGACTCGAGATCATGGCAAATTCAGACAACGTGCTAAGAGCCGGTTTAACGCCAAAACACATTGATGTTGCTGAGTTGGTAGCTTGTACAGAGTTCATTCCAATTCCGTTTAACCGTTTGTTGTTAGCGCCCTCAAAACTGGGTCAATGTGATAGTTATGATATCCCGGTCAGTGATTTTAATTTCAATATTTTTCATAGCCCAAAGCAAGAAAAAGTCACCACAAGCGGTGCTGAAATCTTGATGGCAATAGATGATGATTTAACGCTAATGAGTCAGAAAGGCGAGCATGTGACCCTCTCGAAAGGGCAGTCTGTATTTATTCCAGCCTATATTGGTCATTACGAATTGAGCAGTGCAGGGCGAGTGGCTAGAGCTTTTAATTAAGGAAGTAGGCTGTTGTCTAGATAGACTGCCATCCCCACGAAATCCTCATCACACTCATCAACAACCTGATAGCTAAGCGCCTGATAAAAGCTGATGGCGCGAGCGTTACTTCTAAAGCTAGAGAGGGTGGCTTGGTTTCGCTGCTCTTGATGGGCTTTGTTTTGGATGAGTGACATGACTTCTTTACCGAGCATCTTACCTTGGTATTGAGGGTAAATGATCAGAAGGTGGATATGGTATGCATTGTCGTAAGGTTTAAAGCAGACGAGTCCGATTCTTTCCTTTTCGCGATATATACAATGAAACCAAGGAGGTTGGTAGTCGTTTAACAGGCGGTTACGTTGGAACTCGTCATCCCAACCAAACACATTGTCGACGTGTTCGAAAATACCTTGTTTGACGCAAGCAAACAGCTCTTCAAATTCTGAGTTTGAAACGAGTTGGAATTGTAGTTTGTCTTCCTTGACTGTCACTCTTTCCACTTCCTTATTCTGAGCTTTTTATAAGCAAACAATACCATAATCGATTGATAGACGGATTAAACGAAAAAGCCACGCGGTGTGCGTGGCTCTAAAAGTCATATTTGTAGAACTCGTTTAAACGAGCTTAAGCGCGTGATGTCGAGTGAGCTGTTTGTGTAGTGAGTCTTTTAGCTCCATGCGTTCTACTTTTAGGTTGTGCATGCTGTCGTCATCGATAGGGCTGCCAGAGATTTCTAATTGGCGGATGTCGTAGTCGAGTTGGTGGTATTTCTGCATGTCTGCTTTGAATTTTTCGTCGTCGTGGTTGAGCTGAACAATGTCTAATTTAAGATCTGGGAAATCTAAGATAAAGGCATGGTTTTCATTGAGCATTGGCACTTCCTCTCTAGTCGAATTACTGACAGTATAGAAGCAATTTATCGAAAGAAATGTGGTTCAAAACACAAAGCAGTAAAGCGATCAAAAAAGGGCGCAAACTCGAAGAATCGTCTTCGAACTTGTGCCCTTTTTATGTTTATAGCTATAAGTTACCCGTTTATAACCATAGGTCTAAAGCAGAAAGCTTACTTCCCTTTTTTACCAGAGCGCTGTTGCTCTTTGTGTGCTAGCTTCTCTTTCTTACGTTGCTCGATAAGGTGAGCAGCTTCGCCACCGACGTGGGTTTCGCCACGAGCATTTGACAGTTGAACTTGCTTTTCACGCTCGCGGAAACGCGCTTTCTGTTCGTCGCTGTGCTTATCAATGCACTTAGGGCAGCTTACGCCTTTCTCGAAATGTTCAGACGCTTTGTCTTCATCAGTGATTGGCAGGCGGCAAGCGTTACACACATCGTAACCGCTCTTTTCTAGCTGGTGGTTAACCGCAACACGTCCATCAAATACGTAGCAGTCGCCTTCCCACATGCTCTCCTCTTCTGGGACTTCTTCTAAGTACTTTAGAATGCCGCCTTCAAGGTGGTAGACCTCATCAAAGCCTTGCTCTTTCATGTAGGCTGTTGATTTTTCGCAACGAATACCGCCAGTACAGAACATTGCGACTTTCTTGTGTTTCTTAGGGTCGAGGTTCTCTTCAACGTACTGAGGGAATTCACGGAAGGTTTCCGTGTTTGGGTTTACGGCATTTTTGAATGTGCCGATATCGACTTCGTAATCGTTACGAGTATCCACCAAGATCACATCTGGATCTGAGATCAGGTCGTTCCATTCGTTTGGCTTAACGTACGTACCGACAACGTGGCGAGGGTCGATGCCTTCAACGCCCATGGTTACGATCTCTTTCTTAAGCTTAACCTTAGTGCGGTTGAATGGTTGTTCCTCGTTGAATGACTCTTTGTAAACGACATCAGCCAAGCGAGAGTCCTGCTTGAACCATTGAAGAAGGGCGTCGATAGATTCGCGCTTACCAGCAACAGTGCCGTTGATGCCTTCACTCGCAAGTAACAAAGTACCGCGGATTTGGTTGGCTTCTAGCAATTCTGTGAGTGGTTGGCGAATTTCTTGGTAATCATCAAGTGCTACGAATTTATACAGAGCACATACAACATATTGAGACATGGTTTTTCCTTTCTGCGAGCTGGAACGTAAATCCAGAGCGGTTGCCTATTCTGATCATAGCGGGGTAATTCAACTTAGCTTGTCATGATGGCTTATTAAAATCCGCCGCAGTATAACCAAGGCGATGTAGGACAAAAACCAACCAAATGTAGGGCTATTTATCACCTGTTTTATTGTGGACTTTATAGTTTGAGGAACAAAAAGGCCCTGCTGTAAAAATACAGCAGGGCCTTGGTGTTAATCTGTCTGACTCAATCAGCGATTACGCTTGGTTAAGTACTTCTGCTAAGCGTTTTACCGCTTCCGTCAATTCTTCTGGGTTGGCGTTGGTGAAGTTTAAGCGCAGTGCGGCTTTGGCTTCATCGGCCTTTGGATAGAATACTGGGCTTGGTACTACTGCCACGCCATTCGATAGCAAGGTTTTCGCCAGTTCGAAGGTGTCGCACTCTGGGATTTCAACCCAAATGAACATCCCGCCATCTACGGCTTTTAAGACGCAATCTGCAGGCAGTTGTTTCTCTAATTCTGAGAACAGTACTTCATAACGAGACTTGTACAGGGTGCGAATGTTTTCCATGTGTACGCCAAAGTCTTCATGTTTTAGAAGACCAACAAGCAGTGCTTGCATTGGTACACTTGAGTGTAAGTCAGCGCCTTGCTTCACTTTGATCAGTGGTTCAAGGTAGCTGCGTTTTCCTGTTACTGCGCCAATACGTAAACCTGGCGATGCAATCTTAGAGAATGAACGAAGAACGATAGAGTTATCAGGGCAGAACGAAGAAACCAACGGCAGTTCTGTACCTGTGAAACGTAGCTCACGGTATGGCGCATCTTCAATGAATGCCACGTTGTATTTGATACACAGCTCAGCCACTTTTTGACGAGTTTCTGTTGCCCAACACACGCCGGTTGGGTTGTGGAAATCAGGCACGGCATAGAACATCTTCGGTGATTGCTGTGCAAAGCACGTTTCCAGTTCATCTAGGTTCGGGCCAAATTCAGTTTGAGACACGGGCGCAATGTTTGCTTGAACTAGGCCAAACACCTGCATCGCACCTAAGTAGCTTGGCGCTTCCATCACAACCACATCACCCGGGTCAACATACGCACGCGCAATCAAATCCAAACCTTGCTGAGAACCAGTACAGATCATTGCTGTGTGAGTTTCTGGCAATTGGTAGCTTTGTGTTAGGTGGTCAAGCAACGGGCCGTAACCGGCAGTAGAGCCGTATTGGAAAACTTCAGGCATGTTCGCTAGGTTTTCTAGCGTTGGCTTCATTAAATCGATTGGGAATGTTTTCTCGTCCGGTAAACCACCGGCCAATGAGATGACATTTGGATCACTTGCGGCTGCGAGGATCTCTCGAATGTATGAAGATTGAATCTGTTGTAATGACTGTGCGATTTCCATGTGTTGTGTCTCGTTGTTTATCGTTTTTATTCTATCGCTTGATATTACACGGCAATTGTAAAAACTAGCGTGTCCGTTTATGCTCTTAAACATGTCCATTTATGCTATTTAAACGATGTCACGTCAACACATATCGCGAATCAATGATGTCTTGTTCCATATTCACCAAGACATCAGTCAGCCTTTGTCTGCCAAAGAGTTATCTGAGATAGCGGCCTATTCAGAGCAGCACTTTCATCGCACCTTTAAAAGCGTGGTCGGGGAGTCGTTGCATCAATATATCCGACGCACTCGAATGGAGTATGCGGCCAACCAATTGATGTTCGATACCAGTTCGTCTGTGGTTGAGATCGCCCATAAATGTGGCTTTAGTTCTGTGTCTTCGTTTAGTCGAGCATTTAAAGCGACCTTCAATATGTCGCCTGGAGAGTGGCGTAAACACGATTTACAAGTAGCAGAAAAACCCTACTTGAAAGATCCCGAAGTGGCGGCGGGTTATTTGAATGTGGCGCAGCGAGTGCTACCTGAACCCAAGATCGTTGAAGTGCCTGAACGCATGGCGGCCTACGTTCGACATACGGGTTATAACCGCTCTATTCGTAATGCGTGGTTGATATTGAAAGCGTGGGCGAACTCCGAACAACGCGATTTCTCGAGCCAATTTGGCTTGCATCACTCGAATCCTGCTTGGGTTGAGATGGATCAGTGTCGCTATGTGGCGTGTATCGCTATCAATGAACCGATTAAGTATCGCAGCGTGGTAAATCAGATGGTGATTCCGGGCGGTTTACATGCGGTGTTTCGACTCAATGGCCGTTATGGAGAACTGCTCCCACAGATCAGCATGGTATTAGAAAAGTGGCTACCTACGTCTGGCTTCAAGCAGCGTTCCACTCCGGCTTATGTGCACTATCATCAGAATCACTTTCTCAACACCGATGAAGTGTTCGAGCTCGACTTCTACCTTCCCGTGAGTTTTTACTAATCGATGGTTGTGCTGTTTTCTTGAACCAGACTTTGCTCTTTTGTTGAGACAAATTAGCACGACCAATAGCTGCCAACTATTCTATGCCGGTGGGCTAAGATAAAGGTACTTTGTTGATAATTTACCCCAGTAAATGATGACAACGTACGGATTAAACGATAGCATCCCGCTCTAATTACAAATAGTTCTTAATATCACTCGCTAGAATATATGACCATTACCCACAAAGATTATCTGAAAATTGCCTTCCCTTTCATCATCTCAACGGTGACACAGCCTCTACTAGGTGCGGTGGATACCGCTGTTATCGGCCAACTTGGTATTGCTGAACTGATTGGTGGCGTGGCGATCGGCACCATCATTATGAACACCATGTATTGGTTGTTTGGCTTTTTCCGTGTCAGTACCACGGGGCAAAGTGCGATGGCACTGGGCAAGGGAAATCGCTCTGATTTGACGGGTAGTTTGATGCGTCCGTTTGTGCTGTCTGGTTTGGTGGGTTTGATCTTTATCTTGATACAACCACTCATCTGGCAAGGCGCAATGTGGGTGATTGAGCCTGAAGCCAATGTGGCCGAGCACGCGCATATCTACTTCAGTATTTTGATTTATGGCGCGCCTTTTGTGTTGCTCAACTACACCATTATTGGTTGGTTAATGGGGCAAGCGAAAGCCAAAGAAGTTCTTTATACACAAGTGTTTGGTAACGTGTTGAACATTGTCTTGGATGCGGTGTTTGTACTTTATTTCGATTTGGGTGTTGCAGGTGTGGCTTACGCAAGTTTGATTGCACAAGTCACCACCTTTGCGATTGGCGTGACCTTGGTGATGAAGACCAGCAATATCTCGGTCTCTGAGTTCCTGCAAGGCTCGAAGATGACCAAGAAAGACCTATCGACAATCATCTCTTCAAATACCGATCTCTTACTTCGTACCATCTGTATTTTAGTTTTCTTCAACATGATGGCGCGTACTGGCTCTAAACTGGGTACGGATGTTCTAGCGGCTAACGCGATCTTGATGCAGGTGACCTTCATAGTCAGCTATATGTTTGACGGCATTGCCAACGCATCGAGTGTGTTTGCTGGTAAAGCAGTAGGTCAGAAAAACCCTTCAATGTTGGAGCGTGTATTAAGGCTTAACTTCCAATGGACGGCAGGTTTCATTGCCGCACTGACGCTGTTGACCTTGGTATTTAAAGACAGCATTGTTTTCTTGTTTACCGATATTCCAGCGCTAGTCATGCTGTACCAAGAGATGGCTCCGTGGTTAATTGTGTTCCCGCTAGTGGCTGGCTTTGGCTTAACGGTTTATGGCATTTTTACCGGAACGGGAACCACACGTCCGGTTAGAGACTCAAGCATCGCGACTTTGTTGGTATTTTTAGCGGTACAGGCATTCACCATCGATATTTGGGGCAATCATGGTCTGTGGTTGGCGTTCACCTTGTTTTATCTTGGACGTATTGCATTCTTGTATCCGTTCATCGCACAAGTTAAGCAGAAGTGTTACCCAGTCGAAGATGCCGCTCAGGGTGCCATTAACTAAGTAACCTAATCACCACCTATAATACTTTATGAAAGCGCTTTACTATTTTTACACGATAAGTTTAGAGAGCGCTTTTTTGTATATGTAAAAATTACCTCGAAAGGTCAACACGCCCTAATAAAAATTGGTCAATCAAACAGCAAATAAAATGCGATACAGTTCAATGTCCGCTTTTCATCATGTCGGCTAAATGATAGAGTTGTTATGTTATAACATCTATATATGAGTATCTGCGTGAACGCCCCACTTTTGTCTGTTGACCACCTAACGATCAAAACCTCTTCGAGAACCCTTTTCCAAGATATCCACTTCGATGTTTATCGAGGTGAGCTGTTGGCGATCATGGGTCCTTCAGGCATTGGTAAGTCGATGCTTTCTCGCGCTATTGCGGGGTTTCTGCCAGAGACGGTTGAAGTTGAAGGTCATATTTCTCTATCTGGTGAAGCGGTGTGTGGTTTACCTATGTTGCAAAGAACTGCAGCACAGCGCCCCGCAGTTATCTTCCAAGATGCGCTTCAAGCGTTAAACCCTCTGGTTTCAATAGAAGGCCAACTCTGCCTTGCCTTGACGGGAACTCGCACCAAGCTTAAATCAAAAGACAAAATCAAAATTACCGAGTTGCTGATTCAACTTGGTTTTCCTAATCCAGAAACCATCTTGCGGTTGTACCCGAGCCAAATTTCGGGCGGCCAACGACAACGTGTGTGTATTGCGATTGGCTTGCTGAGTAACTCCGATATTATCATCGCCGATGAACCAACCAGTGCGTTAGATCCGGTGACAGAGCAAGAGATACTCAAGCTGATTCGACACAATGTTAAACAACGTCAAATTGGTGGTTTACTCATCACCCATGACCTGCATAGCGCGTTGGCGTGTGACAAGTTGTTGGTGATCGATGATGGCGGTGTGGTGGCTTATGGTGCTCCGAAACATGCACTTGAATCGAGCTCTCACGCTTTCTGCTGTTCATTGAGAGACTTAATCGAATGAGCTCGACCTTACCACTAAACTCAGAAGCCTCGCCATTAATGTCAGTGACTGATTCAGAAACACAAACATCGACAGAGATTAAGTTCGACAATGTGAGTGTTCACTACTATTCCGTACCAAGTTGGTTGGGGGGGAAGGCGTTTAAAGCGCTACAGAACATTGACCTTAAGGTTGAAGACAAAAGCTTAGCTATTGTTGGGCGTTCTGGTGCCGGTAAATCAACGTTAATTGAACTGCTATTTGGCCTTAAAGCGCCAACCGTTGGTCAAATAAACTTGTTCGGTTATTCGCTCCCAATTCGCGATAGCAAAGCGCAAGCAACGGTGTGTCGGCTGATTCAATTGGTGCCACAAGAGCCCCACACTAGCCTCAACCCTTACTATACCGTTCGACAGATCTTAGCCGAACCGCTAAGCAACTTAGATGTTTCGGGTAATCATGAAGCCATCATTGAAGAGTCGCTTTCAGACGTTGGATTGCCTGCCAGTCTGCTCTTACTGAAACCTAATCAGCTTTCTACAGGCCAAGCTCAACGTGTGGCTATTGCTCGGGCTCTTGTCGTTAGACCCGCAGTGCTGGTGGCCGATGAACCTACTGCCAGCCTTGACCCTGTGAATCGTCAAAGGTTGTTGGACTTGGTTAATTCATTAAAAAAGAAGCGCGATATGCGCCTTATTTTGGTTACGCACGATTTAGGTGCCGCAAAAGCCCTTTGTGAAGAAATACTGGTACTCGACCATGGTGAAATGGTCGAGCACGGACCGACCGATCAAGTGATGAATAAACCTGCTCACCCTGCGACTCAGATGCTGATCGAGTCTCAGCCTCTTTCGAAATCTACTTGTTAACACAACCTTACTTATTAAAAAATACAGCTAAGAGAAAATAACTATGCGTTTTAATTCAATCAAACTGGCTTGCGCGCTTGCGTTGGCTCTGCCTTTGACGGGCTGTTTTGACTCTCAACCAGGGTCTAGCGATGCCGCAGTAAAATCTGAAATTCGAGTTGCGATGATGCAACCACCAAGAACGGGTTTATCGCCACTTTCTGATGACGCTTTTAAGTTATCTCGTTGGAGCACAGCAGAAACTCTGGTTAACCTGAGCCCAACCTCAGAAGCACAACCTATGTTGGCAACGGATTGGAAACATCTTGATCCTCTGACTTGGCAGTTCACGATTCGCCAAGGCGTTAAATTCCATGATGGTTCGACATTAACGGCAAACTCTGTAGTGAACTCTCTGCAAAAAGCGCTTGAAGCAGCACCTAAGCCGCGCATCTTAGATGGCGTAGAGCTAGAAGTGAAAGCGATGGACAACTACCGTATAGAGATTAAAACCAGCTTTGATGACCCTCTTTTACCAAGCCGTTTATCAAGCCCTCAATTAGCGATTCTTGCAGCAAGTGCTTATCAAGAAGATGGTCGTGTGAGTCCAATTGGCGCAGGCACTGGCCCGTTTGAGTTGACGGAAATTAACGGTACAACAAGCGCGAAACTGAAACGTTTTGACGGCTACTGGGGCGAAAAAGCGCAAGTAGAATCTGTAATTGCAGAATACGTTCCTAATGGTTTTGCTCGCGCTGCAGCGTTGAGAACCGGCACGGCTGACGTCGTTGAAGCGGTACCCGTTTCACAAATCGCGACCATTGATCCGAACCTACTTTACGAAGTGGCAATGCCTCGCACTAATACGCTTTACCTGAACAACAAGTCAGGCGTATTTAGCGATATTGAACTGCGTAAGGTAGCGGCAGCTGCAGTAGACCGTGAGCAGATCGTGAATACTGTTTATGAAAACCACGCGGATATCGCGCAAGGTCTATTAGGTCCTGCACTTGCTTGGGCTGAACCAATTCGACCTGAAGGTCCGGCAGTCGACAAAACGCTAAAAGCGAACGGCGAAAGCATTGTTATCGGTACCTTTACCGACCGTGCAGAGCTTCCAGAAGTGGCAGCGCTACTGAAGCAACAACTTGAAGCGGCTGGTTTCAAGGTTGAGCTGGATATTCGTGAATACGCTCAGATCGAGAACGATGCGCTATCTGGTAAGTTCGACGCGTTTATCCTTTCTCGTGCAACGGTTCTAGATTCGGGTGACCCAGTGGCTTACATGATGAGCGACTTTGGTTGTAAGGGTTCATTCAACCTTGGCCAGTTCTGTTCTCAAGAGGTAGATAAAGCACTGAATCACGCTGACCTACAACCGCTAGGTGCGCTGCGTCACCAAGCGATCATCGAAGCTGAACAAAAAATCCTTAACGATTTCGCGGCTATCCCGCTGCTTCACGAACGTGTGATTCAAGGTGAAAGTGAGCGTGTAAGCAATGTCGTTCGTGACCCAAGTGAACGTCGCTTGGTTGATCAAACGACACAAGTTAACCCGGCAACACAGGCTAACTAAATAAATGTTATCTGCTGAGACTCTGCGTCGAACTCTATTTATCTTGACGCCTTGGCTATCAAGAATCGCCTCACTGATTGTGGTGGTGATTCTTGTTGGTTTGATGCCTGACATCGCAGGCATCGATCCAAGCCAATCTATTCTGCGGGCTAGGGCGGGGCAACAACACCTGCTTACGCCTGAAGCTTTAGCGGCGGTACGCGCTGATCTTCAGCTTGACCGTTCAGCCATTGAGCGCCTGCTCGACTGGGTAGGAAGTGCTTTTTCAGGTGATCTAGGTGAATCATGGATTGATGGTTCCTCGGTTGCATTAAGCATTCAAAAAACAGCATCTACGTCTCTGTTCTTGATGTCTAGCGCACTTGTGATGACTTTCGTACTGTGTGGTGCAGGCTTACTGGCTACCTTACGCAGTTGGAAGAAGGGCAAACTAGGGCAGAGTTACAGCAGTTTAAGCACCGTATTAATATCGTTGCCAGAGTATGTGGTGGCCTCGGTATTAATATTGGTGTTCTCTATCTGGTTAGGTTGGCTACCACCGTATGGTTGGCAAGGTTGGCAAGACATATGGCTACCGAGTTTAGCGCTCGCACTGCCTGCAAGTGGCTTGTTTAGTCGCCTACTCAGAGACAGTTTACAACGCGTTCTCAATGAACGTTGGGTGATCACTTGGCTCAGTGCCAACGTTCATTCCAATCAAATTATTCGCTTTGCGCTGAAAAGAGCGCTGAGCAGTCTGATCCCGCAAATCGCGATGATCGTGATTGGCTTAACTGGTGGCGCAGTCGCGGTTGAGCTTATCTTTTCGATCCCTGGTATCGGGCGCATGATTCTTGGTGCAGCCAAGGCGCAAGACTTACCAACGCTGCAAGGCGGCTTATTGGTGTTGCTGCTATTTTCAATTGCCGTGAGCAGCATGAGTTTGTTTGTTCAGCAATTGATTCTTGGCCACAGCCTGAAAAGCGGCAAGCTCATTAGTAGCCACTCTTCGTTTCGTTTTACCCAGAATCGAGCTAAACGTGTCACTGCTTTTGCGATCTTCTCTTTCCTAATTGCTATCGTTGTATGGGCTGCATTTCGTGACCCATACACTAGCCAGTTTGCACGCTTGGCATCGCCGAGCTGGCAAGCACCTTTGGGCGCAGATGGCATTGGCCGAGACCTACTGGCGAGAATTGGTTCTGGTATGGTTGCGACCTTCCAAGCCGGCATATTGGCAACGTTCTTGAGCTTGGTGACGGGCATCATCATGGGTTTCAACACCCGCTTTAGCCAAGGCCTTATCGAGATCACTAAGGGTATCCCATACATCATTGCAGGCTTGCTTGTTGCAGGTTTAACGGGGATGAATCCGAACAGCGCATTAATCGCGATTGTATTGGTGTCGTGGGCGCCGCTAGCCGCGCACTGCTCAAGCTTGATCGTAGAAGCCAAGGCGCAACCTTATACGCACCTCGCGCCACTATGGGGCACCAGTAAGCTTAGAATCTTCCGTTTCTACTTACTTCCGTATGTGTTGCCACCGTTGTTAAGACACGCGATGTTGAGGCTACCGGTCATCACTCTGAGCCTGACATCGCTGAGTTTCATCGGGTTAGGGGCTAAGCCACCGACACCTGAATGGGGTTTGATGATCGCAGAGAACCTGCCCTACATTGAGCGCGCGCCATTAGCAGTCATGGGTCCAATTGTTGGGCTGATCTTGTTGGGTGTAGCCATTAACATGATGTTTGATGACTAACGAAAAGAGCCGGTCGCTGAGGTTTCTAAATTGACGATTCGATTGGGTATTCGATTTAGCATTTATGTTGTAACCTTAGCCCTGCTTTTTAGAGACGCTTTTTGATCGGCTCGAAAGTTAAACAGGCCCTAGTTAAGTGTAAAGGATTCAACATGTATCTCGTTTTGTATTGTCACAATATTGGTATGACCGACTTTTCTTTCTTTGAGACGGAAGATTTCGATAAGGAAGATGGCTATATCGTGCGAGGCAAATGGCCGAACGAGAAAGCGTTCCGTGATTACTTAACCAAAGAGTTTGGTGACATGAACGAGTTCCAAGTGATCGACTTAATCGCCAAAGGCGCAGAGGCTGAACACTACTCGCCAGAAGAGTTGGTGCGCTTGGCTCAGTAGCCGCTAGCTCAGCAATATCTCGCTCGGTAATACGTTTTAAATCGAATAAACAAATGGCAGCCTGATTGGGCTGCCATTTTTCGTTTTAAGCTAGAGTACGTCGCTCACAATATGAATGGGACTATTGCGCGACTTCGTCCACCAAGTACAAGATTGATTGATACGGAATGCCACTGTGGTGCGATAAACCGATCTCACAAGTTCGGCTGTTACTGAAGCCACGAGTGCAGTTGCTCGGCACTTGCTCCTTGAGTGGGTGTACCGCCGCCTCATTCAGCTCTGGTGTAGTGAAGCCTTTATCACCTGCCCAACCACAACATTGAATATGCTCTGGAACAATCACCTCTTCGGTGCAGGCTTTAGCAAGGTTTAACATCGCACCTTCTAAACCCATTCGACGAGAGCTACAGGTGACATGCAGCATTACGGTTTCTTGCAGCGGCTCAAGTGTCAGGTGCTCTAGCAGGTATTGGTTCACAAACCCTGTCGGTTCTAGCACTTCTAATGGTTTAGTGAACTGCTCAATACTGCGCTTGGCACAAGGGCTGGTGTCCATTAGTACAGGGTATTCACCCTGACAACTGGCTTGCCATAACACTTCTTCCAGTTGTTGCGCTTTAGATTGGGCTAAGTCGGTCATACCTTTGCTGTCGTAAGGCATCCCGCAACATTGGTCGTCTAGCTTCTTCGGCAGAATTACCTCGAATCCCGCTTTGTTGAGCAAAGACATGGTCACTTCAGTAAGAGGGCGTTGGTCGCCCGCATCGCTTTGTTGTCCCATGGTTCGACTAGCACAAGAAGGGAGGTAGACCACCTTCTTATGATTGCTTGAAGATTCTGCCGTCACTGGTGATGAGGTTAGCGAGTGACTATTGGATTGCGGCATCTCAGGCATCCAAACCGGTGTCGCGCCTTTAGTCATTGAGCGCAAGCCATTGGTTAGCTTGCCGACTGTATTCGCACCTAGAACCTTACTCGCTACTTGATTAGTTTTGAGGCCAGCCTTAGTCAGCTTGGTGGTGGTCGAGAAGTGCTCCGCTGTCCACTTAGCAATTGGTGTGAACTTCTCATATTTGGCGATACGAAGCTTCTTCACTAAATCGCCAGTGTTGATGCCCACTGGGCAACGCTCCGCACATAGGCCTGTTGCAGCGCAGGTATCAATGCCTTGGTATTCAAACGTCTTCTCTAGCTCGCTTGCTTCTATCTCTTCTCCTGCCGCACGGCGGCGTTGTAGCTCGCGATATAAAACAATACGTTGGCGAGGTGATAAAGTCAGCGTGCGAGAAGGGCAAACAGGTTCACAGAAGCCACACTCAATACAGCGGTCGACTAGATCATCGGCAGCAGGCATCGGCTTCAGGTCTGTGATGTGGGAGTTTGGATTGTCGTTGATGATAACGCCGGGGTTGAGCAGCCTTTCTGGGTCGAACAGTGCTTTGATCTGTTGCATCAAGGCATAGCCATCTTTGCCCCATTCCAATTCCACATAAGGTGCCATGTTTCGGCCCGTGCCGTGTTCCGCTTTCAGTGAACCTTGATATTTCACCGCAACTAGTTCGGCAACGTCATCCATGAAACCGCCGTAACGGTCGATCTCTTCTTGGCTGTCGAAGCCTTGGGTAAACACAAAGTGAAGGTTGCCTTCGAGTGCATGGCCGAAAATGATCGCTTCGTTGTAGTCGTATTTATCGAACAACTCTTGCAACTCTCGAATACCGTTAGCGAGGTTTTCAACAGGGAAAGCCACGTCTTCGATGATAACCGTCGTGCCGACTTCACGCACTGCGCCAACTGCTGGGAACATGCCTTTTCGGATGCCCCACAGGGTTGCAACAGTCTTTGGATCGGACGTAAAAGGGACCGACTCAACAATCGTGTAATCAGCCAATGCATCCAAAATTGATTTACATTGTAAATCTAAGTCCGGCTGGGAGCTGGCGTGTGATTCCACCAAAATCGCCGCGGCTTCTAAATCCAAGCTTGGCATAAATGCAGGCATACCCGGTTTGTCGGCCACTGAACGTAGCGCTCTGCCATCCATCAATTCAACCGCAGCAACCGGCGTTTTTGATAGCGTAGTCACGGCTTTACTGGCTTGTTCGATGTCGGCAAACACCAACAGCGCCGAGGCTTTGTTCGGGTGTTCGATAACCGTGTTGTAGGTAATCTCTGCGATGAAGCCTAGCGTGCCTTCTGAACCAATCATCAAGTGTTTGATGATCTCAATTGGGTCGTGGTAATCGACCAAGGCATTCAGAGCATAGCCGGTGGTATTTTTGAGGCGGTACTTATGGCGGATTCTGTCTGCGAGTTCTTGATTCGAACTGGTCTGTCTGTGTAAATCAATAATGCCTTCAAACAGCGCTTTGTGCGATTGCTTGAAAGCCTCAACGCTGGCGTTATCTGCGGTATCAAGCAGGGAACCATCACTTAATACGATTTTCATGCTCTCGACGGTGCGATAAGAGTTTTGCGCAGTACCACAACACATGCCGCTGGCGTTATTCGCCGCTATACCACCGATTTTACAGGTGTTGATAGAGGCTGGGTCTGGGCCGATTTTACGTTGGAAAGGGGCGAGGTATTTATTGGCATCAGCGCCAATTACACCGGGTTGCAGGATGATTTGATTGCCGTTATCGACGATTTCATGGCCGCGCCAGTCGTCGGTTAGAGTGATGAGTACCGAGTCTGAAACGGCTTGCCCTGAAAGGCTGGTGCCAGCGGCACGAAAGGTAAAATGAATACCCAGTTCGCGACAGCTTTGAATGGTGAATATCACTTCGTCTAAGTTTTTAAGCCTTAGAACCATTTTCGGCACCAAGCGATAAAAACTCGCATCGGTGCCGTAAGCCAAGCGCTTTGCCTCTTGAGTGACAATGCGTTCTGTTTCTATTTTTTGAGCCAGTATCGCTTCAAGCTGCTGATAAGCTTGTGCGTCTACTACTCGCTCATGGGATATGTTTGTCTCCATCTTTGCTTCCTTGTGCTTCTTATTTGGCACTGATTTGTTTTTATTTTATTTTCCAGTGCTTAAACGGTGTCACAACGTCAGTGGAATTGCTGTGACACCGATTGAACTTCAGTCTAAGTAGACCAAAGCATGAATCCGAACATGAACCTGAGTCGTGGCCGCTTAATCTAGCCCCACCAAAGATTCACGGGTTAAGTCTTTGATTGTCTTCGCGCCTGTCAATGTCATCGCAACGCGCATCTCTTTGTCGTAAAGGTCGAGTAGGTTTTCAACACCTGCTTGTCCTTGTGCTGCTAACGCGTAGACGAATGAGCGGCCAAGTAAGGTGCAATCTGCGCCCATCGCCATCATGCGCACTACATCTAAGCCAGTACGAATGCCAGAGTCGACCAGAATCTTGGTGTCGCCTTTTACTGCATCTGCAATTGCAGGCAGTGCTTTGGCACTTGATAGAACACCATCAAGCTGACGACCGCCGTGGTTTGAAACTACGATACCGTCTGCGCCAAATCTCACGGCGTCTTTTGCATCTTCTTCATCAAGAATGCCTTTAATGACCATAGGGCCGTCCCAGAAATCACGGATCCACTCTAGATCTTTCCATGAAATCGACGGGTCGAAGTTGTCACCCAACCAACCGATGTAATCTTCCAGTTTTGTTGGAGAGCCGCGGTAAGTAGAGATATTGCCAAGATCGTGAGGTTTGCCGAGTAGGCCAACATCAACTGCCCAGCTAGGATGACGCATCGATTGGAATACACGACGCATTGCTGCATTCGGGCCACTCATTCCGGAGTGCATGTCACGGTAGCGAGCGCCGGGTACTGGCATATCCACGGTGAAGACCAGCGTTGTGACGCCAGCAGCTTTGGCGCGTTCAAGAACGTTCTTCATGAAGCCGCGATCTTTTAACACGTACAGCTGAAACCACATTGGGCGTTCAATCTTAGGTGCCACTTCTTCAATTGGGCACACTGACACGGTCGACATGGTAAAAGGGATGCCTTTGTTGTCGGCGGCTTTGGCTGCTTGTACTTCACCACGTCGCGCGTACATGCCTGTTAGGCCAACCGGAGCCAGTGCGATTGGCATTGCGAGCTTTTCGCCAAACAACTCGGTTTCCAAATTTAGGTCCGACATGTCATTAAGCACACGTTGCTTGAGCGCGATCTCTGCAAGATCGGCCGTGTTGCGGCGTAGGGTATGTTCTCCGTAAGAACCGCCGTCAATGTAGTGGAAAAGAAACGGTGGCAATTTCGATTTTGCTGCGGCGCGGTAATCAGTCGATGCGGATATGATCATAATTTCAGTCCTAAATTCTTGGGATGTTACTCTTCTATGAGAGCTTGGTTTGGGCTGCTTTAATTCTTGAAAGTAAGTGTTCGGTCTTGCTTAATCTTTGAAGCTATAAACGATAAAACGGGAAAATGGCGTTAATACCCGAGGGTGTTGATGTGTTTCAGTATCCATTCCGAAACTCATCAACTGTCTTATTAGACGGTGTTGCAGTCGGGGAATTGAGTATTAACGCCAAGTGCTTGTGTAACGACTTATGGTTTACATAAGTGCGTCTGTCATTTTGAAGCCGTAGATAACCACTAGGCCGATGATGCCTGTCATCACCAAGTAGTAGAACGTTGGGATGATTGTCTTACGTAGCGTTGCACCTTCACGCCCTAGTAAACCTACCGTTGCCGATGCCGCTACTACGTTGTGAATCGCAATCATGTTACCTGCTGCTGCACCAACGGCTTGCAGGGCGACAACCACCGCACTAGAGATAGTCAGAGTTTGTGCTACCTCGAACTGGAATTGGCTGAACATCATGTTTGAAACTGTATTCGAACCTGCAATGAAGGCACCTAATGCACCCACCGTTGCACTCAATGCTGGGAATGCGCCGCCAACTAGGTCTGCGGCAAAGTTCGCTGTGGTTACTGGCATGCTTGCCAAATCAGCGCCGTTCACACCAGAGTTAATGAAGATACGTACCATTGGGATGGTGAACACCAACACAAAGCCAGCGCCAATCAGTGTCTTACTTGATTCACCAAAGGCTTTAGCCAGTGGTGCTGCGCTGCGAGATTGCATTAGAACCGCAACCAGCGCGACGAAGACCAAGATACCGCCAGGTAGATACAGAGGTTGAATCGCAGTGCTTACGCCAGTCTCGCCCAGGATGTTGCTGAACGATAAGCTCACGCTCTTAAGTAGGCCTTTGAACTCAGGGCTAACACGGCTAGCAACTAGAGTGACAGCAAGCAGTACGTAAGGTGCCCATGCCATTGCCATGCTCATTTTCTTGTGACCTTGCTTAGTGTCATCAAGATCGATTTTCAGAGAACCTAGCCATTCTGCTGGCCACTTGTCTTCGCTCTCGAAATCCCATTTTGATTTAGGTACGAGGAAGCCGCGTTTTGCTGCTGTTACGACAATCGCAAGGCCAACCAAACCACCAATCAGTGATGGGAATTCAGCGCCTAGGAAAACACCTGTTAGTGCGTAAGGAATAGTGAAAGCAGCACCTGCGAAAAGTGCGAACGGTAGAATATCTAAACCTTCAGTCCAGCTTTTGTTCTTACCGAAGAAGCGAGTGAGCATCATTGCCATCAATACAGGCATCATTACACCAACAGAAGCGTGAATCAGCGCAACGCTTGACGTGATTTGTTGTAGGTAAGCATCCCATGTTGAGCCATGAGCAATCAGGCTTTCACCGATGTTGTGTGTGTCCAAACCTTTGTTCACACCAACGATGATAGGTGTACCAACCGCGCCGAATGATACTGGCGTAGATTGGATCATCATGCCCATCAGTACCGCAGCAAGCGCAGGGAAGCCGATAGCAACCAGCAGTGGTGCAGCGATGGCAGCAGGTGTGCCGAAGCCAGATGCACCCTCAATGAATGAACCGAAACACCAAGCAATGATGATTGCCTGAACACGACGGTCAGCGGATATATCAGTGAATCCGTTGCGGATAGTGGTGATGGCTCCGGTGTGTTTCAAAGTGTTTAATAAGAAGATGGCGCCGAACACAATCCAGAGAACCGACACGGTAATGCCGAAGCCTTGGAATACAGAAGCCAGCACGCGAGTGCCAGACATGTCCCAAGCAAGTAGGGCGATAGCAACGGTTAAGGCAAATGCCACAGGCATCGCTTTTTTTGCAGGCCAGTTAAGGCCAACCAGCAGAATCGCTGCAACAACTATTGGTGAAAATGCCAATAGGGCTAGTAGAGTTTCACTCATGGGTACTTCCTCGTACTGTTTTCAAACGTTCATGTTTGAAGTAAAGATCACGTTATGGTTTGTCATTATTTGAATCGCTTTGGCCTCTAAACGGGAACCTTCGTTGGGCGACTCTTGTAATTGGAATGACTGTTTTTGTAATTGTTTTGTTAATTTGGCGTGAATTTACCCCTTTATTTTTTATTGATATAGGGAAATAATGAAAATAATTAATTCCAAAATTGGCATAATCAGATGCGAGCAGACGATTTGATCCTGTTTTCACAGGTGGTAGAACTGGGCAGTTTTAGTAAGGTGGCAGAGCAAAATAACCTTACAAATTCGGTAGTTAGTAAAAGAATTGCGCGTTTAGAGGAAGAGATTGGTGTGCAATTATTATATCGAACCACGCGTAAATTGACCCTGACTGAGGCGGGCAAGGCAATGTTACACGGGGCCAAAAATGTGAAGCAGGCAGCTCAAGAGGCTATGGATGCAGTTTCAGGCTTTGGTGAAAATGTCAGTGGTCATATCAAAATGTCAGTGCCTACTATCTCCGGAGATTTGATTCTCGCAGACGCTGTGGCCGAGTTTTGTAATATGCACCCAGGTTTAACGGTCGATATGTCTCTGAACAATCGCTTTGTCGACTTGGTTGAGGATGGTCTCGACTTGGTCATTCGAACCGGTTATTTGGAAGATTCCAGTTTAATTGCTCGTCATATCCTTGATTCGCAATGGGTGGTGTGTGCTTCTCCATCTTATATCGCCAAAAACGGTAAGCCGATGCAGCCCAAAGATTTGGTGGATCACAACTGCCTGCAATACGCTTATCAAACAACGGGCGCTAGTGAGTGGCAATTTCTGCACAGTAAAGATGGCTTTACTGATAAGGACAAATACATAGTGCGTGTTTCAGGCTCTTTTTCTACCGATAACGCGACAGCACTGCGTAAAGCCGCGTTGGGCGGTCATGGTGTTGCGTACGTGCCGCGTTGTCTGGTGTATCACGATATTAGAAATGGGCAGTTGGTGGATATCTTTCCAGATTTAGTCGGCAAGAAGCTCGGTATCTATGCGGTGTACCCCTTTACGCGCCAGCCACCGAACAAGATTAAGTTATTGATTGAACACATCAGAACACGTTACCTGACGATTTCACATTATTTTTAATAAGGATCACGATGAGCTATTTAAAAGAGTATCAATATCCAACCACCAATAAACAGATCGTCAGCGATGACTATTTTGGTCAGATAATCGAAGACCCATATCGTTGGTTAGAAGACGACAGAAGTGATGAAACCGCCCAATGGGTGGAGAGCCAAAATGAAGTCACGTTCGATTACCTTGCTCAAATCCCGTATCGCGCAGAACTGCGAGAAAGACTGGCAAAAGCGCAAGACTACAAAAAGAGCTCACAGCCGTTCGTAAGAGGCGATTACACCTATTTCTATAAGAATGATGGCCTACAGAATCACAGCATTCTCTATCGTCAGAAAGAGGGGCAGCATGTTGAAGTCTTCCTAGATCCGAATACCTTCTCGGAAGATGGCACCACATCACTGGGCTCTGTTTCGTTCTCAAAAGACTACAGCTTGGTGGCGTACAGCATTTCTGAAGGCGGTAGCGACTGGCGCAAGATCTTTGTGATTGATACCGAAACTAAAAAGCAGCTTGAAGCCGAAATCACAGACGCTAAATTTACCGGCATCTCTTGGTTAGGTAATCGCGGCTTCTATTATTCCAGCTACGACAAACCAGATGGCAGTGAGCTTTCTGCTCGTACAGAACAACATAAGCTGTACTTCCATGAATTAGGCACAGAGCAAGCGAGCGACAAGGTGATCTTTGGTGCGAACAACGCCGAGCAGCACCGCTATGTATCAGGCTACACCACCGAAGACGATCGTTACCTAATTATTCTTGGGAAAGAATCGACGTCGGGTAACAGACTGTTTTATATCGACTTAAACTCATCAGAACAATCGCTGAATACGTTGGTTGATCATGTGGATAGCGATACGTATCTCATCGATAACCAAGATGAGACCTTTATTCTATACACCAATCTGGATGCACCGAACGGCAAGGTTGTGAGCTTTGATATTGGCACTCAGCAGTGGCGAGATATCATCTCAGAAAAGCTACAGCCATTAGACATCAGCACTGGTGGTGGCTATTTGTTTGCTCACTATATGGTGGATGTGGTGTCGAAAATTGAGCAGCTGGATTACCAAGGTAACCGAGTTCGTGAGATCCATTTACCCGGTCTGGGAACGGCCAGTGGATTAGGTGGTAAAAAAGAGCAAACTCAGCTTTATTACACCTTCACCAACTATGTTACGCCGCCCACTATTTTTTCTTTTGATGTTGAATCTGGCCGCTCAGAAATTTATCAGCGCTCTGAGTCTCCGTTTGAATCGGACAAGTTTGAGTCTAAACAGGTTTTCTATACCTCGAAAGATGGTACACAAGTTCCGATGCTTATCTCTTATAAGAAGGGACTAAAGCTGGATGGTAATAACCCCACCATGTTGTATGCCTATGGCGGCTTCAACGTCAGCCTAACACCTTCTTTCTCAGGCACAGTGGGCAGTTGGTTGGAACTCGGTGGTGTATATGCGGTGCCTAATTTACGTGGCGGTGGCGAGTATGGCAAAGCGTGGCACAAAGCGGGTACACAACAACAGAAGCAAAACGTATTTGATGACTTCATTGCCGCAGCCGAGTTCTTAATCGAAGAAAACTACACCAGTAGCGACAAGTTAGCGATTCGTGGCGGTTCTAACGGTGGTTTGTTGGTGGGTGCTTGTATGACACAGAGGCCTGAGCTGTTCCAAGTGGCTCTGCCTGCTGTTGGGGTGTTAGATATGCTGCGCTACCACACCTTCACGTCTGGCGAGGGCTGGGCGTACGACTACGGTACCTCCGCGCAAAACAAAGATATGTTCGAATACTTGCTTGGTTATTCTCCGGTTCATAATGTGGTTCGTGGTGTCGATTACCCAGCAACTTTGGTTACAACCGCTGATCATGACGACCGCGTGGTGCCAGCGCACTCTTATAAGTTCATTGCAGAGCTGCAAGACAAGCATGAAGGTAGTGCTCCTGTGATGATTCGTATTGATGTTAATGCGGGTCATGGTGCAGGAATGCCGTTGAGTAAAGCGATCGATCTCACTGCAGATATCTATGCATTTACGCTATTTAATACGGGCGTTGAATCTCTAGATTCGTTTTAGATAATGCTTGATTCTAGATAATTGGGTGTTTGACTCAGAGCAAAAAGCCTCAAAATCGACCTTGGATTTTGAGGCTTTTCATATATATGAAAATCAATCAAAACTGCACCATATTTCCTTCATTTTCACACACGCTTTTCCGTGATAGACCCCACCATTATTGATGAAATGAAAGCGATTTCAAGCTGATATTTTACGAAGTGTTTAGTGTAGGTGATTGATATTTAATTGATAATTTTAGCTGTGAACTTTCTAAAAGTTTCATGGGTTTTAAGCTAATTTATCAGTGTGAACAGCGACTAACTTTTCAACGCTTTCATTGCTTAATATTTCCCTGTTCGATGAAAACTCAAAAAAATAATAGGGAATTACAATGCAAAAATTTAAGCTTTTGCCAATAACAGTCGCAGTGGCGGCTTCGCTTGCTTCACTTTCTTCTTTTGCTGCTGATACTAATATCGAAGCATTAGAAAAACGAATCCAAGAGCTAGAGTCTAAGGTTGTTGACATTGATTATGTTAACGATCAACAACCCGCGGTTTTAACTGCAGAAACTAAGGTGCCAGATGGCATCGTCTTCTCTGGTTATGCTCGTTACGGCGCTCACTACAAGAGTGGTGATGAGCGTTATGTAGACATTGGTACAACAGGTCGCTCTGTCGGTCGTTTAGGTAACGAAGCCAATGGTGGTGAGGTTCAGCTAGCGAAGCTTTTCGAAGCTGACAACGGCGCTATCTGGGACATCGTATTCATGGCTGACCACTGGGAAGCCGATGCTTGGGCTGACGACGGCGGCCTGAGCATGAAGAAAATGTACGCAGGTGTAACTAATGTATTTGAAAGCCAACCAGAACTTTACATGTGGGCTGGTCGCGACTTCCATCAACGTCCGCAACAAGGTTTGAACGATTACTTTTGGATGACACACGATGGTCAAGGCGCGGGCTTTAACAACTTAGATTTTGGTGGCGCTAAGCTAGATATGGGCTTTGTTGGCCAAGTGAAAGGCGGCCTCGTAAATGACAATGGCCGATACGCCGTGACAGCGAAGCTACACAGTATTGACGCAGGTATTGGTAATCTGGATTTTTACGCGAACTACGGTTTTGCATCGAGCGAAGCGGATACGTCTACGACGACTGAATACGTATACGATCCAGTGACAGATTCAATGCAGCCTGTCGTGACTCAAGGACAAAAAGTCAGTGATGAAACGGCATACCTTGTGGGTGCGACTCTTGGGCTAGGCGACTCTAACAAGTTGGTTGTTAAATATGGTGACGGCGCGGATTCATCAGTATATGACCTAAAAGGTGACTACCAAACTTTGTACGCAAGTGTTGAAGGTAGCTACGCAGCAACAGACAACTTCATCATCGATTACTTAGTGTCGTACAAAGACAATTCAGGCTCAGATCTAGACCGCGAGAACACGGAATACGCGGGTATCGTTCGTCCACAATACCAATGGGATGATGTTCACTCTACATGGTTAGAAGCTGGCTACGGCATGGTTGATTACGATGACGACGGTGAAGAGAACGCATGGAAAGTAACGCTTTCTCAAAACGTTTCTCTAGGTGGCTTACCTTGGAGCCGTCCAATGCTTCGTTTCTACACAACCGTGGGTGATGTAGAAACCAAAGGCAACACAGTGAAGACAACGAATGTTGACACATTGTCGTTCGGCGCAATGTTTGAAGCTTGGTGGTAATCACCGATATAGAAAGAGCGGCTCTTTGAATTTGGCATATTTTCAAAGAGCCATGCTTTCGAATATCCATGCTTTTCAATAGTACGTAAATACTGTCCATTTTAGCCCTAAAGGCAGATTGATTAGGGCACGTTTCAATTAACTCCATTCTTGGGCACATTTTGTGCCCTTTTTTTCGCCACTAGATCTCAGTTTCATCTTAAAACTCTGCTCTCCCAGCTACAGTTAGCTCTTATTTGCAACACACTGTTACCCCGTCTTTATAGATCAAGTGAAAGTAGATAGCTTTGCTTGAAAGCGACTTACTCTACTCATTTCATCATTGTTGTAATCGCCAGGCTTCAGGAAGCGGTTGTGAATGTGGGCGTCATTGAAAGTGTTATATCTATACTGCTTTTATGCTGAGAAGAGGTTCATCGGACCTTAGGATTGATTGAAATGTTCCCATACAATTTCGCATAGCCACTGAAATAATAGGGTCAATTTAGCCCCGTATATTACCGTCTGCTGCGGGTTCATCACCGAATTGTGCTTTTTGATAAACGGAACTTGAGCACGCTTATTAGCTCTCTGGGAGCAAGTAACCGAGCGCCGTTTTGATAAGGTGAGCAAGAATTCCATGAAACAGTTTCATGGCGTGAAGTGAATCTGTAAGCGCTTTCATGATTTCCAGAACTGGCCTTTTTACCTCCAAGTTTAGTGTGATGTTACTCACGCCTACTGAGACTTAATTCCTTAATAATCGTTTTGTAAGCGGTTACAAGCTAATGAAGTATCGAGGTTCGAGTGGCAACAATTAAACACGTATCAGAACATGCAGGTGTGTCTCAAGCGACGGTGTCTAGGGTTATCAATGGCACCAGTAGAGTGAGTCACGACAAGAAGTTAAAGGTTGAAAAAGCGATCAAAGAATTGGGTTATCGTCCGAACTCTATCGCTCAGGCTTTGGCTTCCAGTCGTACCGGAAGTGTGGGTGTTGTTGTTCCAGAACTGGGCGGATCTTTCTATTCAGGCATCTTGCATTGCATAGAGGAAAACCTACGCCGCTTCGGTTACCACGCTGTGGTTACAGCGGGTTCGAACACCGAACAAGGGCAGCGCGAGTCTGTGGAGTTTCTGTTGGGGCGTCGTGTCGATGCTTTGATTCTTCATACTCAACTGCTCAGTGATGACTATTTAATTGAATTGGAAGAACAGGGGACCCCTGTGGTTTTGATTAACCGCTTCATCCCAGAAATGGCGATGAGTTGCATTGATATTGATAACGAAGTCGGGGGGCTACTCGCTACTCAATATCTTTTGCAAAAGGGACATACAGATATCGCGTGTATTACCGGGCCTTTAGATAAAGCGGACGCTAGGGGGCGTTTGCAGGGGTATCGCAAGGCACTGGAAGAAGCCGGTGTGCCATACGATGAAGCCTTAGTCTCTGAGGCGGGATTTACTGAAGAGACTGGCATCAGCGCCATGAAGAAGTTGATCAACAGAAAATGCCACTTTACGGCGGTATTCGCTTCAAACGATCACATGGCATTTGGCGCGTTCGAAGTTCTGCATAAAGAGGGATTGTCTGTTCCGAGAGACGTTTCTCTTGTTGGCTTCGATAACACCATCTTCGCGCGCTATCTGACCCCTAGTTTGACCACCATTAATTTCCCCATTGAAGAGATGAGCATCGAAGCAGTGCAGCTCACTCTACAAAAGCTAAAAAAAATCAAACATGACGTGAACTTTAAATTGCTGCCGACGTTGGTCACTAGAAACTCGGTATCGGATTTACTCGTTACCCTATAAAAATATTAAGGATAGAACATGAAATTTAAGACCTTGGCGCTTTCATGCGCGGTTGCTTTAGGATTAGGAACAACAGCGGTGAACGCGGCTGACAAAGAGATTCGTTTCGACGGTTTCCCTGATTTCGATAGCAGCCTGAAGGTATTACTGCCTGATTTCGAAAAGGAAACAGGGATCAAAGTTGATTACCTTATGAACAACCACGGTGACCACCACACGAAATTAACCACTAACCTAGCAACGGGCTCTGGTGCAGGTGATGTGATTGTTGTGGACGTAGAGAAAATCGGTCCATTCGTTGGCTCTGGCGGCCTAGTTAACCTGTCTGAAAACTACGGTGCAGATAAATACGAAGAACGATTCGCACCTTACGCATGGGCACAAGGCAAAGGCGCTGACGGCGACATGTACGGTATTCCTGTCGACCTTGGTCCAGGTGTTATGTACTACCGTACCGACGTGTTTGAAAAAGCCGGCATCAATGTAGAAGACGCAATCAAAGATTGGGATTCATACATCGCTGCGGGTGAAAAACTGAAAGAGCAAAACGTACAACTTATCGCTTCAGCAGCGGACGTTGCACAAGCGATCATCTTCACCACAGTTCCTGAAGGCGAAGGTCTTTACTTCGATAAAGATGGCAACCCAGTTGTGACATCTGAGCGTTTTGTTCACGCTTTTGAAGTAGCAAAAGAGATTCGCGACAAAGGCTTAGACGGCCGCATTTTGGCTTGGTCTAACGAATGGTACGAAGGCTTCCGCAACGGCACATTTGCAACTCAACTTTCTGGCGCTTGGCTACTTGGTCACCTAAACAACTGGATCGCTCCTGAAACCAAAGGTAAGTGGGCGGTAGAAAACCTACCTGATGGTATCTACGGCAGCTGGGGTGGTTCATTCCTATCGATTCCAACTCAATCAGACAACCCAGATGAAGCTTGGGCGCTGATTGAATACATGACGACAGACCGTGACGTTCAACTTAAGCACTTCGAAACGATTGCTGCTTTCCCTGCGAACGTAACCACGTATGACGATGAGTTGTTCCAAGAAGAGATGGAATTCCTAGGAGGACAGAAAGCACGTCTACTATTTGCTGAAGTGGCACAGAACATCAAACCAGTATCTCCAGCTCAAGGCGACCACGTTGCACGTTCTATCATCTTAGAGAACGCATTGATGGAAGTGCTTGATGAAGGCAAGGACATCGAGACAGCACTTAAAGAGGCAGAGCGCCTAATCAAGCGTCGTACGCGTAATCTTTAATTTGTTATTACTTTGAGTAAGTGAGGAAGCGTGGATAACGCGCTTCCTTTTTTAAGAGGTCGTTACTATGAATCATACAGCGAGCACAACGATAGAACCTTCGGAGCCAAGCTTTTTTTCTCGTCTAAATTTGAAAGCGCTTACACCGTATGGATTTCTTCTGCCGTTTCTGATCATTTTTTCTGTATTTGGGATCTTCCCGCTGTTGTTCTCTGTTTACCTGTCGTTCCACGAATGGAACCCAGTACAGGGCATGGACGCAATGCAGTTCGTTGGTTTTGAGAACTATCACATTGCCTTGACTGACCCGTGGCTATGGCGTTCATTAAAGAATACATTGTGGCTAGCAATCACATCGGGTGTGGCTCAGCATTTAGTTGCAATTCCAGTGGCTTATATGTTGGTTTCAATGGGTGACCGTATGCGTCACTGGCTAACATCGGCGTACTTTCTACCGTTCATCACATCAACGGTCGCTGCGTCGCTGATTTTCTTCAATATGTACTCTCCTAACTCAGGAATCATTAACCAAACGCTAATGGCATTGGCTGATAGCACGCTGTTTGGTTGGGCATTTTCTTGGGTTAACGATTTTCAACCAATCCGCTGGTTAGACGATGCCACTATGGTGAAGCCGTCTATCGCGATCATGGTTTTCTGGAAATACACCGGTTTTAACATCGTCCTTTACACCACAGGTTTAATGACGATTCCTAAAGACATTTTAGAAGCTGCTCGTATGGATGGTGCCAATGCCTTCCGCCGCTTCTGGAACATCTCACTACCAATGATTCGTCCATTCATCTTCTTTGCAATCACCATGACCATCATCGGTAACCTGCAAATGTTTGAAGAACCGTTCGTTCTAACGCGTGGTACAGGTGGTACAGGTCAATCTGGTTTAACCATCTCTATGTACCTCTACAAAGTGGGTTGGGAATGGTTAGAAATGGGCACAGCGTCAGCGATTTCATGGCTTCTGTTTGCACTCATCGCGTCTTGTACTTTGGTTCAATTTTTATTCTTCGGTAAGAAAGGCTTAGGGGAACATTAAGATGTCGACATCAATTAAGACAAATACCTCACCACTAAGTGGCCTTATGCCAAGCGAACGCACCATGTACATCATGACTAAGATCTTGATGGTCATGCTCGGCATATTACTGATTGTTTCCGCAATCATTACGGTGTTCCCGTTTGTGTGGTCAGCACTGCTTTCAACACGTGACCGTTCGGAGATCTTCGGCTCGGGCATCAGCTTTGCGATTGGTGATAGCCTGATGGTGAACTACGCAAAACTGCTGGAAATCATGCCATTTTGGAAAGCGATGTTTAACTCGATTTACGTGGCTTTCTTAGGCACCACCATCTCGCTGCTGTTTTGTAGCATGGGTGGCTACGCGTTTGCTGTGTTTAAGTTCCGCGGTAAGAACGTGTTGTTCGGCATGCTGGTTGGCTCAATGGCGATTCCGCCTGTGCTTAGCTTGATCCCTTACTTCATGATCGTGAAATTCTTAGGCTTGCTGGATAACCACATGGCGGTATGGCTACCGTTCACAACCACGCCATTTGGTATCTTCTTGATGCGTCAGCACGTGATTGCATCTATTCCTAAAGAGCTATTAGAAGCAGCGAAATTGGATGGCGCAGGTGAGTTCAGAACGTATTGGAGTGTGGTACTACCACTGATGAAACCAGCACTAGCAACACTCGCTATCGTGCAGTTCGTCTTCTTCTGGAACATGTTTATGCAGCCTCTCGTGGTGCTGAACAACCCAGACAATTACGTCATCACACAAGCACTACGAAGTGTTCAAGGTATTCCGAATACGCCATGGGGCGCGGTAATGCTAGGTACCACAATTTCTATTTTACCACTCGTGATTACATACCTGTTCGCATCGAAACAGATGATCAGTGGTTTAACGTCCGGCGCAGTTAAAGGTTAGGTTTAAGGGTTATAACAATGAATAAATTTCAACTTCCAAGTGATTCAAAGTTACGCAGTAAGGAATTTGTATTCGGTGTCGCGACATCTTCATACCAAATTGAAGGCGGCGTTGAAGAGGGCGGTCGTACACCGTCTATCTGGGACACGTTTTGTAAGAAGCCGGGTAAGGTAGATAACGGCGACAGTGGTGACGTGGCGTGTGATCACTACCATCTGTGGCAACAAGACATCGAGATGATTCAAGGCTTAGGCGTTGATGCTTACCGCCTGTCAATTGCATGGCCACGCATCTTGCCGCAAGACGGTGTGGTGAATCAGCAAGGCCTTGAGTTTTATGAGCAGATCATCGATGAGTGTCATGCTCGTGGGATGAAGGTTTACGTAACTCTGTATCACTGGGATCTGCCACAATACCTTGAAGACAAAGGTGGCTGGTTAAACCGTGAAACGTCTTACAAGTTCGCAGAATACGCAGAAGTCGTGAGTAACCACTTCGGCGACAAGATTGATGTTTACACAACGCTGAATGAACCGTTTGTTTCTGCATTCCTAGGCTACCGTTGGGGCGAGCATGCGCCAGGCATCAAGGGTGAGAAAGAGGGCTACTTAGCGTCTCACCACCTAATGTTGGCACACGGTTTGGCAATGCCGATTCTTCGTAAGAATGCGCCTCATGCTAAGCATGGCGTGGTATTTAACGCGACTCCGGCTTACCCACTAACACCACAAGATCAAGGCGCCGCAGACTACTGCGAAGCCGAGAACTACCACTGGTTCATCGACCCAGTTTTGAAGGGTGAATACCCACAACTGGTCGTCGAACGCCAAGCGATGAACATGCCGATGATTCTAGAAGGCGATCTAGACATCATTAGTGCTCCTGTTGATTACATCGGTATCAACTACTACACACGCAATGTCGCTCGCTTCAACGAGAACGGCGACATTGAATCAGTAAAACAAACCGATGCTGAACACACTTACATCGGCTGGGAAATCAACCCACAAGGCCTAACCGATTTATTGGTAAGACTGGATGCGCGTTACGAAAATATGCCGCCTATCTACATTACTGAGAATGGCGCCGCAGGTAACGACGAGCGTGTTAACGGACAAGTGATGGATGACCAACGTGTTCGCTATTTCCAAGGCCACATCGAAGCGGTTCACAACGCAGTTGAAGCAGGTGTGAAAGTGGATGGCTACTTTGCGTGGAGTCTGATGGATAACTTTGAGTGGGCATTCGGCTACTGCCAGCGTTTTGGCATTGTCCATGTTGACTACACCACCCAAGAAAGAACACTGAAACAGAGCGCAATTGCGTACCGAAACATGCTTCAAGAGCGCGCTGAGGAGAACAGATAATGGCTAAAGTAGAATTTAAGAACATCAAAAAATCATTCGGTGATGTTGAGGTTGTAAAAGAGTTTGATTTTACGGTTGAAGACGGTGAGTTCGTGGTTTTCCTTGGCCCATCTGGCTGTGGTAAATCGACCACACTACGTATGCTTGCTGGTCTAGAAAGCATCAGCTCTGGTGACATCGTGGTTGGTGGCAAAGTGATGAACAAAGTCGATGCTAAAGACCGTGACTTGGCGATGGTATTCCAAAGCTACGCACTGTACCCACACATGACGGTGTACGAGAACATCGCCTTTGCACTCAAACTGAAAGGCATGCCGAAAGCAGAAATCGACGCAGAAGTACTAAAAGCGGCGAAAATGCTAGAGCTTGATCCACTACTGAACCGTAAGCCGAAAGAACTTTCTGGTGGTCAACGTCAGCGTGTGGCAATGGGTCGTGCGATGGTTCGTACACCTAAAGTGTTCTTGTTTGATGAGCCGTTATCTAACCTTGATGCCAAACTACGTGGCGTGATGCGTGAAGAGATCAAACACCTACACCGCGAGCTGAAAACCACCACGATCTACGTTACACATGACCAGATCGAAGCGATGACATTGGCGGACAGAATCGTGATTCTGAAAGACGGTTACGTTGCTCAAGTGGGTACACCAACAGAGGTGTTCCAACGCCCAGCTAACAAGTTTGTCGCGCAATTCATTGGTAACCCATCAATGAACATGTTGGAAGCAAAGCTGATTGAAAAAGAAGGCGAATACTTCGTTGAACTTGGCGATGTTCATATCCCACTGCCGGAGCGTTTTAAGTCTCTGGCATCTAAAAACCTAGCGCTTCACTTTGGTGTTCGTCCAACAGACATCCACCTACGTGCAGAGCAAGTGGACCACGACCGAGTTCTGCCATTCCCTGTGAAAATCAAAGACAAGGAATTGTTGGGCGCGAGCATTCTTCTGAAAACAGAAATTGGTGGTCAACCGCTGATGGTTGAGACCCAAGCCGCTGAAGTGGATGTGAAAGAGCTAACACTTTACTTGGATTTGGATGCTTTCCACCTGTTTGACGCACTGAGTGAGAACTCGCTAGCGAGCTAGCCAGTCAATTTAAATCAGCCATTGAGCTGACACCAACCAACTTACGACAAATTGTTTTGGCTCCTCCTGATTCGGGAGGGGCTAGGGATAGTGATGATGAAATTCGGATATTTTGACGATAAAAACAAAGAATACGTAGCAACTACACCATGCACACCGATCAAATGGTGTAACTACGTGGGTACATTAGATTTTGGTGGCATTGTCGATAGCAACGGCGGTGTGTTGCTGTGTAAAGGTGACCCGGCACTAAACCGCATTACCAAGTACATTGCACAACTGCCTAACTCAGATTTTAAAGGCTCGACCATGTACCTTAAGGTGCGTGATGAAGCGGGTAACGTAGAGGTTTTCTCACCTTTCTACACCCCAACTTTGAAGCCACTTGATAAGTTTGAAAACCACACGGGTTTGTCTTACACCACCATCATTGCAGAAGCGTTTGGTGTGCGTTGTGAAGCGACGTTCTTCGTACCGAAAGCTGACCAAGTATTGCTGCAAGACATCAAGGTCACCAACATTTCAGACCAAGCGCTACACGTTGATGTAGTGCCTGTCTACGAATTCACGCACTTCGATGCACTTAAGCAGCTATTGAATGCAGATTGGGTTCCACAAACCATGACGCTGAAAGCACACCAGCAAGAGTCGGGTCATACTGTACTTGAGCAATATGCCTTCATGAAGCGTGACTACGCCGTAAACCTGATGACAGCAGATCGCCCTGCGACGTCGTTTGATGGTGATCGCCAATCATTCCTTGGTCAGTTTGGTTACGGCACATGGGCAGCCCCACAAGCGTTAGAAAACGACGAGCTTGGCAACACCGAGTGTCTACGTGGTGACAACATTGGTGCGCTGAACCTGCGTTTAGGTTGGTTATCTCCAGAGCAGACAGAACGCACGGTTGTACAGATTGCACAAGAAGAGAGCCTAGAAGCTGCATTGCCTTTGTTAGCTAAATACCGTGACCATCAAGTGGTCGATTCGGCTTTCGCTGAGCTGGCTGAACACTGGGACTCTTACCTACAAACAGTTCAGGTCGAAACGCCAGACCCAGCAATGAACTCAATGCTTAATGTCCACAACCCGCGTCAGTGTCACACCACCAAAAACTGGTCTCGTTACCTGTCTCTTTATCAGCTTGGCTATGGCGCTCGTGGTATCGGTTTCCGTGACTCTTCGCAAGATACATTGGGCGTAATTACTCATATGCCAGAAGAGGCGCGTGAGTTCATTGAGCGTCTGCTGTCTGTGCAAAACACTAATGGTTCGGCGATGCACCAGTTCTTCCCATCGACCATGGAAGCGAACGCAGGTGACTCACGTGAAGAAGAAGATCGCCCGGATTACTACGGCGACGATCACCTGTGGATCATCTACGCAGTCACTCAATACGTGAAAGAGACAGGCAACGCTGACTTCTTGAACAAAGTGATCCCGTTCTACCAAAAAGACAAAGCGGGCAACCCTGTGGAAACAGGCACCGTTTGGGATCACTTGTGTCGCGCGATTGAATTTACCTACACCAATACTGGTGAACACGGCCTTCCGTTATTAGGTTTTGCAGACTGGAATGACACGGTGAACCTACCAACAGGTGCTGAGTCGATGATGGTAGCCAACATGTACGGCAAAGCCCTGCTCGATATGCTGGACCTTTGTGAATTGCGTGGTGAAGCGGAGCTAACTTCCAAGTTTAAAGATCAGTATCAACAGATGCAGAGCACAGTGAATGAGTGCGGTTGGGATGGCGAATGGTTTGTTCGTTACTTTGATGAGCAAGGCCTGCCAATTGGTTCTCACAAGAACGAGCAAGGGCAGATCTACACTAACGGTCAAAGCTGGCCTGTGATCTCTGGTTTCGCAACACAAGAGCGTGCCACTCAGGCGCTAGATTCGGTTTACAACAAGCTAAACACGACTAATGGTATCAAGCTTTCAACGCCGGGTTACAACGGCTTTGATCCGCAACTAGGTGGCGTTTCGACATATCCACCGGGTGCGAAAGAGAATGGCGGTATATTCCTGCATTCAAACCCATGGGTGATGATCGCAGAAGCGAAAATGGGCAATGGCGAACGTGCTTACGAGTACTACCGTCAAATTAATCCGGCTTCTAAGAACGACGACATTGATACCTTTGAGTCTGAACCATACTGCTACCCACAAAACATCTTGGGCGACGAACATAAACAGTTCGGCTTAGGTCGTAATGCATGGCTTTCGGGCACTTCATCTTGGACATACGTTGCAGGTACGCAGTGGATTCTGGGTGTTCGTCCTGAAGTAGATGGCTTGCTGGTGGATCCTTGTATTCCGGCTGAGTGGCCTGAGTTCAAAGTCCGTCGTCAGTTCCGCGGTGCAACATACAACATTCATGTCACGAACCCGAATAACGTGTGTAAGGGCGTGGTTGAGATGAAGGTTAATGGTGACCTGATTTCAGGTAACAAAGCACCGGTATTTACATCGGGTGAGCACACGGTAGAAGTGGTTTTAGGTTAACAAAGAGAAGGGCGCTTTATGCGCCCTTTATTGCTCTTTCGTTTAGTTTCTTTCGTTTGTTTTTTACGTTGTAGTTTTTCGTTAGCAATGCGTTCTCTGGGGGGGCTGGTGTCGCGTTCAGCTGTTGCTTTAGTTCGGTTATTTGGGTTGATAGGTGGCTTGGCATTGCCAAGTGAAGGTTTGAGATTGGTTCGGGCTCAGCGTCAGTAAGCCAATCTGGTTATTGAAAGCATCGGCAGGGCAAGTCATTGGTTCTATTGCAATACTTTGCTCACTCGTTGGGGTGTACAGCTGAACAAATGGGTAGCTCGCATCTTGTTGATAGTGAATCGCGGCAGATGAATCTGAGCGTGTGAAAGTCAGCTGGTTGGTTATCTTCGAATCAAATTCAAAGCAGTGGTTTAGGCTTTGATTGGTCAGGGAATCATCCAAAGACAAACGGTCAAAAGCCTGTTTTTCACCATTAGGCAGGTCGTTATCGTGTATGACCTCAGCACAAGGTGACATGGTAAGCCCACACTGTTTCAAGTCAGTGCCAAGCGAGAAATAAGGATGCCAAGCATCACCGTATGGGAAGGCGAAATCACCACAATTAGAGGCAGTTGTCGAGCAAGAGAGCTTGCCTGTGATGTCGATAGTGAAGGTGACTTCAAGGTTAAAAGCGAACGGAAAACCTGGATGTAAAGACAACGTTTGATACTCAAGCGTCACACTGGCTGACTGATCATTGACTACGCTGTTTGTGATTGAAAAAGGTTGGTTGTAGAGAAGGCCATGTACGGCGTGATCAGACCAAGGAAAGTTAGCCGGGAGTTGATGGTTTTGGTTATCGAAACTGTAACGACCTAAGTTTAAACGGTTTGGAAAAGGGAATAATTTAGCACTGCGGGAAAAGAACGGATGTTGGTTGATCAGTTCATCATAATTCTGATAACCACAAATAAAAGAGAATGGACTGTTATTTACAACGTATTTATTTATAACAGCACCAAATCCATTGATTATTTGAAGTTCTATACCATGCTGGTGGTTTATTAATGTGACAGAGTCAATATTTCCAAATTTTTCATTTATAATTTTAAACATGTTGATGTCTCCATTTTTGAAAGATATTAACAAGAAGAAAAAAATATTCAATGGCGGTTTTAAAATGAATAATAAAATTCCATATACAAGCTATTCAGGAAATTCAAAGCACCTGTGTAAAAAAGGTGATGCAGTTGAATTTATTCAACCCTGGTACACGCCAATTTCTACAACACCAGAAAATACCGGTATGGCTGTGGGCGGTATTGGCAATACATTTACACTGACGCCAAACGGCAACACACCGAACTTCAGTTTCATTCCCGGTGTATTTGTTGATTGTTCAGAACAAGTTATTAATTTTAATGATTTTTATGCTTCAGTTATGGATGTGCCGACCATTGATAGCCTTCAGGTTCTTAACGAACAAGAGCTTAGTGTTCACCTGAATTTCTACCCGGCATTATTCGATGGCAAGAAAATAGATACAGAAAATAATTCGAATGCGATTAATCTCATTCGTGCCGCAATAGAAAACGGTAACTTCTATAAAGAAAACAGAGAGAGCTTTATAAAGTGGAATGTTGAATTTTCTAATAAGACTCAATTATTAATTGAATCGGATTCATCGTCGATTGATTGTCAATTATATGTAGCCTTAGATTTCTTTAATGGTTTATTAATAAATGATACAACGAGACAGCTATCACTAACTGCGGGAAATAATAATGATATAGAAAGTGTTAATGGTAGCGATATAGAATATAAGGCTTTATATCCATTAGCTGAATATCAATATAATAGTTTTGACGGTATTAATATCAAGCGAAAGGTTGTTTCACCGATCGTTAAAGACGATAAACGCCTCTGCTCTTTACCGATGCACTGGAATCACTTCCAACTCACCAACGAATCACAGCAAACTCGCGTGATTACGCTTGCTCAACCTTTGCAAAATCTGATTGGTTCAACTTACCGAAAAGGTCGCGATGGAATCCAAGATTCGGCATGTACCTTATCTCAAAACCCGATAGCTCAGCAGCATCAAGCGGTGAAGGTAAACGGTGAAAGCCACAGTTTTAGAGGTGTTCAGCTCACTAGCCAGTCTCCGTATCAAAGTGACATTGAGGGTGAGGTGGTGTTTGGTGTCCAAGCAGAAAACCGTTTGACGAAATCTGGCAAGGTGTCGGTGTCTGTTAAGCCGACGCTTTATACTTCGAAAGTGACCCAGCAAACAGAGTTCGCATTGAAAACTGGCCGTACTAATGCCGAATTCCAAACTGGCATTTACACTGGGCGCGAAGCACTGAGCGCATTGGTTGTGGTTCAGGTTGAACTTGAGCCGGGCAAATCCGTTGACCTGCGTTTCGCACAGGTGATGGCACATAGTAAAGTTATGCTCAATGGTTGGCACTCAGACAAGGCTTACACGCAATTCTACCCGCAAGCAAAGCCTGCCTTACCCATGTTAGAGGATGTTCTGCCAAAGCTTGAGAGCATTGAACAGCAGATCGTGAAGCAACAAACGGCTTTCCTAGAACAGGCTCAAAGCAAGATTTCAAAGCCTGAATCGGCACTTCGCTATGCGACGACGGCGATGAATTCATTGTCGTTCTTAGCCGAATCTACAGTGTGGGATAAAGAAGATAAGTTCCTAGTGAAAGAGTGTGTTGATTACCCATTCTTTAACTCTCTGGATGTGTACTTCTACGGCTCGTTTTCACTGCTTTATTTGCTGCCGGAGCTTGATGGCTGCGTCATGAAAGAGTTCTCAAAAGCGATTTTGGCTGAAGACTTCACTCAGCGTCGATACTGGGAATACGAAGCGACACCGAATGCTGAATTGATTGATGAGAAGTACCAAGGTGTGCGCGCAATTCGAGGTGCGGTTATTCACGATTTAGGTAGCCCGTTCGACATCCAGCCTGACGCGTATAGCTGGCACAATGTTAAAGAGTGGAAGGACTTAGCACCGAAATACATTCTGATGGTGTACCGCCACTACCAAAACACACAAGATATTTCTGTGGTTAAAGAGTGCTGGCAGGCTGTGACTGAGAGCATCGATTTCTTATCGAACTTGATTGCTGAGGGCGATGATTTACCGCTAACCCGAGGCACAGACGACACTTTCGATAACCTCGCTTCTCACGGCATCTCAATTTACTGCGCTAGCTTGTGGGTTGCTGGTCTTCAAGCCGCGAGTGAACTTGCACAATTGATGGGTGAAAACGATCTAGGTGCGGGTTATCTAACACGTTCTAAAAAGGCATTAGCGACGGTCGAACAAAGCTTGTGGGATGAGAAAGAAGGCTACTACCACTTTTTCGTGACGCCAGTTCAAGCCAAGCATCTAACGGGCGAAGGTTATCAAGCTCTGGAAACCTTAGGCCTGACTTTGACGGGCGATTCGATTACTGACAAGAATACGCTCAATGCCTATCTCAATGAGACCGACATCTCCATTAACATCAGCAAGGTATCTCAAAGAGTCTCTAAGAAACGCTTACTGAGTGAGACTGCGCCTCAAGCCTTTACGCAAGAATATCTAGAATTAGTACCAGATTCAGACAATAGCTTTGGTGATGCGCTGCTTGCCGATAGCTATCTCAAACTGATTGGCTTAGAGGGTATTTTCCCGCAAGAGCATATTCAACGCGCATTGGACTATGTTTATAAACATAACTTTGAGATCAACAGCCCTAAGCTTGGGGTGGCGAATATGACATTGGCAGACGGTTCACCACATGAGGCTTTTCAGGCACAAGACGTGTGGATTGGTGTGCAATTTAGTGTCGCAACAGCGTTGAGTTTAGCGGGGAAATCGCAGCAAGCAGAAACATTGATGGATACCGTGTATACCGCGCTGTATGACTATTCAAAAATTCCATTTGCCGCACCTGAAGGGTTCAATTGTTCAGTCTCATTTGATGAGAAAGATCTTTCAGAGTCTTTTAGTTTGTCACAAAATGATGCGAAAAAGTGGCTTACTGCACTTAAATTGCAAAAGTGTGTGCTGTCTGACGGACGAGTTAATCCTGAGCTGACTAAAGACAGTGATAAATTTGTTAGTATGCTGCAAGGCGAAATTTCTGCAGAGCAAGCCGTGGTTCTTCATAAATGGCTTCTGAGCACAGGGTTGAAATATACCGCTGGTCGTTACTTCAGACCGGGGATGATCTTCGCCTACATGTATTAACTTAATGACACGAATTTCAACGAAAGCAGTGGTATGCAGGTTGAAATGGATGGGGAGCTCTAGGGCTCCCCAAATGTCACTGGATTAGGGTATCGAGATGCGCACTAAAACTAAAAAAACCACCGTATACGATGTAGCGAGGCTCGCCGGCGTTTCCCCAAGCACGGTTTCTCGTTTTCTTAATCGAACCACTTATGTGTCGGATGATAAAAGCCAGAACATCGAGCAGGCCATCAAAGACACTGGCTACAAGCCCAATTTTCAAATGCAGGAGAACATCAATCGCCGTTCACTCACGATAGGCGTATTGGTACAACATCCTGACAGCCCTTATACCAGTCGCATCCTCAACGACATGGAGAAAACTCTGATAGCTCAAGGTTATTCGTTAGTGATAGCAACCGGACACTGGCAAAAAAAGCTTGAGATACACGCCTTAGAGTATCTGGCTAAGAGCAATGTCGATGGCATGATCATCGTGACAGGCAGCATCACCAAAGAGGATATTGCCAAGTACGCGCAAGACATCCCGATTGTCGCGGTCGGTTATGATTTTGCTGAAGACAACGTTCGTTCCATCAATATCGATAATGTGCTGGGCGGTTACATGGCGACCTTGCACTTACTACAACAGGGACATGTCAACATCGCTCATATCAAAGGGCTTTCAAGCCAGCCAGATGCAGGTAACCGTTTTGAAGGCTATAAGAAGGCGCTTCAAGAAGCGGGCATTAAGGTGATGCCAAAGCTCGTCAAGCAAGGGGATTTCAGTAGCGAATCTGGCTATGAGAAAACTGTTGAGTTGATTGAATCTAAGATTCACTTTTCTGCCCTGTTCGCGGCCAATGACCAAACGGCTTACGGCGCGATTAAAGCGTTGCATGATCACGGCTACAAAGTACCAGAAGATGTGTCGGTGATTGGCTTTGATGACTTGCCAACGTCGAAGTATTTCACACCAGCATTAACGACCTTGAGACAGCCGATTGAAGAGATTGGAGAGGTGTGTGCGCAGTCGATTTTGAACTTGCTGTCAGGCGAGAGGCATGAAGCGCGATTACCCCCGATTGATTTAATCGTCAGAGAGTCAACCAAGTCTCTGTATCGCTAAGCCCAAACCTTTTCGTCGAGAGACTGACAATTATTATCTTCCAGAAACGAAAAATGTCGCATCCATGCGACATTTTTCTTTTGGCGGCCAAACCAGTTTTGCTATATCCACTCTAGATTTCAATCCATTCTACTCTTCATACTTGAAGCCGCAGCGTTGTTAACTGCCTAAGTTCACCCTAATCACATAGAACACCTATGCTCATAGGGCTGAACTTATTTGTTGCCTAGCTGCAACTCCAACTATTTTGAGTAGCGATACATATTCAGAATGTACTTATAAGACGCTGTTAATCTTGATTAGTTCCCTCTAGGCGGCATTTTTTTCCGATTTATTTTCTAAGTCGAATGACGCTGCAATGAGTTTCTTGGTGTAGTCGTTTTTCGGCGCATTGAAAATCTCTTCTGCCGCGCCTTCTTCCATCACTTCACCCTTCTGCATCACTAATACACGATCAGAAAGTGCTTTCACTACCGAAAGGTCGTGGCTGATGAAAAGGAAGCCGATGTTGTGCTTGGCTTGGATATCTTTCAGCAGATCAATCACGGTCAGTTGCACTGAGCGATCGAGCGCTGAGGTTGGTTCATCCAGCAAGATAAAAGAAGGTTCAAGAATCAGTGCGCGAGCAATCGCGATACGTTGTCTTTGTCCGCCAGAGAACTCATGCGGGTAGCGGTTAATTGAATTTGGTTCTAGACGTACTTCAATCAGCGCTTTGCGTGCTCGTTCCAATCGTTCTTTCGTAGAGAGTTGAGGTTGATGCACAGTTAAGCCTTCGGTGATGATCTCCCCAACTGTCATACGTGGTGACAAAGAACCATAAGGGTCTTGGAACACCATTTGTACATCTTTCTTGAGTTTATGGCGTTCTTTGTCGGTTAATAAGCTGACGTCTTGGCCTTTGTAGACAATACGCCCACTACTTGGTAGTAAGCCGATCAATGCGCGTCCAAGGGTTGATTTTCCTGAACCAGACTCTCCCACAATACCTAAAGTCTCACCTTGTTTCAGTTTCAACGAAATGCCTTTAACCGCTTCGAAGTACTGGTTCTTACTTTGGATAAAGTGAGATTTGATCAAGAACTTCACGCGAATATCTTCTGCACAAAGCAGTTCAGGTGCGGATGCCTCAACAGGAACTTTCGCGCCTTTCGGAATTGAGTTGATTAGCATACGTGTGTAATCGTGTTTAGGGCTATCGAATAGCTCTTGAGTAAGCCCTTCTTCGACCAATTCACCTTTACACATCACCAGCACGCGGTCAGCAAAGTGTTTCACCACACCTAAATCGTGGGTGATGAACAGAATCGCCATGCCCATCTTGCTTTGAATCTCTTTAATCAAAGAGAGCACTTCCGCCTGAACCGTAACATCTAATGCCGTAGTCGGTTCGTCGGCAATCAAAATATCGGGCTCATTAATCAAGGCCATTGCGATCATGATGCGTTGCAGCTGACCACCAGAAAACTCGTGAGGATACTTAGTGTAGGCTTGCTCTGGCATTGGCAGATGAACAAGCTCAAACAGCTCAAGTACGCGCTGTTTGGCCTTTGACTTCGATACCTTACGGTGACACATGATGGCTTCCGCCACTTGAGTACCGACACGCAGGTATGGATTCAAAGAGGTCATTGGCTCCTGAAAGATCATGCCGATTCTATCGCCACGAATCGACTGCATTTCTCGCTCAGTCTTGCCAAGAATCGATTGACCTTCAAACTCGATGTCTGATTGTTCATCGATCATCGCGTTATCAGGCAGCAAACGCATCAGCGCGTTTGAAGAGACAGATTTACCTGAACCTGATTCACCAACAATGGCCAAGGTTTCGCTTGAGTTAAGGGTAAAGTTAACCTTTTTTACCGCATCACTGATTCCATCATTGGTTTTGAAACTTACGGAGAGGTTATTAACTTTAAGAATGGCCCGGTCCGACATGATATATCCTTATCAATTTAAGACATTAGGTGAAGATTGAACTTCTGACGTTGTTTTTAGTTGCCCAAAATGGTGATGAGCACGTTGAATTTGTTCTAGTTCGAGCATCCAATGCGAACTGCGCTGAGCACTGCAAAAAGCAATCAGGTGATTGAGAAGGTCTTCACTCTGTTTTTCTAATAGCCCATAGGTGCGTTGAATCAGCTCGGTGCTTTCAAGCGAGATAAATTGCATCAGTGCATAAGACTGATTCAAGGTATCAAAGGCTTGTTGATGCTGTCCTAAACGGTTGAGAATCTCAGATTGAGCAACGCTTGCGTCTCTTAAACCTGCAAGTAGGCAAGCAAACTGGCAGGGTTTAATATCGCTTTGGTATGCCGCATCTTGGATGTGATGTGGAAGAGAATTGAGAACATCACCGTAAAGGCGTTGTGCTTCTGGCCAGTGACCTTGCTCCATTAACTGTTCAGCTTTTAGGTAGTGCATCCAGCATCGTTCAATTTCCATGTCCACATCCTCAATTTACAATATCTTAAAATGTTAATGATATTTATTATCAATTGCAAATTAAAATCATTCACATGTTAAGTTGGTGAATTAAAACCCTCGATATTCGTAAAAATGCGCTAAATTGTATGTTATTTATTCAGTTGAACAGCTGTGCAGCGTAAGTCACTAAATTTATAGGAAATTACATCTACACTGATTTTATCTACACCCAAGTAATGAAGGACTAAGGAGGCGGCGATGGCGATTCAAAGACTCAATACAGAACAGCTGTATCAGGTAGCAGAACTCGATAAGTTACCATGCAAGTCGACCAAAGAACTGGCTCCAATTGACGAGATCGTCGGACAAGAACGTGCTCAAAAGGCCGTTGAGTTCGCGATGTCAATCAAGGAAAAGGGTTACAACATTTATGCGATAGGGCGAAATGGTCTGGGTAAACGCACCATGATCTTGCGCTATTTAAACCGACACCCTCAAGAAGTTCAGGAGCTTTTTGATTGGTGTTATATCGCTAATTTTGAAGATATTCGTACACCTAAGGTACTCAAGTTACCAAGAGGTGTCGGCAGCAGCTTAAAGCAAGATATTGAAAAGCTGATGCGTAAATTGCTGAAAGGTATGCCTCTTGCGTTTGATAACGAGATGTACTTTAGCCGTGCTGATAGGCTGAAAAATCAGTTGGCGGCCAAGCAGCAAGCCGCGCTAGAAAACATCAGTCGAGAAGCGAAAGAGAAAGGCATTAACCTGACTATCACCACTCAGGGTGATTACCAGTTTGTGGCGATGAATGGCGATGAGCTTCATACCGAAGAGAGCTTCGATCTGCTTTCAGAAGAAGAACAAGACCAGTTCGACAAAACCATTGATGCATTGGAAGTTGGTCTGCGCACCATTTCTCGTGAGCTGACTGAGCTGGAAGAGACCTACACTGAGAAAATTCAAAAGCTGAATGATGACACAGCACGAGATGTTATTACTCACTTTATCAAGCAGTTGAAGCAGGATTACAGCCAATACCCAGAGATTAAAAAGTACCTCACGGCGTTGCGTAAAGACATCGTCGATAACGCCGATATTTTCTTAGAAGAGAGTACTGAGCAAGCCGAAATTGCTACGGCCTCTTTGGATAAGAAAATGCCTCGTCGATACAATGTAAACGTAATAGTGAGTCAAAAGGAGGACACTTTGCCAATCGTGGTTGAAGAGAATCCGAATTACCACTCTCTGTTTGGCTATGTAGAAACGGCGACGTTCAAAGGCACGGTATTTACCGATTTCTCACTGATTCGCGCAGGCAGCTTACACCGAGCGAACGGTGGCGTATTGCTGATGGATGCGGTGAAAGTTCTTGAACAGCCTTACGTTTGGGAAGGCTTGAAACGAGCGCTACGCTCACGTCAATTAAGCTTCACTTCACTTGAAAAAGAGGTGACCTTAACGGGGGCAGTCTCGCTTGATCCTGAACCTATCCCGCTAGACGTCAAGATCATCTTGTTTGGTGATTATCGAACCTACCAACTACTGCAACATTACGATGCGGAGTTTGGTGAACTTTTCCGTGTGACGGCCGATTTTGAAGATGAGATGAAGCGTACTCCCGATTCTGAAATGCATTATGCGCGCTTCATTTCGAGCATCGTGCACGACAACAACATGCTGCATTGTGACCGCAAAGCGATTGCGCGCATCATTGAGCACAGTTCTCGTCAGGCGGGTGACCAAGGTAAGTTGTCTCTGCACTCGGCGCATATTGCTAACCTACTTCGTGAGTCAAACTACGTGGCGAGAGGATCAAAATCGAACCTGATTCGCGCAACGCACGTAGACCAAGCGCTCTCTAACCAACAGATGCGTGTCGGACGATTGCAAGACAGCGTGATGGAAACCTTCACTAATGGCACAACGCTGATCCATGTGGATGGACAGGCGGTTGGTCAAGTGAATGCGCTTTCTGTACTCAGCACGACGGATCATATGTTTGGTGCACCGAACCGAATCACCGCAACCACCGCTTATGGTGATGGTGAAGTGATTGATATTGAAAGAAATGTAGACTTGGGTGGCAGTATTCACTCCAAAGGCGTGATGATCTTGTCGGCTTACCTTTCTTCGGTGTTTGGTAAGACCGCCAAAGTGCCGCTCACTACCAACATCACCTTCGAGCAATCGTATGGTGGCGTGGATGGTGACAGTGCGAGTATGGCTGAGTTTTGTGCGGTGGTGTCAGCGTTTTCTAAACAGCCAAACCGTCAAGACATTGCTATTACTGGATCGATGAACCAATTCGGTGAATCTCAACCTATTGGTGGCGCGAACGAGAAAATTGAAGGTTTCTTTGATGTTTGTGAAATCAAAGGTCGTTCAAATGAACAAGGGGTGATCATCCCACGTTCGAATGTTCATAACCTGATGCTACGTAGCGATATCGTTAAAGCGGTTGAAAAGGGCGAGTTCAACATCTGGGCAATTGACCATGTGACCGAAGCGATTGAGCTGTTCACGGGTAAAGCCGCTGGTGAACCGAGTGATGAGGGTAGCTACCCAATCGATACTATCTTTGGTATCGCTCAGGCTAAACTTAACGCGCTGCGTAAATAGCTTATCGCTTAACGTAAAACAGCCAAGTAACCGTAAACGAAACAGCCATCGATATTATCGATGGCTGCTTTTTTTGATTCTTACAATCTCTAGCGCTTAAGCATTACGTAAACGAAGCTTGGTGCCATCGAACTTGAGCTTACCCAATAAGTTCTTAGCGTTGGCACGTCCGATATCATCAAATTCGACACCATAGCGCGCGTAGTGCGTAGATTTCTGAAGATTACACACAATTCCCCGTAGTGGTGGAATCAACGGGCCGTTGTAGTTCTCAGGGGTGATTTCGATAGACACTCTATCGGCAACCTGAATTGAACGAGCGGTTGGTGAGGTCACAAAGCGACAGCCACTTTTCGATAGGTCTCTAATCTCACAGTTCATGCGTTGATCATCAAAGATAACTCGAGAGCTTAGGTTCACTTCATAGCGTGTCTCTTTACGCAGCTGAGTCACTTGCATCGTACTTGGTGTTGAAAGCACGATGATAGGGAAGGGTTCGCCGATGGTATGATGAATCTGGCATCTAAAGTGGATCAGTGCGCCTTCACCTCTTAACGAGTAAGCGCGAGCCGTCATCCAAAAACCTTCTTGGAAGAAAAAGCGTAGATCATCGCTCGATACTTCCGGCACCTCAATCACAATGCAGTTGTCACTGTGAGTCCCGATAAATTTGGTGGTGGCAAGAAACTTAGTGCCAACAGGAGTCGAGACGTTCAACGTCAGCTCACTGCCGTGCTCAATCATGGCCAGCGCATCGGTACTGTTTATCGTAGAAATGGTGCGGTTACGAGGATCTTGAAGTGCCTGATTATGCTCCAAAGGCTTCTTCAGTGGTGCGTTCATTATTTGTTCTCCATGCGCCAACATGCGTCCGTTAGATATATCGATAACTTGCTAACAAGGGGTTATTACGTGCTAGATTTAGTAGGCGTACTTTGCATGATTTATAGAGTGCTTTTGCTTGTCGCTGATTTTATGTAAATTCGCGCGCTCTAAAAATATTTGCTTTGTTTGTAAGTACTTAGTTTTATTTATATGCACTTGCGTTAGTCTATTACAAGGAACTCATACTTCAAACTTTAATTGTTTGTCGTATCAATTATTTGCAGGAGTTGAGAATGAAGGCAGTAAAATGGGTTCAAGAAGAGAACCAGATCACAGTTGAGCTAGAACCGAATCAATTCGCGGTTGTTAAGTATCAGAAGGATGGCGATGTATTGCACATCACCTCGACTCGTATTCCTGATGAACTGCAAGGCAAAGGCTTTGGCAAGGTGATGATGGAGTCGGTATTACCTGAAATTGAACAGGCGGGCTTCAAAATTATACCAGTATGTAGCTACGTGTTGCACTACATGAACAGGCAAAAACAGTGGTCACATCTTCTATCCGATAAAGCATAGTAACGAGTTATATGTCTCAACCAATACCCTCAAACAACTTTGCTCAACCACAAGCGAGTTCAAGTCAAAATCAACCTGAGCTTTATAAAAAAATAGCGACTTTACTCGGGTGTCTGCAAGGGTTTGATGTTCAAGTTATTCAGCGCTTATGGGGCGGCTACGGTGAGTTAGTTCGCTTGGCCTTTGCTAAAGATAATAGTGCTTCGATGAACAGCGTCATTGTTAAACATGTCGCGTTGCCAGATAAAACTGAACACCCCAAAGGCTGGAACACCAAGCTCTCTCATCAGCGCAAAGTCCACTCTTACCAAGTGGAAACGGCATGGTATCAGTCCTTCACTCAACAATGGGACGAGCGTTGCCCTGTTCCTGTTGGGCTGCACTGTGAGCGAGCAGAGAGCGAGTGGCTTATCGTGATGCGAGACCTAGCGGATATCGGCTTCCCGTTAACTTCTCAGTTCGATCTGCTTGCTGTTTCTGATGAATCTGTTGTCAAAGGTACTCAACCTAGCTATACATCCGTTGAGGTTAAACAGCGTAATGCTTGCCTAAAATGGCTTGCAAACTTTCATGCGAAGTACATTCATATCGACAAAGAGCAGTCAGCATCATTGTGGCAAGTCGGTACATACTGGCACCTAGACACTCGCCCCGATGAGCTGAATGCTTTGGCTGATGTCCCACTGAAGAATCAAGCACAAAACATCGATCGATTACTCAGAGAGTGCCGGTATCCAACCTTGGTGCATGGCGATGCTAAGCTAGCCAATTTCTGCTTTGATCTAGAGAGCGAAAACGCCGCTGCCGTCGATTTTCAATATGTTGGAAATGGGTGTGCGATGAAAGACGTCGCCTTGTTCATGAGCAGCGCGATTAGGCCGCGAGATTGCGCAGCGTTTGAATCACAGGTGTTAGACACTTATTTCCAACACTTAAAAGAAGCATTGCCACACTATCAACCACAGCTTTCGTTCGATGAGGTAGAAGCTGCATGGCGACCTATGTTTTACGTGGCGTGGGCTGATTTCCAACGTTTCGTAAAAGGTTGGAGCCCAGAGCACTGGAAGATTAACCCGTATACTGAGCAATTGACCTTACGAGTGCTCACTCAATTAGACGAACAGGAGTCCGTCAATGTTCGATAGAACCGCGAGCTGGAAAACACCGCAAAACTTTTTATTACTGATTTCGATTGTTGTACCTATCGCGTTTTCGAGCTGGATGGCTCTGCTTAATAATTTCGTGATTGAGAAAGCGAACTTTGACGGTGCCGATATAGGCTTGCTGCAAAGTGTTCGTGAGATACCTGGCTTCTTAGCGTTTACTGTAGTGTTTGTTTTAGCCTTCATACGTGAGCAACGCTTCATGTTGATATCGCTAGCGATGCTGACCGTGGGCACGGCGATTACCGGTTTATTCCCTTCACTGACAGGCCTTTTGCTTACCACCATTTTGATGTCGACGGGTTTCCACTATTTTGAAACGCTGAAGCAATCTTTGTCACTGCAATGGCTAAGCAAAGAAGAAGCGCCAGAGATGCTAGGTAAAATGATCTCGGTGGGGGCGCTTGCGTCTCTACTCACCTATGGCTCTATTTGGGTGATGCTAGAACAGCTAAAACTCGATTTTGCTTGGGTATATGGCATTACCGGAGGCATCGGTTTTATTCTGGTGTTGGTCATGACCTTTGGTTTCCCTGAGTTTTAAACCAAGACCCAACAGAATAAGAAATTGGTGCTAAGGAAGCGTTACTGGCTCTACTACGCACTGACGTTTATGAGTGGTGCGAGAAGACAGATCTTCACCGTGTTTGCGGGCTTCTTGATGGTGGAGAAATTCGGTTACTCCGCTGCCGATGTCACGTTGCTGTTCTTAGTGAATTACCTGTTTAACTTCTTGTTCGCGAAGCGCATAGGACGATTCATCGGTGTGGTGGGTGAGCGCAAGGCGTTGATCTTTGAATATGTTGGTTTGATCGGTGTGTTTGTTGGCTATGGCTTGGTGCAAAGCGCTGAGTGGGCGGCGGCACTTTACGTGGTCGATCATCTGTTCTTTGCGTTGGCGTTAGCGATTAAAACCTACTTCCAAAAGATTGCAGATCCAGCAGACATGGCATCAACCGCAGGTGTCTCTTTCACCATCAACCATATCGCGGCGGTTGTTATTCCAGTCGCGTTTGGTGTGATTTGGTTATCCTCTCCTGCAACGGTTTTCTATATTGGTGCGGCGATGGCGGCGGTTTCTTTGGCGCTATCTTTAAACATTCCAAAGAAGCCTGAAGAGGGCAACGAAGTGCGAGTGTTTAGCTGGCGTTAAATAGGTATAACCCTGACGAGATAAATAGAAAGCTCCAATAGTGATATTGGAGCTTTTTTTGTATGTGGGGGATAGGTATATCTAATCCCTTAAACAGGTTTCAGTCGGATCAGTTACTTACCGTTTCCAATTCTGCACGTAGCTTGAAGATGCCCTTAGGTGCCTTGGTTAGCAAGATGCCACAAAGCAGGGGAATCATCATAACCAGTGACTGTTCAGACAGAACTTCACCATTGATGTAGCAAGAGATCAGCAGCGCTACCACTGGGAAGATAAGGAAACAGATAGATGCTTGGAACGGAGTCGAAACCTGACCTAATTTGAAGTAAGCCACAATGCCGCCGACACTCGCTACAAAACCTAGGTACACGACCGCTGAGATTGAATCCCAAGTGAAAGACTCAACATTCACGTTTTCGCCTGCTGCCGAAACTGCGAACAAGAATAGAGAAGCAATTAAGTTCGGAACAGCGTTGTAGGTCAGTACTTCAATACCTTTACAGTGCTTTTGTACCAACACGTACATCACCGCGTGAATCGCAACCGCAAGGCCTAAGCAAACCGTGCCGATAAGGTAATCGTCGCCACCCATCTGCATTTCGTTACCAAGGATTAAACACAGGCTCACAACAGCAGTAATCAGACCGAATATCTGATGCTTAGCTAAGCGTAGGCCAAGGAACAAACCCGACATCAGCATCACTGCAACTGGCATGTTGGCGAAGATGATCGACGCCAAACCAGAAGAGATGTATTGCTCACCATAGATCATTAAAGTGAACGGAATAGCAAAATACATCAGTGCCACAATCAGTAGCCATTGACGTTTACCCTTAGGAAAAAGCAGAGGTTGGTTGAACACTTTCGCCAATACCGCAAGCAACGGTGCGGCCAGCAAAAAGCGTAATGCAGTGGCAAAAATAGGTGGGATAGAATGCAATGCCACTTCCATAGCGAACCAAGTGGTTCCCCAAATTAAGCAAACAGAGACAAAAAGCAAGATAGTTAGCGACTTCGAATTCATGGTGACTACTCATTAATAATTATTTTAAATCATAGGCTTGTAGCGCCTTAATGACGTGGCACAGTATAAGTAGGTCTCCGGAGAAAAATTTTGTCTTTTTGTCTCTAATTGAAATGAGATGGAGAAATAAAATCTCTAATGTAATCCTTTTGGGTAAATTATTTTCACAAAAAGAGAATAAGTTAAAGTTATTATTCTTTGTAAGGTCTAATTTTGACGAGAGGATGTATGATTCCGCAACGTAAGATAATTGACAGATTTGCTCGACTTTGGAGTCTTGTGGACAGTGGTATTTAGATAACGTCTGTAAAAAACGCTACTGGCAGCAAAGTTATAACATAGAGTGTTGAAGGTTTATTTGGTTCACGTTCATACTGAACTAAGAACGGCAAAGCATGGAAATGAGGTAGGGTATTTGAAAAACACAATCGACTTAAATTTGTATCGATTTTTGGATCTGCTTTATGAGCAACAGTCTCAAGCGAAGGTTTGCCATATTTTGGATATCAGCCGAGCAACGTTTAATCGTCATCTTTCGGATTGTCGAGACTTGTTTGCTAATGAGTTATTCATTGCAACCAAAGATGTTTATACGCCGACCTTGTTTACCACTCAATTGATGCTGGTGGTTAAAGAGCCTTTAGAAAAGCTAGAGCAAGCGCAGCAAATATCGCAGTCGTTTATTGGTACCGATTCGAATATTGAATACGTTTTTCACGCCGCCAACCCGTTGAGCACACTGTTTACGGTTCCCTTATTGAAAGGGTTAACAAGTGAAGAATTGAAGCCCAAAATATCGATGATGGATTGGTCGCTAGATGGGGTTGAGTTTCCGAAGGCGGGCACCTTGGCGATTGGTGTGTCGGGTTATCCGAATGAACTCAATGATCGCATTGTAGAGCGTAAAGTGGGGTCGTTAGAATTGTTTGCTTATGTGGCCGATACACACCCTCTAACCCAAAATGAAGTCATCAACCTCAACCAGTTAGAGAGCTTTGATACGGTACGGGTTTCGATGGGCTCATTGGATGCGAACTCTTATTACGAGCGTTTGAAAAAACGCACAGGCTTGGTATTGCAACAAAAGCTGACCGTTGCATCGGTCTCCTCCGCGTTGGAATGCGTTCAAGTCAGCCAGTATGTCTACGTTGGTTTTGATATGGATTTGCCTTCTATCCCAAGTGGGCTCTGTAAACGGCCTGTTTTATTCAATGGCGAAGCGGTGACCTTTGATGTTGGTATTCAGTATCACCGTGCTTGCTATCAGCACCCGATAGTGAAACGGATTGAGCAGATCTTAAGTGAGAGCTTAGAAAGCTATTGATCATATAAATGATGACAACAACAAAAACCCGCACTTGGCGGGTTTATAAGTAACAATCTAAATCTTCTACTGCGTAACAGGCTTAACTTGTTTGGACTGTCTTACTGCCAGAATAAGTTGCGGCAGTAGAGACATCACGATCATGCCTGTCATCAGCGAGTATTGCACCGCAGTGAAGGATTCGCCCATCAACACCATACCTGTAACGATACCTGCTACTGGGTTAGCGATGCCACCGAAGGTGAAGTCAACCACAGACATACGTTGCAGCAACCATACATACATGCCGTATCCAAGAGCCGTGTTTAGCCCAATAACCCAAACTAATCCCATCGCATTACGAGTGTCGAAATGAGTCACCGCATTCACATAAGGCTGCGGGTCGATGAACGCATGAACGCCAGAAGCGACAGACAAAATTGTACCGCCAAGAATGAGTTGCCATGTGAGTACCTTCCACCAGTGCATACGATTACCCAGTGATTTGGTAATGCTGCTACCGATAACGATACACATGATCGCGGCAAACATGGCACCCAAACCGATAGGGTTTAGTGCGATTTGGCTTGGGTTGAATAGAATCCACGCCAAGGTGATTAAGCCAATACCAGAAAGGGCTTGGATTAAATGCGGGCGCTGCTTTTTCACTACCCAATGGAAGATCATTGCGAACACAGGAACAGAGATCATACCCACGCCCGAAATCGCAGAAGGCAGGGTTAATGCCATCACGAAGATCAAACCAAAGAAGGTTGCGATGTTGATAAGGCCTAGAGTGAAAATGATCTGCCACTCGCCTTTTTTCGGTAGTGTCGGCTTTACCGCTAGCAATAACAAACCAGCAGGTAATGCACGCAAAGCACCTAATAATAATGGTGGCCACTCCTGTAGCGTAAATTGCGTCACTGCATAAGTTGTTCCCCAAAAGAATGCGGGAATCATTGCTAATAATATGTTCATCTAAAATATCTTTATGTTAAGATAACTATTGTGTGAACTGTATACTGAGAACTAGTGGTTGTAAAGTATCTTTATGTTAAACTAGTTTGAAGTAATCAGACTAATAACGGAGCTAGATTGCAAATGGATGCTATCGACCGCGTTGTAGAGCAATGGGCAAAGGAAAAGCCCGAATTAGAAACTGAGCCTATGGCTATGATGGGCCGAATCATGCGTATTGCCAAGTATATGGAAACGCAAGTTGCCGATCTTCATAAAAAATACGACATGAAATTGGGCGAGTTTGATGTATTGGCGACCTTGCGACGCTCTGGAAAGCCATACCGACTGACTCCCTCAGAGCTGATTGGCTCAATGATGCTAACATCAGGAGCGATGACCAATCGTCTTGATAAACTGGAAGCCAAAGGGTTAATAAGCAGAGAGCACAGTAAAGAAGACCGACGAAGCGTCAGCGTTAAACTGACCAAAGATGGCCTAGTTCTGATTGATGAGATGATGACTGAGCACGTCGAGATGCAGAAAAAGCTGGTTAAGTCTTTATCGGCTAGCCAGAAGAAAAACACCAACCAACTTTTAAAAACGTGGTTGAGTGCTTACGAGTAATCACTGGCTGAATCGATTTGCTGAATTTAGTGAACTGAACGAGTGTAATTTGATTTGAAAACCGAAGTGATGAGCTTCGGTTTTTTTGTGGCTTCAATTTGGTTATCTTGCTTGAACTCGGTGGCGGACTTGCGGTTCTAGCTGGATTTATGACTCGCTTGACTGCGTTCTCGATTGCGTTTTTCTCATTGGTTTCTGGCGTTATGTTTCACTTCGATCCAAGTTCGTCGGGTCAAATGATTCACTTCTACAAAAATGTCTCTGTTGCTGGTGGGTATCTGGCGCTAGCGGTACTGGGCGCAGGAGCGTTTAGTATTGATTACTGGCTGTCTAACAAGTTGAAGCAAGACGCCAAATGGACACGCTTAATGGTTCTTGTTCGTTAGTGGTCTTCGTCTAATCACACGTTATTCGTTAGTGTTGTTGGCGCAACTTATGAATACAAAAACCGAAGATTAAGACTTAATGCCGATCACTTAAGAAAAAATGATGGATTGAGTGATGCTCCAAGGGGGGCAAAATCCGAGTGTTATTTTAACACTCGGATTTTTTATGTTTCTTTGACTCTATCAGCCTGATTGGTCTTCTTTTTATTCTTTTCAGCTTCCCGCTTTTTCAAGTTTACTACTTCTCACTTATTCAATATCTAGCCACTCTTTTCAAACAGTATTTACTATTCTCTGACAAAATAACCCTAGACCGACCGGTTTGTTTTGTATTATTGTGTGCCTCTCTTAACCATGAGGTGATGTATGAAACATGAATTGACGGCTACACAAATGACAGCGACGTTGAAGAATATGCAGGAAGCTTTTGCAGATGATCCGATGCCCACTGTGCCGGTGAGAATAGAACAGTTACTTGCGCTGAAATCTGCTCTTATCGATTACACAGACCGTTTGTGTACAGCGGTCTGTGAGGACTATGGTCACCGCAGTCGACAAGACACCTTGATGGCCGACATACTCCCTTGTTTAGGCAATATCGATCACACCATCGAGTGTTTGCCGCATTGGTCGACATCTTCCATTCGCCACTCAGGACCTTTGCTTTCAACTTCGCGTGTTGAAGTGGTTTATCAGCCTAAAGGTGTTGTGGGGATCATTACCCCATGGAATTTCCCTATCATGTTGTCCGTCGGCCCGCTTATTTCAGCCTTGGCCGCGGGCAATCGCGCCATGATCAAGATGAGTGAATTTACGCCAGCAACCAATCACGTTTTAAGACAGTTATTGGATGAAATCTTCAATTCCAACGAGGTATGTCTTGTTGAGGGAGAGGTTGAAATTGCTGCTGCGTTTTCCGCGTTGCCGTTTGATCATCTTCTGTTTACGGGTTCAACCCAAGTGGGTCGTCAAGTGATGAAATCAGCGGCTGACACGCTAACTCCGGTCACTCTTGAACTTGGTGGCAAGTCGCCAGTTATCGTGGCAGAAGACATGCCGATCGATATTGCTGTCGAGCGAATCATTTACGGCAAGAGTCTCAACAACGGCCAAGTATGCGTTGCTCCAGATTACGTGCTACTTCCTGAAGATAAGCTCGAAGCTTTCATTCTGGAGTACAAAAAACAGTACCAACTGTTGTTTGATGAAGGGGTTTATTCCGAGAATTTGACGTCTCTAATTAACCCTCGCCAATGCGACCGCATCGTGGGTTTGTTGAATGAAGAACAACAAGCGGGAACGCGAACCGTATCCTGCCATGACAACGCGATGGACTTGGATTGCCAACGACTGGTGGCGCATCTGATTGTTGAACCAAGCTTGTCATCCAAGGTGATGAACGAAGAGATTTTCGGCCCGCTATTACCACTGATTACGTATCGCAATATCGAAGAGGCGTTCCAAATCATCAATAGCAAACCGAGGCCTTTGGCGCTGTATCTGATGAGCTTTGATTTGAGTTTACAGTCTCAGGTTAAGCACCAAGTTCATTCCGGTGGAATGTGTATCAATGACTGTGTTTTTCACTTGGCGGTTGATGACGCGCCATTTGGTGGCATAGGTGAATCAGGTCAGGGCAATTATCACGGTAAAGAAGGATTTATCACCTTCTCTCACGCTAAAACAGTTTTGGAAACGGGCTTAGATCATCGAGTTAAGCATCTGTTTGCAAAAGAAGACAACGAATTAAAGACAGCAGTGATGAGCATGCTTGGTAAGTAAACCATTTCTGTCATTACGTTATTCATTATTAAGAAGTTATTTTTAGAGGTTATTTTATGTTGGAACGCTTTTTTGAACGAACCATGAGATCGTATTTGATGATTACTGGATTCTTAACCGCCACTGCTTTTTCCACCTTCTTGGCACCGGATTGGAGTATGCAGACCCTGTTTTCTTACAACGATACGATGATGGAAAATAAAGAGTATCTGTTGGGTACTTATCAGCACTGGGGTGTAATGGTTGGCTGTATTGGTGTGTTGTTGATGTTCTCGGCCAAGTACAAATCGCTGCGTACTTCGACCATGATTTACAGCGTATTTGAGAAGTCGATGTTTGTTGGCATCTTCTTATACAACGTCTGCATTAATGACTACGAGTGGTTTTATGGTTGGAGTGGTGTGTTTGCGCTTGATGCGTTTGTGACTGTCTACTCTTTGGTTTATCTCTACTACTATCTCAACCGAGACAAAACAAAGGTACCCGCTCACTTGCGTTAACCTCTGTCGTTCAACTCGTTGAATCTAATATTCCTAAGCCCGCATTTGCGGGCTTTTTTCGTTTCCGACAAATGATCCTTAATGATCTTAATTGACATATCTTTGACATTAACACTCTAGACCGACCGGTTTGTATTGGTTATTGTTTAGTCATCAAACATAAACGAGGTAAACACCATGACTACCAATAACTTTAACTTTCAACTGAAAACCATTGTTCACGCTCAAGAAAATGGCATCGAAAATATCCCTTCTCTGTTTGCTCGCTTAGGCGCAAAAAGAGTTGTGCTTTTTTCTGACAAAGGTTTGGAGTCTCTGGGCTTTGTTGAGCAATTCTCAGCGTTGTTTGCAAACCAGACGGTGAATCAAGAAGCAAATCAACAAACGACTCAGCTCGTTGGTGTGTATACCGATATTGCGCCAGACGCGACTTGTGACAACATCAACGCAGCTATTGAGTTTGCTAATAGCTTAAATGCCGACGCTATTTTGTCTGTCGGTGGAGGCAGTGTGATTGATGCTTCTAAGGGCGTGAAATACGCACTTCATAAGCAGATTGATGATATTCGTACCGTGATTGCAGGCGGTGGCTTTATGGAAGTGTGGCCAAATAACGAAGACATTCGAGTGCCTCATATTGCCGTACCAACAACGGCGGGTACTGGCGCTGAAGCTTCTCCGATTGCGGTTTTTTACAACGAGCATGAAAACATCAAGGCAAGCTTAGTGGCGTCTGGTTTAGAAGCTGACATCGCGATTCTTGATCCGACTGTCACCACAAAGCTGCCTGCTCACCTGACTCGCTCAACCGCAATGGATGCATTAACGCACGCTGTTGAGGCCATTGTTTCTCCAATGAGCAATGCCTTTACCGATGCTTACGGCATTCAAGCTGCAAAACTGATTGTTGAAAACTTACCCGTGGCACTTGAGGAGCCTGAAAACCTAACCGCACGCGGAAATCTACTTCAGGCAAGCACGATGGCGATTTCTGCGTTTTATTCATCGCTAGGTGGCATCCCTATCCATAACTGTGCCCATGCCTTTGGTGCGATTAGCCATATCCCGCACGGCGACGCTAACACGGTACTGATGCCTGTTGTGATTGAAGCCCTGCCGGAATTCTACATGCCAAACGCCTTTAAATTGGCTCAAGCATTCTCGCTAGAGAGCACTGGAACGGACGAGATGATTTACCAACGAGTGTTGGATTTCTTACACAACTTTCAAACCCAAGTTGGTGCGATGAAGCGTTTCAGCAGCTGGGAATTCGATGATCAAGAGAAGCGCAATATTGCTCAGGCGATTGAGAAAGACATCTGCTTTCAGTTCTACCCAATCTCGAAACAAACGATTGAACAGATTATAGAAAAAGCGATTTAGTCATCTCATTAAGTATTAAAAAACTCACTGTAAATCGAGGACAAATTATGAAGATCGAAAACGTATTGCTATCGAGCTTGTGCATCATCGCGCCATTCCTACTTTTCACCTAATTCACTCGACAGGGACGTTGCGATCTTTATTCCCGAGGAGGAAATAAATGTTCAATAAACGTTTAACTACCGTGATTCTGACTGGTGCTTTGGCTGTTCTACTTTTTGCCAAGGCAAGCGTTGGAAGCGAAAACTCCACGGTTTTATCTGAACAGCATCAAGATGTCGTGCAGCTGTTGGATGAAGCCTATGAAGGACAGTCTGAAGCACAACTTGAGCTCGCTTATCGGTATTTGAGCGGTGATGGTGTTGAGCAGAATGACGAGAAAGCGGCGGAGTGGTTTAAAACCGCAGCCAGTACCGGTAGCCCTGAAGCTCAAACACAGCTTGGCCTAATGTACTTCTCTGGAAGTGGCGTTCAGGTTAGCCAAGCGGACGCTGTCACCTGGATCGGTCTGGCAGCAGCTCAAGATTATGACCCTGCGCTCGACTTATTACATTGGATGTCCCAAGCCGCGCACTAATTCAGATTCTAACCAAAGTTAGTCACAGAAAAGGTTAACCACAGAAAGGTTAGTCACAGAAAAAGCTAATCACAGAAAAATTATTCACAGCTATTGGAGACATCTTATGCAGACATTCAAGAAATCCCTATTATTCACCGCGATGGCCGCCGCAAGTAGCGCCGCCTTTGCCGCCGAATCAGACAAGCCGAACATCGTTGTTATTGTCGGTGATGATGTTGGCTTTGCTGATACCCAGCCTTATGGTTCAGAAGTCGAAACACCCAACTTGATGGCGCTTGCTGAAGAGGGGGTTAAATTCACCAACTTTCATGCATCACCGACCTCATCAGTCACTCGCTCAATGATGTTAACTGGAGCGAACAGCCACGAGGTTGGGCTAGGTACCTTTGATTATGCTGTCTATCCGGGCGCGATTGGTAAGCCGGGCTATGAAGGGTACCTGACCAAGAAGGGCGTAACAGTGGCTACGCTGCTCAAAGAAAATGGCTACAACACGTATTTATCGGGTAAATGGCATTTAGGTCATGATGATGGGTTCCTGCCCGATGACCGCGGATTTTCTGAAAGTTACGGCATTTTAGTGGGCGGATCGAATCACTTTAACCGCGACATGATGTTCCCAGCCAAAAACGCGGCTACCGCTGAAGCGCTTCAAAAAGGCGACATTCCCGGCGTTGAAGTTGAGCCAATCTACAGAAATGGTGAAGTCGTTGAGGACAAATACAAAGGCGAGTACTCCGACCAAGTTTACACCAACGAACTCATCAAGATGATCGATGGTAAGAAAGACGACGGTAAGCCTTTCTTTGCTTATCTTCCTTTCACTGCCATACACCTTCCGCTGCAAGCACCAGAATCAGCATATCAAGACAAAGTTGATTACTACGTCGAACATGGTTGGGATTCGATTCGTGAAGACCGCTTTGAACGCATGAAGGAGATGGGCGTTATTCCTAAAGATGCCGATATCTCAAGTCGTAATGCACTAAGTCGCCCTTGGGACTCCTTGTCTGAGAAAGAACAAGAGTGGTATGGCAAGAAGATGGCGGTGGCAATGGGCATGATGGAGATGCAAGACCAACAAGTCGGTCAGGTTGTCGATTACCTAAAAGACATTGGGGAATACGACAATACTTACATCATGTATCTGGCAGACAACGGCCCTGAAGCTGCGGATATTACCGGTGAAAACATCAGTGATTTGATTCGCACATGGACGGCGCATCACTTTGACAACTCGACGGAAAACCTAGGTAAAGCCAACTCCAGCGTGTCATTAGGCCCAGAGTGGGCAAGTGCATCAACCGGTGGTTTGTCTTGGTATAAAGCGTACACGGCTGAAGGCGGTATTCGAGTGCCGTTTATCGTTAAGCCTGCGAAAGCACTCTTAGAAGGCGATCAAGCGCTGCAACCTGGTACTCAAACTGATGATTTGTCACAAGTAAAAGACATCGCAGCCACCATTCTTGAAATTGCCGATGTAGAACATCCAGGAACAGAGTATCAAGGTCGAGAAGTAGCACCGATGAGTGGCGTGAGCTTGTTGCCTTACTTTAAAGGTGAAACGGCGGAGGTGCACAATGCTGATAATGCGATTCCATTTGAGTTGTTTGGTAGCGGCATTTTGCTCAAAGGGGATTACAAGATCATCCGAATCTCTACGGGCATGGGCGGTGACAGTGAATGGCATCTGTACAACACCAAACAGGATCCGGCTGAGCAGCATGACTTAAGAAACCAAATGCCAGACTTGTTCCTAGAGATGGTTGCTGAGTATCAAGAGTACGAAAAAGCGCAAAACATTGTGCCAGTTGATGAAGCGTGGAACCCGTTTGAGAACGTGAAATAGAGGAAACAAACCACTCGGCCAACCTAGTGCTATCAAGCTTGGTTGGCCGATGAACACCGTGTAAAGGAATTACGAATTGTTTTAGCTAATACAATAACTTTTACATCGAGGAATTCTTCATGACGACCTTATCACTATCAAACCTGAGTTCGGTTCCGCAATTTAATGGCAAGGCGCACAGCAAGCTTCAAGCGTTGGTAAAACCCATTGGTGCCGTGTGCAATATCAGTTGTACTTACTGTTATTACTTAGAGAAACAGCAATTGCTTGAATACCCTAAAGGGTCTCAATATGTGATGGATGAAGCGCGGCTAGAGCTCTATATCAAGCAGTATATAGAGGGACAGAATACGCCGGAGATTATCTTTTCTTGGCATGGTGGAGAACCAACTCTGCTCGGCATTGAGTACTTTGAAAGGGTCGTGGCATTACAGAAAAAATACTGCCCTAGCCACAGCAAGATCAGCAATGACCTTCAAACCAATGGCACCTTGTTGAATGATGATTGGTGCGAGTTCTTCAAGAACAATGACTTTATCATCGGTGTGAGCATTGATGGCCCCGAGCATCTACATAATCATTACCGCACCAACCGCGCAGGCAAAGGCACTTTTTCTCAAACCATCCGTGGAATCGGTTATTTAAAAAAACATAACGTTGAGTTTGCAACCCTTACCTGTGTGAACGATGTGACAGGAAAATACCCGTTAGAGGTTTATCGTTTTCTGCGTGACGAAGTGGGTTCAAAGCAGTTGCAGTTTATTCCTGTGGTGGACAAGCGTGCGGCTCATACCAACAATAAATGGTTGAGCAACCAACAAGCGATAATTCCTGTCTCTGGTGAAGTTGAGCCTTGGAGTGTCGGTTCAACGCAATGGGGAGAGTTTCTTTCGACGGTTTTTGACGAGTGGTTCGAAGGCGATTTTGGTCGAGTACTTGTGCCTTACTTTGAGAACTTCGTCGGTGTGTGGATGGGAAGAGACAGCACCATGTGCACGCTGAGTGAGATCTGCGGAAAGGGGTTAGCGGTTGAACCTAATGGCGATGTGTACTCATGCGACCATTACGTCTTTCCTGAGTTTCAGTTGGGCAATATTCATGATAAGCCACTATCGAAGCTGGCATTCTCACCCGCTCAGCAAACGTTTGGATTCGCGAAGCAAAAGTCACTACCTAAACAGTGCCAAACTTGTGAGTTTAAATTTGCTTGTCATGGAGAGTGTCCCAAGAACCGAATTATCAACAGTCGTGATGGTGAGGCCGGGTTAAATTACCTATGTGGAGGGTGGCTCAAATTCTTTCAACATATCGGTCCTGTGCTCAATGCTTTGCTAAAAGCCAATAACATAGCGCCGCGGATGGGATAATCGAATCAATGACGTGATAAGCAAAAGCTTAGGTAGAAAAAGAATAAGTCTAGGTAGAAAGCGAACAAGCCTGAAACAAAAGAGGCTCGCTATATAAAGCGAGCCTCTTCGTGTGTAGGAGCTGATTAATCTTTTGAACTCATCGCAAGTAATGTCTCTTCCATGGCATTGTTCAGAATCGAACGGTTGCGCTGCATCGCTGCCATTAGCGTAGAGCCTAGCCATAAGCCATAAAGCGTGCGAGATAGTGATTCAGGATCTGCGATATTGAAATCACCCGCTTCATTGCCTTCTTCGAATAGCTGAGCCATACGTAGGATTATCTTTTCTGCACCTTCTGCCATGGTCGATTGTAACGGGTTAGCAGAGCCTGACACTTCACCCGCTAGCTTGACCACAAGACACTGGATATTGAAGTCTTCAGTCAATTTCGATGCACACCAGAATTCGAAGTACGTTTTAACGCGGTCACGACGAGATAGAGTCTCATCACTCAGAAAGTCATCAAGCTTAACTAGGTGATCATCAAAGTAGTTGGCTAGAAGGATCTCGCCAAAGTGCTCTTTGGATTTGAAGTAGTGGTAAAAAGAACCTTTGGTCCCTTCGGCTTGGTTGATGATTTTCATCAGACCAACGCCAGCAAATCCGTGTTCATTAATAAGGCTAAACCCTGCATCGAGCATAGCTTGTCGCATGTCTTTCATTGGTCTTACTCTTTATGCCGAGAATGATGATTAGTGTAGCGAGATGCATACCAACCGTCCAGTCTAGAGCGTTAGGGTTTAGCCTATAATTACCTCGTTTCGTCAAAATGGCTTTATCTTCTATTTAGCCTTCTAAGCAACAAAACTTTTTTTAAAATAAGTGCGTCTTGCAAACCGAAAATAACCACCTTAAATCGCCCGTTTAGCGCCTTAAAATGGCTAATTTAGGGTGTTTTAAGTTGCTGTTTTTGTTGGTTTTTAATTTGGTGTTTTCTGAAGATCACAATGGTAGTCTTAGCTTAATTTCTTTAGGGGGCTAAATGGACACCAATAACAGCATTTATCATCAACACAGTTTTGCTCATCAAGATCTGTCTGAAATGACATTTACCGCATGCACTTTCATCCGATGCGACTTCAGGCGTTCAAACTTACGCGATGCAACGTTTATCAATTGTAAGTTCATCGAGCAAGGCGATATCGAGGGTTGCCACTTCGATGTTGCAGATTTGCGTGATGCAAGTTTTCAGAACTGTCAGATCGCCATGGCCAATTTCAGTAACGCCAATTGCTACGGTATTGAGTTACGCGAATGTGATTTGAAAGGTGCCAACTTTACGCGAACCAACTTTGCTAATCAGGTGAGCAATCGCATGTATTTTTGCTCGGCGTATATCACGGGGTGTAACCTGTCTTACGCCAATTTTGAACAGGCCTGCTTAGAAAAGTGTGAGTTGTTTGAAAATCGCTGGATAGGCACTTACCTTGCTGGTGCATCACTGAAAGAATCGGATCTCAGCCGCGGTGTATTCTCGGAAGATGTATGGGGACAATTCAGCATGCAAGGCGCAAACTTGTGCCATGCTGAATTAGACGGTTTAGATCCTCGTAAGGTCGATACTTCTGGAATTAAAATTGTGGCTTGGCAGCAAGAGCAACTGCTTGAAAGTATGGGCATTGTTGTGATGCCTGATTAATAGCTCTAGTGAGGTTAGAAAAGCCCAAAGCTAATAACTTTGGGCTTTACCCTATCTGGTCGCATGCATTTTATAATGAAATTAAAAAAGAGAATGCTTGGCGAATACCTGGCTGGTTAGTGCATACCTGAACGCATCTTATCGGCTAGCGCAAAGAACACGAACAGTGCAAAGCATACAAGCGCGATACATAGAGAGGTTATGATGGTCGTGGCATCTTTGGAAATCAGCGGAACAACGATAGAAGCTAACGCTATCAGCATAACAAGGATATGAACGATTCGTCCGGGAATAGGGTTTTTATGACAGAATGAAGCCCATAGGTAACGCATTTTTAACACCAGTATAATATTAGTGGATTTATTCTATTTTCTTAATGAGTTTTTTGTAAATAAGTTTTGATTACAGGTGACCGTAAATTTGATCTAAATCGTTATATTATAAAACTGATTAAATAACAGTAGTTTATTGATTTTTGATGAAATTAATAACATGCCAATGAAAAACATAGTATTCCGTATTCTTTGGAATGATAAGTTAAAAACTGTTCAATTTTTGGTTTATTGACTGAGGATCTCATTTATTGAGAGTTTTGTTAAGAGATGGGATGCTTATTGCTATTCGTGGCGTAAATGTCGATGGCGTTTGTGTTGGGCTTGAATCTGCATTTCGTTTTGCGCTATGTATCAAAGAGAGTTTTCGAATTGAGATCATTGTAATCTTGTCTAAGATTCTGTTTGATATACTCAATATTCATTCGATAAAGATGATGGAGATGATATGTCGAAAACCGCGAAGATCATTAATGAAGATAAGCTGGTAAAAAAAGCAGTTGAGGTCGGCTTTAAGATGGCAAAGCTACAAGGTTTTGATTTGCCGAATTCATCTCAACCGATAAAGGTTAAAGCGGTGTATTTGTTTCTTGTTGAAGTGAATCAGATCACGCCGTTACCCGACAATAAGTTGGATGGGGCGAATATTAAGAAGCGTCTAGCGTTATGGATACACAACGCATTGCCTGACAACGATCCTCTAAAGTAATTTGCAACTCATTCAATTGATCCGAACTCGTTTCTTTTGACTTATAAAGAATTGATATTTATAGAAACCTAGCTATCACAGGCTAGGTTTTTTTGTTTTCGGTATCTGCGTTTCAATATTGGAACGTCAGTCACTACTGTTTAGAGCATCATTGTTTACTTCACTTAACGTTGGCGTTGACAGTTTGACTGATTTCTCCACGGCTGTCTCACGCATTTGATAGCCGAGTTTTATGAACTGCTCTAACCATTTGTCTCGTTCCTATTCCTTTCAAGAGACTCAATTTAACACCGGCTCAATAAATACATTAGAACTCAAAGTATTATTTAATGCATGTAATAGATGATTATGTGTGATGTATATCACAAAAATTTGTTTTTGCGAGTTGTTTGGTTGATCTTTATGTATCGAAAATGCTCATAATTAAAAGGAATTTAATTAGAGTTCAAAGGAAATATCTCCGTATGATTACGTCAGCGCCCTGGGTAATGTATCCAGAGGTTGTAGAAAAAATGATTGAAAAATGGAATTTTCGTGAGCCAGAAGTTTCGGATGGCAATAACATTTATCAATTAATTTCAGAGTGCCCCCCATTAGATACTAACTCTTCATACTGCAACTTTTTGCAATCTACTCACTTTAGTAAAACTTGTATTTTAGTGGAGCATGAAGGTGACCTTGCTGGTTTTATTTCGAGTTACCAGAAACCCAATGAGCCCAATGTTCTTTTTATTTGGCAAGTGGCGGTAGCGCCTAAGTTTAGAGGCAATGCCTTAGCTTACAAGATGTTGAACACTTTGCTTAAGCGAGAGAGGTTAAAGAGCATTGAGGCGATTGAAACGACTATCACCAAATCAAACCAAGCGTCTTGGGCATTGTTTAAAAAGCTGGACGACAAAAACGGTAATACCGGGCAAGTGACCACTTTCTTAGATGAAAACCTTCACTTCAACGGGCAGCACGATACCGAATATCTCTATCGAATCTCTCTCAAATAATCAAACACTTATAGGAATCAAATAACGGCATTATCATGAATATTTTTAAAAAGCAGGAATCTAACGTACGTTCATACTCGAATAGTTTTCCAGTAACTTTTGCTAAATCAAAAGGCTGCTGGCTTGAAACAAAACAAGGTGATCGTTACATCGATTTTCTTGCTGGAGCAGGATCTCTCAATTACGGTCACAACAACCCAATCTTTAAGCAAGCTTTACTTGAATATATTGAAATGGATGGGATTACACATGGCTTAGATATGCATTCAGAAGCCAAAGCTGAATTCCTAGAAGCTCTTAGTCGCTTTATTTTGGAACCAAGAGCGCTCGATTATAAAGTTCAGTTTACGGGCCCTACCGGAACAAACGCTGTTGAAGCTGCAATTAAATTGGCTAAAAAAGTGAAAGGCCGAAGCAGCATAGTGGCGTTTACTAATGGATTCCACGGTTGTACGGCTGGCGCTTTGGCTGCTACAGGCAATCAACACCATAGACAAGGTGCGGGATCCAATCTTAACAACGTTACACGTTTGCCATTTGACGGTTACGCTGGTGTCGATGGATTAAAGTTATTTGAAACGATGTTAGACGATAACTCTGCAGGTATGGATAAGCCTGCAGCCGTTTTATTGGAAACTGTTCAAGGTGAAGGCGGGTTAAATGTCGCTTCAAATGAGTGGCTACAGCGCTTAAGTAAAATTTGTAAAGCCCACGATATCTTACTGATTGTGGATGATATCCAAGCGGGTTGCGGTCGAACCGGTACCTTTTTCAGTTTTGAACCTTCAGGTATCAAGCCAGATATTGTGACACTGTCTAAATCTATCAGTGGTTATGGGCTACCAATGGCCGTTGTTTTGTTAAAGCCTGAATTAGATAAATGGCAACCAGGTGAGCACAATGGCACTTTCCGTGGTAATAACCATGCGTTTGTCACCGCTGCCAAAGCGCTAGAAATGTATTGGGCAAATGGGGACTTTGAAGCTCATATCCAACACTGTTCAGAAATGATAGATGATGTTATTCAACGTCATATTAAGCGTTTCCCTGAGTTGTTTGTTCAACGTAAAGGGCGTGGAATGATGATTGGCATTGAATGCAAGGATGGCAACACGGCTGACGAGATTGCTAAAACGTGTTTTGAGAACGGAATGGTCATTGAAACGGCTGGCCCTAACGATGAAATTGTGAAGTTCTTTTGCCCACTCACCATATCTGAATCGGAGCTGATGCAAGGTTTAACTATCTTCGAAAATTCAGTCGAAATTGTAGCAACTAAGTATTTCAAGAAAGCATCGTAATAGGGATAGAAAATGATTGTTAGAACACTTGATGAATGTCGCAATAGCGAAAGACGTATTGTCTCGGATACTTGGGAAAGTACTCGCATGTTGTTGAAAGATGACAAGATGGGTTTCTCTTTTCATATAACGACAATCTACGAAGCAACGGAAACGCATATTCACTATCAGAACCATTTAGAGTCAGTGTATTGCATGAGTGGTGAAGGTGAAATTGAAGTGGTTGGGGGAGAAACTTACCCCATTAAACCTGGAACGCTTTATATTCTTGATAAACACGACGAGCACTATTTACGCGCATATAAAAACAAAGAAATGGTCATGGCGTGTGTGTTCAACCCTCCGATCACTGGCGCTGAAGTTCACGATGAAAACGGCGTTTATCCTCTGGTTGATTAACCGACTTTTTCTGGGGTGAATCCTCACCCCATTCTCCATCTATTTAGTCTTTAAATTTCTCTAAAACTAAGGTCTCTTATGACATTTACCGTAGAAAAAATCGGCGGTACATCAATGACAGCATTTGATGCTGTGCTCGACAATATTATTCTCCGCCCACACAATCCGTATGATCGAATCTTTGTTGTGTCTGCTTACAGCGGCATGACGGATGCATTGTTAGAGTGCAAAAAAACAGGTAAGCCTGGTGTCTATCAATTGATAGCGATGCGTGACGATTCGTGGAAGGATGCTCTATCTTATATTGAACGTCGTATGCTACTGACCAATGAGCATATTTTTGCGGATCCAATGAATCGTATGAGAGCAGATAAGTTCATCCGGTCTCGTATTTCAGAAGCCAAAAACTGTATTACTAACATTCTTGAAACATGCCAATACGGCCAGTTTTCATTGAGGCACTATTTACCACAGATCCGTGAGTTTCTCTCTTCAATTGGTGAGTCACATAGCGCTTTCAATACGGCTCTTAAACTGAAAAATATTGGTATCAACTCAACCTTTGTTGATCTTTCTGGTTGGGATAACCAAACCCCTCAAAGCTTGGACGATACCATTAATGATGCTTTTTCAAACATAGATGTGACTCAAGAGTTACCAATAGTGACGGGTTATGCTTATTGCAAAGAAGGCTTGATGCACACTTATGATCGCGGTTACAGCGAAATGACGTTTAGTCGTATTGCTACCATCACTAAGGCATCACTGGCCATTATTCATAAGGAATACCATTTTAGCTCGGCAGACCCAAAAGTTGTTGGTGTTGGCTCAGTTAAACCGATTGGGGAAACTAACTATGATGTTGCCGATCAATTAGCCAACCTTGGTATGGAAGCGATTCACTCTAACGCAGCAGCAGGGTTGCGAGAGAGTGGCATAGAGCTACAAATAAAGAACACTTTTGAGCCAGAGCATGAAGGCACTCTTATTTCTTCAGATTACCGTCCAGACGCCAATCAGATAGAGATTATTGCTGGAAAGCAGAAAGTCTATGCGTTGCATGTTTTTGATCAAGGGATGGTCGGTAAGGCTGATAACGTCAGTTATGAACTCATGGAAATTATCGCTGATGCAAGGGTTAACCTTATCGGAAAAGAGATGAATGCTAACTCTATTACGTATTATCTAGGTGGCAGTTCAGAGAATTTAAATAAGGTGTACTATAAGGCCGAGAAGCGTTACCCGAAGGCATCCATTTCGGGGCGTATGGTCGCTATTATTTCAGCGATCGGCTCTCAAATTGATACCAATAAAACGCTGGCGAATGGCGTATTAGCTTTGATGAATAATAATGTGACACCGATTGCGTTGCATTCGTCGATGAGAAACGTGAATGTACAATTTGTGGTGAGTGATGATAAGTATCAAGAGGCCATTTGTGCACTACACGAAGAGTTTTTTGATCAAGACAAAGCTGTTACCTCATCAGTGAATGCTGCTTAGATAAAGTGATGATGAGTATTTTAATAGAACGGCCAATAAAACAACGATATTTGACTGCCCTCAAGAGAAACTGGTCTGCCATATGGGGCTGACCAGTCATTTACTCAACAGTGCTTGATTCGACTCAGTATTTAAAAGTGGAGCAGGCCTTATGCTCCCTCTTATCAAATAACCTCCTCCAAGAAGATGCTAAACGATGATTAACTGAGAAGCATTAAAGCTTCGGTTTTTTGTTACTGAGTCAGAATTTAAAGTAATGTTTTCATTATGGTTTGTTTTAAATATGGTGTTAAGCGACGGACTAAGCTTGCAGCATCTCGTCACTGAACAGCTCTGCGCAGCCAATTCCGTTGATGGCGCAGCTTTCATCGATGTCTGATATGTCACCGCTGACACCAATAGCACCGAGTACCGTTTTATCCTTGTCTCGAATCAGTAAGCCCCCTGGCACTGGCACCATGTTTCCGTGTGCGAGTACATTCACGGCGGAGATAAATGCTGGCCTGTTGTCAGCATCTTGGGCGAGTTTTCTTGAAGAACACCCTAGTGCGAGTGCGCCCCAGGCTTTAGCAATGGCGATGTCAGGTCGCATCATGCTGGAGCCATCTTGACGTTGCAGAGAAATCAGTTTGCCACCGCTGTCTAACACAGCAACAGTGAGGGGCTCGGTATGAATCTTTTTGCCTGCTTTAAAGGTGCCATCTATGATGGTTAACGCTTGTTGTAGAGTCAAACTTCCCATGTTATCTCCTAATTTTCAGGGGCTTGGCTATTTCAAACAGAGCACTAATCAGTGCTAGTGGTCTGTTTGAATCGCCGCAAGACGCCTAGCTGGATTCTTGCAAAAGCCCATAGCTGGGTAAAGTTAGGAAGGCAGCGAACTCTTCGGCTGTAGAAAGTTGATAGAAAAGATCGGCTGTCTCTTCAAATCGACCTGCTACATAGCGCGAGTCACCGACTTCGCATTTTATTGTGTCTAGCTCTTGGTACAGCCAAGAGTGGAACAGTTGTTTAGTAAAGGTTTGGCCGTCATCTAGCGTGACTCCATGATGGATCCACTGCCAAATGTTGGCTCTTGAGATCTCCGCGGTGGCGGCATCTTCCATCAGTCCGTAAATAGGTACACAGCCGTAGCCTTGGATCCAAGCCTCAATGTAATACAGCGCAATACGGATATTCTTACGCACGCCGGCTTCGTCGCGGCTGCCTTCACATGGTTTAAGTAAGGTGTCGGCATTGATGGTGTGTTCAGGGCTTTGGAAATCCATTTGATTCACTTTGCCATCTAAGTGCTTATCAAAGATCGACATCGCTAAATCAACGAGGGCAGGGTGCGCGACCCATGTGCCATCGTGTCCGTTCTGAGATTCTCTATGTTTGTCTTCAATAACCTTGGCGGTAACACGCTCCATCTCTTGTGGATCTTTTGCTGGAATGAAGGCCGACATACCACCCATCGCCAGTGCCCCTCGAGCGTGACAAGTACGAACCAGTAGTTGGCTGTAAGCATTAAGGAATTCTTGATCCATGCCGATCCCGTGACGGTCTGGCAGGATACGATCTTTATGATTTTTCAGCGTTTTGATGTAGCTGAAGATGTAATCCCAACGGCCACAGTTCATCGCAACGATATGATCACGCATGGCGTACAAGATCTCTTCCATTTGGAAGACGGCAGGCAGAGTTTCAATCAACACGGTCGCACGGATGGTGCCTTTTGCTACATTGAAATAGTGCTCGGTGAAACTGAAAATGTCGTCCCACCATTGTGCTTCTTCCATGCTCTCTAGCTTGGGAATGTAGTAGTAAACGCCTAAGCCTTGCTGCGCACGTGATTGATAGTTGTGGAAAAAGTACAACGCAAAGTCCATCAGACAACCAGCGATAGGTTGATTGTTGAATTGAATGGACTGTTCAGGCAAATGAATCCCGCGAGGACGAGCAATCAATAGAGCAGGATCGTTATTTAATTGGTAGCTCTTCTGTTTCTTCTCATCGAAATAGCTGATGGTGCCCAAGTTGGCATCTCTTAGGTTAATTTGCCCTTCGACCATGTTGGCCCAAGTTGGAGAAGATGCATCCTCAAAGCAGCACATGAAGACTTTCGCGCCCGAGTTTAATGCGTTGATCACCATCTTTCTTTCGATAGGACCAGTGATCTCTACTCGGCGATCCAGCAATTCTGGCGGCGGTGTTGCGACTTTCCACTCTTTATTCTGACGAATAGAGATAGTGTCCTTTCTAAAATTGGGTAACTCACCGTTATCGTATTGAGCTTGTTTAATGTCGCGATCATTTAGCAGGGCATGACGGCGATCTCCAAACTTGTTAACGATAGCTTCTAAGAATTTCAATGCATCTTTAGACAAGATCTCTTTGTACTCGGGGTTGTCCATATTCCCAAGTACCTGCATACACAGTGTTTCTTCTCTTTCTTTCACGTCATTCATCATGTTTGTCTCCTTTACACAATACGATGTCATTTTGTATACAAAATGCTCTTTTTAACGATATTTATATTGTAGAAATTGTAAACAAGCAAATGGTATTTAACATTTATTTATCATTTGATCTTTTTGTGATTTATTTTTACGTAAAGATATTTTATGTAAAGCAATGAATTGTAAGCTTTTCAGGCTTGATTGCTGTTCAATAGGATAGGTTGATGTAACAAATTTGTTTCAAATTGGACTTGATAAATGCTGAGGATGATTCATAGTACACAAAAGTTAGTTTAATTGTATACAATCTGAACTGGAGGTTCGAATGGCAATTATGAAAGCGATTGAGGCAGCGGTAGAAGTGCTTAAACGTGAAGGAGTAGACATCGCATTTGGTGTTCCCGGCGCAGCAATAAACCCAATGTACGCAGCGATGAAAAAGCTCGGAGGAATCGACCACGTCTTAGCTCGACATGTAGAGGGTGCCTCACATATGGCTGAAGGCTACACACGTACTAATCAGGATAATATTGGTGTGTGTATTGGTACTTCTGGCCCGGCAGGAACGGACATGATCACGGGTCTTTATTCTGCATCCGCTGACTCGATCCCTATCCTATGCATTACAGGTCAGGCTCCGCGTGCTCGCCTTCATAAAGAAGACTTTCAAGCGGTCGACATCGAATCGATTGCTAAGCCAGTCACTAAGTGGGCAACCACGGTACTGGAACCTGCTCAAGTGCCACGTGCATTTCAAAAAGCCTTTCATTTGATGCGTTCTGGACGTCCTGGCCCTGTGCTGATCGACTTGCCTTTAGATGTGCAGCTCGCTGAGATTGAGTTCGATATTGATACCTATGAACCGCTAGAACCTTACAAGCCACAAGCAACCCGCGCGCAGGTTGAGAAAGCATTAACCATGATGTCTCAATCGGAAAAACCTCTGATTGTATCCGGTGGTGGTGTGATCAACGCAGGCGCATCTGAGTTGCTACAGCAGTTTGCTGAGATCACAGGTGTACCAGTGATTCCAACCTTGATGGGATGGGGTTCTATCCCAGATGATCACGAGCTGATGGCAGGCATGGTGGGGCTACAAACTTCTCACCGTTACGGTAATGAAACCATGCTGAACTCTGATTTCGTGTTTGGTGTGGGTAACCGCTGGGCTAACCGTCATACCGGTTCTGTCGATGTTTACACCGAAGGGCGTAAGTTTGTTCATGTCGATATTGAACCAACCCAAATTGGTCGTGTGTTCTGCCCTGATTTAGGCATTGTTTCAGATGCAAAATCGGCACTTGAGCTCATGGTTGAAGTCGCTAAAGAGTGGCGTGATGCAGGTAAATTACCAAACCGAAGTGGCTGGGTAGGTGAGTGTCAGGAGCGCAAGTCGACCATGTTACGTAAAACCAATTTCGATGAAGCACCGATGAAACCGATGCGCGTTTATGAAGAGATGAACAAAGCATTTGGTCGTGATACTTGCTACGTCAGCACCATTGGTTTATCGCAGATTGCCGCGGCGCAGTTCCTTCATGTGTACAAGCCTCGACATTGGATCAACTGTGGTCAGGCTGGCCCGCTTGGTTGGACAACACCTGCCGCGCTGGGTGTACGAGCGGCCGATCCAAATCGCGATATTGTCGCTATCTCTGGTGACTACGACTTCCAGTTCATGATTGAAGAGCTGGCGGTAGGTGCGCAGTTCAACTTGCCATACATCCATGTGTTGGTGAACAACTCCTACCTAGGTTTGATTCGCCAAGCTCAGCGCCAATTTGATATCGATTATTGTGTACAACTGGCGTTCGATAATCAGAACGCGCCAGAGCTTGAGGGCTACGGTGTCGACCATGTGGCGGTTGTTGAAGGCTTAGGTTGTAAGGCGATTCGAGTTCGTGAACCAGACCAAATTGCAGCAGCGTTTGAACAAGCCAAAGAGCTAATGAATAAGCACAAGGTGCCTGTGGTGGTTGAGCTGATTCTGGAGCGAGTGACTAACATTGCGATGGGCGTAGAGATCAACGCCATCAACGAATTTGAACCACTTGCCGAAAGCCGAGGCGATGCGCCAACCGCGCTAGCGTACAAATAATCACAAAATAATGTGTATCTGTAGAGCCGAGATTGGGCTCTACGGAAAGTCTCCAATAGCGTGAGGCTTTACTACAAATAACCAGATTTTCAAAAAGAAAGAATAAGGACAGAGTCATGGCAAAATTTGCAGCAAACTTGTCAATGTTATTCACGGAAGTTGATTTTATGGATCGCTTTGAAGCTGCCGCTGAGGCGGGTTTTCAAGGTGTGGAATACCTTTTCCCATATGCCTTTGATGCGGATGAGATTAAACAAAAGCTTGATGCTAATAATCTAGAGCAAGTGCTATTTAACTTGCCTGCTGGGGATTGGGATGCAGGCGATCGTGGTATTGCGGTTGATCCAGCACGCGTTGAAGAGTTTCAAGCAGGCGTGCCTAAAGCGATCGCTTATGCCAAGAAACTGGGCTGTAAACAGGTGAACTGCTTAGCGGGTATTGTCCCACAAGGCGTTACTCCGCAAGACGCTCAGGTGACCTTTGTGATTAACCTTCACTATGCCGCAAATGCTCTGGCTGCCGAAGGCATTAGCCTAGTGATTGAAGCGATTAACACGCGCGATATTCCGGGCTTTTTCCTGAACACCACAGAGCAAGCGAAAGCCATCATTAAAGAGGTGGCAAGCGATAATCTTTCTATCCAATACGATATCTATCACATGCAGATTATGGAAGGCGACCTTACGCCAACCATGCAGCAGAACATTGGTCAAATCGCTCACGTACAGCTGGCTGATAACCCGGGTCGACACGAACCGGGTACGGGAGAAATCAATTATCCATTCGTACTGAACTACCTTGATGAGCTTGGTTATCAAGGCTGGGTTGGCTGCGAATACAAACCGAAAACGACAACGACAGAAGGCCTTGGTTGGCTAAACCAGTACCGTTAATTGCGTCTGGTAACCCTCAAACGTTAAGGAGAACAACATGTCTAAAATTGCATTTATCGGAACTGGCATCATGGGTAAACCGATGGCGAGTAACCTTCAAAAAGCGGGTCATGATTTGATTCTGTCGGATCATTTCAACGCTGCTCCTGCCGAGTTGGTTGCGGCAGGCGCGACGGTTTGTCATTCCCCAGCCGAAGCCGCAGAGCAAGCGGATGTCATCATTCTTATGGTGCCAAACACGCCTCAAGTAGAGGCGGTACTGTTTGGTGATAACGGTGTCGAGCAAGGTCTTACTGCAGGTGGTGCAACGGGCAAGATAGTTATCGATATGAGTTCAATCTCGCCTATCGCGACGAAAGCCATTGCAGCACGTATTAATGAAGGCGGTGCTTCATACCTAGATGCTCCCGTTTCAGGTGGTGAGGTGGGCGCGATCAATGCCGCGCTAACTATCATGGTGGGCGGTGAGCAAGATGCTTTTGATAAAGCACGCCCACTGTTTGAAATCATGGGTAAGAACATCACGCTGGTAGGTGATAACGGTGCAGGCCAAACGTGTAAAGTGGCTAACCAGATCATCGTTGCACTGAACATTGAAGCGGTCTCTGAAGCACTGGTGTTTGCATCAAAAGCCGGTGCTGATCCTGCGCGAGTTCGTCAGGCGCTATTAGGCGGCTTTGCCAACTCTAAGATCCTTGAAGTGCACGGTGAGCGAATGGTTGAAGGCACCTTTGACCCGGGCTTTAGAATCTCGCTTCATCAAAAAGATCTCAACTTAGCGCTCACGGGCGCACAAGAGCTTGGGGTTGCACTGCCGAATACGGCTAATGCTCAAGAGTTGTTTGGCGAGTGTGCCGAGATGGGCGGTGAAGGTTGGGACCACTCTGCGCTTATCCAAGCGATAGAGAAACGTTCTGATCACTCAATTCGCTAATCTCTTTTTAATGATGAATTCGGGTTAGCATCGCATGTCATGTCGAATCGTGAATCTACTTTGCACCTCGACAGCACGTCAATGAGTTAGCCCACCAGTTTCAAACAGTTTGTTTATAAATCGCGTAGTTTCGTCTCCTTTTATACGCGTTCCTGATACGAGGCAAAGGTTGAAGTTGTTCCTTTCCAACTTGATCTTAGCAGGCACCCTTTCGCCTTGTATTGGGGTTCTTTTTTTCTCCGTCAACTAAGGAGTGGCTGATGGACATTGATGCTAAGCAGTTTCTGCAAACCCTTTTCTCAAGTGCTGTAAATCAGGCTCTACCCAAAAACCACATCGAACCTTTTCTTCCTCAAGACATATTCTATCGCTCTGCTAACCAAGCTGGACGAACTGTCGTTATAGGAGCAGGAAAAGCAGCCGCGTCGATGGCCGCTGAATTGGAAGCCGTCTGGCAAGCCAAGCAACAGCAAGACCTTGCGCTACGTGATTTAGAAGGTTTGGTGGTGACTCGTTATGAACACCTCGCGCCATGTGAGTACATCGAGGTGATTGAAGCGGCGCACCCAGTTCCAGATGCGATGGGATTGGAAGTCAGCCACCGCATGTTGGAGTTGGTGAGTAACCTCAGTGAAGACGACACCGTAATATGTCTCTTGTCTGGAGGTGGCTCTGCATTACTTAGCTTGCCCGGTGGTGATATTAGCTTGGCAGAGAAGCAACAAATCAACAAAGCACTGCTTAAATCTGGCGCAGCCATTGATGAGATGAACTGTGTGCGCAAGCATCTATCTTCGATAAAGGGCGGCCGACTTGCCAAAGCAGCCTATCCAGCAAGAGTGGTGTCATTGGCGATTTCGGATGTGCCGGGTGATGACATCAGTGTGATTGCATCGGGACCAACTGTTCCCGACACCACCACGCGTTTTGATGCGATGGCAATCTTAGAACGCTACCAAATAGAAACACCATGCTCGGCATTTGAATGGCTAAATAATCCAGAGTCAGAAACCGTTAAGCCAAATGATGCCTGTTGGAAGAACGCCGATCATCATATTATCGCGACCCCAATGTCAGCGTTAGAAGCTGCTGCTGCAGAAGCCGAAGGTTTGGGTATCCCCGCTTATGTGCTGAGTGATTGCATTGAGGGGGAGGCGAGAGAAGTGGCGAAGGTGCACGCAGCATTAGCTAAACAAGTCGCTAATAATAAGCATCCATTCGAGACTCCTTGTGTATTGCTTTCAGGTGGCGAAACCACGGTAACCGTAAAAGGCAATGGTCGTGGCGGGCGCAACTGTGAGTTCCTTTTAAGTTTGTATAACGAGCTAAAAGGACAGGACAACATATTCGCTTTGGCCGCTGATACGGACGGTATTGACGGTGTGGAAGACAATGCTGGGGCATGGATAACCCCACAAACATGGCAAGAAGGCACGCGCTTGTCACTTAAAGCTGATGACTATTTAGATGCCAACAATAGTTATGACTTTTTCAAGCAAACGGGCGTGTTACTTACGACGGGGCCTACGCTCACTAATGTTAACGACTTCAGAGCGATATTGATTCTTTAATCTGAACAGTTTGAAAAAACACTGTTTAATGGTCGTTCTTCTGCACATAAAAACGACCATTTTATTGCTATCAATGCGGTGACCTCGAGTTCTGAGATTCTCTTCTGGACTAATGAAGCTCGTTGATTACTATGGTTTAAGTAATGAGCTGTAAAGGAAGTACTATGTCTAGGATCAGGCAAAAGAATCAAGATTTAATCATCGAGGTCGCGTGTGAACAATTCGCTACTCATGGTTACGCCGCAACAAAAATGGCGGATATCGCAAAAGCGGCCGACATTCCCAAACCTAACGTATTCTATTATTTCAGCTCGAAAGACAAGCTTTACAGTGCAGTGCTCGAAACCGTCACGCAGCCGTTACTTGAAGCCTCTCGCCCTATTGAAGAGCTGAACGATCCCGTTGAAGCTTTATCTCAATATATTCAAACTAAGTTAATCATCTCACGCGACCATCCACACGCTTCTATGGTATTTGCAAATGAAGTGATGTCCGGCGCGAAAGTACTTCCGAAAGAGATTGGTGACGAACTGTATAAGCAATCCCAGATGATCCTTGATAAGTTCTCGACATGGTCAGCACAAGGCTTAATGGATGACGTACCAGCGCACCACCTGATGTTTACCATCTGGGCGGCAACCCAAACCTACGCCGATTTTGGCTGGCAGATTTGCAGCGTGATGCAGAAAGATAAGCTCGATGACAAAGACTATGCCGATGCCGCGGAGTTCATCACCCAGCTAGTGATTAAAGGGTGTGGAGTGAAAAGTTAACGGTATTTGAAGGTTTATCTAGGTCTGCGATTGCAGGCCTTTTTTGTTTTTGTACAGCAGTAACGACTAGTGTAAAGCTACTTTTTGTGACCTGTTGTGCAATTACTTATTTCTCTTGAATTCGGCTCGATTTGGTATGCCATTTTATTTAAAGATAAGGGTATAGTGTCGCAAAATTCGGCGACATTTACTGGTCTTAAAAGCGAATAGCTCAGAGCACCAAAGTGAAGCCTCTAACAATATTACACGCACAACATATAGGTTTAGCAATGACGCTTAAAAGCTTGGCATGCACCATCAGCGCCGTTTTACTGGCTGGCTGTGGTTCGACAGTAGCAACTCAAACATACAACGCCGATCTGATTATCACTAATGGACAAGTCCTGACGATCAACTCTGAAATGGATGTGATTGAAGATGGCGTTGTTGTTGTGAAAAACGACCAGATCATCGCGGTGGGTAATGAGGACTTGATTACTCAATACCGTGCTGAAAAGGTGATTGATGCTCAAGATGGCATTGTTATGCCTGGCATGGTCAATGCTCACAACCACCTTCCTATGATTGCGTTTCGCGGCCTAGGCGAAGAGGGTATTTCCAACCGATTATTCGCTTACTTCTTCCCGCTTGAAGCAGAAAAGCTAAGCCGTGAACTGATTTACAACGCGACTAAGCTAGGCAGCATCGAATTAGCGCAAAGTGGTGTTACAACTTACGCTGACATGTATTACCACATGGATGAAATGGCTAAGGCGACCAAAGAAATCGGCCTGCGCGCCGTGCTGGGTGAAACCGTGATTAAATTCCCTGTGGTTGATGCCAAAGAACCTTATGGCGGCATCGAGTATGCCAAGGGCTTTATCGAGCAGTACAAAAACGATGAGCTAATCACGCCTGCGTATGCGCCACACGCGGTGTACACAGTGAGCAAAGATAAGCTACAAGAAATCAATAAACTGTCTGCTCAATATGATGTACCCGTGTTGATTCATGTTGCTGAATTTCCGAATGAAGAAAAGCGCATCAAAGACGAAACCAAAGCGACATCGCCTGTCGAATACATGGATGAGATCGGTGTTCTGGATGAGCGTGTAGTGATTGCTCACGGTATCCATCTGTCAGAGAACGACCAAAAGCTATTGAAACAGGCCGATGCGGGCATCTCATATAACCCAATGGCGAACGCTAAAGGCGCGACGGGAATTGCACCTGCGTGGGATATGTACCGTGCTGATATGCGAATTGGTTTAGGCACAGATGGCCCTATGAGCTCGAACCAAGTCGATATCATGCGTACCCTAAGTTACGCCGCAAACATGCAACGTTTAAAGCATTCTGACCGTACCATCATGATTCCTGAGCAAGTGATTGAGATGGCGACATTAGGTGGTGCAAAAGCTCTACACATGGAAGACCAAATCGGTTCTCTTGAAGCCGGTAAAAAAGCGGATATCGTGATTGTAGAGACACAATCGGCGAATATGATGCCAAATTACGACCCATACGCAACCTTGGTTTATCAAGCGAACCCAAGCAATATCGACACGACTATTGTTAATGGCCAAGTCGTAATGGAAAACCGTGTGATGCAAACCGTTCAACTGGATGAAATCCGCCAAAGCGTTGATGAGTTTGAAACTGACATCAAAGCCTTTGCCAAAGAGCTTTCCAAGAAGGCGATTAAGTCGAAGAGCTTGATGGATTAGGATATACCCTGATTCTAAAGTCGAATAGAGTGGATTAATAAGTAAGGCCGACATAATGTCGGCCTTTTGTGTTTTTCCAGTTCAGATAGAGTGTATCTAATTATTCATCGCCAGCTTACCAAGCTTCATTGCAGCAGCGTGATGACGGTGCATTAGTTGCTCCATGTCTACGCCAATCACAGCGCCATCGTTGACGCGCCACTTACCTGCAACCATCACTTTATCTGCTTGTTGAGCGCCGCAGAGCAGCAGTGCTGCCAGTGGATCGTGGCTGCCAGAGAAGCGAATGTCATCAAGTTTGAACATCGCGATGTCGGCTTGTTTACCAACTTCCAGCGTACCAATGTCCGTTCTGCCCATTGCAGCAGCAGACCCTGAGGTTGCCCAGCGCAGTGCGTCGAAGTGAGATACGTTTGCCGAACCGTATTGCAGGCGTTGTAAGTACATTGCCATGCGTACTTCGGCAATCATGTTAGAACCGTCGTTCGAGGCTGAACCATCCACACCCAGTCCGACTTTTACGCCAGCGGCTTCAAGATCGTTGTTCTTACAAATACCAGAAGCCAACATCATGTTGGAAGTCGGGCAGTGGCTGATGCCAATGCCTGCTTTGCCCAAACGCTTGATCTCTTCTGGATTGAAGTGAATACCATGAGCGAGCCACGTGCGTTCGTTGAGCCAGCCCACATCTTCTAGGTAATCGACAGGGCGCAGGCCAAACTTCTCAATACAGAAATCCTCTTCATCGAGCGTTTCACATAAGTGCGTGTGCATCATTACGTTTTCACGCTCGCTGATCTTGGCGGTCTCTTTCATTAGATCCGTAGTGACCGAGAACGGCGAACAAGGCGCAAGAGCGATTTGAATCATCGCCCCTTCATCACGCTGGTGGTAATCACGAATCAAGCGCTGGCTGTCATCAATGATGGTTTGTTCGGTTTGAATGGTGTGTCTTGGAGGTAGCCCACCTTCATCTTCCCCTAGGCTCATTGAACCACGCGTAAATATCGCTCTTACGCCTAGCTTCTCTGCCGCCTCGACTTGCAAATCGATGGCGTGCTCAAGCCCATTAGGTAGCAAGTAATGGTGATCGGATGCGGTAGTACAGCCCGACATCATTAACTCGACCAATGCTAGCTCTGTAGCGAGGCTCATCATTTCAGAATCGAGGTTCGCCCAAACCGGGTAGAGACTTTGTAGCCAATGGAAGAGTTCTTTATTGAGTGCGCCGGGGTAGGCACGCGTTAGGGTTTGGTAGAAGTGGTGGTGCGCATTGATAAGCCCAGGAGTCACAACATGACGAGAGGCGTCGACGCTGTAATCTACGGGTAAGGTTGGTTCTTTGTGTTTGCCAACCAGCTCAATGATTTTATTACCTTTAATGACAATACCGCCTTCTGCATCAGCGTGTGAGCCAGTGTAGATTGCGAGAGGATTCTTAATCCAGATGGTTTCCATTCATAGTAGTCCTTAGCCATCTCAGCCTTTTCAGGGAAGAGGGTCTTTATTTGGTATTTGTTGTTGAAAGATAAATTCGAATCAAGGGCGATGAAATATTCAGTGTTTTCGTTACGCCCGTGATTCTACGGAAATCGGTTTTACGCTAATTAGCGATTCATCTAGTTCGTTTTTGGCTCAGGGTTTTCTGATGCCGTTTGAACGTCAGTTTCTGTTGTTGCTTGTTGAATCTCTGATTGCTCGTTTGAGTGTAGTTCTTCTTCAGCTTGTTCTTTCATTTCTAGCTCAACCTGCGCTTGGCTTTCGGCTAACGCTTCTTGCTCTTCTGCACGTGAAGACTTCGGCAATACAAGGTTAAGAACAACCGTCATGATGGTGCCAGTCGTAATGCCAGAGTGCAGGAAGTTTGCCAAATCATGCGGTAAGTGTTGCAACAATCTTGGCTCGAATGTTACAGCCAAACCAGATGCCAACCCTACACAGATTACCAAGGCATTTCGCTTGGTGTCTGCGGCTTTGATCAACATGCGGATACCCGCGTAAGCAATCATTCCGAACATCACAAAGCCCACGCCGCCTAATACGGGTTTAGGGATCGTGACGGCAATTGCGGCTAATTTCGGGAATAAACCGCCTAAAATTAGCAAACCACCTGTTGCAGCTACTACATAGCGACTTGCAACACCAGTGATACCAACAATACCAACGTTTTGGCTAAATGATGCTAGTGGCATCGCTGTTAAAATCGAAGATAAGGTGCTGCCAAGGCCATCGCCTAGTAATCCACGTTTTAGATCTTTACCGCTGACTTGGGTTTGGCAGTTGTTGCCAAGTGCCATGAAGTCGCCAGTTGCTTCCGCGATAACCACGATGTACACCAAGCTCATGCTGATGATGGCACTCGCAGAAAAGGTAAAACCGTATTTGAAAGGTTCAGGACCACCGACCCAAGCAGCAGAGCTGATCTGTTCAAGGTCGACCATGCCGAGCGAGAGCGCCACAATGTAACCACCTGCTAGGCCAATCACGATAGCGGAGGCCGCAACCGCGCCTTTACAGTAAACCGATACGCCAATCACGATCCCCAAAGAGACCAGTGCGAGAAACAGTTTAGGTAGCGTGGCGAATTGTTCCGTGTTGGCTGGAGAATCTCCGACCCAGTTCATGGCAACCGGTAAAATGGTTAAGCCGATTAGGGTAACCACCACACCACTTACCACGGTTGGGAACAGCTTGCGAACCTTGTCCATATAGAAGCTGGCACCAATGACCACAAACGAGCCGATAAGCGCCGAGCCCATAATGGCAGCGACACCACCTTCGTTACCGATTGAGATAGCGACACCTAAAAAGGCAAAGCTTGAGCCCATAACAACGGGTAATCGAATTCCAACAGGGCCAAAGCCAAGACATTGCGCGACAGTCACAATACCAGACGCCAATAGCGCCGCATTGATCAGTGAGACGATCTCTGTGTTAGGTAAGCCGATAGAGGCGCCGACAATAAGAGGGACAGCGACGATGCCACCAATCGAGGCGAGCATATGCTGTAAAGCAAGTAGAAGGGTTAGCCCATGAGGCGGTCTTTCATTAAGGGTGTACAGAAGTTTCATTTGATATTCCTCTGCCTGCGTTTCCATTTACAGGCGATTGGCGGTCAAATAATGACTTCTACAAACTGCGTAGGGTCATAAAAAAGGTGCACTGAATCGGTAGGGATTCTGCTCTCTCGTCATCAATGCAATTAGCTTTCTTAAAAATCATGTTGTTGCTTGGCTTGCGAACGAGCCAAGCAACGTTGTGAGCAATCAAGAAATGACTGCTCAGGAGCAATAGGGTTAGCCGATGAACACTAACTTGGCGATGAAAATAGCCGCTAGGAAGTACATCGAGATAGACACATCTTTGGTTTTACCTGTCGCCAGTTTAAGCACTGTGTAGGTAATGAAACCCAGTGCGATACCATTCGCGATAGAGAAGGTCAGTGGCATCATCAGTGCTGTGATTGCAGCAGGTGCGCCGTTGGTAAAGTCTTTCCAGTCAACGTGCTGCATACTGCTCATCATCACGAATGCAACGTAAATAAGAGCGCCAGACGTTGCGTAAGCTGGGATCATGCCTGCAAGCGGTGATAGGAAAATTGCCGCTAAGAACAATACACCAACCACGATTGCTGAAAGGCCAGTACGTGCGCCTGCTGCAACACCGGCTGCACTCTCTACATAACTGGTTACTGGCGGACAACCCACACATGCACCTGCCACGCTTGAAATACTGTCGGCTTTCAGTGCTTTGCTCAGGCCTTCAATCTTACCCGTTTCAGGATTGGTCAGATTTGCACGCTCAGCCACGCCCATTAATGTACCGGCGGTATCGAACATGTTTACAAAAAGGAAAGCCAAGATAACGCTGATCATCGATACATTCAGTGCACCCGCGATATCCATTGCCATAAAGGTAGGAGCTAGGCTTGGTGGCGCAGCGAAGAAGCCATCGTAGTGAACTAGGCCAAGCATCATGCCGACCAGCGTTACACTCAAAATACCGATAAGCACCGCGCCAAACACTTTACGCTCACTCAGAACCGCAATGATCAAGAATGCAATCGCAGCAAGCAGAGCTTCTGGTTTGGTGAAGTCACCTAGTGAAACCAAAGTTGCTGGGTTTTCGACGACGATACCCGCTGTTTTTAAGCCAATTAGACCTAAGAACAGACCAACACCCGCAGTCATGGAATAGCGTAAGCTCTCAGGAATACTCTCGATGATCCATTGGCGGACTTTGTAGAAACTCATCCCGACAAACAAGATACCGGAGATAAACACCGCACCCAGCGCCACTTCCCAGCTGTAACCCATCTCGCTTACTACTGTGAACGAGAAGAACGCATTCAAGCCCATACCCGGTGCAAGGCCGACAGGCCAGTTAGCAAATAAGCCCATTAACAAACAACCAATCGCGGCACCAATACAGGTAGCGACAAATACTGCCCCTGCATCCATGCCTGAAGCGGCCATGATTTGTGGATTAACGAAGATGATATAAGCCATGGTCGCGAAGGTGGTGACACCGCCGACTAACTCATTTTTTACGCTGCTTCCGTGTGCCTTAATCTTAAAGAGTTTCTCTAAAATTCCGTTGTTCGCATCTTGGTTGAGTATTTCTGTTTTACTCTCACTCATGTCTGCAAGTCCTTTTATGTTGTGATCCATTTATTGAATACAGCGAGATTTCAATATTAAGTTTTAAGGTTTTCCTAGCCGTTATTTCTCTAGTTATCTGTTCTCTAGTCATCAACTTCTAACTAATAACGTTGTTAGTATTTTTATATGAGCGTGTTTAGTGAGTGCACACCTTTTGGGGTGCACACATCACGCATGAATCTGTTTGTTATTGGGTGATTGAGCCTAGATCGGGATTCTAAGCGTCGGGACTAACTGCCCCGATAAGTCGAGAAACTGTATGGTGAGACTAAAAGCGGAACGTGGTAGTGCGCATCGGGATCATCCAAGCCGAAACGAATCACCACATCGTCTAGGAAAGGCACACCATCCAATTCCACACCTTTGCTTTTGTAGTAGTCGGCTACATAGAACACCAATTGATATTTCCCTGGTCGGAAATCATTCCCAGCCAGAATCGGCGCATCGGTTCGGCCATCTGAGTTGGTGAGCACGGTCGCCAGCTTTTCTGTTGAGTCTTCGTTTACCTTATAAAGCTCTACCTTGATCTCTGCGCCAGGCAAGCCGTGTGTGGTGTCTAATACGTGTGTTGTTAATCTTCCCATAGTCCTTTAATAGCGCTTTTGGCGCTCCTCTGTTCCGTGGTTTGTTTGTCCATATCGACCTTGCAAAAGAGTGCAACTGGTCACTTTGTTATCACTAACTATGTACGAACTGTACACAATTAGTAAAGCGAATTGTTGGAAAAATGTTAACTATTGTGTCTTTTTTTCTGACTTTATAGATCCTAATTATCGTTTTTTGGTGAGGTTGTGATTTATTAAGTTGTTGTTTTTAAATTGTAAAAACATCTAAATTTAACTTGAATAACAAAATCTTTACATTGAGATAAATAATTGTATACAATAAATGTACAGGGGTAAGGTTGCTCGGTTTTGAAATAACCAATAGCGGAATCACCAATAGAAGAATCATATTGATGAACCAGCTAAACAGCGGCTAAGCCAACCACTTATGTTAGGAGTACTTGGATGAATAAGGATTATTCAAGAAATTTGATCGGTTACGGAGCTAACCCTCCAAACCCTCAATGGCCAGGTAATGCGCGCGTCGCGGTTTCTTTTGTATTGAACTATGAAGAGGGCGGTGAGCGTTGTTTGTTACATGGAGACGACGAATCTGAAGCCTTTCTCTCAGAGATCCCGTCAGCACAGCCGATCAAAGGCGAACGTCACATCAGCATGGAATCCATCTATGAGTATGGTAGCCGAGCGGGTGTGTGGCGTGTTCTTCGCTTGTTTGATGAATATGAAATCCCACTGACTGTGTTTGCGGTCGCTATGGCAATTGAGCGTCACCCAGACGTAGCGAAAGCCATGGTCGAAGCGGGTCACGAAATCTGTAGCCACGGTTATCGCTGGATAGACTATCAATACATTGATGAGTCAGAAGAGCGCGACCACATGACCAAAGCGATTGAGATCATCCAACAAGTGACCGGTCAGCGCCCACAAGGTTGGTATACCGGTCGAACGGGGCCAAATACTCGTCGTTTAGTTGCAGAAGAAGGTGGCTTCCTTTACGACTCAGATGCCTATGACGATGACCTGCCTTATTGGCACACCGAAACCGGTCAGCCACAACTGGTGATCCCTTACACACTCGATGTAAACGACATGCGCTTCTCAACCGCGCAAGGTTTCAACTCGGGTGAGCAGTTCTTCCAATATCTAAAAGACACGTTTGACACCCTTTATATGGAAGGCGAAACCGCACCGAAAATGATGTCGGTTGGGTTGCATTGTCGTCTTATTGGTCGTCCCGGTCGTATTGCTGCATTAAGACGTTTCTTAGATTACGTCAAACAGCATGACAGCGTGTGGCTATGTCGCCGAATCGATATCGCGAACCACTGGCACCAACATCACCCATACAACGAACAACAAAATTAGAACGAACAGCAAGGAGGCTTAACGTGACTGAATTTCGATCTTGCCAACCAACAACCATGAGCCGTGACACTTTTGTCGCGCACTTTGCTGATGTGTACGAACACAGCCCATGGGTTGCTGAGGCGGTGTATGACCAAGGTTTGAATGCCGAAGATGATCATATTGAGAATCTTCATCTAAAAATGGCATCAACCTTGTTAAATGCCGACCAAGGCAAACAGTTGGCTTTGATCAACGCTCACCCAGATTTAGCAGGCAGAGCAGCAGTAAACGGCGAACTTACTGAGTCGTCGACCAAAGAACAAGCGGGGGCGGGCATCGACCAGTGCAACGCCGAAGAATTTGAAAAATTCACTTCTTACAACAACAGCTACAAAAGTCGCTTCAATTTCCCTTTTATCATGGCGGTGAAGGGAGCCAATCGTTACCAAATTCTTGAGTCGTTCGAGATGCGATTAGGAAATGATAGTGAAACTGAGTTTGCTACGGCGATTCAAGAGATCAACAAGATCGCGATGTTTCGTCTCTGGGATATGTAAGTTAACGGAGTTGACAGCTATCTCAGCCCAGTCTTAGTGCGCTAAAGGTTTGATTTGTCAGAGACTTATTTATCAAAGCCTTATTGAATAAAGCCCGAGCCACTAAGTTCTCATTTTATTATTACTTGATTAATTTCATAGGATTACACGGACATGACCCATAAATTTGAACAGTACATAAACCTTGCAGACGAAAAACTCGGTGCAGAAGCTATCTTCGCAACCGACGATTTTTTCGCAGATAAAAGCCGTCTACTCAGCCACGCAGCACCAGAGTGGAAAGACGACTTATACGATGATAACGGCAAGTGGATGGACGGCTGGGAAAGCAGACGCAAACGCGGTGAGGGTTACGATTACTGTGTCGTTCGCCTTGGCCTAGCTGGCACCATTGCTGGCGTTGATATTGATACCTCATTCTTCACAGGTAACTTCCCACCTTCGGCATCAATTGACGCGTGTTATTCACCACAAGGCGAGCCAACAGACTCAACAGAGTGGCAAGAAATTCTGCCTTCAATGGCACTACAAGGTGATCATCATCATCTTGAAGACATCGAAAGTGACCAAGTATTTACGCACCTACGTTTGAACATCTACCCAGACGGTGGTGTCGCACGTCTACGTGTTTATGGCCGACCAAGTGTTGATTGGGACGCAATAGACTCTCAGCAACAAGTCGACCTAGCAGCCGTTGAACACGGTGGCCGAGCACTCGCATGTAGCGATGAGCATTACGGTAACAAAGCCAACATCTTAGGCCCAGGCCGCGGTGAAAACATGGGTGATGGCTGGGAAACAGCACGTCGTCGTACACCGGGTAACGACTGGGTAATCGTGGCACTAGGCCATCCAGGTAATATCGAACGTATCGTTGTGGATACGGCACACTTCAAAGGTAACTACCCAGACAGCTGCTCAATTCAAGCGGCTTACGTGAAAGGTGGTACCGACGATCAAGTGGAAACACAAAGCCTATTTTGGCGTGAACTGCTGCCTGCTCAAAAGCTGCAAGCGCACGAGATTCACGAATTCATTTCTGAGGTAAACGACCTTGGTGCGATTACCCACGTACGTGCAAACATATTCCCAGATGGTGGTATCAGCCGTTTGCGTCTATTTGGTACGAAAGCGAAATAGGTAAGGAAATGAGTATGAGTAATGGAATACGTCGTTTATCTATCGAACCGTTAACCAAGCAGGCTTTTGCAGAGTTTGGCGATGTTATTGAGTCCGATAATAGTGATTTCTTCATGATCAACAGTGGATCAACACGTCGCTACCACAAGCTAGCGACAACGGATGTGCAAGACCAAGACGGAGAAGCGATCATCAGCATCTTCCAGGCCACACCGTTGAGCTACCCACTGACCATCGAAATGTTAGAGCGTCATCCACTTGGCTCTCAGGCATTCGTTCCATTACTTGGTCAACCCTATTTAATTGTTGTTGCACCAAAAGGCGATAACCCAACGTTAGCCAATAGCCGAGCTTTCTTGAGCAACGGCCGTCAAGGAGTGAACTATCACAAAGGGGTGTGGCATCACCCAGTTCTCGCGCTCACCGATCAAGACCAGTTCTTGATCGTCGATAGAGGCGGAGAAGGACACAACTGTGATGAAGTTTATTTCGAGAACGATCGAGTGGCATTGCATTTGGACGATCTGCCAACGGAAGACAACAAGGAAGAGCAGCGCTTAGCTAAAGCGTTGTGATACAGGAGTTTATTATGGATCCGCATATTACAGAGTGGTTGAATTTAGCGATTCGCTGGATTCACATGATTGTTGGTGTTGCGTGGATAGGCGCATCATTTTACTTTGTTTGGTTAGAGAACAACCTTAACCGAGTTAACCCTAAAACGGGCCTTTCAGGCGACTTATGGGCGATTCACGGCGGTGGTATTTATCACCTAGAGAAGTACAAACTTGCGCCACCAGAAATGCCAGAGCACCTGCACTGGTTCAAATGGGAAGCCTACTTCACGTGGATCACCGGTGTGTGTCTACTGGGTGTGGTTTACTACCTTAACGCTGAAATTTACCTGATTGCACCGGGCTCTGGCCTTGATTCAACAACGGCAATCGCGATTGGTATTGGTTCATTCGTTGCGGGTTGGTTTATCTACGATTTACTGTGTGACTCGCCATTAGGTAAAACCCCCGTGTTGCTTGGCGTTGTGCTGTTTGTGCTGCTTGTTGCTGCAACCTATGGCCTAACCCAAGTATTCAGTGGTCGTGGTGCTTACATCCACGTGGGTGCCATCATTGGTACCATCATGGTGGGTAACGTATTCCGCGTTATCATGCCTGCGCAGCGTAACTTGGTGAAAGCGATTGAAGAGAAGCGCGAACCGGATCCTGCATTACCAGCGAAAGGTTTACTGCGCTCTCGTCACAACAACTACATGACACTGCCAGTGCTGTTCATCATGATCAGTAACCACTTCCCAAGCACTTATGGCTCGGAATACAACTGGCTGATCCTTGCTGGCTTAGCGATCTTCAGTATCTTAGTGCGTCACTACTTCAACACGCGCCATGGTAGTCAGAAATTTGCATGGACAGTGCCAGTCGCGGCATTGGGTATGATTACTCTCGCGTTTGTTACCTCACCTTACGCGAAAAAACAGATGACTCCGGTTGTGAAAGCGCCAGTGGTTCAAGAAGTGCAAGTGAGCACGACAGAATCGGATCCAGAAGAAATTGCTGCGAATAGCACAGCTTCGGCAACGACTGATGCTCAACAGGCTCCAGCACACGCAACGCAATCTGCGAGCGCAGGCGTCAGCTTTGAAACCATCAACAAAGTCATTCAAGAGCGCTGTTCTGTGTGTCATTCATCAACGCCTAGCCATGCTGCTTTTGCTGCCGCGCCAGGCGGTGTGATGTTTGATACGCCAGAAGAGATTAAAGCCAACGTCCCTAGAATTGTTGCTCAAACGGTAACAACCAAGGTGATGCCGCTCGGCAACATGACTCAAATGACTGATGAAGAGCGTGCACTCATCGGCACTTGGGTAGAGCAAGGCGCTACGCTTCAATAACCGTACTTTTCAATAACAGTTCTCAGCATCCTTTACCTAAGAGCATGAGTCTTAGGTGAGGCTTGGGGAGAGTTTGGTTTACGGGCACGCGCCAAACTCATCCCACCCTGTTTCCCCGGTTCCTATAACCGGGGCTTTTTGTTTTTGGATAATATGAATTCATAAATATCATTTTATTTGCTGAATGAGTATGCATGCCTGTTTAATGTTCTTGGGGCTAAATTTACCAATACTGCTGATTCTATTTGGTAGTGGTAGGTGACCCCGAGATACCGCTCAAGGCGCCAACGCCAATTCTTGGTGCTGTTTTTACTTTCCCCTTACACTCTTTTCTAATATCGAACCTAGTATCAAATTACTCTTTGTCATACAGGCAAGTAACTCATTATGAAGCACTTCTTCGATAGCGAACTCATGCTCTCTAGCTCCTTGAATTTCGTTTTGCTATCCCTTGGGCTAACGCTCCTCTTACATATTCCAATCTGGTGTGGCTTCAACTTGAGCCGACGCAAATGGAAATTGATGGACTATTTGTGGCCTCTGCTAGCGGGTATCGGCATGCTGGGTGCGGTGTCTGAAATTCGGGCATCGGTAGCCGGTGATTGGGTCGAGACAGAACAAACCAGAGCCGTCACTATTTTAGAGTCGATTCAACAGTTCTCCTTGGATAAATTAAGAAGCGACATCTGCACAGGTCAGCCATCTTTAGACGCTAATGGACAGCACCATGAGGCATGTTTGTGGTATTTGAACACGGCTATCACATTCAAAGATGTCGATTTCACTCTGTTGCCCAACGCCGCCGATTTCACGGTTCCTGCGCCTAGCGTATCGCTGGTGGAAAGCGACGCCGTGTGGGTGAGTGGCATGCTGAGTCAGTATGAAAAACAGAAGAACCAATACATTAAAACCAGAGAAGCACAGGTGAAGCAGCCATTAGAAAGCATCTTCTGGTATGTGAGTCCTTACTTAGTCTGTTTCGCAATTGCGTTGCGTTTGACGAAAGTGACCGCAGAGCTCAAATTAGATAAATGCGCAAATAATTAGTTCGACAAAGACAGCGCGAACGACAGTAAGATAGGCAAAGTGACAACACTCAGGAAGTTGCCGAACAACACCATAGACGCGACCTTAGGTGGCTCGACATTGAACCTTTCTGCAAACAAGTAGTTCATCACGGCGGGTGGCAACATGGTGAACAGCACCATCATTTGTAGATGTAGCGTAGGCAGCGGGATAAAGAAGTAGATGATGGTAAAGGCGATGGCGCCAGTAAACAGCGATTGAGTAGTGCACAACAAGCCAACTTTTAATCCGCTCAGCCTCAAGTTGACCATTTGCGATCCCAGCGACAACAGCATGATTGGCACGGCTGCCTGCCCAAGCAGCGAAGTGGCTTCGTAGATTGGATTCCACACCGCAATGCCAGACAGGTTCAACGTCATCGCTAATGCGGCGGCTAAGAAAATCGGCATCTTGAGGATCTGTTTGATCGGATTACCTTCGCTTAGTAGCGCCAAACCGACACTAATGTGCACACACGCCGATACCACAAACAGTAATACCGCAGGGGCCAATGCGCTCTCACCAAAGGTATAGGTGAACAGGGGAATCGCGAGGTTGCCACTGTTGCGGAACATGTGTGGCGGAGCCCAAGCTTTGAAGTTGAGCTTAAAGATCTTACAGATTGGAATCATTAACAATGCTGGCACTAACACCGCCACCAAAGAGGCAGAGATGAGTGGCAGTTGCTCGGTGTCGAGGGGCATGGTGGTCAGCGATGCAAACACCAAAGCAGGAATACAAACATCCATGTTGATGCGATTGATCGGTTTGAAATCGGGTTTGAGCCAACGACCGACCGCAAAGCCAGCACTGGCTAAAGCAAAAACGGGAAACAGAATGCTGACGACCTGTTCGAACATAGGATTCCTTTCTAGATTGAGTGCTTCCATTTAGCTGAGAAACGAATGTTTTAGAGAGACGCTAAAGTGAAGTGTGGAGTCGAGATGTATAAACATTAACCTATCAATATAATGACTTGGCGTCACCGAAGATCGTTGTTTGTGAACGGTTAATTTATGTTTCTTTGAATGAAGCACAAAAAAGACCAGCAGCATCAGCAACTGGTCTTTCAAGGCTAGATAAATCTGGACGGATTTTTAATTAACGACGGCTGCCGCTGTCTAGCGATTGTTACTCGGTTTTAAGGCTAGCTAACGAGCTTTTGGTAGTCTTTGAAGTTCACATCGTAGGCTTTCTCGCCGTAGATGTAAGTCTCGCTGACGGTTCTGTCGTCGCCCAAACTCATTAGCACAAATAGCTTCTCTTCAAGCTTGGTTGCTTGCTCCATTCTAAAGCGCATCAATTGTGTGGCGTGTAAGTCGAGTACCACGAAATCGGCTTCTTTACCGACTTCTAAGTTACCGATCTTGTCTTCTAAATGCAGGGAGCGTGCGCCACCTAATGTTGCCAAGAACAGCGATTTGGCTGGGTGCAGCTTCTTATGTTGAAGCTGCATGATCTTGTAGGCTTCACTCATGGTTTGCAGAATCGAAAAGCTGGTGCCTGCACCGACATCAGTCCCCATACCAACGCGAATGCCGTGCTCTTCCATTTCTGGTAATCGGAATAAACCTGAGCCTAAGAATAGATTTGAGGTTGGACAGAAAGCAATGGCAGATTCAGTGTCCGCTAGGCGCTTACATTCGCAGTCAGACAAGTGAATACCATGGGCGAATACCGAACGTTTGTGCAGTAGGCCATAGTGGTCATACACATCTAAATAGCTGTCGCGCTCTGGGAACAGTTCTTTTACCCATTCAATCTCTTTCTCGTTTTCAGAGAGGTGCGTGTGCATGTATACATCAGGGTACTCTTCAAGAAGTTTACCAACGGTGGCCAATTGCTCTGGTGTGCTGGTTGGCGCGAAACGAGGTGTCACGGCATAGAGCAAACGGCTGCGGTTATGCCATTTCTCGATGAGTTCTTTGGAGTCAGCGTAGCCAGATTCTGGGGTGTCGGTGAGGTAATCAGGCGCGTTGCGATCCATCAATACCTTGCCTGCGATCATACGTAGGTTGCGCTTTTCCGCTTCTTCAAAGAACACGTTAACAGACTCTTTGTGCACCGTGCCAAAAACCAGTGCCGTAGTCGTACCGTTGCTTGCTAATTCGTCTAGGAATAGCTTTGCTACTTTATGTGCATAGACTGGGTTTTTGAAGCGTTTTTCTTCTGGGAAGGTGTAGTTCTCTAACCAATCGAGTAGCTGCTCACCGTAAGACGCGATCATCCCCGTTTGAGGGTAGTGGATGTGCGTATCAATAAAGCCAGAGGTGATTAGCTTATCTTTGTATTCTTTTACTTCGAGTGTTTTAGGCTGGCGAGCCAATACTTCATCGGCATGGCCTAAGTCGACGATGTGGCCGTTTTCAACCACTAAGACACCGTCTTCAAAATAGTCGTAAGACTTATCGATACCGACGTCTTTTGGGTCGGCTACGCTGTGTAAAATACTGGCGCGATAAGCTTTGCGTTGCGTTGTCATGTTTACTTCCTTTTAATGACTTCAGCGACGTTATGGCCACTGAAGCTTTGCGACTTTTATTAGGCGATCTTCTCTTCCAATGGTGGTTCGCCTACATCGCTTGGTTGACTGTGTTGATCGGTCAAATCCTGATTTCGATATTGTTTGGTCGGGCGCTTTTGTTCAAGCGCTTGGCCTTGATAGTGTGCGATCAGTTCACCCGCAACCGATACCGCAATTTCAGCCGGATGTTTGCCATTCACGGCGCTAATGCCTATCGGGCAAATCATGGTTTCGATTTGTTCTTGGCTGTAGCCACGTTGCTCTAAGCGGAAGTCGAACTTCTTACGCTTAGTAAGCGAGCCGATCATGCCGAAGTAACGGCTGTCTTCACGGTCGATAATGGCTTTCGTTAAATCGAAATCGAGCTGGTGGTTGTGGGTCATCACTAGGTAATAGCTGTTCGGCGGCATGTGTTTCACTTCGCCGACTGGATCGTCTGAGACAAGCTGTTTCACACCGTGAGGAAGCGTGTCAGGGAACACTTCTTCACGTTCATCAATCCAGGTCACACGGAAGGGTAGGGTTGCGACAATGTGCAGCAGCGCCTTGGCAACATGACCAGCGCCAAATAGCACGAGGTGGTTCTGTTGAGTGCCAATCGGTTCAAAGCTTAATGTTGCCATTCCGCCACAACACTGGCCTAAACGAGCACCTAGGTTAAAGCGCTCCACTTTGAGTGATTTTTCGCTGGCAATCAGCATTTCACGCGCCATTTTAGTAGCCACATGTTCAAGGTGACCACCACCAATCGTGGCAATGATTCGGTCACGAGTGACAAGCATCTTGGTACCCGCATCACGCGGCACTGAGCCTCTGTCTTCAAGTACTGTCACCATGACACATGGCTCGTAGTTCTCTTCCAGTTTTGCCAGTTCGTGAATCCAATTATCCTTAAACATATGTCCTCCTAAATCCCTTCTTTGCTTCCCTAGCTGCCTATTGGTATCTTAGATACCTATCAGCCTTAAGCCGTTTCTGATTGAGCATCGACCGAGGTCGGAGCCGTTTCAGTGACTTCCTGAATCGCCATCAGAATACGCTCTGGCGTTGCTGGTGTGTTGAGCTTAGGAATCGCGCCATCGACAGCGACATAGCTAATCGCATCTTTCAGTGCGCTCCATACCGACATACCCAACATGAAAGGGGGCTCACCCACGGCTTTCGAGTTGAAGACGGTGTCTTCTGGGTTGCTGCGGTTTTCCAAAAGGTGCGTTCTGAAATCAATCGGCATATCAGCAATCGCAGGGATTTTGTAACTCGCTGGGCCATTGGTCATTAAGCGGCCTTGTTGGTTCCAAACCAACTCCTCCGTCGTTAACCAACCGACACCTTGCACAAAGCCACCTTCGACTTGGCCGATATCAATCGCAGGGTTCAATGAAGCGCCTACGTCATGCAGAATATCGACACGCAGAATCTTGTTTTCGCCGGTTAGGGTGTCGATGATAACTTCTGAACAAGAGGCACCATACGCGTAGTAGTAGAACGGGCGGCCGCGCGCTTTCTCGTGATCGTAATAGATCTTTGGAGTGCGGTAGAAGCCGGTGCTCGATAGCGAAATTTGGTTAAACCATGCCAGCTCAACGAATGAGTCGAAGGTCATGATCTCATCGCGGATCTGCACCATGCCGTTCTTAAACACCACCTCTTCAGGCCACACTTTGAAGTGCGAAGAAGCGAAGTCTATCAGGCGCTGCTTAATGGTTATTGCTGCGTTTTGCGCGGCCTTACCGTTGAGGTCGGCGCCCGATGAGGCTGCGGTTGGTGATGTGTTCGGAACTTTGTCTGTGTTTGTAGCGGTGATCTGGATACGTTCGACATCGACTTGGAACTCCTGTGCAACGATTTGTGCCACTTTGATGTTCAAGCCTTGCCCCATTTCCGTACCACCGTGATTCAAATGAATACTGCCATCGGTGTAGATATGGATGAGCGCACCTGCTTGGTTCAAGAAAGTCGCAGTAAACGAGATACCGAATTTCACTGGCGTGATAGCAAGGCCTTTCTTCAAGATTGGGCTTTGCTTGTTGAACTCAGCGATTTCTTTACGACGTGCGTGATAGTCACTGCTGCGTTCAAGCTGTTCGGTTATCTCAGGTAAAAAGTTGTCTTCAACGGTTTGGTAGTAATGGGTCACGTTACGGCCTTCTTCGCCGTAGTAGTTCGCCTTACGTACTTCCAAAGGATCTTTTTTCAGGTAACGCGCAATCTCGTCCATGATATGTTCGATGGTCATCATGCCTTGCGGGCCACCAAAGCCACGGTAAGCGGTATTCGATGCCGTGTTGGTTTTGCATCGATGACCCACTACAGTTGCATCACCTAGATAATAGGCGTTGTCTGAGTGGAACATCGCACGGTCGACAATAGAGCTTGATAAGTCTGGAGAGTAACCACAGTTACCTGCAACGGTAATATCGGCACCTTGAATCACACCATTGTCGTCAAAACCGACTGTATATTGGTTGTAGAACGGGTGGCGTTTACCGGTTTGCTGCATGTCTTCGTTACGCAGTAGGCGCATTTTGGTAGGTCGGCCTGTGAGATGAGCAATTACCGCGGCCATACACGCTGGAGAAGCTGCTTGAGTCTCTTTACCACCGAAACCACCGCCCATACGACGCATATCAATCACGACTTTGTGCATCGGTACGCCAATCACTTCCGCAACCAGCTTTTGAACTTCGGTCGGGTTTTGAGTCGAGGTGTACACGATCATGCCGCCGTCTTCGGTTGGCATTACGCTACTGATTTGGGTTTCTAGGTAGAAGTGTTCTTGTCCGCCGATCTCTAGGTCGCCAGAGATTACGTGTTTTGCTTTTGCCAGTGCGGCTTTCGAGTCACCACGTTGTTGAGTGTGGCTTTCTGTCACGAAGTGCTCTTTTGCCAGCGCTTCTTTCACATCAAGAATGGCAGGAAGCTCTTCGTATTCAATAATCGCAGCGTGTGCGGCTTTGCGTGCGGTTTCTAAATCGTTGGCTGCTACCGCAATCACAGGTTGGCCGTAGTATTCTACTTTGCCGTCTGCAAGCAGTGGATCACCCGGTAGGATGGCACCGATATCCAGTTCACCCGGAACGTCTTTGGCCTGAATGGCAATCGCCACGCCTTCGAATTCGTAACACGGTGATAAATCTATCTTGGTGATGTTTGCGTGCGCTTGAGTGCTCAGGCGTGCGTATACGTGCAGTTGATTTGGGAACTCTAGGCGGTCGTCAATATATACCGCTTCGCCCGTGACTTGCTTGGCTGCACTGTCGTGTTTAACGCTTTTACCTACGCCAGTTTTTAGGTCTTGCTTTGCAATGGTAACCATCTCTTCGTGGGTCATCGCATTGCTCTTGTGAACAGAGGAATTTGATTTAGACATAAGACGTTACCCTTGTTTCGATTTGGTTGTTTTTGTTCTGTTGTTCAATGAAGTAGCGACGCAACATATTTGCTGCCGACAATGAACGGTATTCTTGGCTTGCACGGAAATCGGATAGCGGTTCAAAGTCGTTATACAGTTCCTGCATCGCTAACTTAATATTAGCGTCTGTCCACGGTTTGCCTAATAACGTGTTTTCACAACGCGCCGCTCGCTTAGGCGTTGCAGCCATACCACCGAAGGCGATACGAGCGTAAGAAACCTTGCCATCTTCAATTTGAATATCGAACGCACCACATACCGCAGAGATGTCATCGTCTAAACGTTTAGACAGTTTGTATGCTCGGAAGCTGTCGTTAGTTGGCTTGGGAATGATGATCTGTTCAATGAACTCACTCTCTTTTTGCGCCGTCACCTTGTAGCTGATGAAGTAATCTTCAATCGGCATGGTGCGTGACTCATCGCCACAACGAAGTTTGATCTTTGCGTTAAGGGCAATCAGCAGAGGAGGGGTGTCACCGATAGGTGAAGCATTGGCAACATTACCGCCAATGGTGCCTTGGTTACGTACTTGCAGGGAAGCAAAGCGGTGCAGTAGCTCACCAAAATCTGGGTAGTGTTTTTTCAGTAGTGCGTAAGAGTCACTGATTGGAAGGTTGGCACCAATGATTAAGTCGGTGTCGGTTTCTTCGCATACCTTCATGTCTTCAACAAGGTTTACGCTGATTAGCGTTTCAATCTCACGATGGAATTGAGTCACTTCCAACGCTAAATCCGTGCCGCCAGCAACCAACTTCGCGTTCGGATGCGCTTGAAAAAGCTTGGCCAGCTCATCGGTGCTTTTCGGGGAAAAAGCGGTAAGGTGACCAAGGCGTAAGTTAGCTTCAGTGTCTTGAATATCTTCTAGCTTCTTGATGGTGTTGCGTTCAAGTTCAGCGAATTGGTCGATCAAAGGTTGGTCTGTTGAAAGCGACATCGCAGCATCAACAATTGGTCGGTAGCCAGTACAGCGACATAGGTTACCCGCCAGTGATTCCATGACATCTTCTTTGCTCGCATCGGGTTTGTTCTTGCCTAGCGCAAACATCGACATGATGAAGCCCGGCGTGCAGTAACCACATTGTGAACCGTGAAAATCAACCACCGCTTTCTGTACAGGGTGCAGTGACTTATCTCGGTTTTGTAGATCCTCTACTGTGATTAGCTGTTTACCGTGCAGCGCTGAAACGAACGTAAGGCAAGAGTTCACCGAACGATATTGCAGCTGTCCATCCACCACTTCACCTAAAACGACGGTACATGCGCCACAGTCACCAGACCCACAACCTTCTTTGGTACCTGTTTTATTAACCTTGGTACGAAGGTAGTTGAGCACTGTCATGTTAGGTGACAGATTGTCTTCACGTCTTATTTCCTGATTGAGCAAAAAAGTAATCAAGAGACCTCCTTGTAAATCGACATTGTTCCATGTGTATTCTTTTTGACTTCTAGGTCAATAATTATCCATCCTGACCCTGTGGTCAACTATTTATTTACAAAAATGCAACAACATTGCACTTTGGTGGATTGTGTACAATTTAATTTTGGATGTAGTTGTTTGTTTTGTTTGGATTTAAATTGGAAGTGTTGAGTTTTTTGGTGTGAATGAATTAATGGCTATGTATACAAAATAAAGACAATAATTTTGGCATTAGGGAGTAAATGTTATAGAGGCTAAGAGCACTATTCTGCTCAGAAACGAGAGTGTGTTGAGGTGAAATGAGTCGATCTTCGCTTCTATCATTATAGCGAGGGTATAAAAAAGAGAAGTAATCGCAGAGGCTTACTTCTCTCCCGTCTTGTTAACAAAAAGTTGTTAACTGATAGTTGCCAACAAGAAACTATTAGCAGTTAGTCATTAATAGCTTATAGAAGCGATTATGACTTGTTCTTAAGCAGATCTGAGAACACAACATGCAGGTCGCTCGATGCGGTGCTGCTGTCTAGGTTTAGCTTAGAGCGAATGTGGCTTAAATGCTCTCGCATTAGGTCAACGGCTTGCTCTTCATCTCCAGACTCTATCGCATCAAGCAATCCTTCATGCTCATCTAGAGAGCAGTTTGAGTGGCTGCCGGTTTCGTACTGGGCAATAAGCAGAGAAGTTTGCGATACCAAGCTGCGTTGAAAAGCCAGCAGTGGCGCGTTCTCAGCCATTTCAGCCAGTTTGATGTGGAACTCACCAGACAAACGTAAGCCAGAACCATAGTCACCTTGGTCGAAGGCGCAGTTCTCTTTCGCGACCAGTTTTCTACACTCTTCGATTTGAGCTTTGGTTGCGTTTTTCACTGCAAGTTCGGTGATAGCAAGCTCCATCACTTCACGCGCTTTAAATATCTGTTTGGCTTCGTCTACCGTTGGCGCAGCAACCATGGCACCTCGGTTTGGACGGATCACCACAACTTGTTCTAAAGAGAGACGCAACAAGGCTCGGCGAATGATAGTGCGGCTAACGCCAAAGATTTCTGCTAACGCTTCTTCGCTTAATTTGGTGGCTGGTGGCAGCCTTTGTTCTAGTATCGCGTCGAAGATATGGCAGTAAACAACATCGTCTTGAGTCTGGCCTGTTACTTTTGTTTTTACACCTTTGGAGACAGAATTTTTGAGAGCTGTCATAGAGATAAGGGCCCTTGTTTAGTCGAGTTGGGTTGGTCGAGAATAATTCATGAGTGTTACTCTATATTGTATACATTTATCTATACAATGCCACCGGATGAAAGTGCGATGCACGCTTATTTGTTAATGACTTATAACATTTAGTTTGCAGTGAACTGTGTGCAATCTAAAGCTTTAAGCCATTCTTCTTGAACTAGACGCGATTATCGCCACAGCTGTAGGCGACGATCTGGCTTATTTCGCTCAGGGTACGACCTGATTGCTGCTGCCACTCGTTGAAAGCCTTACTTGCTGCGACTTGTGCTCGTTTGGTGTTACGACCGCTATCAACCACATCGGTACTGCGCAGGTGCGCCTCAACGTCCGAAGATAAGATGAATGTGTCTTTGCCCATTTGGCGCAAGGTGTAAGCACCTGTATTTCCGCCCAAGCGCTTGCCGTGTTTCTTCAGGTAATCCCACAGTTCTGTAATGCGTTCTGATGGCCAGTCGGCAACCATTTGTGAGAAGGAATCCGCTTCACGTTTGGCATTGTGGATCATCATTGCATTAGCCGGGATGGTCATCACCTTGGTGAGGTGGCGAATAATACGTGGATCTTGTGCTTTCTGTTCCCACATTTCATTCGGCAGCATCAGCATCTTTTCGATGTCGAACTCAAAGAACACTTCTTCAAATTGCGGCCACTTCTTTCTCACCACATTCCACGAAATACCACACTGGAATACCTTTTCTGTAAAGGCTGCCAACCAACGGTCGTCGGTGATTTGTGATAACTCGGCTTGTGAAAGAGGCGCACGAACAATCTTTTCGAGCTCTGCTGCGCCGCCTTTACGGTGAGCGGCACGTTGGTAAATGGTGTCGAATTTTTCTTGGGTCATTGGAGGTACCAAACTAAAGCGATTCTTTATGATATGGGGATTAATTTCTATATGAAAAGGAGCTTAAGCCGTTGTCTTCAAATCAAATGAAAGCCAATTAAGAGATCTTTAATTCCATCTGATACAAGGGCCATGTTTTACCATTAAATTCTTTAACGCTTGGCTCTTTGTCGACCACCTCAAAGCCCGCTTTGTCGTAGCAGCGTTTTGCGCCGTGGTTTTGCTTGAATACGGCCAAGGTGATGGTGGTGACATTCGGTATTTCTTTCGCCGCCTTTAAGGCCGTTTCAAGCATCGATTGTCCTAACCCTTTGCCTCGTTGGTTTGGGTGAATAGCAACTCGGCAGAAACGAAGTTCATTGTCTGACATGCGTTGAAATTCCATAAAGCCAAGCAAGTCATTAGTGTTTGAGTCGGCGTTCGGTTCAGAGTATGACTTAGATGCAGAAAAGGTATAGAGCTCGACATGGGGCTCTTGAGAACGTTCGATGATGGAAGAGGCTTCTAACGGCCAACCAAAGGTTCGTCCTCCCCACAGTACGTAGTCTTCGAGGGATGTGAACCAAGTGACGATCTCGTCGGCGTCGGATGCTTTAAAGCGGTTTATTTCCATATCCTTGTCTCTTCCTTATCGTGTGTCTCTTTTTCTAAACCATTAAACTTCCGTACTCAACTGCTCAAGAAAGCCACGCATATAGTTAGTGCGCTTGTTGGCTTCTAACTTGGCGGATTCTGTATTCATGGTTTCAGCGAGCTTAAACAGCTTCACGTAGAAATGGTCGACGCTGTAATGCTTGTCGTCCAAGTCTCGATGTTCAGCGAACGGGTCTTGATGGTTATAGAGTTCGGCATTAAAGCTCTGACCCACGTACAGGCAACGAGCAATGCCAATCGCACCAAGAGAATCGAGACGATCAGCATCTTGGACGACTTGAGCTTCCAAAGTTTCTGGTGTGATGTTGGCGCTGTAGCTGTGCGTGACAATCGCATGATGGATTTCATCCAGATAGGACGCAGGATAGTCGATAGATTTAAGGAAAGAGATCGCCTTGTCTGCTCCCATTTGCGAGCTTTTGGCTCTGTCTGGGTGGTTCTTCGGGAAGGTGAAGCAGTCATGAAGATAAGCGGCGGGAAGAACGACTTCAAGCTTAGCCTGTTCTTGAACACATAAAGCCTTAGCGGTTTTAACGACGCGCTTAATGTGGCTAATGTCGTGCGCTGCATCTTGTGTCATTTCTCGTTGTGCAAAATCAAGCAGTTGGTCTTCAAACTTTTCCTTCACGCGTCTCTTTCTCCCTATGTAGACGTTAGCAATCTTGCTTATTACGTAGCATATATCCCACATCGACTGTAACAGTTTCAAGCGCGAGTTTTTATCTTTTATAAAAGGAGTACCCACAAAAAACCGACTTTGTGAGTCGGCTTAATAGAGAGGCTTGTTTATGTATTTTAGGACGAGACAGGTAAAAGCGTTATCAACGGTAATCAGAACTTAAGCAGCGGCTTGTTGAAGCTGTGCTAACACATCGTGTAGAGAAGGGCTGATAGTGTGTCCAAGCGCTTTTACTTCTTCGCAAGGCTCAACCAAATCAGGGATCTGGAAGCTGATCATGTTGGCTGCCATAGAAGCGCGAATGCCGTTGTTTGAATCTTCAAACGCCAAGCAAGTTTCAGGCGCAACACCTAGGCGTTCTGCCGCTAGCAGGTAGATCTCTGGATGAGGCTTACCGTGAGTTACTTCGCAGCCTGTGCTTAACGAGGTGAAGTAAGAATCTAGGCCAGCCAACTCAAGCTTCTTTTTTGCAATATCAAGCTGAGTCGAGGTCGCCACCGCGATTGGAATGTCGTTTGATTTGAGCCATTCAAGCAGCTCGATCACGCCGTCTTTTACCGGGATCGCTTGGTTTTTAACGATCGCACTGTAGCGTGTGCGCCATTCGTTATTCAGTGCTGGGTAGTCTAGGTTTTCACCGTAGCCATTTCGAAAAATCTGTTCGATGGTTTTTGCGTTACAGCCAATGATGCCTATGTAAACATCCTGCAAAAACGGAACACCTTGCGCGTGACATGCTTCTTCAAATACCTGCATACAAAGTCGCTCGGTGTCGAGCAGCAGTCCATCCATATCAAAAATAGCAGCTTGAAAATTCATATCTGTGGTTCTTAATGTGTTGTCATCGTAAGGGCGGGTATTTTGACACAGTGTTTTGGGATAGGCGAGTCAGTGTTCAGTAAAAATATGCTGAATTGTCTCGGTAATATGCTTCTGAATGACTTGAAATGTGATTGGTTTTGGTTGGAATGATATCGTTCAGTTATGAGCCTAATCTTTTATAGGTCATCGAGATCTAACAGATACAATTATGACTGTTATACATAACAAATCGAGGTCGGGTGTTTGTTTTACTATTACATTTCATAAACTTACAGGCTTGTTAGCGTGACCATAATCTTATAAAAAACAATTTGCGGTAGCCTTCAATGATAGTGTGACCAAGCAATAAGTAAATGGCTGTGCTTAGAGACAAAATATCATTAGTCCATATTTTTAGCAGGGTTGCTTATGTTGTATTTTGAGTTTCTATTTTTATTAGTCGTACTTTATATCGGGTCTCGGTATGGTGGTATTGGCTTAGGTGTTGTTTCTGGTATTGGTTTGGTTATCGAGGTGTTTGTCTTCAAGATGCCACCAACGTCTCCACCTGTCACCGTCATGTTGATCATCCTCGCTGTTGTGACTTGTGCTTCGATTTTAGAAGCGGCGGGAGGCTTGAAATACATGCTGCAAGTTGCGGAAAGGGTACTGAGAAAGAACCCGAAACGCGTCACCTTGATCGCCCCGTTTGTGACTTATTCGATGACTTTCCTGTTGGGTACTGGCCACGCGGTGTATTCCATCATGCCTATCATCGGTGATGTGGCATTGAAGAACGGGATTCGTCCTGAGCGCCCAATGGCTGCGGCTTCAGTTGCATCTCAACTTGCGATTACCGCATCGCCAATCTCGGCGGCGGTGGTGTATTACCTCGCACAACTTTCAGATATTCAGCATTCCATTACTTTGCTTTCGATTCTATTAGTAACGGTGCCTGCAACTTTGTTTGGTACGCTGTTACTTTCTTTGTACAGCTTGAAACGCGGTAAAGAACTGAACGACGATCCTGATTATCAAGAGCGCTTGAAAGATCCTGAGTGGAAAAAGCGCATTGAAAGCACGACTGCGACCTCTTTAGATGAAGTACTTCCAAGCTCAGCGCGTAATGCAGTCTTGATCTTCCTACTTTCAATTGTCGTGATAGTTATTGTAGCGATGGTGCCAGAAATCAGAACCATCGTAGACGGCGACAAGCCAATAAAGATGTCGGTGATCATCCAAATGATGATGCTCTGCTTTGGCGGTATCATCTTGCTGGCGACCAAAACTGACCCGCGAGATGTGCCAAATGGTGTGGTATTCAAATCGGGTATGGTGGCGGCGATTGCTATCTTCGGTATCGCTTGGATGTCGGATACTTACTTCCAATACGCAATGCCTCAGTTCAAATCGGGCATCGTGGAAATGGTAACCAACTACCCATGGACGTTCGCACTAGCGCTATTCATTGTATCGGTTGTGGTTAACTCGCAAGCGGCGACTGCACGTATGATGCTACCTGTGGGTCTTGGCTTAGGACTAGACCCAGTACTGCTTATCGGCTTGATGCCAGCGGTGTACGGCTACTTCTTCATCCCGAACTACCCATCTGACATCGCAACGGTGAACTTCGATGTGTCGGGCACAACCAAGATTGGTAAGTGGTACTTCAACCACTCATTCATGTCGGTTGGTTTAATCGGTGTCGTCGGCGCATGTTGCTTAGGCTACGCACTGGCTCAGATTTTTATCGCTTAATCTATTAGCTCTTATTTGAAATAGCCAAGACAACAACGAAAAACAGCGCCTAAATTGGCGCTGTTTTTGTTTTAACAGGTTTCGATTATTAGCTTTCAGGGGAGCTATTAACGTGGCTCAAAAGCCAAGGACTGAATCGCTTCTTCAATCGTTAGGAAGTGAATTTTCATCAAGCACACTTCAGCTTTCTGGAACTCGTGATTTCGTATCAGCTTAGTCACGCTTTCTACTGAATACTGCTCAGGTCGTTTTGCTAGAGACAATTGATTTGAGTTCGATTGAAGTGCGTAGCTGTCACCTTCAGAATCGATGAGGTAATCATCTTCACCCAAGATCATGTCTGAGCATTCTGCCTGAAAATCGTTCTCGGATGCGACGTAAATAAGCTCATCATCGCCGTCGAGTTTTACTAAAGATGGCCAACGGATCATTACTGCCTCTGAATCATGTGTGTTGAAGTTTGTGTCGACTATAAACAGTTTTGAAGATTGGGTCATCTATTGTTCTAGCTGTTCAAAACGTTACTTACTTAAAGAGCTACTTGCTCAAAGAGCGGCCTAGCGGTGCAAAATAGCCTTGCATCGCATTGTAGATTTCGTCTCGATGTGCGAGATCTGGATAGAGAGGGAACATGTCTGGCTTGGTGGTGCCGTCAACTAGGTAAGCGTTTTCGATATCTGAGCAGGATTCAATCGCAGATTCAAAAGCGCGAGCCATCATCTCTGTTGGCAATGAGAAGTAACGGGCAGAGGTTGCTTTGTCGGCAATCACGCTTCGAGCCACGTAATCGTGTTTATCCAAATTGTTCTCGCTGAGCAATGTGGTGTCGAACAGCGACATCAGACTCTCGTTTAATGGATGAGGTCGCACCTTTCTATCGTGCAGCCAACAGTCAGTAGCGAATAAGATGTGTTTCTGGGGGCCAGAGGTATCGCCAATCTCAAACGCTTTTTCGGCAATATAGTGGTCAAACGCATGCCAAAATTCATGGGCAAGCGCGCCAGCACCTGCGTTCTTGGCGAGTGCTAACTCTCTTTGGTTGGGCGCATAGTGTGCCTGCACGCCCTTTCTGCCGCCACTGCCGAACGCCAAACCTAATGTGCCACGCAGGCCTATCGCTTCTGGTGGCAGAGCCAAAATATAAGCCAAGTCTGCCAGTGAATCGAATATCAAGTTCGCGGCTAAATCTTTCTCTTCTTTGGTTACCCAAGCGCCCACACGAATACTGCCCATACCGAAGGTCTGTTTGATGTCCATGAAAGACACCTGATCGCCGTGTCGGTAGTCTGGGCCTTTGCGCGTTTTGTATTTAAAGTGGGTTAACTTCAAATGGGTCCTTGGAAATAGATGTAGTTTAGCTCTGTTGTGTGATGCACAGAGTTAAGTTGGGAAAGTTAGCACCTTTATCAGTAAATTACCGAACAAAATGAGTGAGATTGTGTTCGAAAGCCTCCCATGAGGTTGGGTTACCTTCGTGGGTCAGTGGAAATAGTGACCGATTTGGTTTGGCATAGCTTAAACGATGTAGCCTCTGCGTAACATGATAACTGTCTAACCCTGAAATTGTGACTAAATCCAACGCTTCTAAGTCTAAGTAGCCGTCCGGCATCACAGCACGCTTTGGCGCGTGAATTGTAACAACTTCACCAATCAACATTTGAGTTTGGTTACTTTCAATTGTGATTTGTTCTTTGAAAGCTAAGCCTATTTTCAGAGAACTTTCCAAGACAAACGGAGCAGGGAACGCATTATCGTAATAGGGCGTGAGACCGACTGCGTTAAACTCTGAGATTGATTTGGGATAACGAGCGGAAGTTTGATGGGCTTTTTGAACAAAGCCCGCACCGATGCTGTTGATAGTGAAGTGTTTAGTTTCCAGGATGTTCTCTAATGTATGACGACGACTTTCTGCAGGTCGGACGATGAAGCCAAACAAGGGGGGATTTGACCCTAGATGAACCACAGAACTTACCACAGCAAGATTTTCTAGCCCTTGTTTATCACAGGTTCCAATAAGGTTGGCGCTTTTGAACCCCGATAAGGAGTTAATTAAACGAGCGCGCTCACGTTGATCCATTGCTTGGATATCTTGCCTTGAAAGGGTCATTTCTTTCATATCTTCTCTTCTTATGACTGTTGTTTTCGGCGACTTGTTCACAAACTGAACCATGACATATCTACGAAGTATCACTTTATTCCGATCATTTGGTTTGAGTAAGTGATAGTGAAAAGAGGAGTCTTTTAAAAAATTGCAATTTTCTTGAAATTAAATGTGACACTGTAGCTTAATTTTTTGTTGCAGCGGTTTGCTATTGAGCGATACCATATACGGCTATTTCTTTGGTAAAGATTCGAATATGTCAGATGAAGAACTCGCACTAGAGTGGATGCGCCAACAAGCTCATAAAGTTGATCCCTACGTTATAGATCCATCTTTTGATGACTGCGTTGAGTTGCTTGATCCTGCTTTTAAGAAGGGCAAGAGTGTCGCGCAACTAAAGTATCTGTTATCAGAAGCGGATCGTAGAGCTGGCGCGGCAGAGCGTAAACATGCAGCCTTAAAGTATGCCAAAGAGAAAAGCCCAAATGCTGGTCAGATCCTGCGTCTGCAAAGCAAGCTTCAACAAGTTCAGCTGGCACTGAAATTAGCGACTGGCGACAACAACATGACCATATCCCAGTTCTGTGCAGAGTACGATGTCTCGAAACGTGACGGTAATACGGCATGGAATGAGAAGCTAGTTGAACAGGGTAAAAGAAAGTAGCACATTCAATATTTCATCCTTCTAAAGCTCACTCCAGCTGAGCTTTAGAGATCGATGGCTGACTGTTGGATTCATACTTTCACTCTAAACATTGATATGCAGTGCCGCGGTTTTGAGCATTGTGTAACGTCTTAACGATGCTCTTAACATTTTAGCGGCACGCTCATGAACCTCTCTCAGATAGACCTCAATCTTCTTTTCGTACTTAAGCACTTACTCGAAGAAAAACACGTTTCCAATACTGCTATGTCTCTGAACATGAGCCAGTCTTCGGTAAGCCGTACTTTGCAGAAAATGCGTATCTTCTTTGATGATGAACTGTTAGTACGTAAGAAATATGGCTATGAGCTGACCCCAAAAGCAGAGTCGATCAAAGACGATATCAACACCGTTATTACTAACCTCGAAAAGCTGGTTCATAAGCAGTCGTTCGACCCAAGTAAGGTTGATAGCACGGTCAAGTTCTATGGTTTGCTACCTCAAATTAACACCTTGATGCCGAAGGTGATCGCTAAGATCCGCAAAGAAGCGCCGAACATGATCGTGAGTTTAGATTCTGCGCCGAAGCGTCACTTTGAAGCTTTAGTGGCGGGTGATGTGCATTTTGCATTGTCCTCGCACCAACCACCTTCTGCCGAGCAAAATATCTATCGTATGACAGTGGCGAAGCGAACGTTCCGTTTGTTGATGAGCCGAGAGCACCCATTGGCCAATGAAGAGCTGACGCCACAGAAGCTAGCTGAATACGATTTTGGTCAAGTATCACTGCAAGGTGAGAAAAGACTTTCTTTTGAACACAAATACCAAGAACTTGGTTTAGCCAACAAGAAGCAGCGTTTGTCTGCGCCAGTGCAGTTGAGCAACTTCAGCTCGGCGCCAAGTATTGCTGCTGAAACCGACATCATCTTCCACCTTCCAACGCCTTTTGCGGAAGCTGCGTGTCATGATCCCCGTCTGATCACCAGAGAAGTGCCAGAGGAACTCCACTTGAGCTTTCAAGAAGTTTACTTGTATTGGCACAAGCGATTTCATGATGACCCGATGTGTGAATGGGTGCGTGAAATCTTCAAAGATCTCTATGTAGGCAAAGATACATACTCCTAGCAGGCACTTGTTCTTAAAAAGTAGGCACTCTTAAAAGATAGACACTCTAAAGATAACTGAATTTTAATTAAGAAAACGCCGCAATGTGAGTGATTTGAGGGGCGTTATTCGCTACATCATCAGTTTCATATCAAGCATAAGTTAAAGGTGATTATCCGTCTGACGGATAGCGATATTCTATTTTGGCGATAGCAATATGCTTGAAGCGAATGATTTACGCTGCTTTAATTGAGAATGATTATTAAATGCAATCTCAATTTAAGTAGAGCCAAGATGAACACTATTCAAACGTTTACTCGTTCCCCCCTTTCTAAATCTATAGCTGCTGCGTGTTTTGTATTCCCTGTAATGGGCTTTGCTAACGAACAAGCAAACCAAGTTGATTCTCAAGCCTCAACGACAGAAGTTACGACAATGGAAACCATGGTTGTGACAGCGGCGGGTTATGAGCAGGTTGTCACCGAAGCGCCGGCATCGATCAGCGTGATTACTCGTGAGCAGTTGGAAAACCGATCGTATAAAGATCTGACAGACGCGCTGCGTGATGTACCCGGTGTGATCGTGACTGGTGGTGGTTCGAGCCAAGACATTTCAATACGTGGTATGCCTGCAGAATACACGGCGATCTTAGTCGATGGACGCAAGCAATCTGGCCGTGAAACACAACAAAACAGCAGTGGTGGCTTTGAACAAGATTGGCTACCACCTCTAAGTGCGATTGAGCGAGTTGAAGTCGTACGTGGCCCGATGTCGACGCTTTACGGCTCAGACGCGATCGGTGGTGTGATCAACATTATCACTCGTAAAGATTACCAAGAGTGGCATGGCAGTGTGCGCGGTGAAACTACGCTGCAAGAGAATTCAGATTCGGGTAATTCATACCAAAGCCAAGTGCATCTAGCGGGCCCCCTTATTGATGGTCTGTTGAGTGCTTCTTTCTCTGGCTTATATCAAGAGCGTAAAGAAGATGAGATTCTTTACGGGTATGGTGGCAAAACATTAGAGAGCTACCGTGGCGCGCTTCATTTGACGCCGACAGATGACGACACCTTCTCGTTTGATTACACCTATCACGATCAAGAACGTGTGACGACGGATGGCAAATCGAAAACCTCAGATTCTGAGCGTGTGAATAATCGTCAATCATTGGGCTTGTCTCACTCAGGCAGTTACGACTGGGGATCGGGCACTTCATACATCAACAATGAAACGGTTGAGAATGAAGGCGGAGAAATGGAAGTTGAAAACCTGACTCTGAACTCACAATGGTCTATGCCTGTACTTGAGGCACACTACCTGACGATTGGCTTCAACTATACGCGTCAAGAACTGACAGATTCAGGCGAAGATTACGTATTTAAAAACAACCAATGGTCTCTGTTTGCGGAAGACGAGTGGTACATCACCGACTCTTTTGCGCTAACAACAGGATTACGATTTGATCAAAATGATGTGTTCGATTCTCACCTAAGCCCTCGCGTTTATGGTGTTTGGAGTGTCGATTCATATTGGACAGTGAAAGGCGGCGTTTCTACGGGCTATCGAGCTCCGGGTTTAACCGAGATGGAAGCGGGCTGGGCACAAGAAAGCTGTGGTGGCGATTGTTCTGTGTACGGAAATCCTGACCTAAAAGCCGAGACCTCGGTAAACAGTGAAATGGGTGTGTACTTTGTTGGCGATGCCGATTTAAGCTCGAACATCACCGTTTTCTACAGTGACTTCAAAGACAAGATTGACAAGAAAGAGCTAAGCACGAACTGTGGTCGACGCGGTTGTGATTCAACGTACGTGAACATTGAAGATGCGATTACTTACGGCGCAGAGTATTCGATCAACAAAGGCATTACCGAAACGATTTCGGTAGGCTCAACCTACACCTATACTCACACTGAGAAGCAATCTGGTGAAGATGAAGGTAAGCCGCTAACGCAAATTCCTGAGCATTTGATTACTGCTAATGCAGATTGGCAAATGCGTGATGATATTCAATCTTGGATGCGCGTGACATACCGAGGCAAAGAGTCTGAACCGACAACAACGAGTTCAAGAACACAGTATGAAGCACCATCAGTCACTTATGTCGATCTAGGTGCAAACTGGCATGTACAAAAGAACCTGAAACTGATGGCGGGTATCTACAACCTATTTGACGAGCAAACGGACTACGAAGAATTTGGTTACGTTGAAGACGGTCGTCGTTACTGGTTAGCGGCAGAAGCGTCATTCTAGATAAGAGGTTCGTAATGAAAAAAACAACAAAATTACTACTGCTCTCATTCGTTGGATTATCGGCTGCTAATGCTAATGCTAATGCTAATGCGGTCTACACAGTAGAAAAAGACATCTTGTTTAAGACTGTCGAAACGCGAGAGATCAAGCTTGATCTCTACCTTCCTACAACACAAGCGAACACTGACGGAAAATACCCGTTGCTCGTTTGGGTTCATGGTGGGGCATGGAAGCGTGGTACTAAAGACGATATTCCAACCAAAAACCCGCTGTTACTTAACTCTGTGTTAAGTGAAGGCTATGCGTTGGCTTCGGTCGATTATCGTTTAAGCGGCGAAGCGACTTTCCCGAAACCTGTCGAAGACATTAATGATGCCATTAACTACCTCCATGACAATGCGAGTAAGTACAACCTTGCTGCTGACAGCTTGGTAATGATGGGGCGTTCTGCTGGTGGTCATTTAGCGGGATTAGTGGGTGCGAGCAATACCTACGGAGATATTAGCTTTTACTCGAAACCAAATTACCAAGTTGCAGGTGTGGTGAGCTTTTTTGGCCCAACGGATCTGCTGGAGCTTGGCAATAAAGGTAACAGACCGACTAGCAAGAAATCGTCGGTGTCTCGCTTCTTAGGTGATATTCCAAGTGAAGTGCCAGAGCTCGCGACACAAGCTTCAACGACCAGCTATATAAACAGTGATGCTCCGCCTTACATTCAGTTCCATGGAACACTGGATAAGCGAGTGCCTTTAGCGCAAAGCCAGATCCTCAAAGATGTTTTGGACAAATACGGCATTGAGAATCAGCTATTTATCGAGGAAGGTGTTGGCCATAGTGCTCCGATATTTGATACCGATAAGTACGTACCCCATGTGATTGCGTTCTTAGAGCGACATTATCCAATCAAATAACCTCTAACACTCTGGCGTTATCACGCGCTAGAAAGCATTCATTGAGCCATTTAAAGCTAAGTTGAGCACTCCCGTTCAATTTAGCTTTTTATTGGTCGTTTTTATGACCATGTGAGTTCATTCTCATCTTCGCTTTTACCATTCCGTCGTCATTTATGAGATCGAACAAAACCGCCCTCACTTTCGATAATGGAGCTATCCATCAGTTAAAGTGGGTTGCTATTGCGTGCGGTGTCACGTTTTGTGCGCTATTCACTGAAGTCTATCGACTACCTTGCTAAAGCTTTCAATGTGCGCGAGACACTATTTTTCGCCCATTAATCAATTTCACTTGTGACAAAGTTATCAGAATTATGCATTTTCGGTAACGTTCCCGAAAATATCGATCTATCATCCACCCAGATACAAAAGTGAAGTAATCAACACGACTGATTTCTATTTCTTCTTCGATATAGAGCTTGTACATCAAAAGTATAAGCCGAAATGCGCTTACGAATTATTTTGGGAACGTTTGCAAATAATCCAAAACAATTAACGTGAGAACATAAGAATGAAACTACACACTTTAGCGGTTGCTGTAACAATGGGGCTAATGACTACATCGGTATTAGCAAGTGAAGACGTTGCAGCATTAGAGCAACGTATTAATGAATTAGAACAAAGAGTTGCACAAACGGAGCAGGTTTCTACCGAAGCCAATGAAAAGGCTTCTTCGTTTGAGTTTCACGGCTATGCACGCTCTGGGTTATTGATCAACGACGACCTAAACGGCGCGACAGGTACTGGTCCTTACATGACAGCGGCGGGTGCGATTGGTGCGCCTATTGGACGACTTGGTGTGGAAGATGATCATTACGTTGAAGCGAACTTGATTCATAAGCGTTTTGCGGATGATGGCTCTAGTGCCTTGTTTCGTATCATGTTAGCCGACAGTACTGAAACAAATAACGAATGGACAGCCAGTGAAAGCCAGTTGAATGTACGACAAGTGTATTCAGAACTGAACCGCTTGAGCATGTTCTCTGAATCTGAAGCGTTTTCTCAAGCAACGTTTTGGGCGGGTAAACGATTCGATCGCGACAACTTTGATATTCACTTTTTCGATTCGGATATTGTCTTCTTATCAGGTACTGGTGCGGGCGTTTACGATGTTCAGATGAGCGATAACTGGAAAGCGAATTTCTCAATTTATGGCCGAGATTTTGGCGAAATTGATAGCTCATCAACAGATGTAGAAAACTACATTGCAACCATGAATAACCGCATTGGCCAATGGCAAGTGATGTTGAGTGGCATGACCTCAGCAGACAACGATAGCCGCTTAAATGGCGCAGCTGAAAGCGGTGTACACGCCATGTTTGCGTACCATGGAGACAACTTCTTTGGTCTGAGCGAAGGCTTCTCTAAAACGGGTATGTTAGTGGGTAGCGGCCTAGGCGCAGAGCTAAAAGGCATCGGTTCAAATGGTGATCTACTGGATGACGCGAAAGCCGTTCGCCTGTTTAGCTACGGTGTCACTCGCATTGGCGACAACTGGCGCTTAGCGCCTGCATTAATGGCAGAGCATAGCCAAGACCGTTTGAAGAAGAATGACGAGTTCACATGGGCTTCTTTAAACGTTCGATTGGCTCAAGAGTTCACAGAGAACTTTGAGATGGTTTACGAAGGTTCATTGCAATACATGGATTTAGACAACTCGACAGAGCAAGCGAGCGGCGGTTTCTACAAAGCGACAGTGGCACCAACACTGAAGCTTTCAACTAGCACTGGTTTCTTTGACCGACCAGAACTGCGTTTCGCTGTGAGCTATGTGGATTGGAGTGAAGACCTGAATGGTTACTCGATCAGCACTGAGGCAGATGCTGCAACGATGGGAGAGGGCGGCGAGGTTCTGTTTGCACTGCAAATGGAAACTTGGTTCTAATTACCTGATATATCGTTTAGATAGAGAGTGTTAATCATGATGTGATAGTCGCATCATCAAATGCCAACCTTATCGTTTCAACTCGAAGGTTGGCATTTTTTTATCTTGGGATAACCTGATCTCTGAAATAAATTGCTAGCAAGACTCTCGGTCAATAGTGGTGAAGGTCAACACCATCTTACTCATTTCAAAGCCTTTTTTCTCAATACGGTCGAGCAGCAGCTTGGCTCCATTTTCTCCCGCTTTATCAAACGCATAGTTAAACGTAGACAGCGTTGGTGTGCATACTGAAGCGAGTTCATCATCACCCACGCCGAGTACCAAGACATCCTTTCCTGGAATGAGTCCAGCTTCCTGAATGGCTCTGATCGCACCGATTGCGATACGGTCAGTTGCGCAGAACAGGCCATCGAGCTTGGTGTGCTCTCTTAGAGACTGTTTAGCCAGTTGGTAACCTGACTCTATGGTGAAGTCGCCACGGGCGTGAAATTGCAGTGTGAGGTCGTTAAATTGAAGCGATTGAGCGAAGCCTTCCGATCTCATCTTATCAACCGCAATATCATCGCCTTGCACGCCGATGAATCCCATATGATTACAACCTTTCGCTATGAGGCGGTTGCCCGCTTCAAACCCTACGCGAGTGTCGTCGTGCACAATGCTTGGGATGTTAAACATTGACCCGTCTTGACCCACCAATACCACCGGCACAGCAGATCTTTGAATCGCTTTGACTAATTTGTTGTCGAGGTGGGTCGCGTACAGGATGATACCTTCAACGCGTTTTTGGTTAAATATCTGAATATATTCAAGTTCTTTATGGTGTGTTTGGTGTGTGCTCGCTAATAAAACATGCTTGCCCGCTTGCTCTAAGACGGCGGTTAAACCATCGACACCCTGAGAGGTGGCGTGGGAAGAAACCCTAGGAACAATCACGCCAACCAGGTTGGTTTTTTGAGACTTTAAGTCTTTAGCGACTTGGTTTGGGAGATAGCCACATTCTTCAACCGCTTTACGTACCTTCACCTTGGTTGCGTCTTTTACGCCATACTCATCGTTGATTACTCTTGAGACCGTCGACTTGGAAACTCCAGCGAGACGAGCGACATCATGAAGACTAGCCATTATTCATTATCCAATTGTAATTTTAGTTTTGGGATTGTTTGCAAACAGAGCATCAAATTTACCTGTTATTGGGAGATTTTAACCCTGTCTTCTTATCCTAGGGAGATAATTTGAAGATCATTCTCACAGTATTGAGCCGTTATCTTTGATCATTTGTTATTTCTAGGCAAAAATTTGTTTTGCAAACGTTCCCGAAAATTCAAAAGCTCAAATGATAATCCAATGGGGTATGTAATGAATTATCCAAAAATAGCAAAAGAGCTGCTTTCTCTATTAGGTGGTAAAAGTAATATCACCGCACTCGCACACTGTGCGACTCGTCTGCGTCTTGCGGTTGCAGACCAAGATAAAATTGATGAACAGGCGATTGATAACCTAGAAGGGGTTAAGGGCCAGTTTAAAGTAGCAGGTCAATATCAGATCATCTTTGGCTCAGGCATCGTAAACCAAGTTTATGCCGAGTTGGCTAAGCTGACTGAAATGACGGAAATGTCGACCAACGATGTGGCGTCTGCAGGTGCTGATAACCAAAATATTCTGCAACGCGCGGTGAAAGGTCTGTCTGATATCTTTGTACCAATCATTCCGGCAATTGTTGCTGGTGGTTTGTTGATGGGTATCTACAATCTATTGACGGCTCAAGGCTTGTTCATTGATGGCAAATCTTTAATTGACGCTAATCCGGGTTTGACCGACTTAGCAAACATGATCAATACATTTGCTAATGCCCCTTTTGTGTACTTACCTATTTTATTAGCATTTTCAGCGAGTAAGAAGTTTGGTGGTAACCCATACCTTGGTGCGGCTTTAGGTATGTTGATGGTTCACCCAGACTTGCTTAACGGCTGGGGCTTCGGTGGCGCATCAGTGTCGGGCAGCATTCCAGTTTGGAACATTCTAGGCTTCGAAATCGAGAAAGTGGGTTATCAAGGTTCAGTACTGCCCGTTCTTGTTTCTGCGTTTATTCTAGCGAAAGTTGAGCTTGGCCTACGTAAAGTTATTCCTTCGGTTCTGGATAACTTGTTAACGCCGCTACTGGCCATTTTCGTGACTGGCTTACTGACATTCACGGTTGTGGGTCCATTTACACGTGATATCGGCTTCCTACTGGGTGATGGTCTTAACTGGCTATACAACAGCGCTGGCTTTATTGGTGGTGCGGTGTTTGGTTTGATTTATGCGCCGTTCGTTATTACTGGTATGCACCATAGCTTTATTGCTATTGAAACTCAGCTGCTTGCGGATATAGCAACGACTGGCGGTACGTTCATCTTCCCTATCGCCGCGATGTCTAACGTGTCTCAAGGTGCAGCGGCACTGGCGGTTGGTTTCATGAGTAAAGATAAGAAAATGAAAGGTATCGCGATTCCTTCTGGTGTGACCGGTTTGCTTGGTATTACTGAGCCTGCAATGTTCGGTGTGAACTTGAAGCTTCGCTACCCATTCATTGCTGCGGTTTGTGCAGCTGCGGTTTCAAGCGCATTTATCACCATGTTCAATGTGAAAGCACAAGCACTGGGTGCCGCGGGTATTCCTGGCATCATCTCAATATCACCAGAAAAAATTGGCTACTACGTGGTAGGTATGATTATCGCGTTCGTGACTGCTTTTGCACTGACCGTTGTTTTAGGTCTGCGTGAGAGCAGCAAGCAAAACATTAAAGCAACAGCTTAACGTTTCTCCCTAGAAGTGAAGCCCCCCTTTTCACTTCATTTCCTAAGCTTTGGGGTGCTAGCTAGGTGATTTGGCTTAGCTAGCCTTTTTATATTTTTACATGACAGCGTGAAGTGTCACCTTGCTTTTGGTTGCTACTGCTTTCGATTGCCATCGCTTTCGGTTGTCATGATTTTGAGTTTTAAGGTAAGAAAGATGAATCAAGTTTGGGTAACTGGAGACGCCGTCGTCGACCTCATTCCGGAGACTGACGCGACATTATTGAAATGTCCGGGCGGTGCGCCTGCCAATGTCGCGGTAGCGATTTCTCGCCTTTTAGGCAAAAGCGCATTTTTCGGCCGAGTGGGTAACGACCCGTTTGGCACTTTTATGGAAGTGACTCTGCAAAAGGAAGGTGTGAATACCGAGCGTTTGGTGAAGGACCCTGAACAACGCACATCAACCGTGGTGGTTGATCTTGATGACCAAGGCGAGCGCAGTTTTACGTTTATGGTTAAGCCAAGTGCCGACCAATTTATGTCTGTTGAAGACATTCCCGAATTTAAGAAAAACGAGTGGCTACACGTCTGCTCAATCTCTTTGGCTAATGAACCAAGCCGAAGCAGTACCTTTGAAGCCATCCGACGCATGAAAGCCGCGGGCGGTTACATCAGCTTCGATCCCAACCTTCGTGATGAAGTGTGGCAAAACCCATCTGAAATTAAGGCTGTGGTCATGAAAGCGGTTGAATTGGCTGATGTGGTTAAATTCTCAGAAGAAGAACTGGATTTCTTAACCGATTCAACGTCGATGGAACAAGGCTTGGCTCATATTGCAGATCTTAACAACACGCTTGTTCTGGTTACGCAGGGCGCGAAAGGCGTTTGGCGAGTATTTGAAAACCAAGGAGTGTTGATTTCAGGTCGCTCAGTGACGCCAGTGGATACCACGGGTGCAGGCGATGCTTTTGTTGGCGGTTTGTTGGCAAAGCTTTCTCAACATGAAGAGTGGAATAATCAACAAGTCGTTGATTCTGCAATCCAGTGGGCGAATGGTTGCGGTGCACTGGCAACCACGCAAAAAGGTGCGATGACCGCACTTCCAACGCAAGAGGCGCTCACTCAGTTTACTCAAAAAGACGCTTCAAATACGAATGTCGTCGAGGAGAGTGTATGAGTTTGAACTCGAACTGGACGGTAGAGCAAAGATATCGTCGTATAGAAGAGATTTCCCAAGACAGCATTGATGCTATGACAAAGCTTCGTAAACAAGACGCTGGCTATCCGAGCTACCATATTGCGCCTAAATTTGGTCTGCTCAATGATCCGAATGGCCTGTGTTTCTTTAATGGTGAGCACCATCTATTTTACCAATGGACGCCAGTTGGCCCAGTCCATGGTATGAAGTACTGGTACCACCTTTCTACCACAGACTTCGTTCATTTTGAAGACCACGGCATTGGCCTGCACCCAGACCAAGATTACGATTCTCACGGTGTTTACTCTGGTGGAGCATTGGTTGAAAATGACAATGCATTGTTATTCTTTACGGGTAACAAGCGTGATGAAAACTGGGAACGAGTCCCAACTCAGTGTTTTGCGAAGATGTCTGCTGACGGCAAAATAGAGAAGCACGGCGTGGTTATCGAAAACGATCACTACACGGAACATTTCCGCGACCCAAAAGTGTGGAAACAGGGCGACGATTACCTGATGGTTGTCGGTGCTCAAACGCCTCAAGAGACTGGCTCAATGGCGCTATATCGCAGCCGAGATCTGATGGGTTGGCAGCACAAAGGCCCAATTCAAACTCGTTACAACAACCTTGGCTATATGTGGGAATGCCCAGATTTCTTTGAAATAGAGAATCAGTCGGTGATGTTGTTTTCTCCACAAGGTGTGTCTAGCGAAAACCCATACGATTTCAAAAACATCTATTCGGTGGCTTATATTGTCGGTGACCGCTTAAATCTAGATTCGGTAGAACTGGAAAACCATCAAGATATTGCGCAGCCAGATTATGGCTTCGATTTCTATGCACCACAGACTTACTTAGATGATAAAGGTCGCCGCATTCTGATTGCTTGGATTGGTCTGCCTGAGATTGATACACCATCTAATGAGCATCAGTGGGCGGGCATGTTGTCGCTACCACGCGAGCTTCACATCCAAGATGGTTATCTGGTGCAATCGGCTTTACCTGAATTGAAAGCGTTACAAGGCGAAGCCGTTGCGGTTGAGAGCTTTGTTGAACTGGATACAACCAGCTTCATGGTTCAGCTTGAAACGGAAACGGACGAGTTTGAGTTAACGCTTGCTAACGCTGCGGGCGATAACATCGTGTTCAGCGCCACGGAATCGGAGTTCATGCTTGATCGCAGTAAGATGTCTCAACTCTACGCGGAAGAGTTTGGCTCAGTGAGAAAAGCACCGAGGTTGAGTACCAAGCAAACCATCGAAGTTTATGTCGATAAGTCAGTGATCGAAATCTTTATCAATGGTGGTAAGCACACAATGACCAGCCGTTTCTTCATCGATGATTTGAAGTTGTTGTCGATTGCCGGTGATGTGGAGGCCGTTTATCACTCGATGAGCCCAATTAAAGGGTTGGACGACTAAGCTCAGTTCACTCCATCAAAATAGCCGCTGATCAACAGCGGCTTTTGTTTGGGCATATTCCTCGCACCCAAAGCTCATTCAGAGCAAACAACTCACGCTAAGGTCGAATGTTATTGAAGCTGACTGCCTGCGTGCCATCTCCAGTGATCTCCAGCTTAAGCACATCGCCTTGATAGTAATACGGTTCCATTGGCATCTCGTTGTTGGTTGGCCTTGCGTAGTGAAGTACAGCGGGTTTACCTTCCTTTTGTCGAGCATATAAATAGCCAATCAACGCATGCTCAAACTGATGGTAGCCATTGCCCCAATGAAAAGCCTTGGTGCGCTTAGGTTCAAGCCCTACACCACCGTACTGGTGATCAACCCACACATCATGAAACGTCGGTAGCGTGTATTGCAGAACTTCTTTCATTGAACCATCGACTAGCGATACCGTCATTGCGGCTTGGTCGAGCTCTGCCCACTCCCATGATGAAGCCCAATTTGTGTTTGGTCTGCTTTGCCAGCCCGTAATCTCTTGTCCTTGCCACGCTTGTTGAAGTTCTTCGCCAAAGTATTGAGATACGCTCACAAACTCTTTTTGGTATTGAGCTTGCTCTAAAGTGTGTTTCATCCCTTTGATGCCAAACTGCGACCATTCAGAATTCTTCAATGTTTGGCCTGTCAGGTAAGTCATCCAATAGGCCTTGATGGTGTGTCCAAAATCGTTGTGATTGGCATTGGGCATCATCGCTGCTTTATCGTGAATAGCCCCGTAGAAGCGTTGTTCACCATCAGAGTGGTAGTTATTAATCATGGCTTGTGTGAGCCAATTAAGATCATCAAGCCATTTTGATTTGGCAGGCTCTTTCAGTAGAGGAGCAACTAACAGCATGTAACCGTTAATCTGATCAAGTTGCGCGACCAATTCACGTCGTGTGGCTTTGCCATCTTCACCATCGGCAAGCACCCACGCTAGGCCTCTGTTGTCGTTAAGTCGATATTTATCAAAGATAAAAGCTTGTTGGGCAATGAGCGTTTCCTCTACCTGTTTGTCTTGGGTGAGATAGTAGTACATCGCCAATCCAACCAGTGCATACGCCTGATCTTGAGCCGTCCGTTGTTGCCACTCCAATCCTGCTTTGCCGTCTCTAGTGAAGCTGATGAAGCCGCCATTCTGCTGATCTTCTAGGTGTTCAATGAGGTAGTAAGCCCCTTGCTTAGCGAGCGCTAATGCCTGCTTATCGCCAGTCAGGTGGTAGAGCACGCCATAGGCATAAGTTTGACGTGACTTCATCCGTGTGAACTCTTTGCCAAAGTGCGGCGTGATCCAGCCTCGGTCTAATTCAGGACAAACATTGGTCACATCAAGCAATGTTCCATCATCACAGCGGAAAGTGGGGAAGTTACCTATCGGTTCTCCTTGAGCACTCGACATCATCCAATAAGGTGCAAGCCCTTCAGAAGCATGATTGATCCAGTCTTCTCCAGAGGGAAGGATGACATTGGCAGATACAGCGAAACTGGTCACGCTGAGTAATGCGATGGTTGCTCGTAACATGATGTTTATCTTAATAATTTGAATTTAGTTGAATATAAACAATCAGGTCTGCACATTGTGATTCGGTGATCACAATCGACTACATTATTGTGGTTTATAGAAAGGCTCACAGAGTCGTGAGCCTTGAAAGGGAGCGGTGTTTTACACAGGCTCTCCCGCCTCGTCTTCTTCAACCACATCAGTTTCTAAGCTCGCCTCTGCTAGCCATTTTTGTATTGATAGGCTGTTGAGCACGCGTTGTTGATACTGCTGGGCTTTTTCCGAAAGCTGGATGCCATAGGTTTCGACGCGTAGCGCCACAGGTGCAAACATCGCATCGGCGATCGACCATTCACCGAACAACCATCCCTCTGGGTATTGTTCCATTTGTGCAGACCATATTGCGTCGATGCGAGCGATGTCTTTCAGTGCACCATCACTCAGCGTGAGCTTTCTTTTGGCTCGGCAGTTCATTGGTAACTCATTTCTGATGTTGAAAAAACCAGAGTGCATTTCTGCCGAGATTGCGCGGGCGAGAGCGCGCTCTGCGACGGAAGTTGGCCATGCCGCACCGTCCAGATAGGCATCGTTAACATATTCGAGAATCGCCAATGAATCCCACACCGCAACATCACCATCAACTAGGGTCGGGACTTTGGCTGTCGGTGTCACTTTCGCTAACGTGTCGTAAAAATCTGAGGTGAACAGCTTGAGCTTAACAATCTCTGCGTCGAGGTTGTAATGGTCGAATATGAGCCATGCGCGAAGTGACCAAGTTGAGTAGTTCTGGTTTGCGATATAAAGCTGCATAGATGCTTCCTTGCGTTTGGTGGGTATGCATTTGAGCTTAGGGGATTGTATTGCGGCGCACTAACGGATAATTTTGATGACAGACATTAATAAAAACGATGGGTGGTGATTTCAATATGGATATTGATGCTTTGCGAGGCTTTCTCGCGTTCGTGGAAACCAGCAGTTTCACTCGTGCCGCGAAACAGATTAATCGCACCCAGTCAGCATTCAGTGCGCAGATGCGTAAGTTAGAAGAAGAGCTTAACGTGACTCTTTTTCAAAAAGAAGGTCGTAACTTAGTGCTTACTGAGGCGGGCTTGGCGCTGCGTTCTCATGCGGAGCAGTTGGTCGCACTCCATAATACTGCGCTTAAACAAGTAAAGCGTTATGAAGACAAGCAGCCTCTGAGGTTGGGTTGCCCTGAAGATTATAACGACACTATTTTGCCGAAAGTGATTCGCCTGTTGCAGAAGGCAGAACCTACGTGTTCCATTCAAGTGTTCAGCTTACCAAGCATTACCCTAAGAGAATGGTTAGATGATGGCAGGCTTGATGCCGCGATTGTCACCCGAGCGCCTGACAGTGAAGAGGGATACTGGCTCACTCATGATGTGGGCGTTTGGATAAGCAGCCCTGATTATACGTTTGATGATTCCAAGCCTGTGCCATTAGCTCTGTTCCAAACCGATTGTAAGTACCACGCCGCGGCCGTGAATGGCTTAACCAAGCAGGGTACGCCTTATCAACTGTTGGCTTGTAGCAATACGGCTTCAGCGCAGCGGGCAATCGTAAAAGCAGGATTAGCGATCGGTGCGATGGGCAAGCTCAGTGTGACTCCGGATTTGAAAATCCTCGATGACATGCCACCACTGCCTTCGGTGGATATTGTTTTGATCCTCGCAAGCAAGCATCATCCAGTGTTAGACAAAGAGGTGCTCAATCAACTTGTCGAGTTGGACTCTGATTAGGCTTCTTTTTCGACGGCCTGACATGTCGAGCCAAAATACGACTTCGTTCTTGTTTCACTTCCGTTAGCTTTCGCCACGACCATAAACGCACTCGTGCTTCCTTGGCGCTAACTTCGAGATCGACGAGCGGATTAAAGTAAGGGGAATCTGGTTCAAGCTCATGCATCATCATTTCCATAGGCGTCATCTTCCACGGCTCAAACAGAAGTGGAGTGGGTATGTCTGAAAGTTCGGGTACCCATTTTCGGATGAAGTCCCCATCGGAATCGTGTTCTAGGGCTTGCTTTGTTGGGTTGTAAATTCGGATGGTGTTGATGCCCGTTACCCCAGCTTGCATTTGAAACTGTGGGTAATGAATGCCGGGTTCAAAATCGAGGAACAGTTGCGCTAAGTGTGTGACACCATCACGCCAGTCCATGTTCATATGGTGAGTGAGAAAGCTCACCAGCATTGAGCGCATGCGGAAATTAATGTACCCCGTATGATGCAGGCAGCGCATACAGGCATCGACCAATGGCACACCTGTCATCCCCATCTTCCATGCCTGAAGATGTGTCGGATCTTTTACCGTCTCTTTTTGCAAGAGTGCTTCGTAGGCGTGATTGATACAGCGATATTCCATCGCGCATTCCGATTCAAACTTCTGCATGAAATGACAGTGCCAGTGAAGCCTTGATGAGAGCGCAATCAAGCTGCGACGAAACCCTGCGACTTGCCAGTGCCCCAACAGGTGTTGATAAACCTCACGCAGCGATATATTGCCCCAAGCCAAATATGGGGATAGACGTGTACAGGCATGTCGTGAAGCTTCTGGGCTTGAGATGCTGCGATAGTAATCGCGACCACGGCGCTCAAAGAAGTCATTTAATGTTGCCCATGCCAGTGCGCTTCCACCCGTTTGTATGCCTTTAACTTTGGTTAACCAAGCTGGTGGAGGCTCGATTGCGAATTTAAGCTCCTGTGCATCAAGGGTATGTAGTGATTCTGTCGTTAACTGATTTTCTTCTATGGGAGCACGCATGACATTGTTCCAGTGCTTGTCCCAACCGATTCTGTCTTTCGACCCTCTTACGACAGCGCCTTGTGCGAACTCTTGCCATGGGATGTTGTGATCTGTAAACCAAGCAGAGAGTTCTCTGTCACGCTCAAAAGTGCAATTTAATCCTATCTCTTGATGAGAGAAGACGTTTTTAATGTGGTAACGAGATTGGATCACTTCGAAGCAGTCCACCGCACTGCCATGAAGTATTGAGACCTGATGTCCATACTCTTTCAGCGACTGGTTCATGCATTGCAGCGACTGCCAAACAAACCGCCAATGTCGCTCAGAATAGTGGGCATTGTTTAGCAGCATTGGTTCGAAAATGTAGAGCAATATCGTTGGGTGTTGACCTGATAAAGCGTGTTGTAAAGGTGCGTGGTCGGTGAGTCTTAAATCACGCTTTAGCCACACTATGTTGATTGTTTGCATCTGAGCCCTCTTTCGTTTTCAAGCATTACGAATCAGAGGGCAAAACGTCTCACTGGAAGTGAGTTTTATTTTCGATAATGAAAGGGCAGGTTATGATCTCCTGTTTTCATTATTAGAGAATGCCTAAGCTTTTTAGTTTTCGATAAATCGTATTACGGCTGATACCAAGTATGCGTGACGTCTTACTGATGTTGCCTTGGTTGGCTTGATAAGTTTGCAACAAGGTTTCTTCAACGGTGCTTCTTAAATCGTTACTCGCTGTACCTTTTATGGCATTAGAGGTTGTCGATTGGTGGTGATTATCATGCGCTAACGACGTGAGGTGTTGAGCTAGATGGCTGGGCACATGCTCGAGTGTGAGTTGTGGTTCGTCGTTTGCCAGTAAAGTGGCGACTTTAAGTAGGTTGTCTAACTCGCGGATATTACCCGGCCATGAATAGGCGCATAGCAACCCCATCAAATGCGGGCAGATTGTTTGCTCATCTTCAGCGTATTTACGGTGAATGTTTTCGATTAAAGCGTGTTTATCTTGTCTCTGTTGCAGGCTTGGTAAGGTAAACGCCAAGCCATTTAGGCGATAGTACAAATCTTGTCGAAACTCACCAGTTGCGACTAGCTGCTCAAGGTTTTTATGTGTTGCGGCGATGATCTGACAATCGACTTGATAGCTCTGATTGGAACCTACAGGCACCACGGATTTGTCTTGCAGAACATGCAGCAATCGACATTGAGCCTCTAATGGCATGTCGGCGATCTCATCTAGAAACAGAATTCCCTTATCTGCTTGGCGGATCTTGCCTTGGAATCCTTTGTGGCTCGCGCCAGTAAAAGCCCCCGGTGCGTAGCCAAACAGTTCAGATTCGATAAGATCTTTCGGTAGTGCACCACAATTCACTGCGACTAAGGGCGACGATTTAAGCTGGCTTTGCTTGTGTAACGCCTTAACAAACTCGCCCTTTCCGACACCTGTTTCACCAAGGATTAATAGGCTAATGCCTTTATCGAGAACCTTATTGGCCTGTTGCCAAGCGTGCTCTATCTGTTGTTCACCATGGTGTAAATCACACGACGCTGAAATAGAGCGTGTGCGCTTGGCTGTTGGGCGTTTTAGGTGCTGTTTTTCAAACACAAAGGGCGCATCTATTGAAGTTCGGTTGAAGAGGGTGTCGATACTCTCACCGACGATCGAGGTTTGATCTAAAAGTTGTGAAGCGACCTGATTATGCGCGACTACCTCACCTGCTTCATTGGCTATCACAATCCCTTGCCAACCACTATGAAGTAGCGATTTCTCACATGCGAGATCAATGCGAGTCGTGCCTTGTGGTATATGGCTCAATAACTGATTCTCAACAAGCTGAACCATGTTTTGAACGAGCAGTTGCACCGAACTATCGTGTTGCTGCTGCTCACTGGTAATGTCCAATACGCCAACCATTTGCCCTTGATGATCAAACACTGGGCTTGCTGAACAACTGATAAATCGATGCTGGTGGATGAAGTGCTGCTCACCAATGATGGTTACAGGTTTAGCTTCCACGATCGCCGTGCCAATGGCGTTGGTCCCTTTGAGTTGTTCCTGCCAACACGCTCCAGAGCTGAGTGCAATCGAAGTCAGCTTTTCCTTGAATCTCTCTTGTCCCCAACTAGCCAGAATCACCCCTTCAATGTCGGTCAAGATCAAACGACTGTCGGTACGTGCAAACATCTGGTTAAACAGAGGCAGTGCATTGCGCTCGACGATTTGAATCAAGCTCGATGATTGATGACGTCGCTGCTTGAGAATTGATTGTGGCAGGCGAATATCTTCGGGAAGACGTCTCTGTTTCAGCCCCGCTTCGGTGCTGCGGTGCCAAGAGGACGAAAGCCAATCTGAGGTGTTTGCTTGTTGAAGGTGCATGACTGTTCCATGTCGTAACAGTGAGAGTGTACCAAATTGGAACAGTTGAACACTGGATTGGTTTCCATACGGCCGTTCAATGCCAACTCACTTTGGATTGTAAATGTTTGGTAATCATAGTTTTACAATTTATTAACAACAAGTTTTAAGGTTGTGGCGTGTGATTTGCGTTGTTCTTGTTGTGAAGAAAACACGAATTATCAGTGTTTTAAACAGAAAGCATAAACATAGGCGTCTTGTCATGAGTTCTTTTCTCAAGAGAAGTAGCCACAAAAATAAGACAGCTCTCGCTCAATAACGAACAACACATCTAAGAAGGATCTAATTATGATTTACGCACAGCCGGGTAGTGACAACGCAGTAGTGAACTTTAAAGCCCAATACGATAATTTTATTGGTGGCGAGTGGGTGAAGCCTGTCAGCGGCGAGTATTTTGATAATACGTCTCCCGTGAATGGTCAGGTGTATTGCCAAGTGGCGCGCTCAACCGAGGCGGACATTAGCTTAGCACTCGATGCGGCGCATGCAGCTCGTGCGAGTTGGGCTGCGACCAGTGTGACAGAGCGTTCGAACATCCTACTTAAAATTGCTGACCGCATTGAAGCGAACCTAGAAGAGATCGCAGTCGCTGAAACGTGGGAAAACGGCAAACCAGTTCGTGAAACTCTGGCGGCAGACATTCCGTTGGTTGTCGATCACTTCCGTTACTTTGCGGGTTGTATTCGAGCGCAAGAAGGCAGCGCAGCCGAGCTCGATTCAAACACTGCAAGCTACCACTTCCCAGAGCCAATTGGCGTAGTAGGGCAGATCATTCCTTGGAATTTCCCGATTTTAATGGCGGCTTGGAAATTGGCCCCCGCACTGGCAGCAGGCTGTTGTGTGGTGATGAAGCCAGCTGAGCAAACACCAACATCGATTTTGGTGATGATGGAGAAGATAGCGGATCTCCTGCCTGCAGGTGTGGTCAACATCGTGAATGGTTTTGGTAGCGAAGCAGGTCAAGCGTTAGCAACTAGTGACCGCTTGGCTAAATTGGCGTTTACTGGCTCAACAGAAGTCGGCCACCATATTTTGAAATGTGCGGCTGAAAGCTTGATTCCATCAACCGTTGAGCTTGGCGGTAAGTCTCCAAACATCTACTTCCCAGACATTTTTGATTATGAAGATGAGTACCTAGATAAGTGTGTAGAAGGCATGCTGCTGGCGTTCTTTAACCAAGGTGAGGTGTGTACCTGTCCATCGCGTGTGTTGATCCACGAATCGGTCTACGACAAGTTCATCACCAAAGTTGTCGAGCGCGCTCAAACCATCAAGCAAGGTAACCCATTAGATACTGACACTCAGGTTGGCGCACAAGCCTCTCAAGAGCAGTTCGATAAGATTCTAAGCTACCTAGAGATTGGCCGCCAAGAAGGCGCGAAAGTGCTAACTGGTGGGGAAATCGCGCAGCAACCGGATGATCTGGGTAATGGTTACTATATCCAACCAACTATGCTCGAAGGCAACAACAAGATGCGTGTCTTCCAAGAGGAGATCTTCGGCCCTGTTATCGCAGTAACCACCTTTAAAGACGAAGCCGAAGCGTTGGAAATTGCCAACGATACCGAATATGGCTTGGGCGCTGGCGTTTGGACTCGTGATGCAAACCTCGCGTACCGCATGGGACGCAACATTGAAGCGGGGCGTATTTGGGTGAACTGCTACCACGCTTACCCAGCACACGCGGCGTTTGGTGGTTACAAGAAGTCGGGCATCGGCCGTGAGACACATAAGATGATGCTCGATCACTACCAAAACACGAAGAACCTGCTGATCAGCTACGATACTAATCCGTTAGGCTTCTTCTAATACAGGTTCGTTCTAAAAGTATGGGAATGAATCATGGATACAAAGAATAACTAACAACGCAGTCGGCTTGATCAAGAAAAATAAAAAGTGAAAGTAAAACCAAAACGCCCAATTCATTAGAGTTGGGCGTTTTTATGTTTGAAGTATTCTAGCTTTTCGAAAAGAAGACCTCTGGCTTATGGTTCGGGCCATAGTTGCCTTCTAGTTGAGTCAGCTCCAATCCTTGTTTGCCAACTAAAGACGCGACCATTTGACGGTTGAACGGGTAGTTCTCAGCGTTGTTGATGAACTCATCTACATCTACCCATTTGGCTTCTGCAATTTCATCCGTGTCTTGAATCGCAATCTCTTGAGTCTGAGCGACAAGGTGACAAACAAAGTAGAGGTTCGATTTGCCAAACTGATATGGGTGGCGCGTTGCCATGCCAACCACTGAAACGAACTTAGCTTCTATGCCCGTCTCTTCAAAGGTTTCTCTAACCACAGACTCTTCAATACCCTCGCCAAGTTCAATGTGGCCACCAGGTAATTTGTAGCCTGTCATACCGTGCTCTTTGATCATCAGCACTTGGTTGTGTTCGTTGGTGATCAGAGCTCCAGCTCCCAAGGTGTGGGTTGGGATGAAAGGTATAAACTCGACGATTTCGGATTTGTGGATCAGTGTAATCTCGTCTTCTAGGCAATTGTGGAACACAAAGTCGAGTTCAGTTGCTACTGGGATAAGATGCGACAGTGAAATAGGCAAGCTAATCCAAATAATGCCTTTGTTATTTTGCTTTGAAAACTCGGTGATTTCGCTGAGCTCAGCGTGGAATGAGTCGGCATCGTGTGGCGCAGTCAGCGGGTCGATGATGATGCCGTTAAATTTGTCGAGCGTAAATTCCACGGGTGATCCTTTATTGTTTTGATTTATTGAGAGCCTTTTATAGGGCGAGCTTATAACAGATATAGAGGTTATAACACCCGAAAAGCCGGTGATAGGGAGATTGCTTGGGAAAGTGGTAGGCGAGAAACAAAAACTGCGCTTGGAAACCAGAGCGCAGTTTTAAAGTTGGGGTTATTTGAGTTCGTATCTAACGAACGTAGTTCGCATCAACGCTGACATACCAGTGTTGAAGCTTGCCGTCGGTTTTTTTGATCCACAAATCGTTGGTGTAGCTCTCAATCTTGCCGTTAACCGTAAGGTTGAATGTGTTCTCGTCGAAGTCGCCAACCTTCACAAACTGATCGGTCGTAATCAAAAACGGGTCCATGTCATCGACACCAACGGCATCGGATATCACGTAGTAGTGATAAGTGAATGGTTTGCTCGCGTCATTTGGGTTGCTGCGATACGCCACAAGCTTGAACGGTTCCGTTAATGGAACATCAAGCGTTTGCTTGTCCATCGTTGCAGGAATTGGAATAAACAACCAAGCCGTAAACAGGCCGCAAGCCAAAACCATCAGGAAGAAAAGAGTCTTAATTGCTTTCATAGCAACCTTCAAAATAGGTGATGTTGAAGGTGCTATGGTAACAGGTTTGATTTGTCGATTGTAAGAGTATGAATAAGTGAAGGCGGCACCACTCTGTTAGGAAATTTGAACGAATTGACGCACTGTTCATAACTTTTTGTTTTAAATCTTGGTTCACTACTTTCTGCTAACACCCCTCGGTTTGGATTGATGAGTGTAAGCAAATAACAGGAACAAAAACCACACCTTACGGTTGCAAGGTGTGGGCTAAATAACGGTGATTACTTGTTCAGGTAAGCAGCGTGGAACTCAATGTGCTCATCAATAAAGCTAGAGATGAAGTAGTAGCTGTGGTCGTAACCTGGCTGCATACGTAGCTCTAAATCGGCATTGGTTACCCTAGCCGCTTCCACCAATTGCTCAGGCTTTAGCTGCTCAATTAGGAAGTTGTCTGCTTCGCCTTGGTCTACCAACATTGGCAGTTTAGTGCCTTTGGTTTTTAGAAGCTCAGAGGCGTCGTACTGCTTCCACTCTTCAATATCTAAGCCTAGATATTGGTTAAATGCTTTTTGGCCCCAAGGACATTGCATTGGGTTACTGATTGGGCTAAATGCAGAGATAGAACGGTAGCTATCTTCGTTCTTGATACCAATCGTTAGGGCACCGTGTCCACCCATGCTGTGACCAGAAATTGATTTCACTGATGTCACAGGGAAGAAAGACTCAATCAGTGCAGGAAGCTCTGTTACCACGTAATCGTACATGTGGTAATGGCTGTCCCATGGCGCTTGAGTAGCATTCACGTAGAAGCCTGCACCTTGGCCTAAGTCGTAGCTTTCATTGTCAGCAACGTTCTCACCACGTGGGCTTGTATCTGGTGCAACAATAGCGATGCCTTGCTCAGCCGCAGCTTTAAATGCGCCGGCTTTTTGCATAAAGTTTTCATCGGTACAGGTTAGGCCTGATAACCAATATAAAACAGGAACTGGGTTTTCTTTGCTTGCATTGGGTGGCAAGAAAATCGCGAAACGCATATCGCAGTCAAGCGTTGCAGAAAAGTGGGTGTATTGTTTGTGCCAACCACCAGCAACCTTTGCTTGGCTAATGTTTTCGATTGTCATTTATTGTGCTCCGTAGGTTGATGGTTTCGGAATTAATGTATTTGATTTTCTATAGCTTAAGCTAAAGGTTTCACCACCCACCGGGCAGGAGGTGGTGAAGACAGTTTCGCTCTGATGTTTAAATCAGAACTGTGGTCTCGACACCTAGGTGCCGAGACCAAGGAGAATTATCTGTCCATGTGTAACACAGTACGGATAGATTCACCTTTGTGCATTAGGTCGAATGCGTCGTTTACTTCGTCAAGGCTCATTGTGTGAGTGATGAACTCTTGAAGACCAAACTCACCCGCCATGTAACGGTTTACGATTTCTGGAAGCTCAGAGCGGCCTTTAACACCACCGAAAGCAGAACCACGCCATACACGACCTGTTACTAGTTGGAACGGACGAGTTGAGATCTCTTGACCTGCGCCTGCAACACCGATGATTACAGATTCGCCCCAACCTTTGTGACAACATTCAAGAGCTTGACGCATCACGTTTACGTTACCGATACATTCGAATGAGTAATCAACACCACCGTCTGTCATCTCAACGATTACGTCTTGAATTGGCTTGTCGAATTTCATTGGGTTGATGCAGTCAGTCGCGCCAAGTTGTTTCGCTAGCTCGAATTTGCTCTCATTGATATCAACACCGATGATTTTGCTTGCACCAGCCATACGAGCACCGATGATTGCAGAAAGACCGATACCGCCTAGGCCGAACACAGCAACTGTGTCGCCTTTTTCAACTTTAGCTGTGTTCAGTACCGCACCCATACCTGTGGTTACGCCACAGCCTAGAAGACAAACTTCCTCAAGAGGTGCTTCTTTAGCTACTTTCGCTAGTGAGATTTCTGGAAGTACAGTGTACTCAGAGAAAGTAGAACAACCCATGTAGTGGAAGATTGGCTCACCGTTGATAGAGAAACGGCTTGTGCCATCTGGCATTAGGCCTTTACCTTGAGTTTCGCGAACCGCTTGGCAAAGGTTAGTTTTACCAGACTTACAGAATTTACATTCGCCACACTCTGCTGTGTAAAGTGGGATAACGTGGTCGCCAACTTCAACGCTTGTTACGCCTTCGCCAACCATTTCAACGATACCGCCACCTTCGTGACCAAGGATAGAAGGGAAGATACCTTCTGGATCGTCACCTGAAAGAGTGAATGCGTCAGTGTGACAAACACCAGTAGCAACGATACGAACAAGTACTTCGCCAGCCTTTGGCAGTTCAACGTCAACCGTTTCACGCTTTAGTGGCTCGCCCGCTTTCCAAGCAACCATAGCTTTGGATTGGATATGAGTTTGACCAAGTTTGATTTCGATAGTCATTGGATGCTTCCTTTATATGTCAGTACAGCGGATAACTTTGCAATTAAGTTCAACTCGTTAAGAGTAGTCGAGCTTAATTGTTTCCGCTCTCTCGTTTTGTTGGGGCTAGTATATGTGCGGTCATAGGTTTTGATAATCCCCTCAAATGGAAAATGATTATTACCCATGTGTAATAATTGATAGAGTTTGAAGGGCTAGTGAAAGGAAAGGTGTTGCTAAGAGAATCTATCGAGACTCTAAACCGTAGCTAAGTAGAAGGGACATTTGCTGGAAACAAATAGAGCATAAGCTTGCCGCCTATTTTCTATTTGTAGGTTTGAACATGCTTTTTTCTCTCCCACCTCCTGTAATGCTATCACTCGCCATCGTGCTTGAAGTTGTTGCCACTTCTCTATTACCTAAAACGCAGCAGTTTACTTCTCTACCCGCCACTGCCGCAGTATTAATTGGCTACGGTTGTGCTTTCTATCTATTGTCTCTAACGGTGCAAACCATGTCTTTGGGTGTGGCGTATGCGATTTGGTGTGGGGCAGGGATAGTGCTGGTCGCAGCACTGTCTTGGCTAGTTTACGGACAAAAGCTCGATATCTACGCAGTCATCGGTATCGCTTTGATTTTGGCAGGTGTGGTAATTATTAACCTGTTTTCGACGTCGGTGAGTCATTAGGGGCTAGATTGTTTTTGCCCCAAAGTGAGCCAGAGCAGAACCAAAGCCAGCATTAAACATCGTAATTTGGATTATCTTTTCTTCTAACTATTAGGCTAAATTTGTTAATCCCCTGCAGTCTATCGATGCTCGCGAAAAAAGTTTTACATTGTTCCGTCTTTCGAAAGCAATATTCATAATGTGTTCTACGAGCATCTGATTTAACATACTGTATATTTTAACATTATTTATGAGTATCTATTATGGATTGGAATGGTTTTTTGATGGGAGTCTTGAGTAACGCTGCTTGGGCTATTGGCGGAATCCTAATCGGTTGGGTGCTTGGGTCCTATAAAAGGAACAAAAAGTTCTATGAGGACTTAGATACGTCGCTTGATGGGTTGAGCAATTACATTACCAATCAAGGGTTAAATAGGAGTGAATATCAATGTATTGATTGTGGTTCTAATCTCGAATCACTTTACAGTACCCATGTATCAAACTATGCGAGTTTTAAAAAAATCGTAGTGGATGAAGAGATCGAAACTTTAACTTCGCTCTCTGATCAATTAAAAAAACTTGAAAACAGCGAAGATAATAAAGAAGTTCAGAAGGCTCTGATTGATGAGTTCTATACAAAATTTTTTGCTTTAAAGAAAAACTGGCCACACAAAGTGAAAAGCATGAAGCGTATTCATTATACTATCAAAGATAGTTGAACAACCCTGTGTCTCTCCTGGCAAGAATGTTGTCAAAAAGTAATGCTCACCTAACTTAAAAATACCTAATTTTGAGTTAAAGTCGTACAGAGCCCAACTTCCTCTGTATCATTATTGTGTGGGCCAAGAAGTCGATTTGGAAGCTTTCCCAGAGTGAAGATAGGAAAGTATGATTCGGCATGGAAAAGGTAGTTTGTGTATGATTTTTGTTTGGCGACTAAACCATATCACTTACTACCGTTTTTGTTTTTAGTTCCCGCTAATCCGCGATGAATATAAAAAAAGCCCACCTATCGCAAAGTGAGCTTTTTATCATTTAAGCGCTATTTTTTAGTTCTGCGTGCTTTTAGAACAGCAAAGTAAGCCTTTAGCTTCTCGAAATCATCTGCAACTTCCGCATAGCCAGGTACGCCTTCATTCAGCTCAGGCGCTTGGTCATGTCCATACATAAAAGTACTGCACTTCGACATACCTTCTTCTATGGCAGCATAGTCTTCTGGAGTGATCCCCCCCTTTTCGACAACGTCCTTAAGGCTTTGTGTTTTTACACTTCGACCAAATCTTTCAACGACCTTTTTGAATAGCCATTCCTCAACAAGCCTTTCCCATGTTTCACGCATCTTGTTATACGTTAACTTGGCCATAGCTTCGTAGCCATCAATATCTCCGGCATCTTCAAGCTGCTTCAAAGGAACCATTATCTTGTTTAGATCTTTGACTCGATCGCCTGTTGATTTAACATCCCACGGCGGCTCAGATGTAGGGAACCCAGCAAGCTTCCCACGTTTTACAATTGAAATAGCCGAGTACTTCGAATTGGCCTTTTTAGTTGCCTCTCCGAGCATGACTAAAAATGACATATCATGGGTAAACACAATGACCTGACGGCTTTGTGCTTCCTCTGCGATGCGGGTAGCAAACTTTCTTCGCCACTTATGATCGAGAGAGTTAATTGGGTCATCAAAAACAATCGCTGATTTTCGGTCATCAACAATAAGTTCAGCCATGAATCCAGCCAAAGCAACGCACTTTTGCTCGCCTTCACTGGCGATGTCAGAAATGTTGTTCCGCTTGCCTGTCATACTAAACTTCAACATTTGCTTGCCGCGAGAGCCGCGAGTTTCAGTGCCTACATCGAAGTTTCTAAACTCAAGTTTTTTCAACTCAGCCTCAAACACTTTGCTAAGCTCGCCAATAGCACCCATTTGGGCAATGTTATTTGTTTGAGTGGTTATGGTTGTTGATAAGCAAGATTGAGTGACTGCGTTATATAGATCAATCATCCTCAGGCGCTCAATCTCGTGGAGAATGTTTTGCTTAGATAATGTAAACAGCTTTCTGTCATCAAGTTCGTTAATAGCCTGTGACGCAGTAACAATCTGCTTAGTTAACCCCTCATTGGTTTTAACTGCATCCTCTTTGACCTTTAAAGAGATAATTTGCCCATTGATCCAATCTAGCGCTTTGTAATCAATTGGAACAATAGAGAAGTCTGGTACTTGTTTTGTAAGATTCGAACAGAGGGCCTTGAACGAGTCTTCCAGTGCGATAAAGCTCTTACTGATTTCTGGATTAAACTCAGCCACCTTGCCTAGAATAAATTCATAAGGTTTGAGGTCGAATGACAGTAGCTTTAGAGCTGCAATTGAACTATCAAATTTAACTTTGGCCTTGCCGGCTTCCATCTGAGTTTTATCTTGTAGATAGTCGTTAAATTGCTTTAGTTTTTCGGCAGATGCTGCCGAGACAGGTTGCAAGCAAGTAGGGCAAGCTTCACCCTCTGCAGCTGGGAACGATAATTCCGCATTATGCTTTAGTACGAATGTCTGTACGTGATTCCACATCTCTCTCCACTCAGGTGAGCAAATACCTGATAGTTCGTGACCTTCAATTGCCTGCTTGCGAGCTAACTCTGCTGCGGCCTGTTTGGTTTGATAGTCATCGTAATTGAGTTTTATCGTCTCAAACTGCTTTTCATCGAGTTTAGCTCTTAGTTGATTGAAGTAGGAACTAAGAGGGGTTAGCTCTTTTCTACGATCACTAAACCCTTTTCTAAGCTGCTCAGGTGTACTGGTCTGCAGCTTAACAAGCTCTGATTTTAATACTGGGATTGATTCATCTTCTTCTTTACTCAGACAAATGGCATCAACGGCCTCTGATTTTGTGTCTCCAGACAAGCCAGATACAAACGCTGCTGTTTTACCTCCAGGTCTACATTGAGGTAACGGAACCGCAACGTTATATGGTCTTTTCTCTGACTCGTTTGCGGCTCTTACATAATCACAAGCCCTCATTAGCTGAGACAATAATTTCATCCCCGCAGGCTTGTAATCAATTGAGTCCTCGTCAGAGATGTAATGTGTCGCCGAGGTGTTGTCAAAAATTCGAATCGATTTTAAATCTTCATGTGAGTTTCCAGAGAGAAGCCATGGAATGTCGTGCTTGTCCTCGCCAATCAAAAGAGAAATGTCAGCAGAAGGCTCACCGGTTTGTGCCTCGTAGATGTTCGAGAGAATTTTTGGAGTACTACCGCGAGTAAGACAGGCGTTCTTTAAAATCTTTGCATAGCTAGATTTACCCGAACCATTATCACCATAGACTGCGGTCAGTCCTTCGCTTTCAAATGCAATAGATTTGTTCGGAGCAAGTGCTGAAACATTAGCAACATTGCTAATACACGCCAATTTTACTGGATGCTTTTCTTCGCCAAAGCCAGCTAGATCCAGCGAAGCTATGCTGGCCGCATAAGCATCACTTTGCGGTTGCAAACCTGCTTCTTCTTTAGAAAGAGCAAAGAGTAATTGCAAATCACCGTCATCAAGCTCGCCTTTATTTGCTGCTAATCTAAGAGCGTGACGCCACCAGAGATTCTTCTTTAGCTTGTTAGCCCAACCAACAACGCTTTCTATCGACATGTTATTCTCCAAACAGGTTATATTTCGGGAATATATACGCCTATTTTTATTATAGTCAATTGGTTGCAATCATCTTTAGAGCAATCAAACACGAGGAATACTCTGCCAGTGCGACATAGATCCCACACTTGCAGTGCGGGATATCACAATTTGCTCTAGTTGATGCTCCATTTTGATATCGCTATGGCGCTTAAGGGATGATTAATCACTAGACCTATTTGGTTGCCGCGATACTTGTGACATAGGTAACTAGACCCCAGCCACTTATTTCAAAAAGCACCTCATTGGATACGACGGTAAGATGATCACAACTTACAAATTGTGTCTGCAAACTCATTCAGATTATCGACAAGTTAAGAGACGAATTAATGCAGGTACAGCAGCTAATTGAAAAGTGAGGAGTTACCACCAAAACAGCAAAGCTATCGCCCAGTAAGGTGATTAAGCATTTATGTGACATTATATAGAAATGAGAAAGGTCAAACGGTGTTAGCTACAAAGTTTGATGTTCTATTAAGGAAAGAGTGAATTGTCTTGTATAGGCTGTATTAGGTAGCGCTTCTCCTTATCCTCGTTGGACGTCCAGTTCAATCATTTGCCTTACTTTTAGTTATTCATTAATGGTTAATATTCAATTCTCTGAAACGATTGTTGTCCATACTCTAGTTAGGTGGCGAGTAAACTACCTAACTCGCTTTTGTCCAAAAACGAGTTTGTCTAACCAACCTTCTCACACCCCAACACAGCCACAAGCGCATCTAAATACTGCTCGATAGTCAGGTCCGCAGAAACCGGTGGTAGCTCTACCGTAATACACGGTAGGTTTCTTTCTTGGCACCACGTGCCGAATGAGCCTGGGGTTTCGTAGTCCACGTCTTCAACGAGCGGCAGGTTGAATTGCTTACCTAGCCAAGTGGCAAGTTCCGATTGGGTTGGATCATCGACCATGGCGAGTGGTTCGTGGAAAGAGATGACGAATTTGGGCTTGCGCTGCTCAATGAGCTTGATGAGCGACTGTACTTCCGGTTCAAGTTGGTCGACTTGCCCAGTTTTTACCTTTACATCTCTGACTGGTGTGTGGGAACTCCAGCGATAGACGGTGCCGTCTTCTGTCCAGTTTTGCGTCGGGAATGCGCGGTTCAAATCGACTTGGTTAGCGTTGGCGCGTGTGCCTAACTGATTACCATCTGGGTTCATCGACAAGATCACATCGTGTCGTAAGTTGGCGGCTGGCAGGCTTCTTAGCGCACAAGATAAACCTGCGATAGACGCGGTTTCATCACCGTGTGTGCCTGCTATGATTAGGCCTCGAGATTCGCTTTCTACTTGCGCGGGGAAATAGAGCAAGGGTGCGCCTAGTACCGACTTTCCATATGGCAGCGGCTTTATTGAAAATGCAGCTCTTTCCGTTCTTGGAATTAAACTCACCTTTATCTCCTGATTGATCAAGTACTATCAAGTATTAACGATTACAAAAACTACTTAGATAAACGAAAGCATTAAAACTCGTCAACAGTCGCATTGTTAATTTTATTACTTGCTTCAAAGATAGGCTAGGAGAGCAAAAACATATGGATTTTAAGAAACACTCAACGGCGTTACTCATTTCATCTCTATTGACCCCTTTTATCTCAGTGACTGCCGTTGCTGACACATTGCCAGCGGGAACTTCTCTGGCGAAAGAACAACACTTGGTGCGCGCGAATGATGCAGAAGCGGCGACTCTTGACCCTGCAAAGGCTGAAGGCCTTCCAGAAATGCACATTCTGCGTGACCTGTTTGAAGGCTTAGTGATTCAAGATCGCGATGGCAACATTACTCCAGGTGTGGCGGAATCTTGGGAAACCGAAGACAACCAGACCTTTGTCTTCCACCTGCGTAAAGACGCGCAATGGTCGAATGGCGATCTGGTGACGGCTGATGATTTCGTGTATGCGATAAGACGAGCGGTAGACCCTAAAACGGCATCGCCAAATGTGTGGTATCTAAAGCTCACCAAAATCAACAATATTGCTGATGTGGCAGAAGGTAAGAAGCCGATTGAAGAGCTAGGCGTGTCGGCTGTTGATAAACACACGGTGAAGTTCGAACTCGATAGTAAAGTGCCTTACTTTGTGGCGATGACGGGCCACACATCCATGATGCCAGTGCATAAGTCAGCCCTAGAAAGTAGCGACAAGCCGTGGAGCGATCCTAAGCAATTTGTCGGTAATGGTGCATTCGTACTAGACGAGTGGGTGGTGAATGAGCGCATTGAATTGAAGAAGAACCCGAAATACTGGGACAGTTCAAATACGTACCTAACCGAAGTGACATATATTCCGTTTGAGAACCAGAATGCCTCGATTAACCGCTATGCAGTGGGCGAGGTCGATATTACTTCGGACGTGCCGACACATATGGCGCAGCAACTTAAAACCAAATACCAAGATGCGTTTACCGCGGTGCCTTTGCTGTGTACTTACTACTACGCATTCAATACTACGCGACCACCTTTTGATGATGCGCGAGTACGTAAAGCTGTCTCTTATTCTATGATGCGTGACGTTATCACCAATGGTGTGACTCAGGTGGGTAACTTGCCTGCTTATACCTTTGCTCATGAGTACACGGCTGGCTTTGATGCGACACAACCTGAATACAGCACGTGGACTCAGAAAGAACGCGATCAAAAAGCAAAAGAGTTACTAAAAGAAGCGGGTTACGATGCATCTAACCCATTGGATTTCAAACTGCTTTACAACACCAGTGAGTCGAACAAGTCCATAGCAGTGGCGATTGCATCAATGCTGAAAGGCAACTTAGGCGCACAAGTTGAGCTTGAAAACCAAGAGTGGAAGTCTTACTTGGTGTCTCGTCGCCAAGGTGATTTTGATGTGATGCGCGCCTCTTGGTGTGGCGATTACAACGAAGCATCGACTTTCTTGAGCTTGTTGCGTTCAGGCTCTTCGGGTAACTTTGCTCGCTATAGCAATGACAAGTACGACGCAGCAATGGACAGCGCCTTAGCTGCAACCAGCGAACAAGACCGCCAAGGTTTCTATGACCAAGCAGAGCAGTTACTGGCAGAAGACATGCCGATCGCACCAATCTACTACTACATGCAGGCCCGTCTAGTGCGACCAAGTGTCGGTGGTTTTGCTAAGAACAATGTAGAAGGGCGTATCTACTCTAAAGATCTCTACATCAAAGAGTAATTGAGCTTCTGGCACATCATTAAAAGTTTGAAATAAAGAAAAGGGACGTTGATCATAAATCTCTGATCAACGTCCCTTCGTCATTAATCTGTAACCGTAAGCGCAAAAAACTGAAACCTGCCTGAAGTATTTTTCACTTTTATTTCAATCAGGTGAAGCCATGTTACCTCCTCTACGTGCACTTGTTGCGTTTGAAGCTGTTGCCCGCCTCGGTTCTATTGGCGCGGCTGCGCGAGAGCTTTGTGTTACGCAAGCTGCGGTGAGTCAGCAGCTTAAAAGTTTAGAAACTTTTCTCGCCTGCCATCCTTCTATAAAAAATATTCTTTTATCAGGCTCGATATTCAGCTGGTGGACTGGCCATCAACCAACCCTTGTCAGAATGTCGATATCGAGCTGACCAACGGTAAGATCGAAAGCGAAGGCACTTATTGCGAGCGATTGTTTCAAGAATATTGGCAGCTGGTGTGTAGCCCTTTCAGAGAAATTACGCTCAGCAATTCAGAAGATCAAACTTGAACAACAATCAACTCTAACAATTACGTCTAGTTTTGGTATTAGCTTGCTATCAGAAAATGAAAAGTGGAAAGACTGTGTCGATCACGCTGATAGGGCGCTTTATCAAGCAAAGCTTAAAGGACGAAATACAATTGTGATTGAAGAGTCATATGACAGTTACTCGACATCAACAAAAGCGATTGGCAGCTCTTAGTTTGGCTAAGAGCTAATATTCACACAAATTGTTCTTGCCATGTTTTAGCCTTAAAAGGTTTTCGTCGCGCAGAGTGATGACGAAAATCGGTAAACAAAAGTTAAAAATAAAAACGCGAGCGGTAGATTGCGATTTATGTTGGTGCTACGTTATGAGCAATTTATAATATATAAGTCATGACACATTAGACTGAGAGATAGCAGCTAACGATGAACAAGACAAAAAGATATCCGGCCAACATAGTATTCAGTTACTTAATACTGTCATCTTTATGGGTTTTATTTTCTGATCTCGCGGTTGAATCACTATCAAATGACTTGCGAGAACACGCCTTAGCACAGACAGTCAAAGGCCTGGTATTTATCATTCTAACGTCTGCTTTGTTATGGGTAATGGTTCGGAAAAATAATCGAGATTTAGAGAGCGCTAACGATCTTGATAGTGTTACTGGGCTTCATAGCCCATCCGTTTTTTATCGATATTTAAACAAAAGGCTAAAAAAATCCCAGGCCAGTGACCATTATGTCCTCTTCTTACTTGACATTGATAACTTCAAATCTGTCGCTGACCAGATTGGGTTCGAAAATACGAATTTATTTTTAAAAGACATCGCCCGATCGATTGAACTTCCTATTGAGCATCAACCACTTTCGTCACGGGTACATTCCGATGGTTTCGCATGTTTAGTCAAACTCGATGATAAGGAAGATATTGAATCCTACATTGCTCTCGTACATCGTAGATTTAACCAATGTGCTTATCGTTATGATATCAACGCCACTTGTTGTATTGGCGCTGCTCTATTCCCCTCTGATGGAAATAATGCCAAGCAACTTATGGCATCAGCAATCCACGCCTTAACTGAAGCAAAAAAAAGCAAGAATACGATTGAGTTTCATGACCCAAAACTCACTGAGCTTGAACGTCAACGTCAAGAGATGGTGCAAGAATTACGTAAAGCGATTGATGACAAAGCGATTGATATTGTGTTTCAGCCTAAATACAACATTGAAAATAAATTTGTCGCTGGCGTGGAAGTGTTGTCTCGTTGGACGCATGAGCGCTATGGTGTCGTTTCACCGGATATCTTTGTCGCGCTAGCAGAAGAGAATCATTTTTGTCGTGATTTGACTGCGTTAGTTCTAGAGAAGACTGCGTCACAACTTAGGGCTAATGGCTTGCTAGGAAATGAGCTTAATAGTGTCTCGGTTAATATTTCAGCGGTAGAGCTAAATAGCGTTGATGACATGAAGTATCTGGATAATTATCTACAAAAGGATCCTGATTTTGCTCGCTTGCTATGTCTTGAAATCACTGAAACTGCCATTTTGAAAGATATAGACCAGTGTGCAACAGCTGTTCAAAAATTAAAAAAACATGGTGTGTCCTTTTCGATAGATGACTTTGGTGTTGGCTACACTTCTTTTGGTATATTTAGCAAGTTGGATGTAGATGAAATCAAAGTCGATCGCAGCTACATCAATAGGCTAGAAGACGATTACCGTTCAAGGGCCATAACGTCCGGTATCATTGATATCGCGCGAGGGTTTGGCATTCATGTGGTGGCTGAAGGGGTTGAAAATGCCCAACAACTGTCAATTTTAAAAACGTTAAATTGTGAACAGGCCCAAGGCTATTATCTTGGCTACCCGATGTCCTCCAAACAGTTAAAAGAAAGTCTCACCCCTGAAAAAGAACCGTGTTCAACAACATAACGTAATATTTTTTCATCTAAGCGACAGGGATACAGATGACTTGTATCGAGAAGGATGTTGTTGGTTGAATTAAGAATAAACAAATCCCCATTCGCTGACAAAACGAATGGGGATTTTAGTTACTAGGGGTAGTAATTTTATCTTCTAACTTGTTTCAGGGTTTAGATAGTCACCATGTCTGTGGCTTTCTTCATCGCTTCCTTAGTAGAGCATTCAATCACGTTTACGTTTGCAAAGCGGTGAGCGTCTTTCACTTGAATATCGTGAGCCAAGATAACCAGTTTTGCGTTTGCGACATCTAGGTCGGTGATACGGTTTTGAATACCATTTTGACCTTGTGTTTCTACCTTAATCTTAAGGCCTGCCGCTAAGCCTGCTTTCTCTAGTGCTTTCGCTGCCATGAAGGTGTGTGCAACACCAGAAGGGCAACAAGTTACGGCGACGATGTCGTACTCGCCTTCGCCAGCTACAGGTGCTGTTTGAGCTTGAACTGGCGCTGCTTCAACCATGTCTTCTTCCGTTTCAACCGCGACTGGTTTCCAGAAGCCAACGATAACCGCTGTGGTTAGAGAGCCAAGTGCAATACCCACAACGTACATTGGGATGTTGCTTGATACAGGTGCAGTGATTAGGCCGCCCCACGGTGCGTGCAGTAGAACGTCTGTCATGAAACCGAATACACAACCCACGATACCGCCGGCAACGATTGAAGGAAGCACGCGCATTGGGTCGTTCGCTGCGAATGGGATAGCTCCTTCAGAGATACCGATAGAGCCCATGATTGCAGCCGCTTTACCTGCTTCTTGTTCTTGTTTAGAGAACTTGTTTTTGAATAGGAACGTTGCCAATGCCATGCCTAGAGGTGGTGTACAAATCGCGATGCCTACGCCGCCCATTAGCCACGGTTGTGTGTCTACTTGAGTTTGAGCAAATAGGGTAGCTACTTTGTTGATAGGGCCGCCCATATCAAACGCCGTCATACCACCAAGGATTGTGCCCAGAACCATCTTAGATGCGCCAGCCATTGAAGCTAGGAACTCGTTCATTGAAGACATGAACAGTTTGATTGGCTCGCCGATACCCCACAGTACGATGCCGGCAGAGATTAACGTGCCTAGAAGCGGATAGATGAAGTAAGCACCTAGCGCGGTCATGTTGGTAGAAAGTGGGATCTTCTTAAGTTGGAACACCACGCCACCAGCGATAAAGCCTGCCACGATACAACCAAGGAAGCCGCCGCCCATGTCAGCCATGATGCCTGAAGAAATCATCGCAGGTGCCAGTGCTGGTTTATCTGCAATTGAGTAACCAATAAAGCCGCCAAGAATGATTGGGAAAAGAACAAGGCCCTTGATACCGATATTAGAGATGTCTGCCAGCAAACCTTCTGCTGGTACTGCACCTTTGCCTGATGCCATTACCGCTAAGGCCAATAGAACACCGCCAGCTACGATGAAAGGCAGCATGTGTGAGGTTCCGAAAAGCAGGTGGCCTTTCATGGTACTAAGGATTTTTTTAAAGTCGCTACTACTGTTTTTATTATTAGAATTGCTACTGGTATTCGTAGCTTGATTTGCTAGGGTGCTCATAATTGTCTACGCCTTATGAATTAATTAAAATATTAAGGATTTGATGTTCATCTTTTGCGTTATGGATATTTTGGACAAATTCATCACTGAATTTCCCAAATAGTTCTTGTAGTACATAAATATGATGGTCAGCACCGTTGTCTGGTGAAGCAATCATAAAAAACACGGTTGGATTAATGCCGTCTTCATCGCCATACTCAATGCCTTCTCGCTTAACGCCGACAGCAATGGCAGGCTCAGTTACAGCCTTGCTTTTTGAGTGTGGGTAAGCGATGCCGTCCATTGAGGTGATGCTTTGAGATTCACGAATTTCAATGTCTGCCAAGAAGGCTTCTTTACTGCTGAGTCGGTTGTTCTCAAATAACATGCTTGCCAATTCTTCAAACAGTTCTTTTTTATTATTCGCTTTAAGGTTGTTATTAATTAAGTTGACGTTAGTTAGCTGTGTGATCATTTATTAACTCATTCACTCTTGAAGTTCTTGAATTAAAATTAATGGATTAACCCGATTCGCGAAATAGCAAATAAAAGCCCTTCACTGTACATTTGTATCCAGCAAAATTAAGTGTGATTTACATCATTCATCCAGTGTGAGATGGGTCATATTTGATGGTGTATTCCGGTGTTGAAATAACTTTCTGTAGGAATAAAAGAGCTGTAGGGACAAAAAGATCTAGGAACACAAAAGCTGTAGAAACAAAAATGCCCCGCAAAAGCAGGGCATGAAGAGTGTGTTGTGAGTTGTTAGAAAGTTAGCTGTAAGCGCGCGCTACGCGTCCAGCGCAATCCAGTTTGTAACTCTCAGCATAAGCCGGAACGAATACCGAATGGCCTTTCTCTATCACGCAGGTTTCACCACATTGATGAGTGAGCACCATAGACTCGTCGAGCGGTAATAGGATCTCGGCACCTTCGGTCGTGATCTGGCGTTGATGCGAATTTTGCACGATAGAGAACTTAAAATCCTCGACAGGGATTTGGTATTCCATCACATCACCTTGCTCAATCGGGCTGAGCAGTAATCTATCCGCAGGCTTTTCATTAAATCGAGTACAAGAAACCAGCTCATTCACGTCCATGTACTTAGGCGTTAATCCGGCGCGCAGCACATTATCTGAGTTCGCCATGATCTCTAGACCTGTGCCCTTGATGTAAGCGTGAGGTGTCTCTGCATCTAAATACATCGCTTGCCCAGGCTTTAGGGTAATTACGTTCAATAACAGCGGAGCAAATAGGCCGACATCACCTGGGTATTGATCTTCCAGTTCTGAAATCAATTGGAATACACGTTTATCAGAAAGCTTGGCCTTCATGATCAATAGGGTAAGCGCCATGCCTTTTTGCTCACCTTCCAGAGACAGTAAGCTCGCAAAAAAGCAGGCTAAGCCATTGGGTGTTTGATCGCCCGCGAGGTCGTTAACCATCGAATGAAGCTCTGGAATATCGAGGTAATGGAAGTGCTCAAGGATCTCACTGATCGACCTAAAGCCATTCATCGCCGTGTAGTCGGTTAGGGCATACACCAGTTCTGGCTTGTGGTTGGGATCCTTGTAGTTACGGTTACCCGCCGTCATTGGAATACCTTGTTGCTCTTCTAGTGCATAGCCAGATTCGGCTTGTTGTTTGTTCGGGTGAACTTGAACAGACAGTGCTTTCTCTGCCGCCAACACCTTGAACAGATACGGCAGTTCGCCAAAACGACTCGCGACTTTCTCGCTTAAAAACAGGTTTAGGTTCTTAGAGATCAAGCTCGCTAATGTGGTCTGCTGCCCGTTGTCGTTCACCATTGAGCAACCATTCGGGTGAGCGCCCATCCAGATTTCCGCTTGTGGCTCACCAGACTGGTTATCAATACCAAACAGTTGGCTAAACGAAGAAGGGCTACCCCATGCGTAGTTTTGAATCACATTAGTCATAGGGTAGAAAAAACGTTGTACGAACGAGTCGTTCGCTAAAGAAAAATCAGACATCGAAATCACCATGAAGGGAAACATGGCTTGAGCTCTATTCGTTCCTAAAAAACTATTAGCTACTAAAAACAGTAGGGTCGAAGGGCTCAAGCCATTGGAGTTGAAATGGCTTAAGCCGCTGCTGTCGTTAGCTTGGCTTTGCGTAGATTTTTAAGCGCGATACAAGTAACCGCAGTTACGCCCGCACCTGATGCCATGCACAGAAGTGCTAGCATTGGGTAGTTCATTGCGCTTAGTAGAGCGACCACAGGTCCACCGTGAGCCACGCTGTTGGTGATACCGAATGAGAACGCCATTACCGCAGCAGTCATTGAGCCAAGCACGTTGGCAGGGATAACTGACATTGGGTCTTGAGCGGCGAAAGGAATCGCACCTTCAGAGATACCCACCAAGCCCATTGCGCCTGCTGCTTTACCTGCTTCAATCTCAGAAGATTCAAACAAGTCGAACTTACGGCCAAGTCTGGTTGCGATAGCCATGCCTAGTGGAGCCACAGGAATTGCACACGCCATCGCACCCATGAATTGAGTTTGACCGCTGGCAATCATGCCGACCGAGAATAGGAACGCCACCTTGTTGAACGGGCCACCCATATCAAAGCCAGCCATGCCACCCAATACGATGCCAAGTAGAACCACGTTACCTGTGCTCATGCTGGTTAGCAGCGCAGTAAGAGCATCCATCAATCCAGCAATTGGAGCTCCAATTACGAAGATGAACAGACCTGCGATGAATAGAGAGCCAGTGATCGGAGCGATCATGATAGGCACAAGCGGTTGAACGAATTTGTGGTAGTTAAACGAGGTAATCCATTTAACGAAGTAACCTACTAATAGACCTGCGATGATTGCGCCAATGAAGCCTGTACCTGCGTCAGCACCGTAGAAAGAACCGTTGTTCGCAATCCAACCGCCAATTAAACCAGGAGTTAGGGCAGGGCGGTCAGCGATCGCGTAAGCAATGTAGCCGGCCAAGATTGGGATCATCAGGGTGAAGGCAACCACGCCCACTTCTAGGATTTGGTTCCACATGCTGCCAGCAGGAATCGCCATGCCAGATTCACTTGGCTCACCGCCAATCGCTAGCGCTAGGGCAATCAAAAGGCCGCCCGTCACTACGAATGGGATCATGTGTGATACGCCATTCATCAAGTAACGGTAAAGATCCGAGCGCGCTTGTGATGCTTTTTCGGCAACAGATTGGTTGGTTGGAGCTTGCTCCGCTTGATAACTTGGTGCGTTGAGCGCTTGCTTAATCAAGCCTTGCGCGTCTTTGATAGGTGCTTTTACGTTGGTGCAGATAACGCGTTTGCCAGCAAAGCGAGCCATGTCGACCTGCTTATCACAAGCGACGACAATCGCGTCGGCACGTTTTATCTCTTCTTGAGTGGGGTTGTTTTTAACACCAATAGAGCCGTTAGTTTCGACCTTGATGTTGTAGCCAAGAGCCGCCGCGCCTTTCTCTAGCGCTTCAGCTGCCAAATAAGTGTGTGCAACGCCAGCTGGGCAGCCTGTCACACCAATGATGAAGCCTTGTTTCTCAACGTTGTTTTCCGCTTCTGAAGGCTCAGGCTTGGTAAGCAGTAGTTCTAATGCTTCTTGTTCAGATTGAGCATTCATAAAGCTTTCAATAAAGCCTTCTTCAATCAGTTTTGAAGAAAGCTCTGCAAGTACTTCGATGTGGTGATTATCACCGCCATCGGGAGAGGCAATCATGAAGAACAGTTTTGATGGCTGACCGTCATCGGCGCCGTACTCGATGCCCTGTTGATGGACGCCGATAACAACCGCGGGTTTGATCACCGCAGCGCTTTTCGCATGTGGCAGAGCAATACCTTCTTCAAATCCGGTATTACCTTGTTCTTCACGAGCCTTAATGTCGGCAAGAAACTGTGCTTTGTCTGAGATTCTGCCTTGTGCGTACAGCACGTCTATCAGCTCTTTAAATACGTCTTCTTTGGAATTGGCGTTAAGCGAAAGCTTAATCAAATCTTGATTGATCAATGTTGTGATCATAATGAACCCCTACTCTTTTTTATTTTGTTAGGGGTATTCTGAAATTGATTACTTGCCTTCTGTAGTGAAGAAAAAACGCATTTACTGGATGATTGTTGCGTTATAAGTGGAGTGTGATTTTGATCGTTTAGTGGCGCGTTTTTCGGCCTCTATTGACATAGGTTGAGCCTGCTTGAGGCTTTTATTTGCAAGGGGTTCGGCGTGTAGAGTTATCGAAGGAACAATGTGCTATATCAGGTTTTTGACTGGAGATTTATTTCCACTACTGGATTTTTGTAACCTAGATCTCAAATTGTGATTTTGCTCAATAGCGCTATGTTTCACTAAGGAGTATATCTATTCCCGTAGCCTTATTGCTGCCCATAAGAGTTCGAATAAATGATATTTCATGACCTAATCTCGTCGGTATTAAACGAGCGAGAACCGTTTCACAACATCTGGTTTGCGGGAGATTTTCATACGCCTTCAGCATGCAGTTATCAGGTGAACTTTCCACGTTTAGAGCTGGTACTAGACGGAGAGTATATAAATGAAATGGAGAGTCATGATCGCAAGATCACCAACGTTATCGCCAAAGCAGGGGATGCGATTTTCATTCCACCGAACTGTTGGAATAAGCCGAATTGGGATACTGACTGCTCAGTGCTGAGCATGCTGTTTGGTCGTCGTCAGCTTGGTTTAAGCTTGGTGAGCAAGCGCAAAGGGGAAGAGAGCTTTTACGACATTCAAAAGCACAGTATTCAGACTCGCTCTGGTTTTGCGATAGATAACATTCTAGAGGCGCTTAGCTCGTTAGCGCGCGAGAGTAACAAGCAGCCGATGGATGAACTGCTACTACAAGCGCTGCTGCAATACAGTAAGACCATGTTAGATGCGCCCGTCGAGAAATCTCACAGCCGAGTTCAGGATGTGTATCAGGGCATTTGTATTTACATTCAAGAGAACTTCCACCGTCACATCACCCGTGACAGCATTGCCTCACGCTTTAGTATTTCATCTAACCATTTGTCACGAATGTTCCGCCAACAAGGCCACATGACGCTGGCCGAGTACATCACTCGTGTCCGAGTCGACCGTGCCAAGTTCATGCTTAAGAAGTACAACTTCAAGCTCAATGAAGTGTCGGTACGTTGCGGCTTTAAAGATGTGAACTACTTCTGCCGAGTATTTAAAAACCGTACAGGAAGAACCCCAACCGAATACCGCGGTTCTATTTAGGTAAGCTATATTTTCTAGTTAAGTCGTTTTAAATCAGACGTGAAGAGATGTACATGAGCAGAGCTTGTAGGTCGACGCTGCTTCGGGTCTTTTGTAAACGCTCATTGACCTGATCGTGAAGCAGGTTTCTGGTTAGGTTAGTGGCCGCCACAATGTGCTCTCGCTGTGGCTTGGTAGGCAGGACCAAAGCGATGGCAACGTGTACTTCACCAATACGTGATGCCCAATCAATAGGGTCGTCACTGACGATGACCGCAATCGAGAGATCTTGGGTCGATTCAAACATCACATGTGGCAAAGCAATACCTGGGGATACACACGTAGACGAGCGTTCTTCTCGTTTAATAAACGCAAGAATCAGCTCATCCGGATCTTCTGGATACACGAGATGAGCAAGCCCTTTTAGACATTCAAACTTGGTCAGTTGAGTTTGTGCTTTGGCATGGTGCCACTTGATGTCACAAGGTGGGCATATCTGTGGCATGCGCTGGATTAAGTCATTCGAAAACTCATGGTTCACTTGTGAGCCGACCATGGCGTAATGCTCAGCAATCACGTCTTTAAGAACGAAACAGGCCAGCTCGGCATCAATCCCTACTGCGGTTATCTGACACAAGTCGCCACGAAGCAAACCTACTTGTAACATCGCGACAGACTTGGAGAGATCGGCCATTCGGTTTTGAGTGATGTTGATAATACGGATGGTACTTTTGAACTTCTTTGCCAAGCGGCTAAGTGGCTGCGCGACGTGTGAGTTCGCGGCAGGATCGTCAACGAAGAAGGTGATCTGATACTCGTTCATGAAAGGTCTAGGTGCGACAATGCTTAATAAAGACTTTATCGGCACTCAACAATACCTCTTCCATAGGAATGAATAGGGTTTTCGCTGGGTCGAAGCGGTTTGGCTGTTCAATGTCGATATCAGAGACGATCAATACCCTGTCTGCGAGGGTAATGTCCTGTGYAGTCAGTAAGTTTTCAATACCCATGGCTCCTTGTGTTTCAACCTTGATTGAAACGTTGAATTTAGGGGCTGTTTTATTTAGAGCATCAGCTGCCATATAGGTGTGCGCAATGCCTGTAGGGCACGCAGTTACCGCTACAATTCTCATTATTATTCTCGGCTTAATCTCGTCCCTGTTACGTTACATAAGCTACCTTTCACAAGCTATTTTGTAAGAGCTATCTTGCGTGGGAAATCCAGTATGGAAAGCTCGCATAGAGGAGGGGCGGTTTGTTTATGGGTTCTGTGGATTTTATGGATTGCCGTTTTTTATTCTAAGGTGAACGTCACACTCTGAGTTCTTGGTTACAATAATCCAGTTAATGCACCTTTCGTCCTATATGATGATCGCCGGCACACCGCTAATCTTTTCATCCTATTAACATCGAATTTTAATTTAGGTCGGAAGAACCTAATTACTTCAGTCTGAAATCAGGCGAGGCAGAGTAAACCATGGATATCACTAACATTATCGAGCCCGAGATTATCTGCTTAGATTTGAAAGCAGACTCCAAACAGGCGGTTTTTGAAGAGCTTGTCGAGTTACTCGATCGTGCCGGTAAGCTCTCCAATAAAAGTGAATTCCTTGATGATATCTGGAAGCGTGAGGCCATTGGTAATACGGGTTTTGATGATGGTATTGCGATTCCACATGCGAAAAGCACTGCCGTTGCTAAACCTGCTGTCGCGGTAGGCATTAGCCGAACGGGCATTGATTATGGTGCTGATGGCGGTGAACTGTCTGATGTGTTCTTTATGCTCGCTTCACCTGACAACAATGATGACCATCATATCGAGGTACTGGCTCAGATCTCGACCAAATTGATCGAAGATGGCTTTGTTACAAAATTAAAGGCAGCCGAGTCGGTTGAGGAGGCTCAAGAGTTGTTTCTCGAAGCCAATTCGGACTCCTTCGATAGCTATGCCTCTAGCCATCATGAAGTGTATGTCGAGCCGCTCAGTCCTTGGGCACAATCTCTCAATAGACTCAAAGAACATTTGTTATACGGCACTTCGCACATGATCCCATTCGTAGTCGCGGGCGGCGTGTTGTTGTCTTTGTCGGTGATGATGTCGGGTCACGGCGCAGTACCAGAGAGTGGCGTTCTAGCTGACATCGCACAGATGGGCATCGCAGGCTTAACCCTGTTTACTGCCGTATTAGGCGGGTACATCGCCTATTCAATGGCCGACAAACCGGGTTTGGCGCCCGGTATGATTGGTTCTTGGGTTGCGGTGAATCAATACAACACCGGCTTTCTAGGCGCGATTGTGGTCGGTTTCTTTGCGGGTTTTGTGGTGAACCTACTAAAGAAGATCAAGCTGCCAGACAGTATGAGCTCGTTAAGCTCTATCTTCATATATCCACTAGTCGGCACCTTCGTCACTTGCGGGGCGGTGATGTGGGTGATTGGTTCCCCGATAGCCCAAGTGATGCTAGAGATGAACCAAATGCTCACGGGGATGGCAGGCTCAGGAAAAATGGTGCTCGGTAGTATTTTAGGCGCGATGACCGCCTTTGATATGGGGGGACCAATCAATAAGGTCGCTACACTGTTTGCTCAAACTCAGGTAAATACCCAACCTTGGTTGATGGGTGGCGTTGGCATTGCGATTTGTACGCCACCACTCGGTATGGCTCTGGCGACTTTTATATCGCCGAAGAAGTTTAAACGCGACGAACGCGAAGCGGGCAAAGCCGCAGGGATCATGGGAATGATCGGCATCAGTGAAGGTGCGATCCCATTTGCTGCTGCCGACCCTGCACGCGTTCTGCCTGCGGTTGTTGCTGGTGGCATTGTCGGTAACGTTGTTGGCTTTATGTTCCATGTAGTGAACCATGCACCATGGGGCGGTTGGATTGTTCTGCCTGTGGTTGACGGAAAAATTGGCTACATCATTGGCACACTGGCGGGAGCGCTCACCACGGCTTTGATCGTGATACTGCTGAAAAAAAATGTGGTAGAAGGTGACGAACTTTCTTATCAGTCTGCCGGTGGTTCGGTAACAGAAGAAGGGCAAGCGGATGTGTTGGCAATTACTTCATGCCCATCAGGTGTTGCTCATACTTTCTTGGCGGCTAAGTCTTTAGAAAAGGCGGCCCATCACCTTGGAGTTCGGATAAAGGTTGAGACCCAAGGTGCCAACGGAATAGGTAATCGCATTACACAGAAAGATATTGAAAGGGCGAGGTTGGTGATCTTCGCTCACGATGTGGCGATTAAGGAAGTTGAGCGCTTTGCGAATGTGAAAATCTTAGATGTCAGCACTAAAGAAGCGATGCTCAATGCGCAGGCGTTGATCATGCGAAAGGTGTAACCCTTAAACTTTAAAGTTAATCATCTATAAAGTTAACTAGACTCAAACTAAAAAGACTCCGCTCTAGCCTTTGGCTAACAGTGGAGTCTTTTTGTATGGCCTCTAAAACAAGTTGAGCTTTTAAAAAGGATGATACTTAAATACGTCTTCAACCATAGAGTTAAGCAAATCGATGTCGTCACAGGTTTTCGCGTAGGTACGCAAGCCTGCGATCTGAACTTGAACATGTCGAGCAAGTTGAGTCGGTTCACGCTCTTTGCTTATTTCACCAAGCTCTTGAGCTTCGGTAATCAGCTTAGCGAACTCACCTTCCATGATCTTAAGAGATCTCTTCGCCTCTTCTAATAATTCGGCGTGCTCGTCAGTCAACTCAGCTACCGTCTTAGCCAACATACACATGCCATTTGGCGCACTTTTTTTAGATTCAACTACTGCACGTTTTACGAAGCTTTCAAGCGCCTTGATTGGTGAGTCTGTTTCGCTGCGAAAGCAGTTCAGGTTGAGAATGCCAAGTTCGGTATAGCGAGCAAGCGTCTCTTTAAACAAACCTTCTTTGCTGCCAAACGTCGCGTAGATGCTACCCGGACGCATATCAATCACGTCTTGCAGGTTACGCATAGAAGTCGCGTGAAAGCCCTTTTCCCAATATAGGTTCGTTGCTTTATCTACTACGTCTTGTCTATCGAACTTCGCGGTCTTGGCCATAACATCTACTTCATTAATCTGAACATATGTTCAATATTTTATGCTGAACGTTCGTTCTAGTAAAGGTGTGTTTTGCTCAACTTAATTGTCTTCCTTGCAACTTGTTGGTGCATAAGGTGCTCGATTGAATGCAATTAATAGACAAGGTTTGGCAGTTTTTATTCTGGTATCATTATCTAATGTCTAAGTAAGACTAGTCGTCGACGACTTCGACGGTTTTATGCTGCGCGCCGTAATAGGTGCCTTCATCGATAGTGTACATCAGCGTTTCTTCGCACTCTGGGCAATCGAATTCTTCATTAGGTTCGATTGCTGCTTCTTCTACCCATTCCCATCCAATGTGTTCTTCGCAAGCGGGACAGTCCATAAAAACCTCTAATTATGCTTCTACATTAATTGAATTCGTAACTTTTTGAGCACGGCATTATACATAGTTAGTGCTGAATATATAGCGACAACTGAGCAGCTAAATGGTTTGTGCACACCTCTTTAGGGGTATGAAAAACTTTGATTTTTCAGTCGCTTGTGTCAGAAAAATGTTGTTGCACGTTTTTTGTGTTTTCTAAAGTAGCATAGCTAACGGTTTTATAAATAAGTCAATGAATTCTGTAAGGTGAAATGTTGCTTTCAGCGCACGCTGAACTGTGTGGTATGGAAATTGAACTATATTAATTAAGTTGAATAATTATACGGTCACAGTAAATGCACATCCGTCTGGAAATGTACTGAGCTAGATGACCGAGAAATATTTGTTAGCTGCTAGGGAAATGATAATGAAATTAACCGATATGTCTTTTAAGCAAAAAATCATCGCTTTGCTTATTTTACCGATCTTGGGATTTCTATGGCTTAGCGTTTCTGCGATTTCAAAAGGCGTAGAAACAAAGACTGAAATGTCCTCATTGAATAAACTGACGCGCCTTTCGGTTGTGTACAGTGAGTTAGTGCATGAGTTACAAAAAGAGCGAGGCATGACAGCTGGCTTTATTGGTTCTCAAGGAACCAAGTTTGTCAGTGAATTAGCCGCGCAGAGAACCAATGCCGACAACCGTCGTAACCAAAGAAATGATTACTGGCAGTCTGCCAATATCAATCTGCCACAGATCAATCGCCTGAATACAGAGATAAGCCAGAGCCTTAATCAGATCACGACGATTCGAAATCGAGTGGACTCTCAATCTATCTCGCTTTCAGAGGCATTGGGTTACTACACCAAACTGAATGCTAAGTTACTCAGTGTTTCTGCCTTAATTGCAGAGCTGAGTTCTGATGCCATCATCACTAAAGAAACTATCGCTTACTATAATTTCCTGCAAGGTAAAGAGCGCGCTGGTATTGAGCGTGCGGTTCTCAACAACACCTTTTCTAGAAATGAGTTCGGCCCAGGTATGTTGGTTAGATTCATCTCTTTGGTGACACAGCAAAATACCTATTTCTCTAACTTTGAAGTGTTGAGCAACCCAGCGAACGTTCGTTTCTTTGAGCAGCAGTTAAATGACCGCTCTGTAGCAGAAGTGGAAAAGCTTCGTAGTTTGGCTGAATCTAAGATGAGCGGCTTTGATGTTGACCCTGTGTACTGGTTCTCTCAATCTACTGCTCGTATTGTTCAGCTAAAGAAAACTGAAAATCACCTAGCTGAATCACTGATTGCGCTGACCGAGAAAAAGATGTCAGAAGCGCAGTCTGTGATGATGATGAGTATTGGTCTGTTTGCTTTGATTACGTTGTTCGCAACCTTTGTCAGCTTTAAGGCGATCAGCGACCTGACGATGAGAGTGAAAGACCTGACAGTGATGTTGTCTAAAGTTCGTAATGACAACGATCTTACGGTTCGTGCTAAGTACGCTGGTAACAGCGAACTTGGCCAGATCTCTTCGGCACTGAACGAAACCCTAGAGAAGTTTTCAAACGTTATCGACAACCTGTCTCAGTCGAGCCTGACTTTGGCTTCAGCCGCTGAAGAAACCTCGCAAACTTGTCATTACAACTCGAGTACGCTGGTTCAACAACAAGACCAAATTGGCTTAGTTGCGACGGCGACAGAAGAGTTATCAGCAACGGTAAATGAAGTGGCCGCTAAAACTCAGCAGACAGCAAGCTCCGCTAAACTGGTCGATGAGCAGTCGCAAGAAGGTTTGAGTACGGTTCAAAACTCTTACCACTCTATCGAAAAACTGGCTTCTGAAATTAATGACCTAGCGGAAAAAATCACGCATCTACACGAGAGCAGCAATAACATTAACAGTGTGATTGATGTGATTAAGTCGGTAGCAGAACAAACCAACCTACTGGCATTGAACGCGGCAATTGAAGCGGCACGAGCGGGTGAGCAAGGCCGTGGATTCGCGGTAGTGGCTGATGAAGTTCGCACGCTAGCACAACGTACTCAGCAATCGACAGCTGAAATTGAAGGCTTTATCAGCTCGCTACAGTCTGATGTTCAAACGGCGTTTAATGTGATTGATAACAGCCAGAAGATGTCGTCTAAAGCAGTTGAGGATTCAAAAGAGGTCGAGCACACCTTACAAGGAATCTCCGCATCGGTAAGCGAGATATTTAGCATGACCGAACAGATCGCTACAGCGACAGAAGAGCAAGCCGTCGTAACTCAAGATATCGCGCAAAACGTGATGGCGGTTGAGCAGAAATCGACAGAGTCGACCACAGGCGCAACTCAAATTGCAGCAACCGCCAAAGAACAAGCTGAACTGGCGGCTTCATTGAAAGAGATTGCGAGCACGTTTAAGAGCTAGCCATAAGCGTTCAAATCAATCTGATTAGCAAAACTAAAAAGCCCGCGAATCACAGGATACACGGGCTTTTTTACAGACGCTCGGGCTAGCCCAGAAACTCTAACCCATAAACCAAGACACGAAAATTAACGCACCAAAGCCAAAGGTAGCAACAAGTGCTGTGTCGCCGCCAGCTGCTGTGTAGCTACCCTCGGTTTGTAGGTGAGGGAAGTCTGGTCTACGAACTTTAACTACCATCGCGAGTGGTCCCCAGATAGCTAAGAACACCAACACCATGCCTGCATAGTCGAGCATGCTGACGAATTGGCTAGCAAACAACTCAGCCAATACCAGAGGCAGTACAAAGGTCAGAGCGTAAGCCATTAACTTGTTGTTGGTTACCGCGTCTTTGTTTTGGTCATACAGCGCCATGGACACGCCGAGGAAAGAAGTCACCAATGCCAGTGCAGAGAACAAAGCAATCACTACTTTTAACCAAGCAGATTGTCCGCTAAACGCAGAGATCAACTCTGAAATGTTGTGGAATTGGCTGATCGCGTCTGTGCCAAGGTTTCCGATAATCGCGAACAACCAAGTGAGGTAGCACACGAACGGAATCACAGAGCCCAACAGAATCATATTACGGATCTGCTTTTGAGTCGCTTCACGGTTGTAGATAACCAGTGACGGGATCACCACCATAGAGGCAAAGCTGGTAAAGATAACCGCGCTGTATTGCACCACGTCATTGGCCGTGTATTGGCTAGTTTGAATTAGGTAATCAAGACGGATATTGCTAAACAGAGAAGCGATAACAATAAACAGCATCACCACCATCATGATGAATAGACCACGGTTCAACTTGTCGATATAAGACTTACCCGCTACCACAACCACACCCATAAACAGGCTGAAAACTGTATAAGCAGCAGATGCAGAGATGTTCACGCCGACATCGAGCAGTAGCTTATGGATGATGTCACCCACACCCAAGATATAAGCGATGAGCATGCACACTAGAAGCAGGTAAAAGAGTGCATTGATAAAGTGTTTACCTTTGCTGCCCAGAGTGAGGTAAGCAACACTGCTCATGCCACTGTTGTCTTTAGTTTTGGTACACGCCTCTGCCAGTAGGAGTGCAGAGTAAGTGGTGCCGATAAAGATAAGTAGCATCAGCACTGAGCTGATCATGAAGCCAAATTGGGCCAACACCATGGGAATAGCAAGCATGCCAGCCCCTAATGCAGTTCCTGAAAGAATCAAAGAACTGCCGAATAATTTCATATTCAAGAAAGCAACCTCAAAGTATCCAATTAATTTTTTGTTGGATTGTAAATATTTGTTACCAAGCCTAACAAATTACTCAGTAAAGTTAGGGGTTAAACTCTAATTATTTTTGAATTTTTCTAAAAAACTTACAAAGGTATTTCGGAGTATTATCTGTGATCGTTTGACGCATTTTCTTGGTGATTGTATTTGTTGCTTTAGTTAACGTTTATTCATTGTTGAATGATCTAGCAGTCAGAAATATTCGATTAGAAAGAAGTATGTTTATGAGTCAATTGTTTTCAATTCATCAAGTTTAATAACCTCTCCTTTTCTTGAATCCCGTTCAGACAATGTCGATGACTAATCGTTCTATGGTTAAAAGACACGCTCAGAGAGCTTTACCAATTTGAAGGTAAAGAAGGAAAAGACGAAATAAATGTCTAAAAGTTTGTTGACCTGACTATAGCTTCATAGTTTATCTTTGCTACCGAAATGAGAGGGGAAGTGCATGTATCGTATCTCTGAACTGGCCGAATTAGTTGGGCTGAGTCGTTCCACATTGTTGTATTACGGCAAGCTAGGTTTGATTGAGGCTCAACGCCAGAGTAATGGTTATCGTCTTTATTCTGAAAAGGAGCTACAGCGTGTTCGCTTGTTGCAGCAACTGCAAGCGGGTGGGCTGACGCTCAAAGAGTGCCAAGCTTGTCTAGATGCAAAGATAGAGCGCAGCTTACTGGAAAATCGTCTTAAGCAGTTAGACGAAGAGCTCGTTCAAAAGCAACGATCACGCGACCTACTAGCAGCAATGCTAGGTGAAGGTGGTCTAGACGAGTGGCATGAGTCGATGGATAAGCTTGCGCCAGATGCACACATCGATTGGTTAATTAAACAAGGCTTCGATGAAAAACAGGCTCTAAGATTGAAGTGGCTATCGAAAGACATGAACGAACATGAGCAATATATGGCCGATTTTGGCACCATCTTTGAGGGCTTAGAGCGTTTAGGGCCTGGAACGGCTGAAGATACTTTAGCGGCACTAGCACAAGTTCCTATTTCTCCAAAGCGTGTACTTGAGATAGGTTGTGGCAAAGGCATCGCGACCAATGTGTTAGCGAACGCTATCAAAAAGCACCAAGCCGACGTACACATTATTGCGGTCGACAATGATCAACCGAGTTTGGACATTCTAACTCAGCAAGCACAAGCATCTGGATTAGAAAGTAATGTTCAAACCGTGTGCGCAAGCATGATGGATTTACCGTTTGAAGCTAAGTCGTTCGACCTGATCTGGTCAGAAGGCAGCGCTTACATCATGGGTGTTCAGAAGGCATTAATGCACTGGCGGAAGCTACTCATCGATGATGGCACCTTGGTTGTGAATGATTTGGTCTGGAACACAGATACCCCAAGTGAATCAATCAAAGCGTTCTGGCAAAAAGAGTACCCAGATATGACGACGGTAGCTGAACGTATCAAGCATGCAAATGCGGCGGGTTACCAAGTATTGGGTGAATTTGCGATGAGCGATGCAGGCTGGCTTGCCTATTATCAGCCTTTACAAAAGCAAGTCGAGTCTTTGAAAGCGACGATGCCAAACTCAAAAGCGCTCGCAGATTGCGACAATGAAATTAAACAATTCTTCAATAACAGCGAACTTGTGGAAGGTTCTCAAGGTTCAGCAAAGCGTGATTTTGATTATCACTTCTTTGTGTTGAAGAAAGCACAGTAAGTGAAGAGCACTATGAAATTTAGACAACATGATTCAAGTGAGATCGAAACGATCACGCAACTTTTTACTCAAACCTTTACTGATTCAGAAGGCGAGAACGAGGGTAAAACAGTAGGTAAGCTTGCCAAGGATCTTTTAACGACCACAGATCCAACAGAGCTACTTTGTTTTGTCGCGGAAGATGATACTCGTGAATTAGGAAGCACAATTGTAGGCGCGATTATTTTTACTCCGCTTTCATTTGATGACGAAACTAAGGCTTACTTGCTCTCTCCAGTAGCGGTGAGCACTCAAGTTCAAAAGCGTGGGATCGGCCAAAAGCTGATTAACTTCGGCTTACAGACTCTAAAGGAACAGGGTGTCGAGCTTGCTGTGACATACGGTGATCCTAGTTACTATTCAAAAGTAGGTTTTGAGCAAATCACTACTGAGCAGATCCCAGCACCATTCGAGTTGAGCTACCCTCACGGTTGGATCGCTCAATCGCTGACTGGCGGTGAAATCAAAGTGGCGAGCGAACAGTCTAGCTGTGTTGAAGCTTTGGCTCATGCTGAATACTGGTAGTTGCTTAAAATAAAATCTTAGATGAATGAAAGCCCATCAGGTTTCACTTGATGGGCTTTCTTGTTATGAGCAAAAGATATTCGTCATGCTTCAATGTAAAACTTGAACATATGTTCAAAATAACACTTGAACGATCGTTCTAATTTGTTCTATATTGTTGTCACACTAACGGAGAACAGTAATTAATTGCTCCGTAATTGAATAACTTTAAAATCATAAATTGATAGGGATAAAACAATGAGCAACTTCAAAATTCACTCAATAGAATCAGCACCCGCGCAGAGCAAACCTATTCTTGAAGGCGCTAAAAAACAGATGGGGCGAGTTCCAGGCTTGTTTGGTGTGTTGGCTGAATCCCCAAACACGCTTAAAGCTTACACTCAGCTTCATCAGGCGTTTAGTGACTCATCTTTCGATGCTGAAGAGCTTACGGTTGTTTGGCAAACCATTAACGTTGAACACGAATGCCACTACTGCGTACCTGCGCACACTGGCATTGCACACTCAATGAAGGTTGATCCGGCAATTACTGAAGCACTGCGTAATCGCACCGCAATGCCAACAGAAAAGCTGCAAGCTCTGCACGACTTCACACTAAGCATGGTTCGTAATCGCGGCAATGTGCCAGCAAACGAAATGGAAGCATTCTTCGCAGCGGGTTACGGCCAACAACAAGTATTAGAAGTGATTCTTGGCCTGTCACAGAAAGTGATCAGTAACTACGTAAACCACGTTGCTCAAACACCCGTAGACAAAGTATTCGAACAGTTTGCTTGGGAAGGTTAATCGCATTTAACTAATTAAATAGTAAGAATGATGAAAGCCCCGCTCGGATGAGTGGGGCTTTGTTGTATTTAGGATCTAGTTTGTTTTGGCTAAGCAGTTAACGTGCATGCTTCGCGATCAAATTAGCCAACGTCACTATCCCTTCTTTCCAATCTTTGCTCTCTTCGATGTTGGCGACAGTGAAGCGCAGGCAGTGTTTGTATTGGTCGTGTGTGCCAAATACCGTGCCGGGTAAGATGCCCAGTTTATGTTTCAAGCAATCTTGATAGATGGCGTAGCTGTCGACCGATTCTGGTAGCGTTATCCAGTTGAGAAATGAGCCTTCCGGTTTTGATAGGTGGTAGCGCCCGACAAGATGTGGGTAACTATCTAATGCTTGTATTAATAGGCTTTGAAACTGTTTTTGGTTGGTTTGATAGAGCCGTTTCATTTTAGATAAATGGCTGCGATACTTGCCCGTTGTGAGGAATTGGCCGACTGCAGATTGCATGAGGTTCGAGCTGCCCATGTTATCGCAAAGCAGATACTTCTCGACCAAGGGTTGATAGCGACCAGAAAGTAACCAACCGACACGTAAGCGAGAGTCCAAAGTCTTGGATAGTGAGTTCACGTAGATCACTCGATCTTGGTCATCCAGCTCTTTCAAGCTCGCAATAGGTGCATCAAACGTCAAGCTACCGAACACATCGTCTTCGATAATCGGCAAAGCTCCGGTTATTTCCAGCAGCGCTTTTCGATTGGCTAAAGGCATTCTTGAGCCTGTCGGGTTGGTAAAGTTGGGTGTCAAAAGTAGCGTTTTTACTTCCCATTTATTTAGGGCGCTTTGTAGTGAAGGAATATCGATTCCGTGGCTGACACTGCTTGGTATTTCAAGGGCTTGTAAACCAAGCGACTCGAGTAACAGTAAGTTACCAAAGTAACACGGTGACTCTACCGCCACGATGTCACCCGGTTTGGTTAATGCTCGTAACGCTAAGCTGATCGCCTGTTGTGCACCGTGAGTAATCGCAATCTCTTTCGATCCTGCGGGTACGCCCAGATCATGTGTGATCTTTAACAATTGTTTTACTAATTGCTCGTCGCCGGGGGGCAATTGGTAATAACCGGGCAACTGAGCTTGTAAACGGCTATGGCGACCGATCTCGGCGTATAAGCTTCGAATGGCAGGGTTATTGATGTTCGGGTGAGCAGAGCCGGCAAGCAGCTTCATGCGACCTTTCGGGCGAGAGAGTACCGATTTGGTGACAGACAAGAGGTCAACTTTTTGTGGTTGGCTGGGTGCATCCCAACTTGTGGTGTTCGGTGCTTTAACGCGATAACCCGACTTGGGAACGGAATACACCCAGCCCGTCGCTTCCAACTCTTGATAGGCTCGAATCACGGTATTTTTGCTGACACCCAATTGTTCACTTAATTGGCGGATTGAGGGAAGGCGGTCATCTGGGTGAAAGAGCCCTTTATCGATCTGAGCTTTAATATGCTGTTCGGTGGCGAGATATTTATTGCCGCTGACTTCTGCTTCCACGTTGTTCTCCCTCGTTGCTCACACTCAATCTGTAACCATTTAAAGTGTTATATCTGTATCTTTATTAGTTATCTGTACCCAACTAAGGTAACAGCATTGATGAAGAGTTGACCAGAGGTTTGTAATGCTGATTAAAATGATTCCGTTCGTGTTTGTAATATTGTGGTCGTCAGGCTTTGTTGGCGCACGCCTTGGCGTGGAATACGCCGAACCCGCGACGTTACTTTCACTTAGGATGGTGGCCAACGTGGCGCTGTTCTTGGTTTTGATTGCAATCCTTAAACGTCGTATCCCTCGTGGTCGAGCATTTTTCCATGCTTGTGTGGTTGGTATTTTGATTCACGGTTTCTACCTTGGTGGTACCTATCTAGCGATTGATATGGGGATGCCTGCTGGATTGAGTTCTTTACTGGTGGGCTTGCAACCGATACTTACCGCGCTGATCATGGTCAGTTGTACCTCGCAACGTTTTAACTTCGCGCAATGGCTTGGCTTAGCGCTTGGTTTTGCGGGTATTAGCTTAGTGTTAGTGGGTAATATTGAATGGCAATCGGATGACCAAAAAGGCCTGGCGACACTGTTATGTTTAGTATCACTGGTAGGCATTACCTGCGGCACTTTATATCAAAAGCGGTTCTGTAAGGGGACTGATATGGTGGGCGGTGCGATAGTGCAATACTTGGCTTCTGCAGCGTTGTTTTTGCCTTTCGCGATGCGTTACGAAACGATGCAAGTGAACTGGACAGTGGAATTTACGTTAACGCTGATTTGGCTGGTGGTCGTTCTATCTTGTGTCGCAATACTGTTGTTACTTTACATGGTGGAACACGGAGCATCTTCAAGTGTTGCATCGGTGTTCTATCTCGTTCCTCCGACAACCGCGATTCAAGCTTGGCTTATCTTCGGTGAATCATTCGATATCTACGGTGCAATGGGCTTTGCGTTGTCTGCCGCCGCGGTTTATCTGGTGGTGAAGAAGCCAGAGTTGGTGAAGTTGCGAAGACAAGCGGCTTTAAATCGTTAAAACAAAAAAGAGCCTGATAATGCAGGCTCTCTTTTTTTGCTCAATTTTTCGCTAGCGATTGATGATTAGCGCTTCATCAAACAAGCGTAAGCCGTTGTAAACGGTGCTTCTTGGTATTGCTTAAGGCCAGTCTCTTTGAACTTCATCATAAGAGGGTTACGCTTAAGGCTTTCTTTGATTTCAGCTGGAGATACAACGGTTACGTCTAGGCCGTCGATAAGCTGAATTGCTGCTTCAAGTTTGAAGCCGAAACCACCGCCAGCAAATTTGCCTTTAGTTTGACGTTGGCGAATTACAACTTTTTCTACTTGGTAATCTTCCATTAACTTTGCAAAAGAGAATTGAAAGTCTTTCATATTCTGTGTGTCGTTTGCGTCGCTAATCGCAACCTTAGAAACTCGGCAATCAGGAATGTTAAATACGCCGTCTGACAGAGAAAGAAGACAGATGACTGCATCGTTACCTTTGATTTCAACACCACAAATTTTCATGTTCTTACCTACTTATTTTAGAGCCCTACATTATGGTGTTATTTCTAACACTTCTCCAGTATTTGCGCGTATCAGCGGCAAATAAGTCTAAATCAGAGAGAATTTTAGTCGCCGAAAGTTAACCTTTGATGGAAAACATCAAACCACTAACGCAAAGTGTTGCTGAATTCACATCCAATCAACAGAGGGGAAGTGAAGTAGCTCAAGTAATGCGAGCAACTAATGAAGTGTTAAGCGGTAACGAATTAGATGCGTAGACGGTAAATAATGTGTCGAAGACTTATACGCAAAGCATATCAAGCAAGGTGACAGCAATTTGTAACTTCAATACACTGTATGGGTAACCATCGTTCAATATAAGGTAAAGGCATGGCCAATTGGGAAGGGGTAAGTGAGTTTGTTGCAGTAGCAGAGCGTGAGAGCTTTACTGGTGCGGCGCAGAAGCTCGCTACGTCAGTGGCTCAAATCAGTCGTAGGGTGGCTAACCTTGAAGAACGCCTCGCGGTAAAACTCCTTAATCGAACGACTCGTAAGGTGTCTCTTACCGAAGCCGGGCAGCTCTATTATCAGCAGTGTAAGTTGTTGGTCGAGGGCTTAGAAATTGCGGAGTTAGCTGTAACGCAGATGCAATCCACACCGAAAGGTTTGCTGAAGGTGACTGCACCCGTGACCTATGGCGAACGCCAACTCGCACCGATACTTCACCAATTCTTAAAGCTTCATCCGCAAGTCGAGCTAGAGCTAATGCTGACCAACCAAAAGCTCGACCTTATCGATTCTGGCGTTGATGTGGCGATTCGCCTTGGCCGCTTAGAAGATTCAAGCCTTGTGGCAAAGAAGCTCTCCCAACGACAACTCTACGTGTGTGCAAGCCCTGAATATGTTGAGAGTTATGGCGAGCCGCATACGCTTTCTGAGTTAAGCCATCACCAATGCTTGGTCGGTGGCTTTGAGCACTGGCGCTTTAAAGAAAATGGTCGCCCTCGGTCGGTTCGTGTTAATGGGCGCATTAAGTGTAATAGTGGTTTAGCTTTATTGGATGCGGCAAAGCAGAGCATCGGCTTAGTGCAGCTACCGGAATACTACGTAAGCGAAGATCTTGATTCTGGTGAGTTGGTCGAAGTGTTATCCGATTACCGAGACGATAAAGAGGGGATCTGGGCGCTTTACCCGCAGAATCGTAACCTATCTTCAAAGGTTCGCCTGTTAGTCGATTTTTTGTCTGAGCAACTAGACTAGTTCTATCTGGCACGATAATACGGATAAAAAAATGGGCTTCAGAACAAAGATTCTAGAGCCCATTTTGATTTATGTTCAGTCGTTTTTACCTGTTAAGTATTAAACCGTGAAACGGTCCACCAAGTGGTAAAGCTCATTCGCACGACTGTTTAGGTTTTGGCTACCTGTGCGGTTTTGATTTGCTAATGCTGCTGACTGCGAGCTTTGATCGGATATCACGACAATGCGTTGAGATATCTCTTGGCCGACAATGTTTTGCTGTTCTGTTGCCGTCGCAATAAGCGAGTTCATGTCCATGATGGTATCGATCGACTCTTGGATCTTCGCCAGTGCAGCGGCAGCAGCGTTTGCTTCTTCCACGGTTTGAGCACTGCGGTTTTGACTTGAATCCATCGCTTTTACCGCAGCGTCTGAAGCGGCTTTTAGTTGCTCAATCATCTTGTGAATATCGCCTGTGCTCTCTTGAGTTCGGCTTGCCAGCTTACGAACCTCATCTGCAACGACTGCAAAACCACGACCTTGTTCACCTGCACGAGCAGCCTCAATAGCGGCATTCAGTGCAAGTAGGTTAGTTTGCTCCGCAATGTCTTGGATAACCGCCAATGAAGAGGAGATGTTCTGAACATCGCCTTCTAAACGTGATACCACGGTGTTGGCTTCTGATACTTCGCTCGCTAGGCCTGCCACCGAATCTGCAGCTGCGTTTACTATTTGCTGCGCTTCTTTCGCGTTGCCTTCGGCAAGCTTCGCTGAATCCGCTGCTTGGCTAGCATTGCTTGAGATCTCTTGCGCGGTTGTGGTCATCTCAGTCATCGCTGTTGCAACTTGTTCAGTTTCTTCACGTTGGCCTGTGGCAATTTCGTCGACCTGCGCTGCACGAGAAGACATGCTAGACGTTTCGGCTACCACTTGCTGGCCCACATCACTTACGCTGCGAATGATGGTTTGCAGGCTGGCAACAAATGCATTGAAGTTCTCGCTGAGCTTAGTGAACTCGGGTGCTTTGAAGGTTTCCATTCGAGCGGTTAAATCGGCTTCACCACTCGCAAACGCGCTGATTGAACGGTCAAACTGCTCAAGTGGCTTCATAATTGTGCGGTTCACTGCGACTGCAAACATGGCAACCACAAGAGCGATGAAGCCACAGAATATAGCGATGGCAGTCAATGAGCTTTGCAGTGCAGCATTCGAGCTCTCTTTCATTTCTGCGATGACCGCATCAATATCGTCAGTGTAAAAACCCGTGCCTAGCATCAAATCCCATTGTGGGATGAATATTGAGTAGCTGAGTTTAGGTAGGGCTTCAGACTGACCAAGTTTTGGAAAGTAGTAAGTGGTGAATTCTCCAAGCTTCGAGTTCTTGATGAGGTCACGAATCAGATAATTGCCTTTCTTGTCTTGCAGGTCATAGTAATTTTTACCAATGCCATCGTTGTTTTGCCCAACCACTACTCGAACGCCTTTAGAGTCGTAGCCAAAGATGTAGCCAGACTCGCCATATTCGAGTGTTCTTAACGTAGGTAAGGCTTCTTCTAATGTTGCACCTCTGTCCAAGAACGGACTGATAGAAGATTGGGCCATTTGCAGATACGCTTTGAGTTCCTTTTCTTTCATCGCCATCATATTGCTACGCGTCGATTCTACTTGTTGTGCGGTTAGCTCGGTGCTCTTCATATACGTCACGCTCATCATCCCAAGTGCCATCAAAAGCAGTGGAATGAAAGAGAGAATATAAAGGCGGTTTTTGATGGTTAGGGTCATGTCACGTTTCCTGTGTGATTGTCTCATGCAATTTTCAACACATTATTAATGTGGTTTTAAAATGTAAATGGACTTGTTGTTGAATTGTTATCCAGAAATGATTTTGTTTTATAAACATGATGGCGGTTAGATTTTTTGGGTGATAAGCCTTGCAACTAGAGGCTTAAGAGCGAAAAAGTGAGTTTGTATCGATGCTTTTGAATTCGACGCTGCTTTGTTAGAATGCGACGCTTTGTAGCACCCTGCTATGTCTATTCGTTAAGTGAGAAAGATTCATGAATAAAAGCCATGTGACTATTGGTTTAACTAACCCAAAGAGCCCGACAAACGTTGGCGCTGTTATGCGTGCGGCTGGTTGTTACCAAGTCGACGAAGTTAAATACACAGGGCAACGCTACGAAAAAGCCGCAAAATTTCACACCGATACCAAGAGTGCAGCGCGTACCATCCCGTTGACTGGTGTTGAGTCGTTTTTAGACAATCTTGATCCAGAAACTAAGATCGTGTGTGTAGAACTCGCAGAAGGTGCCACGCCACTGCCGCGTTTTAAACACCCAGAAAACGCTATCTATATCTTTGGCCCTGAAGATGGGTCTATTTCTCAAGATGTTGCCGATAGAGCGGATCACGTTGTGTACGTTCCAACAGTTGGCTGCATGAACTTAGCTGCAACAGTGAATGTGTTACTTTACGATCGTCTTGCTAAATCTGATGAAATGGATGAGAGCAACGAGCTGATTAAGAAAAGTCGTGATAACCGTAATCACCTGCTAATCAAAGAAAAGTAAATCTCTACTTCTAGTGTTATCTATCCCGTACGCAATCGGATATTATCTTGAGTTCATTACCAGATAATTGAAGGGTTAGATAACACCATGGAAGACAAGAAATTACTTGCCGCGCTACAACAACACCCTGTCCTCGATCTATATCAGTTATTCCAAGAAGTTGGCCAAAACCGCTCTCTGTACGTATTGTTAGAGAGGTTATCTTCCCTTAAAGAACATCATCAATTGAGCACACGTCTCAGTCCTTTTAAGCCTCATATTGAAGGGTTACTAGCTCAATTCGATAGCACCACACCGGACAGTGAAATCCTCAAGGCGGTTGCTCTTCAGTCTGAGATTCAGCAGCGAGGCCACAGCATGAGCCGTTACATCATGACATCAGATAATCATCGTCACTTTTCTCCGAATGCAGACTTAGTCATGTTTGGTGATTCGATCACTGAATGGGCTCCGTGGGCGGATATTTTCCGTGATATTTCTATGGTTAACCGCGGCTTGGCTGGTGATACCACATCAGGCATGTTGCGCCGCATTGATACCACGTTGAACGTGAAGCCAAAGCTGGTGTGCTTTATGGCAGGGATAAACGATTTAGCGCAGGGTTATGATGTCGACCATATCTACCAGAACTACATTGATATGCTTAAGGTGTGGCAAGAAAACGATATTCGCATCTTGGTGCAATCAACGCTTTATGTAGGGTCTAAACTGCAAAGCTTGAACCCTTCGGTGGAACTGCTCAATAGCAAAATAAGTGAGTACTGTGCTCAGCAAGGCATTGTGTTCTTAGATGTGAATTCAGTATTGTCACCTAACAAGCTTTTGTCGAACGAGTACTCATGCGATGACTTGCATTTGAATGCTAAAGCTTACCAAGCTTGGGCTGAGGTTCTTCAACCTACGATAGCTGAGTTACTAAAATAAATGCACGTAGATAGCCAAATTCATGTAGATCGCTAAGTTGATAGATAGACAGCTTAGTAAATACAACTGAATCCAAGCCCTAAACCTGTTCGGTGAACCAAAGGACATCAATTTGAACCTAAGACAACTGGAAGTCTTTTACGCCATTATGCAGACCGGAACCGTATCTGGAGCTGCACGCAGCTTACATGTGTCCCAGCCTAATGTGACGCGTATTTTGGCGCACACCGAGCAGCAGTTGGGGTTTGGCTTGTTCGAGCGTGTCAAAGGTCGATTAGTACCAACGGTTGAAGCGAAAACCTTGTTACCAGAAGCGGAGAAGGTCTACCAACAACTAGGCCAATTTCGGTCTTTGACTAATAAAGTGAAGCAAGGTCATCAGCATTTACGTATTGGTGCGCCGCCAATTCTGGCGACCAAATTGCTGACTCCGGTGATTGCCCAAATGTCTCGCGAGCAATATTCCAATAAACAAGAGATCTCTTTTGAGTTGTTGACTGCTAATCGCGACGAACTGTGCGCTGGGTTGTTAAAACATGAGCTCGATATTGCTATTGCATTTGGAGACGAAGCACCGCCAGCAATATTGTCTGAAACGCTATTAACTGAATCACTTAAGGTTCTGGTTCCATCCAACACCGTAGAGAATCTACCGACAGAGTTAACCCTTGATGACCTGATCAATTACCCGTTGCCAATCATTGGACTTGATAGTCGTGACCCACTGGGTTTGCTGCTCCATCAAAGCTTGATTGCGCGAGATGAGCATTATCATCATCCGATATCGGTACGCGGATACAGCGCTGCGGCGGAACTGGTCAAGCATCAAGCAGGCTTTGCGATTGTTGATCCGTGGACGGCAAAACAGTACCAAAATGACAATTCAGTTTGTGTATTGCCACTGCAGCCAGCTATTCCTTTCTCAGTATCGACTCTATGCGCTGAACATACACCACAGTCGATTGCGGCCAAACAGTTCATTTCAGCACTGCGGCACTCATGTTATTAGCTAAGAGCAGTTAGCTGATAGTTTTACTGTCTCCGATCACTACCGATAACATCAGCTACCCATAACATCATGTTATAGGCACGCGATAAATAGGCATTCGGCAGTGCTCAAATTCTTAATTAAAGTAAATCCATACAAGGACTTATTAATTAGGAATGCTCATGTCTATCGCTCAACCTTACCTTCTTTTTCTTGGGGATGTTACTGACCCATTGGCTGCAAAAACTGCTCGTGGTATTCACCAATGGCGACCAGAAATCTGCCTCGGCCAATTACGTTTAACAGAACAGACAGTTTCTCTTGGCTTGGCGGATATGACCTTACAACAGGCACAAGCGCAGGGGGTGAAAACGCTCGTGATTGGCACTGCAAACCCGGGCGGCGTTATTCCTGACTCATGGCAACCTACGATATTAGCCGCTGCAGAAATGGGATTTGAGATTGCATCCGGCATGCACCAACGCTTGAGCGAATTTTCACCGCTTGCTGACATGCAGCAGCGAGGATTGACTAAGCTTCATGATGTACGCCATTTTGATGGTGTTCTTCAGGTTGGTAATGGTAAGCCTCGTCAAGGTAAGCGCCTTCTTACGGTCGGTACCGATTGCTCTGTAGGCAAGATGTTTTCGGCGTTAGCGATTGAAAAGTCGCTTAAAGAAGCGGGAACCTCTGCTCAGTTTAAAGCGACAGGGCAGACAGGTATCTTGATTGAAGGCAGCGGTATTTCAATTGATGCTGTGGTGGCGGATTTCATTTCTGGCGCGGTTGAAGCGATCAGCCCCGATTTTACCGACCACGAATGGGACATTATTGAGGGGCAGGGTTCATTGTTTAACCCTTCTTTTGCAGGTGTGAGTTTGGGTTTGTTGCATGGCGCGCAAGCTGATGCTTTGGTGTTATGTCATGAAGTGGGGCGACCACATATTCGCAACCTTCCGCATGCTAAATTACCAACGATAGAACAGACGATTGACGCTAACTTACAAGCCGCGCGATTAACAAATCCAGATGTGAAGCTGGTGGGTATCTGCCTGAACACATCGGCGATTAGCATTGAAGATGCTGAGGCATTGTGCCAAGAATGGACCACACTTTATCAAGTACCAGTGACGGACCCTGTGCGTTTTGGTGTACAACACATTACTGATCATTTGCGACATTCACTTTAACGACTTCATCATTTCTAAGTTTCCATTTGTTAAAGCGAACATCAACCGAGTGAAATTATGAAGATTACAGCAGAACCTATTACTATCGCGATGCAAACGCCTTTTCGCATCTCTCGAGGCAGCCGAACTGAGTGTCACGTTGTTCGTGTTTACATTGAACATGATGGCAAACAAGCTCAGGGAGAGTGCACACCTTACCCAAGGTATGGCGAGTCATCAGAGTCTGTATTGGCGCAAATCCAACAAGCGTCTAGCGCACTTGAAGCCATGTTTGAACGAGGCATTACCGATCCCGCTGAGTTGAGAGATCATCTTCAGTCTTTATTGACCGGAGGGGCAGCGCGAAATGCGGTCGATTGTGCGCTTTGGGATTTTGAAGCGCAGCAGAACGACCAGAACTTTCCTAATAGCTTGTTCGAGTTACCAACGAAGATTGTTACTGCTATGACAGTCTCGATTGGCACACCAGCAGCGATGGCAACTCAAGCTCGAGATTATGTGGCAAACGGTGCGAAACTCTTAAAAGTGAAGCTTGATGGTGAGCAAGTGGTAGAACGCGTGCGCGCTGTCCGAGAAGCTGCACCAGGTGTTAAAATTGTACTGGATGCTAATGAAGCGTGGACTGGATTGAATCTCGAAGAATTGTTCAATCAACTGACTGAGCTTGATATCGCGATGATCGAGCAACCTTTACCACAACAGCATGATGCCTCGCTGGCACACATCAAGCATCCTATCCCACTGTGTGCTGATGAAAGCTGCCATACCACTTCTCAACTGTCTTCGTTGTTGGGCAAGTATGAAATGGTCAACATCAAGCTTGATAAAACAGGTGGTTTGACAGAAGCATTAGCACTAGCCGAAGAAGCGCAAAGGCTTGGCTTTACTCTGATGTCGGGCTGTATGCTTGGCACTTCACTTGCCATGCGTGCTGCGCTGCCTATCGCCGTACAATCTGAGATTGTCGACCTCGACGGCCCTGTATTACTTGGTCAAGACGTTTCGCCAGCACTGACTTATCGAGATGGGATGATCATTCTTTAACTCGTTGAGTCTCGACCATTAAATTGACGTAATACTAATGAAATCGCATAGGTGAAAGCCTATGCGATTTTTTCTATTGATAAAGTAATCACGTTTCTGTCGGTGAAGTCACTTTCTTCTCTCTCAAAATAGACAGTCTGGGGTTTATAAAATAATTGTTATGGTGTTTTATGTGAAATGTTAATGATTACTCTTGCTTTCATAGTTTCACTAAAACTATTTGAAGTGGCTTTAAGTCAGGCTAACCACCTAACTGATTGAATCATTGACCTTTACTGTTTGTTTTTGATGAGAAGAAGGTGGGGCGAGTGAGTAGTCGTGTCTCAGAGGTGGTAGACAACAAGGACAGTTTTGAACGTCCATTTCCGATCAAGATTCCGCGTCGTAAGTGGTTTGGCTGGAAAGGCATAGAGTTGCGTTTGGTGCTGGCGTTAGCCATGTTATCGATGACTACCATCTTCCTCTCGGTAGTCTCCAGTTTCACCTTTGATAACCTAAATCAACGCCTTGTTGAGCTAAAAGAGAGTGAAATCCCCGCTTTAGATAACGCGGCTCGCCTCAATGACATGGTGCGTGTCATTATCACAACCTCATCGCAACTCAGTGATGCCGAATCCAATTTAGAGCGCAAACAAGCGATGCTCAAAATTGAAGATGCTATTTCAGTCATGAATAGCGTTATGGTGAAATTCACCGATTACCACTCCTATTTTAAAGATCTTATCGCCCAAGTTAACAATAGCCTCAGTCTGTTGTACCAAAGTGAGATTGAATCAGAGCAGCTCAACCAAGAACTTCGTAATCTACTCGAAGGTTTTTATCCCTTATTGCAGCAAGCCAGTGATTCCCTCGATAGCTTGCCTGATTCAGCCAAAGAGCAGGTTCAATACACGCAATTAAAGTCCCTGCTGTACTACCAATTAGGCTTGGTAGAAAAACTGTATAACGACTCGAGCTTTAATGAGCTGGATTACACCAGCTTACGATTAGAGCAGGTTGGAGAAGAGTGGTGGCAGCTTTGGGTAAGTGGCGATCTAAGAAGTGAATTTCCAACACTGGACCATCAGCTCACCGTAATTTACAACCTAGCTTCAAGTGATAGCAGCTTGTATGGGCTGAAAAACAAAGCGCTCGATCACCTTTATCAAGAGCAGTATTTCTTACAAAACAGCCGTGAGCATTTGAATCAGTTAACGGTGCAAATCGAACGCAACACCAGCCAAGTGAACCGCAATATTGATCAGTCGATTCAGCAGGCGCAACACTCTTTGCAATCCAACCAACGTTTATCACTTTTTCTCTCTCTTTTTAGTGTTTTAGCCGCTGCAGCTATTTCATGGTTCTATGTGCGCAAGAGTATTTTAGAAAGGCTATTACAGCTTAAAGACAACATGTTCGCGATTTCTACAGGCCATTTAGATACCGAAGTCGCGATTCGTGGCAAAGATGAAGTGACGCAAATGGCTAAGTACCTAAAGGTATTTCAAACTACAGCCAAAGTGGTCAAGCAAACCAACCGCAAATTGGAGGCTGAGGTGGAAGAACGCACCTTAGCTGAGGCCAAGCTACGTGTTACTCAGGATGAGCTCATTCAAGCCGGAAAACTGGCCGCGTTAGGGCAATTAAGTGTCGGGATCACGCACGAGATCAATCAACCTCTGACCGCAGTAAACAGTCACGTTCGAAGTGCTCAATTATGGTTAGGTAAGCAAAGGCCAGACAGAGCAGAAGAGAACCTGAAAAAGATCGAGATCCTATTAGATAAAGTGGCTGCGATTACACGTCACTTGAAAGCCTTCTCACGCAAGAGTGACGGCAAAATTGATAATGTTGAGTTGGATACGGTGATTGGCGATGCGATAGATCTCTTTGAAACTCGACAAAGTAGAGTGTTAATTCACTATTCCCCACAATGCGACCAATTGGTGCGAGCTAACAGCATTCGCTTAGAGCAGGTGCTGGTGAATTTGATCAGCAATGCGCTGGATGCAGTTGAACATAGAGATCAACCTCAGCTTAACATCTCCACTCAAGAGCACCTGAACTCCATTCAGATATCAGTTAAAGATAATGGATTAGGGATACCCGAAGAAGACATTCCTTACCTGTTTGATCCGTTTTATACCCGCAAGACCACAGGCAAAGGACTCGGCCTCGGCTTGTCTATCGCATTCAACATAATTAAAGACTTTGGTGGCTCGATTCACGTCGAATCGGTTGAACACCAAGGCACCACTTTTATCGTCACTCTACCAAAAGGCACAAACTCATGACTTCAGAAAAACACATAGTTCTTATCGACGATGAAACCGACGTCGTTGAAGCCGTGAGTGAAATGTTGGAACTCGAGGGTTTCCGTGTCACTAGCTTTACCGACCCAAACCTTGGCCTAAAATCCCTCAAAGCAAACAGTCTGTCGGTGGTGTTGTGTGATGTGCGAATGCCACAAGTCGACGGGCTTACGTTGTTGAGCTCAATCCAACATCGCGCAGCCAATGTTCCGGTATTACTGATGAGCGGGCATGGTGATATTCCTATGGCAATCGAGGCGATGAAGTTGGGTGCGTTCGACTTTCTGGAGAAACCCCTCAATGCCAGTGAGTTGGTAGAAAAGCTCGACTTGGCGTTGGCACAGTGTCAGCACAACAGCCCTGCAACGTTAGACGACGCACAGGATACAGAACTACCGATTGAATCTGTGGTTATCGGGCAATCCAAAGCGATGGCCACCATACGTAAGCAAGTGCTTGCGCTCTCTCATACTGGCGTCGACACCATCATTAACGGCGAGACTGGAACGGGCAAAGAGGTGATTGCTCGCGCCTTACATCAATTTAGCCGTCGTAAGGCAAAGCCGTTTGTCGCAATAAACAGTGGTGGCATGACAGAGAGCATTATTGAGAGTGAGCTGTTTGGTCATGAAGCGGGCTCGTTTACCAGTGCCAATAAGAAACGCATCGGCAAAATAGAACAAGCCAATGGTGGCACTCTTTTCCTTGATGAAATTGAAAGCATGCCGATTGCAGTGCAGATTAAGTTGCTACGTGTGATTCAAGAACGAGTGATCGAGCGTGTTGGTGGCAATGAATTGATACCTGTCGATATTGTAGTCGTCGCTGCCAGTAAAGCTGACCTCGCAAGCCTCAGTGAATCCGGTGAATTTAGAGCCGATCTCTTCTATCGCTTAAATATTGCCAGCCTTACCCTCCCGCCACTGCGCCAACGCAAAGAGGACATTCAGGTATTGTTCCGCCACTTTGTGATTCAAGCAAGCCACAAATACAAGACACGTCCTTCGACGATTTATCCGGAACAAATTCAGCAGCTATGCCGACATGAATGGCCTGGAAACGTACGTGAGTTACGTAATGTTGCCGACCGATTTGTACTCGGTATTGTCGGCGATGGCTTTGATCTGCAATCGCCAATTTGTGAATCGACTGGGGAAGATTTCGCCTTTGAAAAGCAGATGGAGCAGTACGAGAGAAATGTATTAACCGAAGCCTTGATAGAGAGCGCAGGCAATATCAATGAGGTATCAAGCAAGCTGAATCTGCCCCGAAAAACGCTTTATCGAAAAATGAAGAAACACCAGTTGGATAAAGAGAGCTTTAAAGCCTAATTCATTAACTTGGTTCTTGAGGAGCAAAGAGCAAACATAAACCAAAAGACAAAGCGGAAGAAAAAGCACAAGACAACAATGACCCATTTATCATTTAGTCGAATGACTAACCTTTTCAAGTGATTGTAATAAAAGAGTTTTAATATTTGGCACAAAGCGTGCAATCCCAACATTGTGGCATCAGCCCACATGAGGTCATCTCAGAAAAATAGAAATGACCGGATTAAGGAAATTAGAAAAATAATTGCTTGTTGCAAGGAGATACAAACATGAAGCAAATACTGAAAGGTTCGATTGCTCTGATACTCGGCGTTAGCTCAATGACAGCATGGGCGGCGACAGAGTCAGCAAACCTAGGACCTCGTCCCCTCTTTTTAGTCAACAATATGGACGAGAGCCCTTTGAAAACCAAGCTGCTCAGTTGTAGCGAAGGGCCTTTTCATCGTAGTGATTTTTCTATTGGGCATCGTGGAGCTGCAATGCAGTTTCCCGAGCACACTAAAGAATCTTACTTAGCGGCGATTCAGATGGGAGCCGGTGTCGTAGAGTGTGATGTCACTTTCACTAAAGATAAGGAATTGGTGTGTCGACATTCTCAAAGTGACCTGCACACCACGACCGATGTATTGGCTCACCCAGAGCTTGTTAAGAAATGTTCAGTTCCATTTAAACCTGCGAACCCTGCGACAGGTGAAGATGCTCAGGTTGAGTGTCGTACTTCCGATTTCACGCTGGCGGAGTTTAAGACGTTAAAAGGAAAAATGGATGGGGCGAACCCGAAAGCAACCACAGTCGAAGAGTACATGAACGGTACTCCGGGTTGGCGAACGGATCTATACAGCCAGAGCGGGACGTTGATGACACACGCAGAAAGTGCGGCGCTGTTTAAAGAGCACGGCGTAAAGGTGACTCCTGAATTGAAATCGGCAGCGGTTGAAATGCCTTTCAATGGTTTCAGCCAAGAGATGTACGCGCAAAAGTTGGTGGATGAATTAAAAGAAGCGGGCTTTGCACCTTCAGAGGCTTACTTGCAATCGTTCAACCTGGATGACGTGAAGTACTGGATCAAAGCAGCCCCAAAATTCGGTAAACAAGCCGTGTATCTTGATGACCGTGTATACGAGCAAGCGGACTTTGTCGCTTCTGTTGAGAACATGAAAGAGCTGCACGATGCGGGTGTAAACATCATCGCGCCACCTCTGTTTGCTCTGGTTGATTTAGATGAGAATAACGAACTGGTTGCATCTAATTACGCTAAGCTCGCTAAAGATGCAGACCTCGACATTATCGCATGGACTCTGGAGCGTTCAGGCCCACTAGCGCAAGGCGGCGGTTGGTACTACAAGAGCGTGAAAGATGGCATCAACAATGATGGCGACATGATGAAAATGCTCGATGTGTTGGCACAAGATGTAGGTGTGATGGGCGTATTCAGTGACTGGCCAGCAACGGTAACTTACTACGCAAACTGCATGGATAGCGACGCCTAAGTTATCTGGATTATTGAAGAATAATAAGAGAAAAAGCAGTGAACCAAAGAGCCTTCGGGCTCTTTTTTTACCACAAAATCGATGGGACATAAATGACCCAAATACAAGCATCTGGGTTGGACATGAATGACTCAAAATAGATTGTTGAATTTGGTTGTTTATTTAAGTTGTTGAATTTAAATGAATAAAAATATGGCACAAAGGCTGCAATAGTGACGGTGACTTTCAACAATAAGTAAAAGTAAGGTTTGAATATGAAAATCAGTGTTAAAGGACTGTTAATCGCTAGCTCATTACTACTTCCTTCAATGGCTATGGCAAGCGACTGCTCTAGCCGTGGTGTGTTAGACGATCGATACTGTGATGAAAACCAAGATTTGGTGGCAGATTCGCCAAAGAATCCAGATGAGTGGAATGACCCAAGTACGCTTGTGTTCACCTACACACCAGTAGAAGACCCTGCGCTATACAAAGATGCGTTTGCCGACTTCCAAGCTCACCTAAGTAAAATTACAGGTAAGCGAGTGATTTACTACACGGTGCACTCGAACTCTGCACAAGTAGAAGCGATGCGTTCTGGTCGTTTGCACGTAGCTGGTTTCTCTACGGGCCCAACTGGCTACGCGGTTAACCTAGCGGGTTACGTTCCAATTGCAGTGAAAGGCGATGAGTCTGGTTTCCAAGGCTACAATCTGATCACCATTGTGCGTAAAGACAGTGGCATCAACACCATGGCTGATCTAAAAGGCAAAAAGGTTGCACACACTTCTGCATCATCAAACTCTGGCAACCTAGCTCCTCGTGCGTTATTTCCAGCTAAAGGGTTAGTACCAGATGAAGACTACAAAGTGCTTTACTCAGGTAAGCATGACCAATCTATCCTAGGTGTCTTCAACGGAGACTATGATGCAGCACCTGTGGCATCTGACGTGTACGACCGTATGGTGGCAGCAGGTCGTGTTGATGATTCTGAACTCAAGATCATCTACCGTAGCCCACGCTTCCCAACGTCTGCTTTCGGTTACGCTTACAACCTAAAACCAGAGCTAGTTGAGAAGATCAACGAAGCTTTCTTCAGCTACCGCTTCACACCAGAGATGAGTGCATCATTCAAAGGTGCAGACCGTTTCTCGCCAATCAGCTACAAAGAAGAGTGGGATGTGATTCGTGATATCGCCCACGCGACAGGCACGGCTTACACCAAAGCAGGTTTAAAAAAACTGGCTGAAAAAGACGCCGCTAAACGTGCAAAGAAAAAAGCCGCTGAGCTAGCAAAGCAAGTAAACAACGGCTAATTCTTAGTTCCAAAGAAGACTTTGGCTTCATATTAAGCTTAGGTCTCCCAGAACACTTACTTCAATTAAGTATCTATGCCCTAGCGGGTAGGGCATAGATCATTCTAAAATTCGCACAAGGAAATGCAGTATGGCCGTAGCAAGCTATGACGGAATAAAGATCAACAACCTATTTCATGAATATGTGGCAGGCAAGCCAATCCTTAAAGGCATTAATATTGATATCGACGAGCCTGGCATCATCGCGATTATTGGCCCGTCGGGTACCGGTAAAAGTACACTTCTGCGTTGTATCAACCGCCTTAATGACCCAAGCCAAGGTGAGATCATATTTGATGGTGCCGACCTGACTCAACTAAAAGGCCAAGCACTTCGTAAACAGCGCCGTCATATCGGCATGGTATTTCAAGAGTACAACTTGGTAGAGCGTTTAACGGTTATCGAAAACGTGTTGAGTGGACGTTTAGGTTACATGACCGCTTGGAATGCTTGGCGTCGTAATTATTCAGCACAAGACTTAGCAAAGGCTTTTGAGTTGCTGGAATTTGTTGGTCTGCAAGACTTTGCCAACCAACGTGCCGACAGCTTATCTGGCGGTCAGAGGCAGCGTGTTGGTATCGCTCGTGCAGTAATGCAAGACCCATATATTCTTCTTGCTGACGAACCTACCTCATCACTTGACCCGAAAACTGCGGTTGAGATCATGGAGTTAATGGAAACCTTCGCTGAACAGAAAAACATCCCGGTGTTGGTGAATATCCATGATGTGAACTTAGCCAAGCGTTATGCCAAACGCATCATCGGTATGTGCAATGGCAAGGTGCATTACGATGGCAGCCCTGAAGGCATTTCAGAGGAAGATCTGAAAATTATATATGGGGGTGAGTCATGGCTGGATTAAACCCAAGCTCATCGTCAAGCGTTTCATCAAACACATCGCCAACGAGCCATGAAACCCCATTCAAGGTGTCATGGACGAACCGTGCGATCATCGCTGGCATTATTGCTTACCTGTTCTACAGCTTGTCGACATTAGGGCTGACGTTTGACCGTTTGATCATCGGCTTTGGTGAAAGTGAGCGATTACTATCTAGAATGTTTCCGCCTGATTTTTCGCGTACCAGTTTGTTGTTAAGTGGTTTAGCAGAGAGCTTACAGATCGCGATTATCTCAAGTTTCTTCGGCATCGTTATCTCGCTATTTTTAGGCTTGCTTGCTGCGAGAAACATGATGCCGTCAATCGTATCAACGCCTATACGTGGTTTTATTGCCTTGTGCCGTTCTTTTCACCCAGTGATTATCGCTATCTTGTTTGTGAAAGCGGTGGGCTTTGGGGCGCTGGCTGGGATTTTGACCTTGGTGTTTGCATCGATTGGTTTCATTGCGAAGCTTTTCGCCGAAGCGATTGAAGAGATCTCTTTTAAACCGGTTGAAGCAATTAAAGCGACAGGCGCTAGTTTTACTAGTGTGATTTTGTATGCCGTTATGCCACAGGTATTTACGCGTTTTATTGGCTTTGCAAGCTACCAGTTGGATTCCAACCTACGTAACTCAACCATGGTAGGCATCGTAGGTGCGGGCGGCCTTGGCGGGACACTTTTCTCTGCCTTCCAACGTTTCGACTACGACTTCGTCGCCGCTATTTTGATCACCATTATCGCACTGATTCTTGTCGGTGAATTTCTTTCCAACATTGTTAGGAGAATCTTCTAATGACAACTGCATCTATCGATAGAGAGTGGCAGCGCTTTACACCCAACGAACGTGTGGCTCGATTCGCCGTTTACCTCAGCCTTGTGTGTGCCATCGTGTGGTCTTGGCAGACGGTAGAAGTGATTCCTGAATTTCTTTATGACGCGCCTGCTCAGTTTGCGGATATGTTCGAGCGAATGGTGCCAATGGACTACGGCTTCTATCCAGAATCGATCCACGCGGCGATGATTGAAACCTTACACATCGCGACGTTAGGAACACTGTTTACTTTGGTATTTGCGATTCCTTTAGCGTTGTTAAACGCACCAAACATTACACCTAATAAAGCGTTGAACTGGGTCGCTCAATTCTTCCTCGTGTCTTCACGTTCAGTGAATTCATTGGTTTGGGCACTGCTGTTTATCGCACTGTTTGGCCCCGGTGTTCTCGCAGGCATCATGGCAATTGCAATTCGCAGTATCGGCTTTGTAGGGAAGCTGTTAGCGGAAGCCATTGCCGAAGTGAACATGGGGCCTATTGAAGCTTTACGCGCAACGGGTGCTTCGTGGATGAGTATTCTGCTGAAAGGGTATTGGCCACAAGTGATGCCAGCGTTCTACTCCATCGTATTGTTCCGTTGGGACATCAACGTGCGTGAATCTGCGGTATTGGGTTTGGTGGGCGCTGGTGGTATTGGTGTGGTGCTAAACGATGCGCAAAACCTTTTTGAATGGCAAAAGGTTTCGATGGTATTGGTGAGTATTTTTGCTGTGGTTATCGTTGCAGAAGCTGTGGTGATCCACATCCGTAACAAACTGATCTAATGAAGTGTTGCGAGCACTATGTTTTTTGTGACATGTGTTTTGTGTGAAAGTTGAGAGCTTATCTAGCACTTTGAAGCTCAAACGACCCTAGGTACTTCGGTCTACCTAGCGGTCGTTTTTTTATGTCATCTGAGCGGACATAAAGCTTATTAGAAGTGCAGGTTAGCCTTTAAGTGTCTAGCTTTTTACTGCCAGAAGTGCATCGACAAATTCTGCAAACCCATAGCCACCCGGCTGCGACATAACCTTATTTGGGTGATGATCTAGCTTATCCCAATAGTGCTTAATATTAGCCACGCCAACGGTCAGACGTAACGACTCGAACATCTGTTGGTCGTTCATTGAGTCACCGACATAGCAGGCTTGATTATGGATTTGTTCAAGTGATAAGCCTTTATTCGTAAGGAAACGGTGCACTGCGTTTTTCTTAGAGTGCTCGCCATACCAAGCATTGATATGAATCGAACTTGCTGTCGCGTGCGCACCTAAAGCATGTATTCTTTCGAGTACCGCTTGCACTATTTCAGGATCAACAGGCTTTCGATTCTGTCCGATATCAATCGCGACCTCACACAAGCGATAAGATTGGTCCAAAGTTAGGGATAGGTCTGGGTAACTCAGCAAGATCTCCTCGACTTGTTGTTTGAGCCTTGCTTGGGTCTGGCGCACTTGTTCTAGCGGCGTTTCCGATGAAAGCTGTAATGCGGCATCTTGTTTCTCTAATAAGAAGGCGCCGTTCTCTCCAAGCACGGCATCGACAGGCCATAGTTGTGCAATATGATCACACCAACCTGCACAGGCGCCAGTCACCGCAACCACTTTGATTCCACTATCTCTCAGCTTTTGTAACGCAATCAGGGTTTCTGGAGGGAGTGAACCTTGCCAAGTGAGCGTGTCATCGACGTCGGTTAATACCCACTCGATGTGCTTCCAGTTATTGTCTAGTTGGTGTTTCATTCAAACTCACTTATTCCATTGATTGTGTTATATGGAGCGTGTTAATTAAGCTCAATGCAGAGCTAAAAGATAACGTGCTTAGAAAATACAGTGCTTGGCAAAATCGCCAGCTTCATTAGCCGTCCAGTCACCTTTAGGCTTTTCTTTCATGTCCGCACACCAAGCTTCACTGCCAACCTCGGTACAAGCCATTAATTGAGTGGCTAGGAAAAGTATCAACGCGACTTTCTTCATAACAAATATTCCGTTTTGATCTAGATTTCGGATAACTCTATCAAATACTATTCGTGATTGTTATAGCAACTAGAGACTTAAAGACGATATGGATTTGAGCTGAAATAGCGATTTGGTAATGAGAGGGGATGATTGAGTCTCAAGATCGAAAAAGCCAGCAACGTGTGCTGGCTTTGCAATTCTTTATAAGCTTCTATTCGTTAGTAAGCTTGAGCTACTTGAGTAATTATACCAGTTTCATCTCTTGGATGATGTCCGAAGCAATCTCTGGCTTGGTACTTGTTGGTTTCTCGTGTAGGTCTGCTTTTAATTGTCCCTTACGGTTACTTAGGCCCGCTTCAAGTTTCTTGAGTGCTGAAGCGATAGCTGGATACATAACGTCATCTGTAGCTTTTGCGCTTACACGTACACCTTCGTAGTTGGTGAACACTTCAACCTGATGTTGACCATGTTCTTTTGTAATGATGATGTCGCAGCTAATCAGTGATGGAAAATGGTTAGATATCTTTTCGAATTTACCTTCGATGTCTTTACGTGAGTCGTCGTTAATTGATACGTGATGTGTTTGAACGTTTATTTTCATAAATCATACCTTTCCAATGACTGTGTCATTTAAACGTAGCAAACATCGGATAGTTTAACCAACAGCGAAATAGCACATGTGTGATTCACTTCAGTGTTATCAAATAATCTCCTCTTAGTCCCTTGAAAGTCCGATGAACTGATCGCATATTATGTTTCGTGAATTTCAAACGTGTTTAAAAATCCCTCATCTTTGAAGTATTTCTCCAAATCACTCCTTCTGCTTATTTTTTATCGCCCTAATTAGGTATCACTCCAAATACTTATTCTAGTCTGTTTTTATAAATTTCATTTCAAGACGGATAACTTGAGCTTTCGGTTAAGGTTATTTCTAAAGATAAGAAGGCAGTGAGCTCGCTGCCTTTTTATATTCAAAGAAAAGCGATTCCAACGCCAAAGATTACTCATTAAATTCGTAAGAAGAGGGCACCACTATTACGCCTTGCTTTGATATGTGGAAGCGCTTGGCATCCGCAAGGCTATCTATGCCAATTTGTGTTCCATCTGGCACTTTTACGTTCTTGTCGATGATGCAGTTTTGAATGTGGCAGTTTCGCCCGATCTCGACATCTTCAAACAGAATACTATCAATTACAATCGCGGCATTGCTGACTTTGACCTTAGGGAAGAAGATAGAGTTTTGCGCCGACCCCCCTTCAATCACCACCCCATTCGCGATCATCGAGTTGATGAATATCCCTTGGTTCCCTTCTACAGAGGCGATGGTTCGTGCTGGTGGCAGTTGCGGATCATAGGTGCGAATCGCCCAATCCGGTTGGTACAAATCGATAGGCGAGGCCGGTTTCAACAGATCCATATTTGATTGGTAATATGAGTCGATCGTACCCACATCTCTCCAGTAAGCGTCTTGAGTTACGCGTCCTTCTTCGTCACCAAACTTATACGCGTAAACACTGTTGTTACCGACTAACTTTGGAATGATGTCTTTACCGAAATCGTGGCTTGAGTCTGGATCTTCTGCATCTGCAAGTAATGCTTGAGTCAGTATTTCCTTATCAAAGATGTAAATCCCCATTGAAGCCATACTTCGGGTCGGTCTACCGGGTACGCACGCGGGGTAACGTGGCTTCTCGGTAAAGTTATTGATTTGTAGAGACTCGTCTATCTCCATCACACCAAACTCTTTGGCCTCATCAATCGACACTTCCATACAGGCGACCGTCAAGTCAGCTTCATTCTGCTTATGTTGCTTGAGCATTGGGGCGTAATCCATGCGATAGATATGGTCGCCAGATAACACCACTACATGCTTAGCTTCACTGCGAGATAGCAGATACAAGTTTTGATAAATCGCATCGGCAGTACCGCTATACCAGCTGTCACCTGTGCGCATTTGCGGGGGAACATTGGTGATGTATTCGCCGAGCTCGGGGTTAAGCACCGACCAACCATCACGTAAGTGTTTTTGCAAAGAGTGAGACTTGTACTGAGTCAGTACCAGAATTTGGCGAAGCCCAGAGTGAAGGCAGTTCGCGAGTGTGAAATCGATGATTCGATATTTGCCACCAAAGGGTACCGCAGGTTTTGCGCGGTTATCGGTGAGAGGGGAAAGCCGAGAGCCAACACCGCCGGCCAGAACGATTGTTAGAGTGTCTTGCATAGTCAGAACCTCAATGTATTTATGATTATGAACATAGACTTGCAAGCACCACGCCAAATGTAACTCATTGAATATTAACCGAGGTGACAATGAACTCTGCGAGACTGCACCAAATTGATGCGTACGGGATGTTGGATTGCTCTATTTTGATCCAAAGAGATCAGATCAAAGTGAAAGGGCAGAGTTAACAAAATGATGCACGGAAAAGTTGCATTACAAAACTGTCAATAAAATGAAGGAATAAAGTGATCGGGTCGATATAAATTTACATAAGTAATCACAACTTTTCACAAATTGATTTCCATCAATAAAGTAGGGTTATTCTATGCTACCTTGCACGCAAAATAAGAAATGATTACTCATTCACCAATAAAGAATTAAGCCCTCAAAAGGAAATTATAATGAAAAAAACAGTATGTGGTATTGCGGTTATTGCGGCTCTTATGTCAACGAATGTTCTTGCTCATAAAGAAGGTGATTTCATCATCCGTGCAGGTGCGGCTATTGTATCTCCAAACGACAGCAGTGGTGATGTACTAAACTCACCAGGTTCAGAGCTATCTGTAGATTCAAATACTCAACTTGGTCTAACATTTGGCTACATGTTTACTGATAACATCAGTTTAGAAATTCTTGCAGCAACTCCTTTTTCACATACTGTATCTACTAATTTGGGTGGATTAGGTGATATTGCTGATGTTAAACATCTTCCACCGACGTTGATGGTTCAGTACTACTTTGGTGAGGCAAATAGTGAAATTCGTCCTTACGTAGGTGCTGGTATCAACTACACGTTCTTCTTTGACGAAGAGTTTAACGGAACTGGTAAAAACGCTGACTTACGTGATTTGTCTCTTGATGACTCTTGGGGCCTTGCAGCAAATATTGGCGTCGACTACATGATCAATGAAGACTGGTTCCTGAACGCTTCTGTGTGGTATGCAGATATCGATACAACTGCAAAATATAAAGATGTTAATGGTAATAGCTACTCAACAGACGTTGATATCGACCCATGGGTATTCATGATCGGTGGTGGTTACAACTTCTAATCCACCTATTCAGTTTACTAAAGGCGCTCAAGCACCAGCCAGCTTGGGCGTTTTTTTTGCTTGCTTGTTAATGGAATGTTCACTCCAATCCTCTGTTGTTATGGGTAAAGGAAACCGATTGTCGTCACCTATTGTTAATAAAAGGGAAAGATAATTGTCATAAGCGGCCTCTATGATCGCGATTCAAATTATGGAGGATATATGAATCGTAAATTTAATAAGCTGACTTTATTACTACCTATCGCGGTAAGCTCGGCTCTAGTTGGTTGTTCTCAATCAACTTCAAAGCCGACAACATCATCTCAAACATCACTTGATGCTTTTAGCCTTCAATGCCAATCCATCCAACAGCCAATCGCGAGCGATGCGGTGGTAAGTGGGCTTACTTTGGTGGGCAGCTCTATTGCTGACGCTCCGTTTGATACTTCTGCAGCCGAAATCGTCAGCTACGATTCATGTACCGATAAGCTTTATGTTGTTAACGCGCAAGCGCAGAAAGTCGATGTGTTGTCGATGAACGCTGATAGTACACCGACATCTGAGGGTTCTATCGACCTTCAATCAGCCGCTGCGGCTTCGGGTATTAATATCGGTGCTGCGAACAGTGTATCGACTCATCAAGGCTTAGTTGCTGTCGCGATCGAAAATGCTGACAAACAACAGAATGGCATTATTGCGCTGTATCGCTCAGACACACTAGAGCTGATCACCACTTACATTGCTGGAGCATTACCAGACATGGTGAGCTTTTCTAAAGACGGCCGTTACATTGCATCAGCAAACGAAGGTGAGCCGAATGCAGATTACAGCATTGATCCTGAAGGCTCGGTGACTCTGGTTGATTTAGCTAATGGTCCTTTACAAGCAAAAGTGACTCAAATTGATTTCAAGGCATTCAATCAAGGTCAGCCTCGCCATGCAGAACTGACCGACAAGGTTCGAATCTCGGCGCCTAATACAACCGTTGCCCAAGACTTGGAGCCTGAATACCTGACGTTTTCTGATAACGGTAAACTCTATGTGGCCCTGCAAGAGAACAATGCATTGGCAGCAATTGACGTAGCAAGTGCACAAGTCGATGCGATTCTTGGACTAGGCGGCAAGCCTTGGGATACCGCTCAGTTGGATGCATCGAACAAAGACAAAAACATCGGCAACCTGCAAAGCTACGCAATGTTAGAAGGGCTTTACATGCCTGATAGCATCACCAGCTACAGTGTTGATGGTAACACTTACATCGTAACTGCGAATGAAGGCGATGGCCGTGAGTATGGCATCAAGACGACGCAAAAAGTATGTGATGATAAGGGTTTTGAGTGGGATGGTGATGACTATAAAGGCACCGAAAACTACACAACAGAGAAAGACTTTTGTATCGCTTATGTCGATGAAGTGCGCGGTAAGAAGTTAGAAGTTGACGCTAACCACCCATTGGCTGGTGCATTGAAAGACAACAAACAACTGGCTCGTCTTAAAGTGATTAAGCCACAAGCAACACTTGCTGCTGATCAAAAGGTTCAAGCATTCGGTAGCCGTTCTTTCTCTATTTGGGATGAGTCTGGTGAGTTAGTGTTTGATAGCGGTGATGACTTTGCTCGAATCGTTCTTGATCAAGATCCTGCAAACTTCAATAGCACCAATGATAACAACCAAAGTGGTGACGATCGCAGTGATGATAAAGGGGTAGAACCTGAAGCGATCGAAGTGGCTGAGATTAACGGTAAGCACTATGCCTTTATTGGTCTTGAACGCCAAGGTGGCATCATGGTTTACGATGTAACACAGCCTGAAAACGCAAGTTTCATCAGCTACTTGAACAATCGAGACTTTACACAACCAGTGTGCACTAAGGTTGATGAAGACGGTGATTGCGACAACGATACTTACAACTCGAAAGCGGGTGACCTAGGTCCAGAGTCAATTAAGTATTTCACTCGCTCTGGTAACCACTTTATTGCGGTTGGCAACGAAGTAAGTGGTAGCACATCAGTTTACCGCGTTCAGTTCTAATCTCGCTTATTGCTAGCAATTAGATTGAATAAAAACAAAAGCGCCACGACTTGTTAAGTCGTGGCGCTTTTTTAATTCATAGCTTATTTCATCGCTGATTTAGTCGCGATAGCAAAGGCCTATGGCTGTTGCTTAGTCGGTGCTAGAGCGATTTCACGGATACATACGTTCTGTGGTTGTTGGTAAGCGAATGATACAGCGCGTGCAATATCGTCAGCTGCCAATACACCGCCCATGTCTTCTTTCCAAGAATCGTAACCGTCTTTGATCTCTTGAGATGTTGTGTGAGACAGAAGTTCAGTCTCAACAGCACCCGGTGCGATAGTCGTAACACGAACATTTGAAGCAGCTACTTCTTCACGAACGTTCTCAGAGATAGCGTGTACCGCGAATTTAGTACCACAGTAAGCAGCGTGGCTTGGGAATGTTTTCTTACCCGCAATTGAGCTGATGTTGATGATAGTACCTGTGTTGCGTTCCATCATAGGAGCAAGTACAGATTGCATGCCGTTTAGAAGACCAATCACGTTCACATCGAACATTGTCTTCCACTCTTGAGCGTCTTGAGTATCGATTTGACCAAGAAGCATTGCACCAGCGTTGTTGATAAGCGCGTCTACAGGGCCAAATTTCGCTTCACCTTGTGCGATTGCCGCATCAAAAGACGCTTTGTCTGTTACGTCTACTTTCACAGATAGAGAGTTTGGTAGGTTAAGCGCTTCAAGGCGGTCAACACGACGAGCTAGAAGTAGCAGAGGGTGGCCTTCATCGCTTAGACGACGAGCGATTGCTTCACCAATACCAGAGCTTGCACCTGTAATTACGATTAGTTTTTTCATTTTATTTCCTCTGTACTTTAATTGCGTCGGTTGGCTACGACGTATTGTTTAAGTGCATTCGAATCAAGTGCTTGTTCCCTTGCTTCGTTGCGATGGAGGTATATTAAGGAAAATAGCATTGTTGATATATAGCGCTTTACTTGAAACACTGTTGCTGTAGTGCAACAATAAATGCGTTCACTTTATAGCTTTATAGCGTCATAACTCTATAGCTTCATTATCTTAAAATTTCACAAGTAAGCTGGCGACTATGCTCAATCAAATTAACCTGTCTGATATTCGTTCTTTCGTGCTTATCGCTCGTTTAGGTAACTTCACTAAAGCGGCGGAGGAGCTTGATGTGTCACGCTCTCATGTGTCACGCCAAGTAAGTAGCTTAGAAAAGCAGATGGGTGTAACGCTGTTTATCCGCACCACTCGAACCTTGAGGTTGACTCACGCAGGGCAAGATCTGTACGCGAGATGCGAACAAGCCTTAGATAATATAGACCAAGCCTTGATTGCTGCTGTGGACGATGTCGAAGAAGTGCGCGGCGACATAAAAGTAAACTGTGTCGGCGGTTATTTGGGTGAAGTGATCATTGCGGATCTAGTGAATGAGTTCATGCAGCTCTACCCAGACATCAGCATTAGCCTTGATTTCAGTAGTAACCGAGTCGACTTGATTGAAGATGCTTTCGATATCGCTTTTCGTATGGGAAGCCTTGAAGACGCGGGCTTTATCGCAAGAAAGCTATTAGACATCGAGATGGGAACACTCGCGAGCCCTGAGTATTTCGCTCGCAAAGGAAAGCCAAATCACCCTAAGGATCTTATCCATCATGATTGTTTAACGGGCTCGGTGCGTAAGTGGAGCTTTCAAGCGTTGGACGACACTAAGAAAACGGTCGATGTGCAGGTGACGGGCAGGCTGCAATGTAAAAATGGCCGAGTATTGGTACAGGGTGCGAAGTCAGGGAATGGGATTATTCGTGTACCAACCATCTATTGTTTACAAGAACTCAACGGCGGGCAGTTGGTTGAAGTGTTTGATGATTGGGTGGTGCCTAAAGTCGATTTTTCAGCGATTTACCATCGAGACCGCTACCAACCGATTCGAATTCGAACCTTTATTGATTTCGTAAAAGGTCGCTTTGAGCAAATGCCCGTGAGCTAATTGTGTTTGCCGCAACTCATTAAGCCTAGATTTTAATATGTGTTGGGGCTTTATTGGCAACTAGCTAAGAGGTAGCCTCATCGGTCAGTATTCGCATAGAATAGAAGCGAGAAAGATAATAAGAATAATTAAAACGATAACAAGAGTAAGGTCGTCATTATGTTCAACATGGACTTTTCAAAAAAGCTGGTTATTGAAACCAAATCATTAGACTGGATTGCAAGCCCTGCTAAAGGGGTTTGGCGCAAGCCGCTTGAAAGAGAAGAGAAAGAATCGGGTCACACGACTAGCGTGGTGCAGTACGATCCTGAATCTTCGTTTTCTGAGCACCCGCATCCGCAAGGTGAAGAGATCTTTGTATTAGATGGCGTGTTCTCAGATGAAACGGGTGATTTCCCTGCTGGCACTTATATCCGTAATCCGCCGGGTAGTGCGCATTCCCCATCAAGCAAAAATGGCTGTACGATCTTGGTTAAGCTTAATCAATTTGATGCGAGAGACTTAACTCAGGTCCGTATCAATACACTAGAAACGGAATGGCTTCCGGGCATTGGTGGCCTACAAGTCATGCCATTGCATGAGTTTGAGCACGAACATGTCGCTTTAGTGAAGTGGCCTGTCGGCGAACGCTTTCAGCCACATCGTCACTTTGGTGGTGAAGAGATCTTTGTGTTGTCGGGCACTTTTAAAGATGAACATGGCGAGTATCCAAAACACACATGGATGCGTAGCCCTCACATGAGCGAGCATTTCCCTTATGTGGAAGAAGAAACCGTCATCCTAGTGAAAACAGGTCACCTGCCATTGGATTAAAGGAATGCTCAATATAAAGATGAGAAAGCCGCACTGTTTTGAACAAGCGGCTTTTTTTAATTTTTATATATGAGTTGACTAGTAAGCGACACCAATACGCTGACGTGGGAACTTGCCAGCTTCGAGCTCATCAATCATCGCGATAGCGTAATCGCTCACTGAAATTTTGCTGTTGCCATCTTCGTCGGTGAGTAGTTGGTCTCCACCTGTACGGTAGGTCGATAGTTTCTCACCCGGGAATATTTCTGCTGCAGGGCTAACAAAAGTCCAGTTCACTTCGCTGTTCGATTGCTTGAACACTTCAAGAGCTTCGCCTTGTGCTAGCGCTTCGTTTTTGTAATCCGCTGGAAAATCAGGAACGGTCACTAGCGGTACATTTGGTGCTACTTCTAATGAGCCTGCACCGCCAACCCAAAGTAGGCGCTCGATACCGATGCTTGGTAATGTTGCGAGCAATTTAGTCGCAGTGTTTTTTACGATGTCGTGATTACCCAGAGCACGTCCGCCAATCGAAGTAATGACTGCATCAACGCCGGCTAGTGCGTTTGCTAGACTTGCGGCTTCATCTTGTAAATCAAATGAACGAACTTCAATGCCTTGGGTTTCCACGTGGCTTGCATCTCTTACAATAGCAACTACGTCGTGACCACGAGATTGAGCCTCTTGAGCGATGTGACTACCAATCCAACCTGATGCGCCTAATACTGCAATTTTCATAATGTCTCTCCAATTATCTAATTTATTGAGTCGTTTTCTCGACAGCCATTGCAGTCTAATTGCTCACTAGGTTGCGATAAATATCGCAAAATGATGTAGATTGTATCTATATAGTGATCTAATAAGATTCGATTAGCTGCGAAATAGTTCAAGGAGAGCGTGATGGATAGGTTGACGGCAATGCGTAGCTTTGTCGAAGTTGCGAATTGTGCCAGTTTCACTCAAGCGGCTGAGCATTTGGACATGACTCGGTTACAGGTTTCACGTCATGTTCAAGAGATAGAAGGGTGGTTGAAGCAGAGGCTATTACATAGGACGACTCGAAAGGTGAGCTTAACATCGGCAGGGGAAATCGCTCTGCAGCGGTGTGAGAAAATCCTCTATGAAACCGCTGAGCTAGAAGTTACTTCACTCAATCAAACCGATGACCTTTCAGGAACCATTCGAATTGCTGCACCCATTGGTTTAACTCAGCACATGCTGCTGGATGTGGTCGAACAGTTCACTGAGCGCCACCCTAATATCACGGTCGAGCTGTTTGCTTCAGACCGTTTTACTCAGCTGGTGGATGAAAGGATCGATATTGCACTTCGTTATACTGATCAACCTGACGATAGTTTGATTGCACGAAAGCTAATGGAAATTGATTCGGTGGTGTGTGCCTCGCAAGCCTACTTGGACAAACATGGTGAGCCTGAAACGGTCGAAGCGCTTAGACAACACAATTGTTTTCGTCACTTGAATGTTTCTAAGTGGGATTTCGTTAAGGATAATCAGCACTATTCGGTTGAGGTGTCTGGCACCATTAAGGCCAACGATGTTGGGGTATTAACTCGCGCGGCACAGCATGGAAAAGGGGTGGTTCGTTTACCTTGTGACTTAGCCAATCCACTGATCGCCAACGGCAAATTGAAACGAATATTGGATGATTTTGTTTCGCCCAGCAGCGTTCTTTGGGCGGTGTATTTGTCTCGCAGTTATCAGCTTCCGATTGTTCGTCAGTTTATTGATTTTGCGGCACAAGCTTGGGCTAGCGATATTAAGTCTGGTGATGTTTGAAACTTCATAGGCAATGATACATAGCGACAAAAATTTAAAAGCCCATAAATACAAAAATCCGATATCAATGGTGATATCGGATTTGAACTCAATAATTCAGAGTTCCAGCACGCTCTCCTCTCACGAAGTCTTTACATGTAATGATGTACGGATAATCGAGTATTTATCACCTTTTCGTTGATGTCTGGTAAAGGCTGATACAAGCTTCTCGTAATGTCGGATAATACTTGGTCGTAGACTTGCGACACGACGCTAGAGATATCACTGGTTAATTCGTACATGCTATCTGCCGGTTGGGTCGCTTCGTTACTTGACGCGATCTCTGTAAGTGCATGCATCGCTCGTGTACAAACCGGTGACCCACTACTAATCGGGCAGATAATCGATAATTGGTTGAGTTTTCTGTGTGTCTGAGAGGCGTAGAATTTGAATCTCAAATACTCCTCAGGCTTTTCCATATCAGGAATACACATTCTGAGCTTGGTCAGGATCTCCATGCAATCCAAGATCTGTTGCCAATTCATGTGGTACTCACGGCTCATGTCTTCTCGTTCAGATTGAATCAGCCAGATGATCATCACTTCGTCCATCAAGAACATGCTGTGACGAATCGTTTTGCCATGAATCGATTGGTTACGCACCAAGCTACGGTTTTGCCAGTCGCTGTGCATGGCGATGAGTTTAAGGTGATAGATGCGATACATAGGGCGACTATCAAACGACACATGAGACTGAAGCAGCTCAGATACCTCAAGTATGTTGTCGTAAATCTCATTTACTTTACGAATCGAGTCGCTAGACAATTTATATGCTAGAGCGTAATGCGTTGCCGCGCGGTGTTTGCGTGATAACAACAATAACTCCCTAAGCAGAACTAAGGTTTCAAACCTGTGTGATAGCGCTGTTTGTCTCTTCCTTGAGAAATGAAACAGGGCTGCAAGTACTAATAGGGATAAACCCACTGAAATAACTACAAACATATTCAACTCCTAATATTTGTATATCTACTTAGTGGTAGTGCAGACACCGTGCCAAAATAAATAAGTGTTATATTTCATTGAGTTATGTTTTTAGTCTAATTATGGATGATCAATCATGGTGCATGACTTCACCATTCGAGTGAATGTTTCTCATATTTTGCAGGATTTTTTGAGAGGTTACGCTTTTCTAGCGATTAGGTTGGGTAGGTTTCGGTAAGTACAGACACTTTGGTGATCCATCTCTGGTTCGTTTTAAGTTGCGGAAATTAAAAAGGCCTCACCCCTTATATGCTTTTAACTATAAAAAGCAGTAAGAGTGAGGCCTTTCAATGTTCATTTCGCAGTAGTTGCCTTAACTACTAAGTGTTTAGCATTGAAGGCTAAACGTTATGCAAGCTTAAGGTCGAACTCAGTGCGGTACATCACCATATCTTCAATGGTCAGTACAGGCATGTTGTGCAGTTTACCGAAAGCAACGATCTCTGGCGCTTTTGCCATTGTACCGTCTGGGTTGGTTACTTCACACAGTACACCTGCCGACTGAAGACCTGCCATTTGCATCAGATCCACAGTACCTTCTGTGTGGCCGCGGCGAGCAAGTACACCACCTTTGCGAGCGCGCAGTGGGAATACGTGGCCAGGGCGAGCAAGGTCAGTAGGCTTTGCTGTTGGGTTTGCAGCTGTCTTGATCGTTGTTACACGGTCAGCGGCAGAAACACCTGTCGTTACGCCAACTTTTGCTTCGATAGTTACGGTAAACGCAGTTTGGTTTGCGCTGTTGTTATCGACAACCATAGGTGGAAGTTCAAGTTGGTTTGCTTGCTCGTCAGTTAGACACAGGCACACAATGCCGCTGCATTCGCGGATCATAAGCGCCATTTGAGCATTCGTTAGGTGTTCTACTGAGTAGATGATGTCGCCTTCGTTCTCGCGATCTTCATCATCGAGTAAAAGTACGCCACGACCTTCGCGCAAAGCTTGCAGTGCGTTTTCAACGCGAGTGATTGGTTCGCCAAATTCGGCAAGTAGTGAAGACTGATTCATGGTTAAACTCCTAAAATATCACCAGAATCAGGGCTGTATGAGGGATCTCAACCGAGCACAACAAAGCCGACTCATTACAAGTCGGTTCATTATGGTTTTATCCAAAACGAAATGCACCCGTTCGAGTTGGAGGCATAGACCCAATAAATGGGCACGCCTTTCCAACTTAAAACGAGTGTGTTTTCATTCTCTCTCATCCGGACTATAACCGTCGGCTCTGGCATCTCACCAGATCTGCTGACCTCGACAAATCGAGCGCTCGCGGGCTTATCTTTAGATTTTGCTAAGGACATACCGCCGGTGGGGAATTTCGCCCCGCCCTGAGAATAAAAATTAATAATCTGTTTTGCTTTGAAAGCAGACCAGATGGTAATCCTTTCAATAGTGGATTTAAAGGACTGACAGCAAAGTTTTTCAGATTCTGGCCTGATAATCTGGTGAGTGTTCACTTTATCAGCAGAACACAATACCGTTGTGTTTAGTAAGGTACAGCTGGTCTTTAGTTGGTTTTACGGTCGGTATGCGCAGAAGTGGATGGTAAAGATTATTGATTGTGAAGTGAGGGTTCACCGAATCAATACTCAAGCACCGCATTAATTGAATATTGTTACACCATAACGGCTGACTGACCGTTTTGACATAAAATTGATATTGGCGATGCTAAGCTGCGATAACATCGACCACTTTATCCAAAAGATCTTAGCCATGACTTCTCTGTTCTCTAACAAATCCAAAGGCTTATTACTGCTCGTTCTAAGTTTGTATTCTCACGTACCCTTTTTGATCTTTGGATCTGATTTCGACCTTGGAAGTGCGGTTCTGCCTTTCTATGGCGCTTTCATGACTTTCGTGACTTACTCGGCAGGCAATCAAGGATTCTTGGTAACGCTCGCTGTTTTGTCTTTAGTAGTGCTCACGATGAAGTTTTCGAAAGCGAAACTGGTCAGCCTTGGTCTGCAACTAGGCATTTTGTTGGTGCTTAGCTTTGCTGCAAAGACCTTCTTAAAGCATTCTACAGAGAGTCCGCGTCCTTACTCTGAGTATTTGGTTACGCAAGAAGTAATTGAAATGCCAGAGCTGTTTTATGAGCTGCCATTGGTAGAAAAGAACGTGGCGATTGAATCTGTGCAAGATAAGGTCAGTGAGTGGCGAATGCGTCACTGGCTTGGCGAAACCGATTATTCTTTCCCGTCTGGACACATGATTTTCGTTGGTGTGTGTTTGGCGTTCTTTGGTGGCTTGTTCTTAGAAGCGAAGCGCTTTTATTTAGTGGGTGGCTTGTTGGTATGGGCTGGCGGCGTTGCCTATAGCCGTGTTTGGCTTGGTATGCATCGCCCTGAAGACTTAGCGGCGTCTATTGCTTTTGCGGGTTTAATCTATCTATTGGTGCCACTGGTGCCTGCGCAAAAAATAGAGCCTTTATTGCCCAAGTTCCTTAGAACGGCCTAAGTTTTTAAGAGCGATTTAAGCTTTTAATAGCAGCCTAAGTTTTGAAAGGTTATCTAGTATTGGGTGGCCTATTAACAAGCAGAATTTCTGGCTATTGATTGAGCCCGAGTTCTGCTTGTTTCTTTTTGGTTAGCCCTAAAGACACAATTCGGTGTGATTCAGTGAGGTAGTATCTCAATTCCTCATCCCTTTTTGGTGTGCTCTCAAATAGTTGAATCCACTTCATACCGCGTGAAGCAAAGTAGGGCGCAGGTTTATAACCAGGCTCTTCTTTTAGAAAGTCGAAATTCTGATCCGACGCTTTGAAGATAAATGCAGGCTCGTCGTTCGGTCCCCAACCTCCAATCGCAAACACCTTCCCACCTACTTTCCAAACGTGAGAGTTATTCCACTGCATCACATAGCTGGTGGCTGCTTGTGATTCACAGAATGCATTGAACTCATCGTATGTCATAGAACGTCCTTTCATCGTCTGGTCTTGGATTTGTGTTTGTTGTTTTATCGATGTTTCTGCTTCGAGCTTCTGCTTCGAATTAGCCAGCTAAGCCTTGCCAAATGGCAGTAAAGCCGCTGATAGAACATAGTAACAAAGAGCCTATACGTATCTTCTCTTTGGGAATGCTTTGCGTCGTCAATAGCGCCACCTTGTAACCCAACCAAGCGGCAGGAAGCAGCGGGATTGTGATGATCAAATGGTGCATGGTGAAGAAGCCAATTGGGATCTGTACCAGTAATGAAATGATAGAACTAAACACAAAGAATGCAGAAAGGTTGCCACGAAGTTGATTGGCATCTTGGTGTTGAAGAAGGAGTGCCATAGGTGGACCACCAATGCCTGAACTGGTACCGAAGAAGCCTGAAAAGAACCCCGCGATGCCCATTTTTGCAGGCGTCGGTTCTAACCTAAACGGAAGTAAGCTAACAATCACGGCGAATACTACCAATAAGCCTAACCACAGTGACAGCACACTCGTCGAAACCATCACCAACAAAGCCCCGCCTGCCAGTGAGCCCGGAATACGGCCTAATAGTGCGATTTTTAATCCGCCAATAGAGATGTTTGCTCGGTGTTTAAACGCGTTGAATACAGAAATGAACAGACCAACAAGACAGATAGGCGCGGGTACATAGTCAGGTGAGACCAAAAACAACAACGGGGCAGCCACAATTGCCAAGCCAAAGCCGATTGCGGTTTGTACAAACGAGCCGACAAAAATGAGTGCCATCGCGATAAGGGCGGTCTGATCTAGGTATTCCATAAGCCTGCGAATAAGTTCAAAAGGGAAGAACGAATACTATAAAGTAAAACGGCAGGAATAGTCTTATTATTCAGTGAGGTTTATGCAAGTTTCGCTAGTTATAATGTCGATTTCAACGGCCAATAAAAAAGAGAGTGAATATCTCAGGATGCGCTCCTTTCAATATCCACTCTCTTATTGGATTGCTTATCGATTTTCGCTGCTGGGGGAGTCAGCGTTAAATGTTAAGCCATTGCCAATTTGATGCGCTCAATCGGCTTGTCATTGATTGGTAAATGGATAAGCGCTGCTGCAAATGCCAATACCACCGTTGACCACCAAATTGGCTCGTAAGATCCGTAGTAATCGTAAATACGACCACCAACCCAAGCGCCTAAGAAACTACCTACTTGGTGAGTGAAGAACACCAAGCCATATAGAGTAGATAGGTAACGAGCACCAAAGATTTGGCGAACTAAACCTGAAGTGAGTGGAACCGTACCTAGCCAACAGAAGCCGATGGCTGCACCAAAGATAGCTGCGGTTGATTCCGTTACTGGCAGAGTCACAAACGCGCCAATAACCACAGTACGAACTAAGTACAGTGCCGACATCACATGACGCTTATTGAATCTATCGCCCATTACACCCCAGAAGTAAGATCCGAAGATGTTAAAGATACCGACATAAGCCAGTGCCATCGCAGCGCTGCTCGCAGGCAAGTTCTTATCTGCTAAATAACTTGGTAAGTGCGTTGCGATAAACATCACGTGGAAACCACACACAAAGAAGCCTGCATGAATCAACCAGTAACTCTTGTTAGAGAACGCTTCAGACAACGCTTCTTTCAATGTTTGATTGTCTTCTGCTTGTGCCTGTTTGTTTGATGCCGATTTTGGCGCACGCATGAACAGTGCAAAAGAGATCATCAAGCAACACAATACGCCAAACACTTGCATCGCACTCTGCCAGTCAAATTCGTTCAACATGTATTGTGCGCCCGGAATCACTGCGAACATACCAAATGAACCGGCAGCTGTGGTTAAACCGAATGCTTTAGCTGCATGCTCTGCGGGTACTACTTTCGCGACAGCGCCTAATACAATCACATAGCTTGTTGCACTTAGTCCAAGGCCAACCAATGCGCCTAGTGAAACGTAAAGCATGCTTGATTCGGTAGAAATTGAGGTAAGAAGTAAACCCAAACCGTAAGCACATGCGCCTGCAATAATGATGCGTCTTGCTCCCCACTTGTCAGCGGCCATACCAACAAAAGGTTGGAATACACCGAACAAAAGGTTTTGTAGAGCAATAGCGAAGCTAAAAAACTCTCGACCCGTGCCGAAATGCTCTGAAATTGGCATCATGAAAATGCCGAATGATTGTCTGATCCCTAGACTGATAATAAGTGTGCCGATCCCAAGCCATACCAGTAAAGGAAAACGGAAAATGCTCATTCTAATACTCTTAAATTAATGGTGGTGATGTGAGTGGTCTTGCGCTGACATGTGTTGGTCAGTCATCTCATGGTGATGTTCGTGCCCAGAATGATCATGCCCTGACTGCTGGTGGCAACCACTGCTTACGGCATGCTGAGCCAAGAGATCAATCAATGGCTGACTGTGATGCACAATAACCAAACTAATGACGAGGAATAACGTCATTCTGGCCAGTTGGGCAAAAAGAGATTGTGAAAACATAAGGTGTTTACATGCGCTATATGTTGTAAGAAGTCGCGCATCATAATGACGAGTGAGATATGTATCAAATGACCATTTGTGATTTAATCTATGCGTTTTATGCATAGACCTATCCATGGATTGATGCGTTGCTGGAATAGGGATGAAACATGACCAATAAATAAGAAAACGCTATGCTCACCGATTCAACGTTAGAAGCGTGTAATTCAGAATGGATACTTAATTTCATGTTCGTAACTGGTTGCTTTATTAAGATATTTCACAAAACTGTAAAAACTAATATACAAACTAATCACCTCACAAGATCGGCTGTTCGCTCGACTTATCTGCTAAACATCGTAAATTTGGGCGTAAATCGTTTCAACTGACTGAAACGCGATGTTAAAAGATTCAGGGAGAGTCATTCACATGGATAAAGATCATAACCTTCGCGAAAACTTACTGGCGCTGATCTTAGGTAGCGCATTGGTATCACTCGGCGTTATCTTTTTCAATCAGGTCGGTTTGCTCACGGGAGGCACGGCTGGTTTAGCTATCTTCATTACCAAAGTGACGGACTTGAGCTTTGGCCAAGTGTTCTTCGCACTTAACTTACCTTTCTATATTTTGTCGGTCGCTCGTATGGGGTGGCGCTTTACTATCAACACCTTTATTGCCGTTTCGATTGTTTCGTTCGCCGTGGATCATTTGTATCATGTGATTCAGATAGCCGAGATTCATGCACTGTATGCAGCATTACTTGGCGGCGGACTAATTGGTACCGGTATGCTGGTGATCTTCCGTCACAAGATGAGCTTGGGTGGCTTCAATATTCTCGCGTTGTTCCTACAAGAACGTTTTGGAATTCGTGCAGGTAAGGTTCAGATGGCACTAGACTGCACGATTGTTGTGCTGTCACTATTTATCGTTGATGTGTCATTGGTTCTGTTGTCTGTACTGGGCGCGATAGTCACCAACTTGATTTTGGCGATGAACCATAAACCGGGGCGCTATCAACCGGTCGTCAAAGCGGAAGCCGCGTAGCTAAGTCCGCACATGCACTTGGTTCGCTCAAGCACTAGGCTAGCTTAAGCCAACTGACTTTCAGATTATGAAAACAACAAAGCCAGCATCAATTGCTGGCTTTGTTCTATTTGAATAACGGGTTCGATGTAGTGATTAACACTTGCCGCAGTTGGCGTTCGGCTTACGCTCGCAATCAATTAATCACATTGCTGGCATCTCGGGCTTTGTCTAGATTCTGAAAGGTCTCTATTAAGATCTCATGCAGTAAATTTTCAACACCAGCTCTACGTCTAAAGAAGCACTAATTGCACTGTTCGTTCACACAACACTCGTCTTGTAAGAAATCAATCACGCCTGCTAGGCATTCATACTCTGCCACGCAGAATAAGGTTCTTCCTTCTCGTCTTTGGCTGATGAGGCCTGCAGACGCTAGGCTTGAAATGTGGTGAGACAAGGTGGAGCCAGGGATACCTAGCTCTTCTTGTAGGCCGCCAACTGCAATGCCTTGGTAGCCAGCTTTAACGACACTCTTATAAATAGTTAGGCGAATAGGGTGTCCCAACTCTTTAAGTGCTTTCGCTACGACTTCTAAGTTCATATTAACTCCTCAAGATTTAATTTCGATATTAGTCGAAATATTCTCTAAATACAAATGTAAAGACCGTAATTTATTAAGTCATTGAAAAATAAACCCTTTGAAAATTATTTCGATTTTTATCGAAATAAAAATTGATCTGTTACGAGATATTTCTATAATTCGAGAATATTCGAAATTAAGGGTTGGTTACTTTTCTCATAGAGTCCGGCCTTCAATCCAGTTTGGAGTTAATTATGAGCAATGAAATGTTAACAATGCTAAAAGACGCACTTGATATGTTCGCCTTCTTAGCAGTAGAGCTAATCATCCTTTTCTTGGCGATCAGCTACATTGTTGGGATTCTGCAAGAGTTTCTTACGCCAGAAAAGATTCAATCGATTCTGAGCTCGCGTAACGGTAAGGGGTATGTAGTGGCTGCACTACTGGGTGCAATTACACCTTTCTGTTCATGTTCGACCATTCCTTTCTTAAAAGGGTTGCTGCGTGCACGAGCGGGTTTTGGGCCAATGATGGTGTTCCTATTTGGTAGCCCACTATTGAACCCAGTGATCATTGGTTTGTTCGTGATTACGTTTGGTTGGCAAGTGACTGTGTTCTACTTCTTAGTCGCAATGACAGTATCGGTAGTGGCAGGTTACGCACTTGAGAAGCTGGGCTTTGAGCGCTACGTAAAACCTGAAGCGTATGAATCGACAGGTTCTGCTTCAAACTGTGGCATTAGTTGTGGTGATTCTGCTCCTAAGAAAGCAGCGCCAGCGAAGGCAGAGTCTTCATGTGGTACAAGTGCATGTGCTGAACCTGCACCAGTAATGGCAAAAGAAACATCTTGCTGTGATTCGAAAAAAGAAGAGCCACAAGTGACCGTTTCATGCTGTTCAGCGGATGGAAGCGCAACAGCTGAAATCGTAGAGAAGAAAGAGCCTAGCCGTTGGATGAGAATTTGGTTCTCAACTTGGAAAGACTTCAAACAAGTTTTCCCTTACCTAATGACGGGTATCGCGATTGGTTCATTCATCTATGGCTTCATTCCTACAGACCTAATTGCCGAGTACGCTGGTGAAGGTATGTGGTATGCGATTCCTGTAGCCGCTGTGATTGGTATTCCACTGTACATTCGTGCTGAAGCGGTAATTCCACTAAGTGCTGCTCTAGTTCAGAAAGGTATGGCGTTAGGTTCGGTAATGGCATTGATCATTGGTAGTGCGGGTGCAAGTTTGACTGAAGTTATCTTGCTTAAATCAATCTTCAAAAACCAAATGATTGCAGCATTCTTATTCGTTATCTTAAGCATGGCGATGGGTGCAGGCTTCCTATACAGCTTCATCTTTGGTTAATCAGGTCTGATTCCTAGATAACCCGTTTGATAACAAGATATAGATATTAAAAAGAGCTCATACTGTTGAGCTCTCTTTGTGTTTAGACAATTAGCTCGGAGGTTAGAAGCCGCGAATATCAAGCTCATTGTTGATCAACACGACACACTGAGAAGCGAACAGCATGTTTGGACCTAAACTGATTTTCTCTGTTCCCAGACGCTTTAAGCTGTTATAGCTCTTCTTCGGCATAGGAATGTGGTCAGTTAGAAGGAAACATGGGTTTTCAGCAATCTCTGCATCACGGATAAAGTCGCCTTTCTTGTCCATCATGTACAGCTGGTGGTCTTCAGCCAGTTCTTTAACCAGCTTTTCAAAACTTATAGTACGAACAGTGATGCCCGGTTCAACCTGACGCGTCTGCTCTTTATTCATACCTTGAGAAGCGTCAACCGCTCTTACTACCGCTGATAACAGTGCAGACTCGTGGAAGCCACCAATGTTGGTGATCTCGTTTGAATCGAATGTAATCGTACGTGAAAAGTCTTTAGTGCTTTCTAATACAAGGTGCACGGTGACATTCTCACGGTGAGATTGAGCAACGAAGATCGTGTTCATCAGAGTATGAGCCAAAATCTCAGTATGAGCATCTTGCCCAACACCTTCTAAGATAAGTTTGCTCTCTGTAGGGGCTGCGCGAGCGCGTAATACAAATGAACGCATGGAATGTACCTTGTCAGTATGTGATAAAGCGAAACGAGTTTTATCAACATGAATTGATGAATAACCAAAATTGTGGCGGTATGTAACTCTTTTCTATTAATGAAGTCAAATAGAGTTGCGTATAGCGCCAACCAGAAGAACTCTGCGTATTAAATAGAGAATGACCACATTACAAGATGGTAAGGGTTGAAGCGACCCAATGTTTACATAGATAGTATGCGCAAATTATTAGGTGGCTTGCAGAAGGAAGTAGTCGATGAAGTTACAGAAGATCAATAAAGAAGAATATAGAAAGAAGATGAACCTGCTGTTGGTGTCGTTGGTTGGTTCACTCGCCGTGTTCGCCATTGTATTCGGAACCATACTGATTGACTTATTTGGTTCAGGACAGTCAATCGCTGGCGAATCGACAGGTAATTTCCACTTGAACGTATTGGGTGTGATCTTATCAGTCGCCTTGAATGCATTTATCGCGAGTCGTGTAAAAGGGCATGATTACTTCAAAGAAGCACTTTATGTATGGAACCTTAAGCAAATCCATAATCAAATCTATCGTAAGCTCAAGCGTATTCAACCCAAAGCTGAACAAGGTGACCTAGACGCGCTGACCATCCTTTACTTCTATTACACCACACAAAAACAGGTATACGACCTAGATAACAACACATTGACGATAAAAACAGTTCAGCAATCGCTAGATAACATCCTAGAACTGAGTGAGAAATGGAGCATTGAGCTAGATATAGAGGCTTTTTCGAAAGATCTAATCGCAAAGTTTTAAGTAATATGCCCATTATTGTATGAGCTTTGAGCGACGAAAGAACCTTTTGACGTAAAAGTAGCCACTTAAGCAAGTTTTTTGAATTTTTATCAAAAAAGGGGTTGCCATGTTTTCGATGATCTCTATAATGCCGCCTCACTGACACAGCAGACGCCATAAGGCTTCAGCAGTAATCAGTAAGACGGAAAGTTCGAAAAAATTAATTTTAAAAAGTGTTTGACACTTAAGATTAAATCGCTAGAATTCACGTCCGCTTTCAAGGGTTTCTTTGTAAAAAGAAAGTTTCGACAAGCAAAGCTCTTTAACAATTTAAACCTATCAATCTGTGTGGGCACTCGTTGATGAATATCAAAACGTCATTCTCAGGAATGGCAGTTACTTCGGTAACAAATTGATTTCAATGAACTGAGTGACCAATCAAGTCTTAGGACTTGGCACAGTCAATTCATTATCTTTCTGTTCCTATTTATTTAAGAAGAGAGGGATAATAGCTTTAGAATTACATGTTCTTTGTTTATTTTCGAATAGGTGAATGAATATTAGTTTTGAAGTCAGTATTCGTTGAGTCACACCTATTAATTTAGGTAATCAAAACTTTAAATTGAAGAGTTTGATCATGGCTCAGATTGAACGCTGGCGGCAGGCCTAACACATGCAAGTCGAGCGGAAACGACACTAACAATCCTTCGGGTGCGTTAATGGGCGTCGAGCGGCGGACGGGTGAGTAATGCCTAGGAAATTGCCTTGATGTGGGGGATAACCATTGGAAACGATGGCTAATACCACCNAATAGTTTTGAAGTCAGTATTCGTTGAGTCGGCAAAATCTTAAATTGAAGAGTTTGATCATGGCTCAGATTGAACGCTGGCGGCAGGCCTAACACATGCAAGTCGAGCGGAAACGACACTAACAATCCTTCGGGTGCGTTAATGGGCGTCGAGCGGCGGACGGGTGAGTAATGCCTAGGAAATTGCCTTGATGTGGGGGATAACCATTGGAAACGATGGCTAATACCGCATAATGCCTACGGGCCAAAGAGGGGGACCTTCGGGCCTCTCGCGTCAAGATATGCCTAGGTGGGATTAGCTAGTTGGTGAGGTAATGGCTCACCAAGGCGACGATCCCTAGCTGGTCTGAGAGGATGATCAGCCACACTGGAACTGAGACACGGTCCAGACTCCTACGGGAGGCAGCAGTGGGGAATATTGCACAATGGGCGAAAGCCTGATGCAGCCATGCCGCGTGTATGAAGAAGGCCTTCGGGTTGTAAAGTACTTTCAGTTGTGAGGAAGGGTGTGTAGTTAATAGCTGCGCATCTTGACGTTAGCAACAGAAGAAGCACCGGCTAACTCCGTGCCAGCAGCCGCGGTAATACGGAGGGTGCGAGCGTTAATCGGAATTACTGGGCGTAAAGCGCATGCAGGTGGTTCATTAAGTCAGATGTGAAAGCCCGGGGCTCAACCTCGGAACTGCATTTGAAACTGGTGAACTAGAGTRCTGTAGAGGGGGGTAGAATTTCAGGTGTAGCGGTGAAATGCGTAGAGATCTGAAGGAATACCAGCAGTTCTTGACGTTAGCAACAGAAGAAGCACCGGCTAACTCCGTGCCAGCAGCCGCGGTAATACGGAGGGTGCGAGCGTTAATCGGAATTACTGGGCGTAAAGCGCATGCAGGTGGTTCATTAAGTCAGATGTGAAAGCCCGGGGCTCAACCTCGGAACTGCATTTGAAACTGGTGAACTAGAGTACTGTAGAGGGGGGTAGAATTTCAGGTGTAGCGGTGAAATGCGTAGAGATCTGAAGGAATACCAGTGGCGAAGGCGGCCCCCTGGACAGATACTGACACTCAGATGCGAAAGCGTGGGGAGCAAACAGGATTAGATACCCTGGTAGTCCACGCCGTAAACGATGTCTACTTGGAGGTTGTGGCCTTGAGCCGTGGCTTTCGGAGCTAACGCGTTAAGTAGACCGCCTGGGGAGTACGGTCGCAAGATTAAAACTCAAATGAATTGACGGGGGCCCGCACAAGCGGTGGAGCATGTGGTTTAATTCGATGCAACGCGAAGAACCTTACCTACTCTTGACATCACTGACACTCAGATGCGAAAGCGTGGGGAGCAAACAGGATTAGATACCCTGGTAGTCCACGCCGTAAACGATGTCTACTTGGAGGTTGTGGCCTTGAGCCGTGGCTTTCGGAGCTAACGCGTTAAGTAGACCGCCTGGGGAGTACGGTCGCAAGATTAAAACTCAAATGAATTGACGGGGGCCCGCACAAGCGGTGGAGCATGTGGTTTAATTCGATGCAACGCGAAGAACCTTACCTACTCTTGACATCCAGAGAAGCCAGCGGAGACGCAGGTGTGCCTTCGGGAGCTCTGAGACAGGTGCTGCATGGCTGTCGTCAGCTCGTGTTGTGAAATGTTGGGTTAAGTCCCGCAACGAGCGCAACCCTTATCCTTGTTTGCCAGCGAGTMATGTCGGGAACTCCAGGGAGACTGCCGGTGATAAACCGGAGGAAGGTGGGGACGACGTCAAGTCATCATGGCCCTTACGAGTAGGGCTACACACGTGCTACAATGGCGCATACAGAGGGCAGCAAGCAGC
>NZ_JAKEUO010000029.1 GCF_022397915.1 Vibrio sp. Isolate34 | reverse complement strand
AATGAAGGAGCAACTCAGATTAATTTCTCAAGCTACACCAGTTGGCAAGCATGCTGTTGTGATCATGGATCAAGCGAGTTGGCACCAAAGCTATCTTGCAGATGAATTTGAGAACCTTACGATAATTCATATCCCACCTTATTCTCCCGAACTAAACCCTATAGAACAGGTATGGAGTTGGCTCCGTCAAAATGAAGTAGCAAACAGGTGCTTCGAAAACTATGACGATATCGTAGAGACGTTATGTAGGGCGTGGAATCGGTTTTGTGAAGATAAAAGCAGAGTGATCTCGCTCTGCTTTAGAGATTGGTTAAACTTGATAAGTTAATTAACGGAATTGGTATAATCGCTCCACCTATCCATATTTAAGGCTCTAGACTGCGCGTCCCGGCAGAAATGCTAGAGCCTTTTTGCTTTCTGAATCTAATATATTTTCAGAGCAGCGGATTCCCCGACTTACCAAAATAGCGCGTGTTGGGAGTATAAATTTCCACCCCTGCGATATATAAAGCCTCAGCAGAAATGCTGTGGCTTTTTTACGTCTGTTGGATCGATTTTTAATCGATAATCCCTATCTTTAACAGAACCTAGCTTTAGTAGTGTAAGTACTTACTTACGCCCCCCGCGTCTTTTATAAGTAATCGACAGCACAAACCACACTTCTTTATGAGAATTATTCTCAATATTTTGTTACATTTTGGTCGTTATTACTAAAAGGCAACAAATATGGATATTTCCCGTCGTAAGTTTATTCAATCATCTCTCGCTATATCTGTACTAACCGTCCTACCTGCTTGCTCAATGAAGCGGTCTGTTGATGAGCAAGGAAAGTTTGTTTATGATTTAACTGCTGAGCCTTCAACCGCTGAGTTGGTGAAGGGATTTAGTACTAATGTTTTAGCCTTTAATGGACAGATTCCAGCGCCGATCATTCGCTGTCGACAAGGCGAAAAGGTAACGATTCGATTTACAAACAAGCTATCAGAACCGACCACAATTCATTGGCATGGCCTGAGAATTCCGATCGAAATGGACGGGGTTCCTTTCTTAAGTCAGCCTCCAATCATGCCGGGTGAAACGTTTGTCTATGAGTTTACGCCACCAGATGCGGGTACATTCTGGTATCACCCACACATGAACAGCGTGAAACAACTTGGTATGGGCTTGGTCGGGCTTATTATTGTTGAAGAGAGCGCGCCAGTTCAGTTCGATGAAGAGCATGCTCTGATGCTTAAACATTGGCATATCGACAAGCAAGGTCAGTGGAAAGACTTGATGATCCCTCGCCTCAGCGCTCGTATGGGTACGCCAGGAGAGTGGAGTAGCGTTAATGGCGTACATGAACCTATCTATCAATTGAAGCAGCACGCAACGACTAGGCTGCGTATTGCGAATGTTGATAACACGATTACCTATCCGATAGCTATTGAAGGTGCTGAAGTATGGGTCATTGCCATCGATGGTAACCCTGTTAAGACACCTCATAAGCTGACTCAACACAAAATTGGTCCAGGTATGCGTGTCGATCTTGGGTTGATTGCTCCCAAGGAGGGGGAGAGAGTGAATGTCCTTCAAATGAAAGGACGTTTTCCTTTTTCCTTGTGTGAGTTTGATGTTGTAGATTCCACGCTAATAGAAGGTCAAATACTTCCTTCATTGCCTCTCAATCCTGTGCCTAAGTTAGATCTCGCTAACGCAGAAGAAATCGATTTTGTGTTTGAGTGGGAAGGGGCGGTATCACCGGTATCTAAAGATGGGAAGTCGATGCCTAAGTTTTGGCTTACGAATAAACGCGCGTGGGAGGGAATGAGCAAAGACAATATTCCAGATCCGTTGGCGACTTTGGAGTTAGGCAAAACTTATATATTCGACCTTAAGAACGTCACTCAATACCACCACCCAATTCATATTCATGGTCATACATTCACTGTATTGGAACTTGATGGTAAAAAAATAGAAGAACCTTTCCATACCGATACTGTGTTACTTGGGAAAAATGGTCGAGCGAAAGCTGCGTTTGTTGCAGACAACCCTGGACGTTGGATGTACCACTGTCATGTAATTGAACATATGAAAACCGGATTGATGGGATATATTGAAGTTAAGTGACACCTGTAACGTTTAATATTTGCACATGCATTCTTAGTTTCTACCCTCGCTTTTATCGGCGGTAAAGCTAGAATATAGGGACTGTTATTTGGGAGGATTCATGGGTCAGCTATCTATTTTAGGTTTTATTGCCATTGGTGGTGCATTTGGTGCTTGTTCGCGCTATTTGATTTCAGAGTTATGTGTAGTGATGTTAGGGCGTGGTTTTCCTTACGGTACACTAACTGTTAACGTAATCGGCTCCTTCATTATGGGTTTGCTCATCGCCGCATTTGAAAATGAGATGGTTGCGACTGAACCATGGAGACAGATCATCGGCCTTGGTTTCCTTGGAGCCCTGACTACGTTCTCTACATTTTCGATGGATAACGTACTTCTTATGCAGCAGGGTGCTTTCTTTAAGATGGGGATCAATGTGCTGCTCAACGTGGTTCTCAGTATCTCGGCTGCATGGATCGGCTTCCAACTTTTGATAAAGTCTTAAAACTTTCTTACGATTTGTTAACAACTCGGCTTGGTTTATCCAAGCCGTTTTTATATACTCGATCGAACTTGTCGGAGTGCCATATGGCTGAGACCGTTAACTCGGGATCCGTTGAACCTGATCAGGCTAATACCTGCGAAGGGAACAAGAGTAGATATCTAACTAGAATCCCTCTAGAGATCTATCACCAGATCACAACTGTATTTCTTACCGTGATCCCTCTTGTAGCATCTAATCCGTCAAGCATTTTTATCCCTATAAATAATGGCTAAAAGCCAAGGAAAAATGCTATGTCGAGTCGTAAACAAGCAAGACTGGAAGCGAAGAATTTCATCGATTCTTTATCCGTACAACCTTATCCAAATTCAAAAAAAGCTTATATCCAAGGATCTCGCGAGGACATTCAAGTCCCTGTACGAGAAATATCACTCGCAGATAGCCTCGTTGGTGGTACCAAAAAAGAGCCTGTATTCGAACCTAATGAGCCGATTCATGTCTACGATACCTCCGGTGTTTATACCGATCCTACACATGAAATAGACCTTTATAGCGGCCTTCCTAAGTTGCGAGAGCAATGGATTGAAGAGCGTGGCGATACGGAATTGCTCGATGATGTAAGCTCTGTTTACACCAAAGAACGTTTAGAAGATGAAACCCTAGATGACCTTCGTTACGGAAACCTGCCTAGAATCCGTCGCGCTACTGGCGACCAATGTGTAACTCAATTGCATTATGCTCGTCAGGGAATTATCACTCCTGAGATGGAGTACATTGCGATACGTGAGAACATGGGGCGTCAGAAGTTTGCTGATGAACAGCTTAATCACCAACACCCTGGCCATAACTTTGGCGCAAACCTACCCAAAGAAATTACCCCTGAGTTCGTGCGTAAAGAGGTCGCTGAAGGCCGAGCTATCATCCCTTCAAACATCAACCACCCAGAATCAGAACCAATGATTATTGGCCGAAACTTCTTAGTGAAAGTGAACGCCAATATCGGTAACTCTTCTGTTAGCTCTTCGATTGAAGAAGAAGTTGAGAAGCTAGTATGGTCGACTCGCTGGGGCGGCGATACCGTAATGGACCTTTCTACTGGCCGTAATATCCACGAGACTCGTGAATGGATCCTACGTAATAGCCCAGTGCCGATTGGTACGGTTCCTATGTATCAGGCGCTTGAGAAAGTGAATGGCGTAGCCGAAGACCTTAACTGGGAAGTGATGCGCGATACCTTGATTGAACAAGCAGAGCAGGGCGTTGATTACTTCACTATCCACGCAGGTCTGCTTCTTCGTTACGTACCTATGACGGCTAAACGTGTGACTGGCATTGTCTCTCGTGGTGGCTCTATTATCGCGAAATGGTGTCTTGCTCATCACCAAGAAAGCTTTCTATACACACACTTCCGCGAGATCTGTGAGATTTGTGCGAAGTACGATGTAGCTCTGTCATTAGGTGATGGCCTACGTCCTGGCTCTATTGCAGATGCCAACGATGAGGCTCAATTCTCGGAGTTACGTACTCTAGGTGAGCTGACTAAAGTAGCTTGGGAATACGACGTTCAGGTGATCATTGAAGGCCCTGGACATGTACCTATGCATCTTATTAAAGAGAACATGGATGAGCAGTTAGAGCATTGCCATGAAGCGCCTTTCTATACATTAGGCCCGCTGACCACTGATATTGCTCCGGGTTATGACCACATTACCTCTGGTATTGGCGCGGCCATGATTGGTTGGTACGGCTGTGCGATGCTTTGTTATGTAACGCCTAAAGAGCATTTGGGCTTACCAAATAAAGAAGATGTGAAGACTGGCTTGATTACTTACAAGTTGGCCGCACATGCAGCAGACTTGGCAAAAGGGCATCCGGGCGCACAAATCCGAGATAATGCATTATCTAAAGCTCGTTTTGAATTCCGTTGGGAAGACCAATTTAATCTAGCTTTAGATCCAGAAACAGCACGTTCTTTCCACGATGAAACTCTGCCACAAGAGTCGGGCAAGGTTGCTCACTTCTGCTCTATGTGCGGACCTAAGTTCTGTTCGATGAAGATTTCTCAAGAAGTTCGCGAGTATGCGAAAGACACAGAACAAGTAGCCGCTGATCAGGCTATAGAGATTAAGATGCTAGATAACCCGTTGGAGGGAATGCGTCAAAAATCACAAGAGTTCCGTGATACTGGCTCTGAACTTTATCACCCTGCTGTAGGCGCAAAAGAAGCTCAATTAGAGGAATAATGACAGTGAAGATTCTCATCCCATCTCAATACATCGAGTTAACGGGGGAGGTTCAAAACTGTCTATTGGTTTCTAAACGACAAGGTTTAGAAACTGATGCAGTTGAGTTGGGTGTAAGCCCAACTCGATACTTCTCTATCGTTGATGCTCAACAGGCACTATCTATTGGCTTTGCTCATAATGCTGATTCATTGGCGGAGTGTCAGTTAGCGCAACTGAAGCATGTTGTTGATTACAGCAATTCAGTCGCGTTAACCGATGTTTGTGCTGCTTTGACTCAAGCTCCGAACGCAGTCTATATCGGAGTCTCCGATGATTCGGCTGTGTTAGATATCTGGTCACACTTAGATGCTAATCGCGTTATCAAGAGTGACACTACGGCTCATCAAGAATTAGATAGTCGTGGCCACTTTGCTTGGTTACTTACTTTATTGGCGTTGGAATTTCCATTGGAAGACGCGCTGGTTTTAGCTCGCGCTGCATCGAATGTTTCACGTGGAACATGGCCTGCACATTATCGAGATTTTCCTATCCCTGTTCTAGAAGATGAACGACTGGATATCAGTGTTGGTTGGGCTAACCAAGGGACATCACTTTCCTTCCCTGAGTTGAGCAAAAATAGCCTCGGCTTATACCCGGTTGTTGATGATGTTGAGTGGATAGAAAGGTTGCTTAAACTTGGAATCAACACCGTCCAACTGCGTATTAAGAACCCTCAACAAGTCGATCTAGAGCAACAAGTCGCACGATCCATCGAACTTGGTCGAGAACATAACGCTCAGGTTTTTATTAACGATTACTGGCAGCTTGCACTCAAGCATGGTGCTTTTGGTGTGCACCTTGGACAAGAGGATATTGAAGAATCAAACCTTTCCCAACTGAGCCAAGCGGGTATTAAGATCGGTCTATCGACTCATGGTTATTATGAGTTGCTGCGCATCGTCCAAATCAATCCAAGCTACATTGCACTAGGCCATATATTTCCGACCACAACGAAACAGATGCCATCGAAGTCTCAAGGTTTGGTGCGTTTATCTCTGTACCAGCAGCTAATTGATACCATCCCATACACAGAAGAACTTACTGGTTATCCGACGGTTGCTATTGGCGGTATTGACCAATCGACTGCTGCACAGGTTTGGGATTGTGGTGTATCGAGCTTGGCGGTTGTACGTGCGATTACATTAGCGGAAGACCCACAAAAAGTGATTGAATTCTTCGACAAGCTGATGGCTCCTAACTCTTCAATGACGAATAAAGAGGTTATGCGGGAGCCTAGCTATGCTGAGTGACTTTGAGTTCATTCGTTACCAACGACAAATTGCATTGCCTGAGGTGGGTGAGCAAGGGCAACGAAACCTGTTAAACAGCCATGTGTTGGTGATTGGTTGCGGTGGCTTAGGTAATGCCGCTGCTCTCTATCTCGCAGCTTCTGGCGTTGGAAGAATCGTGTTGGTCGACGACGATTGTGTTGATTCATCCAACCTGCAGAGACAGGTAGCGTTCAAGGAAAGCCAATTAGGTTCAACTAAGGTCGAAGCACTCAAACAACAACTGAATGAGCTCAATGGTCGCAGCCAAGTAAGAACCATCAATCAACGAATGAGTGAAAGCCAACTTGAATTAGAAGTCATGTTAGCTGATCTCGTGTTGGATTGTACTGACAACTTCGCGTCACGCCAGCAGGTTAACCGAGCTTGTTTTAAAGCTAATACACCTTTGATATCGGGTTCTGCAATCGGCTGGAAAGGTCAATTTATTGTCTTTGATTATCAGAACCAGAAAGGGTGTTACCACTGCCTTTTCCCGTTTGAGTACCATCCACAAACAACGCGTTGTAGTGATAGCGGCATCATTGGTCCGGTGGTTGGAACGATAGGTAACCTTCAAGCTCTTGCTGCTATTCAGCGTATTAGTAGTGGCGAGTTTAAAGTCACTACACATCAACTAAAGCTGTTCGATGGCCAGACTATGAACTGGCAAAACCTAATGGTCACGCAAGATAGCGAATGTCCGGTTTGCAACACAACGGCGATTCAACACCTACAAGAAGAAGCACAATGAGCCACATAACTATTTCTATAAACGAGCAACCAGAGCAGGTCGCGCAATCGTCGTCTCTTTCAGACATCATCCAAGCACTATCGCTACCTGATTTGGGGTGTGTATTTGCTATCAATAATGCGGTTGTACCACGCAGCCAGTGGCAACAAACCATCGTCAATGAAGGCGATTCCATCTCTCTTTTTCAAGCTATTGCAGGGGGCTAACCATGTTAACCATCGCAGATAAAACGTTTCAATCACGTCTGTTCACTGGAACCGGCAAGTTCGCAAACAAGCATTTGATGGCGAGTGCTATCGAAGCGTCAGGTTCTCAACTGGCAACCATGGCACTGAAGAGAGTCGATATTCGTTCTGAGCAAGATGATATTTTGCAGCCAATTATTGATGCTGGCGTTAATCTACTTCCGAATACCTCTGGTGCGAAGAACGCGAAGGATGCGATTTTTGCCGCACACTTGGCTCGCGAAGCACTCGGTACTAACTGGTTAAAACTTGAGATTCATCCGGATCCAAAGTACTTGATGCCAGACCCAATCGAGACACTTAACGCTGCTGAGCAACTAGTGAAAGATGGCTTTGTTGTGTTGCCTTATTGCCACGCGGACCCTGTATTGTGTAAGCGCTTAGAAGAGGTAGGTTGTGCTGCTGTGATGCCACTTGGTGCACCGATTGGTTCTAATAAGGGCATCGCGTCAGCCGACTTCCTAGAGATCATTCTCGACCAAGCCAACGTTCCTGTGATTGTGGATGCTGGCATTGGTGCTCCATCACATGCGGCGCGTGCAATGGAAATGGGTGCAGACGCTGTGTTAGTGAATACGGCGATTGCTGCTTCTCAACAGCCTGTTGAAATGGCAATTGCCTTTAAGTTGGCAGTTGAAGCGGGTCGTATGGCCTACCTTGCAGGACTAGCAGGTCAGGTATCTCACGCGGTTGCTTCCAGTCCGCTAACTTCATTTCTAGACGAGTAGTATTGCTATGACGTTTGTTGATCGATTTAAACAGCTCAACTGGGATGACATTGGTATGTCTATCTTCAGTAAAACGGCGGCGGATGTTGAACGTGCTTTGAGTAAACCTAAGCGTGATTTAGAAGATTTTAAGGCTTTGATCTCTCCAGCGGCAGAACCTTACTTAGAGCAGATGGCACAACAATCGTTGGCGTTAACGCGTAAGCGATTTGGTAATACGATGTCGCTTTATATTCCTTTGTACCTATCGAACTTGTGCGCGAATGCGTGTACCTACTGTGGCTTCTCAATGGAGAACCGTATCAAGCGTCGTACATTAACTTTGGATGAAATTGACGCCGAGAGCGCGGCCATCAAAAAGATGAAATTCGATAGTGTATTGTTGGTGACCGGTGAACACGAAACTAAAGTTGGGATGAAATACTTCCGTGAGGTACTACCGAATATCAAAGCACAATTTAACTACCTCGCGATGGAAGTGCAGCCGCTTGATCAAGACGACTACGCGGAACTTAAAACCCTTGGCTTAGATGCTGTGATGGTTTACCAAGAAACATATAGCCCCAGTACCTATGCTGAACATCACTTACGTGGCAATAAAATGGATTTTGAATACCGGCTTGAAACGCCTGATCGTCTGGCAAAAGCGGGTATTGATAAGATAGGGATTGGTGCTTTGATTGGCTTGGAAGACTGGCGAACAGACTGTTTCTTCGTGGCCGCTCACTTGGATTACTTAGAGCAAACTTACTGGCAAACGCGTTACTCGATTTCATTCCCACGTCTTCGTCCATGCGAGGGTGGTTTGCAACCTAAGTCGATTATGAGTGATAAGCAGTTGGTACAACTTATCTGTGCCTATCGACTGTTAAACCCTGAGGTTGAATTGTCTCTTTCGACTCGTGAATCTGCAACGTTCCGCGATAACGTGTTGCCGTTAGGTATCACTAGCATGTCTGCCGCGTCAAAAACTCAACCTGGTGGCTATGCTTCGGATGAGGAAGAGCTTGAGCAGTTTGAGATAAGTGATGAGAGAAGTGCAGCTGATGTTGAGGCTATGATTCGTCAACGCGGCTTCGACCCGGTGTGGCGAGATTGGCACAGTGCTTACTCAGGCTAACTAATATCCTGACTGATGTTCCACGTGAAACATCAATGATGTGGAATCGACAAGCAAAAACGGCTACCAGAGGGTAGCCGTTTTAATATCTAACTGAGCCAACTAGTTTTGGTTCAGTTGCCTGCCTAGCAAGGTATTAAGCGTGAGCAAGTGGTGTTGTTGATTGGCGTAGCCATTCCAACGTATCACCTTCAACTAATGGGCTAACATCGTTCCATACTTTTTGGTGGTAATCGTTCAGCCACGCTAGTTCAGGTCGCGTCAGTAGATCGACGTTGATGTTGCGCTTATCGATAGGGCAACGTGTTAGCGATTCAAACGTTAATACTGAGAAGTCACCTTGAGTTGGCAGTTCAACTACCAATTCTAGGTTCTCGATACGGATACCAAATTCATCTGCACGGTAGTAACCCGGCTCGTTTGATAACACCATGCCTTCAACAAGAGGTACATCGATAAGCTTCTTAGAGATGCTTTGTGGACCTTCATGAACACTTAGGAAGTGACCAACACCGTGACCAGTACCATGATCGTAATCGAAGCCTTCTGCCCATAAGTGCTGACGGGCTAGGATATCAAGTTGGAAACCACGAGTACCTTGTGGGAAACGCGCACGAGCAATGCCGATGTGACCTTTAAGCGCTAATGTGAACTGCTGAATCATTTCGTCGCTTGGTTGGCCAATCGCGATAGTACGAGTGATGTCGGTCGTACCATCTAAGTACTGACCGCCTGAATCGACTAGGTACAGAGTATTCAGTTCTAGCTGACCTGGTTCAGGTTGGTTCTCATGGTTGTAGTGACACATAGCTGCGTTGCCGCCTGCTGCTGAAATCGTGTCAAAACTGAGATCCATCAGCGTTGGGTCTTGCTCGCGGAACGATTGTACTTTGTCAGCCAGTACGGCTTCGTTGTGTAGGTTACCTTGCGCGACTTCAGCATCAATCCAAGACAAGAACTTGGCCATCGCAACACCATCACGAATGTGACACGCTTTCATGCCCGCAATTTCAGTTGCGTTCTTAGCAGCCTTTGGCATTAAGCACGGGTCGGCTGCTTCAATGATATGAGCACCGGCGTTTTGGAGAACAAGCGTGTACCAAGCATTGCTTGTGCCTGAATCAACAGACACATTCTTACCTTCTAAAGATTGAAGGCGGGCTTCAAGCTCAGATGGGTGATAAACACGAATACCATTACCAACGTGCGCTTCAAAGCCTGCAGGGATACGAGCTGGGTCTAAGAAGAAATCGACACTTTCATCGGCGTGAATGATTGCATTAGATAACACAACCGGCAGACGAGATACGTCTAAACCACGAATGTTGAGTAACCAGCAGATTGAATCCAGCTCAGTAAGGATAGCGGCATCAGCGCCTTTGGCTTTTAGTAAGCCAGCAATCTCTGCGCGTTTGCTTTCACTTGATTGGCCTACGGCGTCGGTTGTCATTAGGCGAACATCAGATACTACAGGCTCAGGACGATCAGACCAAAGTTCATCAATTGGATTCGAAGATAGTGTTGTTAGTTCAACTTTCTCTGCCAGTTTAGCTTGAGCGCCTTTCAGCCAAGCCGCCGTATGCATGCGTGGGTCGAATGCAACCTTGCTGCCTTGTGCTAGAGAGCTGATGATCCAATCTAAAGCCGGCTCTTCAATAAGGTGGCGATACTCAAATAACTCTGCTGGTACCTGCTTACGAACCTGGACGGTATAGCGACCATCAACAAAAATAGCCGCGTTTTCGCGAGTGATAACAGCCGAACCTGCAGAGCCAGTGAAACCGGTTAGCCAGTGAAGTCGCTCGTTGTGAGCTGGAACGTATTCACCTAGGTACTCGTCTTCATGTGGAATGATAACAGCATCTAAGTGGTTTGCTTCAAGCCAAGCTCGAACCGCAGTAACGCGTTCCGCAGTGATATTGTGCATCTGTGTTTATCCTTATTGTTAGGGTCCTTGTTAACACTCACAGTCGATATAAATGCGAGGGGACTTATTAGGTCAATAAGCTAGCGCTTTTGTTCGTTTGCTGCAAACGCTGTACGCCATTTTTATCTGAGGTGCAGAGTTTTTTCTTTGATGATATCTCGCAACCAAGTTAAGGCTGGGTCGTTTTCTCTATCACGGTGCCAAAACAGAGTGTATGCCATTGGTGGAAATTCCATTGGCAGAGGCACAACCACTAAGTCGAGTTGCTTCGCGACAAGATGGGTGAAGTGGCTTGGTGCGGTAAATACAAAGTCGGTGTAGGTACACAGGCTTGCAGCACTGTTGAAGTCGGGCACAGAGATAGCAATATCACGTTGGTGACCAAGGTCAGCTAGTTTGTAATCGAGTAGCCAGCGATCGTTTCCATCACACCTTACTTGTACATGACGTTGTGCAAGGTAGGTTTCCAGATCCCATTGACCACTCAGAGCAGGGTGGTTACGTCTCAATACACACATCTGTGCATCTCGGTAGATCTCTTGTTCGCAAATATCATCTGGCGGCAACATGGTTAAACGCGCGTCGTTGATGTCGATGTCTTTACCCGTGAGGCCGATATCGAGTTCACCAAGCTGTAATTTCTTAAAGGTTTGCTCCGTCCAAGCGTGAGTGTTGATATTTACCTTCGGTGCTTGGCGAAAAATCGCGGGCAAGAAGTGAGGAAGAATCAACGGGTAGACACTTTCAACCGCTGCAATGTGAAAACTGTGGTCACTGTTGTTGGGAATGAATGTCTCCGGTTGGGTGAGCACATCAAGTTGATTGATCAGTGTTTCCAACCGTGGCTTAAGGAACACTGCTTTTGGTGTCGGGCGTAGGCCGTGTGCACTTCGCGTAAAAAGAGGGTCATTAAATTGTTCGCGAAGTTTGGCCAATGACTTACTCACGGCTGACTGGCTCAGGCACAATCGATGTGCAGTGCGTGTAACACTCAGCTCTTCCATTAGCACCTGCAAGCAAACTAGTAGATTGAGGTCGAGGCGCGATAGTTTCTCGATATTCATGTGAGTTTCCTTATTGGAATAATGCTAATGATTATATGCCATTTTTGTTCATATCTTTAGTTGGTTATTATGCACCTAAATTAACTCATCCGGAGAATCTTGTGCCTTCTAACGCGCTTCCAACCCCTAGTAAACTGCAGGTTGCTTTATTGGCAATGCTGGTTCTTTTTAGCCCTTTGGCTATTGATATCTACCTGCCAGCTCTGCCACAGATTTCGACAGCGTTTCACGTGGAACATGCACTAGCACAAGATACGATTACTTGGTTTTTGTTTGCTATGGGTGTCGGCCAACTATTTGCCGGCCCTTTGGCGGATAAGCTAGGACGTCGAACCGTTGCATTGGGAGGTGTTAGTATCTATGCATTGAGTGCTTGCTTGGCGTGGGCAGCTCAATCGATTGATATGATGCTAATAGCTCGGCTGCTACAAGGCTTAGGAGCTTGTGCGACTTCTGTAGCTGCCTTTGCAACGGTTCGCGATCTATTTGGCCCAGAGAAGAGTGGCCGAATGATCAGCTACCTCAATGGTGCGATCTGTTTTATCCCCGCATTGGCACCGATTCTTGGCGCTTGGCTAACCCATCAATTTGGCTGGCGTTCGAACTTCAGCTTTATGGCTGGTTTCGCGGTAGTCGTTGGCAGTATCTTATTCTTCCAAATGAAAGAGTCTAACCCGGCGACAGAGAAGGTTGCTGTGTTCAAACTGGAGCGTTACTGGTCAGTACTTAAAACACCATCGTTCCTTTTCCATGCAACCTTATGTTTGATGGCGATGGCGGTAATTCTTGCTTATGTTACCTCAGCACCAGTCGTGTTGATGGAGAACTTGGGTTTGACGATGAATGAGTTTACCTTCTGGTTTGGTATTAACGCAGCTATCAACATCACTGCTGCATTCACAGCGCCTAAGTTTATGGACCGTTTTGGTACTTACAAGGCATTGGTTGTTGGTATCTCGACGCTGGGCTTAGCGGGCGTGATTATGTTGGTGCTTGCTGAGCACGCGACTCCAATCGCGTTCATGCTACCAATCTTCTTATCGTCGGTTGGCTTTGCTTGGATTCTTGGTGCTGCAGCAGGTAAAGCTCTAGAACCTTTCGGTGACCGTGCGGGTACAGCTGCTGCGCTGCTTGGCTTGTTCCAAATGAGTGGTTCAGGACTTCTTGTGGGTACGATGCAACGTCTTGATTTAACGTCGCAAGTGATGATCGCTCTGCAAATGTTCCTGATTGTTCCTGCGTTATTAGTGCTTGCGAGCAAAGCGGGTAAGTCATGGCACGCGACGTTTGCTAAGGCATAAGTTACCAGGGTGACAAAATATACAAATGGCGGTTTTCGAAACGTTAAAACATGGTATATTTGTCACTCATTGAAACGTTAGTCCCCAACGGAAAATACTGTAATGTCATTAACAACCTACGAAATGGCGCGCATCTTAGAACAAATGGAAGATGCACCTGAAAAGGTCATGTTTGGTAAATTGCTTAAAGAGCTAGGCAACCAAAGTGAAGAGCGTATTCGCAGTGCGGCAAAACAAGTTCCAATCGATACTTTGCGAGATATCATTTACCAATTTCAGCGTGTGGTAGAGTCTCGTAAGGGTGAGCAGGTTCAGCTATTGGCAAAAGAACTTGCAGAGCAAGGCATCTCTGCTGAAGAGCTACAAGCTTTTCTAAACAAGTAAGCTTATCCCAGTTAAAAAAGAAACCACTCAATTGAGTGGTTTTTTGCATTTGGGCTGTAGCCATTTAGCTTTAGTAATTCAAAAGAGGTGAAAACTCATTTTAATTCCTAAACTGCGCTTTCAAAACTCTATCAAGTGAGAATGGTCCTGCGCCCCACACGACAACGATAAGAATCATTAACCCCCAAAGCTGATGATCGTAGAAACCTTGATCCCACAATACAGGGTAAGACACGACAGCAATGATATTGAAAACGAACAACACTGCAGCCATAGGTCGTGTTAATAAACCGAGTGCTAAGAACACTGGCAGAATTAACTCAGCGGCAGTGCCCATGTAAGCCGCCAATTCCCAAGGTAGCAGTGGCACTTGGTATTCCAATTCAAACAAGTAAAGCGTGCTATCCCAAGTTGCTATCTTAGTGAGTCCAGAATTAAAGAATACCCACGCCACCCAAAGGCGACAAAATAGTAGAAGCAATGGAATAAAAAGAGCCTGTGATTTCTCAATCAAACTGTCGTATTGAGCCATCATGTTCGTGACTGTGTTGTTATCCATGTTATGTCTCCAATTCGGCATTGATTGAAAAACCTGAGATGACGTTTAGCGCCATAACAGTATTCAGATGTTGTAGTAGTAAAGGGTCTATCGCTGAGAGTGTTTGACCTGATTGCAATTCAGTTAAGAGTCGGTGGCTCTCTTCACTCAAACTATGGCTCTCAATCTGTGAATTCTCAGCTCGGATTAACACCCCAAATTCAGGTTGGTTGATGTCGAGCCCGTCGAGTTGTTGCTGATAGATGGCGTGTTCAAGCGCGATAATCGTGTAACTAGAATGAATCAGTGTTATTGAATCTTTGAGATGAAAGACCAAAGCACCTTGTTGTTCTTGTGGTACATCTGCTAGACAAGAAAGAGGTCTCTGGTCGAAATCTGCTTGTGACGTAAACCTTACCAAGCTGTCTTTCTGCCATTCATACAAAGCCACTTCACCGAGATAAGGTGCAGCCTCAATAACGGCAGGAAAAGCTTTGATAGTCTGTTCAAAATGTTCACCGTAACCACTGACATCACCAGAGGTCGATGGATAACTTAAGACGTGCTGACGAGCCATCTGTTGGAAGCACTCTTCACCAACCAGCATTTCCGTGAGTGGGTAGGTTGCTGTCAGAACTTCGCTTAAGCTGATCACAAAGTTATTACGGTAAATCTGGATTCGCTGTTCATCGGTAAAATGGTCGCTCACTATGTCGCAGTGCTCACCATTGTTTTGGTAGCGTAGGGCGTTAGCAAACTCCAATTGAACATCTGCTAGGGAGTGGCTCATGAGGCGCGACTCCTTTGGTTGAACTTGTCGTGTTGATACAAAATGTCACTGGCTTTGGTTGCTTCAACCAATAAAACTTGTGGCTCTGGGATATCGAGATCCCACTCAATCAAGGTATGGCGCAAACCATGTTGTGCTACCCAGTCAGTATAGAGTTTCCACACTTCGTCACAGACAGGTTTACTGTGGGTGTCTATCCAGATCTCACCTTGTTCAAGCTTTTTTGGGGTAAAACCTGCCAGGTGAATCTCTTCCACTTTGTCTGCAGGAATTCCGCTTAAGTACTCTTTACAGCTGAAGCCATGATTAAAAGATGAGACAAAAATATTATTGAAATCGAGCAGTAGGCGACACTCGGTGCGCTTTTGTACCTCAGCCAAGAACTCCCACTCTGGGATAGTTGAATGCTTGAAGGCTAGGTAGCTCGATGGATTCTCAATCAGCATAGGGCGTTGCAGGCCATCTTGAACCTCGATGACATTGCGACAGAACACTTCTAACGCTTCTTCTGTGTAAGGCAGCGGTAGCAAGTCATTGAAGTAATGCCCGCCAGTTTGACTCCAGCTGAGATGGTCAGAAACCAAGAAAGGTTCAATATCATCAATCAGGTCTTTTAACCGCACCAGATGGTGTTGATTGATACGCTCAACAGAGCCAAGAGACAATCCAACACCGTGGCAACTTATGCTGTGTGCGTTACGAATTTCTCTGAGTTGTTGGCGTTGCGGTGATTGAGCTAAAAAGTAGTTCTCGCTGTGAACCTCTAACCAACTCACTAGAGATGGATTTTGGCTAAAGAAGTCCAAGTGCGGTGTTCTAAGGCCAACCCCTGCATTGGGGTGAAGAGTTTGAATCACAACGGTTCTCCTAATCGGAAGTGGAGGTGAGCTGAATATCAGCCCACCATACTAAGCAGCTCAATTATGATGATTGAGTGTTACCACCAGTTAATTTGCCACATAGTCCTTTAGGAACGACTACGAATGCATCGGATTGGTTGTCTTCTTTTGCTGTACCTGCACATGAGCTTGTTTTGGTTGCACAGTCATTTTGGCCAGCTTTTGCCACGCCGTAGCATTTTTCTTTCGCTGCTGCTTCCGCAGGTGCTGATGTAAGAACTGCACCGCCAAACGCTAGTACACTTGTGATTGCAGCTGTAACAGCAAGATTAGAATTTTTCATAGTCATTCCCTCTAGGACTTAATAGTATTTTCACATCGCAGGTTAATGAATTGTTAACTTGCTTACTAAAAAAGATAGGAAGAACTAGGAAATAATTTCATGGCATTATAAAAAATATCAATATTAATGATTATTCATAGTTTAAATTGCTGATTTTATGATGTTAATTTTTGATTATTTTTTCTTCTTATTATCCTAAACGCAGCCTAGTGTTTAGGTTATAATCGACTTTTATGTATAAATACCCAGTAGTGAGCATATCCAATGATAGATCCTTCGCTTTTACTCGATGGCCTAAACGACAAACAACGTGAGGCGGTCGCAGCACCTTTAGAAAACCTACTTATTCTGGCAGGTGCTGGCAGTGGTAAAACGCGAGTGTTGGTGCATCGTATCGCTTGGTTACAAAGCGTAGAGCAAGCATCGCCGTTCTCTATCATGTCGGTTACCTTCACCAACAAAGCGGCAGCAGAGATGCGTGGTCGTATTGAAGAGTTGATGATGGGTAGCTCGTCAGGCATGTGGAACGGTACCTTCCACGGCATCTGTCACCGTATCCTTCGTGCTCACTACCTAGATGCAAAACTGCCAGAAGATTTCCAGATCATTGATTCAGATGATCAGATTCGCTTGCTGCGTCGCTTAATTAAGGCGCAAAACCTCGATGAAAAACAGTGGCCTGCCAAGCAAGCTTCTTGGTGGATCAATGGCAAGAAAGATGAAGGTCTACGCCCAAGTCATATTGATGCCTACCATGATCCAGTGACTCAAACATGGTTAAAGATCTACTCTGCTTATCAAGAGGCATGTGACCGTGCTGGCTTGGTCGATTTTGCGGAGATCTTGCTAAGAGCACACGAACTGCTGCGTGATAAGAAACATATCCGAGAGCACTACCAGGCTCGTTTCAAGCATATTCTTGTCGACGAATTTCAAGATACCAACAACATCCAATACGCTTGGCTACGCATGATGGCGGGCCCTGATTGTCGTGTGATGATCGTGGGTGATGATGACCAATCTATCTATGGCTGGCGTGGTGCTAAGATCGAAAATATTCAGAAGTTCTTGGATGAATTCCCAGGTGCTTCAACGATTCGATTAGAACAAAACTACCGTTCAACTAAAACCATTCTGCAGGCGTCGAACGAGCTTATCTCGAACAACACCGAGCGTATGGGTAAAGAGTTGTGGACGGACGGCAACGATGGTGAACCAATCTCAGTTTACTCGGCTTACAACGAGCTCGATGAAGCGCGTTTCACGGTTAGCAAGATCAAAGAGTGGCAGGAGAAAGGCGGTGCGCTAGAAGATACCGCAATGCTTTATCGTAATAACGCCCAGTCTCGTGTTCTTGAAGAAGCTTTGATTCAAGGTGGTTTGCCTTACCGAATCTACGGCGGCATGCGATTCTTCGAGCGTCAGGAAATTCGAGATGCCTTGAGCTACATGCGCTTAATGGGTAACCGTAACGATGATGCTGCTTTTGAGCGTGTGGTAAACACACCAACGCGTGGCTTGGGTGATAAAACCCTAGAGACGATTCGTTTCGCAGCACGTGACCGTGGTGCAACGATGTGGCAAGCAAGTCTTGCTTTGATAGAAGAACAAGTACTGCCAGGCCGTGCAGCAGGTGCATTGAGCCGTTTTATCGAGTTAATTAACGCGCTTGAAGACGACACGCTAGAGCTTAGCCTACATGAACAAACTGACCACGTGATCAAATCGTCGGGTCTGTTTGCGATGTACGAGCAAGAGAAGGGTGAGAAGTCGAAGGCACGTATTGAGAACTTGGAAGAATTGGTAACGGCAACGCGTCAGTTTGAAAAGCCGGAAGAAGCGGATGAGATGAGTATGCTGACGGCGTTCTTAACTCATGCAGCTTTGGAAGCGGGTGAAGGTCAGGCCGATGAGTTTGATGATGCAGTTCAGTTAATGACTCTGCACAGTGCTAAAGGCCTAGAGTTCCCAATGGTATTCATGGTGGGTGTCGAAGAAGGCATGTTCCCAAGCCAGATGTCTGCCGAAGAAGCGGGACGTTTAGAAGAAGAGCGTCGCTTGTGTTACGTAGGCATGACTCGTGCGATGGAGAAGCTTTACATCACTTATGCTGAGATGCGTCGCTTGTACGGTCAGGACAAGTACCACAAGCCATCACGTTTTATTCGTGAACTACCAGAGACCTGTCTGGATGAAGTGCGTATGAAAGCGCAAGTCAGTCGCCCTGCAAGCAGTGGTCGCTTTAGCCAAACCGCTGTGAAAGAGAACTTCAATGAAACAGGCTTTAGCTTGGGTTCTCGCGTGAAGCACCCTAAGTTTGGTGAAGGCACTATCATCAACTTCGAAGGAAGTGGTCCTCAGAGTCGAGTGCAAGTAGCGTTTAACGGTGAAGGGATTAAGTGGTTAGTAACGGCTTACGCGCGTTTAGAGCAGCTTTAATCTATTACTTCAGCATCTAATAACCGTTCATTATTGAAAACAAAAAGAGCAGCCAATGGCTGCTCTTTTTATTGCGTACCGCCTTAAGCGATCACAATAGATTACTGACTAGAGGGGATCTTACAGTGCAGCCAGTGCCGCTTCGTAGTTTGGTTCTTCAGTGATCTCTGCAACCAACTCGCTGTGCGTTACCACACCTTTTTCATCAACAACGACAACTGCACGTGTTGTTAGGCTTGCTAGTGGACCTTCAGCAATCGCTACGCCGTAGTCTGATGCGAATGTAGGAGAACGGAAAGTTGAAGCGTGTTGAACGCCTTCAATGCCTTCTAGTTCGCAGAAGCGACCTGCAGCAAATGGTAGGTCAGCAGAAATACAAACAACAACCGTGTTCTCAAGCTCTGCCGCTTTTGCGTTGAACGTACGTACGCTCGTTGCACAAGTTGCTGTGTCGATGCTTGGGAAAATGTTTAGAACGACTTTCTTGCCTGCAAGAGAAGCAAGTGTCAGTTCAGAAAGATCGCCTGCAGTCAGTGCAAAGCTTGGTGCCTGTTCGCCAGTTTGTGGGAATGTGCCAGTTAGCGGTACAGCAGCGCCTTTGAAGGTAACGTGTGACATGAATTTGTCCTTAGTTTAATTATGGTTATGAAACTAGTTGAGCCTAGTAAGACTTACGTTACTCGGAAGTGATTAAGAAGTGAATGATTTAAATGTCAGAATTGTAATCAAAGGTCTTTGATCTGTTTGTTTTAGATGAAGAAAAGGTGAGACGACAGATAAAGAAAAACCCCGAGAGCTTGCGCTCATCGGGGTCTATAGTCTTACTCGCAGCAATCCGGCTACTAAGTGTGCTCCATGCATCAAATCCATGATAGTGTGCTGTTATCCTTCAGCGTATTCCTTTCGTCGCCTTCCTAGCGGTGTCCTTGATCTTATCCTGATCTGCCAACAATCCTCGTTAGCGCGCGTCACTTGTTCCTTGAGCGGTGTCCTTTACATCATCCTGATGTTCAGTCCTTTCCTCGTCCAGAGGTGTCCATTGTCTTTCCTTAGTAGCAACCATCCTAGTTACTATTGCGTCCATTCAATGTCCATTTCGCTATCCATGCCGATTATTCATCCTGAGTAATCGAATCTTCATCCTGAAGATAACCAAGTCCTTGGCGTTTCCTGTTCCGTGTCAGCATCCTTCCGACACCATTCATATTACCGATTCCTTATTTATCAGCAATGGTGCATAAGCGAATTTCTATATAATTATTTGAATGATAAATGTACGTATTGTTTAATTTCAATTGGTTACAATATCTAGGTGCTTAATTTCGCAGTTAAATATCGATATTTACTCACTGCCTTGTGAGAGATTTCGCACAAGGCAGGGAGTAAAAAGGGAGTATTTTCCCTTATTGGCCGATAGCGGCACCTTCACGACGAGGGTCTGCAGCACCTTCTAGACAATCTTTTGTGATGCGAATAGCGTGTAAACCCGAGTTAAGATCGCGAACGTTGACCTCAAATCCCATCTTTTCTAGCTCAGGTTTGAAGTTTTCCGCCGAGGTTCCTTTTTCCAAATCTAAAGTTCCGAAACGGTTTAGGAAGTGTGGTTGATTGATCGCTTGTTGGATATCCATGTCCCATTGGGTGTGGGCAATAATAGCTTGTGCCACATAACCTATGATACGACTGCCACCCGGAGAACCGATCGCCATGTAAGGTTTGTCGTCTTGCATGATGATGGTCGGTGCCATTGAGGAACGTGGACGTTTACCCGGTTCAAGTCGGTTCGCGATAGGCTTGCCATCGTTATGAGTCTTGAATGAGAAGTCGGTCAGTTCGTTGTTGAGTAGGAAGCCTCTTACCATCAGGCGTGAGCCAAATGCGTTCTCAATGGTGGTGGTCATCGATACGACATTGCCATCGCTATCGACAATATTGAAGTGGCTGGTGGAAGGCAGTTCAATAGACACATCTTGGCTGCGCAGCATGGCGTGATCCCACGGTGGGGTGCCTGATGGTGCACTGTCTAGTGCCTTTCCAGCAGTAATTAACTGGGCACGTTCCTGCAAATAGTCAGTATTCACTAACCCTTGGGTTGGCATCGGAACGTAATCTTGGTCTGCCATGTACATACCACGGTCTGCAAAAGCTAGACGAGAAGCGTCCGCTAACACTTGCCAAGATCTCGCGTCGTTTGGCCCCCATGATTTAAGATCAAACTGTTCGGTCATCGCTAAGATCTGCCCAACCGTTAATGCACCTGAACTCGGTGGTCCCATGCCGCATATATCGTAACTCTCATACGCGGAACAAACCGGTTCACGTTGCTTAATTGAATACGCATCGAAGTCTTTCTGTGCCAATACGCCAGGATTACCTTTGGCGGTTTGAACTGTATTGATGATGTCAGCGGAAATTTCGCCTTGATAGAAAGCCTTAGCACCATCTTTTGAGATAGCGTTTAACGTTGCCGCGTATTCTGGGTTCTTAAGTAGCGTACCTGCGGTTTTTGGGCTGCCATCGGCATTAAAGAAGTAGGCCTTGGTGGTGGTAAAGCGGCTTAGTCGCTCTTGGTCATTTTCAATCAAGGTCGCTAAACGTGGGCTGATGGTAAAACCTTTTTCAGCCAGTTGCGCGATAGGTTTGATTAGGGATGCCCACTCTAACTTGCCGTATTTTTGGTGAGTGTCCCACAGCAGTTGGACTGTGCCCGGTGTCGCTACAGAGCGACCACCAACCACTGCATCATAAAACTTAAGCGGTTGTCCGTTTTCGTCTTGGAACAGACGTGGTGTGGCATCAAGTGGTGCAGTTTCACGACCATCGTAGGTTTTGAGTTGCTTGTCCTTGCCATCAAAATAAACAAGGAACGCGCCACCACCAATACCTGATGATTGAGGTTCCACTAAGCCAAGCATCAGTTGCACGGCAACCATGGCATCAATCGCGTTACCACCACGAGCAAGTACATCAGCGCCCGCTTGGGTTGCCAGTGGGTTGGCGGCGGTGACCATCCAATCGTTGGCTTTAACGAGTTGTTTGGTTTCTAAACCACTACTTTGTTCTGGAGCGACGGAATCGGCAGCTTGATTTGCCCAACTGACGTGAGAGGCAAAAAGTAGGGTAGAAGTGGCGAGGGTTGTTAGTTTTGTTTTCCACTGCATGATCTTCTCCTTTTCATATGCAGAGCTAGATTGGCAGTGGAAAGATAAGATAGCCAGTGCGTTGTTAACGAATTGTAATATTGATTCGAATTTAAGCGATTAAACCAGACAGCGACTGCCAAAGAATACTCAGGCCAATAATGCTGAATAGTACGCCACACAGGCCATCAATGTAGACTGTTGCTTCGCTAAGCTTCTTCTGTAGGGTTTTAGTCGAAAGCATCCACGCCAATAGCGAGAACCAGAATAGTGAAAGGCCAAATAGGATGATCAAAGCAAGGCCTTTGCCTGACAGCGACATGTCTGCAGGAACTAAGCTCGACATCAAACTGATGAAAAACACTAAGGCCTTTGGGTTTAAGATGTTAGTCGCAAACCCTTTCGAAAAGGCCTGACGTTTATTGGTGAGAATCAGATCCTTTGAATCGACAGGATTGGTCTCATCTTCGTGATGAGTAATGATCTGCCAAGTTGCTTTTAGTGCACCAACACCGAGATATAGCAAGTAGCTACCGCCAGCTAACTGTATGGTGGCGAAAAGAGTTGGGTGCTGATGAACCAGATAGCTGATACCCGTTAAACTTAGAAGCGAATGCAGCAAGATCCCGCAAGATAATCCCAGAGCAATGTATAAGCCAGTTTGTCGTCCGTGGCGTGTTGCGTTTTGTACCACAAGGGCAAAGTCAGGGCCTGGGCTCATCAAGGCAATAAAGTGGATAGAGGCGAGGGTGACTAATATGGTGACTTCATTCATATCTGTTCCAATAACTGGGTTGTTCTGTTGAGAGTTGTTGAGCGCAGCTTACCGTGATTTCGAATCTCTCAATTGTAAATTATCAACACTTAGTTAATTTTCGACGGGGAAACACCAAATGCGGTCTTAAATGCCTTTGAGAAATGGGCTTGATCGTAAAATCCCACTTGATGAGCGACCTCGGTTCCGCCCACACCTGACTTAATCAGTCGCATGCCTTGTTCCATACGTAAACGGCTTAGCCAAGCATAAGGGGTAATGCCCATCTTGTTTTTAAAATGGCGCTGAAACTGTGTGGTGGTGAGATCGCACAGTTCAGACAGCTGCTCTAGGCGTACCGGTTGGTCGAGGTTTGCCATCAAATAGTCTTTGAGCGTGTTAACCGACTGAGTACCAAGTTGCACCTGAGTTTTCGATCCAAACTGCGCGTAACGATCAACTATTGTCGAAAAACCTTCGAACGGTAGGCAATCTTGAGCGAGTTGACTGATGTTTGGATTGATAAGCAGCCCATGAAGGTTGCACAATTGTAAAAAAGTCGCTTGATCGGAGAGGATCAACTCGGAAAAGCTTAACGCGTGACCATTTTCTCTGTGATCGGCAAGATCGCCCAGCCATTGCGGCGACACAGCAAATACACTCACTTGGTATCCAGATTCTAGCTTTGAATGGCCGTCATGCAGTTCATCAGGTGGCATCATCACCACTTGTCCAGCACCAGCGTGGTAGCTTGTCCCTTTATAGACAAACTTTTGCTGACCCTGAGTGATTAGGCCGATGTGAAAGTCCAAATGATAGTGGCGCTGAAAGGCAAACTCTTGGTATTGAGCTTGGATCAGGCTGATATCTTGGCTAGGTGTCGAGTAGTAGTGGACTTTATCCATGGCATAAAAAAGCTTGGTTAAATTATCATCAATTCAACCAAGCTTATCTCTGTATTTATAGATTGTCTTGTAAAAAACGATCAGTGCTACTGTTTCGCGCGCTTGTTCTTTTTGCTGTGACGCAGGCCATCAAAGCTAAAGATAACCAGAGCGCCCCAGATGAAGGCGAAGGTGATCGCTTTGTCACTGGTAAAGGCTTCACCATAGATAAGGACCGCCAACAAGAACATCAAGCTCGGGCCTATGTACTGGAAGAAGCCGAGTGTCGATAGCTTCAAGCGGGTTGCTGCACCAGTAAAACAAAGCAACGGAACCGTGGTGATAACACCTGCTGCAATCAGTAATAGGTTAAGCTGCATCGGGTTCATCGAGAAATCTGAAGTTGGACTGTCTGCGATAAACAACAAGTATGTTGCGGCGATAGGCAGCATCACTAATGTTTCAATGAATAGGCCCGTTTGCGCTTCTAAGCTAACTTTTTTACGCAATAGACCATAGAAACCGAAACTGAAGGCTAGGGCAATCGCAACAATTGGCACAGAGCCAAACGCGATCAATTGAATGATCACGCCAATTGCCGCAAGGGCGACCGCAAACCATTGAAGCTTACGTAAACGCTCGCCAAGGAACAACATCCCGAGCAATACGTTAATCAGTGGATTGATGTAATACCCCAAACTGGCATCGAGCATGTGATTGGAGTTTACCGCCCAGATAAAGATCAGCCAGTTAGCACCCACCAAGATAGAGGTCGCCACCAAATAGAGCATTTTTGGCTTTGAGGTTAGGGTGTCGCGCACTTTACGCCAACTGCGACTAACGTGTAGTAAAAAAGCGAGTAGGAAAAAAGACCATACTACACGGTGGCTGAGAATCTCAAATGGGGAAACTTCACTTAAAGATTTGAAATATATAGGGGCGATACCCCACATCGTGTAGGCACCAACTGCAAGCAAAATTCCTTGGCGCGTACGTTGTTGTTCTTCTTGTGTCATGCATCTTTCTCTAGCACTGAGTGCTTATTAATAAGATTTATAAGAGAGTTGGTCAGTATAGGAGCGTTAACCCTTTTCACCTAACAATTTGCGGTTTAATTCGCCAGCGTTCCCCTCTACAATGTGCGACTTGCTTGCGAATGATGCTTGCTGATTTCATACCTCGATTAGGAACCATAATGACCGCCACTCTGATTGCTGAGCAAATACCGACTCCCGCGAATGATGCGCAAAACATCCTCCAAGATGTGTTTGGCTATCAAAGCTTTCGCGATGGTCAGCAAGAGGTCATTGATCTGGCCGTTGAAGGCAGAGACAGCTTGGTGATTATGCCAACCGGTGGTGGTAAGTCACTGTGTTACCAGATTCCAGCTTTGGTTCGTGAAGGGCTCACTCTGGTTATCTCACCGCTGATCTCGCTGATGAAAGACCAAGTCGACCAACTGAAGGCGAACGGTGTCGCGGCTGAGTGCATTAACTCTTCAATGCCACGTGACCAACTGATGAGTGTGTTTAATCGCATGAATTCGGGCCAATTGAAGATGGTCTATGTGTCGCCAGAGCGTGTGTTGATGCGCGATTTTATCGAACGTCTTCAAGGTTTACCGCTTTCGATGATTGCGGTGGATGAAGCGCACTGTATCTCTCAATGGGGGCATGACTTCCGTCCGGAATACGCATCATTAGGCCAACTTAAACAGTATTTCCCGCATGTGCCTTATATGGCGCTAACGGCAACCGCCGACGATGCAACACGTAAAGATATTATCTCGCGCCTGCAGCTGGTGGATCCACATACCTACTTGGGTAGTTTTGATCGTCCTAACATTCGCTATAACCTAGTTGAGAAGCATAAGCCCGTGTCACAGGTGGTTCGCTACTTAGAAACACAAAAGGGCAATTGCGGCATCATCTATTGCGGTAGTCGCAAGAAAGTAGAAATGGTGACCGAGAAGCTGTGCAATAACGGTATTCGCGCCGCGGGTTATCACGCTGGCATGGACACTGATGAGCGTGCTTACGTTCAAGAAGCCTTCCAACGTGATGATATCCAGATTGTTGTCGCGACCGTAGCGTTTGGTATGGGCATCAACAAACCCAACGTTCGTTTTGTGGTGCACTTTGATATTCCACGTAACATCGAGTCTTACTATCAAGAGACTGGCCGTGCTGGTCGTGATGGTTTGCCTGCTGAAGCCATGATGCTGTTTGACCCGGCTGATATGGGTTGGTTGCGTCGTATGCTGGATGAGAAAGAAGAAGGCCCTCAAAAACAGGTCGAGATGCACAAGCTAAACGCGATGAGTGCCTTTGCTGAAGCGCAAACCTGTCGTCGTCAGGTGCTGCTCAACTACTTTGGCGAATATCGTGAGAAACAATGTGGTAACTGCGATATCTGTTTGGATCCGCCAAAACACTTTGATGCGACCCAAGAGGCGCAGAAGGCGTTGTCTTGTGTGTACCGTGTCAATCAGTCATTTGGTATGGGCTACGTAGTTGAAGTGATGCGTGGCATGCAGAACATCCGTGTGCGCGATAATGGTCACGATAAGCTGTCTACTTACGGTATTGGCCGCGACCACAGCCATGATTACTGGATCAGTATCTTCCGTCAGCTGATTCACAAAGGTTTGCTGTTCCAGAACATCACCCGTAATTCGACATTACAGCTAACAGAAGAAGCACGTCCGCTACTGCGTGGTGAGATGTCTTTGGAATTGGCTGTGCCTCGTTTGGATACGGCGGTGCGCAGTGCTAAGTCCGATAAACTCAGCAGCAAGAACTACGATAAGAAGCTGTTTGCCAAACTGCGTAAGCTACGGAAGTCGATTGCTGATGAAGATGGTTTACCACCTTATGTGGTATTCAGTGATGCGACCTTGATTGATATGGCTGAAGTATTGCCTACCTCATACGGTGAGATGTTGGCGGTTAACGGTGTTGGTCAACGTAAACTTGATAAGTACGCAGACCCATTCTTAGATTTGATTCAAGAACACATCACGACACACGGTTAATTTGCAGAGTCGCTTAGCCTCTAAAAGCGACGAGATCATAGAAAAAGAATAAGGTTGATAGGGACATGACAACACAAACAGAATTTGGCTTAAGAGAGTATTTGGCTGAGGAAGGGCGTTTATTGATTACGTCTCCAAGTTTTGATTTTGATTCTTACGAAGTGTTAGGTGAAAAGCTGGTGGCATTGTTGTCTGCTTCTGTAATTGAAAAGCAATGGGACGCCGACATGCACTCTTGGTTGATCGATTTTGAAGATTGTCGGATGTTTTTAAAGTCTGAACATTACAGCGAATCAATCTGGTTTGAGTCGTTGAACGCAGAAGAGAGCCGAGAAGAGTTTGATTATCTCGCGGCGCTTTTTAAGCGCGGTTTTTAACTTTTAGCACCGCTTCTAAATGTAGCTTTTAAACCTGGCTTTTAAAACATAGTTTCTAACGCTATTCACCAATAAAAGTGAGAATAAACGTTTGCGTTTGTTCTCACCATTGCAGCCAATATTGATTAATGTATAATCGCCCGCCGCTCGATAGAGCAAATTATAGAAACATTCTTAATTCACATTATTGGTAAGAGCTTTCTTAGTTTATTCGAAGAAATGACTCGATTTGGGTTCCCTCACCCCCAAACCAAACTAAAAAGGTACAGCATGAGTAACTTTACCCCTGCGCAACAGCGCAAAGCCCTAGCACTATTAGTTTTGTTCCATTTGATCATTATTGCATCAAGCAATTATTTGGTTCAGCTCCCTTTTACCGTCTTCGGTATGCACACCACTTGGGGTGCTTTCACTTTCCCGTTTATCTTCCTAGCGACTGATCTGACTGTTCGCATTTTTGGTGCGCAGCTTGCTCGTAAAATCATTTTCTTAGTGATGCTACCTGCACTGGCCGTTTCTTACTTTTTGTCAGTGGTGTTCTTCGAAGGTTCATTCCAAGGCTTTAACCAACTCGGCGAGTTTAACTTGTTTGTTGCACGTATCGCTGCGGCAAGTTTCATGGCTTATCTGCTTGGCCAGATCTTAGATGTGCATGTTTTCAACCGTTTACGTCAGCTTAAACAGTGGTGGGTAGCCCCAACGTGTTCAACGCTATTCGGTAATGCCATTGATACCATTGCGTTCTTTGCGATTGCTTTCTACCAAAGCCCAGATCCATTCATGGCTGAGCACTGGACTGAAATTGCGTTGGTTGATTACGGATTCAAACTTATCATCAGCTTAGGTCTGTTTGTGCCAATGTACGGTGTGCTTCTAAATTACGTGGTTAAGAAGTTAACCGCTGTGAACCCTGACTTTAAAGCGACAGGTGTTAACGCTTAAGTTTAGATTTGTAACGCAAAGCATTAATGCAGCGATAGGAAAAAGCCCAAGTTAGTAGACTAACTTGGGCTTTTTTAATTTCTAGCGTCAGATACTAATATCAGAGGCATTCAATATTCAATGGCCAGCCAATATCGGTTTGTCTATTCGATTCGATCTCTAGTTCAGCGGCGGTCAGCGGGTTGTCTGCTAGCCATTGCTTAGAAAGCGTCAATGTCAGATTGTTACCATCGGTTGCAAGCTTAAACTCAGGCTCTAGCGCTGGATTGCGACGGTGAGTCAACAAAATAGCCAAACGCAGAATACGTAAGATACGCTTGCTGCTGGTGCCTGAGATAGCGTGTTGCTCTGGTAGTGAGGTTAACTGTTCACGGTAGCGACGAGTTAACTCACCCAAGTAGTGCTTTTGCGCTCGAGTGAAGCCAGGCAGGTCTAAGTTCTGCAGCAGGTAAGCGCTGTGCTCACCGCCTTTTTTGAAATCGATGGTTAAACCAATTTCGTGAAGCTTGGCTGCGGTTTGTAATAAAACGCTTGCTTGAGGTTCTGACACCCAAGCTTCTCCGCCGGCTTGATCTAGCAGGGTCTGTGCCACGACAGCCACTTGTTCACCGTAGCTTACGTCCATCTGGTAGCGTGATTGTACGCTCTTGACGGTACGTGCACGGATATCGTCTTGGCGCAGCTCATTAACCATCTCGTAGGCGAGACCTTCACGGAGTGCGCCGCCAGCGAGTGTCATTGAATCGATTTCAAGCAGCTCAAAAATCGCAATAAGAATAGAAAGGCCACTTGGGAACACTAATGCGCGTTCAAGGGTTAGCCCTTCTATTTCTAGCTCTTCCAAGCGCTCTGTGATCATCGCTTGTTTCTGTAGGCGCTTAAGTTTGGCATGAGTAATAACCTCATCCATGCCTTGCGCTAACATAATTTCTTGCAGTGCCTGAACGGTACCACTGGCGCCAACACACACATCCCATCCGATATCGGTGTAACTATCTAGAATCGGAGCCAACGTCGACTTTGCCGCTTCAATGGCATTGTTAAAGTTGGTTGCGGTTAATTGGCGATCTTTAAAGTGGCGTTCAAGCCAAGTAACACAGCCCATTTTTAAGCTGGTCAGTGCTTTCGCCGAGAAGCCTTCACCGATGATCATCTCGGTACTTGCGCCACCAATATCTACTACCAGTCGGCGGCCGCTGCCACCTGAAGTATGTGCCACGCCCTTATAAATAGTCGCAGCTTCTTCTTCACCAGAGATAACATTGATGTCGTAACCAAGAATCTGGTTCGCTTTCTCTAGAAATATATCCACATTGATAGCAGTACGTAGGGTCGCTGTACCTACAATGCGGATATTTTCTTTCGGAATATCTTGCAGTCGCTCTGCAAAGAGACTCAAACAGTCCCAACCGCGCTGCATGGCTTCAGTACTAAGCGCATTATTTTCATCTAAGCCTGCAGCTAAACGCACTTTGCGCTTAATTTTAGCCATGGTTTGTACGCTGCCATCGATATGACGCACAACGAGCATATGAAAACTGTTCGACCCGAGGTCGATTGCAGCGTAAAGCGGTGGTGACACTGTTTGACTCATAAGCGACTAAGCTTCCTTGTTATGACGCGGTTGGCGTGGGCGACGGTTCTGGTTTGGTTTACGGTTACCGTTGCGTGGGCCATTGTTGTTTGAACGACGCTGTTGCGGGTTACGTGTACGTAAGCGCAATGGTGCTGGTAGATCTTCTAGTAGTGCAGAAGAGTCATAGTCAGACACAGGGATAGCGTGCTCAATGTATTCTTCGATAGGCGGCAAGTTGATTGCGTAATCTTCACAAGCAAAGCTGATCGAGTGACCACTTGCGCCAGCACGACCTGTACGGCCGATACGGTGAACGTAGTCTTCACAATCGTCTGGTAGGTCGAAGTTGAATACGTGTGTTACTTGAGGAATGTGTAGGCCACGTGCTGCAACGTCGGTTGCGACAAGTAGGTCAACATCACCTTTAGTGAATTGCTCAAGAATCTTTTCACGTTTCTTCTGGGGAACATCGCCAGTTAGCAGGCCAACACGGTGACCATCTGCTGCTAGGTGACCCCAAACAGACTCACACTTGTGCTTAGTGTTAGCGAAGATGATAGCGCGTTCTGGCCATTCTTCTTCAACTAGCGTCTGCAGTAGTGCCATTTTGTGTTCGTTTGAAGGGTAGAACAGCTCTTCTTTGATGCGGTGACCTGTTTTACGCTCTGGCTCAACAACAACATGCTCTGGATTGTGCATGTGTTCGAACGCTAGCTCTTGTACGCGGTAAGAAAGCGTCGCAGAGAACAGCATGTTCAGGCGATCTTTTGGCTCAGGCATACGGCGGAACAAGAAGCGGATGTCTTTGATGAAACCAAGATCGAACATGCGATCAGCTTCGTCAAGAACAACAGCTTGAATGTGGTTAAGGTTAAATACCTTCTGCTTGTAGAAGTCGATGATACGGCCAGTAGTACCAATTAAGATATCTGCGCCTTCTTCGATTTTACCTAGCTGCTTGTCGTAGCTTTCGCCACCGTAAGCTAATGCTGCTTTGATACCTGTGCTTGCAACTAGAGAATCAGCATCGTTGTAGATCTGAATCGCGAGTTCACGCGTTGGTGCCATAATAATTGCACGTGGCTGGTTAGGCTTACGCCCTTCATGCTCAGGTGTTTTTAGCAGGTGGTTGAAAGTAGCAGTAAGAAACGCAAGCGTTTTACCAGTACCCGTTTGGGCCTGGCCTGCAATGTCTTGGCCGGTGAGCAGTACCGGGAGCGCCAAGGCTTGGATCGGGGTACAATAATCGAACCCTTTTTTCTCCAATCCTTCAATGACTTGCGGAAGTAAATCCAAGTCGGCGAACTTTTGCTCTGTGATATGCGTCTTTTTCATTGCTATAGAATATCAGCTTAAGCTTGCAATACGAAAGTAAATACATTCCAATAGGGCATCTATTTACTGGTTATCATCCAACCAGTTCTAAAAAATACATTGGAGTGGAAGATGAGTGATAAGATTTTGCAGCTAACTGATGACGGTTTTGATAACGATGTAATCAATGCTGCAGGCCCGGTTCTTGTTGATTTTTGGGCTGAATGGTGTGGTCCTTGTAAGATGATTGCCCCGATTCTTGATGAAATCGCAGACGAGTACGAATGCAAGCTCACTATCGGTAAACTTAATATCGACCAAAATGCTGGAACACCACCAAAGTTTGGTATTCGCGGCATTCCAACGCTACTTCTTTTCAAAGATGGCGGCGTAGCAGCGACTAAAGTTGGTGCATTATCTAAAACTCAACTTAAAGAGTTCTTAGACGCTAACCTTTAATTAGGTCAGCATTTGAAAAGAAACCGTGCAGTTAACAAATGCGCGGTTTTGTTTTTTCTAAGCTATGGACTAGTCTTAGTTTTAGTGCTAATTTATCGCACGTTAATTGAACGAATTTCTCTTCTTGGTCGATCCTGTGACCAACTCCTTCTTAACTTAAGAAAACAGATCCTATTTTGACTAAACAAACTTCCACCACTATGAATCTTACTGAACTGAAGAACAGACCTGTGTCTGAGCTTGTTAAACTTAGCGAAAGCTTAGGTCTTGAGAATCAAGCTCGCCTAAGAAAACAAGACATTATCTTCTCCATCCTTAAAGCACATGCAAAAAGTGGTGAAGACATCTTTGGTGATGGTGTTCTAGAAATTCTTCAAGACGGTTTTGGTTTCCTACGTAGTGCTGACAGCTCATACCTAGCTGGCCCTGATGATATCTACGTATCTCCAAGCCAAATTCGTCGTTTTAACTTACGTACTGGTGATTCAATTGGCGGTAAGATTCGTCCACCTAAAGACGGTGAACGTTACTTTGCACTGCTAAAAGTAAACACTGTTAACTACGATAAGCCAGATAACGCTCGTAACAAGATTCTTTTCGAAAACCTTACTCCTCTTCACGCCAACGAACGTATGGTGATGGAACGTGGTAACGGTGCGACTGAAGATATTACGGCTCGTATTCTTGACCTTGCGTCTCCAATTGGTAAAGGTCAGCGTGGTCTGATTGTTGCTCCGCCAAAAGCGGGTAAAACAATGCTTCTTCAGAACATCGCTCAGAGCATCGCTCACAATCACCCTGAATGTGAACTGATGGTTCTTCTGATCGATGAGCGTCCAGAAGAAGTAACAGAAATGCAGCGCCTAGTTAAAGGTGAAGTAGTTGCTTCAACATTCGATGAGCCAGCATCTCGCCACGTACAAGTAGCAGAAATGGTTATCGAGAAAGCGAAACGCCTTGTTGAACACAAGAAAGACGTAGTTATCCTTCTGGATTCTATTACTCGTCTAGCTCGTGCTTACAACACCGTGATTCCTTCATCAGGTAAAGTTCTTACTGGTGGTGTAGACGCTAACGCACTTCACCGTCCTAAGCGTTTCTTCGGTGCGGCACGTAACGTAGAAGAAGGCGGTAGCTTAACGATCATCGCTACAGCACTGGTTGATACTGGTTCTAAGATGGATGAAGTTATCTACGAAGAATTCAAAGGTACAGGTAACATGGAACTGCACCTTAACCGTAAGATTGCTGAAAAACGTGTATTCCCTGCGATTGATTTCAACCGCTCTGGTACTCGTCGTGAAGAGCTTCTTACGAAGAACGATGAACTACAGAAGATGTGGATTCTGCGTAAGATTGTTCACCCAATGGGCGAAATTGACGCAATGGAATTCCTTATCGACAAGCTAGCAATGACGAAAACGAACGATGAGTTCTTTGACGCAATGCGTCGTCAGTAATATTGATTAGCTGATAGTTATTAAAAAGCGCTGCCTTCGGGTGGCGCTTTTTATTTGCATTTTGTAGCGACAGCTTGCAGAATGACCAAAAGTGTTACAAGGAAGTTAAAATGCAACATGGACTGTTGTCATCATTACTCCTGTCTACTTCACTGTTATTTTCACCGGTCGGCATCAGCTATGCTACCGAGATGTCTCCAACTACAGTAGAGTCTTGGCTTGAGAATGATCAAGTAAAACTGAAAACTGCTGAATTGCTCGAGTTTGTCGTGCGTGACGAAGTGAATTCGCTACGCTTTGCACTTGAGCGCCTGACATTTCCCCAACAAGAGGTGGCTCGTTACCAACTCTTGAAGAAGCTCGAACAGCAAAAAATCGTACTCACGCCCAAGATGTCTATCTTCATTGAGCAGCAACTTGCTATCACGCCAACTTATCAAGTGTTAGAGCGTGGCGATGGCTATGAGTTTACGGTACCTGCCTTTAATTACCCTTCGATTGCTAACCGACTCATTAAGCAGTGGCGCCAAGACCAAAAGACATTGGTATTTGTTCTTGATGCGGAGAAACAAGATCTCAACCTGAAAGAGTGGTTATCTGGCTCTGAACACCAAGTCCAGACTCGAGAAGCGCTGCTAATCCGAGAGCTAGACAGCTTGTCGCCTGAAGCGGTTGATTACCTAACCAAACAACTTACCACGTCGTCGATTGTAAGTTGGCTACCGTCCTCCGAGGTGGTGGTTCGATTAGCACAGGTGAGTGAAGATCCTGAGGTCTACAAGATCCTATGGCGTATGAAGGCGGATTATCACAGCCAAGCTGAATTGGTTCGCCTTGCTGAAACCAAGCAAGCATTCGCACTTGAGCAGGTTATGGCTGCAACTAAGAATCCACGTTTGAAAGATGAAGCGATCACCTTGCTCACCAAAGTGAATCCATTATCGGATGAGGTGAAGCAGTTCTTGGTCTCTAGAATGGCGATTGCCGATGAAGCGTCTTTGGTTGCCCGTGAATTAGCAAAACAAGGTCATACTGGATGGTTACAAGATCTCGTGAATGATAACCCTCAGGTGAAGAGTTCTTTGATCGAGCAAGCATTACCGTAAAGTGGATTTTGGCTCTCAATAACCACATTAAAAAGGGGGATCTCAGTGTCACCCTTTTTGATATACTGAGCGCAGAATAATCAGCATGTAGAAGTCCTATGAGTTTTAAAGGTTTACGTGATTTTATCGACCATCTTGAAAGTATTGGTCAGTTGAAACGCATCTCTCACCCAGTCGACCCAGACTATGAAATGACCGAGATTAGCGACCGTACTCTACGTGCTGGTGGCCCGGCTCTATTGTTTGAAAACCCAGTAGGCTATGACATGCCTGTTTTGACTAACCTATTTGGTACACCTAATCGTGTTGCTATTGGTATGGGGCGTCAGGATGTAAAAGAGCTACGTGAAGTGGGCAAGCTACTTGCCTACCTAAAAGAGCCTGAGCCACCAAAAGGTTTTAAAGACGCTATCGATAAACTGCCAGTGTTTAAGCAAGTCTTAAACATGCCAGCTAAACGCCTTCGTAAAGCGGCTTGCCAACAAGTGGTATGGCAAGGTGATGACGTCGACCTAGATAAAATTCCGGTGATGAGCTGTTGGGCCGACGATGTCGCACCATTGCTAACATGGGGTTTAACGGTTACTCGTGGTCCAAACAAAAAACGCCAAAACTTAGGCATCTATCGTCAGCAAAAGATCGGTAAGAATAAAATCATCATGCGTTGGTTAGCCCACCGCGGTGGAGCGCTTGATCTGCGCGACTGGATGGAGACCAACCCTGGTAAACCATTCCCAGTATCTGTTGCGTTTGGTGCAGACCCTGCCACCATTCTTGGCGCGGTGACACCAGTACCAGATACCTTATCGGAATACGCGTTTGCAGGCTTGCTGCGTGGTAGTAAAACTGAGGTCGTTAAATCAATCAGTAATGACTTAGAGGTACCAGCAAGTGCGGAAATCGTAATGGAAGGCTACATCGACCCGAATGAGTTCGCGGACGAAGGCCCATACGGAGACCACACGGGTTACTACAACGAGAAAGAAAAGCACCACGTATTTACGATTACTCATGTAACCATGCGCGAAAACCCTATCTATCACAGCACTTATACTGGCCGTCCGCCTGATGAGCCTGCGGTACTGGGTGTTGCACTAAATGAAGTGTTTGTTCCTATTCTTCAAAAGCAGTTCCCAGAGATAGAAGACTTCTACTTGCCACCTGAAGGTTGTTCGTACCGAATGGCGGTAGTGACAATGAAGAAGCAATACCCAGGTCACGCTAAGCGCGTGATGATGGGTGTATGGTCTTTCTTGCGTCAATTCATGTACACCAAATTTGTATTGGTGTGCGACGAGGATGTAAACGCACGTGATTGGTCTCAAGTAACGGCTGCGATGTGTGAACACATGGATCCGTCTCGTGATAGCTTGATGATTGAGAACACACCTATCGATTCGTTAGATTTTGCATCACCAGTGGTTGGACTGGGCTCTAAGATGGGCCTAGACATCACCAAGAAGTGGGATGCGGAGTTAGCGCTATCGCCAGACGTCGAATCTGCGCCTGTAAGTAGTGAACATATCGAAGGTAGCCTGGCTGAATTAACTAAGGCTCACCCTGAAATTATTGATATCCAGCTACAGAACGACAACGCCAGCATGGTTGTGGTGTCTATTGATAAGCAAGCTGCAGGTAATGGTAAGAAAATCATGGAAGCGGTTTGGTCTCAATTTGATGAGAACAAGTTTGTTATCGTGTGTGATGGTGATGTCAACGTGAGTGACTGGAATGACATCATTTGGGCGGTAACCACCAGAATGGATCCGGCAAGAGATACATTGTTCCTACAGAACGAAACTGGACACTCCAAAATGGGACTAGATGCGACCAATAAATGGGAAGGCGAATGTCTTCGCGAGTGGGGCGTTCCTATCACAAAAGATCCTGATGTCGTTAAAAAGATTGATAGCATCTGGGAACAACTAGGAATTTCATGAGCTACCAAGTAGTCTTATATCCAGAAAACATCAGTTTCACAGTAGAAAAAGGACAAACGGTCTTGGATGCTGCGCTCAACAGCGATATCTATTTTCCAAACCGTTGCCAAGTTGGCGCATGCGCGATGTGTATGTGCAAAAAGTTAGAAGGACAAGTGAGTTACCACCTTGAACCCATGCTCACAGAGAAAGAGCAGGAACAGGGCTGGATTTTCGCTTGCCAAGCATTTGCAGAAAGTAATTTAGTTCTAACCTTTGCCGATTAAGGGTTAGTAAGAGGAAGAACATGACTATTAAATGTAAAGTGAAGTCTATCGAGCCTTTGGCTTGTAACACTTACCAAATCCTACTTCACCCAGAAACACCTGTTGCTTTTAAAGCGGGTCAGTACCTGATGGTTGAAATGGGCGAGAAAGATAAACGTCCATTCTCTATTGCAAGCAGCCCATGCCGCCATGAAGGTGAGCTTGAGTTACACATTGGTGCCGCTGAGCACAATGCTTACGCATTAGAAGTAGTTGAGGCGATGAAAAAAGCGCAAGCTGAAGATGGCGATATCGCTATTGATGCACCACACGGTGATGCGTGGATTAAAGAAGAAAGCGAACGCCCTCTATTATTGATTGCTGGTGGCACTGGTTTTAGCTATGTACGTTCAATCCTAGATCACTGTATCGCGCAAAACAGCAAAAAAGAGATTCACTTATACTGGGGCGCAAAAGACGAGTGCCAGCTATATGCAAAAGAAGAGCTAGTAGGTATCGCAGAAAAGCACAGCAATGTGCACTTTGTACCAGTAGTAGAAGAAGCACCTGAAGTATGGCACGGCCAAACTGGTAATGTGCTTGAAGCAATTACGCAAAGTTTCGAATCACTGGCTGATTTCGATATCTATATTGCAGGTCGTTTTGAAATGGCAGGTGCTGCAAGAGACCTATTTACTCAGAATAAAGAAGCAAAGCGTGACCATATGTACGCTGATGCTTACGCCTTTATCTAATAATACTCTTAGATTTTGAGTAAAAAGAGAGCAGAAATGCTCTCTTTTTTACGTTTAGGTGAACTATTAGGCAGTTAACCTCTATTTATTCATTTTTTATGAAAAAGTAGTTGCTAACCTGAGAGGGTTCCCTATAATGCGACCCCACTGAGACGGCAGACGCCACAAGGCTTCAGCAAGAATCAGTAAGACGGAAAGCGACAAAAAATTAATTTTCAAAAAGTGTTTGACACTGAATGTTAATTCGCTAGAATGGCCGTCCACTTCGAGAGGCTCCTTACTTAAAAGGAACGCTCAAGAAGTAAAGCTCTTTAACAATTTAAACCTATCAATCTGTGTGGGCACTCGTTGATGAATATCAAAACGTTTTATCGTTAGATAAAACAGATTCTTCGGAATCAAAATGATTTCAATGAACTGAGTGACCAATACGAATAATTACTTTCTTTATAGAGAGGGGTTATTTGGCACAGTCAATTCATTATCATTCTGTTGGAATGGTAATAGCTTTAGAATTACATAGTAGTTTTGAAGTCAGTATTCGTTGAGTCACAAAATCTTAAATTGAAGAGTTTGATCATGGCTCAGATTGAACGCTGGCGGCAGGCCTAACACATGCAAGTCGAGCGGAAACGACACTAACAATCCTTCGGGTGCGTTAATGGGCGTCGAGCGGCGGACGGGTGAGTAATGCCTAGGAAATTGCCTTGATGTGGGGGATAACCATTGGAAACGATGGCTAATACCGCATAATGCCTACGG
>NZ_JAKEUO010000028.1 GCF_022397915.1 Vibrio sp. Isolate34 | reverse complement strand
CATGGATAGCCTCGGCTTCAAGACCGCAAAAGCATTTAGCCTCAGAGTTCGGTTTAAGAGTTAGTGTAATAAGTGATGCTGTCTGGTGAGACTTTACTATTTTAAAGCCTTCCCAGAATGACGATAGGAAAGTATGATTCGGCATGAAAACGGTAGTTTGTGTATGATTTTTGTTTGGCGACTAAACCATATCACTTACTACCGTTTTTGTTTTTAGTTCCCGCTAATCCGCGATGAACCTTTTTTTTGCCTATAACCTGCCCCCTCAGACACAACAAAATCATGACTAAACTTAAGACACAGAAAAGCCCCCAGCATTGAGGGCTTTTAGTTAAGTTAAAACACTCGCTAAGCAAGCAAGTTAGGCAGCATCATTTTTAATCAGCTCTCCCAGCACAGCTAGATCATTCCCTAAATCAACCGAACCACCTAACTCAGTCGCAACCCCTTCAACCACGATAGTTTGAACATCGCCTCCTCCATTGATTGGGATGGACAGCGCAATATCTTCGCCGTCGACAGAGACCTCTATCGCATCAAGTAGCTCAGCCATTTGAATTTCGTCTTGAGGATCTTCAAGCAGGTCATTGAGATCGATCAGGTCACCAGAACCACCAGTGTAAAGTTCAAAGTCCTTAATGATGTCTGTTCCGTTATCGAGCGCAGAGTCTAGCCAAGTGAAAATGTTGTCATTGCCATCACCAATCAGTAAGTCATTGCCCGAACCCGCAAATAAAGGCTCGTTGCTTGCAGCACTAGTCACGTTATATTGTTGTGGTTCTTCAATATCAACCGTCACCGTTTCGACTGTACTTTCAGCGCCATTTGAATCTACTGCGACATAGTCAAATTGAGGGTCATCGGTTACAGCTTCATTACCTTGTACGTAACGCAACTCCCAATTACCACCGGAAGATGAAAGCTCCATACCAACAATCGGATTACTTGGTGACGAGTAGCTGAACTCGTACAGGATCTGCTGGTTGCCTGTATCGCCTTCATCTTTTTGGTATTGCTCGCTAGCTGTTGTCCCGTCAGCAAAGGTATAAATCACTTCAATATGTACACTGCTATTCATATTGAACTCTCCGCCCAACCCATCTAATCCAAAATGAACAACATCAAGTGGGTTGTTGGTAAAGTCGATGATCAAGGTCTCCTGCATGTTCATACCTTTACCATCAGTATCACCAATCCCATAACCAACATGAGGCTGTTCACCTTGATACTGCTGTAGGGGTTTGTCGTTATTGTCATCAATCGATAGCGTAATGGTATTTCCGTTAGCTAAGGTAATTAGCCTTTCAGTTGGTGATACCGCGACACCCCAATTATAGAAACCATCAACGAGATCTGGCATATCGTCTGGATCACCACTGAAGCCCATTTCAAACGGTTCTCCAGGCCCCGCAACGAAGCTGATATTGTTTGGAACAAACAACACACCGTTATCGACATCAGACTGCATGATTTCTCTCGTGACGCCATTTTCATCGGTATACAAAAGGCTGCCGTTGGTTGGCAAACTTTCTATCCGAATATTAAGTGGAATGTCGTCATGGTCATCTTCCACATCTGAGATGTAATCTGGCATACCACCATCTTCAGAATCGAAAAGAATTGGTATGATCGCATCCTCATCATTGACCACCGTAAAGCTAGTCGCTTCAGGTGCATCGTTGACACCATTGATTGTTATCTCGATAACATGCTCAACACCATCGATAGCGGTTACGACATATCGCTCAATAACCTCGTCATCATCATTCAAGTATTGAACCGCATCATTATCAACAACATAACTCCATGCCCCCTCCGGAGTAATCGTTAACATACCCAGAGCAAGTGCATAAGTAGACCCAATCGGAGTAAACACACCATTGGGTTTAAAGGCTGGCATGTCGCTGGTATCTACATCAGTAATCGTTAAAGTACCAGACACCGAGAGCTCGTTGGTAGCAGGATCGACATCAACATCTTCCGTCACCTCACCCATGTCTGAATCACCCTCTCCAACGGTGATCTCAGATGGATCATCTGCACCGTTAATGGTGATGGTCACTTCGCTCGTGGTTCCGTCAATGGCAGTAACAGTGTATACCTCGGTAACGAACTCATCGTCATCGAGATATTGCACATCATCGTTATCTACCACGTACGTCCATTCGCCATCATCGGTTATGGTCAACATACCTAACGCGGTATCATTGGTTGAGCCTTCTGGATTAAACGTTCCGTTGGGTTCAAAAGCCGCGACATCGTTGGCGTCAACATCTGTGATCGTCAATGTTCCCGTCGCCATCAAGTCATTGCTTTCAGGATCGACATCGACATCCTCCGTCACCTCACCCATGTCAGAATCACCTTCACCAACGGTTATCTCAGATGGATCATCGGCACCGTTGATGGTGATGGTCACTTCACTTGTAGTTCCGTCTATCGCAGTAACAGTGTATACCTCGGTAACGAACTCATCGTCATCAAGATATTGCACATCGTCGTTGTCTACGACGTATGTCCATGCTCCATCGTCGGTTATGGTCAACATACCTAACGCGGTATCATTAGTTGAACCTTCTGGATTAAACGTTCCGTTGGGTTCAAAAGCCGCAACATCGTTAGCATCCACATCAGTAATCGTCAGTGTTCCCGTCGCCATCAAGTCATTACTTTCCGGATCAACATCGACATCTTCCGTCACCTCGCCCATGTCAGAATCGCCTTCACCAACGGTGATCTCAGACGGGTCATCGGCACCGTTAATGGTGATGGTCACTTCACTTGTGGTTCCATCAATCGCGGTGACTGTATACACCTCGGTGACAAACTCATCGTCATCAAGATATTGCACATCATCGTTGTTGACTACGTATGTCCATTCACCATCATCGGTAATGGTCAACATGCCCAGCGCTGTCTCATTGGTTGAGCCTTCTGGATTAAACGTTCCGGTGGGTTCAAAAGCAGCGACGTCGTTGTCGTCTACATCGGTGATGGTTAACGTTCCAGAGGTTGTTAAGTTGTTGCTTTCTTGGTTAACATCTACATCCTCAGTCACTTCACCTGTGTCTGAATCACCTTCACCAACGGTTATATCAGATGGGTCATCTGCACCGTTGATAGTAATGGTCACTTCGCTCGTGGTACCGTCACTTGCTGTCACGGTATAAACCTCGGTTACGAACTCATCGTCATCCAAGTACTGAACATCATCATTGTTAACTACGTAAGTCCAAGCACCATCGGGATCGATGCTCAATACGCCTAGCTGCGATTCGTTTGTTGAACCGACGAGGTTAAACTCACCGTCAGCTGAAAAGGTAGGGGTGTCGCTGTCTACATCTGTAATTACAATCTGACCAGACGTCACTAATTGGTTAGTGATTTCATCTACATCAATGTCCTCAGTCACACTGCCTGAACCATCAGTAGCTACAGCCGCATCATCAGTACCAATAATCGTTACTGTAATGACTTGTTCTCCTCCATCAGAGGTTTGCACTGTCGTTGTATCTTGAATCTGCTCGCCGTCAGCAAGTTCATCATAAGGACTATTAGCGACAAATGTCCAAGTACCATCCTCATTGACGACAAAGGTACCTAGCTCATTGTCTCCAACGACCTCTTTACCAATAAAGGTAATGTCGGGATCGTCACTAGTTAGCATGCCCCCAGTCTCAATGGGTTCATCCTGTTCAAACTCAATGACGTTAGTTTCACCAGAAATAAGCGCAAAAGCGATGATATCAAAAAGCGCAATACTTTGAGTTTCTGACAATCCTTGCGACTCAAATCCGTCTGTTTCAAAATTTGTGGCAGCTTGAGTTTCAGCCCCAGTACGTTCAATCCTACCGCTGTTGGTTAAACTCGAACCTTGCTCACCCGCTGCAGTATCAAACTCATCTCCCAATTCCGTTGGATCAAATCCATCTTCAATCGCACGCTGAACTTGAGCGATTGCATCATCAGTATCTAGTGCATTTTGTTGACCCTGGTTATCGACAAAACGTGCAGAAACACTTGGCACGCTCTCTTCACCAGTTTCAAAACTGATAATCACATCGCTAGCAGCTGGTTGTTCGCCCGGAGACAAACGTCTAACTTGGCCTTGAGCGTCGAGCACGACACTCCCACTAGCAAGGCCTAGTATATTTAGGTTGATATTTCCCATATCCATATTCCCACTTCTGCCCAGAACATGCCAAACGCGGATTCAATGCCCCTCTGCGCTGTGGCTATTTCCTACAATAAATTTAGTAGCGAGGTTATTGATAATCAACTCACTAATAGGGTGCAAGTTAGGGTAATTTCAAATTAGTCAATAGCAATAGCGACTTACATTCAAAAAAAAAACCAACAAACTTCGCATTTTTTTGCAAATGTCCTAAGCTTCGTTTAATACCCTTCTCTCAATTCAGCGATAAACGTAGGTTGGGAAACGGATGAGACATTGAAAGTAGAAGGAGAGCTACTTTGAAATTGTTTAAATTATCCATCATGTGTTGCTTAGTTGCTGCAACACCACTCGCCGCTCAAACTCTGGAGCAGTCTGTGGCTATTACCTTGGCAACAAACCCAGAGATAAAAAGCATCTTCAACGAATATGTGAGCGTAAGAAAACGTAATGATGCGTCTGGAGGAGCGTACAAACCCAGTATCGACCTTGATGCTGGTATCGGTTACGAAGGCATAAACCCTGCACCAAACAACGGCCCCGATACCGATCTAACAAGAAAGGAAGCGACGATTTCCCTCACCCAATTGCTATGGGATGGTTCTGCAACCCTGTACGACATTGACCGTACTGCCGCAGAAGCAGAATCGGTTCGCTTACAACTGTTAGCGGATGCTGAAGATAAAGCGCTAGAGGTGACACAAATCTATCTCGACGCAGTGAAAGCCACTGAAGTGCTTGCACTGTCTGAAAGCAATCTTTCGATACACAAGAAAATCTATAAAGACATCAAAAAACGAGCCAATTCAGGAATAGGATCAACCGCGGACGTTTCCCAAGTAGAAGCAAGGATCGCGAAGGCGCACGGTAACTTATTGGCCGCACAAAATAATTTGATTGATACCCATACTCAGTTTAGACGAATAGTAGGTCAAGAACCGCTAGGCTTAGTTTACCCAAGAGCCGATATTTCTATGATTCCTCTGTCATTAACAGATGCCCTTGTTGAAGCCTTGGATCAACACCCTGTCATCAAAGTCGCTACTGCAGATGTTGATTCAGCACACTTCCAATACAAACAATCGAAGGGCGTGAACTACCCTACTTTCTCCATTGAGGCTTCTCAGTCATGGCGTGACGATGCTGGTGGCGATCAAGGTTCAAGCCAAGAAACCTTAGCGATGCTACGAATGCGATACAACTTGTATAACGGTGGTACTGACAGTGCTAACTCCGAAGCTGCAGCTTACCAATTAAACAAAGCAAAAGATTTAAGAGACCGAGCTTATCGTCAAGTGGAAGAAGGTCTTCGCCTCTCTTGGAGTGCGTTGGATCTTACATTACAACAAAAGAACTTCTTATCTGATCACGTAGATTCTGCGTCAGAAACCGTTATCGCTTATGAAAAACAATACCGAATAGGCAAACGCACTCTGCTTGACTTACTAAACACAGAGAACGAACTATTTGAAGCCCGTAAAGATTACCTAGATGCGCATTATTCTGAACAATACGCTAAGTACCGTGTGATGAACGCAACGGGTTCTTTATTGAATGCTCTGCTGGTCGATATTCCAGAAGAGTGGACTACGCCCGTGGAGTATTAATGATGAAAATAACTTACTTATTACTTCCCGTATTAACGATGACTTTATTTGCTTGCTCTAATCAGCAGAACGAGGCCTACATCGAGACACCTGAAGCAAAACAGATTGCGGACCTACAAGATGATGACAAGGACGGAGTGGTTAACGCACGTGATACTTGCCCAGGTACGCCTGAAGCATCACAAGTTGATAATGAAGGCTGCGGTGAAACAATGCGTTCAGAAGAAGTCCGACAGCTGAAAATACTTTTCGCAAATGATTCTTATGATGTGAATCCTATCTTCTCTGATCAAATCACTACTATGGCTGAGTTCCTAGAAACCTACCAAAGCGCATCCATTGAGATTCAAGGTTACGCCAGTAAAGTTGGTTCTAATGAATACAATTTAGAGCTATCAAAGAAACGTGCCCATCAAGTTGAAGATGAACTACTATCGAATGGTGTCGACCCTAGCCGAGTCAGGATTGTGGGTTACGGTGAAGAGCGACTGGAGAGTGACGGTGACGACCCGACCTCTCACGCACTGAATCGTAAAGTTACGGCAACTGTCGTCGGTCTAAGCGAACAAATCATCGAGGAGTGGACCATATTCACCACCCTAGAGAAATAGCAAAAATGGAACGAGACTAACTATCAGAAACTAAGATCAATAAAGCCGTGATAGGGTTGCCCATCACGGCTTTTTTGTTCTTTGTCGTCACATGAATCGAGGGGATGAATCTGTGACGTTTCTTGCTACTCGGGAACTAGCTTGTTACTCAGTGAATAGGCTTCCTATTTAATTTAGCGAGCCTACTACCAATTATAGTTTTACTTCTTGGTGCTTAGTTTTCGGTAAAGAAATACTTAGCAGGAAGTAACCCAGGATTGCTGCTGTCGTTGATCCCATCAGGATACCTAGACGAGCGAGCGTATCAAAATCTGCGTTCGTTGGACCAAATGCCAATGAAGAGATGAAGATAGACATAGTAAAGCCAATACCACACAGCACAGACACTGCGAAGATGTTTCTGAAGTTCACACCTTCAGGAAGTTTAGCTACACCTGTTTTCACAGCACCCCAGCTGAATAAGAAGATACCCAGTGGCTTACCAACCAATAAACCCATTGCAATACCAAGCGGTAGCATGCCTGTTAAGTTTGAAATTGAGATGCCTTCTAGCGAGATACCAGCGTTTGCAAATGCAAAGATAGGCAAGATTGCAAAAGCTACGTATGGGTGCAGAGCATGCTCTAGGTGTTTCAGCGGAGAATGTTCCCCTTTATTACCTTTCAGTGGGATAGCAAAACCAATGACTACGCCTGCTAGCGTTGCGTGAACACCAGACTTCAATACTGCGAACCACAGAATGGCACCAACAATGAGGTAAACACTTAGCTTAGTTACATGCTTGTTGTTTAGCATGAACAAGACACCAGTCGCGACAAAGCCAACCGTTAGTGCAAGCGTAGATAAATCACCTGAGTAGAACAGTGCAATGATAACAACAACACCTAGGTCATCGATAATTGCTAGAGCCAGCAGGAACACTTTCAAGCTTACTGGTACACGGTTCCCAAGAAGTGCCATGATACCCAATGCGAATGCGATATCTGTTGCTGCCGGGATAGCCCAACCTTGAAGCGCTTCAGGGTTACTTGAGTTAAATAGCACATAAATTAGTGCAGGAGCTAGCATACCACCCACAGCTGCGATAGCTGGGAAGATTGCAGTCTCTTTAGACTTTAATGCGCCTTCTAAAAGTTCACGCTTAACTTCTAAGCCGATTAGAAGGAAGAAGACAGCCATTAAGCCATCGTTAATCCAGTGAGACACAGACATACCAAGAACGTAACTATGAAGTACACCTTGGTACATTTCGTTCAGTGGTGAGTTTGCTACAAACATTGCGATCGCCGCAGCGATTACTAGGATGATGCCGCCAGCAGATTCCATTTTAAAGAAGTCACGGATGACGTCGGTCATGATTTCGCCCTTATATTTATTATTTAAATAAACGAATAACAAAGAATAACCACGAGTTTATATCCAAGCTTTATCGATAGATAATCACTTCTTTGGATGTTTAACTTCGGTTTTTCCTACAAATACTAAACAATACGTCGTATATTCCATAAAGTTGTTATGCACCATAAATTAAGTATAGATGAGATCATCGAACCTGTATGCAGAATTCATTACATGCAGAGGAAAGTGGATGGCACAAAAAAAGGCTATCAAATGATAGCCTTAGATGAAGTTTAGTAACCAGTGAGCTGCATAAAGCCAGTCGCTTCATGGCTTCCGCTAGCCATGACTGGCCCTTCCCAATATGGTATGACAAATGGAAGCCACATGTCTCTGCGTATGATGCGCGTAGTCAGGTTGATATCATGCTTAGGCACGTTAATGATCCACTGAAGTGGCATTCGTCGACCATTCATCAAGGTTGTGTTTTGCAAAGGCTGAATCGAAATATCACCTTCCGTCAGCTGGTATACCTTACCGGAACGAGTTGCTAAAGTGCCGAACACATAAGGCAACTGTTGATTATGACGATAGCGATTAATGCTCAGCGCTGTACCATCATCAAGATTGAATACAAACCAATCCCAACCTTGTTGACCCACTCCGAGCAAACCACTGCCCCACTCTTTATGTACCCACGCTGTGCCTTCAACTTCCTTGGCGACACCGTCGAGATTCAACACGCCACTCAGTGATAAGAACGGCGCGCTGAAGTTATAAGATGCAACAGGTAGTAAATCGTGCTTTTTCTGATAGCCGTTCTCCCCATTAAGTACATATGGCCCTTTCGCCACTGTATCTAATTGAAGATCGAACGTATCTGTTTGTACTTGCAGGCGACCAGGAAACGGCGTGTTGCCCAGCGAACGCCAATTCCAATTATCAATCCAAATTCTAAATGGACGACTGGTCATTCCCGCTTGGCCAATACCACCACGAGCCATGCGCTGCTCTTTCCATACTTTAGACTTGGAAGAGACCACCACATTTGAGATATAGACTTGCGGACTCTGCCATCCGGGCGTTTCACGTTCGTCTGTCGCGATACGGAAAAAGCTCCACTGAACCGAATAGTCTTTGCCATCGTCCCCTTTCAAAGACGCGAAGTAGTGCCACCATTCGTGCTGGAATTCAGGATGAAACTTGAAATCTTGTGGTAGCGAAACATTACGGTCTGGTAACACAGGTTCAAACACGTTGAAGTGTTCGCTTACCAAAACAGAGTTCACCTCATTAACCCCTTTTTCGCCAGGGTCGATGAAATAGGAGTAGTAACCCCAAACACTCAAAAAGATGCCGAAGAAACTGATTAACAATAGAGAAGACAAAATCCGCTGTCTTAACTTGGTTGAGCTATTCCGTAGAAACATATTAAAGGGCATCCCTCAGTGACTTCATCGGCGTGTTCCGAATCATTCTCATCACTGGTAAAGCACCAGCTAGCATCAATGCTGCCATTGCCCAAGCAAATGTCTCTAAATAGTCCCAAGGGAGCACTTGTAACTCGAGTGACCACCCAAAAGACTGCTTGATAACGATATCAACGATCAAGCTTGCTAACGCTAAGCCAAGCGGAATCGCTATTAAAGAGGAAATAAGTCCAAACACAAACAGTTGTAAACTGCCTGTCAGAATCAGCTCTTTCGCAGAGACACCCAAACAGCGCTGCAGCGAGATATGCCTTTGCCGCGATACTTCACCCGCAACAGTTGCAAAGAAGATACCGAACACCGCAATAACCAGAGTTATATTGCCTAGCGTGTCAGCAATCGCGAAGGTTCTATCAAATACCCGCATCGCTTGACTGTGAATATTATTGTTGTCAAAGATGCGTTCAGAGCCGAGCCTGAATACGCTTTCTAATCGGCTTCTAAGACCGATTGAATTGACATCATCTTTGAGTATCACACCAAGGCCAACATTGCCCCGCCCCGCGAAACCATACAGCCAGTTTCGGTGTGACATCATCACTTGATGGTAAGGGTTACCATAATCGTAATAAACGCCCACCACTTGCCAACCAGAGCCCAAGTTGTCATAGAGGTCAATATAGTCTCCCGGGCGAATACCCAACTTCAGAGACATCGACTCGCTGATCAACACACCTTTAGAATGGTGTAAGTGATACCAGTAATTAGGAATACCGAGTTTGATGGTTAGCGCTTCTAGTTCACCTTCAGAAGGCCCCGTACTCACTACTTGAATACTACCGACTGGAGAAGCGACATCTTTCTCCCAACGCCACCAAACAGAGTCAACCTCAGGCTGTTCTGATAGCCAACTACTCATGCGAGCTGCTGCATTGTTGGTTGGGTAAATATAGAGGTCAGCCGCCAAACGCTGTGTTAGCCACTTGTCGGTGGTATCCCTAAAGCTGCCTACCATGGTTTCTACGCCAATGTTCGCTGTTAGCGCTAGCATAAATGCCATAGTCGCCACACCGCGGTAGCTCATGCTTGATGCTGCGTCCGCGAAGAACCAGCGAGCACGAACCCAACGTAATGAATAAGACAGGCTGTTAAACAGTTTCCACATTAAGAATGGCGTAAACAGAGCCACACTCACCAACATCAGTGCAATAATCGCAAAGCCAGACTCTTGAGTTTGTGGAGCTTGATACACCGCAACAGCAGCAACCAAGAAGCCACAACCAATCAACGCTTGCCAAGTGAACTCGGTGCCAGCAAAACGCATCAAAGACAAACGAGAAGACAAACGAATCGGTTGAGACTTAAGTAAACGAACCAGTGGCCAAGCACACGCTAAGAAAGCACCGATCAATGCCATCAGTAAGCTGTAACCGCTCCAACGCCAGTTCCAGTCAATCGTTAAGCCGACATTAGCGTCGTATAAATCGCCCAAACTTGAAGATACGGCAGGTAACAATTGGTTTGCTAACATCACGCCAAATACATTGCCACAGATCCAGCTCAGTAAAACCAAAAGCAGTAATTCTAAACAGAGCGCTTTAGTCAGTTGCCAACCAGACACCCCCGTCTGTCTTAAAATTCCGACTAACGGTTGACGTTGAATAAAAGAAAGCGACATTGCTTGATAGAAAATGAATAAGCCAACCACAAACGACAGCATACCCATCGCTTTTAAATTTAAGTGGAACGCACTGGTCAGCGACTCAAGTTCAGCTTTAGAGCTGCGCGAAATCGTCAAACCGTTTGGCAGCATGTTTTTGAGACGTTCAAACTTCTCGGTAGACATCTCTGAGCAAGCAATCACAGATAAACCAGCACTTCGTTTGAGCATTCTCAGCAGCGAAATATCAGCAATCAATCTTGTACCATTGATAATGTTGTTCTCGTCAACCATCACAGGGCCAAGTTCAGAGCCATCCAGAAGAGGAATGTAATCACCATTGTTCCATTGCATGTGTTCAGCGAGATCATCGCTCACAAGAATCGGATACGGCGGCTTCATGAGGTTTAACGTATTGAGATCTTTTAACGCGGCGCCCGGTTGCAGTTGAAGCATAGAAACTGGGTCTATGCCAATCAGCATGAAGTTTGAACCGTTTTCATCAGTGATACGATGGTGATCAAAAGGAGAACACTGCTGAAAGCCTTCACGGCGAAGATGGATATAAAAGCCTTGTGGGATTTTATTGGCGTTGTGTTTTGGTCGAATACGGTAAGGAAGAGGATTCGAAAAGAGTTTTTCGCCATGTGTATAGCTTTGTTTGGCGTGTTGGTTAATAGCAGTAACACCAACCAAAAGTGATACGCCGAGGGTTAAACCAAGCCATACCAAGATAATCTGAAGTGGGTAACGTCGATAATGACCGAGTAGTGCCTTAACTACGGGCCATAACATGCAGTTGCCCTCCTTGTAGACGGATCCGGCCATCCATGTGTAAGGCTACTTTTTCACTGTGTGTCACCAGCAACAAAGTGCATTCTAATTGGCGAGCCAAAGACGTAAGCAAACGCATTACCGCTTCGGCATTACGCTCATCTAGACTACCTGTCGGTTCATCGGCCAATAAGATTTTTGGTTCCATATACAACGCACGAGCGATTGCTGCACGTTGTTGCTGCCCACCAGACGCTTCTTCAGGGTAACGACCAAGCAAAGGCATAAGATCTAAAGCCGAAAGAATCTGTCTCCAGAGCCCCTTGTCTTCAGGTAGGCCTTTTAATTGGCGGCAAAAACGAATGTTATCGGCGATATTCAATGTCGGCAGTAAGTTGAACTGCTGAAAGATATGGCCGATGTTGTTTCTGCGATAAGCGGTGCGGTCACGCTCGGTAGAGTCGTGCATGTTGAAGTGAGGGAAAGCGATTTCACCTGAATCGGCTAGGTCTAAACCCGCGATAAGATTCAGTAAAGTACTTTTACCTGAACCGCTTTCGCCCATTAATGCCAGCTGGTCACCTTGGTTTAATGTCAGTTCAGCACCTTGCAAAACAGGGTGGAACTCCCCCCCATCGACATAGCCTTTACATAGGTCTGACAGCTTTAACATTAAACAGCTCGCATTAGTTAGAATTTGGAAGGAGAATCTACACTAATTCCCTGTTAGGAGGAAGTATTTTGAAAGATAGATCACACACCAACGATAAAGTGATGCGATTGGTGCGCTCGACTTCAACTTCCTATCAAGTTTTTAATCCATTTTCTTGTTTTCATGCGATAGAGCGACCCGCCCCACTTAATCACTTCTTCAGTAAGGAACAGCAGGTAAACCCACTCAGGTGGAAACTTAAAGTAAATAGCAGCGATGGCTGCCAACGGAATACCTATCACCCACTGAGCAATCAGATCTTGGTATAGACAGAACTTAACGTCACCACCCGCTCTGAGTACACCAACGATCACTGTCATTGGAATAGAGCGGATGACAATACCCACGCTCAGGATCAAAATAAACTTCTCAGAAAGTGCTCGGGTTTCTTCAGTCAAAGCACTAAAGGCATTCAATATTGGCGTTTGTATAAAGTAGAGGAAAATCGCCACTACAATACTGGTCAAGAAACACAAAATCGTTAAGCCTAACGCTTGATAGTAAACCGCTTCATTGTTCTTCGCACCTAGCTGGTTACCCACCAAAACCGCGGCTGCATTCGACATACCAATCAATAAACTCAATGAGATCGATTCAACTGGCGTCATCACCGATAGCGCTGCTAAACCTTGCACTCCTGATTGCCCCATAATGGCGTGATAAGCGAATAAGCCCCCCGCCCAAGCCAAGAAGTTGAAGGTTGTCGGCAGAGACAATTTCAAGAAGCGAACCACTTTCTCCACTGTAGCCGCTGCTTTGATATCACAAAATTTGAAGGCCAATAAATGTTGAGAGAAATAGAGGTAGCCAAACAAGGTCGCCACTTCAATTGCGCCACTCAGTACGGTCGCAATCGCTGCGCCTTTGATGCCAAGAGCAGGAAACCCTAAGTTACCGAAGATCAGCACCCAGTTTAAGAAGACGTTAGACAGGATACCAATACCACTGAAGAAAGTACTCAATCCAGGTTTATGCATCGCTCTTAGGCCAACGGCCATACTGCTGACACACGATACGGCTAACATGCTAAATGAGGTGATAACGATGTATTCAACGCCCAAGTTAATCACTTCTTGAGAGTCGGTAGTCACACCCATAATTTGTGCCGGGAAAGAGACAAAGAACACGATGGTCAACAGCGCAAACAGCGTCGAAACCAGCCAGGTGAGTGCTGTGCTTTCTCTCACACCTTGCTTGTTGCCTGCTCCCCAATATTGAGCGGTAAGCAGAGCCCCGCCCGTGGTCACGCCCACCAGCATAATAGTGGTTACGAACATCGCACGGCTTGCAACGCCGACTGCGGCAATATCTGCTTCCCCAAGTTGTCCTAACATCAGTACATCCACTAAGCCTCGACTTGAAAACATGATGCTCTGCAAGGTGATTGGCAAAGCAATGGCAATCAACCTGCGAACAAAATCGCCGCGTGTGTGATGGATAATTGAAGAGAGCAACATAGGAATACCTAAACGGAACGTGTTGATGAATAAAGATAAATATCGCGCTATTATATCAATGTTCGGTTTTTAACCACAGATATAAATGGAGTAGTAATGAAGAAAGTACTGGTTTTAGGCGCTTCTGGATATGTTGGTTCACAGCTACTTCCCCTTCTGCTAGAGCAAGGTTATCAAGTAACCGCAGCAGCAAGGCATATCGACTACTTAAAAGCGAGAACTGAGCCTCATGAGAGTTTGTCACTTGAATATCTCGACCTAGCTGACCAAGCGGCAACACAAGCTTTGGTTCCCGACTTTGACCTTATCTTCTTCCTTGTCCACGGGATGGCTGAAGGGCATGACTTCATTGATTACGAGTTAAACCTAGCCCGCAACTTTGTCTCTGCACTTGGCCCTAAAAACCAGCATGTTATCTACCTGAGTTCACTTCAGCCTCAAACCGGCGACTCTGAGCATCTTCAAGCTAGAAAGAAAACGGGTGAGCTGCTTCGTAAAGGCTCGGTTCCTGTTACTGAGCTTCGAGCCGGTGTCATCATTGGCCCGGGTTCTGCTGCCTTTGAGATAATGCGAGACTTCGTTTACAACCTGCCAATCATGATTGCGCCGAAATGGGTCGATTCGAAAGCGAACCCTATCGCATTGAAAAACCTAAATTACTATTTGTTAAAGCTCGCGCAAGATACTCCAAGTGAAAGCCAAACCTTTGAGGTGGGTGGGCCAGATATCGTCTCTTATCGAAATCAATTCGCCCATATTGCCAAAACCGCAGACCGTCCACTCAGATTGTGGGCAACCTCCCTACTCACACCTAAAATCGCTTCTTATTGGCTTGGCGTGGTGACCTCTGTCCCTTCCAACATAGGTAGAGCCTTGCTCGCAGGCTTAAAGCATGACTTCATTGCCAACTCGACTACCATCCAAGAAAAGTATCCACAAAAACTCGTCTCGTTCGAGAGCATGGTGGAACAAGCGATTCACGCAGAAGGTAACTTCGTAAAAAGTAATGTGTGGGGCTTTGATAAAACCGCCTTTAAACGCTGGCAGGCCGGATATGGTTACTATCCTAAGAAAACAGGCGCAAGTATCACGTCTAGTGCCTCATTAGAGTCGCTTTGGCACGTCGCTCAACAGATAGGCAGCCCGAAGCAAGGTTACTTCTTCGCTAACGCTTTATGGCGCACAAGAGAATGGTTAGATCTTCTGTTTGGCAGTGGTGTACCCGTTCGACAAATGCCGGAAGGACCAAAACTAAAAGTGGGCGACAAAATCGATTCATGGAAAGTCATTCGTTGTGAAGAGAACCAATTTCTATCGCTACTGTTTGGCATGAAAGGTCCAGGATTGGGACGACTGGAGATCACCGTTTCTGACAACGGAGATTCTCGTGAACTGAACATATCAGCTTGGTGGCACCCTAAAGGCTTTCTAGGATTACTGTATTGGTTCGCAATGATGCCAGCTCACCTGTTTATCTTCAAAGGGATGGTGAAAGCGATAGAGAAGCAGGCACAAGAGCAGATGCGAGATTCGAATAACGAGATGCGAAAAGACTAAGAGCGAGATACGCGTGACTAGATGAGAAAAGATAAAAAGATACGAGTAAGTGATACTCGGTTACTCGCATACCGCATCTTTTATTTCTTCAAATGTAAAAATACCTGCTCAATGAGCAGGTATTTTAGTATTCAGTGCTTTCAGCTAATGAAACGTTAAGTTAAGAACTTACTGACGTGTTCTTGGCTTAGCTGGTTTAGCCGGACGACCATTGTTCATCTTAGGCTTGCTTTTGTTAGCCTGAGGCTTGCCTTTAGCTGCTGGAGCGCTACGACCTGAATCAGGTGTTGTAGTACCGCGAGTCGCAGGCTTCTTACGCTTAGGTTGGTTGCTACGGCCTTTAGGTGCATTTGCACGCTCTTCGTGACGCTTAACAGCACGACGAATTTTTTGACTACGAGAACGCTCACGCTTACGAGAAGTGTTTGAAGGATCAAGATCCAACAAAGTTTCTTTCTCTGGGTTCAGTTCAACTAGCTGACGTAGGTAGTTAACTTCTTCAAGATCTAGCTCTTTCCAACCGCCACGAGGCAGTTTCTTATCAAGGTAGATATCACCGTAACGTACACGTTTCAGGCGGCTTACTGTTGTTTCTTGTGATTCCCAAAGACGACGAACCTCACGGTTACGACCTTCGTTAATCGCTACGTAGAAAGTATGGTTCATACCTTCACCACCAGCGTAAACCACGTCTTCGAAACGAGCCATACCATCTTCTAGTTCAACGCCACGCACAAGGTTCTTAACCTTCTGCTCAGTCACTTCACCGAATACACGTACTAGGTACTCACGTTCAACCTGACGGCTTGGGTGCATTAGACGGTTTGCAAGTTCACCATCAGTAGTGAAAAGCAAAAGACCCGATGTGTTTGCATCAAGACGACCAACTGAAATCCAACGAGAACCACGGATCTTAGGTAGACGATCGAAAACAGTACGGCGGCCTTCAGGATCGTGACGAGTACAAAGCTCACCTTCAGGTTTGTAGTAAGCAAGTACACGACAAACAACTTCTTCCGAAGCTTTGCCTGAAACAGTATGGCCATCGATACGGATCACTGAGTTCTCGTCTTCAAGACGCTCGCCCAGTTTCGCAACTTGTCCGTTAACACTTACACGGCCAGATTTAATTAAACCTTCTAGTTCACGACGAGAACCGTGACCAGCTCGCGCTAAAACCTTCTGTAATTTTTCGCTCATTTACTCTTTTCTACCTAATTGTCGTCTTCACAGACGTCGAATGAATTTTTTCGCGACCAAATCGCGGTCGCGTATTATCGCAAAGAACCCGCTAAAAAGCACTTGTTATTTGCTATAGCAGGTTCGTTGTATCGTTACAGACTGTTAATCAGTAAAGCGATTATTCAAACGGCGCAGGATCACCAGCACCACGACGTAGAATCACAGCGTCATCGTCACTGAAGTCAATAACGGTTGTTGGTTGCTCGCCCAAATAACCACCATTCAAGATAACATCAACGGCGTGCTCAAGGCTGTCACGAATTTCTTCAGGATCCGATTCGGTTGTCTCGTTACCCGGCAGAATCAATGACGTCGACATCAACGGCTCGCCCATCGCTTCCAATAGGTCTAGCGCGATCTTGTTGTCTGGTACACGAATACCAATGGTTTTACGTTTCGCGTTCATTAAACGCTTTGGCACTTCTTTGGTTGCTTTGAAAATAAACGTGTAAGCACCCGGCGTATGCGCCTTAAGCAGACGGAATGCAACGTTATCCACGCGTGCATACAGTGACAGTTCAGACAGGTCACGGCATAACAGAGTGAAGTTATGTTTATCGTCGATACGGCGAATTTTACAAATACGTTCAAGTGCTTGTTTGTTCTCAAGCTGACAACCCAGTGCATAACCGGAATCAGTTGGATAAACCACAACACCGCCATTGCGGATAATCGCAACCGCTTGGCTGATTAAACGTGCTTGTGGGTTATCTGGGTGTACATAAAAAAACTGGCTCATTGTTGATCCTCGTTATCGAATCTCTCGACTCTATCATCAGAAGGAGCTGGATCACCTAAAGACTATTCAGATGGTGAAACCGTTTGAAACTCCCAATCTTTCCATACTTCTTCTACCCCAGAAGGTAGCCAGAGATTACGTCCAAGTTCCATCCACGGAGATGGGTAATGGAAATCGCTGCCTTGGGAGGCTAATAGTTTGTATTGTATAGCATAATCCGCAAGTGTGCGTCTTTCTTGTTGCGCTTGCTGAGGTTGAGCGACTTCCATCGCATCCCCTTTTGCTTCAACAAATGCCGCTAACAGGCGCTTAACCCACTTCGCTGTAAAGCCATATCGACCAGGGTGAGCCAAGACTGCTTGTCCACCAGCAGCATGAATTGCCGTGACAGCATCACTCATTGAACACCACGTTGGCGGAACGTAACCTGGGTTATTGCGAGTCAGAAACTTTTTAAACACCTGCTGCATGGTTTTCGCGTAGCCATTGTCAACTAACCACTTAGCAAAGTGAGCACGAGTGATAGGCGCATCACCAGCAATTAACTTCACTTCGTCCAACACCCCTTCTCGGGTCGCTTTCTCAAGACGCTGAGCAATGAGCTCGGCACGCCCGATACGGTGTTGCTTCTGTTGTTCAATCAATGCTTTCAATTCAGGCGACTCAGGATCAACGTTTAACCCAACAATATGGATATCTTTGTTTTGCCAAACAGTCGAAATCTCAATGCCGTTGATCAACTGAATCGGAAGGTTGTTATCAGCAATATAGCTTCGTGCTTCAGCAAGCCCATCAGTCGTATCATGATCTGTAATCGCTAACGCTTCGATGTTAAAGCTTAGCGCTCGGTCAATTAGCTCAGGTGGAGTAAGTCGGCCATCTGAGGCTGTTGTATGACTATGTAGATCAATTCTCATATATTCTTTTTCATTGTTTTCAATTTTTATCGTTATATTTGTGTCAACACACTTGACCCGCAAGCAGAAAACTAGTTAACTAGTACGCAAATACGAAGTATCACATTTGATAGGTTCACCATGTTACAAGAATTTAACCAAAACCATAAAGATAAAGTTTTAGAACTTTCTTCAGTAGAAGCAAGTTCAGAGCTTAATTGGTGGCGCACTTGGACAAGTTCTTGGTGGGCTAACGTGTACTTCTAATTAAACAGTTTGTTTATAAAAAAGTTATCACTAAGCCCGCTTTAATAGCGGGCTTTTTAATTTGTCGAACATCTCACATTCAACTGACTAACAAATCATCGAATTGACCATATTCTAGATTGGGTGAAAGGTATCTTTATGCGACTATGTACGGCAGGAAATTTAAAGAATCATAAAGGAGGTCTTGTGAACAAGGCCATTGAAATCAAAAAGCTGGGAACCATTAAGGTCATCAATTCTTCAGTTCCTTACTCGCAAGATCCAACCAGTGTTTTTCATACCTTGTGTGAGAACAAAACAGACAGTTTGCTGTTGGAATCTGCTGAGATTGAATCTAAACAGAACCTGACAAGCCTACTCCTTATCGACTCTGCTGTTCGTATTGTATGCCGCGGACATGAAGTAACCTTTCAAGCGTTGACTCAAAACGGTCAAGCGCTTATCGAACACCTAACTCAAAACGTTAAATCTGAAATTAAATCTGATTTGACGGATAACTTACTAACGCTGACTTTTGTTGAGCCGAGCAACGAATTAGACGAAGACTCACGCTTAAGAGAAGCTTCTTCTTTCGATGCACTGCGTTTGGTTCAGCACAGCTTTGAGCAAGACGCTGATAATAAGCACGCGTTATTCATGGCTGGTTTATTCGCTTACGACATCGTGGCGAACTTCGAACCACTAGGCGATGCTGAAGCAACCAACAACTGCCCTGACTTTGTATTCTACGTGGCTGAAACCCTGTTGCGTTTCGATCACCAAGAGAATGAAGGTCTGCTACACGCAAGCTTGTTTGCTCAAGATGAAAGTGTCAAAGCACAGCTAACTGAGCGCCTAACCGACATTCAAACACAATGTCAGTCGCTGAAAGCCATCACAGAAGTTACGCCACTAGACAACGTTGACGCTGTACCAAGTGTTTCTGATGAAGACTTCTGCCAAACGGTTCGTGACCTAAAAGAGTACGTAGTAAAAGGTGATGTGTTCCAAGTGGTACCTTCACGCCGCTTCACGCTTCCTTGCCCTGCCCCACTGGCAGCCTACAAAGAACTTAAGCAAAGCAACCCAAGCCCTTACATGTTCTACATGCAAGATGAGCTGTTTACTCTGTTCGGTGCTTCTCCCGAAAGCGCGCTGAAATACGAAACCGAAACCAACCAAATTGAGATCTACCCAATTGCCGGCACTCGTCGTCGCGGTAAGCGTCCTGACGGTCAAATCGATTTCGACCTAGACAGCCGTATCGAGCTTGAACTGCGCACCGACAAGAAAGAAAACGCGGAACACATGATGCTGGTCGACCTAGCACGTAACGATGTGGCACGTATCGCTGAAGCTGGCACTCGCCACGTAGCAGACCTGCTAAAAGTAGACCGCTACAGCCATGTGATGCACTTGGTTTCTCGTGTTGTTGGTCAACTACGTGAAGACTTAGATGCCCTACACGCTTACCAAGCTTGTATGAACATGGGGACGCTAACAGGCGCTCCTAAAATCCGTGCAATGCAGCTTATCCGTGACGTAGAAAAAACGCGTCGTGGTAGCTATGGCGGTGCGGTAGGTTACCTAACAGGAAAAGGCACGTTAGATACTTGTATCGTGATTCGCTCTGCTTACGTTGAAGATGGTGTAGCACAAGTACAAGCTGGCGCGGGCGTGGTATTCGATTCAGACCCACAAGCAGAAGCAGATGAGACTCGCGGCAAAGCACAAGCGGTCATCTCAGCGATTCAAGCTGCACATACTAAAAACTCTGCAGCAAATCTGAACATCTCAAATAAGAAGGAGTTGTAATCATGGCTGATATTGTATTCATCGATAACTTCGACTCGTTCACTTACAACCTTGTAGACCAGTTTCGTTCATTGGGTCACAACGTAAAAATTTACCGTAACAACATCTCTGCAAAGGTCGTTGAAGCGGCGATTAACGAATTAGACAACCCTGTTGCCCTACTTTCACCGGGCCCTGGCGCTCCGGCTGACGCGGGCTGTATGCCTGAGCTGATTCAGTTGCTAAAAGGCAAAGTGCCAATGATTGGTATTTGTTTAGGCCACCAAGCGATCGTTGAAGCTTATGGCGGTACCGTTGCAGGCGCAGGCGAAATCATTCATGGTAAGGTGTCGATGATGGAACACCAAAATCATGCGACTTACCAAGGCTTACCTTCTCCACTGGCTATTGCTCGCTACCACTCTCTGGTTGCTACGCATGTATCTGATAGCCTAACGGTAACAGCTGAAGTCGATGGTCTGGTCATGTCTGTGGTTCAAGAACAAGACAAGGTGTGTGGATTCCAATTCCACCCTGAATCAATTATGACGACCTACGGTGCAACGCTTCTAGCGAACGCGATCGAATGGGCTCTAGAGAAGCCTCTCTGCCTTGAGAAGAAAGCCGCTCTTGATAAAAAGACTAACTAGGACGAAATCATGGAACAGATTAATAAACTTTACGAACAGCAGTCTCTTACTCAAGAAGAAAGCCAACAGTTATTCGACGTTATCATCAAGGGTGAACTAGACCCAATCCTGATGGCTTCTGCACTGACTGCACTGAAAATCAAAGGCGAGACGCCAGAAGAAATCGCCGGTGCGGCGAAAGCACTGCTTGCTAATGCAAACCCGTTCCCACGCCCAGATTACGATTTTGCAGATATCGTAGGTACAGGCGGCGACGGTCACAACACCATTAATATTTCGACGACTTCAGCATTCGTTGCTGCCGCTTGTGGCTTAAAAGTCGCGAAGCACGGTAACCGCAGTGTATCGAGCAAATCAGGCTCTTCTGACCTACTGGATTCATTTGGTATTAACCTAGCGATGACCGCGGAAGATACACGTACAGCTGTCGATGAGCTTGGCGTAGCATTCCTATTTGCTCCGCAATACCACGGTGGCGTGCGTCACGCGATGCCTGTTCGCCAAACAATGAAAACACGTACTATCTTCAACATCCTTGGCCCACTGATTAACCCTGCTCGCCCTAACATCGAGCTAATGGGTGTTTACAGCAAAGAGCTTGTACGCCCTATCGCGGAAACCATGCTGCAAATGGGCATGAAGCGCGCGGCGGTTGTTCACGGTAGCGGCCTTGATGAAGTCGCAATTCACGGTGAAACCATGGTTGCAGAAATCAAAGATGGTGCGATTCACGAATACACAGTGACACCGGCAGACTTTGGTTTGAACACTCACCCGCTTGAAGCTATCAAGGGCGGCGAGCCAGAAGAAAACAAAGCCATCACAACCAATATCCTGACGGGTAAAGGCACTGAGGCACAAGTTGGTGCAGTGGCTGTGAACGTTGCTTTATTGATGCGTCTATTTGGTCACGAAGACCTAAAAGCCAACGCACAACAAGCCATTGATGCGATGAACTCTGGCAAAGCATACGAGCTTGTACAAAAGCTTGCTGCGCACGCCTAACGAACGACGAATTGAGACAAAGAACATGACACAGACTACCGATAAACTGTCGACCCACGTTTCAGTCAAAGAAGCTGAAATGGCGGAAGTATTAGCAAAAATCGTTCGTGATAAATACCAATGGGTTGAAGCGCGTAAGCAAGCTCAACCACTGGAAGAGTTTAAAGCGGCGTTAACTGCAACAGACCGCAGCTTTTATGATGCACTGAGCGGCGAACAGACGGTTTTCATTACTGAATGTAAGAAAGCCTCTCCGTCAAAAGGTTTGATCCGTGACGAGTTCGACTTGGACTACATTGCATCGGTTTACAACAATCACGCTAACGCGATTTCAGTGCTGACCGATGAGAAGTACTTCCAAGGTGACTTTGAGTTTTTACCTAAGGTTCGCAGCATTGCTAAGCAGCCAATCCTGTGTAAAGACTTCATGGTTGACACCTACCAAGTTTACCTAGCTCGTCACTATTCAGCTGATGCTATCCTGTTGATGCTATCGGTATTGGATGACGAAGAGTACAAAGCACTTGCTGAGGTTGCTCACTCATTCAACATGGGTGTGCTTACTGAAGTCAGCAACGAAGAAGAACTTCACCGTGCTGTGGCTCTAAACGCTAAGGTGATCGGCATTAATAACCGTAACCTACGTGACCTTTCAACTGATTTGAATCGTACCAAAGAGCTGGCTCCACTGATTCGCGAACTGGCTCCAAACGCCATCGTGATTTCAGAATCTGGCATCTACACCCACCAACAAGTGCGTGACCTTTCAACATTTGCAGATGGCTTCCTAATCGGCAGCTCTCTTATGGCTGAAAAGAACCTTGAACTGGCCGTTCGTAAAGTTACGCTGGGCGAAAACAAGGTTTGTGGTTTAACTCACTCTGACGATGCTGCCAAAGCGTATCAAGCAGGCGCGGTATTAGGTGGTCTGATTTTCGTTGAAGCGTCTAAACGTCATGTGGATATCGAAGCGGCTCGTTTAACGATGAGCGGTGCACCGCTGAACTACGTCGGTGTGTTCCAAAACCACAGTGTGGTAGATGTTGCTAACACGGTTTCTGAGCTCGGTTTGTTTGCTGTTCAACTGCACGGTGATGAGTCTCAAGCGTATGTCGATGAGCTAAAACAATCACTGCCTGAAAACGTTGAGATTTGGAAAGCTTACGGTGTGGCTTGCGGCGCTGAGAGCGCATTACCAGAATTACTGGAAAGCAACGTGACTCGTCACCTGCTAGATACTAAAGTGGGTTCTCAAACAGGTGGTACAGGTCAAGCGTTCGATTGGAGCCTAATCAACAACCAAAGCGCAATCATGTTGGCGGGTGGTCTAAACCCAGAAAATGCTAATCAAGCCGCTAAGTTGGGCTGCTTAGGATTAGACCTAAACTCTGGAGTTGAATCTGCTCCGGGTAAAAAAGACGCAGACAAACTACAACGCGCTTTTGCAGAGATTCGTAATTACTAATCTGGCTTCTAAAAGCAAAAACCAGAGCTAGAACTAGAAAGCGGAAACTAGAAAATATATTTGTGAGCTTTGCCTTAGCGAGGCTCAAACAAGACTAAACGACTTGGTGTGAAGACACGCCAATAGAATTGAAGGAATAAGATAATGGCTAAACTCGATGCCTACTTCGGTGAATACGGTGGTCAATACGTACCACAGATCCTAGTGCCAGCACTAGACCAACTTGAACAAGCATTTATCGATGCACAAGCCGATCCTGAGTTCCGCAGTGAATTCATGACGCTTCTTCAAGAGTACGCGGGTCGTCCAACGGCACTAACGCTGACTCGCAACCTAACTAAAGGTACAAAAACCAAACTGTACCTTAAGCGTGAAGACTTACTTCACGGTGGCGCACACAAGACGAACCAAGTACTGGGTCAGGCGCTACTTGCTAAACGTATGGGTAAGCAAGAAATCATAGCTGAAACAGGCGCTGGTCAACACGGTGTTGCGACGGCGCTAGCATGTGCTCTATTGGGTCTTAAGTGTCGCGTTTACATGGGTGCTAAAGACGTTGAACGTCAAAGCCCGAACGTGTTCCGTATGAAGCTAATGGGCGCAGAGGTTATCCCTGTTCATTCTGGTTCTTCTACGCTAAAAGATGCGTGTAACGAAGCTCTACGTGACTGGTCTGCAACTTATGAAGATGCGCACTACCTGCTAGGTACGGCTGCGGGTCCTCACCCATTCCCAACCATCGTTCGTGATTTCCAGCGTATGATTGGCGAAGAAACGAAAAACCAAATTCTAGCTCGTGAAGGTCGCCTTCCTGATGCCGTTATCGCTTGTGTTGGCGGCGGTTCAAACGCTATCGGCATGTTCGCTGATTTCATCGAAGAAGAAACGGTTCGCCTAATCGGTGTTGAGCCAGCTGGTAAAGGTATTGATACCGACCAACACGGCGCGCCGCTTAAGCACGGTAAAACGGGTATCTTCTTTGGTATGAAAGCACCATTGATGCAAGATGAGAACGGCCAAGTAGAAGAGTCTTACTCTGTATCTGCAGGTCTAGATTTCCCATCAGTTGGCCCTCAGCATGCTCACCTAAATGCTATTGGCCGTGCTGAATACGAAAACGTAACCGATGATGAAGCGCTAGAAGCGTTCCAATCTATCGCACGTAATGAAGGTATCCTCGCAGCGCTAGAGTCATCTCATGCTTTAGCTCATGCAATCAAAATGGCTCACGACGAACCAGAAAAAGAACAGCTGTTAGTTGTTAACTTGTCTGGCCGTGGTGACAAAGACATTTTCTCTGTACACGACATCCTTAAAGAGAAAGGAGCATTATAATGGATCGCTATCAATCACTATTCACTCGCTTAGCTGAAAAGAATCAGGGTGCATTTGTACCATTCGTAACGGTTGGCGATCCTAACCCTGAACAGTCTCTTAAGATCATGGAAACTTTGGTTGAAGCAGGTGCTGATGCGCTTGAACTTGGTATCCCATTCTCTGATCCACTGGCTGATGGCCCAACAATCCAAGGTGCGAACATTCGTGCGTTAGATTCTAAAGTAACACCTGATGTGTGTTTTGATCTAATTGGTCAAATCCGCGCGAAATACCCAGAGCTACCAATCGGCCTACTGATGTACGCAAACTTGGTTTACGCACGTGGTATTGAGAACTTCTACGAGCGTTGTGCGAATGCAGGTATCGACTCAGTACTGATTGCAGACGTACCAACCAATGAAAGCAGCGAGTTTGTTGCAGCAGCGAAGAAATTTGGCGTTCATCCAATCTTTATTGCTCCACCGACGGCGAGCGATGAAACGCTTCAGTCAGTATCAGAACTTGGTGGTGGCTACACTTACCTACTTTCTCGTGCTGGCGTAACGGGTGCAGAAACAAAAGCGAACATGCCAGTAACCGCACTACTTGATCGTTTGAACAAGTTCGATGCGCCACCAGCACTGCTTGGTTTTGGTATATCTGCTCCTGAGCAAGTAAAAGAAGCGATTCAAGCTGGCGCTGCCGGTGCTATCTCTGGCTCAGCGGTTGTAAAAATCATTGAGAACAATGTTGAACAACCAGAAGCAATGCTTAAAGCATTGGCTGAGTTTGTAACGCCAATGAAAGCCGCAACACAGAAGTAATCTTTAGCATTCGCTAAACACGACTTTAGATTCTAAAAGGCACCACAGATGTGGTGCCTTTTTTATTTCTGTCGGAAAAACTTGTTAATCTTCCGACTTCATCGCTTTCTTAATCGCAGCCTCATTGAGTGTCGCTTTGATCGGGTCAGTGATTTTATCCACCAAATCGACAGGCATCGGGAATACGATGGTTGTGGTGCGTTCATTCGCGACCTCGGTTAGTGTCTGCATTCACACCATAAAAGCGCCCAAGGAAGAACACCACTGCACGCTCGTACTCGCGCAGAACTCGGAACATGCTGGCTATCAACAAGACAACGAGCACGATGACAATACCTATAGTGTGTATAAACATAACCGCCCCCTAATGGTAACGATGGCTAAGCAATTAATAATTCAATCAAATTTGTGCTAGCATTCCGCGCTAACAGTGCGTGCTAACAGTTCGCGCTAACTAGATTTCGATGGTGTCTCATCGGGCAGCGCTTCAACATCCAAAGAAAGCCCTGTGAGCTTGGTGACTCTGATACTCTGCCCTGCTTTCAGTTCATTAGCGCACTTAGCTTGCCAGATCTCACCTTCAACCAGCACACGACCCGCACCTGGGAAACCGCTGACGACTTTACCAATCTCACCGACAACCGCTTCCATCCCAGTCGTCACTGGCTTGTTTCTTACTCGGACTAGCATTGATATTGTTACGACGATAAACGCTACAGAGAACAAACTGATTCCGATAATTAACGGTAATGCGATTTGGTAACCCGGCACCTCAGTGTCCATCAACATGATGGAACCAAGTGAAAACGCAGCAACGCCCCCTAAGCCAAAAATACCAAAGCTCGGACTAAAGGCTTCGGCGACCATCAAGGCAATACCGAGTAGAATGAGGGCGAGACCTGCATAGCTCACAGGCAACATTTGTAAGGAGTACATAGCTAACACCAAGCAGATACCACCAAGTACCCCTGGCAAGCCGACACCTGGGTTATAAAACTCAAGCAACAAGCCGTAGATACCAATCAGCATTAAGATATAAGCAACGTTTGGATTCGTAATCACAGAAAGCAAACTAAAGCGCCAGTCTTGTTCTCGCTCGACAAACGCCACATCACTTAATTGAACTTGCTGACTGACGCCATTGATTGTGATGGTGCGTCCGTTGCTCATTTCCACTAGCTGCTGTAAATCACTCGCGATGAAATCAATGACGTTAAGTTCGAGCGCATTCTCTGAATCTAAACTCGCCGCTTCTCTTACCGCCTTTTCTGCCCACTCTTCATTACGATTGTGCAATTTAGCCAAGCTAATAATGTAAGCGGACGCATCGTTGATCACCTTCTTCTCAATCGCCGTTGTGGCTTTTACTTGCTCAGAGTTATCTTCTTTAGGTGAACTTTGCTCACTGGCTGTGGCGCTGTCGTCTTTATTGGCGTCTTCTTGTGGAGATAACGGATTAGAAGGGCCTTTACCTCCACCAAGAGACACTGGAGTCGCGGCGCCTAAGTTGGTTCCGGGAGCCATAGATGCGATGTGACTGGCGAATAAAATATAAGTCCCTGCAGCTTGCTGCGCGTGAACCTGCTGGTCCAACCCAAGTTGCTATCGGAATCGGTGACGTGGTGATGGATCTGATAATGTCACGCATCGACGTATCTAACCCGCCGGGCGTGTTCATTTTCAATATGATGAGCTTAGCTTGCTCGTCGTGAGCTTGTTCTATTTCTCTCGTGAGGTAGTCACTGGTCGCCGGACCTATACCTCCATTCACCTCTATCACCCAGACATCATCGGCCTGAACATTAGCAGAGGCGAACAACAGAAGAAACGCGAACAAGCACTTTAATATAAAAGTCATAGCCCCTCTCCTTACAACTGAGATGCTAGATAGACGTTTTATTTAAAGCGTAGAGGTAACATCTTGGTAATAAATAGATATCTTAAGCATAGTTCAGGCTGAATTTCACACAACACACAGCTCAAAATCTCACCTCGTTCGCAACGAGCAAAAAAAACGCAAAGATGAAACGAAAATGTTAACAAAACCCACTAAATACCGAAGCATAGAAATCATTCACATAACACCAGATAGATTTACATTTATAAACTCGACAAATAACTAACCAATAAAAACAAAAGCAAACGTTTGCACCGGTACAAAAAAACGACAGATAACATTAGACTTCCTATTTTTAGACGTCTTTCACCTCTGCTCATATTGATAAATGTAAAGGATACGTGTAAAACTCTTCGCGAAATATTTATCCAATGGTACATCGTACATTGGTGGGTAGTTCTGGGATTTTTATATTTAGTAGCACAGAGGTTATGGAAGTGTTAAAAGAAAAGAATTTACTAAGCAACATCGGCGTTCAAGTCGTTATTGCAATGATCATCGGTACCGTAGTCGGCGCGATGATGGGTGACAGCGCAACTATGTTCGCTCCACTGGGTGCTATCTTCATCAACTTGATCAAGATGCTGGTTATCCCTCTAGTCGCGGTTGCCCTAATTTCAGGTGCTGCTGGTCTAGGTAACAGCTCATCGGCTGGTAAAGTCGGTGTGACAACACTGGGTTACTTCGCACTAACGTCTGCACTTGCTGTAGCACTAGCGCTTGTAATGGGTGAAGTATTCGAACCGGGTCGTGGTATCGATGTTTCTGGCGTAGAAGGCATGTTCTCTTCTGAATACGCTGCGAAAGGCGAACTTCCAACGTTCTGGGCAACCATTACTGGCATGATCCCTACCAACGTTTTCCAATCATTGAACGAAGCAAACATTCTGCAAATTCTAGTTTTCTGCTTATTCTTTGGTATCGCGCTTTCTAAGCAAGCGAAAGAAAAACGTGACCCTATCATCAATGGCGTAAACGCGATTGTTGACGCTATGGTATGGATGATCAACAAAGTGATGATCATTGCACCACTTGGCGTATTCGGTCTAATGGCAGAAGCAGTAGGTACGTTCGGTTTTGGCGCACTAATGGTTGTATTCAAACTGTTCATCGTTTACATCGCTGCAATCCTTATCTTCGGCTTTGTTGCTTACCCACTGATGATTCAAATCTTCACTAAGACTTCAGCTAAGAAGTTCCTAGTCGCAATGAAGAAGCCTCAAGCGGTTGCACTATCAACGGCTTCATCAATGGCGACACTACCAGTAACAATGGAAACAGTTGAGAAAGAACTTGGCGTTCGTAACTCTACCGCTTCATTCGTTCTGCCTCTTGGCGCAACGATCAACATGTCTGGTAACGCGATCTACTACGGCCTAGTGGCTATCTTCTTCGCTCAGCTATTCAACATCGACCTATCTATGGGCGCTTACGTTGCTATCATCGTTACGTCTACACTAGGTGCAGTTGGTCAAGCAGGTGTTCCAGGTCCTTCTTTCCTAGTGGTTGCAGTTCTTCTAGCGGCTGGTATTCCTATCGAAGGTCTACCTCTGTTGTTCGCTCTAGACCGTATCTTCGACATGATCCGTACTGCTCTGAACATCACTGGTGATGCAGCATGTGCAGTCATCGTTGATTCTCTAATCGAAGACGAAGCGAAAGAAGCTGAGCTGCAAAAACAGCAAGCTTAATCTTGTCGTTCACTTTGAATGAATAAATAAAAACCGCCTTATTTTAAGGCGGTTTTTTATTAGATACTTATTCTAGTTGAGTCGATTAATCTCGTACTTGAAAGGTTAATTGATTAACCCAAATGCACGAGGAAGAGCCAAGCTGATTTCTGGAATAAAAGTAATGGCCAACAATGTGACGATCAATACGGCACAAAACGGCATGATACTTCTTATAACATTCTCAATTTTAGAACCACTGACACTACAGCCTACAAATAGCGCAGTACCAACGGGTGGCGTGGCAATGCCAATACATAAGTTGAAGATAATCATCATCGCAAAGTGAATGGGATGCATGCCTAAATGCTCGGCTATCGGCATAAAGATAGGGGTAAAGATCAATACGGCTGGCGTCAAATCCATAAACATACCCACAATCAGTAGAATCAGATTCATCAGAATAAAGATGATAATCGGATTATCTGAAATAGAGAGCATCCAATCACTGATCATTGTTGGTAGACCAGTAAAAGCCATTGCCCATGACATAATGGTAGAAGCACCAATCAAGAACAACATAATGCCAGTCACCTGAACGGTTTCTCTGCAAATTACCGGGAAGTGCTCCCACTTGAGGGTTCGGTAACAGAGTGACAGTATAAAAGAGTACAGAACCGCTATACATGCCCCTTCTGTTGCAGTGAACACACCACCAATAATACCGCCAATAACAACAACAATAAGCCCCAAGCTTGGCGTTGCTTGCCAAACAATATTAAGCACATCTTTCGTTGTAAAGCCGTCATTGGCACTTGTTTTATAGCCTTTCTTTTTAGCGATGAAATAGGCTACGACCATACAACTTAGACCCATTAAAATACCTGGGACATAACCTGCGATAAACAGTGCCGCAACGGATGTTCCACCCGATACCACTGAAAATACGATCAGCGAATTACTCGGCGGTATTAATAAACCAGCCGGGCAAGATGCAACGTTTACTGCTGTTGCTAAGTTTTTATCATAACCATCTTTTTCTAATTCAGGGCCTAAGGTTTTGCCTACCGCTGCTGCAGCTGCAACGGCTGATCCTGAAACGGCGCCAAACATCATATTTGCAAAGATATTAACGTGGAAAAGTGAACCAGGAATCCAACCCACCAAGAGCTTTGCAAGGTTGATCAGTCGACTCGCTATACCACCCACATTCATTATATTCCCAGCGAGGATAAAGAAAGGGATTGCTAATAAACTGAAACTATCGATACCGGTAATAATTTTTTGACCCGCAGTAATACTTGCGACTTCAAACGGTAAGATGAAATACATGATCGTTAAAGATGACATAGCAATTGCAATCGCAATGGGCATGCTTATCGCGATCATGAATAAGAAGAGGCCTAGCAGCCAAACACCAATGGACAAATCCATAATATAAGGTCCTTTTATAACTTACTTTTTATTGGGTTCACAAAAAAGATCAAACGTATTCATGACCAAATAGATGAGGATAATAACGGCTGAAATTGGCAATATTGAATAGACCGTCGACATCGGTAATTGCAGTGCTGGAGATAGTTGTTGTGTGGTTCTTCCCATTAAGGCAATACCACCTTGAAGCATTGCTAAAGAGACAAATGCGCCAGAAATTACATTGATGAGTAAATGCAGTGCTATGTGTGCTTTGCCCTTAAGATAACCATCCAATAACGTTATTGCTAAGTGTCCTTTGATACCAAATAAGTAACTTGCTCCCAATAACCCCAGCCATACCATCGCATAACGAGCAAGTTCATCAGTCCAGTTACTTGGGTCATTCAACACATAGCGACTAAAAACCTGCCAAGTGACCGTCACGACCAGTAACATGAGTGCAAAAGAAGAGACAAAAAGAATCAACCTATCAAGTAGGTTTCTGAAAGTTGCTAACATGGGGTGATACCTCAAAAAATTTTGCCTTAGCAAAGCCAAGGCAAAATTATATTTTCACTAATACTGGTTAAAGAACTTCAATTTTTTCAATGAATGAAGCTAATTTAGGGTCTTTTTTCGCTTCATCAATCATAGGTTTAACAGCTGCACGGAAAGGGGCTTTATCAACCTCAACAAACGTTACGCCTGCTTTCATTCCTTTCTCTTTGTTCATGTCATCTGTTGCGTCCCAGATCTTGATCTGCTCTTCAAGAGACTCTGCTGCTGCTTCCTTTAAGATTTTTTGTTCGTCTGGCGTTAGTGAAGCCCATTTATATTCTGAAATGATGATCACATCGGGTGTCATCATGTGCTGGTCCATAGAGTAAAATTTAGCAACTTCACTGTGTTTCATTTCAACTAAGCTAGAAATATTGTTTTCAGCACCATCAATTACGCCTTGTTGCAGTGCTGTATATACCTCATTGAAAGGTACAGGTGTTGCTTTACCACCTAATAGGTTGACCATTTCCATCATGGTTGGAGAACCAGGCACTCGAACTTTCATTCCTGCAAGATCGGCCGGCGAGTTAATTGCTTTTTTAGCGTAGAAGCTACGTGTACCTGAATCATAAAATGTAAGTCCAATGAAACCTTTACCTTCGCTTGAAAGTAGCATCTCTTGTGCAGCTTCACTTCGCATGAACGTTCTCATATGTGGAACATCACGGAATAAGAAAGGCAGTGCATTAACCTTAAACGTTGGTTCAAAAGATTCAGCTAATCCACCATTGATTTTCGCCATATCAATCGCGCCCGTAACAACTTGCTCAGCTTGGTCACGCTCAGAGCCTAGTTGACCGTTCGGAAAGATCTTAATCGTAAGGTCACCATTCGATTTTTCTTTAACTTTATCAGCCATGATCACCATGCCTTGGTGAGCAGCGCTTTCTAGTGACATTGCATGCCCTAGGGTCAAAGTTTTTGCTTGAGCTCCAAATGTCATGAGAATTGATGCTGCAGCAATCGTCAGTAGGTGTTTTTTCATGTTCTTCTCCAGAATCCATTTTTGTAAGAGGTACAGTTTTATATGTCACGTTAGAGCCGAGCTTGAGATCTAAAAATCAATTGCATACCGCTCACTCGTGTAACGCTTCATTACAATATTCTTACCTTATGAATTTTGTATTACAATAGCACCTGTACGTTTTGTGAACTAAGGTTCGTATGTGAGCCTGATGCTTTATTTGATTGTGATACCAATCATATTTGGCACTATTTGAGCCATTAATTAGCCTACTTTAGGATTTATTTGGGATTCTGGGTACTTTCAACTGCTTCAAGAACAAGCTCTTAACTAAAAACCACACGTAAACTTGTGTTATTTTAAGACTTAAAACCCAATTTCAAAGCATGGACAAAGAAGGTTTCATCGGTCGAAAAGTGGGATGTTAACTGCGCTTGGGAGAGGAAATAAAGATAAAGCTTTGTGTACAAGAGTGGATCAACGGGTATGAGGGCAATGGTGGGAATCTTACTGGGTAGAATTGTTTGTAACAAAAATCCGAGTGCCTAACAGCTCTCGGATTTTTTGGTGATTTAACTTTAGGCGCTAGCTCAATTACAAATCACTACCATAGATATCAAACGTGAAGTACTTAGAAGCAATCTTGTCGTAAGTACCATTGGCTCTGATCTCTTCGATGGCGTTGTTGAACTGTTTTGCCAGTTTTGAATCTTGCTTTCTTAGTGCTAACGCCGTGCCTTCGCCAATGTAGGCTTTGTCGGTTACCGCTTTACCCTTGAATTCAAAGCCCTCTCCTTCTTTCTTATCTAAGAAAGCGAGTGACAGTTGATCGGAATTGCCGAAGGTGAGATCTAAACGGCCATTTTTCAGATCCAGATACACTTCATCTTGCCCGGTATAACGCTTAATGTTGGCAACACTACCAAATTTATCTGTTACGTAACGATCGTGAATTGTGCCTTGCTGAACACCGATGGTTTTGCCCGCTAAACCTGTCTCATCAATTGCAAACTCTGTGCTTTTGGCAGCAACAAATACAGCTGGTGTTTGGTAGTACTTGTCAGTAAACAAGATTTTGCGTTTACGCTCTTCGGTAATACGCATAGAAGCCATTATCACATCTGACTTTCTTGCCAATAGGCTTGGAATTAGAGAGTCCCAGCTTTGTGATACCCAAGTACAATCTAGTTTAGCTTGCTCACACAAAGCATCAGCTATCTCAATATCAAACCCGACAGGCACGCCTTCACTATTTTTGTAGTTGAATGGCGGATAGGTAAAATCTGACGCCAAACGGATTTCTTTCGCCTGTACCGTTGTACCAAGTAAAGCGGCCGCACAAGCAAGTCCTAGTATTATCTTTTTCATCATTGCCATCCTAGATATGATCTTTGTCGAGTTGAAATTGAGGTTCTTTATCTTGAAGCTGTTGAGTTTGTTGCTTCTTTTCTAATCCGGTCTGGTAACTTGTAAGTGACGCTATCACTTCCGCCATGCTCTCTGGGCTACCAATACTGATTCGAACGCAGTGACGTAATGCAGGCTCATGATGTTGATTCCTTGTCACAATGCCATCTTTCGCCAATACACTAAACAGCTCATGTTCAGGCTTGTGGCGTATTAACACAAAGTTGGTAGAAGACGGGTAAACCCGCTCAATGAAATCAAACTGATTCAGTTCAGAAGCAAAGCGATTACGTAGTTCAACCAACTTTGAGGTTGCTTCTTGCATCACAGTTACACGCTCATTAGATAACGCCTCTAGAACTATCTGAGACGAACAATCTGGCATTGGATATGGCGGAATGAGCTTTGAGACATACTGCATCACATTTTGACTCGCCAAGATAAAACCACAGCGTACTGCTGCAAGTCCAAATGCCTTAGACAAGGTGCGAATTACAACCAAATGTGGGTAGCGTTCAATCAGGCTCACGGCTGATGTTTGCGGTTCAAACTCAATATACGCTTCATCCACCACAACCAAAGATTTACCCTGAGTCCCTTCAAGCACCTGAATCAGATCCGATTTCGGAATCACATTGCCTGTTGGGTTGTTCGGCGAACAAAGGAAAACGATATTAGCCAACTCAGCTTTATTCAGAATATCAGCAACGTCTAAACTGAAATCTTCCTGCAAAGGAGAATCAAGCGTTTCAATCGCTAATGCATCAGCGCAAAACTCATACATGGCATACGTTGGTGAGCAAATAAGGATATTATCTTGAGCGGGTTTGCAGAATGTTCTGATCAGTAAATCAATCGCTTCATCGGCACCACGCACCGCAACGGTTGCAACGTCAGTTCCGCAATAAGCTTGGTAACCCTTGGCAATGTCTTGCGGTAAAAAGTCTGGGTAACGATTATGACTGGCTTCTCGTTGAAACAAAGCGCTTTCCAATTCATTTGCGTTTAACCAGACACGTCCATCACCACCAATTCTTCTTGCTGATTGATAAGGTATTAATTTTTTTACAGCCTGAGGCACTAAGTTATCAATAAAAGATGTCAAGAAGCTATCCCTTTCACATAGTCACAATGTCTTCACCACTGCTTTCATATTCAAAAAATGTGATTTATACACATATTGAATCACTAATGATGAGTAAGTATTTACATTCAAACAGAACACTATTGATAAATGAATCGAAATAATCACATAATAGCCATGATAAAAAGTCATAGGTAATGATATGAACAACACACTCCCTTCAACCAAAACCTTGCTCGCATTCTTGTCTACGGCAAGGCATCTCAACTTTACACGCGCAGCACATGAGCTCAATGTGACGCAAGGGGCAGTGAGCCGCCAGGTGTTGTCGTTTGAAGACAATCTGGGGTGTGATCTCTTCTATCGCCATGCTCGTGGTTTGTCATTAACGCCTAAAGGAGAAGAACTGGTTCCTCTCATTCAAGGGACAATTCAACAACTGCAATCGGCACTTAATCAGGTCGCGAGCTCTCCCTCTAAGATAAAGCTCAATGCCCCGAGTTGTATTACCTCTTGGCTATTACCTAAGTTGATGTCGTTTCAACAGGCCTATCCTGAGATTGACGTCGAGCTCACATCGACCATCAAGCACGTTTTTGAGCCAAGCTTTGATCCCTTCGATGCGGTGATCACCTATGGCAAGAAACCAAGCCAGCACTCAATTGTTAGTCAACTGCTGTTCAACGAACAACTCGCCCCTATCTGCCAAGCACAGAGCATTGTGCCAAGCCACCTGATTGACAGCACTTCAACTGTTATCAAGCCACACAAGCTTGCTCAGTACACTTGGTTACATGCCAACAATGAACAAAGTGACTGGCGACTTTGGTTAGAACACATCGGCAGCCATGATCTTTCCAGTAAGAACAACCAACAGTTCGCCACGCTCGACCAAGCGATGAACGCGGCCATTCAAGGATTTGGTATAGCGATAGGCGATATTACGCTCGCTAAGCAAGATATCGATTTGGGGAGATTGGTGAAAGTAAGTGAAGGCAGTGTGTTCTCCGGCAACGGTTACTTCTTGCTGCAACCTAAGAATCGTCAAAATGCGTCATTATCGACTCTGGTAGATTGGCTCGTTGATTAAAGGAATAATTGAAACGAATCAAATAAAATCATTTTAAACAAGGCGTTATAAAGGGAAAGCGCCCTAGCTCGTCAGAATGAGAATCAAGTGATTCCCAAATTGATGTAAGAAATCGATTCTCAAAATAAAACTATTCCTCTTCCGCAACGTATTGTTTGGGTGAGAGCAGACGAAACCTTCTTTTAGCTCAATGAAAATACAAATCAAATCATTTCGTTAGGTTAAAAGATCTGTCCTCATTGAGAAAATGGCATTCGAATTGCTTTGTCATAGATAACCCAACCAATATACAGCAGGTTGCATCTTATTCATCATGCAGCTTGTCACGGAGGATAGGCTATGACCTTACAAAGACATACGTATTACGGCTTGATTCACCACGGAATTAAGACCTTGCTAATGGATAGAGTTGGTCACTTTACTGAGCGTGAATATCACGAGTATCTCGACCTGACGACGGGAAAATCAACGTGTTTCGCCATGAGCGAGCAAGAACTAGAGAACACCTTAGATAATCTGAAAAGCGAAGGCTATTTAGAAGATATCAAGAAGTTGATTCCTCGCTACCAAACGTCGTCAATCCGCTGACTCGTGCTTAACAAAATTAGTTTTACAGCCAATTGCCTCGGGCTATTTAGCATCGGGGCAATTTTAGTTAGACTGTTAGCAACTCAACTAACTGGATAGTCAGTCCACATGAAACAAATTCTTGATTTCATCCCTCTCATCATTTTCTTTGCGCTCTACAAGATGTACGACATCTACACCGCGACAGGTGCTTTGATTGTTGCCTCTGCAGTACAGATTGTTTTGACGTACTTCATCTACAAAAAAGTAGAGAAAATGCAGGTGGTCACGTTCCTTATGGTTGCCGTATTTGGTGGCATGACCATCTTCTTACACGACGACAACTTCATTAAATGGAAAGTGACGATCGTTTACGCTCTGTTCGCTATTGGCCTGACAGCCAGCCACCTCATGGGCAAATCAGCCATTAAAGGCATGTTGGGGAAAGAGATCACACTGCCTGATGCCGTATGGGGAAAAATCAACTGGGCTTGGACTCTGTTCTTTACCCTATGCGCCATTCTCAACGTTTACGTTGCTTTCAGCCTGCCGTTGGATGTCTGGGTTAACTTCAAGGTGTTTGGCTTGCTCATCGCGACCTTGTTGTTCACATTACTGACAGGTGTGTACATCTATAAGCACTTACCAAAAGAGCAGCATTTACCAAAAGACCAGCAGAAAGAGTTAACGGATAAAAATACCGACGAGAAGTAACCCTAAGGGATGAGTCCTCATTCCCTTTTTGATACAATTCTTATCAATATGCTATTTAACAGTGGCCAATGATACTCGTGATCATTGGCCACTGGCTTTTTTGTGTTGCGGAAACTGGTCAAAATAAAACCTATTATTTAATGATAATCTCACTAAATTAGCGGTCATCTGGTTTCTTGTTGTTCATTGCACTCATTTGCCAATGTGCTTAACCAGTCAACACATCAGTTTTTATTTAAGATAATCAATACCACCAAGAGTACTACAATGACGATTCAATCAACTTTGAACCCTATTGGTTCTTTACTTCTTCGCACATTAGCGATGCCTTCTGACACCAATGCTGCGGGTCAGATCTTCGGTGGTTGGATAATGTCTCAGCTCGACCTAGCTGGCGGCATCTTGGCGAAAGAGATCTCTAACGGCAAGATTGTGACTGTTTCAGTATCAAGCATTGAATTCAAACAACCTGTATCGGTTGGCGATGTGGTGTGTGTGTATGGCGACTGTACCAAAATTGGCCGTAGCTCGATGAATATCGACCTAGAAGTATGGGTTAAGCCTGTGCTTGATCACGGCATAGGCGACCGTTACAAAGTTTGTGGCGCGACCTTCAACTACGTGGCTGTTGATGAAAGTGGCAAGCCTCGCCCTATCAACAAATAGTATTTTTCACTAAGTCATATACGTCAGTGGTCTTTAGTTTCAGCAAATGAAATTACTAGGGCGTATTGACCTTTCGAGCTGATTTTTGCAGCGAATTGCTGGGTATTTATACAAGGAAGAGGCTTTGATGTGTAGCTAGCCTCCATAAGAAGCCGATAACGTAGTAGAAATGACCAGCAAACGCTGCCCGAAGGGTTCAGCTAAAAGCGTTTTACTCTTTGTTGAGGGAGATTTGCTTAGAATGCTAGGCTACTTCCCCCTCGCCGCGATTAAAACGCTTTTGACTAGGCGTCCCCACCCGAACAAAATTTAACCACGAAAGGTCAACACGCCCTAACGACCATACTGCTCTCTCGCACCATTTCACAATTTCTTATCATTAGCCCTTCCAATACCAATTAGTTCGCGTAAATTAGCAAGATAGCGAATTTAAACGCCCCAATTCAGTGAAGTAAAATAAGGATATCTCAATATGTGGTACGTGATTTTTTCTCAAGACGTCGAAAATTCATTAGAAAAGCGCCTAAGTGTTCGCCCACAACATCTAGAACGCCTACAAACACTTCACGATGAAGGCCGACTTTTGACAGCAGGTCCAATGCCAGCTATTGATTCGGATAACCCTGGCGAAGCGGGTTTCACAGGTTCTACTGTGATTGCTGAGTTTAACTCTTTAGAAGACGCACAGGCATGGGCAGACGCAGATCCGTACATCGAAGCTGGTGTCTACCAAAATGTCATCGTAAAACCATTCAAGAAAGTATTTTAACGTGAAAAAATGGATTATTGGCTCACTAGCAATGGCTCTGCTTGCAGGCTGTGCTTCAAGTGAGCAAGACCAACAAAGACAACTCGAGATGATGGCGCAGCACCGAGCTGGTGTTTTATCTGCAGGCCTACCGATTGAATATGGCCCGCTGTCGGTCATGCGAGTACTCGCAAAAAACACCGTGATTGAAATCATGATGATCTACAACCAAGATGCTAAAGGTGCGAAACCTTTAAACCAAGTTGTAGACATAAGTGTGAATAGCTACTGCACCAACTCTGAAGTGAGAGCAAACCTCGATATGGGCTTGGCTTACAACATCAAGATTCGCAACACTCGCGGACAACTGATGGTTGAGAAGTTGATCAGCAAAGAGACGTGTCAGAGCAGCAGCTAGATTCGATCGAACAAGTATAAAACCAGAAGGCCTCGCATTTGCGAGGCCTTTTTGTGGTTCATCGTGGAATAGCGGGTCAATCTAAATACTAGACTGAATTATGCCTCTGCTGATTCCCACTCTTTACGCAATGCTTTAGTTGCCGAAACTAAGTTAGTCAGCGCCGCTTCCGCCTCAGCCCAATTCCGCGTCTTCAGCCCGCAATCAGGGTTTGCCCATAAGCGTTCTGCTGGAATTTTCTCTGCCGCTTTCTTAAGTAAATCAACAATCCACTCTTGTGATGGAATGTTTGGTGAGTGGATGTCGTAAACACCTGGACCAATCGCATTCGGGTAATTGAACTCTTCAAACGCTTTAAGCAGTTCCATGTTCGAGCGAGAAGTCTCGATGGTGATCACGTCGGCGTCTAGTGCGGCCACTGAATCAATGATCTCGTTGAATTCGCTGTAACACATGTGAGTATGAATCTGAGTCTCTGGCTTAGCACTCGCAGCCGAGATCTTAAAGGCATCTACCGCCCACTCTAAATATTCTGCATGGTCGCGTTTTTTCAACGGCAAACCTTCACGAATCGCTGGTTCATCAATCTGAATAATGTTGATTCCTGCATCTTGTAAATCAGACACTTCATCACGCAGCGCAAATGCCAACTGATTAGTGATCTCTTTACGTGAGATATCTTCACGTGGGAACGTCCAGCATAAGATAGTGACAGGTCCAGTTAGCATGCCTTTCATCTGCTTTGAAGTCAGTGATTGCGCGTAGGTCGACCACTCCACCGTCATCGGTTTTTCACGCTCGATATCTGCCACCACAATCGCTGGTTTCACGCAGCGAGAGCCGTAGCTTTGTACCCAACCAAATTTAGTGGTTTGGAAGCCTGCGAGGTTTTCAGCAAAATATTCCACCATATCGTTACGTTCCGCTTCACCATGCACCAACACATCTAAGCCGAGTGCTTCTTGGCGCTTGACCGCGTCCGCGATGTGACCTTTTAGTGCGGTGGTGTATTCCGCTTCACTCAACTTTCCAGTGCGATAAGCGCTGCGTTGAACACGGATCTCGCCTGTCTGTGGGAACGAACCAATGGTTGTAGTTGGCAATAAAGGTAAACCTAGTACCTCTGATTGATGCGCGGCGCGTTCTGCATAAGGTGCACTGCGCTCCGCTAATGTTTTAGTAATAGTATTAATACGAGCCTGTACCTGCGGCTTATTAACATGAGTTGCACTCTTACGAGCCACAATCGGCTGGCTATAAGTCTCACACGCTAAAATGGCATTTTGATCGCCGTCTAGCGCCGCACCCAATAAGCTAACCTCTGTGACTTTCTGTTTCGCGAAAGCAAACCAGCTTTTCACTTCATCGCTAAGTGAATCTTCTAACTCTAAGTCAACTGGGCTGTGCAGTAGCGAACATGAACTTGCCACCCACAGCTTATCACCTAGCTTCTCTTTCACAGGTTGCAGTTTCGCTAACTGAGTAGCCAAGTCTGCTCGCCAAACATTGCGTCCGTTGATGACACCAGCAGACAACACCCACTCTTCCGGTAGTTTACTCAAGACTTCATCGAGCTGTTGTGGCGCAGCGGCTAAGTCAATATGTAAACCGTTCACTGGCAGTTTTACGATTTTGTCTAAGGTGTCCGTTACCGAATCAAAGTAAGTGGTCAATAGTAACTTCACATCACCTTGAATCACTTGATAAGCCAATTTGAATGAATCTGCCCACTGTTTTTCAAGCTCGAGCGACAGAATAGGTTCGTCGATTTGAACCCACTCAACACCCAATTTGGCAAGCTTAGCTAAAATCGCTTGGTAGACAGTAAGTAGACGTGGAAGTAAGGCTAATCGATCAAAGCCCTCTTCTACTTCCTTACCCAAGTACAAGTAAGACAGCGGGCCAAGAAGGACTGGCTTAACCTTATGCCCAGCTTGAATGGCTTCATTCACTTCATCAAACAGTTGTGGCCAGCTCACTTCAAACGAATCATCTTTACTGAACTCGGGAACAATGTAGTGATAGTTAGTATTGAACCACTTGGTCATATCAGATGCTGCAGCACCATCTTTGGCGCTTTCTGAACCATGTTTCCCGCCACAACACGTTGGCTGTTTTTGAGATTGTATTTGAGTTTGAGATTGCCCGCGACCAACGCGGAACAAGGTATCTAAGTCTGGGAAGGCTTTTTCTTCTTCAGATCCACCAGCGTGACGTTTTGGCACATGACCCAAAAGCAAAGTTGTTGTTAACACATGGTCGTACCATGCGAAGTCACCCGCAGTTGCAAAGCTTAGATTCGCGTCAGCTTGTACATTCCAGTTACGATTTCTCAGTTCGCTGCCGAGCTGCTTAAGCTGTGATTGGTCAATTTCACCGCGCCAGTACTTCTCTAGTGTGAATTTGAGTTCGCGTTTTTCGCCGATACGTGGGTAGCCAAGAATATGCGTTGTAATATTCATGAGCCTGTTCCTTATTCAATAATTATTAGGGTGTGTTGATCTTTGCTGTACATTTTACGTTCAACAATACATCGGTAGCCACATTAACATGAATGCCAGCGATAACATGCTGGCATAATTCCTTTCTAGCTTGTCATATCTACTTGAAATAGCTCGATAATGCTTAATTCTCCCAAAGGCATTTTCGACCAAGTGACGATACTTGTATAGACACCAATCCATACTGCCTTTGTCTATATCTTGTCCATAATTGCGTTTGGCAAATTACCGTTTCT
>NZ_JAKEUO010000027.1 GCF_022397915.1 Vibrio sp. Isolate34 | reverse complement strand
TTTGAGAACCTTACGATAATTCATATCCCACCTTATTCTCCCGAACTAAACCCTATAGAACAGGTATGGAGTTGGCTCCGTCAAAATGAAGTAGCAAACAGGTGCTTCGAAAACTATGACGATATCGTAGAGACGTTATGTAGAGCGTGGAATCGGTTTTGTGAAGATAAAAGCAGAGTGATCTCGCTCTGCTTTAGAGATTGGTTAAACTTGATAAGTTAATTAACGGAATTGGTATAAGTTAATTAACGGAATTGGTATTATTAGAAAGCCTAGTCTCACGACTTGGCTTTCGTCGCTTCTGAGGTTTGATTATTTGGTCTTCTACCAATGAGTCCCGCTCGTGCGCGACTCAAATGGAATATCAGCTCAGCTATTCCGTTATTTATATTAAGCCCAAGCATAACTGCTTGGGCTTAATTGCATTTGAGTCACTGTGCTTACTCTTCAGTCGATAGAGTAAGCAAAAGATTTGTACGCACCCCCGGACCCTCCCCACATTCCATAACTTATCTGAAGATCTAGTCTTACGACTAGACTCTCATTGTTCTGGCAATGCCTTATAGGTTGCCTATCTTCAATTACTTCTTGAATCTAGCGTGATATGAAAGTCCTAACCTCAACAGTGACTTTAGCTTGGTAGTTTGTGGTAACAAATGGGCTCAGAGGTTGGACGCTACATGATCTCTCCAACAATGGAAGATATGGCTAGTAGTATATTTGCGGGACTCTAAAGTCTTCTTAAACATCCTATTTTTATCTCGCTTCACGGTAGTCAGAGTAGATGTTCGTATTGTGGAGACTCTCTCTAATCGTGCCTGAAGGGTTTATTTCTTAGTTTTATGTTCTTATTAGAATCGGCACTAAAGCTTCACTAAGCGCTATGTAGGACCTTATTTAAGTGCTATTTCTTAACGCTCTTTAATTTTGGTTAAGTGATTGGTCTAGATGACTTTGCTTTGTGGTGGGAGGTTAGGCGTGTTGAGAAGGGAGTTTATAGATACAAAAAAGCCGATGCTTGGCATCGGCTTCATGTTAAGTGTATTTGCTTAAGCTGGCTGAACTAGAGCGAGTGCTTTACGAGATACTTCGTGAGCCGCTTTGGTCAGGTTCTGCTTCTCTAGTGCATCAGATAGGTATCCGTAATCTGAAACATTAGAGCGCAGTGCTAGTGCTTTTTCGAAGTGGCTTTGCGCTTCTGCCCACTTTTGCTCTCTTAGGTAGAACTGAGCCAATGCACTGTGGGCTTCTGCATTGTTGCTATCTTTACTGATTGCGCGCTCTAGCATCACAACCACTGGGTGGTGATCGGCTAGATTAAGTTCAGGAAGCAACATGTAGAGCTCGTTTGAACCATTCTTCGCAATGTTTTCTTTAATAACTGTGAAGGCTTCTGAATCAGCTTTACGTGCGATCAGTTGTTTCACAAAGCACGATACAAGGTGTGAATTTTGCTTCTGTTTTCTTGGTAGCTTATTCCAGTGACTGATTAAACCTTCGCTGCCTTGTTGCTGTGCGACATCGTGAAGCAAACCACATTGTGCTTTCTGTTCTAGCTCACGCTGCTCATCTGCCGTTAGAAGCTTATTCTTAGCGAGTTTTGGTGTTAGTTCTAACAATGGCTGCCATAACTTAAGTTGCATGTAGGTTGCTTTTAGCAATCCAAGCACTGCAGTGTTGTTAGGGTGCGAACCTTTAAGATTTGAAAGCGTATCGAAAGCAGCTTCGTAGTTTGATTCGCTGATTTGTTGCTTCGCTTTAGTTAGCTCAACTGCCAATAGAGAATCGTCTTGTTGGCTAGCAAGCTCGATGTACTTATCACGCTCAGCAGTATTACCTTGCTCATGTGCAGCTTGTGACGCCACTAAGTAACAAAGCAGAGGCATGTCGTGGTGATTCGCCCAGCGAGTTACTTTCTTCTCTGCGCCTTTCCAATCACCCTCAAGAAGCTTGATGATGCCTTCATTGGTATAACGACGAGAGCGTTTTAGTTTACGAACGCTGAACCAGTTCCAAGTTGTTGAGCTCGCGTAAATAAGCTTCTTAAATAGGTACTCTAAGCCAAACAGTGCAGCCAAAAGGGCAATCACAAAGATAGCCATTGTTGTCACACTCATCTCAATCGTCTTATTGGCAATTGAGATCAGCACATAACCTTGTTGTCCCGAGAACTGAGTACCGACAAACAGACCCGCACCGAGAACAAGGAAAAGAAAAATCAAACGAATCATTATTTCTCCTCCGTGGTCATTACCGTTACCTCACGGCGTAGACGTTCGCGAATCACATCCGACAACTCATTTTGAGACTCAAGCTTTACAGGGTATTTCACAGAAATATTCTGCTCGCTTAACTGCTTAATCGCCTTTTCGAACTCGATTACTGAGTTGTTATCTTGGTTTAGGTACGACTTCGACCACTCGTTAGCTGTCTTAAGTGCTGCACTATAGACTTCACCTTGCTCTTTGTAGACCGCGCGAATAGCTGTCTCTAGCTTGCCTTTGATGTTTTCACGCAAGTAGAAGTGCTGCTCTGGTGACAGTAGTGGGATAACCTCACCATCACGACTACGGAAAGTAATGAAGTTTTCTGAGAAATCTTTCATCGACGTCATCAAGTTGTTCTGCCAATCATTGATGTCTTGCGATACCGCTTGTTTCTCAACGACCGCAGCTTCTGGAAGAATAGCGTTAGCTAGGGGCAGGTTATCGACTTGTTGTTGAAGGCTTGTGATACGCAGAACTAAACCATCGCGGTCAATCAGAGGGATAGTGCGAAGCTTAGTAATGTCATTGGTCATGGATTGACGTAGAGACACCAAGCTTGGGTCGTTCAGTGCTGCGATACGCTGATCGGCGCTTTCCATAAGTTTGGTCGCGCTAACGGCATCATGCTCGAGGAATAGTTTACGGCCAGCAAGTTTTACAAGGTAATCGGCTTCGGCAAGTAACCAGTCATTCGGGCGTCGGCCTTTAACGTCAGCAACGGCTAACTGCAGGCTTTGAATGCTTTTCTGTTGTTGGGATTGAACTACCTGAGTTTTTTCCACCGCATGCGATGCTTCTTGGATAGTCTCTTGCTTGATGGTTTGTAGGTCTTTATTTACTGCAGATTGGGTATTTTGTAGTTGCGCTTGAAGCGCTGCGATTTGAGCTGAGTAATCGGCGCTCTTTTGTTGCATTTGAAATGCGATGCCACCGCTGAAAATAATAGAAATAGCGATCGCAATTGCGCCTAGTTTGACACCGCGCTTACCTTGCTTTTCCGCTTTCTCTATTTGCTCTTTATGTTCAGCTTGAGACTGTTCATTTTGAGCGGTATTTGACGCAGAGGCATCAAGTTTTTGTTCAGGCTGTTTTGTCTCTGTAGATTCAGCCTTTTCGTTTTCAACAACTACTGGCTGAGTGTCTTGTTTCTTTTCAGGTTCAATATGCTCATTATTTTTTTTGCTTGTCATGCTTATTTCCTGTTTCTAGCTAAGGCCGGAGAGCAGCCAGTAATATTTGGTTCGTAGCACTTTGAGTATTAATTACATTGGAGAACCCGAGCTGTTGTGCTCGTTCTGCTATGCGCTGACTTGGGACAAATAGTTGTCTTGTTGAAAGCCAAGCCAAATACTCGTCAGGGGTTATTGAGCAGAGATACTCCAATTGTTCCTGACTAGTGATGACAACTTTTGATGTATTTTGGTTTACCCATGTTTGATAGGTATTGTGGTCGTTAATGGGAATATATTCTCTACGGTAGGTCTCACAATAAGAGACTTGTGCACCTCGATTGAGTAAAGAATCTCTAATGAGCTCACGCCCACCATTGCCACGTAGTATCAAAATGGATTTATTATCGACACCATTAAGTTCAGTAAGTTTAAGAAGATGTTCACTATCACTAACTTGAGGATAGTTTACTTTTTGTTTACAGACTTTGCTTAAAACGTGCGCAGTTTTTTGACCAACGCCAAGATAAAGCGGCGAAGTAGGCCAAATAGATGAGGTTTTGGAAAGGATGCTTTGGGCAGCTGTCACAGCATGGTGACTGACTGCAATAATGATATCGCTGTTATTGAGCTGACTTCTTAAATCCGTAGAGTCTGGGTTATCAACGATACGAATAAGCGGATGATGGATTGCTTGAATCCCTTCATCCGCTAGTTGTTGGCAAAGCGATTGTCCCTCTGAGCCAGGACGAGTTACCAACACTGTCATGATTATTCTTGGTCTGCGTAAAGCTTGGTTAAGATTTCTCTCGCACCGTCATCCAAGAGTTGATTAGCCAGAGTCACGCCAAGTGCTTCAGCATCTTTACGAGGGCCAGAGATCTCACCGCGAACCATCTTAGAACCGTCAGGCTCACCAACAAGTGCGCGCAGCCAGATGTTGTCGCCATCTAATAGTGAGTAGCTACCGATAGGCACCTGACAACCACCTTCCAGAGTTAGGTTCATTGCACGTTCGCAAAGTACGCGGTCGGCTGTGTCTTTGTGGTTCAGTGGTTCAAGAAGCTTAATCAGACGCTCATCATCAAGACGACATTCAATGCCCACAGCACCTTGGCCTACAGCTGGTAGAGACTGTTCTGGTTCGATAAAGCTACGGATACGCTCTTCAAGTTCTAGGCGCTTAAGGCCAGCTGCAGCCAGTACGATCGCATCGTATTGACCGTCATCGAGTTTACCTAGACGAGTCCCCACATTGCCACGCAGTTCCTTGATGATTAAATCAGGGCGGTATTCCAGTAACTGACACTGACGACGTAGGCTACATGTACCCACGACAGCACCTTGTGGTAGCTCATCGATGTTGTTGTAAGTGTTTGATACGAAAGCATCACGAGGATCTTCGCGTTCACAAATCGTCACCAGACCTAGGCCTTCAGGAAAGTCGACAGGTACATCTTTCATTGAGTGGACTGCAAGGTCAGCACGACCTTCTAGCATTGCCACTTCAAGTTCTTTTACGAACAGACCTTTACCACCCACTTTGGCAAGCGGAGTGTCTAGGATGATGTCACCTTTGGTCACCATAGTTACCAACTCAACCTCTAAACCAGGGTGAGCAGCTTGAAGAGCATCCCTTACAAAGTATGCCTGCCAAAGGGCAAGAGGGCTTTTTCTGGTTGCGATACGGATTGGTGCTGAATTTGTCATGGTGTTTCCGATATAGGTTCTGTAATAGCCTAATCCTACCATTGTGAGGCGAAAATTCTTACTGTTTGATCATTCCATGCTTTGATAGCTGAGAGATTTTCATGAGTTCACCAAAATAGTGTGATTGGTATCTCATTTGAAACATGGGCTATTATTAGAAATAGTCAATAAAGAGGACACTACGGCGCCGTGAGTTTAACTTTTTGTCAGTAAGGAATTGGCCAGTCTGGCAGCTTCCTTTGCTTTACCATTAGGGGTAAAAGTGTTAAATTGATCACGTTTTGTTGCCGCATTCGTTCAGTAACTAAACAGAAGTGCATTTAATCTCAAACCAAGGACTTACCTTGCAGGCTTACACTCAAACATTGATTCAACGATTAGACAATCTTAATCAACAGCGCATTGATCGTGCGTTGGCGTTGATGAATGTGCAAGGCCAACGAGTTTTTAACCTTATTCCTGCACTGCTTCATTTCAATCATCCAATGATGCCTGGTTATTACGACCAACAAGTTCCTTTTGGAATTCGTAGCTTCACGCCTAATGAATTCCAAAAGCAATTTGTTTCTGATACAGAACTTACCTTAGGTGGCAAGCTAACCGAGTCTGCGGAGCCCGCAATTCTTGGTCTGTATACCATGGGCAGTACCTCTTCTATTGGTCAAAGCACGTCAAGCGACCTCGATATCTGGGTGTGTGTATCTCCGGATATGGACGGCCCTGCCCGCGATAGCCTCACCAACAAATGTTTGTTGATTACCGACTGGGCTGAGACCTTAGGTGTTGAAGCTAACTTCTTCTTAATGGATGAAGAGCGCTTCCGTTCAAACCATTCTGAAGAGATGACCGGTGATAACTGTGGCTCTTCACAGCACTTACTGCTACTTGATGAATTCTACCGCTCTGCTGTTCGTTTGGCTGGCCAACGCCTGTTGTGGCAAATCATTCCGCCAGAAATGGAAGAGTGCTATGACGAATATGTTCAGGGCTTGTGCCAAGATGGCTACCTTGATTGTTCGCAGTGGATTGATTTCGGCAAGCTGAATCGTATCCCTGCTGAAGAGTACTTCGGTTCTAACCTGTGGCAGCTCTACAAGAGTATCGACTCACCGTATAAATCGGTGTTAAAGGCGATCTTGCTAGAAGCGTATTCATGGGAATACCCAAACACTCAGCTATTGAGTATTGATACCAAGCGCCGCTTCTTTGCGGATGAACCTGATCTGTATGGCATGGATAGCTACTATCTGATGCTAGAGAAGGTAACTCGCTACCTAGAGCGTATTAACGACCACACTCGTTTGGACTTGGTGAGACGCTGTTTCTACCTTAAGACCCACGAGAAGTTGTCGCGTGAAGCGGGCATTGGTTCTGTTGCGTGGCGTCGTGAAGCTCTAACCGAGATGACTAAGTCTTGGAATTGGGGACAGGAAACCATTGCTGAGCTCGATAACCGCCGTAACTGGAAGGTCGAGCAAGTTAAAGTGGTGCACCATGCGCTGCTTGATGCTTTGATGCTGAGCTATCGTAACCTGATTCAGTTTGCACGTCGTAACGACATCACGTCGGCAATCAGCCCACAAGATATTAGTATCTTAGCGCGTAAGCTGTATGCGGCGTTTGAGGTGTTGCCGGGTAAAGTGACGTTACTTAATCCGCAAATTTCTCCGGATCTTCACGAGCCAGATTTGAGCTTTATTGAGGTTCGCCAAGGGCAATCTAATAAAGCAGGTTGGTACTTGTACAAGCAGCCGCTGATCGCACATCGTATTCTTGGTCAACCGTCACTGGAGCACCATGAGTACTTAAGTAAGTTAGTGGCTTGGTCGTTCTTTAACGGCTTGATCACTGAGTCGACACGTCTTCACTCTGTGGTTCGTGATGCCCATATTGATATCGATAAGTTTTATCAAATGGTGAGTGACCTGCGTAATACCTTCTCGTTGCGTAAGCGCCGTCCGAGTATGCAGGCACTGGCGAGCCCATGTGAGATTAGCCAGCTGGCGATGTTCATCAACTTTGAAAATGACCCGACTTCTGAATTAAGTGGTCGAGAATTAAAAGTGGATCTCAAAAATGCGGATATCTTCAGTTTTGGCGAAGAAGGTAAGAGCTTAGTCGGCAGTGTCGATTTGGTTTACCGCAACTCTTGGCATGAAGTTCGTACGCTTCACTTCCAAGGTGATACGGCGATGCTTGATGCTCTGAAGACGGTGTTAGGCAAAATGCACCAAGATGCGTTGCCGCCAGAGTCGGTCGATGTGTTCTGTTACAGCAAAAACCTGCGTGGTGTAATGCGTAACATGGTGTATCAACTGCTTGCTGAGTGTATCGACTTACGCTTGAAACCGATTGAACCAGAGAAACGCCGTCGCTTTAAGGCTATTCGCTTAGCTAACAAGATGTTTGGTTTGTTCTTCGAGCGTCGTGGTGTGTCGGTACAGATGTTGGAAAACTCGGTCGACTTCTATCGTAGTATCTCAACCAACAAGCTGAAGGGTTCACCTTTGCTGATGCTCGACAAAGAGCAAGAGTATCAATTGCCAGAAGTGGTGGATGGTTTTGCGAGTGAGGGCTTAATTCAGTTCTTCTTTGAAGATACAGACAAAGGTTTCAATATTTATGTATTGGATGAGTCGAATCAGGTTGAGGTGTATCACCAGTACAGCGGCGAAAAAGATGAAATGATCGCGAGTGTGAACTCTTTCTACACGTCGGTAAAAGATGAGTCGAAGATGTCGTCTAAGTTGATTAACTTTAATCTGCCTCAGTACTATCAAATCGTTCATCCTGAAGAGGGTAACTCTTACGTTGTGCCTTATCGCAACGATGCGACGTTAGCTTCTCGGAGCTCAAAGATAGTGAACATCTAGTCTTATTAAGACTGATTGATATTAAAAAAGGAGTGATTGATTCACTCCTTTTTAGTTTTGCTTACAAATGATTAGACCCAATCGATCTCTTCACCTGCGTGCTTCACGCATTCTTCTTTCACCATCTCAAACAGCTCCATGCCCGTTTTAGAACATGTCCACTTGTCATCGATTAATTTAAAGTGGAAGCCACCAGATTTAGACGCCAACCAGATTTCTTTCATTGGTTCTTGGCGGTTAATGATGATTTGGCTGCGGTTCTCAAACTCCAGCGTCATCACGTTACCAGTCACTTCGTAATCAATATCTGCCTCTGATTCATCGATAGCTTCTTCGATGTTTTGCATCTGTATATCGACCAGCTGATGAAATTCAGTCTCGTTCATCCTTTCTATCCTATTGCTTTTCCTGAGTGTGGTGCGATTATAGGGGGCATTGAGTTAATAATCACGATATGCAAAATGAAAAAATTAATTACCGCTCTGTTTATGGTGTCCGTTATTGGACTTTCTGGTTGTGGTCAAACGGGTCCGTTATACGATCCTGACGAAGTTCAGCAGACTGAACAATCACAATAAGTGAAACACGCAGAAATCGTTATTTATAAGGGATAAAAACTTTGGATTACTTCAACTATCAGGAAGATGGCCAGCTTTGGGCTGAGGACGTCGCACTTTCACAACTCGCAGAGCAATATGGTACACCGCTGTATGTATATTCTCGTGCAACATTAGAACGCCACTGGAATGCGTTTGATTCATCTGTTGGTGAGCATCCACACTTGGTGTGTTATGCCGTTAAAGCTAACTCGAACCTTGGCGTATTGAACACTTTGGCTCGTTTGGGCTCAGGCTTTGACATCGTTTCTGGCGGTGAGCTAGAGCGTGTGGTTGCTGCAGGTGGCGATCCGGCGAAAGTTGTGTTCTCTGGTGTCGGCAAAACAGCCGCTGAAATGAAGCGTGCGCTCGAGTTGAACATTAAGTGTTTCAACGTAGAGTCTGAACCAGAACTAGAGCGACTGAATAAAGTAGCTGGTGAGCTTGGTGTTAAAGCACCGATTTCACTGCGTATCAACCCAGATGTTGATGCAAACACTCACCCTTACATTTCTACCGGTCTGCGTGATAACAAGTTTGGTATTGCTTTCGACCGTGCTCCAGCTGTTTATGCGTTTGCACAAACACTCGATAACCTGTCTATCCACGGTATTGATTGTCATATCGGTTCTCAGCTAACGGATATTGAACCTTTCATCGATGCAACCGATCGTCTGCTTGCGCTGATCGACCAGCTACGTGCTAACGGTATCAACATCAAACACCTTGATGTCGGTGGCGGCTTGGGTGTGGTTTATCGTGATGAATTACCACCACAGCCTTCTGACTACGCGAAAGCCTTATTGGCTCGCCTAGACAATCATTCTGATCTAGAGCTGATTTTCGAGCCTGGAAGAGCGATTGCTGCTAACGCTGGTGTATTATTAACGAAAGTCGAGTTCCTCAAGCCAACAGAGCACAAGAACTTTGCCATCATCGATGCAGCAATGAACGATCTAATGCGCCCAGCACTTTACCAAGCTTGGCAGGATATTGTTCCTGTGAGCCCTCGTCAGGGTGAAGCCGTGACTTACGATTTGGTTGGCCCAATCTGTGAGACAGGCGATTTCTTAGGTAAAGATCGTGACCTTGTGCTTGAAGAAGGTGATCTGCTAGCAGTTCGTTCAGCGGGTGCTTATGGCTTCGCGATGTCATCTAACTACAACACTCGTTCGCGTGCGGCTGAAGTGATGGTGGATGGCGATAAAACTCACTTGGTTCGTCAGCGTGAAGAGCTTACGAGTCTGTGGGAACTTGAAAACATTCTTCCGGAGTAATTTTAAGCGTTATGCACTTCCACTTTTCTAAAATGCATGGTTTGGGCAATGATTTCATGGTCGTGGACTGCATTACTCAAAATATTTTCTTTTCTCCAGATCTGATCCGTCGTTTGGCGGATCGTCACACTGGCGTGGGCTTTGATCAGCTACTTGTGGTTGAGGCTCCCTATGATCCAGAAACTGATTTCCATTACCGCATATTCAATGCGGATGGCAGTGAAGTGGAGCAGTGTGGTAATGGTGCACGTTGTTTTGCACGATTCGTTCGCATGAAAGGCTTAACGAATAAATACAGCATCAACGTGAGCACCAAGAAAGGCAAAATGGTTCTTAAGATTGAAGAGAATGACCTGATCACAGTCAACATGGGCATTCCTGAGTTCGAGCCAGGCAAGATTCCGTTCAAGGCTAAGCAGCCAGAGAAGACCTATATCCTGAGAACGGATGTACACACCTTGTTCTGTGGTGCGGTGAGCATGGGTAACCCGCATGTGGTGACTGTTGTTGACGACGTCGACACGGCGGATGTAGATACCTTAGGCCCGCTTCTTGAATCACATGAACGTTTCCCTGAGCGTGTTAATGCTGGCTTTATGCAGGTGGTTAACCGTGAAGAGGTTCGCTTACGTGTTTATGAGCGTGGTGCAGGCGAAACTCAAGCATGTGGCAGCGGTGCATGTGGTGCGGTTGCGGTAGGCATTACGCAAGGCTTATTGGCTGAGAATGTGAAAGTTCGTCTACCAGGTGGTGATTTACACATTAGCTGGCAAGGCCCGGGTAAACCTCTGTTTATGACCGGCCCCGCAACGCATGTGTTTGATGGTCAACTTTCTTGCTAATAACGATCTTATAACCAATAGATTCATAAACATAAAGGATAGGTTTTGTCTTACGTTGAAGCCGACGCACTCACCGCAGAAGTGGTCGCGGAATATTTACGTGATAACCCAGATTTTTTCCAAGACAGAAAAGATTTGGTTGATCGCCTTGCTATTAATAACGTTGAACAGGGCGCTGTTTCTCTGGTTGAGATTCAACTTAAACGCCAACGTCATCGAATCGAAGAGCTCGAAGAAGAGATCACTGGCTTGATGTCGCTGGCGGCGAATAACGATAAAACCTTTTATGAGTTTATGGATCTGCAAGCTCAAGTGCTCAAATGCAGTGACTTCATGCAGGTGATTAAAGCGGTTGAGCAGAAAGCGTTAGACCTTGGGCTTAAAGCGCATGTTCGAATTCTTTCGCAATCGGGCTTTTATCAACTGAGTGCTGAGGGTTACTCGAAGTTTTCGCTTAACCATTTTAATGGCAAAGATGCTTATCTAGGACGTCTGAGAAAAGCCGACAGACACGATTTGTTTGGTGATTTTCAGGTTCCAGAGCTAGGCTCTTATGTAGTACTTCCACTTGCTAAGCAGTCTCCATTGGGGTTGCTCGCTTTCTCTAGTGAAGATGGCGGACATTTCCAACCTCATATGGATACGCTCTTTTTACGTCATTTGGCGCTTGTTGTTGCTCACTTGGCGGACACCTTACCTTGGCAGATAAATAATGAGCCTAGAGCCCAAAATACCTCTTCCTAACAGCCTTCAAAAGCCACTTTCTCGCTTCTATGAATATCTCAGAAGCGAGAAGGGACTCAGCCTACACACTCAACGTAACTACCGACAACAACTTGAAACCATGGCCGCTCATTTAGTCACTCTTGGACTAAAAGACTGGGGCCAAGTTGATGCTGCGTGGGTAAGACAGCTTGCCAGTAAAGGCATGCGTGAGGGGATGAAGGCGAGCAGCATTGCAACGCGTTTGTCTTCACTCCGCAGTTTCTTTGATTTCCTTGTATTGCGTGGCGAAATGACCGCCAACCCTGCCAAAGGGGTCTCGGCACCTCGCAAACAACGCCCTTTGCCTAAAAACCTCGATGTCGATGAAGTCGGTCAACTGCTTGATGTGAATGAGGACGATCCACTGTCGATTCGTGACCGAGCGATGATGGAAGTGATGTACGGCGCTGGTTTGCGACTGGCAGAACTGGTGGGTATTAACCTTAAAGATGTGTTGGGTCGTCAGGGCGAGATCCGAGTGATTGGTAAGGGCGACAAAGAACGCAAAGCGCCGTTTTCTGGTTTAGCCAAAGAGTGGGTCGATAAATGGCTCAAGGTTCGCGGTGAATTGGCTTCGCCGGGCGAAACTGCACTGTTTGTTTCTAAACTAGGGACACGCATCTCTCATCGTAGCGTGCAAAAACGTATGGAAGAGTGGGGTAAGAAGCAGGCTGTGGCGAGTCACATCAGCCCGCACAAACTGCGTCACTCTTTTGCCACGCATGTACTTGAGTCGAGCCAAAACCTTCGTGCTGTTCAAGAGTTATTAGGGCATGAAAACATCTCGACTACGCAAGTGTATACCCACTTGGATTTCCAACACTTAGCGCAAGCTTATGATCAGGCTCATCCGAGAGCTCGTAAGAAGAACAAAGATTAGATTAAAGGTTTTACTATGCGAATTTATCGAGGTTTAAAGCCGATCAAAGCCATGACCTTTGACTTGGATGACACCCTGTACGACAACTGGCCTGTGATCATGAAAGTCGAGAAAGAGATGGCGCAGTGGCTTTATCAAAAGCATCCTGTGTCGGCTTCTTTATCACTCGAAGAGTGGCAGGGCATCAAGCAGCTGGTCGCATCTGATAATCCAATGCTAAAGCACGATGTCACCGTGTGGCGTGAGACTCAGATAAAGGTCGGTTTACTGCAGTTGGGTTATTCACAGCAGCAAGCTGAACAGGCGGCTCGTGAAGGTATCGAACATGCCTTATGGCTGCGCAATCAAGTCGATGTCCCTCAAGAAACACATCGAGTGATGGCAGAGCTTAGCCAACGCATTCCTTTGGTGGCGATTACCAATGGCAATGTAGACCCGCATAAAATTGGCTTAGGGCAGTACTTCCAATTAATCCTTAAAGCTGGCCCTAATGGTAAAGCCAAACCCTACCCAGATATGTTTGATAAAGCGCAGCAATACCTAGGTTTTGACGCGAATAACATTCTTCATGTTGGTGATCACCTGAGAACTGATGTCTACGGAGCCAAGAAAAATGGCTTCCAAGCATGCTGGTTTAATGACACTGGTTCCAATTTATACCTCTCTTCGAAGGCGAGTGTGCTTCCTGATGTTGAAATAGAGCAACTCAGCGATCTTATGCGACTAATTTAATGGCTACTGTAAGCTTATTGTGTCGCATTTATGATAGTGAATTGTTACATTAGTCGCCAATAAAAGCCTGTTTAGGCTAGGATAATTGGCGACTACTTTTTATCGATTCATTCAGTCATAGCAGTGGTTGCGGGTTCTCACTTCACTCGATTTTGAACAAGGGTTGGCATGCAAACATTTACATTTCTCGCAAATACTGAGGAGTTATTTAAATCTCAATTTGATCTGCGAGAGTGGTGTGACAGCAAACAGTACCTTATTCAAATTTTCTCCGCTCAATCCTCTGATATAGCTCGTCGAATTGCGAATGTTGCCCTTAATCGTTTAAAGAGTGCGACGTTAATTGGGCAGAGTGCTCGTCATGTTATCTGTGATAACTGTCTGGAGAGTGCATGCACCTTAGTCATCATCAGTGAGTTCAACGAAACTCATTTAACCTCAGCGGTTCAGCCTTTTACGGGCAACCCAAATCAAGACAGCCAAGCGCTTGCTTCTCAGCTAGGCCTCACCAAAGACACCAAAACGGTTATCAGTCTGTGTGATCAGGTAGAAGGTCGTGATTATCCTATCTATAGTGCCTTCGAAAACTTGCCTTATGCGTTACCGGTGGCTGGTGGACTGTGTCATGAGAACGAGTTTGGCCGTTGGGTTATGCATAGCGAGCAAACCTACCAACATGCTTGTGTTGCGGTGGCTTTGACTAACCCGAGGTTGAAGGTGTGGTCAGATGCGTACTCTGAGTGGAATCCAATCGGGATGAAGCTGCGAGTGACTCATGCGGTGGGGAATCGCCTGTATGCACTCAATGACAAGCCTGCGATTGAGGTGTTCAAACATTACCTTGCCGATGGCAAAGATCTCCCTTTCAGCCAACTGATGAGCTTCCCGCTGTATCGAGAACTTGGCCGAAAGAAGGGTATCTCGACACCTCTTCGTATCAACGATGACGGCAGTATTGAGTTTGATAGCCCTTGGCAAGTCGGAGAAGAGGCGCAGTTTTGCTATAACCATCCCTCTTTGACCGCTGAAAAAGTGCGCCATGGCGCTGAGATGCTTGCTATGCATCAGCCTGAATCTGTGATCATTTATAACTGTGTTTCTCGCCTTGAGTTCATAGATAGCAAGGTCGAGCTGAAGCCATTTGAAGGGGTTGTGAACACGTGCGGTGCTTACTGCATGGGTGAGCTATACCGCAATGAAGATCGCCAAGATATCTTGCACCACAGCCTCACCTACATTGCGATGAGAGAATCGGACGAGATTAATGAATTTCGTTGTGAAGATTTTAAATGTGACTCCACGGTATCACCGCTGCTTAACCTCGTAAGAAATGCAGTGGCCGATCTCGACAGTATGAATACTCAGATGGAAAAGAAACTCCATCAACAAGCTCGCCGTTTAACCGAGAGTTACCGTATTGACTCCCGAACTGGGCTACCGAATCGAATCGTATTGAAAGAGCGCCTCAATACGATTCTGTTCAGTGAACATCTGCTGACCTTAAAGCTAACTAACTTCCATCAGGTTAACGAGAAGTATGGTTATCAAGTGGGGGATCAACTGCTACTCGACCTGTCTAATCATTTTATCGAGCGATTACAGCTTCGTGTGGTTAAGGAGTCTAAGGTCAAGGTAGAGCTGTTCAGTATTGGGGTTGGTGAGTGGGCGATCATCTTTAACGCAAGTGTTGATAGCTCTAAGATAAAAGAGCGTTTCGTTGAGTTTTCGGATGACATCGAACACATTAACTTTGAGCCGTATTGCTTAACCGATATTGATTACCTGTCGGTTTCATTGTGTGGTGGTTTTGCCAGTCGTTGTGATTTCTTAACCGACAGCGGTGATGGGATCTTATTGAAAGCGATTGAAGCTCGACGCTATGGGGTGCGAAATAACACCCACATCACCAATGCCAAAGACATTCAGGTGAGTGAAGAAGATCGGAAAGAGCAACTCGGTTGGTTGAGCTGTGTAAGCCGCGCGATCTTAGATCAGAACATAATCACTTACTCACAACCTATCGTGGCATCGGGCACTCATGAAATGATTGGCCAAGAGTGCTTGGTCAGAATCATGGAATCAGACGGGACGATTGTGCCGCCAGGTAAGTTCTTACCTATGATTGCCGACACGCACCTCTACACTCGTCTTAGCCGACACATGATTAAGAACACCATAGGTTATATGGCGGATAAGCAGAGCTCGTTTTCCATCAACCTATCCCCACAAGATTTGCTGAGCGATAAGACGCTTGAGGTTCTTGAGACTGCGATTAGTGGGATGAACAATCCCACTCGACTGGGTTTAGAGGTACTCGAGTCCGAGCAGATTAAAGATTATGGCCGTATGATTGAGGTGTGTGATCACTTTCGAGCATTAGGTGCGAGAATCATTGTCGATGACTTCGGCTCTGGCTATTCCAATATCGACAAGATTATTAAGCTCGAACCGCAGATCATTAAGCTCGACGGTAGTTTGATTCGCAATATCGACAAAGACCAAAAGCAAAGAAATATCGCTTCTCAGTTGGTTCGCTTGTGCCAAGTGTTCAACGCCAAAACGGTTGCTGAATTTGTCCACAACCAACAGGTTTGTGAGATAGCAGAGCAGATGGGTGTCGATTACCTACAAGGTTATTACTTTGGTGAGCCTAAGCGACTGTTTTAGTTGTTAAAGCTTTCAGTATTCGAAAGCCCTTGGATACAAAAGCGCTCAGACGCCATTAATGACTGCTTTTTGGTGGAATGAATGATGTCTAACTAACCTCACATTATTCGTAAGACGATCGTAAATATTCCGTGCAAGCCTTATCTATAATAAGCACAATAATAAATCATTAACGCAACGATTAATGTGAATATGCAGTCGACCTCTCTCCTGATACAAGACATAGAACAAACCCGGCGTGAACTGGAAAAGATAGATTTTCATCAACATGAAAAGCTACTGATTCAAGTGTTTTCGTCTTTCGAGAAAGGTGCGGTTTTGGCTGCCTGCCAAGTGATTCAATCGACTTTCCCTAATGCCAAACTGATAGGTTGTAGTGCTAACCACTACATCAGCCAAGGTGTCATTCTCCATCAAGGTCTGTACCTCATTGTCACTCGCTTTGAGGCGACGTCTTACACTTGTGGCGTTGTGAAATACAGCGAACAACCACAAGCTGACAGCCAAGCGATGTGGCAGCAGCTTGAATGTCACGAGAGTACTCAAAGCATCATCTGTTTTGCTGATCGCTTGCAGATCAATGACCGAGCGCTGTTTGCCGCATTTGAGCAATCGAGATATTCATTGCCTATCTGTGGCGGCGCATCGACCATCACAGATAATGGGCGGTGGGTGATGCTTGATGGTATCTGCTATGAAAATGCTTATGTGATGGTGGCGCTACACAGTGTTGAACTGACCATTACCAAGGGTTATTACACTGAGTGGAATCCAATTGGACGAACCTTTCGAGTCACAGGGGCTCGAGGTAACCGATTAGCGGAATTGGATGGTATGCCGGTTCGCGATCTCTATAACCGTTACTTGGCCGATGGCCTCGAAGTGCCTTTTGAGCAATTGCATAACTTTCCCTTAATGGTGGGCGACCCCAAAGCGCAGAATATTCATTTACCACTTAAGGTACTGGAGTGTGGAGACATAGAATTCAGCGGTCAGTTCCAAGTAGGTGAAGAGGTTCGATTCTGTTATGACCATCCTTCGCTGACCTTGGAACAAATTCGACTTGGCGTTCAACAGATTGCTTCTCATAAGCCAGAGCAGTTCTTCATATATAACTGTACCTCTCGTATCGACTTTATTGATGGCAACCAAGAGGTGGAGGTTTTCCAGAAACTGGCCGACACCTATGGTGTGTACTGCATGGGAGAGCTCTTTCAAGAGACTGATCAACAACGAATTTTGCACCATAGCTTGACGTATATCGCGCTCAGAGAAGGTGAAGGCAGGGCTGTGCAACCATTAGAAACACAACCAGCGACCAACATCTCTCCTCTGTTTTCTCTGATTCGTAATGCCTTGCTGGATGTTGATGACATGAACAACAGCATGGCCAGCAAGATTCAGCAACAAGCCACCGCATTAACCGCAAGTTATCGAATTGACCACCGCACTGGTTTACCTAATCGAAGTGTATTGCGAGAGAAGTTATCGAGGATGAGTGCGGATAGTCACTTGTTGGCTTTAAAGGTAACGACGTTTGGTCAGATCAATGAGAAGTACGGTTATCGCGTCGGTGATAAGCTGCTGCATGATTTGAGCGAGTACTTTCAAAAAGCTTTGTGGCAGTTCTTTGAGAAAGGGTGTCAGCTTTATAGTATCGGTATTGGTGAGTGGGCGGTGGTGTTTGATAGCTGGGCAAGCCAAGAACATATTCACCAACGCTTCTCTGAATTTGCTGATCAAACCGAGCATGTGAATTTCGAACCTACCGGATTACCTGATATTGATTATCTCTCGGTGTCTATCTGTGCGGGTGTTGCGAGTCGTCGAGATTTCCCTGATACCTCGATAGATGACTTATTGCTAAAGGCGATTGAAGCGCGTCGCAGTGCGGTGAGTCAGAACAAACATTTGGTGAATGCCAAGACGCTCATCCAACTAGAAAAACATCGCCAAGAACAGTTGGGTTGGTTGTCGTGCGTCAGCCGTGCAGTGCTTAATCAAAACATTGTCGCGTGTTCTCAGCCAATAGTCTCGGCGCACAGTCATCAGATAGAGAGCTATGAATGCTTGGTTCGAATCGAAGAAGATGGTCAGTTGATTGCTCCGGGTAAGTTCTTACCCATCATTGAAGGCACTCACCTCTATACTCGCTTAAGCCGTCAGATGATTACGCGCACCTTTGATTTTATGAGTCAGCGGACCGATTCATTCTCAATCAACTTGGCACCCCAAGATTTCAACAATGAGAAAACCATTCTTCATCTTGAGCAAGCGATCAAGCAAATCAGCCACCCACAACGCATCGGTTTAGAGGTATTGGAAACGGAGCAAATTCAGGACTATGGTCGCTTGATTGAGGTGTGTAACCACTTCCGTGACCTTGGCGTGAATATTATTGTTGATGACTTTGGTTCAGGTTATTCGAACATTGATGAGATATTGAAGTTAGAGCCACAAGTGATCAAATTAGATGGAAGCCTGATTCGAAATATCGATCAAGATAAGAAGCAGCGAAAGATAGCCCAACAGTTGGTGAGTTTATGTCAGATTCTGAATGCTAAGACGGTGGCGGAGTTTGTTCATAACGAGCAAATATGCCGAATCGCAGAGGATATGGGTGTCGATTACCTGCAAGGCTATTATTTTGGAGAGCCCAAACGCCTATTTTGATGGGGTAGGTTATGTTGCAGATCGTTTCACGTGAAACACTAGCCTGTTCAATGGATTAAATTTAGATATAAAAGGGTGAGCTTATGGCTCACCCTTTTTGTTATCGCTATTTATCGCAAGTACATGTACTTCACTATTGGCACTTCGCTATTTTAGCGCGTGACCACTCTTGTCGGCTTGGAATACCTTGAGATAGTGCTGATAGTAATCGTTAATCAATCTCGCGGGTTCGTCTTCACCTAATGCTTTGAGTAGCTCGACACCCACCTCGCAGGTGCACAGATGACCACTATCTTGGTTACGGCGCAAGGTATACGAAGATTCGCTGGCAATATCGAGATGAACCTGTGGAATGGGTTGTAACCACGGGCTCTTGTTGAGCATCTTCTTCGCTTCTTGCCAGGTGCCATCCAAGATAATGAATAACGGTTCACGGCCATTAGCTCTATTCAATACCGCTTGCTGACATTCCACGCTTTCATCACTTGGGAATAATAGAAAAGGCTGTCGTGTCCCATCTTCAAGTAATGTTATTAACTCGGCTGGTGGCATTTTTCGTTGCCACACGAACGACTCGCATTGTTCAAGCGATTGTTGAAGCAGCTTTCCTGTATTGGTGTCGCGTGACAATTCATTCTCGTGAGTGAGCAACACAACATGGGTTTGGCTTTCGGTACTCGGTATTCGATGACAAATACACTGGTGAGTGAAGCCACAACCACTGCAAGTTTGTTGGTTACTCATCTTTATAGCTTAACCCCGCTTTGTACTGGTGAGATACCATCTGCAAATAGAACTACGTCGCTGATGTCAGCGTTATCTGCAACAGGAGCAACGCTTGGATTGAGTGGGTAGCTCACACCAGTGTAAGACAGTACATGTTTTGCAGCTGTTGCTCCGCCGCCACTGACATTGAAGATAAGATCCTGCCATCCATGATTTTGCGACTTACCTAAGCGTATATCGCCCTTAACCAATGTCACTCGACTATTGAAGCGCCAGTTGTCTTGATGGTTTTCAAAGATAAGCAGTGTACAGCCACCAGAACCACACCAGTCGAGTTGAGCAAACAGCTCTTCTTTGCCATCACCGTTGAGGTCGTAGGTTAACCAGCGGTACTTGGTATCGTCTGGTGAGCTGTTGTTGATCTTAAAATACTCGCGGATCGCTTGGTCGACTTTTGGATCAAGTTGATCGCTCGAGTTAACCTGCTTTGCAGTTAGATCCACGGCCGTGGTCATGTTCATTTTTGCTTGTTCACTCTTGGCCTCAAATAGCACCAGACCGCCATTGGCAATTGGATAGACAACGTTGCCGACCTTTTCTTTCTCAGCAACTAGCTTACCGTTATCGAGTGTGAAGATACGCTCGGAGATCAGGTATTGCTGCTGGTGGCGAGTCATTACAACCTGAACCTGATTTTGGTTGAGTTGTTGCCAGAAGCCTTGTTCAACAATCGAAGGGTCGCCATTGCTGTACGAGTAAGTCGTGATCGCACTGTGGTCATCGTTGAGCTCTAGGTTGATAGAGAACCCAGAGTTTTGTGTTGAGCTTGCGAAGTAGAGTCCGCTCCAGTCCAGTGTAGGATCTTGGTTAGATACTGTTGCACAGCCGCTGTACTTGCTGTCATTAAGGTTTAGTTTCGCTTCCCAGCCATAGATAGAGTCGCTCATGCCGTCGCTACAGCTTTCTTTGATCAGGTTGAGTTCGCCTTGCGTTGATTGACCTTCTAGTTGGTAATCACGAGTGCTTGGAGTGGTGCGGCTTGATTCGATATTGAGGCGCTGAGGCTCTTCGCCCATCTTGGTGTATTTGAGTTGGTCTTTATCAAAGGTCGCTGACCAGAAGGGTTCATAACCGAACACACGAGTAGAACGCAAGGGTTGGTCACAACGAGCAGGGTTCTCTGCAGTGAGGATATTGACTTGGTCAACCACGAAGCGCGCGGTGAAGTCGGCATTGTATCCAGTTTGGCTTGGTACCGTTAGGTGACCGATGAGCTCACCATACAAGGCTTGATAAGGTCTGGTTGCTAAGCCTTGAGCCTCGAGTGCTAGCTCAGGAGATAAGTCTAACCAGTATTGTTGCTGGCTACCACAAGGGGTGAAGGTTCTGCTCTCATGGCCAACCACAACTTGACCACGCATGATGAAGGTTTGCGGTTGAATGCTCAGTGGCTCATCCAAGGTTGCTGGTGGAACTTCAGGTTGTTGCGGCGTATCTGGCGTCGTTACACAACCTTGTAGCGCGAATGCGACTAGCCATGTCACTGGGTTTTTCATTACCTTCATGTTATATCTTCCTCGGAGCAACCGTTAATTGGATTTATTATGGCATATTGGTTATTTAAAACAGAACCCGACACCTTTTCTATTCAGACTCTTAGAGTACAAAAAACCTCTTGTTGGGAGGGTGTACGCAACTATCAGGCTCGAAACATGATGCGTGATGACGTCAAGCTTGGAGACTTGGTGATGATATACCATTCATCATGTAAAAAAGTTGGCGTAGCGGGGATCGCAAAAGTAACCAGAGAGGCCTACCCAGATCATTTTCAATTCGATCCCGAGAGTGATTACTACGATCCTAAATCTTCACCTGATAACCCTCGCTGGATTATGGTGGATGTCGAGTTTGTACGAGTGACTGAGCGTTTGATTCCTTTAGCAACATTGAAAGCCATGCCAGAGCTATCAGAAATGCCATTGGTGAAACGTGGTAATCGCTTGTCCATTATGCCTGTTACAGAGCAGGAGTGGCAGGCCATCTTAAGCAAAGAAGTACTCGGTTCTCGCTAACCTTAGAGAAAGCTTTTAGCGTAAGGTTCAAAAAAGGCAGCCATTGGCTGCCTTTATGTTTTATTGGGACTGCTTAGAGTAGGTGTTTTTCTAAGTAGTGTGCAACGGCGTCGTCTGCGTTGCTGCCAATCACTTCATTGTCTGGCAGAGCTTTCATCACTTTCTCGTGTGATGTGCCCATGATCAGGCCTTTCCCCGCCATAGCCAGCATCTCAGCATCGTTCATACCATCACCAAAGGCAATGCAGTTATCAAGAGTCAGATTCAGTGATTTCGCAACCGCGTCTAACGCGTGGCCTTTCGATACTTCTGCTGCCATCACTTCTAGACACCAAGGCGTAGAGAAAGCGATGTTCAGTTTGTCGCCAAACGTATCTCTTAGCTTTTGTTCAAACGTCACTAGGTATTCATGGTCTTGTTCTGGGTGTGTGAAGAAGACTTTCGCAATGCCATCACTCGGTGCGTTGTCAGCTTCAAAGCGCTTGTAGCTAAAGCCAGATTCACTGTGGAACTTAGCCAGCATTTCGTCTTCACGATCCAGTAACCAATCTTCATTTTGGTACATGTGAATGAAGATGTTTGGATCTTGGCGAACCACATCAATAACAGGCTGAACTAAATCCTGAGGCACGTTCTGGCTATACATTAGCTGATCATTTTGGTCGTGCACGCGCGCACCGTTTGAAGTGATCATGTAGGCCGGAATCCCAGCTATCTCACGAATACCCGCAACATCGACATGGTGGCGACCCGTCGCGAAGATAAAGGTGTAACCTTGGTCGTGTAACTTCTTGAGTGTTAGCTTGGTAAAATCGCTTAACTGATGGTTGGGAGCCAGAAGCGTACCATCTAAATCAGAGGCAACGATTTTCACGGAATCTTTAAGTGCAGGAATAGTCATTTAACCCTCATTGCAAAATGCTTAACCAATATCGACACCAGCTAATGCTAGCGCCCTTTGAAATACAATATCTCTATCTAGAAATTGTATGCCAAATTCACGCAAGAAAAGAGGGCAAAGCTCACTTACTTCTCTTCCTCTTTAGCGCCTCTCTCTTTTGTCCGTTACTTTTCTTGTTACCACGCTAACGCTAAGCAAAAAACTGAGTAATGGCATCCAAGGTTGGATTGCGATACTCATCCTTCTCAAACAACACCTCATGCCTAGAACCTTCGATGACCTTAAACTGGCAATCCGAGTTGGTTTTCTTCAGCTTGTTGATGAACTTCACTTGAGCATCGTTACTCACAATCTTCTCTTCCCCAGCTTGAATCAAAAGCAGTGGGATTTTGATCTGACGAGTTTGTTGGATGGCTTGCTTGGCTGCCACTAACCCTTGCCACACCCAGCGCGTGCTCGGTCCGCCTACCTGCAAAGAGGGTGACTCGTCATACAAACGGCGGAACCACTGATAGCGAACCTGGCTGTGGCTCAGTAAGTTGTTTTCGAAAGGCTTCGAGTAATACGCTTGTTGGCCTGGCGCATAAGTTGGTTTGGCGTGATACGCGGTAAGCACTTGTCCAACAACCATCGCGATAGGTTTTAGATACCATTCAGTGTTGATGCCAAACATAGGTGCACATAGGGTTACCTTATCAAACGGGTGATCCGGATGAGTCTGTAGGTAGCGAGTCGCGATGGTACTGCCCATTGAATGTGCAAGAAGATAACGCTCGGTATATTTACTTAAGTCAAAACTGGTAATTATGTCAGACATATCAGATGCATAATCATCAAACTCATGAATGTGACCAATGTCAGAGTCTGCTACCATACGTTCCGACTGGCCTTGACCTTGATGGTCAAATGAATAAACGTCATAGCCTTGTTGATAAAAATCATAAAAGAGTTCTTGGTATTTTTGGCAGCATTCAATACGGCCATTTGAAATCACAATGGCTTTGCTGTGCTTCTCTGAGGTGAGGCTGCACCAGTACAGTTTCTTTTTACCAGACGATGTTAAATACCCCTCTTTTCTTTGTTGCCAAAGAGTGGGGATCGGGTGTTTAATCGCTTGCTCGAACTGAGGTTCTTGCGTGTACGAAAACGGGGCGGCGCTGTGGTTTTCCATGGGAAACTACCTGAACTGGTGCATGTGAGAGCTTTATCGCTACTAATGTTGTTAGATTAAAGAACTAGTAAGGAAATGCAAATGGATACTCATGTTTGGCTTGCTTATGTCGTCACGGCGATTTTGTTTAGTTTGGCTCCGGGCTCAGGTACCGTTAACTCAATCAGTAATGGCCTAAGCTATGGCACTAAGAAGTCACTCGCATCGATCGCAGGCTTACAACTAGGCCTTGCATTTCACATTATGCTGGTGGGAGCGGGCATTGGTGCATTAGTGGCTCAATCTGCATTGGCGTTCACGATTATCAAATGGGTGGGCGTGGTGTATCTACTTTGGTTGGGCATCCAAAAGTGGCGCGACAACTCTAGCTTAGTGGCTTCTGAAGAGAGCTCAACGCTATCGAGTGGCAAACTGCTGAGAAATGCTGTGCTTATCAACCTGACCAACCCAAAATCTATCGTGTTTTTGGTGGCTCTGTTTCCTCAGTTTATCGACCCGACACAGCCGCAAGCACCGCAACTGTTAGTGCTAGGCGTGACAACTGTATTCATTGATAGCGTTGTTATGTTGGGTTACACCTCATTAGCTTCGCAAATGGGACGCTTTATCCGCTCAGATCGTATAATGGGTAAGATAAATAAGATATTTGGTGGTATGTTCATGGGCTGCGGCGCGTTGCTGGCTGCCGCCAAAGCTTAGTGAAAGCAATAGAGTTATAGTTAAACCAATTAGAGTTATCAATAAATGACCGCTACGTACGTTGCTCGACAACCTATCTTAAATCGTAACAAGAACACGCTTGGTTATGAGCTGTTGTTTCGCGACGGAGAAAGGAATGCTTATCCAGCGCATATTGAGTCTAACAGAGCAACGTATCGCCTGATTGTTGAGAACTTCTTGTCGGTCGGGCTTAACCCTTCGATCCCATCTTCACGCTGCTTTATTAACTTCCCTTATCAAAGCCTGATTCGTCGGCTGCCTTTGAGCTTGCCGAAAGACAAGGTGGTCGTTGAGATCCTTGAAACCTGCCAACCGACCGATGAGTTATTAGAAGCCGTTAAAGACCTTTACCAAGCGGGTTATATGATCGCCTTAGATGATTTTACTTCGACCCCAGAATGGGAACGTTTCCTTAAATACACGCATATCGTAAAGCTCGATATCATGCAGATGGGTTTGGATGAAGCGTGTGATTTAGTTAGGGCGCATCAAGGGAAGAAGTTTAGCTTTTTGGCGGAGCGTGTTGAGACCGAGCAAGAATTCCAGCAAGCCAAAGAGGCTGGCTTTAAGTTTTTCCAAGGTTACTTCTTCAATAAGCCGGAGATCATCAAGAGTAAGTACATTAGCCCTGAGCAAGTGATTGCTATGGAGCTGTTCCAAGAGGTGTGTAAGCCCGATGTGGACTTTCAGCGGGTGGAAAGCATTGTTGCGAAAGATGTGGCGCTCTCATATAAGCTGTTGCGGTTTGTGAATACTATGTCGCCGCGCCTTGAAGTGACCATCTCTTCTTTTCGTCAGGCTTTGGTATATCTAGGGCAAGAGAAACTGAAAATGTTTGTCTCGTTAGCCGTCGCCTCTTATGTGTCCGATAAAAAGCCGAAAGAGCTGTATGGATTGTCTCTACAGCGTGCGCAATTTTGTCAGCGTATGTCTCGCTATCAAGTGTTTGAAGGGCACACTGAGCAAGCCTTTATGATCGGTTTGTTCTCGCTACTTGATGCACTGCTCGACCTGTCGTTAGAGAACTTAGTCGAGCAGTTGCCGCTATGTAAAAGTATCAAGGTTGCTCTATTACGCAGGGAAGGCCCTTACGGTACCTTGCTTGCCCTTGAAGAGAGTTTTGAGCATGCGGATTGGCAGCAGATTGATGAGCACTGCGCTGACTTAGGGCTTAGTGTGGAACAGGTGAAAACTGAACTCACAGAAGCGCGTCGCTGGAGTCACACCGTGACCAACAAGCTGTAGTGTTGCTTTATTAAACTTTTATGATATTTAAAACGCACGCCTTGACGTGCGTTTTTTTATAACTAATATATACGCATATCCATATATGAGTATGTAGTTATGCTTCCTCACCAATTTTTTAAATTACTGTCTGACGAAACGCGAGTGCGTTGCTTAATGTTGATTGTGCGCCAAGAGTGCCTTTCAGTTGGTGAGTTGACTCAGGCATTACAAGAAAGTCAGCCAAAGGTATCGCGCCACCTTGCGCAGCTGCGTTCAAACGGCATTTTGACTGACGTTCGCCAAGGGCAATGGGTGTTCTATCGCCTTGCTAATGATTTACCGGGTTGGATGCTAAAGTTAATTGATGACCTTATCGCATCGAACTGTTTGAAAACTGAATACCAACAAGACATTGAGCGCCTAGAAGCGATGACTTCACGCCCTCAATGTTGCGTTTGATCGAATATTTTTAGATTCACCACTGACTGAGAGAACACATAATGACAGTTAAAGTAGGTATTAATGGTTTTGGCCGTATCGGCCGTCTAGCACTTCGCGCAGCTTTCGATTGGGAAGAGCTAGAGTTTGTACAGATTAACGATGTAGCTGGCGATACAGCAACGCTTGCACACCTTCTAGAGTTCGATTCAGTTCAAGGTCGCTGGAACCATGAAGTAACAACTGAAGGCGATGAGATGATCATCAACGGTCAACGCATCAAAACCACCAAAGAGCGCGACATCGATGCGATCGATTGGTCTGGCTGTGATGTGGTTGTCGAAGCGACAGGCGTTCACCGTAAGACTTCTTTCCTAAACAAATACCTAGAGCAAGGCGTGAAGCGCGTTGTGGTTTCTGCACCTGTTAAAGAAGAAGGCATCGCAAACATCGTTGTTGGTGTTAACGACAACATCTTCGACCCAGCAGTACATAAGATTGTGACTGCAGCGTCTTGTACAACTAACTGTATCGCTCCTGTGGTTAAGGTAATCAACGATAAGCTAGGTATCGAGAACGCGTCATTTACGACGATTCACGATCTAACTAACACTCAGACTATCCTAGATGCGCCACACAAAGACTTACGTCGTGCACGTGCATGTGGCATGAGCTTAATCCCTACCACGACAGGTTCTGCTAAGGCGATTGTTGAGATCTTCCCTGAGCTAGAAAACCGCATCAACGGCCACGCGGTTCGTGTACCACTAGCGAACGCTTCTCTGACTGACATCATCTTCGAAGTGAAGCAAGATACAACAGCAGAAGAAGTTAACGCGATGCTGAAAGAGGCGTCTGAGAACGAACTGAAAGGTATTCTTGGCTTTGAAGAGCGTCCACTGGTTTCTATCGATTACAAAGGCGACCAACGCTCTACAATCGTAGATGCACTGTCTACCATGTTGGTTGGTAAGCGCATGGTTAAGATCTACGCTTGGTACGACAACGAGATGGGCTACGCGACACGTACAGCAGAGCTTGTTCGTACAGTTGGCCTTGCATAATACTCTTCATACTTGAAGCTGCAGCGTTGTTAACTGCGTAAGTTCACCCTAATCACATAGAGCCTCTATGCTCATAGGGCTGAACTTACTTGTTGCCTAGCTGCAACTCCAATTATTTTGAGTATTGGTTCTATAAGAATTTAAGAGAATACATAATGACACATCCAACATGGCAACTAGATTTAGAAACTGGTGCGTTAGTGCTTACTCCGTGCCCAGGCACCAAAGAAGCTGACCTAGATGCATCTCTAGCCCAACTTAAAGAGCAAGGCGTAGAAGCGATTGTGACGGCTTTAGACAGTGAAGAACTGGCGAGCAAGAATGTTTCTGAGCTAGGTGAGAAAGCGCAAGCACTAGGCATGCAGTGGTTCCAAATCGAAATCGAAGACGATTGTGCACCAGGTGCTGATTTTGCTGCTAAATGGCAAGCAGCGAGCCCTGCGCTACACAAAATCGTTGATAGTGGCGCTAAGGTAGCAATGCACTGCATGGGCGGCTCGGGTCGTACCGGTTTATTTGCGGCTCATCTGCTGTTAGAAAAAGGCTGGGACCTCGACAAGATCGTTCAAGAAGTTCAGGCGCTTCGTCCAGGTGCTTTTACTAAACCTATTCAGGTTGAGTATATTAATGGCGTAGCGAACAGCTAATAAGCTATCGTTGTTATACAAGGAGCTTTTGGTATCTGGAGTGTTGAACTTATCATGATCCAAAAGCTCTTTTTGTTTAGATTGCAGAGATAGCGTTATGTTTTCAAATCTAAGTAAGAGCGTTCGCCAATACATGTTGGTGACTTTCAACTACTGGAATTTCACCATTACTGATGGTGCACTTCGTATGCTGGTGGTCCTGTATTTTTACGACCTTGGCTACAGTTCGTTAGAGATCGCCTCACTGTTCCTTTTTTATGAATTCTTTGGTGTGGTGACTAACCTAATCGGTGGTTGGTTGGGCGCGCGTCTTGGTCTCAATAAGACCATGAACATCGGCTTAGGGATGCAAGTCTTTGCCTTGGGCATGCTCGCATTGCCATCGGCCATGTTGACTATTCCTTGGGTGATGGCGGCGCAGGCACTGTCTGGTATCGCCAAAGACCTCAATAAGATGAGTGCCAAGAGCTCTATCAAAACCTTGGTACCGGATGAACAGCAAGGTGCGTTGTATAAGTGGATTGCGATTCTGACAGGCTCGAAGAATGCCCTGAAAGGTGCAGGCTTCTTTATTGGCGGCTTGTTGCTTTCGACGATTGGCTTCCAATATGCAGTGCTTGCGATGGCTTCTGTGTTGACTTTGGTCTTCATTGGCAGTGTGCTGAGCTTAGAAGCGGACATGGGTAAGGCGAAGACCAAGCCTAAGTTCAAACAGATCTTCTCTAAATCTGAATCCATCAACATCCTGTCTGCGGCGCGTATGTTCCTGTTTGGTGCTCGTGACGTGTGGTTTGTGATTGCTCTGCCAATCTATCTGGGCAGCGTATTTGGTTGGGACCATTCATGGGTTGGTGGCTTCCTAGCGGCTTGGACCATCGCTTACGGCTTCGTACAGGGCATTGCACCTAAGATTACGGGTAAGGCACAAGGCAAGGTTCCAGACGGTCATGCAGCGTTATTATGGGCGGGTGCTCTGGCTATCGTTACAGGTGCTATCGCTTATGCGGTGCAAATAGGTTGGCAACCAGAGTTAGTGATCATTGGTGGTTTGATGGTGTTTGGTGCCATCTTCGCGGTGAACTCATCACTTCACTCATACCTGATTGTGAGTTACGCGAAAGGCGATGGGGTATCGCTTGATGTTGGCTTCTACTATATGGCGAATGCAATGGGCCGCTTGATTGGCACAATCTTGTCAGGCTTAGTATTCCAAATGGGCGGCTTGTCTGCGTGTTTGTGGGTATCGTTCGCATTCTTAGCGATAACGACGGTGATCTCTCTGCGTTTACCTAAGGTGCCGCAAACATCTGCCGCATAGGCCTTATTCGTAAGAGCGAAAGTTGCAACTGCTCATTCGTTTAAGATTAATTCGCGATATGCTTCTCCTTTAACAATAAGCTGACTTGGTATTTATTCCGGTCAGCTTTTTTATTGCTATAGTAGAATGATTGAATATTAATCAGGCATTTACATGAAGCAGCGAATTCTCTTTTTTGATTTAGCACGATGTGTCGCGGCCGTAGCGGTTATCGCGATTCATGTTTTGGCGCCTTATCGCAACGAACTAGGAACGATTCCTTTCGGCGAATGGTTAACAGCAATCACCGTCAATGGCTTCAGCCGTTGGGCGGTGCCTGTCTTTATACTGATAACCGGCGCCTTGATGCTAAGCGATCAGCGCCCATTTGATGCTAAATACTACCTCAAGCGACGTCTGGGCAAGGTATTGATACCTTTCATCGTCTGGTCGCTTTTCTATACCTACCTATCGGGTTGGTCTGCGATGGGCTTTGATGCTGACGTCAGTTGGGATGTGTTGCTCAATAGCTATCATCACTACACCTACTACCACCTTGGTTTCTTCTATTACTTTATACCGCTCTACTTTGTGATTCCTTTCTTACAGATTATGGTCAGAAAGTATGGCAACAAAGCAGTCTATGGCTTCACAGCGGTGTGGCTGTTCACAACGTTGCTGTTCTTACTAAGAATCGATGGCCCATGGAGCCATGAGTTATGGCTTTACACTGGCTACTTGCCACTGGGTTACCTGTTGTACAAGAAGGTGCCGCTTAACAAGTTCACTGTTGGGGTGAGTGCGGGACTCGGTGCACTGGCGTTGTTAACTACAGTCTATATGGTGGTTGATGCGAGTCTAATCGCCGAGGAGTACACGGTTGGCCGTTGGTTATCATACAAGACGCTGAATACCGTATTAGCCGCTAGCATGGTGTTTATGCTGTGTCGTTACTACGGAGAAGGATTATCTGAGAAAGGTAACCAAGTGGTTGGCTTTATCAGTAAGCACAGCTTAGGTATCTACCTGCTGCATCCTATCTTCTTGTGGCCAATGAAAGAGTTCGGTTGGTACCAAGGGCACCCTGCGTGGGTTATCCCATTGTGGATTGTGATCAGTGGTGCTGGCGCGCTGTGGATGAGCTGGATGGTATCTAAGTCTGAGAAAACGCGCTGGTTATTGCCTTAGTCGTCAACACTAAGGCCATTAGTTATTATCGCTGATGGTCGCTTTTGATGAATCGTTGAAGCGGCTTACGATTAGCGCTTCAACGCAAAGTGTAAGAACTTGTCGCCTTGGTAGGTTAAGGTTCCTTTATCACCAGGATTAAGTGCGTGGAAATAGTGGATTCCGACTTGGAATTCTCGTTTCGGACCAACCATACCGCGTTGAACGTAAATCCAGTATTCTTGATCTTCTTGACCGGGTTCTGCGTCAGGAAGGTCGATGGACTGTTTATCTAATACCGTCACGTTCACTTTCTTTTCTGGTGCGTTCTCGCCTTGCATATGTTTTCGATAAAAAACAAGAAAACCCCAGGCCGCTAGACCTGCGAGTGCAAAGATGGCAAAAAAGAGTGAGTTAGGCATATAACCTCCATGTAGTCGTGATGGTTATTCTAGTCTTTCGGGCAATAGGGATATGTGTTTAAAGCCGCTATTCGTGAACTGCTGTAAGCAAAGCTGATTATTTTTCGGCTGATATCACATTTAATGGCCAGTTTGGGATAAAGCATTGTTATTTATTGTCTCTTTCTCACGTAAATAGCGATGATTTTGTATAAGAATAAGGAAATGCTCGACTAGAATTATAGTGTGGAGTGGGAGGCCAAGATGACCGACATTGAAAAAGTGGTGACAAGAACTCGCAATATAGAAAAATTATTGAGACTTCAATATCACGCTGAAGGCGAAGGATTGCACGAGCTTGTGACAAGCTGTGAAGAAAGGCTACCGCACGATATGGTAAGCAAGCTGCGTTATATCGCAACGTGTCGTAACAAGGTAGTGAATGAGCATGACGCTCAGTTGGAAGACCAGCATAAATTCATCATGATGTGTAACGATTGTGAGAAGGAGCTGACTCCACGAAGCGGTCGTTTTATCTGGCGTGTTGCGATCTTATTGATGATGGCAATGACTTTAGCCGCAGCGGGTTTCTACTATGCGAACTGGGATGTGTTAACACTGCATCTGTTTTCGAAGTGAAAAATTTGAACAAAAAAAGGGACGCTCATGGCGTCCCTTTTTTATTTGTAACTTGCTTAGTACATCATCGGTAGTGTCATTAGACCAACAACTACCGCGATCATTACAAGTCCTTGTCTTTGCGAAGATGAAATCATAACACTACTCCTAAATTTGGTTGTCTCTCGCTATGTTTTAAAGAATAGCACTACTTATAGCTTTAGATCAAGAATTACTTTCGAAAGCCTTAAAATAGGTAGAAAACTATTGGATATTGGCTTGTTTGGGGCTGTTTAACTGTGTTTTTTGGTGTGTTCTTATTTTGTTCGTTGTGATTCATGTTTGTTCTTATTTGATTTAAGTTTCTGTTTTATAATGGTTGTTATGTGTGATTTATATTGTTAAAGGTTGTTAAACTGTATTAATGGGGTCTGGTGGCTTCTAGGTCTGATTTGGTTTTGTTTGTGAGTTTTTTTCTTGGTTTTGGTGGCGGATTTGACAAGGGGCTAGGAAAATCCTGACAAACAGGAGCTGAATTAACGCAAGTTGCTTACTTTACAAAGCTAGGTATGTTTGAGGTTTTTAATTCCTTTTTAATTTTCATTTTTAATGTTTAAGTTTATGTATTTATTTACTTTTAATGTTGGTTTTTCTAATTTTAAAGTGTAATTTTTGGCTGTTTTTGATGGGTTCTTGCGGTTTAGATAGGTTAGAATTGACCAAAATGAAAAGCTGGGCGCTGTAAGGCGCTTTTCGATGGGTTTAACGAAGAATCGCTCTAGTTTTAAACGAATCATCGTTATCTCCGCGTAATTGTCATGGCTTCAACCGAAAGAGGCTCTTTTTAGTGGAAGCGTAATCAAGATCCAATTTTGAAAGGCTTAGGCTTTACATCAACACTTGTGTGCCTAGACTGGCGACGATTTAAAGCAATAGGGCAAGTGGTATGTGGAGTTGGTTAGCGGTTTCCTTATCTGGTATCGGAGCAATAGCAGGAACGAAACATGGACATATCGGTCAGGCTTTATCGTATAAGGTATTTACCTTTGTATTATTAGCGACTATTGCTTTAACTCAGTCGGTTGTGGCTGACTTTACCTATTGGATAGTCACGGGGTTGGCTATCTCTGCGATCGCAGATGTGCTTCATACACTCACTCAAAAACGTCCTCTGCATTTTGTCTGCTTCTTATTGGCTCAACTCTGTTACAGCAAAGCTTTTTGGTTACAACTATCAGGTGAAATGGTTTGGTGGTTGTTCGCGTTGTTATTAGCAGCTTGCGTTGTTGCTTTCTTTTTACTGTTGCCACGCTTAGACAAACTCGTCTTTCCTGTGGTCATCATGGGCATTGTGCTTATTCAGCTAGCATGGGCTTCTGGTGAGGTTTGGCTGCTGGATCCTCAGCTATCACACGCGGTCGGTTTTGCTGGCTGTAGCGTGTTGCTCCTTTCGGCCTTGGCCTATGCACTAAACAGTTACCGTAGCCCAATCAAGGGCGCTTACTTTTGGGTAACGGGCAGTTACTTTCTGGCACACGCACTTATTGTCGCCTCTATTACTATTTAAGGTCGAGCTCTCTCAAGCCTGAGCTACATCAAAACGGCGTTGCTAAAACTCGGTACTCTACGAGTAATTCATTAAACATGAGATTGACTTATGACGACTGAAATTCACGCACACAACGTTTTAAACCTGCTTAGTGAAAAGCCACTGACTCGCGAAGAGCTAACATTAGCGCTTGCTCAAGCCTATGGCGAAGAAGCTCGCTTCCATACTTGTAAGCTCAATGGTCTGGATTTAGATAGCCTGTTGAAGTTTTTCTTGAAAATGGAAAAGGTTGTCGTTGTCGATGACAAGCTCTGCACTAACCGCGAACGTGTGTGTAATCACTAATTCTTAGTGGCTTGTTTTATTCGTGAATAGAGAGTGGGTGCGATGTTTCGGCTCCACTCTTTTCATTACCTTTTCAATCTGCTTTTGCTAATTTCCCTTCTAATAACATTCCACTCTCGAAGCATAAGTTAACCCGTTTACCACTGCGTTCGAAAATCAATGTTGAGGCTGCTATACTCCGCGCACTTACGCTTTTCGAGACAAACTTATGGAAATCTTATCTGCAGCAACCATGCTGTTTCTTATTATGGACCCGCTTGGCAACTTGCCAATCGTGCTCTCTATCCTTAAGCATATTGACCCGAAGCGTCGCCGTATTGTTCTGATTCGTGAGCTGATGTTCGCATTGGTTATCTTGCTGTTGTTCCTGTTTGCGGGCCAAAGCATCATGAACTTCCTGCACGTGCAGCCTGAAACTTTGAGTATCTCTGGCGGTATCATTCTATTTATTATCGCGATTAAGATGATTTTCCCAAGCGCAGGCAGCATTACTGGCCTTGCGGCTGGTGAAGAGCCGTTTATTGTACCGATGGCGATCCCTATGATTGCAGGTCCGTCAGTGATTGCTGCACTGATTCTGCTGTCGACACAGTATCCAGACAACATGTTAGAGCTTTCAGCCGCTGTGATGCTGGCATGGGGCGCCACCTTCTTCATTCTGATGTTTAATGGCTTCTTCCTACGAGTATTGGGTGAGAGAGGGCTTAAAGCCATCGAGCGCTTGATGGGATTGTTACTTGTTATGCTATCGACTCAAATGTTCTTGGATGGTGTGAAGGGCTACATGGGCTAGTTTTGCTATCATTACTCAATAAAAAACGCCGCTCTACTGAGCGGCGTTTTTGTATCTGTTACTTGGTTTTTATTTCGATTACATCATGTGCTTACGACGGATATCGAGTAGGGCAAAGACTCCGAAAATCAATATTGACCATTTCTCCCAACGTGACATCTCGATCTTATCGCCGAAAGCACCGATAAAAATCAGCATCTGCAGGCCGTGCATGAAGAACAAGAATGCGGTCATGATATAAAGCGCAATCGCCGCATTACCCGGGAACGGGTAGAAAATATTGGCGATTAAGATAAACCAAACAAAGGCGATGGCTGCTTTTGCTAGTGGAAGCAAGAACTTCATTCAATAACTCCTATTCTTCAGTGATTCGATTAAACAGTCGGTAGCTTGACTGGCCGGTGGTCTTATCGCGATGTAATTCCCAGTTTTCTGGCATCGCTTCGAGTTTCAGCTCTTTCTCTGTCTCAACGTAAATGATGGCATCATCTGAAAGCCAACCATTGCTCTCAAGCAGTTCTACTGTCTCTGCTAATAAGCCTTTACGAAATGGAGGATCAAGGAAAACCATATCGTAAGGGGTGCCTGGCTTTTTAAGGAAAGAGATAGCATCAGTATTTACCACATTGATGTTGTCTGCTTTGAGCTCTTTAGCATTATCAGAAAGCTGCTTGGCGGCCTTTTGATTCATTTCGAGCAGCGTCACCATTTTTGCTTGGCGAGAAGCTGCTTCAAAACCTAAACCACCAGAACCTGCAAATACGTCTAAGCAGGTCGAATTTGGGATATCTTGTGCGACCCAGTTAAAGAGTGTCTCTTTTACTCGGTCAATGGTTGGGCGTAAGCCTTCTAAATCATGAACAGGCAGCTTTCTACCTCTCCATGAACCACTAATAATTCGAACAAAGCCACCGGAAGGCTTTTTTTGTGATGTGTTTTGCTGGCGACGTCTTACCATAGATTTTTTGACCGCTAATAAAGTGATACTATACCGAGCCCAATTTAAGTGGGTTCGTGTATTAAATAAATTTGCAATGACAAAGTGTATCAAGCTAAAAGCAAACTTATCACTGCTTTGTCATTTTTCTTTACTATTCGTTTGTACAAGCTTGTATTGTATAACAATAGCAAAGAGTCGACGTGTATTAAGTCAATACAGCTAATTAGTAGATCTAGGAAACTCCTCTGATGACGGAAAAAAAGAAGCGCGGATTATTATCGTGGCTTGGTTTTGGTGAAGAAGAACAAAGCCCAAAAACTCAGAATGAAGCGAACGTAGAAAGCGTTGAAGATCAAACTGAAGTTGAATCACAAGTCGAGGCTGAACAGGCCGCGTCTGAAGATGAAGTAATTAAATCAACTGAAGCTAAGCCAGTTGAATCTGAGCTTGCTGAATCAGAGCAAGCGCTTGAAGAGGCTCAACAAGAACAGCAACCTGTCCCAGCAGAAGCAGAAGCAGAAGCAGAAGCAGAAGCAGAAGCAGAACAGGAAGAAGTCGTTGCCCCTCAAGCTCAAGTTGAAGAAGTACAAGAGAAGCCAACAGAAAGCTTCTTTGCTCGTCTTAAGCGCAGCCTAAGCCGCACTAAAGCAAACATTGGTGCGGGCTTCTTTGGCTTGTTCAAAGGTAAGCAAATCGATGAAGACCTGTTTGAAGAGCTGGAAGAGCAGCTTCTGATCGCTGATGTGGGTATGAATACCACCGTTAAGATCATTGAAAACCTGACAGAAAAAGCATCTCGCAATGACCTAAAAGACGGTGAAGTGCTTTATGGTCTGCTCAAAGATGAGATGGCGGATATCCTAAGCCAAGTGGAACAGCCATTAGTGGTTGATACGACTAAAACACCTTACGTTATCTTAATGGTTGGCGTGAACGGTGTAGGTAAGACAACCACTATCGGTAAGCTAGCGAAGCAATTCCAAAACGAAGGCAAGAAAGTGATGCTAGCGGCGGGTGATACCTTCCGTGCAGCAGCCGTTGAACAACTTCAGGTTTGGGGTCAGCGTAACGATGTACCTGTTATCGCTCAGCACACAGGTGCGGACAGTGCGTCAGTTATCTATGATGCAATTGAAGCGGCGAAAGCACGTGGTGTTGACGTAGTGATTGCCGATACAGCCGGTCGTTTGCAGAACAAGAGCAACCTAATGGAAGAGTTACGCAAGATTGTTCGCGTAATGAAGAAGATTGATGACTCTGCACCGCACGAAATCATGCTAACGCTTGATGCAGGTACAGGTCAGAACGCTATCAGCCAAGCAAAACTATTCAGTGAAGTTGCACCGGTAACGGGTATTACGCTAACCAAACTTGATGGTACGGCGAAAGGTGGTGTGATTTTCTCAATTGCAGACCAGTTCCAGATTCCAATTCGTTACATTGGTGTTGGTGAAGGCATTGACGACTTACGTCCATTCGAGTCAAAAGACTTTATTGAAGCGCTATTTAGCCGCGAAGAGTAACGCGAGTAGCAAGTGGTTTATCCTTAACCTGCTACCGTTTTAAATTTGATATTAGTGATCGTAAGAGGAATTTTCGGTGATCAAATTTCAGCAAGTGAGTAAAGCCTACCGAGGCGGACGCCAAGCGCTCCAAAAAGTGGACTTTCACCTCAAACGTGGAGAGATGGCATTTTTAGGCGGGCACTCCGGTGCTGGTAAAAGTACCTTGCTGAAGTTGATCTGCGCGATAGAGCGTCCAACCGATGGACGCGTCTGGTTCAACGATCACGATATCACACGTATCCCAGCCAAAGACATCCCGTTTTTACGCCGTAATATCGGGATTGTTTTTCAAGACCATCGCCTGCTAATGGATCGCTCGATCTTCGATAACGTTGCTCTGCCTATGCGCATTGAATCTATTTCTGAAAATGAAATAAAGCGCCGAGTGAGTGCTGCGTTGGATAAAACTGGCTTACTCGACAAAGCTCGTTGTTTACCAAGCCAACTTTCTGGTGGTGAACAGCAACGCGTGGGTATTGCTCGCGCCGTGGTGAACCGTCCAACTCTACTTTTAGCGGATGAGCCAACGGGTAACCTAGACCCTGAATTATCTAACCGTGTGTTGCGACTGTTTGAAGAGTTTAACCGTGCCGGTGTGACGATCATCCTAGCGACGCACGATATCGGGTTAGTGAACACTCGCCCTCAATATCGTCATCTTGAATTAAACCAAGGCTTTTTGAGTGAGGTTGAAGACTATGGCCGCTAATAAGCGCATCAAAAAACCTCAATCTAATCGAGCAGCAAGCCGCGCTTCAAGTGACGGCTTCTTTGTTGTGCATTGGAAACAAGCCAAGTCATCGTTCTCGCAGATGTGGCAGCGCCCGCTGGGTAATTTGCTGACCCTTGCTGTGATCTCAATGGCTTTGGCGATGCCTGCGTGTTTGTACCTATTGGGCAAAAACGTGGGTGAAGTGGCGCAAGATGTCACAAGCCCGTCACAAATTAGTGCTTATGTAGAGGATGGTATCCCAGAGCCCAGAGTAATGGTGCTTAAGGATGAAATAGAAAGTTGGGAACAAGTTGAGCTAGTGGAATACATTTCACCGCAACAAGGACTTGCCGATCTCAGCCAGTATTCTGGTTTCGAAGATGCCTTAACTATCCTAGACGACTATTCACTACCTGGTGTATTGGTGATTACGCCAAGCGTACACAGCGATACTCAAATTAAAGAACTCGCTGGCACTGTTAAAAAGCAAGAGCTCGTCACCGATGTTCGCCTAGACGAAGATTGGTTGGCTAGATTAGATGCTATCAAAGCGCTAGCAGCCGTCATCGTGATTACCTTAACGGTATTAATGCTAGGCGCAGTATTTTTGATTATCGGCAATACATTACGATTTAATGTATTGGCGCATAAAGAAGAGATTCAAACCATGAAGCTGATTGGTGCGACCGACAGCTACATTCTTCGCCCATACCTCTATGCTGGGATGTGGTTTGGTGTTCTAGGTTCGATTAGCGCTTGGGTAATGACGGCATTGATTACCGTATTACTGAACAGCGCAGTGGATGACTTGGCTCAGCTGTATGACAGCCACTTCCGCTTAATTGGCCTGAGCTGGGATGAATCTTTACTGCTTTTGATCGTCGGAACTCTGCTTGGTAGTGTGGCTGCGAAGCTTTCTGCACAGCGTCACCTAAAAGAAATTGAACCAGTTTAGGTGAATAGAGTCATATTTAGACGAAAAATAGGCACTTCTTAACCAGTTTTTGCCTTGTATAGACGAATTGATTATGCATAATTACTCTCCCTCCTTGAAACCTGTTCATTTTAGGTTCAAGATTATTGGGTTTTAATAGATATATTACTCCAGATCAGAGATTGATGAGGAACCGAATGGCAAACCAAGCGTATCAAATGGCTTTAGTCACACAAGATAGTTTAGATAGCTATATCCGCTCAGCGAACAGCTACCCAATGCTGACGCCTGAAGAGGAACGTGAACTTGCAGAGCGATTACATTACAAAGGTGAGATCGACGCTGCGAAAGGCTTGATCCTTTCTCACTTACGATTCGTGGTGCACGTTGCAAGAGGCTACTCTGGCTACGGGCTGCCAATGGCCGATCTCGTCCAAGAAGGTAACATCGGCTTGATGAAGGCTGTTAAGCGCTTCAATCCAGAAGTTGGTGTTCGTCTCGTTTCTTTTGCTGTTCACTGGATCAAAGCTGAAATCCATGAATACGTTCTGCGTAACTGGCGTATCGTTAAAATTGCGACCACTAAGGCGCAGCGCAAACTGTTCTTTAACCTTCGTAAGTCTAAAAAGCGTTTAGGTTGGTTTAATAACGGTGAAGTTGAGACGGTTGCTCGTGAACTGGGTGTTGAACCTTCAGAAGTTCGTGAGATGGAATCTCGCTTAGCGGCACAAGATGCGACGTTTGAAGCGCCTATGGACGATGACGATGGCGGGTCTGCTTATACTGCTCCAGTTTACTACCTAGAAGACAAAGCATCAGACGTTGCTGAGACGGTTGAAGCGGCTAACTGGGAGTCACACACCAACAATCGCCTAGGGCTAGCACTAGCAAGCTTAGACGAGCGTAGCCAACACATTGTTCGCTCACGTTGGTTAGACGACAACAAGGCAACACTGCAAGACTTAGCGGATACCTACAGCATTTCTGCAGAGCGTGTTCGCCAGTTAGAAAAGAATGCGATGAAGAAACTGAAACAAGCCGTTGGCGATTTCTGATAGCATTTAGTTTCTAATAACATTTGGTATCTAAATAGTAGCTAGCAAATAACTGAACTTTGAAAAGGCCGAGATCGAGAGATCTCGGCCTTTTTGTTTTGGATCGATTTCTCAAGTTTTGCGATCGAAATTTGCAAAATGATTTTGTGGATAACTCTGTGAGAAGTTTATTTGTCAGCTGTCTAAAAGCAGGGTGTAGTAAGGCTTTGAACGGGTTTTTCGAGTGGGGATATGTTTTAGTTAACCCACAGCTAGATCAGGATCATTACTACATGTTGTGGATCTATTTTTGAAAAGGCACTTTATTCACGCAATTCACAGACTTATCCACAAATGGTGTAAAAGTGATCGATGGTGGATAATCTTATTAAGTGGATGTGATTGTTAGCCTTGGGATAGGTTATAATGGCAGCAAAGTAAATCAGTATAAAAAGAGAAAGTCATGGACCAGTTTAAACATATCGACGTTAAAGGTGCTCAAGCCCTCATTGAACAAGGCGACGCTCGACTTGTCGATATACGCGACCCTCAGTCTTTTGCGGTTGCGCACTCAAAAACAGCCTACCACCTTACCAACGATACAATGGTGTCGTTCATGGATGAGGTTGAGTTCGAACAACCTATCTTGGTGATGTGCTACCACGGTATTAGTAGCCAAGGTGCAGCACAATATTTAGTGAACCAAGGCTTTGAAGAGGTATATAGCGTAGATGGCGGTTTTGAAGCTTGGCACCGTGCTGAACTTCCTGTGATTGCTGGTTAATCACCTTTATCGCTTCAAGCATCTCTCATAGCATGAATAGGAAGTAACAATGATTAGATTGATGGTGTTAGACAACCCACGTCTTGCTCAAGCATTTATTGATTATATGGCGTCTCGTCAGATCCCTATTCAGATGTCTCCTGAGGGGGAAGGGCGTTTTGCGCTTTGGCTTATTGATGGTCAATTTCAGGTTGAAACCGAAGCTGAGCTCAATCGCTTCTTGTCGGAACCCAATCATAAGCGCTATCAAGCGGCGTCTTGGGACATGGCAGAGACCAGAAAGAGCAACTTTCATTATCACACACCAAGCTTCATGGGCATGATAAAGGCCAAAGCTGGCCCTGTGACACTCAGTATCATGTTGGTGTGTGTAGTGATTTTTGCTCTGCAGCAGATAGGTTTCGGGCAGGCGATTTTTAATGCCTTACATTTCCCAGCGGTTGATGGACAGCAATGGCAATTGTGGCGCTGGCTCAGTCACGCTGTTTTGCATTTCTCGGTTATGCACATTGCATTCAACATCTTGTGGTGGTGGCAACTGGGCGGAGATATTGAGAAAAAGTTAGGTGGCCTTAAGTTACTTCAGATCTTTGCTGTCTCTTCTGCGCTTTCTGGCGCGGGTCAGTATTGGGTTGAAGGTGCGAACTTCGGTGGCTTATCTGGGGTTGTGTATGCCTTAGTTGGTTACTTATGGGTAGTTGGCACCAAAGCACCGCAACTTGGTTTAGGCATTCCAAGACAGATTGTCGGCTTTATGTTGGTGTGGTTAGTACTTGGGTATATGCAGCCGTTCATGGCTATCGCCAATACCGCTCACTTAGCAGGCTTGGTCGCAGGTGTGATTATCGGTTTCGTGGATTCAATGAAAGCGCCGAAATCGACAACAAGCTAGCGCGTTAGTTACCGAGAATCGATCGATACAAAAAAGCGGCCAGATGAGCCGCTTTTTTATTGGGATTCGTTTTTACATCATTACTGATAAAGGTACTTGGTAAACAGTAAGTCAGCGATTAGGGTTTTGCCCGTTTCAGGCAGCAGAATCTTGTTGAGGTGTTCAACCAAAGTCTTTCTCAAGTCTTCACGACCAGACAGAGATTTAATCGTTTCTTCGTTTTGTTTACCAAGCAATTCAATCACGGCATCGCGAATTAATGGTTGGTGATGCTCAATAGCAGCTAGATCATTGCTGTTCGCAACCATGATATCGAGGCGAACCTGAATGTAGCCCAGTTTTTTACCTTTAGTGTAAAAATTGGTGGTCAGGTCTGGTTCTAGCGTGAAGTAGGCTAGTTTGGGTGCCGATTCCTCTTCAGCGAAACTTGATGCTGAAAAGAGTAGGGTAATCGCAAGAATTATTTGGGCTACATAACGTTTGTGCATATTTGTGACTTTTCTTTAGTTTATTCGCGATATTCGAAACGCATTAGTCTTGTTACAATGAGCGGTCTAAATCTAAATACGTTTACAATTCGAAGAACGCTTTAATTTTGTTCGAAAGTTGAAGCTTTATTGTACGTGTAAAGTCACCTATTGAATACTAGTATGAATCAGCCAATATCGCTGTATCTTAATTCGTTAATGAATGTAGATTGGCAAAGTACAGAAACATTTGATTTTCCTAATGAAACCACCAAAGAGTGGCTTATGGAGCAAGGTTCTCTTTCCCGCAAGTTGGGTAAGAGCTGTCAGCACCTGTCTGTTGAGTTGCTTCATAATCAAGTTGTAGAACGCTCAAGGCTACAACAAGACGAGGAACATCTTTTATCATCGTTTGATTGCTTACTGCGTAAAGTGATTTTAAAGGGTGATGGCGAACCGTGGGTGTTAGGTCGAACCTTGATTCCCCGAGTTACGCTAGAAGATCAGCATTCCGACCTTTCTCAACAAGGTAATGTCCCGCTTGGATTAACCGTTTTCAGTGCTGAGAACGTGGAGCGAGATGCGCTGCAAGTCGGTTGGGTTATCGCTGGCGATGAGCGATTGCTCGCACGTCGTTCTCGATTATGGATGAACCATAAACCGATGCTTGTGGCAGAACTGTTTTTACCAACATCACCCATTTACTCTAAGGAGAGTGTGTAAATGCTTGCCACCAAAGCGAAGGCGTATTGGCAATTAACGCGAATGAATCGCCCGATTGGTACCCTATTACTTCTTTGGCCTACGTTATGGTCGCTGATTATAGCTGCACAAGGCATGCCGGACTTGGATGTCTTGGTTGTTTTCGTACTCGGTGTGGTGCTGATGCGTTCAGCTGGCTGTGTGATCAATGATTTTGCCGATCGCAAAGTGGATGGACACGTTAAACGTACCAAGCAGCGTCCATTGCCTTCAGGTTTGGTCTCCAGTAAAGAAGCGATAATCCTCTTTTTAGTGCTCGCTGTGGTTTCATTCTTGCTGGTACTCACCATGAACCCGTTAACCATCAAGCTCTCTTTTATCGGAGTTGGCTTGGCGTTCATTTACCCTTTCATGAAGCGTTTTACGCACCTTCCACAGTTGTTCCTTGGGCTGGCGTTTAGCTGGGCAATTCCAATGGCATGGGCAGCACAAACTAATGAGCTACCAAGTATCGTTTGGTTTATTTTCGTGATTAATGCGCTGTGGACAATCGCTTATGACACCCAATACGCGATGGTTGACCGAGACGATGATCTTAAGATCGGTATCAAGTCGACAGCGATTTTGTTTGGCCGTTTCGACAAGCTAATTGCTGGCTCACTGCAGTTAGTGACTCTTGCGATGTTGATCGCTCTTGGTATGCACTACCACTTGGGTGATACCTTCTACTGGTCACTGTTGGTAGCAGGTAGCTTGTTTGTGTATCAACAACACCTGATGCGTCATCGTGACCGTGACTTATGTTTCCAGGCTTTCCTGAACAACAACTACGTTGGAATGGCAGTCACCGTTGGCTTGTTCATTACCTTCTGGTAAGTAGCAGTTAAAGCTAAAGAGAACAAAATAAGAAGGCACCCATTGGGTGCCTTCTTTGATCGTTTCAGTCTAGCGAATAAAGCGAGCTAGCCAAGCGGTTACTCTACTTGGTGGATGCTCTCTTGAATCGTCAAGCGTACTTCTGGGTAAAGCATTGAGTAAAGAAGCTTAGCGAATTGCTGAGTCTTTTCTAAATCGCAGTTACCGTCGTTATCTAAGTACTGTTGCTGCTTAAGCGTTGCAAACATCGATGCGAACACACCTTTGTCGAAGAACTCCGGTGCATTGATACCTTGTAGCCGACCCAGACGCTGTGCGATGTCCTGGCTCTTCTGCTCAAGGTCAGACTTACCCAGTTCAGGATTTTCTGCCAATAGGTTGAGAGCAATAGAATAGCGCTGCAGTGTTTCTGAGATCGTACGTCCTAGTAGCATCAGTGCTTGGCTGTTCGATTGGTTGATGGTGACTTCGTTGTCCGACACCATCAGCATACCTTGGTTAACAAGCTCATCAATGATGTTCTCAACCACAGTCTCAAGCTGATCTTCGTCGTAACTTAAGAACAACTCTTTCTTCAAGAACGGGTAGATAGCTGCAACGTTCTCTTGAATTGCGTCAATTGATAAACCGCGCTGACGAATGGTCATTTGTGCAATTAACGACGGCAGAGCAAACAAGTGAATGATGTTGTTACGGTAGTAAGTCATCAGAATCGATTGGTGACGATCAAGTGAAATGATGTCGCCCATTGAATCTGATTCAATCAAGAACTTGTTCAGTGATTCCGCATGTTTTACCAACTCTTCTGCACTGTCTTTTGGTACCGTGAATGTGTCTGAGTAAGGCACATTCTTAAGCAGAGACAGGTAGCAGTTGATCTGAGAAACCAAGGAGTCACGAGACAATGCACGCTGGCGTGATGCAAGCAGAGCCGTTGCACACAGTGTCAGTGCGTTGGTCGCGGCCGCATCATTAATGTGCGTCATCATCTTGGTGGCTAGATCATTCACCACTGGAGCCATCCATTGTGGTTTGCTGGTACCCATTGGGTCGATGTCTTTCGTCCACTCTGGCGAATGCTCATTCAGGTATTGGTTTAGCTGAATTGGCTCACCGAAGTTCACGTAACCTTTACCAAAATTACGCAGTTTACGGATAGTACGAATCACTAGGCTCGCATTTTCTTTCTCTTTACGCTTGCCACGCAACTCTTTCGCGTAAGTCGCTACTTCCATTACGTGCTCGTACCCGATGTACACAGGAACAAGTGTGACTGGACGGTTCATACCACGCAGCATTGCTTGGATTGTCATCGCTAGCATGCCTGTTTTAGCTTGTAGCAAACGACCTGTACGAGAACGGCCACCTTCGCTGAAGTACTCCACTGAGTAACCTTTAGCGAACAGCTCAGCTAGGTATTCGCGGAAAATCGTCGAGTACAGTTTGTTGCCTTTGAAGCTACGACGAATAAAGAACGCGCCACCGTGACGGAAAATAGGACCGGCAGGGAAGAAGTTCAGGTTGATACCCGCGGCGATGTGCGGAGGCACCATGCCTTCGTGGTAAAGCACGTAAGACAGCAGCAAGTAGTCCATGTGGCTACGGTGACAAGGGACATAAACGATCTCGTGACCATCTTGCGCCAGTTTACGAACCGTTGAAGCGTTACTGATGTGCAGGCCTTGGTACAGTTTGTTCCATAGCCAGCCAAGAATCTTCTCACCACGCTTGATCAGCGAGTAAGAGAAGTTCGCAGCGATCTCGTCCATGATGTCTTGAGCTTCTTTGCTCGCTTTTTCGATCGAGATGTTCTTTGATTTCGCTTCGTCTTCAATCGCCTTTTTGATCGCTTCTGATTTTAGTAGGCGATCGAACAGTGCTTGGCGGCTTGGCAGGTTAGGGCCAGAAGCAGCAAGTTTTTGACGAGAGAAGTGAATTCGAGCTACACGCGCCAGTTTGTGTGCGATGGTGCTGTCAGTACCGTGTGAGTTTGCCATGTAACGTAGAGAAACCACAGGGCTGAAGCGCACTAGGCAGTCGCGACCTGCGAGTAATACCGCTTTAGACTTCTCCAAGCCGTTCATTGCTTGTAGGTAAGGTTTCTGGTTATTCTCTTTACCAGGCTTACGCCCCCACAACACAGTGGCTGGTATAACTTGAACATCGAGCTCTGAATCTTCGGCATGTAGTGAAAGCAGCTCAGAGAAAACTTCAATAGAAGAGCTTGGTACATAATCATCGTCTTGCAGCAGTGTTTTGCGAGAAGAGATAAAAACGTAGCGTTGCAGTGATTTGCCACTTATCTCAAGCTTGCTTAATGGATCAGGTAAGCCTAATTCCAGCGCATGCTTTTGTAGTGTCAGCAGATCAACACTTGAGCGAAACGGTAAGGCGTATACAATCGGTTTGCCTAAATCAATGTTCAAATCCTCAACTGGGTTTGAAGGGATTGATGTGCCTTTTACCAAAACGGATAAAGGTAGCTTCATTAATGAACGTGAAAAAGATTGTCCAGAAGACATATAGGTTCACTGCCTCAATAGTTATTTCAATGTGCTTAAGCGTATCTCTATTTCTATGATGAAAAGGATAAAACCTATGAGTGAAATAGGGATAGGCCTAGGCGTAAATTTAATCGATGCAAGAATACCAGAAACTGGTCTAACCTTTTAATGGAAATAGTCATATTGCCGTTAAGTTTGTGGAAAATCATTCATCGATTGATTGAGTATAGGGTTAAAAATGGCGAAAAAATCAAACACCGGATTCAAACGTATTGTGAAAGCGGCAGGCTTTTCATGGCAAGGCATCACGAGTTCGTTTAAAAACGAAGCCGCATTTCGACAAGAAGTGTTTATGGCAGCGGTGCTTATTCCGTTGGCGTTTTACCTAGACGTGAGCCAAGTAGAGCGAATCTTGATGATCTCGTCGGTTGTGTTGGTGATGGTTGTTGAATTGATTAATACCGCGATAGAGGCGGTCGTCGATCGAATCGGCAGCGAGCACCATGAGTTATCTGGGATGGCGAAAGATGTCGGTTCCGCGGCCGTTTTCATCTGTTTGGCGCTCGCAGGTTATGTGTGGTTAGAGATCTTGTTTTTGTAATTCGTTAAAAATGAACTAAAAACAACCAATTGCTTTGCTTTTGTTCAGTTACTGGATATACTCACAGTCAACTGTATAAAAAGACAGGTGAATCATGAAGCCGTTAACGCCCCGCCAGCAACAAGTCTTTGACCTTATCAAAGGTAAGATTGAAGATTCCGGTATGCCACCGACACGTGCAGAAATCGCGCGTGAACTAGGCTTCCGTTCTGCTAATGCTGCAGAAGAACATTTGAAAGCTCTTGCTCGTAAAGAAGCGATTGAGATTATCCCGGGTGCGTCTCGCGGTATTCGTATTTTGCTTGAAGATGCAGCAAACGAAGAGCAAGGTTTACCATTAATCGGTCAGGTTGCCGCTGGTGAGCCTATTTTGGCTCAGGAGCATGTAGAAATGCATTACCAAGTTGACCCTGGCATGTTTAAACCACAGGCTGACTTCCTACTTCGCGTAAATGGCGAAAGTATGAAAGACATCGGTATTATGGATGGTGATTTACTGGCTGTTCATAAAACTCAAGATGTTCGCGATGGTCAGGTTGTCGTGGCGCGTGTCGACGATGATGTAACGGTAAAACGCCTAGAACGTAAAGGTTCAACGGTGCTGTTACATGCTGAAAATGAAGATTTTTCTCCAATCCATGTCGATCTTGAATCTCAACATTTGTCTATTGAAGGCCTTGCTGTTGGTATCATTCGTAACACCGACTGGATGTAGTCATTACAAACAGCTTATTGATATTTATTCTCAATAACTTGTCATTGTAATTGATATTCATTATCATCTTCTTTGTCGAGATACAAGGAAGATGATGATGCCAAACCCAACCAAACCTCAAATAAAGCCGCTTACTCGTAAGCCGCGCGCCTCTGATCAAAGGGCCTCTTCTGATCAAGGGTCTGCTCATCAAGAATTTCAAGTTCCGACGAATCTCGTTCAACACCTTTGGTTTCGCAGCCGCGAAAGCCTTGCCGACGATGGCTTAGTTTATGACCCTATTGCAGCACAAGCCTGCAAGCGTTGCCAACTCGCACCGGAATGCCTTACCGGTGAACTCGACCAACAACAACTTCTTTACGCGACACTGACTCAACTTTGTGATTCTCAAGTTCAACAGTTTTTATCTCATAACCCAGATGCTTGGATTATTAACGTGGGAGCAGGGCTCGATACCCGTTTCTACCGTTTAGATAACGGCCGTTGTCATTGGGTTGAGCTCGATGTAACCGAGAATCTGCTTTGGCGCCAACGCTTGTTCCACAAAAATGAGCGCTATCGTTTAGAGTGTGGCTCTGTTGATGACCTAACTTGGTTAGATGAACTTAACATCCCAGAGCAAGCTTCGGTGATGGTGGTGTGTGAACATGCTCTGCTTGATTGTAATGAGCAGCAGACCGCGCACTTTATTCAGTCTTTGAGCCGTTACTTTACTCATGCGCATGCGTGTTTAGTATTAGCGGGAGACAAAAGCTCAAGTACACTAGGCAAAAAGCTGGGTTCTGGTGACTATGCACATGGCTTATCTTCCCCAGTTGATAGCATTTTAAATTGGTTACCATGGACGCAATGGGTAAAAGCCTTTTCTCCACTAGACCAGCAATGCAATCGCTGGAAATTGTGGCAGCGATTATTGTGCAAGATCTCTCAGGTCAAAAAGCGTTTAACGCCACAATTGGTGTTGGTTAAATGGTAGTGCCAGCGATTTAGCTTGCACATCACCAAAGCCCACCTTGCCATAAGCAAAAATCTCACAACATAGTGAAAGCATACTCACTAGGTTAAACTATCGCCTCTAATCGAAGAGGTGATCGTGAAGCTATTTAATCCCCAAACTATTTTTCAAACGCTATCTAATCAAGCAATGCACAAGCAAGTGCTGCTGCTCGCGATCCCGATGGTTCTTTCCAATATTACCGTTCCACTTCTCGGCTTAGTCGATGCCGCGGTTATCGGTCACTTAGAGCATTCTTGGTATCTCGGTGGTGTGGCATTAGGTGGCACTATGATCAGCGTGACCTTCTGGCTGCTCGGTTTCTTACGCATGTCGACAACGGGGCTTGCAGCACAATCTTATGGTGCAGACGATGGCAAGCAGCTTGGTTTGGTGTTCGTGCAAGGCGTGACCATGGCTTTAGGGTTTGCAGGTGTCTTCTTACTTTTACATAGCTTGATAGCGGATCTGGTTTTCTCTCTGAGTAGTGCCAGTGATCAAGTGAAACACTATAGTCAGCAGTATTTCTCAATCCGAGCATGGAGTGCACCGGCTGCGCTCACTAACTTTGTGATTTTGGGGTGGCTACTTGGAACTCAGAATGCCAAAGCGCCAATGTGGATGGTGATTATCACCAATATCACCAACATCGTTTTGGATATCGTATTTGTTATTGGTCTTGGGTGGCAGGTTGAAGGTGCCGCGTTGGCATCAGTAATGGCTGACTATGCAGGCTTAACGTTTGGCTTAATCTGCGTTTATCGAATCTGGATTAAGAAGCAACTGCCTTCACCGTGGGATTTGCTTAAGAAAACCAGTCAAGGCTTGAGTCGTTTCGTAAAGCTGAATCGCGATATCTTCCTGCGTTCATTGTGTCTACAAGCTACTTTTACTTTTATGACTTTCCAAGGTGCAAGCTTTGGTGATGATGTCGTGGCCGCAAATGCGGTGTTGATGAGCTTCTTGATGATTATCTCTTATGGGATGGATGGCTTCGCCTACGCGATGGAAGCCATGGTAGGTAAAGCGATAGGCGCGAAAGATAAAGATGAGTTAAACCAATCATTGATTGGCACCTTTTTCTGGAGCTTCAATATTTGCTTGGTGCTCACTATCGTGTTCGCGATTGCAGGGTCTAGTTTGATTAATATGATTACCACAATCCCTGACGTTAAGAGCCAAGCTGAAGTTTATCTGCCGTGGTTAATCGCAATGCCGCTGGTTTCTATGTGGTGCTTCCTACTCGACGGCATTTTTGTTGGGGCCACTAAAGGCAAGGATATGCGCAATAGTATGTTTGTTGCGACCTGCAGTTTCTTCGCGATTTTCTACTTGGCTTCAGGTTTAGAAAACCATGCGTTGTGGTTAGCGATGCTGAGCTTTATGGCAATGCGCGGAATTGGTCTTGGTGTGTTGTTTGTTTCTCAGTGGAAGAAGGGTGAGTTTCTCGCTTAGCTTACTTAGATAGCTTAGATAGTTCAGTTCAGGGAGCAACAAATAGAGGCTGTACAGGAAAAGAGGCATTTAGAACATCATGATCTAATTACTATCATTGTCATATTATTCAGTGTCTTAAATAAAAACAGCAAGCTCATGGCTTGCTGTTTATGTATTTGGTCTATGGGTGGTCAAATACTCCTGTTGGTTCTTTATTTAGAACAAACGGTTAAGTCCGTTAAGTGCTGCAACACGATAAGCTTCTGCCATCGTTGGGTAGTTAAAGGTGGTATTCACAAAGTACTCGATGGTATTTGCTTCACCTTTCTGTTCCATAATCGCTTGGCCGATATGGATGATTTCAGCCGCACGCTCACCAAACACGTGGATACCCAAAATCTCTTTGGTTTCACGGTGGAACAGAATCTTCAAGCTACCAATATCTTTACCTGCGATTTGAGCGCGAGCTAAGTGTTTGAATGAAGAACGTCCCACTTCGTACGGCACTTTCGCAGCCGTTAGTTCTTGCTCGGTTTTACCAACAGAACTGATCTCAGGGATGGTGTAAATACCTGTAGGGATGTCTTCAATAAGGTGGCGTTCAGCTTCACCTTTGACAATCGCTTGTGCAACGAATCGACCTTGGTCATAAGCCGCACTCGCTAGGCTTGGGTAGCCAATCACATCGCCTACCGCGTAAACATGGTCTACATTGGTTTGGTAATTGGTGTTTACTGATACTTGTCCACGAGAGTCTGCCTCTAAGCCAACCGCACCAAGGTTCAACTTATCGGTATTACCGGTTCGGCCATTGGCATACAGTAGGCAATCCGCACGCATTTTCTTGCCAGATTCTAAGTGAATGATCACGCCATCGTCCGTGCCTTCGATTTTCTCAAAGGTTTCATCGTTACGAATCACCACGCCGCTGTTCCAGAAGTGGTAAGAAAGCGCATCAGAGGTTTCATTGTCTAAGAATGACAGTAGGCGGTCTCGAGTATTGATGAGATCGGTTTTGACACCTAAACCGCGGAAGATAGACGCGTACTCACAACCGATAACACCAGCACCATAAATGATGATGTGTTGCGGGTCGTGTTTAAGAGAAAGAATTGAGTCACTGTCGTAAACACGCTCATGCAGGAAGTCCACGTTGTCTGGTTGATATGGGCGAGAGCCTGTCGCGATAACAAATTTGTCTGCACTGTAATGTTCTTCAGTGCCATCGCTTTGCATTACCGAGATAGTGTTGGTATCGATAAAACGTGCTGTACCAAACACCAGCGTGCACTGGTTGCGGTCGTAGAAGCCTTGGCGTAGTCGTGTTTGTTTATCGATAACCGATTTAGCATGCCCCAGAATATTGGAAAATGTTGAGTGGATACTTTTATTGTTCTGACAAAATAGAGGGTTACTGTTGAATTCAATAATACGACTTACGGCATGACGCAGTGCTTTGGAAGGAATGGTCCCCCAGTGGGTACAACCACCACCAACGCTGCTTTCTTTCTCAATGATTGCAACGTTCAACCCGGCTTTGGTTAATCCCATTGCTGCCCCTTCTCCTCCGGGGCCACTACCAATTACGATTACATCAAAGTGGTTGGAGTGCGGCATAGATATCTTCCTTGTTATATTTGATTAACATTGCTTTAGCGAGATTTTAACTGATTCTGTTCTTGGGTACATGAAAAGGGCATCAGAGAGTCGGTGGGATCACGCAGTGTTATCGAAAAAATAATATTTGGTATGTCGTATGTCTCCAAATGACAGTGTGGATATTGAAATTTTTTCTTTGAACGTATTTACTTCGGTACGTGAACAAAGAGGTATGTTTAGTGTCTTATATAACCAGAGTGCCTTATATAAATAAGTGATTCGCGTTATATTGAACAGAGTATTAAACATGCCTGTTTAGGCTGTAAAAGAAGAAATTGATAAAGTATGAAACCAATGGGCATTCGCGCACAGCAAAAAGAAAAAACTCGTCGCAGCTTAATCGATGCTGCATTTAGCCAACTCAGCGCTGATCGTAGTTTTTCCAATCTAAGCTTGAGAGAAGTCGCTCGTGAGGCTGGAATAGCACCGACTTCCTTTTATCGTCACTTCAAAGACATGGATGAGCTTGGCTTAACCATGGTTGATGAAGGTGGCTTACTGTTGCGCCAGTTAATGCGTCAAGCTAGGCAGCGCATAGTAAAAGAAGGCAGTGTGATTCGTACATCGGTTGAAACCTTTATGGAATTCATTGAAAGCAGCCCTAACGTATTCAGACTGTTATTGCGAGAGCGCTCAGGAACTTCATTTGAGTTTCGTGCAGCGGTAGCTCGTGAGATACAGCACTTCTCTGCTGAGTTAACCGAATATTTGATAACGACTGGAATGACAAGGGACGAAGCTTTTACTCAAGCTGAAGCCTCGGTCATCTTAGTTTTCAACTCAGGGGCAGAAGCATTAGATTTAGATCGACGTCAGCGAGATGAATTGGCTGAACGCTTGATCATGCAATTGCGAATGATGGCCAAAGGAGCTTTTTGGTATCGTAAAGAACGTGAACGTAACCGATTAAAAGGCGGGATTGAATAATGTCGAATGAAAATAATACTGTAAACCGTGGTTCTGAAAGAAAGACACTCGTACTTGCTGTTGTAGCCGGTGTGTGTGGTGATGCATTGTTATCTTGGGTAACAATGAGCGAAGTGGGCTTCTCTATTTTTCCGCTTATCGCTTTAGTTTTAGCTGTACAAGCGCTTTACCAAGAGTACCTAACTAACCCAGTATCTGAAGATATCCCACTAGTAGGTTTAGCTTGTTTCTTCGTGGGTGCATTTGGCCACTCGGCTTTCGTGAAGGCACAACACCCTGATGCTGGCTCAAACTTCTTTGCGATTATTGTCGCGATGCTGCTTTTAGCTTGGGTAGGTAAGAAGTTAGGCTTTATCGGCAAGACAGCTTAAGCTGATTTATAAATACAAAAAACGAGCCAATGGGCTCGTTTTTTTGTATCTGTTGTTTGGCTTAGGCCTAGAAAGCGAGACTTACGCTTTACGCTCTAGGAATACGCCAGCTTCCATGTGGTGAGTGTAAGGGAACTGGTCAAATAGAGCAAAACGAGTGATATCGTGCGTTTCGCTGAGGATCTCTAGGTTCTCTTTCAACGTTTCAGGGTTACAAGAGATGTACATGATGCGCTCGTAGCCTTGAACCATCTTACAAGTATCAACATCCATGCCTGAGCGTGGTGGATCAACAAAAATAGTGTTGCAGTTGTAGCTCTTAAGATCGATGTTCGCTTGCTGTAGGCGGCGGAATTCACGCTTGCCTTCCATCGCTACCGTAAAATCTTCCGCAGACATACGAATAATCTGAACATTATCAATCTTGTTCGCTGCAATGTTGTATTGTGCTGACTCTACTGATGGCTTCGCTAGTTCTGTTGCCAGTACACGCTCGAAGTTCTGTGCCAATGCTAATGAGAAGTTACCGTTACCACAGTAAAGCTCTAACAAGTCGCCTTTGCTGTCTTGAGTACAGTCGACAGCCCATTCCAACATTTTCTCTGCTACTTTGCCGTTTGGTTGAGTAAAGCTGTTCTCTACTTGTTGGTAGATGTAGCTGTCACCATTCACGTCTAGCTTTTCAATGACGTAGTCGCGGTCCAGTACGATTTTCATCTTACGCGCACGGCCAATCAGGTTTAGATTGAAACCTTCATCGTTTAATTGCTGTTTTAGTGCTTTAGCATCTTGAATCCATTGCTCACCCAACTGACGGTGGTAAAGCAGTGACACTAAAATCTCACCGCTTAGCGTAGAAAGGAAATCTACTTGGAATAGCTTGTGGCGTAGAGAGTGGTTGTCCTTCATTGCATCGACTAACAAAGGCATTAAGTCATTGATAAGACGACTAGCAGCAGGGAACTGGTCTACACGGTATTTTTCTTTGGTCTCTTGATTGAACATGACGTAATACATATCGTCACCTTCATGCCACACGCGGAACTCAGCACGCATGCGGTAGTGTTGTTCTGGAGATTCATACACTTCCAGCTCAGGCACATTATATTCTGAGAACATTTCAGTAAGACGCTCAGTCTTTTCTGCCAGTTGTTCTTGGTAGCGTTGCGGGTTTACATCTAAATTCGCCATTGTTATGCCTTTTGCTGTCGTGCTTTTAAATCAAGAGCGCAGATTTTATTCAATCACAGGCGCTTGTCCAGTGTTGAGAGCCAATCAGTGTAAATAGGCCATGAAAACTATAGCTTATAACTATCTTAGACTAGACAAATGATTCAGAGGTCAATACTATCTTCGGCAAGCTGGTGCCATTTAGATGTATAGATGGCTGAAGAGGGAATCTGGTGCGAATCCAGAACTGACGCGCAGCGGTAAAAGAGAACGAGTATTCATAAGACACTGCAAATAGCTTTTTGTGGGAAGTCGAATACAAGGTAACCATAAGGTTGTGCTCTTGAGTCCGAATACCTGCCAGCGGCTAAACCATAAGATGTGGTTTGGTAGGAATTTACGCGATTTAGGATAACAACATGAACAAATCCCTTTTAGCGGTTGCTGTAGCATCGCTGCTTTCACCTATCTCCAATTTACACGCCCAACAAGCCTCTGCCGACGAAACCATGGTGGTTACGGCTAACCGTTTTGAGCAAAGTACGGAAAGTGTTGTCGCTCAAGTTGAAGTAGTAACACGTCAAGATATCGATCGAATTCAAGCTAAGTCTCTAACAGATGTGTTTAGACGCTTGACGGGTATCCAGGTTTCACAAAATGGAGGCCGAGGACAGCAAGCTTCGATCTTTGTTCGTGGTGCTAACTCTGATCAAGTACTTGTTCTAATTGATGGTATTCGTTTTGCGCGTGCTGCAAAAGGTGGTGTCGATTTTAGCCAGTTACCTATTACATTCGTTGATCGAGTGGAATACGTTCGAGGTGCCCGTGCTGCTATGTATGGCTCTGAAGCGATCGGCGGTGTTATCAACATTATTACCGTTGCAAATTCCGACAATGAAAAAATGGCGGTAAGTGCTGGTCTCGGAAGCTTAGATTACGAAGAGCTGAGTTTTGTTAGTGGTACTAAGGTCGGTGAAAATGGTCACTTAAACGTATCTGTTGGTTACGATTCCGATGAGGGTTACAACGTTCACCCAGTGCCAGGAATAAATGATGGTGACCGCCATGGTTTTGAATCGCGCAACGCACTAATTGGTTATGTTCATAATTTTGATCAGCAATGGAGTGGTTTTGCTAACTTCCGTATGTTCGAAACTATCTCTCAATATGATGGTTCGTATGTTGATTATGTAACGGGAGCACCTGTCCACTCTTACAAAGAGGCAGAAGTTCAGAACTCTACCTTTGCTGCTGGTGTTAAATATAGTGGTAGTGAACTTAAGTCTGATTTCTTAGTTAACTATCAGAATCAAGATAACTGGAACTACGAACAGTCTTTAGGCAAGAACTCTGCGTCAGCAACATCTGATGAGCTTGAACAGCTAAATGTCCAATGGGTGAATTCATACAAACTGACGTCGGCACTGACTCTTAGTGGCGGTGTAGATTGGCGTGATGAGGCTTATATTGTTAAGCCTTCGAATACTGAATACGACAGAACGAATGTTGCGTACTTCGCTGCATTAAACGCTGATGCGGATAAAGTGTTTGGCGAGCTGAGCCTTCGTGTGGATGACAATGAACAGTTTGGTACCGAAACCACTTACAACACCGGGTTAGGTTATCGTTATGCTGAATGGCTTGTCGTGAAAGCAGCTTATGGCACATCCTTCAAGGCACCTAACTTATATCAACTATACAGCTACTACGGTAATGCACAGTTAGAAGCTGAAAAGGCAGATTCATTCGAGCTGACTTTTGGTGGCTTAATCAAGGATGTTGATTGGTCGATTACAGGCTATGACACAAACGTCGAAGACTTAATTGATTACAACTACGCGACAAATAAGTACTACAATACCGATGGCGAAAGCCAACTACGTGGTGTGGAAATGGTCGTTGGATTTGATACTAGCTTTATTAATCACCAAGTGAGCGTTAACTTCCAAGACCCAGAAGATCAATCTGGTGAGCAACTGATACGCCGAGCTAAGAAGATTTACAAGTATAATGCAGTGGCTAGTTTCGATGAGGTTGATGTTTCACTAGGTTACCAATATGTAGGTGAGAGACCGGACTTCTCTGAAGATCTCGCAGCGTATAGCTTGTTTGATGTTTCAGTGAACTACTATGCGAATGAAAATCTTACTTTAAATGGTCGAGTGGATAACTTAACTGACGAAGAATACGAGACTGCTGGTGGATACCCATCACCAGAGCGTACATATTACGTGAATGCTACTTACCAATTCTAATTAACACCTAAACCGCCTTCGGGCGGTTTTTTCTTATTGGGTATATCAATGAAAAAGAAAGTCATCATAAGTTGGTCATCAGGTAAAGACTCCACCTTAACCCTAGAGCGTTTGCTTGCAAGCAGCGAGTATGAAGTTGTTGCTCTCTATACCACGTATGTTGGAGATGAAGTCCCTTTCCAAGTGACTCCGATTGATGTAGTTGCTATGCAGGCACAATTAATCGGTTTGCCACTCATCACCATAGAGCTTCCCGAAGTGTTCCCAAGTAATGAGATTTACCAAAGTACGATTATCTCAGCATTGAAAGGGTCTGGCTTATCCATTGATGCGGTCGCATTTGGCGATATGTTTTGTAACGGCATAGCCGACTACCGCAAAAGCTATATAGAGCCTGCGGGTTGGGAGTGTGTATTTCCTCTTATGGGAGAGAGCAGTCAGGTTCTCGCGAGTGAGATAATAAGCAGAGAAATCGAAACCTTTCTCGTTACGGTTGATAGCAACGCATTGGATAAGAGCTACTGTGGGCAGAAATACACGTCAGAACTAATAGACAGTTTACCGAGTCATGTCGATCCATGTGGTGAAGACGGTGAGTTCCATACCCTAGTGACGTCAGCACCGTGCTTTAAAGGAAAGCTTAATATAGAGCTGCAAAATGTAGAGCAAGGTGAGCGTTTTGTTCATCAACGCTATCAAGCTTGCATTATATAGAGTGAGGATTGGCGAAAACTAAGCGAAGGAGTATCATTGCAGCGAAACTTACTATAGGTAATCGCTGTGTCGGATAGTCTACAAAAAAACATATTGGTCTTTGATTCTGGGGTAGGCGGCCTATCTGTATATAAAGAGATAAGTCAGTTACTACCGAATCATAACTATATCTATGTATTCGACAACGAGGCTTACCCTTATGGTGAACTCGACCAGCAAGTGCTCATTCGCAGAGTTCAAAGCATCGTGGCCAGTTTTGTGACTAGTCACGAGATCGATATCGTAGTGATAGCTTGTAATACCGCGAGCACGATTGTATTACCGACGCTCAGAGCTAATAACCTTATCCCTATAGTTGGTGTTGTACCGGCTATTAAGCCGGCATCCTTGCTTGCTAATAAAGCGGTCGGCCTTATTGCTACTCCCGCAACGATTACTCGTCAATACACACACGACTTAATCAAAAACTTCTCGAGTAATAAAAGAGTCGAGCTTCTAGGATCTACTCGGTTGGTGGATATGGCTGAAGAGAAGCTCAGAGGTGAGGTGATTAATCTTCAAGAGTTGCAGCAAATCCTTCAACCGATGCTCAATGCTATTGATGTGGCCGTTTTAGGGTGCACACATTTCCCATTGATAAAGTCTGAGATTCAACAGGTCCTAGGTAGCAATGTTTTATTGGTTGATTCTGGTAAAGCGATCGCTAAGCGAGTCCAAGATTTATTGGATTTGGAAAGTGGTAATAAAGAGGGGGGAGTGCGTGAGGTTTTTTGTAGTGCACTTCCTAAAAAAGAAAGTGCACTAAATAGCATGTTAAAGCAGTTAGGGTTTAGCTCAGTTCAGATTCGTCCGCTTCAGGATGTTTAGGATCATTTGCAACACGTACTTTTAAAGTTCGTTGCATGTAATCTTTATCATTAAGTGCAGAGATAGCATGATTCACATCATTACTTGCCATAACAACAAATCCAAAGCCTCTTCTTTTACCAGTGCGTTTGTCTTTCATTAAACGTACTGCAAAGACTTCACCATGCTCTGAGAATAATTCACGCACATGTGATTCATTTGCTTTGTATGGAAGGTTACCCACATAAAGTGTTTTTGTTGAAGCCTTAGGTTCTGAATCTGATTTTGAGTCGGTGCTTGAAAAGTTAACAACAAAAGCGGAAGCCAAGACACCAAGGATAAAGGTAATTGCAGGCGATATATCTACCTGAGAGAAAACAATGCCGCCTAATACAGCCAGTGCGACAATTAACAACATCGATTTTTTTGAGTTCATATCGGAATACTACATATTAATAAACGAAATAGACGCATCTACCATTAACAAAATAGACACATGAATCTTACGTTCATGGCTTCCATTTTTCCAATGTATTGCTGTGATACGTCTCAAATGTTTAGTTTTTATTCGAAAAATGCGGATCTGGTGGCTTTTTAGGCGAACAAAACTTTTATTTCAAAAAGCCCTTGTGCTCCCCTTCAATCTCTCTATAATGCCGCCTCACCGACACGGAGTGAGACGAAAGTCACACAGCGAAATCGGTAGAGAAAAAGAGTTTGAAAATAACCCTTGACTCTCAAAGTGGTGCGGGTATAGTACGCACCCCTAGCGACTGAGATGTGAATCACAAAACGCTAGAGCTCTTTAACAATTTAAACCTATCAATCTGTGTGGGCACTCGTTGATGAATATCAAAACGTTTTATTTTCCTTTTTATTAAGAGAAGTAAAACAGATTCCTCGGAATCAATTTTGGTTTCAATGAACTGAGTGACCAATACGAATAGCTACTTTCTCTTGTAGAAAGAAGGTATTTGGCACAGTCAATTCATTATCTTTCTGTTGGAAAGATAATAGCTTTAGAATTACTTTTTGTAGTTTTGAAGTCAGTATTCATTGAGCCGACAAAATCTTAAATTGAAGAGTTTGATCATGGCTCAGATTGAACGCTGGCGGCAGGCCTAACACATGCAAGTCGAGCGGAAACGACACTAACAATCCTTCGGGTGCGTTAATGGGCGTCGAGCGGCGGACGGGTGAGTAATGCCTAGGAAATTGCCTTGATGTGGGGGATAACCATTGGAAACGATGGCTAATACCGCATAATGCCTACGGGCCAAAGAGGGGGATCTTCGGACCTCTCGCGTCAAGATATGCCTAGGTGGGATTAGCTAGTTGGTGAGGTAATGGCTCACCAAGGCGACGATCCCTAGCTGGTCTGAGAGGATGATCAGCCACACAGCCACAC
>NZ_JAKEUO010000026.1 GCF_022397915.1 Vibrio sp. Isolate34 | reverse complement strand
CATGGATAGCCTCGGCTTCAAGACCGCAAAAGCATTTAGCCTCAGAGTTCGGTTTAAGAGTTAGTGTAATAAGTGATGCTGTCTGGTGAGACTTTACTATTTTAAAGCCTTCCCAGAATGACGATAGGAAAGTATGATTCGGCATGAAAACGGTAGTTTGTGTATGATTTTTGTTTGGCGACTAAACCATATCACTTACTACCGTTTTTGTTTTTAGTTCCCGCTAATCCGCGATGAACCTTTTTTATGCCTATAGAAAATGTCTGCGTGTCTTATTGACCTCAGCTGGTGGATATTGAGTCGGTTGCATTCGTCGATGCATCATCAACTCTGAATTATCTGAGATTTACCTCGCTCGACTTCCAATTTTTCTCTATAATATGCCGCCTATAAAGTAGTGGCGAATCGCTAGTACAGAATAAAACTTACGACAAAACGTGGAGTAAAAGATGCCTTCTCAAAGCCCAGTGATTACGGTTGATGGACCAAGTGGTGCAGGTAAAGGTACCCTGTGTATGTTGCTAGCAGATAAGCTAGGCTTTCATCTTCTAGACTCAGGTGCGATCTATCGCGTACTTGCGTTAGCGGCAATTCATCACGGTGTAGATACTGAATCAGAAGACGCTTTAGTACCTCTTGCAACTCACTTAGACGTGCAGTTTATTGCTGAAGGCGACCTAGTTAAGGTTATCTTAGAAGGTGAAGACGTGTCGGGTGAACTTCGTAAAGAAGAGACTGGCATGGCGGCTTCGAAAGTAGCTGCTTTACCTCGCGTTCGTGAAGCTTTGCTTCGTCGTCAACGTGCATTCAGTGCAGCGCCTGGCCTAGTGGCTGATGGCCGTGACATGGGAACGGTTGTGTTCCCTGAAGCTGAAGCAAAAATATTTTTAGATGCAAGTGCTGAAGAGCGTGCGAGTCGCCGCCTTAAACAGTTGCAACAGAAGGGGTTAGATGTTAAATTTGACGACCTTTTGAGCGAGATCCAAGAGCGAGACGACCGAGATCGTAATCGCCCAGTGGCGCCACTTCGCCCTGCAGAGGACGCTCTAGTGCTTGATTCCACCTCAATGAATATTGAGCAGGTAGTAGAAAAAGCACTACACTATATTGAATCGAAACTAGTTGGGTAATTCTACCCGGCTGGCAAGAACGTTGGTCGCAAGGATGATGACCGGCGAATTTATCAACCCCATGCGGTAGGATACCCATGGACGTTTAATTATTGAAGATTAAATAATGACTGAATCTTTTGCTCAACTCTTTGAAGAGTTTCTAAACGAAACAGAATTCCAACAAGGCAGCATCGTTAAAGGTACTGTAGTAGCTATCGAGAACGGTTTCGTTCTTGTAGATGCTGGTCTTAAGTCTGAATCTGCTATCCCTGCTGAACAATTCAAGAACGCTGCTGGCGAACTTGAAGTTGAAGTTGGTGCTGAAGTAGACGTAGCTCTAGACGCTGTTGAAGATGGTTTCGGTGAGACTCAACTTTCTCGTGAGAAAGCTAAGCGCCACGAAGCTTGGATCGTACTTGAGAAAGCTTGCGAAGAAGCTGAAACTGTTGTTGGTATCATCAACGGTAAAGTTAAAGGCGGTTTCACTGTTGAACTTAACGGTATCCGTGCTTTCCTTCCAGGTTCTCTAGTAGACGTACGTCCTATCCGTGACACTGCTCACCTAGAAAACAAAGAGCTAGAGTTCAAAGTAATCAAGCTAGACCAGAAGCGTAACAACGTTGTTGTTTCTCGTCGTGCTGTTATCGAATCTGAAAACAGTGTTGAGCGTGACGAACTTCTTGAAACTCTACAAGAAGGTACTGAAGTTAAAGGTATCGTTAAGAACCTTACTGACTACGGTGCATTCGTTGACCTTGGCGGTGTTGACGGTCTTCTACATATCACAGATATGGCTTGGAAGCGCGTTAAGCACCCATCAGAGATCGTTAACGTTGGTGACGAAATCCTAGTTAAAGTTCTTAAGTTCGATCGTGAGCGCACTCGTGTTTCACTAGGTCTTAAGCAACTAGGCGAAGATCCATGGGTAGCAATCGCTAAGCGTTACCCAGAAGGTCACAAGCTTTCTGGTCGTGTTACTAACCTAACTGACTACGGCTGCTTCGTTGAAATCGAAGAAGGCGTTGAAGGTCTAGTACACGTTTCTGAAATGGATTGGACTAACAAGAACATTCACCCTTCTAAAGTTGTTAATGTTGGCGACGAAGTTGAGGTTATGGTTCTTGATATCGACGAAGAACGTCGTCGTATCTCTCTAGGTCTGAAACAGTGTAAAGCTAACCCATGGCAGTCATTTGCAGAAATGCAAGCTAAGGGCGACAAAGTTACTGGTAAGATCAAATCTATCACTGACTTTGGTATCTTCATCGGTCTAGAAGGCGGTATCGACGGTCTTGTACACCTATCTGACATTTCTTGGAATGTTGCTGGCGAAGACGCTGTACGTGAGTACAAGAAAGGCGACGAAATCTCAGCAGTTGTTCTAGCAGTAGATGCAGAGCGTGAGCGTATTTCTCTTGGCGTTAAGCAAATGGAAAACGACCCGTTCAACGCATACGTTGCTGACAACAAGAAAGGTGTTCTTGTAAACGGTACTGTTACTGCAGTTGACGCGAAAGGCGCTACTATCGAGCTAATCGAAGGCGTTGAAGGTTACATCCGCGCTTCTGAAGTTTCTCGCGACCGTATCGAAGATGCATCTCTAATCCTAAGCGTTGGCGACAGCGTTGAAGCGAAGTTCACTGGTGTAGACCGTAAGAACCGCGTAATCAACCTATCTATCAAAGCTAAAGATGAAGCTGATGAGCAAGAAGCAATGGCTTCACTGAACAAGTCTGAAGAAGGCGCGTTCGGTAACGCAATGGCAGACGCATTCAAAGCTGCTAAAGGCGAATAATAGCTTCTCATTAAGAGAATTATAGCTATCTAGCCAAGAAAGGAGCCGTAAGGCTCCTTTTTTTTTGCTTATTTTTCCGATAGGTCTATAATTTCTAAAAAGAAAACCAACGAGGGTAACTATGACTAAGTCTGAATTGATTGAAAGACTGTGCGCTGAGCAAACGCATCTTTCTGCAAAAGAAATTGAAGACGCTGTAAAAGACATTTTAGAGCATATGGCTTCAACACTAGAAAGTGGTGATCGAATCGAAATTCGCGGTTTTGGCAGCTTTTCTCTGCATTATCGTGAGCCTCGTGTTGGACGTAACCCAAAGACTGGTGACAAAGTAGAGTTAGAAGGTAAATACGTTCCTCACTTCAAACCAGGTAAAGAGCTGCGTGAACGAGTAAACTCAGGAATGTAGCCTACTTATCGGAATTAAGAAAAGCGGCATACTATAATGTATGCCGCTTTTTTATGACCATAATATGGTGGTCTGATTAGTAATTTTCCTGCATAATCGTACAGCTAACCAACCAATGAGTGATGAACTATGAAAATTATAAAAATAGTCGCCGTTATCGCACTTTTCCTAATTGCACTGGCTTTAGGCTCTCAAAACCAAACAACTGTGAATTTCAACTATCTGCTTGCACAAGGTGACTTCCACCTATCAAGTTTATTAGGTGTTGTATTCGTTTCTGGCTTTGGCCTTGCTTGGTTGGTCTTTGGTAACATGCACATGCGGTCTCAGCTAAAAATTCATCGCTTGAAGAAGCAACTCAATAAGCAATCAAAGCAGGTCGCTGCTGATACTAAAGCTTAAAGGCTATATTTGATGTTAGAGTTACTGTTCTTACTTTTGCCTATCGCAGCCGCTTATGGTTGGTATATGGGTAATCGTAACGCTCAGCAAGAAAAACAAAAACAATCACACCAGATCTCCCGTCAATACGTGACGGGTTTGAACCTATTACTGTCAGACCAATCTGACAAAGCGGTTGATCACTTCATCGAGCTACTTCAAGTAGACAATGAAACCATCGATACTCACTTGGCTTTGGGCAACTTGTTCCGTTCAAGAGGCGAAGTCGACCGCGCTATTCGTATTCACCAAAATCTTATCTCTCGTTCGGGATTAACTCTCGATCAGAAAAACCTCGCATTGCAACAATTAGCTAAAGACTATATGGTCTCTGGCTTTCTTGATCGCGCCGAAAAAATCTTTGAACAGCTTGTAGAAGAACCCGACCATAAAGAGGGTGCACTGCAACAGTTGGTTGCTATTTATCAGCAAACACGTGAGTGGAACAAAGCAATCCATTACGGAAATATCTTAGTTAAACTCGGTAAGAAGAAAATGAAGATGCGTGCCACAGTCGCGCATTTCTGGTGTGAGCTTGCGATGCAAGAACAAGCCGACGGTAACCGCTCTAAGGCACTTCAACACTTCAAGAAAGCTCTGTCTGAGGACCCTAAATGTGTTCGAGCTAGCATTGCTTTAGGTAAGTTTCATTTAGCGAACGAAGATTACCAAAAGACCATCGATTGTCTTGAATCGGTACTCGAGCAAGATATCGACTTCATTAGTGAGGTGTTGCCAACCCTTGCTGAGTGTTACCACAAGCTTGGACAAGAAGCTCAACTGGTCGAATTCCTTAAAGCGTGTATTCAGAAGAAAGCCGGCGTATCTGCGGAACTGATGCTTGCTCAGTTAGTTGCCCACCATGAAGATGTTGGCTCTGCTCAAGAGCTACTGACTAAGCAACTTGTTAAAAACCCAACCATGAAAGGCTTCTATCGATTAATCGATTATCACCTCGCAGAAGCAGAAGAAGGTCGAGCGAAAGATAGCTTAACCACGCTTCAATCCATGGTTGGTGAGCAGCTTAAGGTTAAGCCTCATTACCGTTGCCGCCAGTGTGGTTTCTCAACACACTCAATGTATTGGCACTGCCCTTCATGTAAAGGGTGGGGGACGATCAAGCCTATTCGTGGGCTTGATGGTGAATAGATTTGTGGTCATTTTAAGACCAAATTTTTAATTGCAGCTTTCGGGCTGCATTTTTATGACTGTTGTTTATCACCCGCTATGCGTAGGTGAGTAAATATTTTGTAGAAAGTTAACTGCGTTAGGAGATGAAATGAACGACCAAAAAATCATTGTAGCCTTGGATTATGACAACCAAGCGGATGCGTTAGCCTTTGTTGATCGTATTGACCCAGCATCTTGCCGCTTAAAAGTCGGCAAAGAGATGTTTACCTTGTTTGGCCCTGAGTTTGTTCGTGAATTACACAAGCGTGGTTTCTCAGTATTCTTAGACCTTAAATTCCACGACATTCCTAACACATGTTCAAAAGCAGTGCGCGCTGCTGCTGAACTTGGCGTATGGATGGTGAACGTACACGCAAGTGGCGGTGAGCGCATGATGACGGCTTCTCGCGAAATCTTAGAACCGTATGGTAAAGATCGTCCGCTGCTTATTGGTGTGACGGTACTAACCAGTATGGAACAGTCTGATCTAGCGGGTATCGGTTTAGACCTAGAGCCACAGCAGCAAGTAATGCGCTTGGCTTCTCTTACTAAAAACTCTGGTCTAGACGGTGTGGTATGTTCAGCGCAAGAAGCTTCATTGTTGAAAGGTGCACTTGGTCAGGAGTTCAAACTAGTGACTCCGGGTATTCGCCCTGTAGGTGCAGATGTTGGTGACCAGAAGCGTATTATGATGCCTTCTAAAGCCATTGAATCAGGTTCTGACTACCTAGTTATCGGTCGCCCAATTACTCAAGCTATAGACCCTGCAGCGGTTCTTGCTGAGATTAACGGCACTCTGGCTTAAGTTTCTCTTATAGCTAGCGCGATACGAATAAAGAAGGCCAGCAGATTGCTGGCCTTTTTGTATGTTTTCGAGAAACAGAGCTTGTTTGGGCTCGGTTGGCTTAACTTAAACCGGCGCACCACTATGGAATTTAAAGTCACTGTCGTCTGAAGTGATCAGGTCAGCTTCTACTTGAGCAAAGTGAGCAATACGTTCAGAGATATCTTTCCCTGCGATCTGCTCTGCTAGTTCAAGGTAATCTTGATAGTGACGCGCTTCTGAGCGAAGCAGAGACACGTAAAACTTCTCCATGTCTTCTTCTAAGAAAGGAGCCAGTTTAGCGAAGCGTTCACAAGAACGAGCTTCAATAAACGCACCGATGATCAGCTTATCAACCAGAGCATCTGGTTCGTAAGTTTTAACTTGCTTGATCAAACCTTTCGCGTAACGACCCGCTTCAATCGGTTGGTAAGTCACGCCTTTCTTTTCCATCAACTCCATCACTTGATAGAAATGATGCAGTTCTTCTTTAATCAGTAGAACCATTTTGTCGATAAGGTCAGCACCGTAATTACAGCCTTCTTTCGCTGTGATTTGCTTTGATACGTTGCTCTTACCACGAAGTGACTCTAGATCTCCGATACGACGATAAGCAAACTGCTCGTATGGCAAGATCCACTCATTCAGTTGCTTGGCACTCTCTTTATCAACCGCGTACTTACGGATAAGAAACAGAGCGCTTTGAGCTGCTTTTAGCTCACAAAGCATGTGATCACGAAGAATTATGTGAAGGTTTTCTGGCTTTTTGGCTTCATCGATCCATGAATCTGGCGTTTCGGCTTTAAGAAAGGAGTGAATTGGAGCTAATAGTTCTTGATACATGGTCGGGGCAAGTTTGTTGATAATGCGGGATTTTATCACAGCTCACTAGATCTCCCTATACAGAGAAAGGAAATTAACTAGGTACAAAAAAGGCCGCCTATTTAAGTAAATAAGGCGGCCTTTTCTTGTTTGGGTTAGACGATTACCATTTCTTTTTCTGACCGAATAGAGCATCCATATCGTCGTCACGCTCTTTAGATTCCATCTGTTGCAAATCTTGCGCGTTTTTATCTTGGCGTTTCTGATCAAGGTCGTTAAGCATCTGCTGAAGCTTCTCTTTTGCTTGATTAGAGTATGAGTCGTTTTTGGTTGCTAACGCATCAATGCCTTTACGCAGTAACTGAATCGCTGTGCCTGGTTGGCCACGAGATATTGAGTCGTTTGCACGCTTAATAACGTTCTCGATGTTAATGCGAATTTGGATTGTCTCAAGACGAGCGTTCTCAACCACATAAGCTTGGGTTTCAAAACGACCTTTGTTGTGTTCATTACGCACCGTATCGCGAAGACGTTTGACTAGCTTAAGCATCATGATCGCTTGCTTATCACTGCTTGGAACACGGAAAGCGGTGCTCTCGCCACCTTGGTAGTTTTCTTTTAGCTGAGTAATTTGCTGCTTCACGCTTTCGATACGTTGAGCGAGTTGCTTATTCTTAGGGTCGAGCTGATACATGTTTTCTAATGCATCAAGAATTCGATTATTTAAGCATACAAGAAGATCTTGGCTAAACGGCATGTGGTGAGCATTACCAATCAGCTCTTCAGTTCCGTCAATAATGGTTAGATAACGAGAAGCTTCCTGTTTCTTCGCTGTTTCTACCTTAACTTTGTATTGAAGCATGATGTTGTAGCCTAAAACCAACACCAAAAGAACGGCTACTAAGGCGATTATTAAACCAATATTCATATATTTGTGTCTGCTTGTTGTTTTCTATAGCTAACTGGAGAGGATACACGATTCCATTATGTATCGGCACTCGTAAATTGCAATTTCTGATTATCTCTTGTTGAGCGCAATCGGCAATCAAAATTTACCAACTAATGTATGAGAATGAGGAGTGGGTTGCAAAGCGTTAGTGATGTTTTTGTTTGTTAAGCTATAAAAGCTCAATTTTTCTGTCATTTTTGTGCTTGAAGCGTTATAACTATTAATTATATTACACGAGACTATAACGCTCTCTTTGCAAATAAGTTAGCACAGAAATGAGTAAAGGATTACGAGGTTAGATATGAAGTTACAGCAACTGAAGTACATTGTTGAGGTTGTAAACCATAACCTAAATGTTTCTGCGACCGCAGAGAGTTTATACACATCTCAGCCAGGCATCAGTAAACAGGTTAGATTGCTGGAAGATGAGCTGGGCATTCAGATCTTTGAGCGAAGCGGCAAGCACTTAACGCAGGTGACTCAAGCTGGCGAGGATATCATTCGTATCTCTCAAGAAATTCTAGCTCGTGTTGAAAGTATTAAGGCGGTAGCGGGTGAGCATACTCATCCAGAGATGGGTACATTGAACATTTCAACGACTCATACCCAAGCACGTTACGCTCTTCCTGATGTGATTAAAGGCTTTACTGCCCGTTATCCTAAAGTTTCGCTTCACATGCACCAAGGTACACCGAGCCAAATGTCTGAGGCCGTTGCTAAAGGGACTGCAAACTTTGCGATTGCGACTGAAGCACTTCACCTTTATCAAGACGCGATCATGCTGCCTTGTTACCACTGGAATCGCTCAATCGTAGTAACCAAAGATCACCCTCTCGCTCAAAAGCAGAATATTACGATTGAAGATCTAGCGGCTTATTCTCTAGTAACTTACGTATTTGGTTTTACTGGCCGTTCTGAGCTTGATACTGCGTTCAACAAAGTTGGTCTAACACCGCGCGTTGTGTTTACCGCAACAGATGCGGATGTAATCAAAACTTATGTTCGTATGGGCATTGGTGTTGGTGTTATCGCGAGTATGGCGATTGACCATGAACAAGATACTGATTTGGTTGCCATTGATGCAAGCCACCTATTTGGTGCGAGTACGACAAGCATCGGCTTTAGAAAGGGCACCTTCCTGCGTTCTTACATGTTTGATTTCATGGAGCGCTTTGCACCGCACTTAACTCGCCCTGTTGTCGAGCAGGCTATTTCTTTGAAATCGAATGAAGAGATTGAAGAGATGTTTAAAGATATCGAACTACCTGTTCGTTAATCCCATCGTGCAAATCTAGATTCTTATTCGGTCTGTATCTACAGGCCGTTTTTCTTTCTGATTTCGAACTCTCTTTACTGCTCTCTTTTATATCGAGCCTTTCCATTTCCGTTTGTTACCCCTACAATCCTCGCACCATAGGGGGAAGCATGCATTCACGATTTAAAACACTCGATTCATTTCTGCTTAAGCACCAGGTTTACTGGCGTTCAGAGCCTTTTCACCTATGTCAAACCCAGCAACAACCTTGGGTTGATGTGAATCGCCCACTTGTCGATTGGTTGGATAGCTTGAGTATTGAGAATATTCAGATTCTAAAAGAGCAGCCTCAAGTGTTGGTCGAACAGCTTATTCGTTTTATTCCCGAGTTAGAGGAAGCGAATCACAGCATTCAGTTCACGACTACTGCACTTAAAGGGTTAAAGCTTCCACGAGGTACTGAAGAGGGTATTCCAGGAAGAAAGCTACAGCAGATTGTTTCGATGGGCGAGGCTTCGCTTGAACATCATCATGGCAAAGAGTGGTTGGAGTGGTGTTCTGGAAAGGGTTTTCTCGGCCGAATTTTATCTCAACAATCTAACCAAAAAGTGACCAGCTTCGAATGGCAACAGTCGCTGTGCGAAAGCGGCCAAAAGATTGCAGATGCACAGCGTCTAGAAATGACGTTTGTTCAAGGTGATGCGTTTTCCGAAGGTGCAGATGAGGTATTTAATCCCAATCAACACGCTGTCGCACTGCATGCCTGTGGCGACCTTCATGTTGAGTTGGTTAAAAAATCTGTGTCACATGGGTTACCAGCAGTCACTATATCCCCTTGTTGTTATCACCTTATTCGTGACGAAAACTACCAAGCTATGTCATCAGTGACAAAGGCTTCGGATTTAACATTGAGCAAGAGTGATTTACGAATCCCACTTCAAGAAACCGTTACTGGTGGTGAAAGAGTAAAGCGACATCGTCAGTTAGAGATGAGCTATCGTTTGGGTTTTAGCCAACTGCTTAAGGCTGAGCTAAACATCGATGAATACATTCCAGTACCAAGCATCAAAAAATCAGAGTTATCTGAAGGCTTTGAATCGTTTTGTCAGTGGGCTTCTGAAGTAAAAGAGATAACACTTGGTTCGGATATCGATTTTGAATCCTATTTTGCTCAAGGCGAGAAACTTTTCTGGGAAATGGAGAAGCTGAGTCTGGTTCAGCAAGTTTTCAGGCGACCATTAGAGATATGGTTAGCTTTGGATCGCGCTCTTTACCTGCAAGAGCAAGGCTATGAGGCAAGCATCGAAGAGTTTTGTGAACGCAGTGTCACGCCTCGAAATCTGTTGATTCATGGTGTAAAGAGCGACCGATAAACCTTACGAATACAAGAAAGAGCGCTGAACATCGCTGTTGAAAAATAGTGCTACAGATACAAAAAAAGCCAGTTCGACAAATGTCGGACTGGCTTTTTTAATGTGTGTTGTAACTGAACGCTTCAACGAGAAAATTTTACGCTCAGTTAGTCACTACATCATTAGTTAAACATTGCGATAGCTTCTGCTGGGTCTACGTATTCTAGGTCAAAGCTCTCTGCTACTTCTTTACAAGTCACTTTACCGTGGATTACGTTTAGACCTTCTAGGAAGCCTTTATCAGATAGAAGTGCTTCGCGGTAGCCTTTGTTCGCTAGCTTAACAATGTAAGGAAGTGTTGCATTGTTTAGTGCGTAAGTTGAAGTACGAGCAACGGCACCTGGCATGTTAGCAACACAGTAGTGAACTACATCGTCAACGATGTAAGTTGGGTCTGCGTGAGTTGTAGCGTGTGAAGTTTCGAAACAACCACCTTGGTCGATTGCAACGTCAACAACCGCTGAACCTGGCTTCATCTTCGCGATGTGATCTTTTGTAACAAGTTTAGGAGCCGCTGCACCTGGGATTAGTACTGCACCAATCACTAGGTCTGCTTCTAGAACATGCTTCTCGATAGCGTCTTCAGTAGAATAAACCACTTTTGCGCGACCTTGGAATTCTTCATCAAGGCGACGAAGCGTATCTACGTTACGGTCAAGAATTGTCACATCTGCGCGAAGACCAACAGCCATACGTGCTGCGTTAGCACCTACAACACCGCCGCCAACGACAACAACTTTTGCTGGTTCAACACCAGGAACGCCACCAAGAAGAAGACCACAACCACCGTTAGATTTCTCTAATGTTTGTGCACCTGCTTGAATAGACATACGACCAGCGACTTCAGACATTGGTGCTAATAGTGGCAAGCGACCCATATTATCTGTTACAGTCTCATAGGCTACGCAGACAGCTTTGCTCTTGATCAGCTCTTCAGTTTGTGGAAAATCTGGTGCAAGGTGTAAATAGGTAAATAATATTTGCCCTTCGCGAAGCATAGCTCGCTCGACAGCTTGAGGTTCTTTAACCTTTACAATCATCTCTGCTTTCGCGAAAACGTCAGCAGCAGTAGGAAGAATGGATGCGCCTACAGCGATGTAATCATCGTCTGAAAAACCGATACCAGTACCGGCATTGGTTTCTACAAAAACTTGGTGGCTGTGTGAGATAAGTTCTCTCACGCTAGCTGGGGTCATACCAACGCGGTATTCGTGGTTTTTGATTTCCTTAGGTACGCCAATGATCATCCTGACTCCTCATTTTATTTTGGTTGTTTTATCTATGTGTAGGGTAATTCTGTCGAATTAATATCTAGTATAGATATGTTCAGATAAAATTTGATACTGAATATTAAAAAGTTGTAGTATATTTTTTTGCAAGGAAGTAATAAGGTGGAATAAAAAATGGCAGACAATTATAAGAAGCCGTCCAAGGAACTAGATCGTATTGACCGCAACATTCTTAATGAGTTGCAAAAAGACGGTCGTATCTCAAACGTTGAACTCTCAAAACGAGTAGGACTTTCTCCAACTCCATGTCTTGAGCGTGTTCGTCGTTTAGAACGTCAAGGTTACATTACTGGGTACACAGCGTTGCTGAACCCACAGTACCTTGATGCTTCACTTTTAGTGTTTGTTGAAATTACTTTGAACCGTGGTGCGCCAGATGTGTTCGAACAATTCAACACCGCTGTTCAGAAACTTGATGACATCCAAGAGTGTCATTTAGTGTCGGGTGATTTTGACTATCTTCTAAAAACACGTGTATCGGATATGGGTGCTTACCGTAAGTTACTGGGTGATACGTTATTGCGTCTACCAGGCGTAAATGACACTCGTACCTACGTTGTAATGGAAGAAGTGAAACAAACTAATCAACTTGTGATTAAAACTCGTTAATCACAATTGGTGAAATGAAAGAAAGCGGACTTTTGTTCCGCTTTCTTGCTTTCTGGAATTGGGTTTTTCGGTTTGATATGGTTAAATCAACAGTAGTTTCATTGAAACGAGCGGCGTGTGCCGCTCGCTATGTTTTTATCCCGTTTAATTATTAAGTTGGTTTATGTTCAAGCAGAGCAGTAATAAAGTAGAAACAATCATTAAAACGAGTGAAGAGCCTCAGTCTCCTCGTTTGAATGGTTCTCAACGTCTTAAAGAGTGCAGCCTGATTCTGGGTGTTCTCTTCTCTATTCTACTTGCCGTTGCGTTATTAACCTTTAGTCCTGCAGACCCATCATGGTCGCAAACGGCGTGGGGTGGTGACATTCAAAATGCCGGTGGTTACCTAGGTGCATGGTTAGCGGATACGCTGTTCTTTGTATTTGGTTCTCTTGCTTACCCTCTGCCTATCTTAGTCACGGTTGCCGCGTGGGTATTGTTCCGCAAACGTAATGAAGACGAACAGATAGACTTTATGCTTTGGGGCACTCGCTTACTTGGTCTTACGGTCCTTATCCTTACTAGCTGTGGTTTGGCGGATATCAATTTTGATGACATCTGGTACTTCTCATCAGGTGGTGTTGTAGGTGATGTATTAACTAGCCTTGCACTTCCAACTCTAAATGTTCTTGGTAGCACACTCGTTCTTCTTTTCTTATGGGGCGCTGGTTTTACTCTGCTAACGGGTATTTCTTGGTTAAGCATTGTTGAATGGTTGGGTGAACGTGCGATCAAGCTGTTCACGTCTGTTGTAAACAAGGCGCGCGGCCAAGACCAAGAGTTGCTTGAGCCTCAGTTAAGAGAGTCAGCAGACCGTGATTTAATTGAAGAGCGTCACCAAGAGCCTACTTACCGCGACGTTCCTGCTATAGAAGACAACAAACAATCAACAGAGCAAGATCAGCTTGATCCAGCACTGAGCTTCTCTGCGACCAATGATTCGTCAGATGCGGCTGCAAGTGCGCTAGAGAGTGCTGCGACACCGAAGCGTCATTACAATATTCACATGCCCGTTGAGGCACCTACCAAGCAAGAAGTTTCAGCTCAAGCAGAACCTCAGATTCAGCGTCAACCTGAAGTTGAACCTGAGCCGATCCCTGTAGCGCCGGTTTACCAAGCGCCAGAAGAGCCTTTAGAAGAAGGTGTTGAACGTTCTAAGCAGCTCAATGCCACTATCGAGCAGCTAGAAAGCGCCGCTATGTATGAAGATGACCTTGCTGAGCAAGAGCAGGTTGACGCGCATGAATCTCAGGTCGCGTATCAGCAATACATGCAGAATGAGCAACAAGATGTTACTCCTACAGATACGGATCTTGAAAGTGCAGAACCAGAAATCAATAGCTCGCCAGAAGTAACGAGTGGATACGATGCTGAAGATGTTCAGCCTGAATCTCTATATGCTTCACCAATGGGTGAGCCAGAGGATACGCTACAAGAAGATTTCTCCGCACAAGCTTCACCGTTTGATGTAACGGAAGAGCAGAATGACGAACAGACTTTCGCTTCTGCAGTTCCACAGACTGAAATCGAGCAAGCTGATTCAGAATTGACCGATGAGCCATTTGAACCTTTCTCTTACCAAGAAGAACATTCAGAGCCATCACAGCCAACAGAACAAAGCTTTGAGCCAGCGGTTGATCTTCCTTGGGAAGAAGTGACAGAAGACGAACCTCTAAACCAAGATAAAGACATAGAAGCGTTCCAAAGCATTGTCTCTGAAGCGCAAGCGAATATGGCGGCGGCGCAGAACCCGTTCTTGGTTCAGCAAGATGTTAACTTGCCGAAGCCTGCAGAGCCTCTACCAACGCTTGAGTTGTTGTTCCACCCTGAAAAGCGTGAAACCTTCATTGACCGTGATGCACTAGAAGCGATTGCGCGTTTGGTTGAATCGAAACTTGCGGATTACAAGATAAAAGCCGACGTCGTCGACATTTTCCCAGGTCCAGTGATCACTCGATTTGAGTTGGATTTGGCTCCAGGTGTGAAAGTAAGCCGTATTTCGGGCCTTTCTATGGACTTGGCGCGTTCTCTGTCTGCATTAGCAGTACGTGTCGTTGAGGTTATTCCAGGTAAACCTTATGTGGGCTTAGAATTGCCGAACATGAGTCGCCAAACGGTATTCTTCTCTGATGTGGTAGGTAGCACTCAGTTCCAAGAAGCGAAATCGCCAACGACAGTGGTTCTAGGACAAGACATCGCTGGTGAAGCCGTGATTGCTGACCTATCGAAAATGCCTCACGTTCTTGTTGCAGGTACGACTGGTTCTGGTAAATCGGTAGGTGTGAACGTGATGATCTTGAGTATGCTATATAAAGCATCTCCAGAAGATGTTCGCTTCATCATGATTGACCCGAAAATGCTTGAGCTATCAGTTTATGAGGGTATCCCTCACCTGCTATCTGAAGTCGTTACTGACATGAAAGATGCGTCAAACGCCCTTCGCTGGTGTGTAGGCGAAATGGAACGTCGTTATAAGCTCATGTCGGCGTTAGGTGTTCGTAACATTAAAGGCTACAACGATAAACTTAAGATGGCCGCTGATGCGGGTCACCCAATCCATGATCCATTATGGAAACCGGGCGATAGCATGGACCCAGAAGCGCCATTGCTAGAGAAGCTGCCTTACATTGTGGTTATCGTCGATGAATTTGCCGACCTAATCATGGTAGTAGGTAAGAAGGTTGAAGAGTTGATTGCACGTTTGGCACAAAAAGCACGTGCAGCGGGTGTTCACTTGATTCTTGCGACTCAACGTCCATCGGTAGATGTGATTACGGGTTTGATTAAAGCCAACATCCCAACGCGTGTTGCCTTTACCGTATCAACCAAAACCGACTCACGAACCATTCTTGACCAAGGTGGCGCGGAGTCGTTACTTGGTATGGGTGATATGCTTTATCTACCGCCGGGTTCTAGCCATACCATCCGTGTTCACGGTGCCTTTGCATCGGATGATGATGTACACGCGGTAGTGAACAACTGGAAGGCACGTGGTAAGCCAAACTATATTGATGAAATCACTAACGGTGAACAAACGCCTGAAACCTTGCTTCCGGGCGAGAAGATGGAAGGCGATGAAGAGGTCGATCCTCTGTTTGATCAAGTAGTAGAACACGTTGTTCACTCGCGTCGTGGTTCGGTTTCTGGCGTACAGCGTCGATTCAAGATCGGTTACAACCGTGCTGCACGTATTGTTGAGCAACTTGAAGCTCAAGGTATCGTAAGTGCGCCGGGTCATAACGGTAACCGAGAAGTCTTAGCACCAGCGCCACCAAAAGATTAGTTCTACTAGGAACTCATGCCCATTAAGTCGGTCAAATCGAGAATATGACCGACTTATGTTTTAACAGGATTATTGATGAAAAAAGTATTCGCACTTTTATTTATGAGCTTCTCAGTGTTTGCTTCTCCGAAAGAAGAGCTGAGTAGCCGTTTGGCATTGAACGCAGGTTTTAGTGCTGACTTTAAACAAGTCGTAACCAGCCCTGATGGTGATGTAGTAATGGAAGGTGAGGGCACAGTAGAGATTGCACGTCCTAGCTTATTCCGCTGGGAAACCACTTTCCCTGATGAAAACCTATTGGTATCTGATGGTCAGAGCTTGTGGTACTACAGCCCGTTCATTGAGCAAGTGAGTATTTACTGGCAAGAACAAGCGACATCGCAAACGCCTTTCGTACTGCTGACTCGCAACCAAGAAAGCGATTGGGATAACTACAACGTCGCACAAACCGGTAACCAATTTACGTTAACACCAACTGCTGTGGATTCTAACCAAGGTGATTTTCAGATTAACATCACTGAAAAGGGTATTGTTCAGGGCTTTAACGTGATTGAACAAGATGGCCAGAAAGGTGAGTTTACTTTCAGTAATGTTGATTTAGGTAAACCATCAGCAGACCGCTTTACTTTTGTGGCGCCAGAAGGTGTCGAGGTCGACGACCAAAGAAATTGATCCAAACAGGCAGATCGTTTGGTCGTAAGTCGATAGGCATGATGCCATCAACGTATCAAGAGATTGCAATTGAGTAATTACAGCTTAGATTTTGCAGGGGACGAAGATTTTCGTCCCCTTGCTGCTCGTATGAGACCTGAAACTATTGAACAGTACATCGGTCAGCAGCATATATTGGGTCCAGGTAAACCACTTCGCAGAGCGTTGGAAGCGGGCCATATTCACTCCATGATTTTATGGGGGCCTCCGGGTACCGGTAAAACCACGTTGGCGGAAGTGGCTGCAAATTACGCCAGTGCAGAAGTGGAGCGCGTATCAGCGGTAACATCGGGTGTGAAAGACATTCGTATCGCCATTGAGAAAGCCCGAGAAAACAAACAAGCAGGACGCAGAACGATTCTGTTTGTGGACGAAGTCCATCGCTTCAATAAGAGCCAGCAAGATGCCTTTCTTCCTCATATTGAAGATGGCACGGTCACCTTTATCGGCGCGACTACAGAAAACCCTTCTTTTGAATTGAACAACGCTTTGTTGTCACGTGCGCGTGTCTACAAACTGACTTCTCTCAATACTGACGATATCTCCCTTGTTATTCGCCAAGCGATTGAAGATAAACAGCGTGGATTGGGTGATGTGTCTGCCGACTTCGCTGATAACGTCTTAGACCGTCTCGCTGAGTTGGTAAACGGTGATGCACGCATGTCGCTCAATTACCTTGAGCTGCTGTACGACATGGCAGAAGATAACGATAAAGGTGAGAAAGCGATAACGCTGCAGTTGCTCGCTGAAGTGGCAGGTGAGAAGGTCGCTCGTTTCGATAATAAGGGCGATATTTGGTACGACCTAATCTCTGCGGTTCATAAGTCGATTCGTGGTTCGAACCCTGATGCGGCGCTGTATTGGTCGGCGCGAATGATTGCCGCGGGTTGTGACCCTCTGTATATCGTAAGGCGTTTACTGGCGATCGCTTCTGAAGATATTGGTAACGCCGACCCAAGGGCGATGCAGGTCGCGATGTCTGCTTGGGATTGCTTCACTCGCATTGGCCCTGCTGAAGGGGAACGCGCGATTGCTCAAGCGGTTGTTTATTTAGCGTGTGCACCAAAGAGTAATGCCGTTTACACCGCTTGGAAGCAAGCGTTAACCGATGCACATAATCTTCCTGAGTATGAAGTGCCTCATCATTTACGAAATGCGCCGACAACTTTGATGAAGGACATGGGCTACGGACAAGAATACCGTTATGCTCATGACGAACCGGGTGCCTACGCGGCTGGCGAAAAGTATCTGCCTCCTGAAATGGGAGAGAAACAATACTATTTCCCAACAAAACGAGGCTTAGAGACCAAAATTGGCGAGAAGCTAGATTATCTGGCGGATTTGGACGCAAAAAGCCCACAAAAACGCTATGAAAAGTAGTCTTTTTTGGATATCGTTACCTAGTCATAAAATTTATATTAAATCGTTAAAAGTTGGTCGAAATAGCACCAGTTTTAGGGGTTTAGCAGTGATTCAGTAGCAAACTACTGAATATTCAAATAACTAAAGCATAGGATTAGCAATGCTGGATTCTAAATTACTTCGAGCTGAGCTGGATGAAACAGCGGCAAAATTAGCACGTCGAGGCTTCACCCTTGATGTAGAGACAATTCGTGAACTTGAAGAAAAACGTAAGTCCCTTCAGATGAAAACTGAAGAGCTGCAAGCGTTACGTAACTCTCGATCGAAGTCCATTGGTCAAGCGAAAGCAAAAGGCGACCATGAAGAAGCTGAGCGTATCCTTGCAGAAGTAGGCAACTTAGGCGCAGAACTAGACCAAGCTAAAGTAGCATTGGCTGACCTTCAATCTGAGCTAGAAACGATCACAATGTCTATTCCTAACCTTCCTGACGCAGAAGTACCAGATGGTAAAGATGAAGACGATAACGTAGAAGTTTCTCGTTGGGGCCAACCTAAGACTTACGACTTCGAAGTAAAAGATCACGTTGACCTAGGCGAAATGTCTGGCGGTCTTGATTTTGCTAGCGCAGTTAAAATCTCTGGTTCTCGTTTCATCGTGATGAAAGGCAAATTTGCACGTCTACACCGTGCTATTGCTCAGTTCATGCTGGATCTTCACACTGATGAGCACGGCTACACAGAAATGTACGTACCGTACCTAGTGAACCACGATAGCCTATACGGTACTGGTCAACTTCCTAAGTTCGGCGAAGACTTGTTCCACACAAGCCCGCTAACTGAGCAAGTAAGTGACGTACCTCTTAAGACTCTATCGCTTATCCCAACTGCAGAAGTACCGGTAACGAACATGGTTCGTGACACGATTACTGATGAAGCTGAACTGCCACTTAAGATGACAGCTCACACACCATGTTTCCGTTCTGAAGCAGGTTCTTACGGTCGTGACACTCGTGGTCTTATCCGTATGCACCAATTCGACAAAGTTGAACTAGTACAAATCACTAAACCAGAAGACTCTATGGCAGCTCTTGAAGAGCTAACCGGTCACGCTGAGAAAGTACTTCAACTTCTAGAGCTTCCTTACCGTAAAGTGATTCTATGTACGGGCGACATGGGCTTCGGTTCTGCGAAAACTTACGACTTAGAAGTATGGGTTCCAGCACAAGAGACTTACCGTGAAATCTCTTCTTGTTCAAACATGTGGGATTTCCAAGCGCGTCGTATGCAAGCTCGTTTCCGTCGTAAAGGCGAAAAGAAACCTGAACTTGTACACACACTAAACGGTTCTGGTCTTGCTGTAGGTCGTACTATGGTTGCTATTCTTGAGAACAACCAAGAAGCTGATGGCCGTATTGCTATCCCAGCAGTACTTCAGCCATACATGGGCGGCGTAACGCACATCGGTTAATCTAATTATTTAGCGCCTCGCGTGAAATAGATGATTTAAAAGGCTTTGCTGTAATGGCAAAGCCTTTTTTGTATGTGGCAGTTATTTTTTGTATGCGGTAGCCCGATAGGGAAGTAAATTCAAAGAACCTCTACATAAAAGAGAAGCTGGCTTTAGCAGCAGTATCTGCTTGCTTACATACTAGATCGGCTTGTTTACAGGCTAATAGCGCTTTTCGGTAATAGCTTTGATAGTTGTTTTTTGTCAGCTCATCAATGGTATAAAGCTGGGTGATCACTTCATCACATTGCTTGATGATAGTGAGCCCTTGCTTAGCACCCATAGAATCTGGCCAAATCACAGAAAGCAGTTTTACGATGTTCATACAGACATTTTTGATCATCGGGCAGCGCTTATGAATGTCTAAGTAAGCCAAGAGCACCAATTTATAGTCTGATTGGCCTTGCTTAATACTGATGTTCTTCCCTTTAAGCCATGTCATTTTTTCTGTGTTGCGATTTTTCATCTCAGCATACATCGTCATCTGACTCGAAAGAACGGTTTCGTTTGCTGTTTTGATGATCAACCTGCCGCAGCGATTCTCTGCGACTTTAAATTCGTTCTCACAATTCATTCTGTCCAACAACCATGCGTGGTGATAAATCACTGGGAATGCATTGAAGTCATTCTTGTCGTGCAGTGCGGTCAAAATAGTCACCGCCTTTTGATATTGCTTGGATTCCATTGCAATGTGAGCCGCGATAAGCGCTAAGTCCGTTTGAAGCCTAGCTCTTGCCTCGGTCGGGATCTTAGAAATCAGGTAATTGACCTGATCCAAATTCGTTTGTTTATCAATGTCATCAGACGCGCAATAGAGCAAGAAACGAATATGATTCAACTTCATGTACAAGTTGTCACGGAAGGTGTCTCTGTTGATCTGCACGTAGTTTTGATAGTGAAGCAGCGCAGTTCTCGAGTCATTCACCGACAAGCATAGATTAGCGATTGCCAACTCTCGCTCTGAATTTCCAGGGGTCAGTTCGCTTGCCAACTTAAAGTGTGTAATCGCTGCAGGAATTTTATTGCTGATCAAGTTGACCTGAGCTAAGTGGCCTCCTTGATCTCGATACAAGGTGCTGGTGGGCGCTGAATCAATCAAGCTTTCGATCATGCGTTGTGCTTTATTAAGCTGACCTAAGTTCGCTAGACTGTTCGCCAGTCCGACTTGAGGCCAATCGAAACGGCCTTCATCAAGCGCTTTTTCATAAACACGCTGAGCTTCGTCGTAGAGCTCAAGTTTCGATAGAAAACTTCGACGAAACTGTTGAATCGTCGTGAAATATTCTGGATGGGATGCGATTAACTCTTCGCAGAACTCTAAGCCCGCTTGGTAGTTGTTTTCACTTTCAGCCTTATAGATATTCTGCAACACCAGCTTCTTTTTTAGAGAACTGGTAATACGTTGCTTCAACGTTTCGCGGTTGAACGGCTTTAATAGGTAGTTATCTGGTCGAAGCTCTAAGATAGGGCGGATCGATAAAGCCGAGTTTTCGCCGGTCACAAGAATAAATATCCCGTCGTCTTTTAATCTTTTGGATTGCTTCAACTCTTCAAATAGCTGTTTGCCGTTGATGGTGTTGCCAAAGTTATAATCGCAAATGATCACATCAAAGGTTGTGTCGCTTGTGAGAGCTATTGCTATACGAGGTGACTTAGCAATTGAAATCAAACGCTCTGAGAAGCCAATATGAACCAACATATTGCGAATAGTTGATAGCACTATCGCTGAGTCATCAACGATAAGTGCATTTAATTGAGTTAATTTCATGTTTATTTTAAATTATTTACTAACGTGAATTCCGAAAAGCTTGCAGGCTTTGAAGTAATAAAACCTTGATATTTGGTCATGCCAATTGTTTTTAAGTATTCAAGGTCTTACTGCTGTTCTACACCTTCGACAATACAAGAAAGGCCAAGGTTTTCTGCCAAATTGATGCAAGCTTTCGTTAGAATCTGATTCTTTTTGTTTTCGCTAATGTTGTTTACAAAACTGCGATCTACTTTTAGCTCAGTAAACAGTAAACAGTAAACTAGACAACTGAGACAAAGACGCATAACCCGTCCCGAAATCATCAACTGACAATCCAACGCCCAACATGCTGAGTTTTGCGATGTTCTTATAACAATGCGGATCCAGTAGGATCGTTTCGTGCTCTGTAATTTCTAGTGTCAGCAGTGACGGATCAATTTTGTATTTGTCACATAAGCTTGCGACTTGGTCGGCAATCTCAAGCTTCAATGTTGATTGTTCAATATTGATCGCAAAGTGGATCGGCTTACGCATCGACGAGATATCTTTCAGAGCCAGCTCAAGCACGGTGAAGAAAAGTCGATCCATCAGTCCAAGTTGACGCAATGTGTCCATGAAATGGAAAGGTGTGAGCAACCCTAATTCTGGATGCATGATGCGAGCAAGTACCTCAACACCCACCAATGTCGATTGTTCAACGTCATGTTGCGTCTGATAAGCATCGGTGAACCATTCATTTTCAAAGGCTTCAATGGTCTGCTGTTCATCTAACTTAACTTCGGTCGGCAGAATAGACTTAGCGGTTTGGATTCGTTTATACGACGACAACAAACGCTGGATATGCGTTTCATCGACCGGCTTCGGTATCGCTTTAATGTTTGGATTAGGCTCTAGCAACATCGCTTTGTCTGAGCCGAACGAATCCAAAATAACGGTCGCGATTTGAAGCTGTTCTTCTGGGCTGTAATTCTGTGCCCAAGATTGTTCAGCTTGGATCGTTTCTACTGCTTGTTAGGGCATTAACTCTTCAATCGCACATGCGAGCTCTTCAAACGAATAAGGCTTGTAGATCACTTGATCCATACCCACACGTTCAGCCTTCTCAATAACCAGCTTCGAGTCTTCGGCTGTACAGCCAATAATTGGCAAGTGTTTCAGCTTGTCGAGTGAACGAATCTTCTCTGTCAATTGATAGCCATCCATGTTCGGCATATGGCAATCGGTGATGATGATATCGACGAGTGTTTCGCTGTTTTCTAATTCTTCCATCGCTTCTTGGCCGTCTTTTACTATGACCGTCTTTAAACCAAAGCGCTTAAGCTGTTTTGCAAACAATAAGCGGTTGATTGGGTCGTCATCGGCGATAAGCGCGGTTCCGGTAAAGTGGTACTCTGACGCCGGAGTATGAGTCACGCTTTTGCCTTGAGCTGTGATATCGCTCAGCAATAGATCTGGATACAGGTTCTGCCATTGTGTAGAGCGCTCAATTTCCTGACTGTAATCGTTCATCTGATTATCGATTTTCCAAGCTTTAAGCCACGCCAAGATCTCTCTGTCTTCAGAGTACATCGGTGTAACCACTTTAATTGGGCTCGCTGTTCCTTTAATTGGTAAGCTCACCGAAACCTTAGTGCCTAGCCCCAACTTGCTTTCAATTTTTAGGTCACCGTTCATCATGTTGACTAGGCGTTGGACCACCGTAATTCCCAGTCCTGTGCCACCTTAGCGTCGACTAATGCTGCGGTCGCCTTGTGCGAAAGGTTGAAACGCACGAGCGATCTGTTGGTCAGACACCCCTTGCAGATTGAGCAGTTGGCAGAACAGTGAACTTTTAATGCATACCCATTTTAATTGGTCGTGCGGCGTATTCTTAGCGACATCGTCTCTGTACCAATACACATTTTGAATGTCATATAAGCTGTCTGAAAACTCAAATTGTTCAGCTCTTCTGTGTGTTTCCGCAAAGCCAATGGTTAAGTCAGCTTCACCGCTAGCAATCGCAGATAACAAGGCTCTTGAAGAGAAGTACTCTTTTACTTCCACTTCTACATTTAAGTAATTCCTAAGCATACCTTGGACGCTATCGCACGTGTCTTGATTGCGATTTGACGACAAAGTCTTCCCAAACTTGATTAAACAGGTACATAGGTTTCGCAATGATTAGCTTCTGTTTATTTTGGATATAGCTATGCTGGGCTGCACTTAATGTGGTTTCTTCGGCTGTACTGGAAAAAGAGAGTGCAGTTAGAGCGATTAATAGGAGAAACAGGGTCTTCATAAAGTTAGCGAGCGATGAAAAGTCCCGCATTCTATGACGACATTTTATTCAGCCGCTAATACAATTTTTGAATTTATTTTTGTCGAGAGGGTAAATAAGAATTGTGATTATCTTCTTAATAAATCCCTTCTTAAACAGAGGCTTAATTTTAATAATTCAGCCTGTTTTTTACAGGCTGAATCGGTAATTTTTATATTGAATACATTAAGATCTATTTAAAACAATTAGGTCTCTTTGAAACAATCAGGACGACTAAGTGCCTTATCAATGGCTGAAACGAGCTGCTCAATATGTTCAGGTTTGCTAATGAAAGGAGGCATCATATAGATCAACTTGCCAAATGGGCGTATCCAAACGCCTTGTTCAACAAAGTGAGCTTGAATGGTTTCCATATCGACAGGTGAAAGGGTTTCAACTACACCAATCGCGCCCAACCAGCGAACGTCTTTAACCAGTGCATGCTCTCGTAAAGGTGGCAGCAATTCAGAGAAAAGCTGTTCAATCTGCTGAGTCTGACTCTGCCAATGGCTTTGCTCTATGATGGATAAACTTGCCGCGCCGACCGCGCAAGCTAATGGGTTACCCATAAAGGTTGGACCGTGCATAAAGCAGCCTGCTTCACCGCCACATACGGTGTCTGCGACTTCTTTGCTCGCTAGTGTTGCTGAAAGGGTCATGTAGCCACCAGTCAGCGCTTTGCCTAAGCATAGAATGTCCGGTTGAATGTCGGCATGTTCACATGCGAACAGTTTCCCAGTACGGCCAAATCCGGTCGCAATCTCATCCAAAATCAACAATACGTTGAATTCATCACACAGCAAGCGCACTTGTTTCAAGAATTCCGGGTGGTAGATACGCATGCCGCCAGCGCCTTGAACGATCGGCTCTAAGATCACGGCAGCGACTTCTTGATGATGTGTTGCGAGCTTTTCACGGAAGCTGTTTATGTCGTTAGCGTCCCATTGTTCCCAAAAACCTGTTTTCGGTGAATCGGCAAAAATGTGTTCAGGCAAAAAGCCTTTGTAGAGGCTGTGCATCGAGTTGTCAGGGTCGGTCACTGACATCGCTGCAAAGGTATCACCGTGATAGCCATCTCTGAGTGTGAGGAACTTCGAACGAGGTTGTCCTTTGGCATGCCAGTATTGAAGCGCCATTTTAAGACTCACTTCTACGGCTACTGAGCCTGAATCGGCCAAGAACACATGTTCAAGATTACTTGGTGCGAGCTTCAGCAGCTTCTTACATAAATCGATGGCAGGCTGGTGGGTGATACCACCAAACATAACGTGTGAAACCTTATCTATTTGGCTATGAGCAGCGGCATTCAGATCTGGATGATTGTAGCCGTGAATGGTTGACCACCAAGACGACATGCCATCAATAATTCGTTTTCCGCCTTCTAATTCTAAGTAAACACCGTCAGCATTGGTAACTGGGTAGCAGGTCAGAGGTGTTAACGTTGATGTGTAGGGATGCCAGATATGCTGGCGATCAAAGGCGAGATCCATAGTAACTTCCATTCTTGGTGTGATTAAAAAATAACCAGATGTAAACTTTTGATATTATCAATGTGTTGACAGTCTAAAGCTTGTCGGTAGACTAGCCAAGCATAAATGCAAACTCTAGACACAGAGTTGTAACATCAAAAAAATAAAAAAGGATCGACACGTGGAAGTTCGTCATGACTGGACAGTTGCTGAAGTAACAGCGCTGCTTGAAAAACCGTTTATGGATTTAATGTTTGAAGCTCAAGTCGTTCATAGACAGTACCAAGAGCACAACCACGTGCAAGTGAGTACGCTTTTATCGATAAAGACAGGTGCTTGTCCTGAAGATTGTAAGTACTGTCCTCAAAGTGCTCACTACCGAACGGATGTCGACAAAGAACGCTTAATGGAAGTTGAACGTGTTTTGGATGCGGCGCAAAAAGCCAAGAATGCGGGCTCAACTCGCTTCTGTATGGGCGCGGCATGGAAAAACCCGAAAGAACGCGATATGCCTCACCTAACTGACATGATCAAAGGTGTGAAAGGCATGGGCCTAGAAACCTGTATGACATTGGGCATGTTAACGCCTGATCAAGCAGGTGAGCTCGCAGACGCTGGTTTGGATTACTACAACCATAACCTTGATACGTCTCCAGAGTTCTACGGTAGCATTATTACCACTCGTACTTACCAAGATCGTTTAGACACGTTGTCTCACGTGCGTGATGCCGGAATGAAGATTTGTTCTGGTGGCATCATCGGTATGGGCGAAAGCACCAATGACCGCGCAGGCCTTCTGGTAGAGCTTGCGAACCTTCCAGTACACCCAGAAAGTGTGCCAATTAACATGCTTGTAAAAGTGAAAGGCACACCGATGGAAAACGTCGATGATGTTGAGTCTTTCGACTTCATCAAGCTGATTGCGATTGCTCGTATTATGATGCCAATGTCTGCTGTTCGTTTATCTGCAGGCCGTGAGAACATGAACGAACAGATGCAGGCGATGTGTTTCATGGCAGGTGCGAACTCTATCTTCTACGGTTGTAAGCTACTGACGACGCCAAACCCTGATGAAGACACGGATATGCAGTTGTTTAAGAAGTTGGGTATCAACAGCCAAGAAGTGGCTCAAAAGCCAGACGAAATTCAAGAAAACGAACTGTTAGATCAAGTGGTGGAGCGCGTTGCGGCTCGTCCAACTAAAGATGACATGTTCTACGATGCCACTGTTTAAAGCTCGCATTAAAGAAGCCCTTGTTCATCGCCATGAGCAAGGGTTGACTCGTCAACTCAAGGTGCTAGAAAACAGCAATAGTCCTTTGCTCAATAGCGAAGGTTCTAGTTTCATCAATTTTTCGAGTAATGATTATTTAGGTCTGGCGAACGATCCTGAACTGGTCGATGCATGGCAAACAGGTCTTTCCCAATATGGTGCTGGAAGTGCGGCATCGCCATTGGTTACAGGCTTTAGTCCAGCTCATCGAAACTTAGAGGCTCTGCTGTGTGAATGGCTTGGCTTCGAACGTGCCATTCTGTTTAGCTCTGGTTTCAGTGCCAATCAAGCCTTGTTGTTTTCTCTGCTCGAAAAAGACGACTCATTACTGCAAGACAAACTTAACCACGCTTCTTTGATGGAAGCGGGGATGCTTTCTCCTGCAACAATGAAACGTTTTAAGCATAACGACACGCAACATCTGGAGTCGTTACTGAGCCGTTCTCCACAATCCTTGGTTGTGACGGAAGGTGTGTTCAGCATGGACGGCGATCAAGCGCCTCTCTGCCAGATATCTAACCTGACTCATCAATACGACAGTTGGCTCGCGGTTGATGATGCACACGGTATTGGCGTATTGGGTGATAAAGGGGCGGGGAGCTGCAACGCTTCGCAAATAACGCCTGATATCTTGGTGGTGACCTTTGGTAAAGCATTTGGCCTATCTGGTGCTGCGATTTTGTGTTCATCAGAAGTGGGTGACTACTTAACTCAATTTGCTCGTCATCATGTGTATTCGACGGCAATGCCACCTGCACAAGCGGTGGCTTTGTCTCATGCGTGTCAGATGATTCAAACGCAAGAGTGGCGTCGTGAGAAGCTAACCGAGTTAGGGGCTCTCTATGCAGCGCAGATGAATGGCGTACAAGGTTTTGTTGATACTCAGACTCCGATTAAGCCGTTTGTGATCGGTGAAGCTCAGGCTGCGCTCTCCGTTGCTGAAGAATTAAAGCGTAACCAAGTTTGGGTTACTGCAATTAGGCCACCCACGGTTCCGACTGGGACAGCGCGTCTGCGTATTACGTTAACCGCCAGTCACGCTCAAAAGCAGATCCTTCAGTTAACCCGTTCGTTACGTCATGCAGTAGAAACAAATCTTGAATCAAGCTTTGAATCGAATAGTGAAACTAACACCGAAATAAATAATGAGGCTAAGTAAATGTCACAAGAAGCAGTCGTGCATAATTACGTAGGCCAAGATAAGAATGCGATTGCCGAAGCTTTCGGTAAAGCAGCAACAACCTATGACAAACACGCTGAGTTTCAGCGCGATGTCGGCCACCGATTACTGGATAAGTTACCAACCGACCTCTCAGGTTTAAAGGTGCTCGATTTAGGTTGTGGTACGGGTTATTTCTCCGAACAGATAGCGAAGCGTGGTGCTGAGGTAGTGTGTGCTGACCTATCTATTGGAATGTTAAAAGCGGCAGAACAACGCTGCGGCTCATTGGTCGCTTTATATCAACAAGCTGACGCTGAACAATTGCCGTTTGAAGATGGATGTTTCGACATCGTTTTTTCAAGCTTAGCGTTGCAATGGTGTGATGATTTATCGTCGCCTTTGAAAGAGATGAAGCGTGTTACAGCGACTGGTGGACGTGTAATTTTCTCAACTTTGCTTGATGGGTCACTGTTTGAGCTGGAAAAGTCATGGTCAAAAATTGACGCACATCAACACGTTAACCATTTTATTACAATCAATCAGGTAAAAATTGCGTTAGCGCAATCTAGCTGTACTGCTCATCAACTAGACTTGCCCACCATCACCGTTTGGTACGATACTGCGTTTGAACTGATGCGCGACCTTAAAGGCATTGGCGCTAATCACGTAAGTGGTCGCTCACAAGGTTTAACAAGTCGCCGTATGATGCAGCTTGTTGAACGGGAATATCGAGAGTTTAAAAACCATCAAGGTTTCTTACCAGCAACATATCAAGTTTGTTTAGGGGTTATTCAATTATGATTGATGCATTATTCATTGCAGGTACGGATACCGAAGTGGGAAAAACTGTGGTTTCAAAAGCGATTCTTCAAGCTTTGGCCGCACAAGATTTATCAACAATTGGCTACAAGCCAGTTGCTGCAGGGTGTGAACAATACCCTGAAGGGTTACGTAACAGTGATGCGCTTCATCTTCAAGAAGCGGCGACGCAAGATATTGCTTACGAAGACGTGAACCCGTACGCGTTGCTACTACCATCATCACCTCACATCGCAGCTAAGCATGACGGTGTCGTGATTGATGAAGCGGTATTATCGGCGAAATTAGACGAGCATAAGCAACACTCGGACATCGTTCTAGTTGAAGGTGCAGGTGGCTGGCGTGTGCCTGTTTCAGATGACGAATACTTGTCTAGCTGGGTCAAGAAAGAGCAACTTCCAGTTGTATTGACCGTTGGTATTAAGCTGGGTTGTTTGAGCCATGCTCTGCTAACTGCTGAAGCGATTCGTGCTGACGGATTAAACTTAGTTGGTTGGGTAGCAAACCGTATTAATCCAGGCACTGAGCACTACGCTGATATTATTGCGATGCTTGAAGATAAGCTAGGTGCGCCAAAGTTAGGTGAGATCCCTTACGTACCAAAAGCGAAGTCTAAAAATATTGGTAAGTACATTAATGTACAGCCATTGCTTGAGCTTTAATTCTCAAGTTATACGAGAAATAAGAAAAGGGCTGCGATTGCAGCCCTTTTGCTATTTTAAGCCTGTGTAGAGTTAAGCTTGGGATCAATGTTCTTTTGTAAGTCCCATTAGTGCTTGTTGTGTCTCTGTTATATTGGTTTGCGCTGCTTGTGGCGTAAGAATACCGATCTGTTTCTTTGCTTCTTCTTCAGTAATCCCTAGGTGACAGCACAGTAAATCGATAGCCATTTGAGTGTTAGTACCTTCAACCATGATCCTTTCCTTTTGTTCCATGAACTAGCCAATACAGTAATTGACTGACACTCTAAACGGATCGCTGGTGGTTAACCATACTACTTAGGTCTAATGGACGATTGAGAAATGAACCACTCCCGTAATCAAATGTTGCAATTTAATGCTTAACCTTGTTTTCTTAATCTAAGACTATATGTATAAGTAAGTATAAGTCTCAAGGTTGGAATAAATTGCTGTCTGCCTTGCCTATAACAATAAGTTTGATAAAAACAGCTTTCATGCGGAGATAAGTAATGAAGCGAGTAATGTTGTTCCTTGCAACCAACCTTGCGGTTGTATTGGTTCTAAGTGTTGTTCTTAATATTGTATACGCAGTGACAGGTATGCAACCAGGAAGCCTCTCAGGCTTGCTGTTAATGGCTGCGGTATTTGGTTTTGGCGGCTCATTCATTTCATTAATGATGTCAAAGAAAATGGCGCTGCGCTCAGTTGGCGGCATAGTCATTGAAAGCCCACGTAATGAAACAGAACATTGGTTGATGGAGACGGTAAGCCGTCAAGCTCAACAAGTTGGTATTGGTATGCCAACAGTGGCGATCTACGATTCACCAGACATCAACGCATTCGCAACCGGCGCTAAGCGTGATGATTCATTGGTAGCGGTATCAACAGGCCTGCTACACAACATGACACGTGACGAAGCTGAAGCGGTATTAGCGCATGAAGTTAGCCACATCGCAAACGGCGACATGGTGACAATGACGCTAATGCAAGGCGTTGTGAACACGTTCGTTATCTTCCTTTCTCGTTTCATCGCGAACATTGTTGCGTCGAATGACAACGAAGAAGAGGGTGGCAGCAACATGATGGTGTACTTCGGTGTATCTATGGTGCTGGAATTGGTATTTGGTTTCTTGGCAAGCTTCATTACGATGTGGTACAGCCGTCATCGTGAATTCCATGCCGATGCAGGTGCTGCGCACTTGGTAGGCAAAGAGAAGATGATTGCAGCGCTAGAGCGTCTAAAAGTGAGCCACGAGCCACAGCTAGAAGGTTCTATGATGGCGTTTGGCATCAACGGTAAGAAATCTCTTACTGAACTACTAATGAGCCACCCACCACTAGATAAGCGTATTGCGTCTCTACGTAACATGTAATGTCTAATACGATTAGTCATCGCTAGTCGATAAGAATAATCTAAAGGCTTCCATCGGGAGGCCTTTTTTGATCTTGGCGTTTAAGATAACAAGTGTTGATACATGAGATATGAGAGATGAGAGATGAGAGATGAGATATGAGGTGCAGCTGTCGCTAGGTGATTACATTGAATCAGTAGGGGGCGAGTAGGTCAGTTGGAGAAGACTTGGTGTTTTTATGCTTACGACTCTTGTGTCGATAGATTTAGTTTCGCGCAATAAAAAGGCTTCCACATGGGAAGCCTTAGTCTATTCTGCAATTCGAAAATCGAATCTTACAGCTTGTCAGTTAGCTCGATTGCTTGACCGATGTAGTTCGCTGGAGTCATCTCTTTCAGACGAACTTTCTCGTCTGCAGGGATTTCTAGACCATCGATGAATGCACGCATGCCTTCGCCGTCTACACGCTTACCACGAGTTAGCTCTTTAAGCTTCTCGTATGGCTTCTCGATGCCGTAACGACGCATTACTGTCTGTACTGGTTCAGCAAGAACTTCCCAGTTCTTGTCCAGTTCAGCAAGTAGTGCTTCACGGTTAACTTCTAGCTTGCTAATACCTTTCAGCGTTGAAGTGTATGCAATGATTGCGTAGCCAACACCAACACCTAGGTTACGAAGAACCGTAGAGTCAGTTAGGTCACGTTGCCAGCGAGAAACTGGAAGTTTCTGTGCTAGGTGACCAAATACAGCGTTAGCTAGACCAAGGTTGCCTTCAGAGTTTTCGAAGTCAATTGGGTTAACTTTATGCGGCATTGTAGAAGAACCGATTTCGCCAGCGATAGTCTTCTGCTTGAAGTGACCAAGAGCGATGTAGCCCCAAACGTCACGGTCGAAGTCTAGAAGAATCGTGTTGAAACGAGCAACTGCGTCGAATAGCTCTGCGATGTAATCGTGAGGTTCGATTTGAGTTGTGTAAGGGTTCCAAGTTACGCCAAGAGATTCAGTGATGAACTCTTCAGAGAACTGGTGCCATTCAACTTCTGGGTATGCAGAAAGGTGTGCGTTGTAGTTGCCTACCGCGCCGTTGATTTTCGCTAGGATCTCAACGCTTTCGATTTGCTTGTATTGACGTTCCATACGGTACGCAACGTTAGCCATCTCTTTACCCATAGTAGAAGGAGAAGCTGGCTGGCCGTGTGTACGAGACAGTAGAGGAATATCACGGTACTCGTTCGCAAGTGCTTTGATAGCATCGATTACGTTACGAATTTCTGGAAGAATCACTGTGTCACGAGCTTCTTTAAGCATAAGCGCGTGAGATGTGTTGTTGATGTCTTCAGAAGTACATGCAAAGTGAATGAATTCGTTAACTGCGTGAAGCTCAGGAACGCCCGCAACTTTCTCTTTCAAGAAGTACTCAACCGCTTTTACGTCGTGGTTTGTTGTGCGCTCGATCTCTTTGATACGTAGAGCGTCTTCTTCGCTGAAGTTAGCGGCTAGTTCATCAAGAAACTGGTTAGCTTCTGCACTGAACGCTGGTACTTCTTTGATTGCATCAGTAGCTGCAAGCTTTTGTAACCAACGAATTTCAACGATAGAGCGGTACTTTAGTAGTCCAAACTCACTAAAGATGCTGCGTAATGCAATAGTCTTACTTCCGTAACGGCCGTCTACTGGTGAAACAGCAGTCAATGCTGACAGTTCCATGGTGTTCTCCTGAATTGAGTTTTCTAAATTTTGAGAGGTTTATACCAGTAACAATCTCAATTGTCACGCACATTGCGCAATCGTTTGCGTGAGAGTTGTGTTGATACAAAAAACAAGCTCGCGACGAGGCGCGAGCTAATAAATCACATTCGAGCTAGTAGGATTTGAGCCTGCTCGATCATCTTCTTGCGACCGAAGATAAGGTGGCGACGTTTGCCGCCAACTTGACGCCATAACACAGCGCTTCGAATCCCTGATAGAAGCAGTGCGCGAACCTTATGTTGGCTCGATGTCTGTTGAAGTACAGACGGTGTACCAGAAACCTGAATGCGTGGGCCGATAGGGCTGACAACATCAAGGTAGATACTTGCAAGGTTGCTGATCATTTGCTCGTCAAACAGATCAAAGTGTTCAGTTTGGCGTTCTGCAGTTTGAATGCGGTCGCTAAGCTGAGACATAGAGTCGTTGCGAGAAGACAGCTTACGCTCAAGCGCCATCAAGCTGATTATGTAACGCGTGATATCGCTACCTGCTGGAGTACTATCGATACCTTTTACTAAGCACTCAAGGCCAAGCTTTAGGTTCGCTTCACGTCCAAATACGCCCACGGTATTCGCTGGGTTGGTATTTAAAATGGCACTGAGTGAAGCTTCGAAGGCATCTTTATCACAATGGCCGTCTTTCGCTACTTGTTGAACCAAAGCCACAGCTTGGCAAATTCCGGCGAAAGCAATAGTACGGTCATAAAGTGTATTAGCCACGTAGTAACTCCTAGTTGTCTTCTATCGTTTGTCGTTTGATTGATTAGATGCGCTTTTCGATGATACCACCACCAAGACATACTTCGCCTTGGTAGAACACTGCAGATTGACCTGGGGTCACAGCGATTTGTGGGTCATCAAAAATAACCTTAATGTTCTCATCATCAATTGGGATGATTGTACAAGGAATATCTGTTTGACGGTAACGTGTTTTTACCGTGCATGTCATAACTTCAGTAATTGGTGTGCGATTTACCCAATGAAGTTGAGATGCGATCAAACCTTCTGATTTCAGAAGAGGGTGGTCTTTACCTTGTACTGCGATAAGTACATTACGCTTAAGGTCTTTTTCACCAACAAACCATGGTTCTTCATTACCGCCGCCGCCTTTTGTGCCGCCGATATGTAGGCCTTTACGTTGACCTAGTGTGTGGTACATCAAGCCTTGGTGTTGACCAATCACTTGGCCTTCTGGCGTTTCGATGTTACCCGGTTGTGCTGGTAGGTATTTGCCTAGGAATTCAGTGAATTTACGCTCACCAATAAAGCAGATACCTGTAGAGTCTTTTTTCTTCGCGGTGATCAAGTCTTGCTCTTCAGCAATGCGTCGAACTTCAGGCTTCTCTAGTTCACCGACAGGGAATAGGCTGCGTGCTACTTGATCTGAGCTTAGCGTGTATAGGAAATAGCTCTGGTCTTTGTTGCTGTCTAGGCCACGTAGCATTTCTGGTTTTACGCCAGCATCAAGTTCTTCTTGAGTTGGGAAAGTACGACGAACGTAGTGACCCATCGCGATGTAGTCTGCGTCTAGTACTTCATCAGCAAACTCTAAGAATGCTTTGAATTTGATTTCTTTGTTACAAAGGATATCTGGGTTAGGCGTACGACCTGCTTTGTATTCTTCAAGGAAGTATTCAAAGACGTTGTCCCAGTATTCTGCAGCAAAGTTAATGGTGTGAAGGTGGATACCTAGTTTGTCACATACCGCTTGAGCATCAGCAAGATCTTCAGCTGCCGTGCAGTATTCTTCGTTATCGTCTTCTTCCCAGTTTTTCATGAAAAGGCCTTCTACCTGATAGCCTTGTTGCTGAAGAAGATACGCCGATACTGACGAATCTACACCGCCGGACATACCGACAATTACTTTCTTTTCGCTGTTTCCAGAGCTGATATCTGACATGTCTAAACACCGTTACTATTACTTGGTCGCAGATTCTAACAGAAAGAGAAACGCCGTGACAGATCCGAGACCGGAATCACAGTTTCATTTGCACAAATAGTGCGCTGACTTTGTTAGAGAATCGCATGAGAGCGAGGTGAGTCGCTAGGATGTCAGAAGTATATGTGGCATAGTCGCTCGAAATCCAAGACCTGAGATAAAAAAATGTCTGAACAAAATGAATTTATGCAAGAAGAAGAGCTGATCGAGATTATTGAAAATCAGCTTGAAGATGGCGAACCTGTAAAAGTAAAAGAGACGCTAATGCGCTTAATGATGACAGGCACTCCTCGTGAAGAGGCGATTGCTGCAATGGCATGTGCATTGGCTATCGAAGTATTTGATGTTATGAAAAACGGCGCTGAGTTTAATCAAAAGCGTTACGCCGAGCATTTGGGCATGCTGCCTGATTTAAGCTTTATGGAAGGCGAATAAAAAAATACTCTAGCAAACGTTTGCTATAGTTTGAAAGATTGCCGCGTTAAATATAGCGCGGTAGAATCCGCCACCTATTTCCCCTTGACTTAGACTAGCCCTATGAAATTCCCTGGACAACGTAAATCAAAGCACTACTTTCCGGTTCACGCTCGTGATCCTCTAGTGAGCCAAGCTCAAAGCAGTAAAAGAATGTCACGCACTCATATTATCGGTATTGACCAAACTTTGGTGGATATTGAAGCAAAAGTGAGTTCTGAACTTATTGAGAAGTACGGTTTAAGTAAGGGACATTCACTAGTTATTGGTGACGAAGCCGCTGAATCTTTATATCAAGAATTAAAAGAACAGTGCCTGATTACCAATGAATACGCTGGTGGCACAATTGGTAATACACTACACAACTATTCAGTATTGGCGGACGACCGTTCAACACTATTAGGTGTAATGAGCCAAGATATTAAGATTGGTAGCTATGGTTACCGTTATTTATGTAATACATCAAGCAGAATGGATCTGAACCATTTACAAGGGGTAGATGGCGCAATTGGTCGCTGCTTTGCATTAATTACAGAAGATGGTGAACGTACTTTCGCAATTAGCGAAGGACAAATGAACCAACTAAAACCAGAAAGCATTCCTGAAAAGATCTTCAAAAGTGCTTCTGCTTTAGTATTAACCGCTTATTTAGTTCGTTGTAAGCCTGGCGATCCTATGCCTGAAGCAACAATGAAAGCGATCGAATACGCGAAGAAATATGATGTGCCTGTTGTTTTAACACTAGGTACTAAGTTCGTTATTCAAGACGACCCTGAATTCTGGAAAGACTTCTTAGAGCAGCACGTAACGGTTGTTGCAATGAACGAAGACGAAGCAGAAGCCCTAACCGGTGAAAGCGATCCGCTGGCTGCATCAGATAAAGCGCTAGAGTGGGTGGACTTAGTTCTATGTACTGCTGGCCCTGTTGGCCTATTCATGGCGGGTTACACGGAAGACGCAGCGAAGCGTGAAACATCGCTGCCTCTACTTCCAGGTTCAATTGCTGAATTTAACCGTTTTGAATTTAGCCGTCCTGCACATAAAGAGTTATGTGAAAACCCAACTAAAGTGTATTCGCATATTGCGCCATACATGGGTGGTCCGGAAAAAATCAAAAATACGAATGGTGCAGGTGATGCAGCTTTATCAGCTTTATTACATGATATGGCTGCGAATAAGTACCACAAAGAAAACGTGCCAAACTCAAGTAAGCACCAACATTCATTTTTGACCTATTCTTCTTTCTCACAAGTTTGTAAATATTCAAACCGTGCTAGCTATGAAGTGTTGGTTCAACACTCTCCACGTTTATCTCGTGGTCTTCCTGAAAGAGAAGATAGCCTAGAAGAAGCGTACTGGGAAAGATAAGAGACTTTGTTTATCCAATGCGTATGTGTTTATCAAATGCGCATCTGTGTTTATAAAGAACATTAAAGGGTAACAAAATATAAAAAAGGCTCCGAAAGGAGCCTTTTTGTTTCTGAATATATTGAAGCCGTAAATAATACTTTGGTCGACTTAAATATTAATTCTATTGCTAAGAGTGTAATTGATTACCCACTCAGCAAACTGAACGCTTAACTTAGATAGCAAACTCTTCTAGAGATTTACCAGCATCTAGCTGTTCTTGGATAGCTGAAGGCGTACGGCCTTGACCTGTCCAAGTTTTCTCGTTGCCGTTTGCGTCTACGTATTTGTATTTCGCTGGGCGAGGAGCGCGTTTAGCTTTAGTTGTTTTAGATTTTGCTTCGCCAGAAAGAGCTGCAATAAGATCTGCAACATCAATTCCGTCTTTTGCAATTTGTTCAGCGATAGCAGAAAGCTTAGCTTCTTGTTCTGCTTTAGCAGCACGTTCTTCAGCTTCAGACTCTTGACGCTCTTGTACAACAATAGTTAGCTTGTCTAGCGCTTCTTCTAGTTGCTCAAGAGTTAATTCACGTGAGAATGCGCGAAGGCTACGGATATTTAATAGAGTTTTTGTTAATTCAGACATGATATTTTCCATCAAGGTAAACTAAATAATCCACCTAATAATAAACAGAGCTTGGGAATAAAACAAACAGTATTTCTTTTATTACATATTTAAATATAAAAGTGAGATGAATAGTTGAAAATTCCCATGCTCCTTTCTATTGCATTTATAATAGATATTAAGACTATCTTAAAATCTGATATGTGACTGGTGGAGTAATTCCACTATGTTGACTATTCTTTTGTTGATTAGTTCATAAATAAAAAGCTACTTTTCTTGGAATGATATGTTGCATTGTTGCTCTTGATGGGTACAATTGCGGCTACCTGATGCGATGTTTTAGTTAATCATTTGTTAAACTATTGTTTAAGTGGTTAATAATGTTGTCGCACGTAGAGGTGCAATTATAAAAAGTAGTTTTCGTTGGGGTGATGCCAATGAACGAAGATGAAAGGTGTAATTGCCGAAGTAAATTGTATATCTAAGCAATTTGCTGGGGTTGTGCTCAATAGGTACAACACTGCCATAGTCTTAATTTTAAACTATGGAGCGCTACTGTAGGGTTGGGTGAAGTGTTCACTTCCCTTTCGCTTAGTTCAACATGAACTTGGTCATCTGTATCAAGTTTGTCTGCAGTAGATCTCTAGCCAAATAAAAAACTGGTTTTTGAAGATCATGAATTTAATAGATTTTGCAACATCTCCTTTATCTTTGCTTCCGCCACTTGTGGCTTTGAGCCTTGCTATCGTTACCCGCCGTGTATTGGTTTCTCTGGGTGTCGGTATTGTTATGGGTGCCATCTTACTTGCTGATTACTCAGTGAGTAATGCCGCTAGCTACGTATTTACTAAAGCATCTGGTGTTTTCATTGAAGATGGCGGTATCAACACTTGGAACATGAGTATCATTGCTTTCCTAATTATCTTGGGAATGACAACGGCGCTATTAACACTATCTGGTGGTACTCGCGCATTCGCTGAATGGGCTCAGTCTCGCGTTAAAAGCAAACGTGGTTCTAAACTGCTTGCAGCTTTCTTAGGCGTATTCATCTTTGTGGATGATTACTTCAACAGCTTGGCGGTAGGTGCAATCTCTCGTCCTGTTACAGACCGTTTCTACGTATCTCGCGCTAAGCTAGCTTATATTCTTGATTCTACTGCAGCGCCAATGTGTGTGATCATGCCTGCTTCTAGTTGGGGTGCTTACATCATTACTATTATCGGTGGCATCCTAGTAACACACGGTGTGACTGAGTATTCAGCTCTCGGCGCTTACGTTCGTCTAATTCCAATGAACTTCTATGCGGTATTTGCACTTCTTATGGTGTTCGCAGTGGCGTGGTTCGGTCTAGATGTTGGTAAGATGCGTGAGCATGAAATCGAAGCATCTCAAGGTCGTGGCTTTGAAGGTGACAATGACAGCCAACAAGCTCACGATCTAAATGAAGAGCTAGATATCGAAGAGAGCGAGAACGGTTCTGTTTCTGACCTAATCATGCCGATCGTTTCATTGATCGTCGCGACGGTTGCAGCGATGCTTTACACTGGCGGCCAAGCGCTGGCTGCTGATGGTCAAGCATTCAACCTTCTAGGTGCATTCGAAAATACTGATGTAGGTAAGTCTCTTGTTTACGGTGGTGTTATCGGTTTACTAGTAGCACTAGCGACAGTATTCAAGCAAAAGCTGTCTATGGCTGATATCGCAAGAACAATGTGGATCGGTGCTAGCTCTATGTTTGGCGCGATTCTGATTCTTGTGTTCGCATGGACTATCGGTTCTGTAATCGGCGATATGAAAACGGGTTCTTACCTATCGTCTCTAGTAACAGGCAGCATTGATTACCACTGGCTACCGGTTATGTTGTTCCTTCTAGCGGGCGTTATGGCGTTCTCTACAGGTACATCTTGGGGTACATTCGGCATCATGCTACCAATCGCGGGTGACATGGCAGCAGCATCGGATATCGCACTGATTCTTCCTATGCTAAGTGCGGTTCTAGCGGGTGCAGTATTTGGCGACCACTGTTCTCCAATCTCAGATACGACGATTCTGTCTTCTACTGGTGCTCGTTGTAACCACATCGACCACGTATCGACTCAGCTTCCATACGCGTTGTCTGTAGCGTTTGTATCGTGCATTGGTTTCATCACTCTAGGTATGACATCTTCAATTGGCATCGCATTTGGCGCAGCGTCTCTAACGTTTGTTGCTGTATGTTTTGCATTGGCTTACTTCTCTCGCTGCAAAATGGCGACGTGCAACAGCTAAAACTGAAAGTTAATCAGTAAACTATCAGGGAGGCGTTTGCCTCCCTTTTTTGTGCCTGTTAATTTAATTTTAAGTTTCGTGAAAAAAGTTCGAATAAATGGTTGAAAAAGGATGTCAGCTTAGTTAGTGTGGAGACAAGACAGCAAACAACCTAAGAGCTGATAAGTATGCGTAAATTAGTAATGAACATTCATCACCATCATCACCCTATCTAGTCTTTCGGGGAGATTTGCGTATACCCGGGAGCAAGATTACTCCCGGAGGTTAAGTCAAAAGAATTTAGATTTAAACCCTCGGGATGACAAAGTCCCCGAGGGTTTTTTAGTTTTAGCGCTTTTAAATAATCAATAAATTCAAATATTTGCACAGGGATACAGCAATGCAGACACAACGCCTAAGAATCGCAATTCAAAAGAAAGGTCGCTTAAGTAAAGAGTGCCAAGACCTACTTAAAAAATGTGGTGTTAAATTTAACATCATGGGTGAGCGCCTAGTGGTTCACTCACTAAATATGCCAATCGACTTGTTACTCGTTCGTGATGACGACATCCCAGGTCTTATCATGGATGGGGTAGTTGACCTTGGTTTCATCGGTGAAAATGAACTAGAAGAAGTTCGTCTAGATCGTGTTGCTCTTAAAGAGCCTTCAGAGTTCCGCACACTACGTCGTTTAGACTTCGGTGGTTGCCGCCTTTCAATCGCTATTAATAAAGACGAAGAATACAACGGCCCACAAGACTTAGCGGGCAAACGTATTGCGACAACCTACCCACAACTACTTAAAGCCTACATGGACGAGCAGGGTGTTGATTTCAGCACTTGTATGCTAACAGGCTCGGTTGAAGTAGCTCCTCGCGCTGGCCTTGCAGATGCAATCGCGGACTTGGTTTCTACTGGTGCGACACTAGAGGCAAACGGCCTAAAAGAAGCGGAAGTGATTTTCCAATCTAAAGCGACCTTGATTCAACGTACTGGTGAATTCGACGCAGACAAAACAGCATTGATTGAAAAGCTACTGACTCGTATGCAGGGTGTTCAACAAGCGAAAGAGTCGAAGTACATCATGCTACACGCGCCAACTTCTCAGCTGGAGCAAATCAAAGCACTACTGCCTGGTGCTGAAGATCCAACGGTTCTTCCACTATCGACGGACAAAGATAAAGTTGCTGTTCACCTAGTAAGTACAGAGAATTTGTTCTGGGAAACGATGGAACAGCTGAAAGAGTTAGGCGCAAGCTCGATTCTAGTACTACCAATCGAAAAAATGATGGGGTAATGACGATGAGAACCGTTGTTTGGCAATCTTTAAGTGAATCACAGCAAGACTCGGTATTAGAGCGTCCCGCTATTACTGAAGGTGCAAACATCACAGCGACAGTTTCTGATGTTATTGCAAAAGTACGAAATGAGGGCGATGCCGCGCTTAAAGAACTGACTGAGAAGTTTGACCGCGTGACTCCAAAATCAATTCGAGTGAGCTCGGATGAGATTGAAGAAGCGAGCGCTCGTTTAACTCCAGAAATGAAACAGGCATTAGAACAAGCTTACAGCAATATTGCTAAGTTCCATGAAGCTCAGAAACCCCAGCCAATTAAGGTTGAGACGCAACCAGGTGTTGTGTGTGAGCAAGTGACACGTGCAATTAACACGGTTGGTCTGTACATCCCGGGTGGCAGTGCGCCGCTTCCGTCAACGGTTCTTATGTTAGGTGTTCCCGCTCAAATCGCAGGTTGTCGTAAGGTTGTGCTTTGTTCGCCTCCACCAATCGCTGACGAAATCTTGTATGTCGCGAAGCTTTGTAAGATCGATGAAGTTTACAACGTTGGTGGTGGTCAAGCGGTTGCTGCGATGGCTTACGGTACGGAAAGCGTTGCTAAAGTCGATAAGATCTTCGGCCCAGGTAATGCCTACGTAACGGAAGCGAAGCGCCAAGTGAGTAATGACTTCCGCGGTGCGGCGATTGATATGCCAGCCGGCCCATCTGAAGTGTTAGTGATTGCTGATGAAACGGCTGATGCCGACTTCATTGCAGCGGACTTGTTGAGCCAAGCTGAACACGGCCCTGACTCTCAAGTGGTCTTAGTAACGCCATCTCCAGTGATTGCTGACCAAGTAACAGAGGCGGTTCAGAAACAACTGAAAGAGTTGTCTCGTGCGAACATCGCTCAGCAAGCATTGGCTTCAAGCTTAATTATCATTGCTGAATCGATCACTCAAGCGATTGCGATTTCGAACTTCTACGGTCCTGAGCACTTGATTGTTCAAACCAAGAACCCACGTGAACTGCTGCCATTGTTAGACAATGCAGGCTCAATCTTCCTTGGTGACTGGTCTCCAGAATCTGCAGGCGACTATGCGTCTGGTACAAACCACGTATTACCGACTTACGGTTACACTAAGACGTATTCAAGCCTAGGTTTGGCTGACTTCTCTAAGCGCATGACGGTACAAGAGCTAACAGCCGATGGTTTGAAAGGCCTAGCGCCAACTGTAGTAACAATGGCGGAAGCCGAAGGCTTGGATGCACACAAACGCGCTGTGACTATCCGAGTTGAAAAGTTAAATAAAGCGAAATAAGGGTAGGGCATGGAAAAGTTAGCAAGAAAACAAGTTCAGGCTCTAACACCTTACTTGTCTGCAAGACGCATTGGCGGCACGGGTGATGTATGGCTAAACGCCAACGAATCTCCGTTTGATAACGAGTACAACCTAAACCTGTCTCGTCTTAATCGCTACAGCGAATGTCAGCCTAAAGAGTTGATTGACGCTTACGCACAATATGCAGGTGTGAAACCAGAGCAAACACTGACGACTCGCGGTGCTGATGAAGGTATTGAGTTATTGATTCGTGCTTTCTGTGAGCCGAACGAAGACGCTATTCTTTACTGCCCACCCACTTATGGTATGTACGCAATCAGTGCAGAGACGATCGGTGTTGAGCGTAAAGTCGTGCCTCTAACTGCGGAATGGCAACTCGACCTTCCTGCGATTGAAGCGCAACTAGACAATGTGAAAGTGGTGTTTGTTTGTAGCCCAAATAACCCAACTGGTAATTTGGTTAATCGTAAAGACATCATCAAGCTACTTGAAATGACTCAAGACAAAGCGATTGTAGTGATGGACGAAGCGTATATTGATTTCTGTCCTGAAGCATCAACTGTTGATCTGCTTGCACAATACCCGAACCTAGCGATTCTGCGTACCTTGTCTAAAGCTTTTGCATTGGCTGGACTACGCTGTGGCTTTACGTTGGCGAACCAAGAGCTTATCGATGTATTGTTGAAAGTGATTGCGCCATACCCAGTGCCAATCCCTGTGGCTGATATCGCCGTTCAAGCGCTTTCAGAACAAGGCCTTGCGAGAGCGAAGTTTCAAGTTCTGGATTTAAGTGCGAACCGCGCTTATCTACAAGCCGGTTTATTGGGCTTGCCTCAAGTGACGGTTTTTGATGGTTGGGGTAACTACCTATTGGTTAAATTCCCTAACGGTGACGAACTATTTAAAGCAGCATGGGACAGTGGCATTATTTTACGTAACTCGCCAATCGAAGACTGTGTTCGCATTAGTATTGGTAACCGCGAAGAGTGCGAAAAGACACTTGGATTCATTCGTAACTTTTTTCAGTAACGAAAGGCTTACCAGTAATAACATTTGTCAGTCTTGAGTTGATTAAACGTCGACTGACAAATGAAACCAATATTTTGGGTTAGCGTTTGATTTTAGCTAGGCCACCAGATTTAAAATTAAAAGGAAGTTCAAGTGAGTAAACAACAGAAAATACTTTTTATAGACCGCGATGGCACCTTAATTGTTGAGCCGCCAGTCGACTTTCAAGTAGACCGTTTAGACAAGCTAAAATTTGAACCGCTAGTTATTCCTAGCTTGCTTGCACTGCAAGATGCTGGCTACCGTCTAGTAATGGTAACTAACCAAGACGGCCTAGGTACCGATAGCTATCCTCAAGAAGATTTCGACGCGCCACACAACATGATGATGGAATTCTTCGAATCTCAAGGCGTTAAGTTTGATGACGTGCTTATTTGTCCTCACTTTGACGAAGACAATTGCTCTTGCCGTAAGCCTAAGTTGGGTATGGTTAAAGAATACCTACAGGGCGGTAAAGTCGACTTCCAACACTCTGTTGTGATTGGCGATCGATTAACTGACCTGCAACTTGCTGAGAACATGGCAATCCGCGGTATTCAATATGGCCCGGACGCAGAAACGGAAGGCACGCTTAACTGGCCACAGATCGTTAAAGATCTGACGGTTAACGCTCGCGTTGCTGAAGTGGTTCGTACGACAAAAGAAACCGATATTAAGGTAGCCGTAAACCTTGATGAAACCGGTGGTAATAAGATTGATACAGGTATGGGTTTCTTCGACCACATGCTTGATCAAATCGCGACACACGGTGGTTTCCAAATGAACCTAACTGTGAAAGGCGACTTACACATTGATGACCACCACACAGTTGAAGACACAGCACTTGCGTTAGGCCAAGCTCTGAAAGATGCGCTAGGCGACAAACGTGGTATTGGCCGTTTTGGTTTTAGCCTGCCAATGGATGAGTGTTTGGCTCAGTGTGCGTTAGACCTTTCTGGTCGCCCATACCTGAAGTTCGATGCGAAATTCAGCCGTGAACAAGTGGGTGATCTTTCAACTGAGATGGTGGTTCACTTCTTCCGCTCTCTAACCGACACACTGGCTTGTACGCTACACCTTTCTTCTGATGGCAATAATGATCACCACATCATTGAGAGCCTGTTTAAAGCGTTTGGCCGTACTCTTCGCCAAGCAATCAAAGTTGAAGGTAATGAGTTACCAAGCAGCAAAGGCGTTCTGTAAGGGATCGGTATGAAAAAGCAGAAAGTAGTTATTATTGATACTGGTTGTGCCAATGTTTCATCGGTGAAGTTTGCGATTGAACGTCTGGGCTACGCAGTTGAAATTTCAAAAGAACCAGAAGTTGTTCTTGCTGCCGACAAGCTATTCCTACCCGGTGTAGGTACAGCAAGTGAGGCTATGAAGAACCTGCAAGAGCGTGACCTTGTTAGCCTTGTGAAGCAAGTAGAGAAGCCTCTACTGGGAATCTGTTTAGGTATGCAGCTGTTAGGCAAACTGTCTCAAGAGAAAGGCCAAAAGGCTGACGAGTTAGTTGAATGTTTAGGCTTGTGTGATGGTGAAGTGCGTTTACTTGAAACAGGTGATTTACCACTACCACACATGGGTTGGAACACAGTAACTTCGACACCTAACCACCCTTTGTTTAAAGACATTGAAGAAGGCGAGTACTTCTACTTCGTTCACAGCTTCGCAATGCCAGTGGGTGACTACACAATCGCACAATGTGATTACGGTAACCCGTTCACAGCGGCGGTGCAAAGTGGCAACTATTATGGTGTTCAGTTCCACCCAGAGCGTTCTTCAAAAGCCGGCTCTAAGCTGATTCAGAACTTCTTGGAATTGTAATAAGGATTAGGCAGCGGCCAACGTTGCCATATAAGGAATGTAAATGATTATTCCCGCATTAGATTTAATTGAAGGCCAAGTAGTTCGCTTATTCCAAGGTGATTACGGGCAAGTAACAGAATACAAAGTAGACCCTGCAGAGCAGTTTAACCTGTATCACCAAGCTGGCGCAGGTTGGCTTCACCTCGTTGACTTAACGGGTGCAAAAGACACAACCGCTCGTCAACTTGACCTAATCGCAAAGCTACTTGCTAGTACGCCTGCCAATATCCAAATTGGTGGTGGTGTTCGTAATGAGCAAGATGTGGTCGACCTACTTGAAGCTGGCGCGCAGCGCGTAGTTGTAGGCTCAACGGCAGTTAAGCAGCCTGAGCTTGTGAAAGGTTGGATGGAAAAATACGGCGCTGAGAAAATTGTACTGGCACTGGATATCAATATCGACGAAAGCGGCACACGTAAAGTGGCGATTTCAGGTTGGCAAGAAGATTCAGGCGTGACGATTGAAGCGCTGATTGAAGACTACCTAACTGTGGGTCTTAAACACGTTCTGTGTACCGACATTTCACGTGATGGCACGCTAGAAGGATCAAACGTAGAGCTTTACGTTGACCTTTGTAAACAGTACCCACAGGTTCAATTCCAATCATCGGGTGGTATCGGCAGCCTAGCAGACATCGAAGCTCTAAAAGGCAGCGGTGTTGCTGGTGTGATTGTGGGTCGAGCGTTACTTGATGGCAAGTTTACCGCAGAGGAGGCATTTGCATGTTGGCAAAGCGAATAATCCCTTGTTTGGATGTCCGTGACGGACAAGTGGTCAAGGGCGTTCAGTTCCGTAACCACGAAATCATTGGCGACATCGTTCCGTTAGCACAGCGCTACGCGGAAGAGGGCGCTGATGAATTGGTATTTTACGATATCACGGCATCGAGCGATGGCCGTGTCGTCGACAAGAGCTGGGTCAAGCGTGTCGCAGAAGTGATTGATATTCCTTTCTGTGTCGCTGGTGGCATTAAATCAGCAGAAGATGCAGCGCGCATTCTTGAGTTTGGTGCGGATAAAGTATCGATCAACTCGCCTGCATTGGCTAACCCTCAACTGATCACTGACCTTGCTGATAAATTCGGCGTTCAGTGTATCGTTGTTGGTATCGACTCATACTTCGACAAAGAAACAGGCAAGTATCAGGTTTACCAATTTACTGGTGATGAAGCGCGTACTAAAGCGACCAAATGGGAAACCAAAGATTGGGTGCAGGAAGTACAGAAGCGTGGCGCCGGTGAGATTGTATTAAACATGATGAACCAAGATGGCGTTCGTAACGGTTACGACATCGAGCAACTCAACATGGTTCGCGAAGTGTGTAACGTGCCTTTGATTGCCTCTGGTGGCGCAGGTGCGATGGAGCACTTTGCTGAAGCCTACAAAAAGACCAACGTGGACGGAGCATTAGCGGCTTCGGTATTCCACAAGCAAGTCATCAATATTGGTGAACTTAAACAGTACTTAAAACAACAAGATGTAGAGGTGCGACTATGAGTTTTGAAACCGCAAGCTTATCAAAAGCAGCAGTAGGCGCATTATCAGAGCGTATTAACTGGGAAAAAGTAGATGGCTTAGTGCCAGCTATTGTTCAAGATTACCAATCGAGCCAAGTGTTGATGATGGGATACATGAACCCAGCAGCACTTGAGAAAACGGGTGAAACGGGTCAAGTAACCTTTTTCTCACGCACTAAAGAGCGTTTGTGGACGAAAGGTGAGACCTCGGGTAATGTTCTGCAACTGGTGAACATGTCACTTGATTGCGACAATGACACCTTGTTGGTAAAAGTGAATCCAATTGGTCCAACGTGCCACTTGGGTAACACCACATGTTGGGATGTTGATCCGCAAGAAGAGACCCAGATGATGTGGCTTCATCAACTTGAGCAGCTACTGGCTGCCCGCAAGGACGCAGATCCTGAGTCTTCTTATACTGCCAGTCTATATGCCCGTGGCACCAAGCGTATTTCGCAAAAAGTGGGCGAAGAAGGCGTTGAAGTCGCGCTTGCGGCGACGTCGGGCGATAAGGCGGAATTAGTGTGTGAATCAGCCGATTTGATTTACCACCTAATGGTTCTTCTTCAAGACCAAGGCCTATCGATGAACGACGTAGTGAATAAACTTAAAGAGCGCCATAAGTAAGCCTCTTTAGATTTATCGAATCACGCAAAAGATAGATAAAAGCCCCGTAAACAACCATGTTTACGGGGCTTTTTTAGCGTTCTTGCGCGTATTGCTTCATCTTTAGGCCTCGTCATTGCGAGGAGCCCAAGCGACATCAGGAGTCTCTTCTCTTAATCTGACTTCCTAGATGTACGAGTTACCCGCAGCACTTTTTATATTTCTTACCACTGCCACAAATACATGGGTCGTTACGACCGATCTTAAAGCTCTCAACGGTTTGATTTAACCGAGGGTCAATCTCTGGATCTGTTAGCTCTTCATGTTCATTTTCTTGCTCTGGGAACTCACCATCGATATAGAACCAAAGGCCATCTTCACGAACGAAACGCGAGCGCTCTTGCATGCAGTATTGCGCGCCGTCTTCATTGAAGTAGGCTTTAAACTCGACAAAACCTTCGTTCTCGTGTGAGCCAGCAGCGGTATCAATGACTTCTAAGCCTGCCCAATCACTATCGATAGATTTTGCAATACCTTCTCTTTGAGCCTCTGCATTACAGCTAGGGTGGTAAGTCGCAATAACATAATCAACTAACCCCAACACGTGCGCTGAATAACGTGAGCGCATCAATTGCTCAGGTGTTTCCACTGAACTGTGATTAAGGTGCGCTGATTCGCAGCATTGTTGGTAAGTATTTTTGCTACCGCATGGGCATAAAGACATAGTCAAATCCTGTATAAATGGCCTCTATTAAGAGGCCATAAATGAATGCGTTGGAGTTTACCAAGAAACGAGCGCTCACCAAAGCTTAGTTTCTATTGAAGCGATTATGTGAAGTGAATTACCTCAATGCGGGTGACAGCAGCTCTTGAGCCCAAGTCGTTGCTTCATCGTAAGCTTGACCTAATTGAGCCTCGCTGAGCTTGAGAAGTTTACGAATGCGGGTTGCTTCATCCCATCGAGCTTGTTCATAAGCAATAATCATAGCCAAAATGGCACCTAACACGCCCTTGCGTTGGATAAGAGCCTGTTTAATCGCGTCATCAATCGGCACTGAGTCCAGCACTTGCTTCAACGGTTGATCAAACAGTGAATCCAGTAGCGAGAACATACCGGTCAAAAAGGCTTGTCCGGGCTCAACCTTCACATTCATCTTCTCAACTAAGAGCTCACATTGACGTGCGCGTAATACCGCTAAACCGTAGAGTGAATCTGGCTTATCTTCTTTTGCCGAAGCTATCGCTACAAGTGAAACGAACTTACGTAGCTTTTGCTCGCCTAGAAAAATAAGTGCTTGGCGGAATGAACGAATGGTCGTTGCTGAACCGCCTGCAGAGTTCACGTAAGCAAGTAACTTATAAGACAACGTTACATCCAGAGTGATCAGGCGCTCTACTTCACTAAAGTCGATAGGATCGTTAGCGATCTCTTTCAACAGCTGGACAATGGTCAAAAATGCAGGGTTGAGCGCGCGAGTTTGAATCATTTCCGGCTTACTGAAGAAATAGCCTTGGAAATAGGAGAATCCAGCTTGGCTTGCTTCTTGGTACTCATCGTAAGTCTCAACCTTTTCTGCAAGGAACTTGATATTTAACCCTTTGAGAGAGTTCATGAACATCGAAGCTTTTGCAATTGGGATTAAACGAATATCAAATTTGATGATCGAGACGTAAGGTAAGAAACGCTTCCACGCTTTACTAGGCACAAAGTCATCCAATGCGATGGTATAGCCCGCATCGTAGATGGATTTAATGGCTTCCAGTAGTTCGTCTGTTGGTTCGCAGTCTTCAAGAACCTCAACAACGAGGCTTTCTTTTGGAAAGAGGGTAGGGACCAAGTTAATCAGGCTTACATAAGGAAAGTTCACGAACCCGAGTTTATCACCCAACGTATTATAGTGGGTCGATAAGAAGTGGTCGGAAAGCAAGCGGCTAGTAGCGAGATCCGGCTCTACTTCAGGGAAAGTGTTCTTAGGACCATCCCTGAATAGCAACTCGTAACCTATGGTTTTCTTATCTGTATCGAGTATTGGTTGACGCGCTACGTATGAATATTTCAATCTGGTATTGTGTTCGGTTTACTTTTGATACAAAGATCATAGCTAATTCAGTGAAAATTACCATACACAATCTAAGAAAGTCTGACCGACAATCATAATCAAAGTGAAAGTTTAAGATTGATGTTGAAAGCTATTGCTAAACGCTCGATTCTGTAGTTCAAAACTTTGCGGAGTGAACACCAACACTGAGCCTTGCGTATACCAATCACCAAGTACGATACGCGTTTTAGTGCAATTATTAGCATCAAACGTATGGACGTTCGGCCGATGCGTATGACCGTGGATCATAAGGTCGACACTGTTTTTCGCCATCACGTTCTCGACCTCTTGCTGTGTCACATCCATGATGTCGAGAGACTTAGTCTGCTTGTCATCTTTGATATCAGATTGAACCTTCGAGACGATCTTCTTCTTGATGAAAAATGGAATTCTATTGAAGACCCATTGAAGCCATGGTTGATGTACTTTTTCTCTGAAGGCGAGATACTTTACATCTTCGGTACATAGGGTATCACCATGCAACACAACCGCTTTTTGGCCGTAGATATCGATTGTCGATACTTCGTCTAGCAGTTTCACGCCAGTTTGCTTGGCAAATTTTTTGCCGACAAGGAAATCACGGTTACCTTGAGTGAAGTAGCAAGGTACGCCAGTTTTTACCAAATCGATAAACGCTTGACGGATAGAAGTTGCGAACTCACTCTTATCGTCGTCACCAATCCAGAATTCGAAAAGGTCGCCTAACACATAAAGTGCATCCGCCTCTACCGCTTCATTCTTCATAAAGGTTAGGAAGCAGTCAGTGATGTCTTGTCGTGCCGGAGCAAGGTGAAGATCTGATATAAAATATGTTTTCATAGGTCTAAAAAAGGGAGCAATTCGCTCCCTGTATCCTGATTTTATCGGCTCATCAATTATTAATACTAATCGAAAGCAAGTAATTAAGCTTCGATTGTTGTACCAGTGATGATCACTTCTTCTAGAGGTACATCTTGGTGCATACCCATAGAACCAGTGCTAACACCTTTGATCTTGTTTACGACGTCCATGCCTTCAACAACTTCTGCGAATACACAGTAGCCCCAACCGTCTAGGCTTTCGCTACGGAAGTTTAGGAAAGAGTTGTCGTTAACGTTGATGAAGAACTGAGAGCTCGCTGAATGCGGTTCCATAGTACGAGCCATTGCTAGCGTACCAACTTTGTTCGCTAGACCGTTGTTTGCTTCGTTCTTGATAGTTGCACGAGTTGCCTTTTCTTTAAGGCCAGAAGTCATGCCGCCGCCTTGAATCATGAAACCATCGATAACACGGTGGAATAGTGTGTTGTCGTAGAAACCATCACGGCAATACTGTAGGAAGTTTGCGCTTGTTTCTGGTGCTTTTTCTTCGTTTAGTTGAACTTTGATGTCACCAAAATTTGTGTGAAGGATGATCATGATTGTTACCTTACTGTCTTTTTAATATGAAGTTCGAATTCTAGCGCATGTTGGCGGACTTTCAAATCATCAAATTATTCACTTAACTCGGTTGTTGAGGTAATTACTGCTTTTGGGGATTACCTATTAAGGTATGACTTGTTATACTGCGATCTTATTTTTGATTAATCCATAAAATAGATAGAGATCATGCTGAAGATATATAACACGCTCACAAGACAGAAAGAGGAATTCAAACCAATTACAGCTGGCAAAGTCGGCATGTATGTCTGTGGGGTAACCATATACGATCTCTGTCATATTGGTCATGGTCGTACGTTCGTTTCTTTCGACGTAGTAACTCGCTACCTTCGTTACCTTGGTTACGATTTGAACTTCGTTCGTAACATTACAGATATCGATGACAAAATCATCAAGCGCGCTAACGAAAACGGCGAGTCTTGTGACTCTCTGACTGAGCGTCTAATTGGTGAAATGCACGCTGATTTCGATGCATTGAACATGAAGCGTCCAGACGTTGAACCTCGTGCAACAGAGTTCATCACTGAAATCATCGAACTTGTTGAAAAGCTGATTGAACGCGGCTACGCATATGTTGCAAGTAACGGCGACGTAATGTTCGAAGTTAAGAAGTTCGAAGAGTACGGTAAGCTTTCTAAGCAAGACCTTGATCAGCTTCAAGCTGGCGCTCGTGTTGACGTAGACTCTGCAAAACGTAGCCCACTAGATTTCGTTGTTTGGAAGATGTCTAAGCCAGGTGAACCAACATGGGAATCACCATGGGGCCCAGGTCGTCCAGGCTGGCACATTGAATGTTCAGCAATGAACTCATCTATTCTAGGTAACCACTTCGATATCCACGGTGGCGGCTCAGATCTACAATTCCCACACCACGAGAACGAAATCGCGCAATCTTGCTGTGCACATGGTACTGACTATGTAAACACATGGATGCACAGTGGCATGGTGATGGTAGACAGAGAAAAAATGTCTAAGTCACTAGGTAACTTCTTCACTATCCGTGATGTGCTCGCACACTACGATGCTGAAACAGTGCGTTACTTCCTAATGTCTGGTCATTACCGTAGCCAACTGAACTACAGCGAAGACAACCTAAACCAAGCTCGCGCATCGCTAGAGCGTCTATACACGTCACTTCGTGGCCTAGACCTTACCGCAGCTCCTGCTGGTGGCGAAGAGTACGTAACTCGCTTCTCTACTGCGATGAACGATGACTTCAATACGCCTGAAGCTTACTCTGTACTGTTTGAAATGGCGCGTGAAATCAACCGTATCAAGCCTGAAAGCATCGAGAAAGCAAGCGGACTTGGTGCATTGATGCGTGAGTTAGCAGACATCATCGGTATTCTTCACCAAGAACCAGAAGCCTTCCTACAAGGTGATGCGGCTGGTAACGATGACGAAGTGGCTGAAATCGAAGCGTTGATCAAATTGCGTAACGACTCTCGTGCTTCAAAGGATTGGGCAAATGCCGACCTTGCACGTGACAAGCTCAATGAGTTGGGTATCGTTTTAGAAGATGGCCCTGAAGGCACGACTTGGCGTCGTAAGTAAATCTTATAAAAAGGGCTGATTTTCAGCCCTTTTTTCTAGCAAAAATTCTCTAACTTCACCTTTTCATATTCAATTTTATTTAACAGGAATATTTCTGTGGCTCAGATGTATTTTTACTACTCGGCAATGAATGCGGGTAAATCAACAACGCTTCTTCAATCTTCATTCAACTACCAAGAGCGCGGCATGACGCCAGTGATCTTCACGGCAGCATTGGATGATCGCTATGGTAGCGGTAAAGTTAGTTCTCGAATTGGTCTGCAATCTGAAGCGCAACTTTTCAAAAACGACACCAACATGTTTGATGCGATCAAAAAGCTAAACGATGAAGAGAAACGTCATTGTATTTTGATCGATGAGTGTCAGTTCTTGTCGAAAGAGCAGGTATACCAACTAACAGAAGTGGTGGATAAACTGCATATCCCTGTACTGTGTTACGGTTTACGTACTGACTTCTTGGGTGAACTGTTTGAAGGCAGCCGTTATTTGTTGTCTTGGGCTGATAAGCTGGTGGAACTGAAAACCATCTGCCACTGTGGCCGCAAAGCGAACATGGTGATCCGTACCGACGAGCACGGTGTTGCGATTGCTGAAGGTGACCAAGTTGCCATTGGGGGTAACGACAAATATGTGTCTGTTTGTCGCTCACACTATAAAGAAGCGTTAGGTAAATAGACGTTTCTTATTTGCCTTGGCAATGGATGACAAAGCGAAGCAATAGAAGTAAGAAACGGTGGCCAAGTGCCACCGTTTTTGTTTTCTGATTGGTCATCGCTATTTATTCAAAGCCGAGTTTCTTAACCGTTAAATAGGCGTGATCAACTTCTTCGGGAATCGGCATTTCGATCTGGAAGCCTTGAGCAGGGTAGGACTTAATGCGTTCAAAATCGGCCACTAACGCACCTAAAACCATATCCAATGGCAACTCTTCATTAAAGTAATCGACCCAATCTTGCCACTTTGATGTCACGGTGATTTCTGTTGCTGCTTCAGGCCACTGCTTATTAAAGGTCGCGTAAGTACGTTTCTCCATAAAAGGCTTCTGTACCAAGGTCAGTCTTTTCGGAGATAACCCCCGCTCAGTAAGTAACTCATGAGTGAAGCGGACATTCTCCCCAGTATTAGTCGCGTGTTTCTCTATGATAATGTCTGAATCTGGCACGCCACAGTCGCGGGCAATAGCAGCGAAGGTTTCTGCTTCTGAGCGTTCAAAGCTGCCTTCGGTAAAGCGTCCGACACCACCAGAAAAAACGATGTATGGCGCAATCTTTTGATGGTAGAGATCTGCTGCGTATTCAGCAACACGAGTATCGTTGCTGCACAACACAAAAATACAGTCTGACGGCGCAACCTTGTGACCCATAGACATGAAGTTCCAAAGGATGTCGATCGCGCGGTGCAGCTTAATATTGGGCTCTTTCTTAGCTACAAATTGTTCAGTCATGCAGTGCGTCCAATGTGGATTCGAATTTAAACGAATAACCTAAGTCGAGTATCTTTTTCGAAGAGATCAGCTTGTCTGGTGTACCAACAACTGGTGGCAGAGGCTCGCTGCTATTCGCGCTTTTCAGTGCCGCGGCATAAAATTCCGCCTTACACACGGTATTTGGTGTGGTCACATTAACGACTTCATTGTGAAGCTGGTTGATAGCGAAGTCGACGGCGCCAATGGCATCATCAAGATGAAGCATGTTGGCCGGAGCTTGAGTGCTCACTTGCTTCAGTTTACTTACAAATCTTGATGGGTGACGACTTGGACCAATTAAGCCACTAAAGCGAAGAATGGTGTAATCGATACCTGAATCTATCACCAACTGTTCAGCTTGCAGCATGACACGCGCGTTATCGGAAAAGGAAGATGCGTACTCTTTATCTGAGGTGGAGAGGAAAAGTGAGGCATCTTGCTCATTTAATACACCGGGTTTAGTCGGGTAAACTGTGGTTGAGCTAACCATAATGAGCTTCTTAACGTTCGCCTTCTGACAAGCACTGGTTAGCTGCTGCCAGTAATCGGCATACTCTTGACCTGCACCTTTTCTAAAACCAGGAGGGAAACTGCCTATCACAATCTCGGCATTGTTTTCGAGCAACAGCGAATAGAGTTGTCCGATAGTTTGGTCAGCCTGTGATGCGTTAAAGCTGAAAACCTCACAGGGAATACGCTCATTACCGATGGTGTTTGCACCCGCTTGAGTCGTCTTGGTGACGACCACTCGGTTACCATGTCTCTCAAGATGCTCAGATAAAGGGGCACCTACCCATCCTGCACCGACAATAAATATTGAAGCCATCTGTCCCTCGCAACTGAAAATGATGGATTTACAATAAGCCTAACAAACCTTTGGCCAAAAATGAAAAAACTCCACGGCCGAAGCGAGTGGAGTTTTTACTAGAACAATGCAGCTTTATTTAAGTACGCGAAGTAGTTTGTCTGCGCGTTCTGCCATCTCGATACCTTCATCTGTTAGGTAACCGCCGTCTGGCTGAGTACAAAGGTTCTTTTCGAATAGGCGCTTAACAGCGTCTTGAGTTTCTTGAGCAGCCTCTTGATGAACTTTAATGCCCGTAGCAGCGCTACTTACATCAAATTGAAGAAGGAGGTTTAAATCAGCAATATGTTCAGCGTTGTACTTCATAATTAACCTATATATTCATAACGTTCTCTTCCTTCACCTTAGTGCGCATTCACAACTCAGGCAATAGCAAATAAATAGAATTGATAAGTGATACCAAATTGAATGATTAATCGACGTATGATGGGTTTATTTTGGTTAGATTGGGTGATTTGTGCCCACTTAAATTGCGAATGATGTTTATTGCTAAGTGGTTGTAATATATTGTGGGACTAGAAATATATTGCATTCAGCTAATATTGAATAAAAAAGGAAATGCATCAGTGAGAGCGAACAAAGTAGCATTAGTTATTAGTATGCTATTTGCTATCTCAGGTTGTCAAAGCACACCCTCAGAGCAGACAGACGCGAACCAAAACACGAACAACAATGAATCAACCGTAGAGGTCCGTTCTTTCCAGTCTGTCCAAAGCGTTTACTCGGAATGGGAAGTAAAGCTTGAAGACCATGCTCAATTGTCTCTCTATGCACCAGAGAATTACAATGAACTGCTAGACGCATGGGACGATGCTGAAAGTATTTATGCGGACTTACTGAAAGACGAATCTCGCCTGACGAAGAGCTACTCGATTTTTTCCAGCCTAACCTACGCTGAAGCTTTTGATGAAAAAATCGCGTTGATCAAATCAAACTATGATTCGATCTTAGCGCTCAAGAAAAAGGCAGACCGAGTATTAGCCGATTCGATTGTACAAATGGATTACCTTAAGTTTCTTGGCGCAGACACTATGTTTACGTCGAGCTATAAAAGGTTGTATTCAGAATACAGCGAGCTGTTCGAGTACGTTCTAGTCGACGAGCTTGAAGATGCTCAAGAAGCTCAAGTTGAATTCCTCAATAATGCTCGCTTGCTAGAAGTGAAAGTGGCTCACAAGAAATACATCGAGCCTTTGAAGGATGAATTAGAGTTTTTAGAAGATGAAGACTTTGATGACGTTGTTCCTTTGACGTTTGCTAAGGCCACTGCTCAAATCACGTTGGCAGAAAACCAAGTGAAAGCGAGCCCACGTGAAAAGTCGATCATTCAAGATGCGGTTCAAGCGGCTGAGTTTGAATTGAACCACGTGCGCAGTGTCGCTCATGAAGTGAAAGTGTTGGCGAGCGTGAAAGGGGACAAGTTTGAGCAGTCGGTATTGAACGCTGAGAACCAGTTGCTGAGCATTTCCCAAGTGGTGAATGATCAAGACTATCGTGACGTTGTACTGCGTCTTCAGTCTCAAAAGATTGTAGAGAGTGTCAAAGCGTTAAAAAGCTCAGACATGACCTCGCTATTAAAGTCAGAGATTGAAACGTTGACAGAGCAATTAGCTAAACTTGAAAGCGAAAACCAGCAACAAGCACAGCAATTGTCTGAAGCGACCAAACATAATCAGCTATTGGATGAGCAGGTGACTAAGAGTGATGCTCATATAAAAAGCTTGGAAGAGTTGGTGGATAGCTTGAAAAGCTTAGGTGGTAAGGTAGCGAATGAAAGTGATTCAGACCTTACGCCAACTAACGTTGAATCTAACCTCGAAGATGCGGCTTTAGATCAACCATCAGAAGAAGTGATTGAACCTTCGGTTTAGCATAACCAATGTCTTTATTTGTGACTGACTTAAAAGCGCCTCAGGGCGCTTTTTTATGTTCTGTTGATCTATGTCAAAATCTGAAAATAAAAGCCCTAAAAATACGCATATAGTGTACATCATTCTTATGGTTTTAACGTAACTTGTTGATATTTATAGATGTGTTGTTTTTATCGTTGGTAAGTTTTCATTCATCAAACTTTTCTTTTTACTACTAAAGTCGTAAGAAATTTAAATATCATTGGAGGTTTGGCGTTTTCTTGGTTGTTGAAGGAAATTCGAGCATAAAATAGCTCTTGAATTAAGAAATGAAAGAGAGGATTATCGCGCTCCCGACGACATGTTTCAAAATGTAAATCATCATGAATCTAAACCAATTTGACTCATTATTACCGCCACAAATGGCTGAGCGCGCTGCAGATATTGGCGTAGGTAAAGCAACCAAAGATCCAATCAAATCTTTTCTCCTAGCGATTTCAGCTGGTATCCATATCGGTATTGCGTTTGTGTTCTACACCATCGTTACCACCGGTGCTGGTGATTTGCCATGGGGCATTACACGTTTATTAGGTGGCTTGGCATTTAGCTTAGGCTTGATCCTCGTTGTTGTGACTGGCGGTGAGCTGTTTACAAGTTCGGTGTTAACTTTGGTAGCACGAGCAAGTGGCAAGATCACTTGGCGTACACTCGTTAAGAACTGGGCGACAGTTTATGTGGGCAACTTGATCGGCGCTTTGTTGCTGGTGGCCTGTATGCTTCTGACCAAACAATACATGTTTGACCATGGCCAAGTGGGCTTAAACGCGATGGCGATTTCCCAACATAAGATGCACCATGATTTCATCCAAGCTATCGCACTAGGTATCATGTGTAATGTATTGGTTTGTATCGCAGTATGGATGACATTCAGTGGACGCACATTGACTGATAAAATCGCGGTAATGATTCTGCCTGTTGCGATGTTTGTATCAGCAGGTTTTGAGCACTGTATTGCGAATATGTTCCAAGTACCATTAGCAATCGGCATTAAAACATTTGCTCCTGCTGAGTTCTGGACAATGACGGGCGCTAATCCTGCGGATTACGTTGACCTGAACATGATGGACTTTCTGATGAACAACTTGTTGCCCGTTACTATAGGTAACATCATTGGTGGCGGTATCTTTGTTGGTATGTGGTACTGGTTAATCTACCTACGTGACTAATAAAGAGTACGCGATCAACAAAGATTGGTGACAAGTTCAGTCGACGAGAGTAGTTGAAGCTCAGCGAAACAATCGAACTGATATATGACACATACAAGACGGTCTGCATTGCAGGCCGTTTTTTATTTGTGGAAAACCATTTCTTTTGTTGCTCCTTTTGTCATCTGAAGACACAGCAGCGTTGATCAACATGTGTGCATATGTCTTTGAAATTAACCAAGGATCAATAGTAATGATCTTTCTAATAGTCGAAATGGACAAAAAAGGATCTATATTGATTTGGTTATCCACAGTTTCTGTGGATAACCTGTCTCAAATTCAGTGAGTAACCAGATCTAAGGGGAGTGGAGGGGTTATTTTGCCGGTTTTATTTGAGCGAGAACTCGACCTTCTTTTGTCAGAGAAGTCTTCAATGAGAGGTGAAGAGCCAGCGCCAAAGAGCAGCTCATCATTACGAAAATAGCCAACATGATCATCAGTTGATATTTAATGGCGATCATCGGTGAAGCGCCTCCTAAAATCTGACCAGTCATCATTCCTGGTAGTGTCACTAAGCCTGTGGTCGCCATAGAGGCCATAATTGGAGACATCGCTTTCTGTATCGCGTTACGCACAAAAGGTGTAGCAGCGTAGGTTGGAGAAGCACCTAGCGCGATTGCCGCTTCATATTCTGATTTCTGCGTTTCAAAAGCACCAAACAAGTTCTGCAATGCCACTATATTACTGCTTAAGCTATTACCCAATAACATACCTGCAATGGGGATAAGGTACTGCGCGTTGAAAACCGGTGTCGGTTTAATGATGAAAAAGCAGATAAACAAGACGATAGGTACACAGGTTACGGCAAGGCTAACGGCAACAGGCGCTAATAATAGCTGTCTTGGTAGCCTAGACTTCTCAACAATCGAGCTCGCACCGACAATTATCATGGCAAACAGCCACAACAAATTGACCCACAAACTATTCAAAGTAAACAAATACTCTAGGTAAAGACCCACAAGAAACAGCTGAATAACCATGCGAATGATGCTGATAGAGGCTTCTTTTCCAAGGCCGAGTTTCAGCTTGTGGTTGATGGCAATGGGCAGCAAGAGAAGTGAACTGAAGAACAACAACTGCCACCAAGATATATCAATAACGTCTTGCATAGTGCTTCCTTTTAAGTAGGCCTCCATCATATCTGAAAGTGCCAAATGATGCATTTCAGCTTCAAACCCGTTGATTCAAAAAGTGCCCAATTATTTAACAACCAAAGTACAAAATATTGGTTGTTTGAGGCTTTCTTGGCTACTACTTAGTAGGTAAAACGTTAATATTAGTTACAATAAAATTGCACAATTGTTGGTTTTTAACATTTGTGAAATATACTTAATTCTTCATATTTGTTAATACTTTTTAATAACTTTGTTTAACTAAAAACAAGTTTGGATGAGCTCAAAAAAGTATTGATTAGCAAGGGTTATAAGGGGAGATTTGATTGAACCCTACTTTGAGTATGGTCTAAAATTTGTTGTTAGATACTCAAGAACTTTAGCCCCATAGAATGGGTTACTCGAAATTACTAAATACAAAATAGGCAAAATGTATGAGTGATGTTAAAAAAATTGAAACTGGCGAAAAACGCTCGTTGGAGTGGAAGTCATTCCTCTTCATTGCGGTGGTTCTCTTTCCAATATTAAGTGTGGCTTTTGTAGGCGGTTACGGCTTCATAGTTTGGGCACTACAAGTATTCGTATTCGGACCTCCTGGTGCTCACGGCGGCATGTAATGCCCTCTAGTAACAACATTTTTTAAATCAATATTTAAGAGAGCTAAACATGAAATCATTTTTAGTTAAATTATGGCGCACAATGACTCGCCCTGCGGTACACATTAGTCTTGGTGTACTAACTATGGGTGGCTTTATCGCCGGTGTTATTTTCTGGGGTGGTTTCAACACCGCTCTAGAGCACACAAATACAGAAGAGTTCTGTGTAAGCTGTCACACCATGCGTGACAATGTATACGTAGAACTTCAAGAAACGGTTCACTGGAAAAACACATCTGGTGTACGCGCGACTTGTCCTGACTGTCACGTTCCACATGAATGGACAGCAAAAATTGCTCGTAAGATGCAAGCATCTAAAGAAGTATTCGCTCAGGTATTTGGTGACCTAGATACACCTGAGAAATTCGAAGCACGTCGTATCGAATTGGCTAAGCATGAATGGGATCGTTTCTCTTCGAACAAATCTCTAGAATGTAAAAACTGCCACAACTACGATTCAATGGATTTCGAAAACATGCGCCCAACAGCGCGTATCCAAATGAAGAACGCGGCAGAGCGTGACCAAAGCTGTGTTGACTGTCACAAAGGTATCGCACATAACCTTCCATTAGATATGGACTCGGCAAGTGGTATCGTTGGTGAGCTAGAAAACGTTGCGAGTAGCACGTCTTACTCTGAAGGTAGTGATGTGATTTCTATTCGTCACCTTCCTCTATACACAGACGAAACTGCAGAAGTTGAAGCTGGCCTACTAAGCCCTGCAAGTAAAGTGGCTATCGTTGGCGAGAAAGGCGACATGATCGAAGTTAAGATCGACGGTTGGCGTAAAGCGAAAGGCTTCGGACGTGTAATCCAAGAAGGCTTCGGTATGAACATCTCTACTGCAATCCTGACTAAAGAAGTGTCTCAAAGCAACGGCATTACTATTGGTGAGAAGAAAGAAGATGAGTTAACTGGCCTTCCTTGGGAAGAAGTTGACCTAACTCTTTGGATGAAGAAAGAGTCTATGGTTGGTGACTACGCACCGATTTGGGATGCAGCTGGTCAAGCTTACCAATCTAACTGTTCAACGTGTCACTCACAGCCAGATGAAGCTCACTTCAGCGCGAACGGTTGGGTAGGCATGCTAGATGGTATGATCGCATTCGTTAACTTCGACACAGATACAGAAGCACTTGTTCTTAAGTATCTACAGAAGCACTCATCAGATTTTTCTGAAGGCCATCACTAATAAGACGTCAATTGGAGTAACACAATGGCAATTACAAGAAGAAGTTTTCTGAAAGGTGTCGCTACCACAAGTGCGGCATCTGTTATTGGCCCAAGCTTATTGGCGTCAGCGTCGGCTTCAGCAGCAGAAACAGAGGGAACTTGGAAAGTATCAGGTTCTCACTGGGGTGCCTTCCGAGCTCGTGTTTACGCGGGTAAAGTACAAGAAATTAAACCTTTAGAAATCGATCAGCACCCAACAGAAATGCTGAAAGGTATCAAAGGTATTATCTACAGCCCATCACGTGTGCGTTACCCAATGGTTCGCCTAGATTGGTTGAAGAAACACAAATACAGCGCAGACACGCGTGGTAACAACCGCTTCATTCGTGTGACTTGGGATGAGGCACTAGACCTTGTTTACCGAGAACTAGAGCGCGTACAGAAAGATTACGGTCCATGGGCGCTTCACACAGGTCAAACTGGTTGGAGACAAACAGGTCAGTTCCACAGCTGTACTAACCACATGCAACGTGCAATGGCACTTCATGGTTACTCTGTGAAGAAAATCGGTGACTACTCAACAGGTGCTGGTCAAACGATCATGCCTTACGTGCTAGGTTCTACTGAAGTTTACGCACAAGGTACATCTTGGGAACTTATCCTAGAAAACAGTGACAACATTGTTCTTTGGGGTAACGATCCAGTGAAAAACCTTCAAGTAGGTTGGACATGTGAGACTCACGAGTCGTTCGCATACCTAGAACAGCTGAAAGACAAAGTTGCTAAGAAAGAGATCAACGTTGTTTCTGTTGACCCTGTTAAGAACAAAACAGGTCGTTACCTAGAAAACGAGCAAATGTACATTAACCCACAAACTGATGTGGCGTTCATGTTGGGTGTTGCTCACGTTCTTTACAACGAAGACCTATACGACAAGAAGTTCATTGAAACTTACTGTCTAGGTTTTGAAGACTTCATCAAGTACGTTCAAGGTGAAACGAAAGATAAAGTTGAGAAGACACCAGAATGGGCTGCAGAAATCTGTGGTGCAAGCGCTGACTCAATCCGTGAATTCGCTAAGATGTTGGTTAACGGTCGTACACAGATTCTTGTTGGTTGGAGTATCCAGCGTCAAGAGCACGGTGAACAGCCTTACTGGATGTGTGCAGTTATCGCAGCAATGGTTGGCCAAATTGGTCTTCCAGGCGGTGGTATCTCTTACGGTCACCACTACTCTGGTATCGGGGTATCTTCAACTGGTTTCGCTGCTCCGGGTTCTTTCCCGCTGAACATCGACCAAGGTCAGAAGCCTAAGTACACAAACACAGATTACAACGGTTACAGCCGCGTAATCCCAGTTGCTCGTTGGGTTGATAGCTTGCTAGAGCCTGGTAAGAAGATCAAAGCGAATGGCGCAACGGTAACACTGCCTGATATCAAGATGATGGTATTCAGTGGCAACAACCCGTGGCACCACCACCAAGATCGCAACAAGATGCGTAAAGCATTCAAGAGCCTACAAACTGTGGTTGCTGTTGATTTCGCTTGGACTGCAACTTGTCGTCACTCTGACATCGTGCTTCCAGCATGTACTCAGTGGGAACGTAACGATATCGATGGTTACGGCGCATACTCTGGCCGTGGTTTGATCGCGATGCACAAACTAGTGGATCCTCTGTTCCAGTCTAAGACTGACTTCGAGATCATGTCTAGCCTGACTAAGCGTTGGGGTCGTTACGACGATTACACGCGTGGTATGGACGAAATGCAGTGGGTTAAATCTCTGTATGACGAGTGTCGCGCAGCAAACGAAGGCAGCTTCGAAATGCCTGAGTTCGCTGAGTTCTGGGAAAAAGGTTTCCTAGACTTCGGTAAAGGTAAGCCATGGACTCGTCACGCTTCATTCCGTGAAGATCCAGAGATCAATGCTCTAGGTACACCTTCTGGTTTCATCGAAATCACAAGCCGTACTGTTGGCAACATGGGTTACGAGCACTGTCAGGAACACCCAATGTGGTTCGAGAAATCTGAACGTTCACACGGTGGTCCAGGCTCTGATAAACACCCGTACTGGCTACAATCTTGTCACCCAGACAAGCGTCTTCATTCTCAGATGTGTGAATCTGAAGAGTGGCGTGCGACTTACGCGGTACAAGGCCGTGAGCCAATCTACATCAACCCAACAGATGCTAAGAAGAAAGGCATCAAAGACGGTGACGTAGTACGTGTGTTCAACGACCGTGGTCAACTACTAGCAGGTGCTGTTCTAATGGATAGCTACGCTCCTGGTGTTGTACGTATCGAAGAAGGTGCTTGGTACGGTCCGATCAACGAGAAAGTGGGCGCGCTAGATACATACGGCGATCCAAATACACTAACTCAAGACATCGGTACTTCTGAGCTAGCTCAAGCGACGTCAGCAAACACATGTTTGGTAGACTTCGAGAAGTTCCAAGGCAAACTGCCTCCAGTAACTTCATTCGGCGGTCCAATCGAAGTTTCTTAAGTTTCGACTTAAGTTCTGAGATAAACGTTTAAATTAAAGCCCCTGTAAGCACTCTTACAGGGGCTTTTTGTATTTTATCTACCGAGCCTTGTATTGTAAGCGCGTCATAAACCCCGCATTCTAATCGTTTTGCACGAGTAATAAGATCAGGTCTTCAACCACAAGGAGACTTGCAATGGCAATTCGACGCACAAACCAAGAATGGGAAACTCTTCTAGAAAGCTATGAGCACAGCAACATCACTCAACGTGCTTTCTGTGAACAGCACGGACTCAGCTTATCGACGTTCTTCGCAAAACGCCGTCAACTTCAGTCGACAATTCAATCAGCACCTGTCGGATTT
>NZ_JAKEUO010000025.1 GCF_022397915.1 Vibrio sp. Isolate34 | reverse complement strand
CCATGGTTAGGTTACCGTTTGCGCCGCTGATCGCATCAGGAGTGAAGGCATTATCCGGATTGTCGACATCGGTACTGGTTAACGTGCCTGAWGTGGTAATGGCCGTATCGGTTTCATCTACCGCAACAGTGGCCGTGCTAACCGTCGCTTTATCATTGGTGCCATTAATCGWGACCTTAATGGTCGATGGTGTGCCRTCAACYGAAGACACAGTGAAAGTCTCTTCAACTTTATCGCCAACGTTTAATTGATTGAAGGCGCTGTTAGCAGTGAACGTCCAATGACCATKGGCRTCCATGGTTAGGTTACCGTTTGCGCCGCTGATCGCATCAGGAGTGAAGGCATTATCCGGATTGTCGACATCGGTACTGGTTAACGTGCCTGATGTGGTAATGGCCGTATCGGTTTCATCTACCGCAACAGTGGCCGTGCTAACCGTCGCTTTATCATTGGTGCCATTAATCGAGACCTTAATGGTCGATGGTGTGCCATCAACCGAAGACACAGTGAAAGTCTCTTCAACTTTATCGCCAACGTTTAATTCCGCTGATCGCATCAGGAGTGAAGGCATTATCCGGATTGTCGACATCGGTACTGGTTAACGTGCCTGATGTGGTAATGGCCGTATCGGTTTCATCTACCGCAACAGTGGCCGTGCTAACCGTCGCTTTATCATTGGTGCCATTAATCGAGACCTTAATGGTCGATGGTGTGCCATCAACCGAAGACACAGTGAAAGTCTCTTCAACTTTATCGCCAACGTTTAATTGATTGAAGGTGCTGTTAGCAGTGAACGTCCAATGCCCATTAGCGTCAATGGTTAAGTCGCCATTGGTGCCTGAAATAGAATCCGGCGTAAACGCATTGTCTGGATTATCGACATCGGTACTGGTTAACGTGCCTGAAGTGGTAATGGCCGTATCGGTTTCATCCACAGCGACGGTGGCACTGCTGACGGTCGCAGCATCGTTAGTACCATTGATGGTGACCTTAATGGTCGACGGTGTGCCATCAACAGACGAGACGGTGAAGGTTTCTTCTACTTTATCGCCGACATTCAATTGATTAAACGCGCTGTTGGCCGTGAACGTCCAATGCCCATTAGCGTCAATGGTTAGGTTACCGTTTGTGCCTGTGATGGCATCAGGAGTGAAGGCGTTATCCGGATTATCGACATCGGTACTGGTTAACGTGCCTGAAGTGGTAATGGCCGTATCGGTTTCATCTACCGCAACAGTGGCCGTGCTAACCGTCGCTTTATCATTGGTGCCATTGATGGTGACCTTAATGGTCGATGGTGTGCCATCAACAGACGAGACGGTGAAAGTCTCTTCAACCTTATCGCCAACGTTTAATTGATTGAAGGCGCTGTTAGCAGTGAACGTCCAATGACCATTGGCGTCCATGGTTAGGTTACCGTTTGTGCCGCTGATCGCATCTGGCGTAAACGCATTGTCTGGATTATCGACATCGGTACTGGTTAACGTGCCTGAAGTGGTAATGGCCGTATCGGTTTCATCCACAGCCATGGTGGCACTGCTGATGGTCGCGGCATCGTTGGTGCCGTTGATCGTTAACGTAATTTGGTGTGGTGTGCCGTCAGCCGAGTGAACAGTGATGATGTCTGTTACTGTGGAACCTTTCGATAATGATTGTACCTTCGGATTGGTATTGTCTAAATCATAAGTCCACGTACCGTCTGGTTGAATGAATAGGCTGCCCCAGTGACCTTGAAGTTGTTCGGATTGAAAGTGATCTTGGTTTAAATCCGGATCAGAAACCGTTAATTGTCCATGAGCGCGTAATGTTAAGTCTTCGATCAAAGTACCAGTATCTAACCCTGTGACCACTGCGTTGTCGTCAATGCCGCCAATTGTCATTTCCAACACTTGAGGAGTACCATCTTTAGTGTGAATGGTAAACGACTCATGGAGGCTAGTGAGTGAGGTCAGCGCTTGGATATTGGGAAGTGAATTGTCGACTTGGTAGTGCCATGCCCCCTTGGAGTCGATAGTTAGTGTGCCATATTTTCCGGTAATCGTTTCAGCAAGCACAGAGCTTTGATCATGGTCGGGGTCGACGACATCAATCTTACCTGCTGCATTCAATAAACCGTGATAATCCACGTTGCTATCTTCAGTCACTATGCCGTGCAAATCTCCAGAAATAGTAGGGACATCTTGTTTACCATTAACGGGTATTTGAACGACAACGCTAGAGCCATTTGATAAGTGAAGCATGAACTTATCTGTGCCGGGTTGATTTTCGTGTAGTAAAACGTATTCAGGTGAAAGAGGATTCAACACAAACGTGTATTTGCCGCTCGCATCAACGTGAAGCTCCCCATATATTCCTTTGATAACTTCCGGAGTAAAGGTTACTGGAACGCTCGGCGTTGTAGGAGCATTGTTGGACGGTGCGATTACGCCACCCGATTCGATAGAAGGAAGCGAACTTGCGGGGATGTAATGTACTTGGGGGTGTGATGAACTAGAAAGGTGGTGTGACGGTTTTAGCGTTGTTTCACTTTCCGGAGAAGAGGACTCTTGACCAACAATAGCATCTGAATCGTGAATATTTCCTGTGATTGGTTTTTGATTTTTGTCTTTAGAAATATCAGTACTTTGATGAACTGCACTTTCTTGATTGTTGGTGGAGTCTTGATGAATCAAAGTTGCATCATCAGTTTGTGTCACAGTTTCGGCTGCAGCATGTTTGGCTAGCGAAGGCAGAATGAGCATCAAAGACTGCGTCAGAGGCACATTCACCTTAAGTTTCGAATGTAATCGAACTTTCTTATGTTTTTTCTGTTTGACAGCGTTTGCGGACTGGGCCTTAGGTCGCTCTTTTTTATTGATCTTTGTGCTTTTTTTAACGTTGTTTTCTTTAGTCATCTTATCATCCGTGAATCGCTACTGTTCTGCTTCAAGTAAAATACATAAATCGAGGTTTGGCGAGCTAATAAGATAATTTTTAAAGAAAATTTCCTTAAATTAAACGATTATCTCACTCTAGTGTAAAGCGTGCTGAATATTCACTTAATATATACTCACAGAACAAACACGATATCTGGTTTGAGCATCGTATTCAGTCGTGCTCTCTACGTCATTTCTGACTTAAACTTCCAATAGGAATTGATGTATTTTGTTACATATTGTTCCCTCAGCACGCTGATTGGTTCACTCATTTCTTATTGTTTTATATGTAAGCGACTGAATAGGAACGAATATCATTTTATTAATCAATGTTACAATTACGTGCTAGTAAAGAATGTTGCGGTTGACTAATATTTAGTCAATCAAGGAGGTGTGTATGAGACGATTCGAGAACATACTTTTTGCAACGCAAGGGCTGCCCGGCCATAGTGACGCTCTGGGTCAAGCGATCAGAATAGCGGCTAATAATCGCGTTCCGGTTTCAGGCCTGATTGCCTGTCCAGATTTCCCTACCGATCTCGCTCAATATCAACAAAGCTACGAACAGTCATTGCATGATTCGCTTCAGCAGAGCGTAAAAAATTTGCTTGAAGATCTCGTTATTTCTGAAGAGCAGGTCCCCTTTCCGCTGAGAGTTAAAAGCAGCGAACAGCCTGCGGTTTGCATCATCCAAGAAGCGATGATGAATCACAATGACCTGATCATTAAAGAGGCTGAGCCACTCAGTGAGGGGGCGGAAGGCTTTAAAGCGATAGACATGACTTTATTGCGCAAATGTCCTTGTCCAGTATGGTTGCACCGACCAATATTTAAGCCGAGAGACAAACGACGCATTGCGGTTGCGGTCGATCCTCTGGCTGTAAACGATGAGCAAAAGGCCCTGTCGTGTCGATTGTTAGAGCTCTCTCGTTCGATTGCGGATACCTGTGATAGCCGATTACACATTATCTCTTGTTGGGAACATTATTTGGAGAACTACCTCGACAATCACTTTTGGATTCAAGTAGATGAAGCACAGTTGTCAGATGAGGTTTCCAAAGAGAAAGCACGTCATGAACAAGCCCTGCAGCAACTCATCGACGACTCTGGTATTACTGGTGAGTTGGTTATTCATCACCTGCATGGTAAACCGGACGACAAAATTCCGGAGTGTGTTGATGAGGCAGAGATTGACGTGTTGGTAATGGGAACCTTAGCCCGAACCGGTATTTCTGGGTATGTGATTGGCAATACTGCCGAGAACATTCTTCAATCAATCAATTGCTCCTTAGTGGCAATGAAACCAGAGGGATTTATATCTCCAATCAAGTAACGAATTGATCTCGAAAAGCGGAAATAGCAATACTGAAGTAAGCATGTACACGACAGACTAATAACTTTTTAGTGGAGGGTAATATGAAGAAACTATGTCCTATTTGCCAAACTGAAATGCTTGAGCGCTCGCACATTTATGCATGCCCGAGAAACGATATCGGAGATTGCTCCTACGACGCACTGACTGCCGTGAATGAGGAGTCGAGTTTTTTATTTGACCAGACCAATTCCCATACTGACATGCGTTCCTATGTCGTTCTCGACAGCAAATAGTTCGAACCAGTGGGGTCAATCTATATGGAATGGATGATCGTGGCTTAATTTTAGCGGTCTTATTCAAAGCCTTCGCAAACTAGATAATCCGTTCATCTGTCTTGCTCGGATTATCTTTCTAACACCCAAATCAACAATTGTGGTTGAAGCCTGAAGTATCAGAAGAGGGCTGTTTTTCCGTTGATTCTATGAGTCCCCATACACGTGTTAACGTAACTAAATGGATGGCGATATTGAATAGCGAAATAGAAAAAAAGCACAGACAAGGCTCAAAAGATCATTCGTTGATTCTCATGATCTTTCCTGTTCTGCCGATGGTCATTTTCTTCTTACTCATCAGTTGGTATGAGCCGGGAGGCGTGAGTTGGCAAGCGAATTGGGTTCCTAGTTTAGATGTTAACCTGAGCTTCAAGTTGGATGGGTTATCTTTCCTATTCGCGTGTTTGATCAGCGGTATCGGCGCACTGATCCAGATTTATGCACTGTCCTATCTCAAGGGGCATTCGTCTCGATTCTCGTTTCACCTCTACTTAACGCTGTTTATGTTAGCGATGTTAGGTGTCGTCACGAGTAACAATATCCTACTCCTATTTGTGTTTTGGGAATTAACTACCATCACGTCGTATCTCTTGATTGGCTTTAATCACGAGAAAGACAAATCTCGTAAGAACGCGCTGCAATCTCTTATTGTCACTGGCGCTGGTGGTCTGGCTTTATTAGCAGGTTTGGTGCTGCTGGGTGAAATGGCTGGCAGCTATGAGATAAGCACCATCATTGCGCAAAGTACGCTGATTGCACAACATGAATGGTTCCTACCTTCATTGGTTCTGATTTTGCTCGGTGCGTTTACCAAATCGGCGCAGTTTCCATTCCACTTCTGGCTACCCAATGCCATGGCAGCACCAACGCCAGTGAGTGCTTATCTTCATTCTGCCACTATGGTGAAGGCTGGGGTGTACTTGCTTGCCCGTGTTTCACCTATTTATTCACACAGTGAGATTTGGTTTTATACGCTAGGCATTTTTGGTGGCTTTACCGCTATATGGTGTGCGTTGTTAGCGCTCAAGCAAACTGATTTGAAGTTGATGCTGGCATACAGCACGAACGTTGCCTTAGGTAAATTGGTACTATTGATTGGTATCGGAACTGAACTTGCGATGATGGCTGCGCTGTTGTTTATCTTAGCGCACTCGTTCTACAAAGCAGCGCTGTTTATGGTGGTGGGCAATATAGATAAAGCGACGGGAACGCGTGATATTCGGATGCTGTACGGTTTGAAAGCAGCGTTAATACTCAGCCTCGTAGCCGCAATCATCGCTGCTTTGTCGAAGTCGGGCGTGCCACCGTTACTGGGGTTCTTGAGTAAAGAGTACATGTACAAGTCCAGTCTGGAAGTGAGCGTCATCCTAACTACGATATTCCTTCTGGTTAACGTCACCATGGTGGCATTAGCGTTGGCGTTGATCGTTAAACCTTTCTTCGCGACGTATGAAGGCAATCCAACGCCAGCCAAGAAAGTGGAAGCCAGTAAAGGGTTATGGATGCCAGCAATGTTGCTTGCCATAGCCAGCGTCCTTGCGCCGTTATTTGGTTTAGGCTGGGTCAACAACAACGTGGTTATTCCGGGGGTGTTGTCGAGCTTGCCGGACTCAGCACCACAAGCAGCCAAGCTGTGGCAGGGCGTGAATCTGCCGTTGGCGCTGAGCGCATTAACTTTGTTACTCGGCTTTGTTTTGTATCGAATCTACCCAAGGCTGTTGGTGAGCTGGCAGCGCAAGGTGCCTGTGTTACCAACAGCCGAATCCGTTTTCGACAAAATCATGGCTGCCATGATGCGTTTGGCGAAATGGCAAACGCAGTTATTGCAGCAAAAGCGCTTAAGCCATTATGTTTTGTTGTTCTTTATTGTACTCACTGGATTGCTGTTAAGTAGCCCGCTGGTGATCCCACAAGCTCGTTTTGCGGCATTAATGGACATTAGCTTTTACGAGATAAGCATTGCACTGCTACTCATCGGTGCTGCATTAGTCTGTACCTTTACCACGTCTCGTTTGTTGGCGGTCTCAGCCCTTGGTGTTGTGGGCTTTATGACGACCTTAGTTTTTATGCTTTACAGCGCGCCAGACGTCGCGAAAACTTTATTGTTGGTTGAAACCTTGATGGTTGTATTTGTTGTGCTGTTGATACGTCATATTCCGGGCTTAATGACGGTGCCGCAACATCCTATTCGCCGAAAGTTGCTACACGGGGCGATAGCGGGTGTGATTGGTATGTCGGTCACTGCTTTGCTGATCAACATTACTGCGCAACCTCTAGATTCCACTCTGGCTGATTTCTTCGCAGAGAATAGTGTTCCTGGCGGGCATGGACGCAACATCGTCAACGTGATTTTGGTTGATTTCCGAGCCTTCGATACGTTGGGTGAGGTGATCGTGGTCGTGATGGCGGGTATCGCTGCGGTTAGTTTGTTGAAAACGCACTACCACAAACGTAACCGTATCCATTCCCTGATTTTTGCCACCACCTCCCACATCGTTGCAGCGCTGATGTTGGTGTTTTCACTTTACCTATTGTTGCGCGGACATAACGAGCCGGGTGGTGGCTTTATCGGTGCACTGATCGCTGTAATTGGTTTTGCGTTACTGATGTTTGCAGAGTCGCCAAAGTACGTTCGAGATCGTTTGTATTACGCGCCATTTAGCATTGCTCTGTTTGGCATTTTCTTAAGCTTTGTGGCTGGCCTGATGAGCTTTGCTTTCAATTTGCCGTTCTTAACGGGTTTGTGGTGGAAAGACATTCTACCGCTTGGCACACCATTGATATTCGACGTTGGTATTTACTTCTCCATCATTGGCGGCGTGATGGGGATGTTGCTGCGCGTGAATGAGGAGTTGGATTGATGGAAATACTATGGAGTCTCGTGGTCGGTGTGTTTGTCGCTGCTGGTGTCTATCTTATGCTTGAACGACACATCTTACGCTTAATATTCGGTCTGATCTTGTTAAGCAGTGCGGTGAACATCGCGATTTTCACGGCTGGACGTTTAACCCCTGGACTACCGCCGTTGATTGAAGCGAATTCAGTATTACCACCAGAAGGTGCTGCGAACCCGCTTCCTCAAGCCTTAATTCTGACCGCAATAGTGATTGGCTTTGGCTTGTTGGTGTTTGCATTGATGCTATTTTACCGCGCATGTTCAGAAGCTGGCTCTGCAGATGTTGATGCGATGCGACGTTCTGAGGAGGATGAATGACAACGATTTGGTTGACGTTACCCGTAGTTATTTCGCTTCTTACCGCTGTCGCCATCTTCTGCGCGAAACGTCACAAAGCGCTGGTGGATGCGATAAGTGGCACCAGCGCATTAGCGACTTTAGTGATTGGGGCATTGTTGACGTTCGATGTTATCAACGGCGGTCCACAAGCCGTGGCTTTTGGTCAATGGGCTGCGCCGTTTGGCATTGTCTTCGTGGCGGATCATCTTGCAGTAGCTATGGTGATGGTGACAGCCATTATTGGTGTAGTGAGCGTGTTCTACGCCATGGGCGATCTGCAAGACAAGCCTTCTTACGGCGCGTTTCATGCGCTGATGCATGTGTTGTTGGCTGGGGTGTATGGCGCATTTCTTACCGGAGATATATTCAATCTCTACGTGTGGTTCGAGGTGATGTTGATAGCATCGTTTGGCTTGATGATCTTAGATGGATCAAAGCAACAAGTGGATGGAGCCGTGAAGTATGTGATGCTCAATCTTATTTCGACCTTGGTCTTTTTGCTTGTGATTGGCTTGCTCTACGGTGCTACAGGGACTTTGAACCTCGCGGATTTACATGCCAAAGCCACATTGATTTCGTCAGACACCAAAATCTTGCTCGCAGCGCTGTTCCTATTCGCGTTTGCGATTAAAGCGGCGTTATTTCCTGTCTTCGCTTGGCTGCCTGCTTCTTATCATACGTTACCAAGCGCCGTTGTTGCCCTGTTCGCAGCGTTACTTACTAAGGTTGGGGTGTACGCGCTTATTCGTGTATTTACCCTGATTTTCCCGTTATCAGACAGCGGTTGGCAACCGACTTTGATGTGGGTTGCTGGATTGACGATGTTAACTGGCGTATTGGGCGCAGCAAGTCAGTTCAATATCAAAAAAATTCTTTCGTTCCATATCATTAGCCAGATTGGTTACATGATCATGGGATTGGCGATCTACACGCCTCTCGCCATCGCTGGCGCAATTTTCTACATAGTCCACCACATCATAGTGAAAGCAAACTTGTTCCTGATTGGCGGCTACATAGAGCGTAAATATGGCTCGGGCAATCTTGGGCAATTAGGCGGCGTCTACAAAGCCATGCCTTGGCTCGCTTTCTTGTTTCTCATTCCTGCATTCTCTTTAGCGGGGTTTCCACCTCTTTCGGGTTTTTGGGGCAAGTTCCTTGTCATCAAATCTAGTTTGCAAACCGAGTTGTATTGGCTTGCAGGGACAGCACTCTTAGTTGGTTTGTTAACAGTGTTCTCAATGACCAAGATCTGGAACGAGGTTTTCTGGAAAAAGCCTCAACAAACACTAAAAGCGCAGCCAATGAACAAGTACACAAAAGGATTGTATTGCGTGCCAATAGCAACATTGACCACGTTAAGTCTGATTATTGGTTTGGCCGCCGAGCCATTTTACCAATTTGCAGAGCTCGCAGCAGAGCAGTTGATTGAGCCACAAGCCTATGTAAAAGCGGTTCTTGGAGAGAGTGCGTTGGCTGACAGTGCAATAGCAGACAGCGAAATAGCTCAAAGCGTTGCATTGAACACGGAGGGAGGGAACCAATGATTTATCTGTTTTTGAACTTATTTCTCGCCTTGTCATGGATGCTGCTCAACGGCAACTATACAGGAACGAACTTCATTCTTGGCTTTGTGGTTGGCTTTTTGGCGTTGCGACTTAGTCAACCGTTTGGATTGAAAACCAGTTATTTTCGACGTTTTCGTGCTTTGGTCGGCTTGTTTCTTTTCTTCTGTTACGAAATGGTGATATCGGTGGCTAGGGTTGTATGGGATGTGGTTACGCCAACCCATTTAAGTGACCCGGATATCGTGTATGTGCCGTTAGATGTTGAGTCAGATTTAGAAATCTCTTTACTCGCAAACATGGTTTCTCTTACTCCTGGAAGCTTGAGCTTGGATGTCACCCCAGATAAGAAGCATTTGGTCGTGCACGCGATGTTTGCACCCGAGCATAAAAAGGTGATTCGAGAAATCAAAGACGGTTTAGAAAAACGGATTTTGGAGGTGACTCGTGGTTGATGGGTTACAGATAGACAGTTTCTTACAAAGCGATAGTTGGTTAGAAGTGAGCATCATGTTCGCTTATATCGGGCTACTGCTTAGTATCGTGATGGCATTCATTCGTTTAGTGCTCGGTCCAACCTTGGCCGATCGAGTGGTAGCGCTTGATCTGATTTCATTCGTAACGGTGGGTTTTATTGCCGTTTATACCTTAGATAGCGGACAGCAATCCTTGTTGGACATTGCTATCACGCTCGGCCTAGTAGCCTTCTTAGGGACGATTGCGTTTGCAAGGCTGATCTTCAAAAGAAAAGGAGACGTGTAATGGACATTATCGTTGGGGTTTTACTCTGTCTTGGAACCTTGTTTACGCTCATCGCGAGTCTTGGAATCTTACGAATGCCTGACCTTTACACGCGAATGCACTCCGCAACTAAAGCTGGCACGGTGGGCTTAGCTTCACTGTTATTGGCGGTGGCAATTGCGATACCCGATATTACGGTGATCTCACGAGTGATTGGTACTATGTTGTTTATATTAATCACCGCCCCGGTAGCAGCACACTTGCTTGGTAAGGCGACACAGGAAAGTGGTTATCAAATCTGGAGAAATAAGAAATAGCATGTTTTTCAATCTACCAGATGCCAATTTTAGCTACCTTTATATAATGTTTTAGCATGCCTTAATTGTTTGGTAATCAACGAAGAATTCATTATTGGTCAACAGTCGGTAGAACCGTTATAATATATCATAAAAACAGATAGTTAAAAGCGAGCCCAAAAGGCTCGTTTTTGTGTAAACGTTGTTCTTAATAAAGTTAATCTTCTTTAATACTTGCATCATTAATGTTAGTAGGTAAAAAAACGGTTTCTACAAAGTTATTTTTACCTACTATATTAATTATACCTTTATCATTAATTATCTTCATAACTTCAATCGAATTAAGGATTTTCTTTTCTGAATACATTATATTGCTCGGACATAGAATGTTAGTTTTTTTTATCCACTTTAAGTAAATATACTTATCGTTAAAATCTAGTAAGCCATTAATATGGTTACATCCAAGATAGCCATTTATATGTTCACCTTCGATGGTAATCCATATTTTTTTATTAAACTTAGTGGTGTGAAATGTGAAATGACCATTTTTGTAATCTTTATTCTTAATATTAGAAGCAAAGCAAGTGGAAAAGTAAAGCATAATTAAAACAAAAAATAATGTTCTCATTTTATTAACCTTAAACAATCGTGTTATAAGTATTGTAGACCAATAAAAAATCATACAAGTTCCACTTTTATCTAAATAAATTACATGGCATTATAAGAGCTCGTACAGAAGTTCAATTTCCTTATCAAGCCTTCTTCCTGTGGGAAAAAAGCCAAAGTTTAAGTACAAATTTAATGCATTCTTAGCTTCTTTATCCATTGTGGTTAATGAGATACCTCGTAAACCCACGAGTTGAGCATAGTTTTTGACAAATTCGAGTATTTTTATGCTGAGCCCTTTTCCTTGAGAATTTTTATCTACCATTAGCCTCCATACATATAGGCAGTCTTCTTGAAAGTTATCTTCAGGATCTGCCGCCCTCGGATCAATCATAGAAACTAATCCGATTGGTTCTCCTTCAAAATAAACACCATAAGAGATACTATCATCATTCATTAATGCATCTATGATCCACTCAGGATTTGATGAAATTAGATGTTGTTGTTCTGGTCTGACTGACAAACCAAGCATATCATTTGCTACATTTCTATTTAGCTTTAAAAATTTAACTGTTTTTGTTACTTTCATATCTTTCCCCAAAAATTTATAATGGTAAATAATAAATTACTCATGATCATCAATGAAATTATAATAAAAACAAATGTGTATTTTTTAATATGACATCTATTAATATTTATAACTCAGGTCTGATATTAGCCACGCAATGCCTTCTCTAATCTTAAAAAGCATCGTTTTTTCATGGCTGTATTCCAAAGAAATAACCTTGGCACCTCTTTTTTTGAGAAAAGAGATTTCATTTTTATTAAGTGATCCGATTCTTTCATCTATACTAGAATAAATATAAGCAGTATTTTCAAAATTAACATTGCCTAACTTTTCTATATAGTTAATTCTGCCTAATATAGAGGCTATTTTATTATTATTCTTTTCTATATAACCTTTTTCGCTAAAATCTTCTACAAAATGACCATTATCATCAAAGTATCCGGAATAACCTTTTCCAAAGTGGCTCCATATTTTTTCTTCCATATTGATTCTACCCACCATAAGTAAGTTTTTTGTAGTAGTATTCCCATATTTGTAAAAGTAATCTTGTATTAATAAAGCTCCATAAGAATACCCTATCAAGTATACTTCATTACCGTAAGACTTTTGTTTTTCAATTATATTATTTATAATTTCAACACTTAGGTCTGAATATATCGTTGCCTCTTTTATTGGGATATCATAACTTGAAATCAAATCGCCACATAATGTTTGAGCTTGATGTGCTGCAATTATAGTAGCTCTATCTTTTTCATTAGGGAAAATATTAGCTTGGATATTCTTAATGTACTCAAAAACATCTTTATCTAAAGATTGATCAGGTCCACCTTGGACAATGATTAATACTTTACCGTTATCATAATGATCAATCACGTATTGTTCTTTTTCTTTTATTAGGCAATCCGCTGCACTTTGAGCATATGAGAAACCAGGGTTAATTAGAACTGCAAAGAAAATTAAAAGATAATATTTCACATTGATACCTTAAATAGTCGATACGGACATTTACCAGAAAGTTATTACAAACGCAGTTTCATATAAACTGTTTTTGTAGATTAAATAAGATTAAAGCTTACTCTCTGATTGAGAATGTGTTTCTCTTAAATTATGATGTAAACTTTCACAAAATTAAAGTGGCTTTTAATTAAATAAAAGTTCAGGTTTATTGGTATAGTCGGTGGTATTTTTAATGCGCGTAATGATTCTGTGATAGATATATCACTTTGCCATTTGTTTTTAATCCCCTCATCAACTTACTTAACCTTGTTTGGTAACTAATGTAACATAATTAGAACAAGCCAATAAAATTTTAGCAGTTTAAACAATGAACCTCTTAACCTTTGTAGTTATGAGGTAAACTCGTATCATCATAGTTGTAATAATAATGGCTATGTTGTTCAATTGGCGACTTCCCATGTTTTTTATTAGTTACCGTTTCTTTCTTAATCCAATAGAGTAGAGAACCCTCTTTAATTTGCACTTAGTTGTACTGCTTCTCACCGGTTGGTCGTTCTGTAACTGCGTTTAGATATGAGACTGCATTTATTAGTAGGTGAAGCGGAGAAAATCGTAGATTATTAAATTAAAAAGGCAAAGCCTCTATATATTATGGAATAATAAATGAAAAAGTTTTTGTATATCATGTATAATCTACGTTGAAACACCACTCGTCTTCAGCTATTCACTTAGCATAGGATGAACTTTATACAGTTAAACGATAAAAGCCGATATGAAAAAAGAAAAGAGTTCAGGTTTTATTTCCAGATCCAACTTACGTTTACTTAAGAAGCTATGTGACCTTTATCCTAGATATAGTGAACATGAAACCGATATAAATAGTCTTTCTGAGCAGCTCCACTGCTCCACTCGAAACGTCCCCAAAATAATGAAAAAAATGTCTGCTATGGGATGGGTTGATTGGAAATCAGGGAGAGGACGAGGAAATAGATCAACTCTAATCGTTAATGTGGAATTCAGCGCTATTTTGCTGATAGTTCTAAAGGAATATTGTCGAAGAGGACAGTTGAGTGAGGCGGTTACCTTATCTGAAAACTTCAATTTCATTGATAGCTTTTATACTTACCTACCTTCATGGTTATCAGATGCTAGTAGAGCTCTTAAGTCTCAAAATACGCTTATCTCTTTAGTACCTTATTATCAACCTGAATTACATCCACTGAAAGCTGAATTCTCTAATTCCAAGCTTTACATTGAAGCCATGTTTGACACGTTGTTGAAGTTTGATAAATACTCAGGGAAAAACCGCCCTCATTTAGCGCATCATTATGAATATCGTGGCAATGATCTATGGTTGCGTATTCAACCTGATGTTTATTTTCACAATGGTAAACGACTTACTGCAAAACTAGTTGCAAAAAACATTTTAGATAGAATACAACAGAAACACGTGTATGAGTTATTGTATCGTCATGTTAAGGACGTTAGTTATTCTAACAGTTGGGTAGTCCTAAAAATGGCCCAAAAAGACTTTATGATATTACACCTCTTGTCAGAGCTTAGTTCATCTATTTATTTAAAAGAAGACACAAGGGAAATTCCTTATGGTACAGGCCCATTTGTATTAGAAAGCACCAACCTAAAAAGTTGGGTTCTAACAAAAAACAGAGAGTATTTTCATGAACGTGGTTTGATTGACCGTGCAGAGTTTTGGATGATCGATCAAGGCCATGAAGTAACAACGGGACACATAGTGCATAATGGATTTCTCCCTAACTCTAAAGAAACTGATATTCAATTCCCTTTAGATAATGGATGTGAAGTGTTGGAGTTTAACTGTCATGAAAACGGGTTAACTTTAAATGAGAGAGCTTGGGTCATTAAACAAGTTAGAGACTTCTGTGAAAATACGACTTCACCTTTTTCCCCTATTGCAAATTCTGTAGCTGGCTTTCATCAAGATAAATGCTTTCACATACCAAATGTTGATATAAAAAAACCTAATAGAGTAGTACGTATTGTTAAACCCAAAGAAAAAGAGACGAAAAGAATAGCTCTGTTAAGTTATTTAATAAGTTGTGGATTAGACATAGTAGAGGTTAGATTAGAACAACGAAACTTGGGGTTTTATGATATGGACATAACTGGTTATTTATCCCAAGACAACCATTTGTTCGCCTATTATAAATGGTTGTTATGCAGTGAAGGAGCACAATACTCACTTTCAGAAAGCAAAAAAGAAATGCTTGTGGCCTTCGTTGATCAACTCTTACTTTCTAGTGTGGATGAAGTAGATTTTTTCGAACAATTATACCGTTGTGAAGATTGGTTGATTCAAAATTGTATCTCCGTTCCCCTATGGCGTGAATGTAGTAGTTACAGTGTTGTCAATACAATTCAAGGAATAAAGCCAGACAGCACTGGAATACTATCACTTAGAAAAATATGGATAAACGATTAATAAACAATTGGAAATGTTTGGGAGGGGAGCAAGCAGCAACGCAAATGACTTTGTTGCACAAATAGAGGTAACAAAGGCACTGGTGAACCCTAATTGAAACATCGCTGTTAATTTCGAAATAGCCTTAGCCGGTATTCATATAAATTGATATTCAGCAAGAACCTATTAGCTCTCTCACAACGGTTTTAGCATGCAGGATTATGATTCTAGAGAAGTGTGAAACGATGGCTAATATAGACTCCTCTTCATTATTGCATGTGGAAGTATGCTCGTTCCTCTTTAGCCTATTTATCCTTTTATGACAGTCAAGATGGATATGGATCTAGGCACTATCTCGCTGAGCGTGCTTATGGGTTGTTGCCTGTCGGGTATAGGCGGGGTCAAGTCATGCTCAATCAAAATCCCAAGAAAAACCAACACTCACATCACCATCCTCATTCGACTGCATACGAGTCCTGATATCACTTTTCGGAAAGTGAGTGATGTAGCATTTTACATCTTGGTTTTTTGTCGAGTCCGGGTGCGAGCTAAACGGATTAAGGCGTGTTGCTCTTTGCTGTACATTTCGCGTTTAACAATACATCGGTAGCCACATCAACATCAGTGCCAGCGATAACATGCTGGCATAATTCCTTTCTTTGACCAAGGATTAAATTGTCTGTAAACGGTACTTCACTCTCCGAACTTAGAGGGTAGCTCTCGCCAAGTAATACCTGTCCTCATTCGATGAAGCATTCCTTCAAATGTCGTTTCGATGTTCAGTTTTATCGTAAATACGGCCTGTACTTTTCATAACTTGGAGTAACCGTTCCCATCTAATATCAGTTAGCATTGTTCTTGGTATAGTATTGGTTATGGTTTTACTTTTGGCGAAGCAAATTAACCCTTTACCATGCCGTTAAAAAATACTCACGAAAGATCAACACGCCCTAGTAAACTACTCGCTCTGTAGCATTTTTTTCATGTACTGAATGAAGACGCAGCAAGTAGTTGGTCTTAGGTGTCTGTTGAGATAGTATTTTGCTACAAAACGCGCATAATCTCGCTACACAACATTTAAAGAAGAAATTACCTATGACTACCTTTCAATACTACTTTCACCAACTGCCTTGCTTCGACTGTAAAAAGACATCTGTAAGTACTGATCTTGGTTGGTTAACGCCTGCGATGAAAGATGCTGCAGTAGCACAAGTAACTGCGACGCTTGCACAAGGTGAGGTGACGCCAGATCTTTCAGCAGACGTGGTTTGTACGAAAGACGAAGCTCGTGAGTACTTATTGTTGAACTTCTTTGGTTATTCAGAAGAAGAGCTAGCAAGCGGCATCGAAGCGGATGATGAGAAAGAAGTCGCTGATGAAATCGCAGAACTACTAGAAGAAGGTAAAGACACAATCACCTTCGAACATGAAATTGCGCTTCAATGCTGTGCTGACTGTGATGTTGAAGACGAGTCAAACTAAGCACTCGCATTAGACGATACATCCATCAATAGGGTGTAATCTTCAAACGATTGAAGGCGTTAGTGGCTTAAAGTTCACTAGCGCTTTTTTATTTTTAGGTCGTTAAGACTTTAGAGTTTCTATAATGCCTTGCTCGCTCAGTTGAGAAAGGATCTCTGAGGTTTTCTCGCGGAATAGATCTCTTAATAAGCGAACGGTCGGGGTGATGGACTGACGACTCGGGCACACTAACCACAGCTCGGTTGAGGTTGGCTTGAACTCGGGCATGATTTTAACTACTTCGCCAGAGAGCAGATGACTCGACATATCTAAACAAGACTTTATTGCCATACCTTTCCCTGCAACACACCAGCGTCTAACAAGGTCAGCATCATTCGAGGCGCGATTCCCTTTTAGCTTCACTTTATGATCCTGCTTGCCATCGTTAAACACCCATTCGTCTTGCAACATATCATGCAGCTGATACAGCAGACCATTGTAATCAGCTAGGTCGCTTGGCTGGTTTGGTGTTCCCATCTCGGCCAAGTATTCAGGCGCTGCACACAATATTCTTGGCACATCGCAGATCTTAAAGCCGTACATGTTGGCATCATTCGGAGAACCATAACGCAAAGCCATGTCTACAGAATCACGGTAAAAATCGATGTTGCTGTCACTGATGCTGGTGCGAAGTGTCGCCTTTGGGTATTCAAGCAGAAATTCATCAAGCCAAGGTGTAATGAGGTTACGTCCTAAATCCGAAGAAAGCGCGATGCGGATTTCTCCGTCCAAGATACCAAGCTCTTCACGCATGTTGAGCTTTGCTTGCTCTAGCATCTTCAAGGCTTGCTCACATTCAGGTAAATAGCGTTCGCCTGCAGAGGAAAGCCTTAGATGGCGAGTGGTTCTTACAAACAGTTCAGCACCCAGTGCGGCTTCAACACGTTTGACGGCAGCACTCGCGGTTGCTGTACGCATGTCTAGGTTAGTGGCTGCTGCGGTGATGCTGCGAAACTCCGCTACTTTTAAAATGACCTGCAAGTCTTCAAGAAGCATATTATCTACCTGTGTTTGATAATGTTCTAAACATTGTATTGAAATATTTTCTAATCACAAAGCGGCTTAATCCAACTTTATTCCTTCAAAACTAACTTCATACGCTTAATTGTCAAAATATATTTGATAATAATTAAAATGTAAGGCTGTTTTTCGTTAGTAATAATCTAACTACTATGTATTCATACCAACAACGCACTGCAGTCACAAACTGCATCAATGAAGCAGAAAGCCAAAAGGAACACATCATGACTACATTAACTATCGTCGCAAACATCGTTGCTAACCAAGACAGTGTTGAGCTAGTAAAAGCAGAGCTGCTTAAGCTGATTGATATTACTCGTGCTGAAGAAGGCTGCATCAATTACGACCTGCATCAAGATAATGAAAACCCGGCTCATTTCACTTTCTATGAAAACTGGGTATCACGTGAACTTTGGCAAGCTCATATGGGTAACCAACACCTTGCGGATTACATGACAGCAACAGAAGGCGCAGTCGCAAGCTTTACCGTTAACGAAATGACCCAAATCGCTTAACTACTAGCTACAGAAGCAATTTGCGTACAACGCTAAACACCACTGAATTAAATGATATGCCTCCAGAAGGAGGCGTAGAGAGAGGATTTCTCATGAAAAACGTAAAATCATTATTAGCATTAACCACAGCTGTATTCTTTAACACAGCACAAGCAGCCGATATCGAAGTTGTCGCTCAGCTCGACGGCACTCGCCCAGGCAACATTACAGTTACGGAACAAGGTCGCACTTTCCTTTCGATGCAACCTCTTGATGCACCTGAGTTCCGTGTAGTTGAATTAATGAAGGATGGTTCAACAAAACCTTTCCCAACCAAAGATTGGGCTGATGGACCTGAAACGGGCGAGGTGGGACTTTCTTCGGTTATCGGTATCGATAACACAGAAGACGGTGTGGTTTGGATTTTGGACATGGGCAGCGCCGATGCGCCCGCACAAATCGTTGCGTGGGACACCGTAAACAACAAACTTTTTAAGCGTATCGAGATAAGCAAAGATGTCACTGTCGGCAATTCGTTCTTACAGGATTTCGCTTTAGATACTAAGCGTAACCAGATGTACATTGCGGATACTACGCTTGGAAACCTGTTTGGTGAACCTGCACCTGCCTTCGTTGTGGTTGACTTAGACACGGGTAAATCTCGTCGTGTGCTTGAGTCTTACAAAGCATTGCTTTCACCTGAGCATGATGTCGTTATCGATGGATCATTGATGGGCGCGAAACGCGAAGACGGCAACTCAGATGCGCTTTATCTTGGATTGAATCCAATCACGATTGACTCGAAAAACGAATGGCTATACTTCGGAACTGTAAACGGCAGTTCGATCTACCGACTACCCGCCGGGGCGCTTGCTAACGATAAACTGACTGACCAAGAGCTTGCTCAAGGCATCGAGTTTTACGGGGAGAAACGTCCGAGTGATGGCATGATCATCGCGGATAACGGCGACATTTACGTGGGCGATGTTGAGAAGAATGCTGTGAGTATCGTAACAAAAGAGGGATTCAAGACTTTTGCTCAAGACGACAAGTTACTGTCGTGGGCTGATGGTTTCTCAATCCAAGATGGTTACCTGTACGTGACACAAAACTCTCTGCACTTAAACCCTGCATTGAATGAAGGTGAAGAGGGCTCAAGCAAGCCATACCATGTGTTACGCATCAAAATGGATTAATACTCTTGCGATCGAATGACCTTCTGGTTATCTGATTAACATAATTTTACTAAGCGCCATGTATCTCAACGATACATGGCGCTTTTTTATTGGGTTCAAGAATTAGGAATTAAGCTTCAGAGCTTACTGGTGATTCAAGAATATCATTAACAAAAATAATTTGAGAATTATTCAAATATTAGGCTGTTTTTCGCTGATTTGTAGCCATGTACTATCTCTATCAAGCCGAACAAAAGGGGATAACAACATGACTAAGAAAATCACAATTGGCGTAACAGATTTGTCTTTTCACCGCACCACTGCATCATTGGTTACCAATGTATTAAACGCAATGGGCTTCAAGGTCGAGCGTGTCTTCTCTCCTCATCAAGAAAATTTCGAAAAGCTAAAAGCGGGTGAAGTAGACATGCTTTCTTCGGCTTGGTTGCCATCAAGCCACGGTATCTACAAAGCGGGCGTTGAGGAAGTTGAGCCACTTATCGAACTTGGCCTTCACTATGAACCTTACGCGTTGTGGGGCGTGCCTGATTATGTCCCTGAAGAAGCGGTTTCTGAGGTCGCTGATCTATTAAAGCCTGAAGTTGTCGAGAAAATGAACTCTACCATTCAGGGCATTAACCCCGGCGCAGGCATTACACGCTTCTCTATTCAGATGATGAAAGAGTACGGCTTGAGCGATGTGGGTTACGAGTTTTTTCCTGGTAGTGAAGACGATTGTTTTAATGCTTTTGAAAGAGCCGTAGCGAACAAGGAGTGGGTTGTTGTACCGCTGTGGAAACCTCAATTTTTGCACTATCGCTATGACATTCGAGAGCTCAAAGAGCCAAAAGGCTTACTCGGTATTGTTGATAGAGCGGTACTTCTTTTAAGAGACGACAAGAAGCACTTGTTTAGCGAACAACAGATCCAGACGTTAGATTCATTGCGATTCTCGAACGATATTATCGCAGAGCTAGATTATAAAGTTTGCCGTGAAGGTAAGCCGCAAGATGAAGTCACGCGTGACTGGTTGATTGAGCAAGGTCTTATTTAACCTCTATGCCTCTATGCCTCTATGCCTCTATGCCTCTATGCCTCTATGCAGCAGCTAACAGAGTTACTTGTTCGCGTTGCTCAATCAGTGGCAACACGATTATCAAAAAATAATTGAATATGATTCAAACATTAGGCGGTTTATCTAAATTGAGAGTCAACTAAGATTAACTTGTCTAATTCAAGGAGAAAGCACAATGTCAGTACCATCAAAAATGAAAGCTATCGGATTTACTCAGTCACTTGCGATTGCAGAGCAAGACAGCTTAGTTGAGTTTGAAACAAACCTTCCAGAATTAAAAGAACATGATCTGCTTGTGAAAGTGAGCGCGACGTCTATCAATCCAGCAGATGCGAAAATTCGAATTCGCAGTGCTCAAGATAAAACACTTGAGCAACCAAAAGTCCTTGGTTATGACGCGGTTGGTGAAGTTGTCGGTAAAGGTACAAACGTTGAAGGCTTTGAACTAGGCGATCGCGTTTACTATGCTGGTGACGTAACTCGCATGGGCGCTAATGCAGAATACCAAGCCGTTGACTACCGTATTACGGCGAAAGCACCAAAGAGTCTTTCTGATGAAGCTGCTGCTGTTATGCCACTGGCAACACTTACTGCGTGGGAAGCGTTGTTTGATCGCCTACGTGTGCGTCCAGAAGAGAAAAAATCCATTTTGATCATTGGTGGTGCTGGTGGTGTCGGTTCAATCACAATTCAATTGGCGAGCCAACTGACTAACCTGACTGTTATTGCGACGGCTTCAAGACCTGAAACTGAAAAGTGGGTAAGGGATATGGGTGCCGACCATGTGGTGAATCACCGTAACTTGGTTGAATCTGTACGAGAACAAGGCATTCAGCATGTCGACTACATCTTCAATGTTGCCGATACCAAAGGGCACTGGGAATCAATGGTCGAGCTTATTGCACCACAAGGCATGATCAGTTCTATTGTTGAGTTTGATGGCGGCATTGACTTGTCTGCGCTGCAAGGTAAGTCTGCAGGCTTTGTGTGGGAGTTGATGTTTACACGTTCACTGTTCAACACAGACGATATTCAGAAACAGCAAGACATCCTGTTCCAAGCAGCGAACCTGATTGATGCTGGTCGTATTAAGTCGACACTTACCACCACATTGAATGGCTTTAGCGTTGAGGCACTGAAAGATGCGCACCAACGTATTGAAAGCAGCGCGTCGATTGGTAAAACAGCCATCAAATATTAATTGTTAATGATTTAGATCTTTGACGGTTTGAATCGTTGATCTTTTGAATAGCTCGAACGCTGGATTAGAAAGCCCCTGATACTTATCGTGAATCGGTAAGGTATCAGGGGCTTTTGTTCGTCTGTAGTTTACCTCGGGCCTTACTCAGAGCTTTACTCAGTTTCTTGAAGCGTTTTGAATTGAATCTGAATTAAATTTAACTCGAAGGGCAGAGCCTGTTTATCTGCAATTAAAAAGCCGATCTTTTTAATGTCTTGAGCTTTGAGTTCTGGTGCTCCGCTGAGTAATCGACCTCTGAACACGGCTTGAAAGTCCTTCAGTTGGAAGGTTTTCTTAAGTTGCTCGCCTTTGATGGTCTCAAAGTTGTGCTTGTAGTTGGTTCGATAACCATCTTTCCATGTGGTGAACCTTAATTGGTAAGTACGACCATCGCCCACAAAAGTCAGTTCTACGCTGTCCATCTCAGAGCTTAGATACTCTATAGAGCGGCTGATTGAACTGAAACCACCATTATTTTCTAACGAGAGCTCTCCCTTGAACTGACTCATACCACCGTTATAAATAAGCCCACCAGTTGAGATTCCACCCATCACGTTGTCGTTGGTTGCTGTCCAGTTCTTATGTTCGTTCGCTTGCGTGAAATCAATCATCTCTGTTCCTGCTGTTGACGCTTGAGACCATAAAAAAGAAAGGCTGAGCATCAGCCATAAAGGAGCTACTTGTTTACGTAATGAAGATGCCTTAAAAGCAGATTCGCTCATGATTTTCTCCGTTAGCCGTTAGCCGTTAGCCGATAGTAGTGATGAGTCTGTTCGCGTGTTATGGAGAAGGTTCAGTCGCGAGCATACCCAGACAGTGTTCGATGAATTCAGAATAGTTTGAAGCGTTGTCGTACTCAATTTTTAGCGAGCCATGAAACATCAGCGTCACAGTGACGTCTTTGTAGCTTAGCCAGCAGGTGTAACCATCGTAATCATGCCAAGCCGTCATTTCGCCAACTTGATATTTGTTGTCCAGTAGCTCACCGGAAGAGCGAATAAACTCAAACACTCTGAGAAACTCAATAATGGTGATTCTGTTGTCCATGTGTTGCTCCCGCTGCGCCACCTTTGAGAATAGGCTTATCTTTGGTGTTTAGATTAACTACGTCTTTCTTTCATATCCTTACGGCTTACCTCTGTGCCCCGATCACTGAAAGGGTCTTATCTTCTCGATAAACCGCTGTTTTCTAATATTTTCATCGTCATTCCATACATCTGCTCAATCCAGAGCAAAACGGGCGTAACAAACTCGAATAACGACGTTAACCCTCAAGATAAAGACGAGCTTAATTTGCGTTTATGGTGGTTAATTAAAATTAGAGTCGATAGGATAAATAGCATCGGAGCCGGGTTATTGGCTGAAATGGAATCTACAGAAAGTGCGTGTCAACATGATAGAAAAACTGAAAAAGGAATGGTTTCTTGTAGGGATGGTGGTGGCCATGGTCGTTGCTGTTTTTACGCCAGATTGGGGTAAATCGGGTGGGGTACTTCATCTCGATACGGTAACTGTTCTCGGCATCGCTTTGGTGTTTTTCTTACACGGTTTGGGTTTGTCTCCCAAAGCCATTCTTGAGGGGCTTTCGAATTGGAAGCTGCATGTTTTTGTACAAAGCGCGACCTTCTTAGTTTACCCACTGCTTTGGGTGATATTCGGGCAAGGCTTTGTCGCTTATATGCCAGCAGCTTTGGCCTTTGGTTTCTGTTATCTTTTCGTTTTGCCGAGTACGATTTCGTCTTCGGTCGCGATGACGGTGATTGGAAAAGGAAACCTACCGGGTGCGATATTCAATGCGTCGCTTTCTAGTATCTTAGGTGTGTTCATTACGCCGCTTCTGATTCAGCTCTTTATGGGATTGGAAGGTGCAGAGCTAAACTTGATGGAGTCGGTGATCTCGATATCTAAAATGCTGCTATTGCCAATGATTGTCGGCCAGTTGATGCGCCCGTTACTTTTCGAATGGACTCAGAAACACAAGTCAGTGGTCAACAAATTAGACAAATACGTGATACTTCTGATTGTTTACAGTGCTTTCTGTGACTCCATTGAGCATGGTATTTGGAGCGACTTTTCACCGATGCTGTTGTTGGTTTCAGCGGTGATTTGTTTAGTGGTATTGATGGTGATGGTACACGGCATTCAATGGAGTGCCCGCAAAGTTGGATTCAATCATCAAGATGAAGTGGCGGCGGTGTTCTGCGGTACCAAGAAGACTTTAGCGGCAGGTATTCCTATGGCTAAGGTGATCTTTGCTCACAACCCTAATCTAGGGATGATATTACTGCCGATCATGCTTTATCACCCAATTCAGATCTTTTACTGTGCGGTGCTAGCCAATCGTTACGCCAAGTTAGATACACAAGCGAGTTAAACTTGTTTGTATTTGAATCTACTTCACTTTAATTAGCGTGCTTGAATCGGTATGAGCAAAAGCGTTGTCGTAGATCTCTAAGCCCGTTGTTTGAGAGTAAGTTAGCGTGTCGTCTGAAATACTGATGTTCATTGTGAAGCCTGTAGTGGTTGCGTTGTCTGTCATGTATTCAGACTCAGCGATACCGCGCTTAGACGCGACTAACGTCATTGTATCGCCTGCAGGGCCACCCGCACCCACTTCTGTGCCTTCTTGACCTGGGGAGACATCAACGCCGTCAGTTTCTAATGATTTCCATGTGCCGACTAGCTTTGCCAATGGACCGAAATCCATTCCGTTGATTGTATTGTGGTCGGCTACTGCTGGAACCGAGATGACTGCTGCAATACTAAGTGCTAATAATTTTTTCACTGTAACTTCCTTTTTTGTAATTATCTGACCTCAATAAAAGTAAGGTTATTGTGAAACCAGTTTATTAACCCAGATCAGTGTTCTTGGTTACTATGAAAGCGATTTGTAACTTGATGTATCAGTCAATAAGAGAATATTAACGTGGCTAAATATTGAACGAATAGCTGTAATTTGTTCATCGAGGTTAAATTCAAAATTGCATTAATCTGAGCGTCAGTAATTTTGCAATTACACATTTCAAATTCTCATGTATGATGTGCGCCCATAATTGTATGACAAATGTGTGATCTTCCTTCTGTATGAATAAAGCTGTTAACCACGCCATTTTGCTTTTGGTGTTCGCAAACCTACTTGCGTCCTTTTCAGATGTATCGTTGAAGATACTGAATGGCGAAGTCCCTACGTTCCAGTATGTGTTTATCCGTCAGCTATTGAGCGTGATCTTGCTGCTTCCATTTTGGTTAAAGTTACCGAAAGAGACGCGTATGCAAGGCGGTTGCCGTATCAACTTTTTAAGGGCTCAATTTATCTTGGTAGGGAGTGGCTGCGCGATGATCGCCATTACACACCTTACTTTGGCGACAGCAAACGCGATGTTCTATGTTGGACCAATCCTTATGCTGCCTTTGTCGATAGTGCTGTTGAAAGAAAGGCCGACATCTTCAAAAGTGATCGCGACCTTAATTGGTTTTGTGGGCGTATTAATCGTCTTACGTCCTGAGCAATTTCACTGGGCGGCGATTGCTGGGCTAGGCAGTGCGCTTGCGATGGGCGTGGGTAACATCTTGATCAAACGCCTGAACACAGAGCAACACATCATCTCAACTCTGTTCTGGACCAGCATTATGACTCTGCCACTCGCACTGGCATTTGCACTACCAACTTGGTCAACGATCGAATGGCGCCATGTGGGTTGGATCATGGCAATCAACTTGTTTGTACTTGGATACCATGCGCTTGTGGTGGTGGCTTACAAAAAAGCACCGGCTAACCAAATTGCGCTCGCAGAGTATTCCGGGTTGGTGTTCGTAACACTGTTTGGTGTTATGTGGTTCGACGAGATTCCAGACATTCTGACGCTGGTGGGTATAAGCCTGATCGTTATTCCTATGATGCCGATTAAATGGAAGAAGAGTTTTAAGTGGAGAAACCGAGCCGCTTTAGAAGTTGAGGTTACTCCGCCTAAACCATAGCGGCTTGTCTCTCAGTTATTCTCGACTCCAAAATAACTCACATAGGGAAGGTCGTCTAAACTTAGGTTTTGTATCGCTTCAAAATACGACAATTTTGGCTCTAAAAACGTTCTCGAAATAAATGCAAATTAGTGCTTTACCTCAACTTAACTTGAGGTATTAGGATATGCAACGTTGCTTACGAGAATACTTTAAGGAGAGAAGAATGATCCAACTTGAACATGTGAATTTAGTCGTTAAGGATATCCCTGAAATGCTGACTTTCTATAAAGCGGCGTTTCCACATTGGTACGTTCGTGATGAAGGAAAAGGCGAGTGGTCAGGCAAGCCACGTAACTGGCTGCATTTTGGCGACGAGTACCAATACATTGCATTGAGTGATCACGGAGAGGGTAAAAATAGAGATTTGGCTGGGCACTCAGTTGGTCTCGCACACTTTGCTTATGTGACCAATAACATCGAAAGCGTCACTCAACGTCTTATCGATGCGGGCTTCCCGATTGCTAAACCCGGCGCTGAAGAACCTTATCGAAAAAATGTCTACTTTGTGGATCCGGCAGGCTTTGAAATCGAGTTCGTTGAATATCTGAGTGATGACCCTAAGCTGCGTAATGCTACAAGCTAATAGCGTCTCTGGGTAGAAAGTAACAAAAAGGGCATTGTGGAATATTCCGCAATGCCCTTTTTAGATTCTATTTATTAGCTGATATTGAGTGGGTTACTTATTTAGCCTTGAACGGCACCAATAGCTGTTTACCAAACACGTTAATGAGTGCGCCAGTGACAATCAGGCCACCACCTAGATAAGTCCAAACTGATGGGATTTCATTAAAGATCCACACGCCTAACAGTGCCGAGAACACAATCTGAACGTAAGAGTAAGCCGAAGCTTTGCCTGCGGCTTGTGTCTGCATCGCCTTGGTTAAACCGTATTGGCCGATTTGAGTGAAAATCCCGACGAGTACCAACATCACGGTTAAGAATAGGCTCGGCCACACAAAGTCGTTCCAGATAAGGGCTGTTGAGATCGGTAGAGCAACCAGTGGGAAGTAGAAGATGATGACAGAACTGTCTTCGGTTTGGCTCAGCTTTCTCACAATCACATAAGCGATTGAGCTACCAAACGCGCCGCATAACGCCACCATAATGCTGAATAGAGGCAATTCGCTACTCGCGCCGCTGTTCATGCTTGGCTGTACCATCACCAATAATCCCGCAAGGCAGAATGCAATGCAGATCATGGTCGATTTTTGGACGCGCTCTTTTAGGAATAACACACCGAGCAATGCGGTAAATACAGGGTGTACGTATTGTAGAATGGTCGCTTCTGCTAACGGTAACGTGGTTACGGCGTAGTAAACACACATCAGTGCAGCAGTGCCGACTGCGCCTCGAATGAACAACAAAGGTTTGTTATTACCCCAGATAGAAATGCCTTTTCGTTTTACGTCGATGTAGCTGATGATCAAAGACACCAGCGCTCTTGCTGCAACGATTTCAAATACAGGTATGCCGTAGTTGCTGATGTATTTCACACAAGCAGACATCAATGCAAATCCAAAAGCAGAAAGGATCATGAATCGAACCCCAACAGGGATCATTGAAAAAGAGAAAGAAGGCATAAAAATATCAATCGGTTGAGGGAGAAGGAATGATAGCTTAGTTTAGGAGAGGCGACCAAAGTCTTTGTCCTGTTCTCGTCAACTTGATTCAATTAATTCTCATTTCCACTCTTTACGTATATCTGTACAACCCCATAAAACGCACATCACATTTTGCCCAACATAATATCGGCTATAGCTCAAATTTATAAAATCAATATCAACAGAAGGTGACGCTAATCAACTCTGATTTATCCGTCGTTTTAATTGTCTTTATCACTCATATCATTCTTATGAATTTATAATGAGAGATATGTTCTATGAAACCAATAAATACCCTACTCATATCCACGCTCGCGCTTTGCTCTTTTAGTTCAGCGACTTACGCTGACACCATTTTGCATGCTTTCAACTGGAAGTACTCAGACGTAACAGCCAATGCCAACCAAATAGCCGAAGCGGGCTACAAGAAAGTGTTGGTTGCTCCGGCAATGAAATCCAGTGGCAGCCAATGGTGGGCACGTTACCAGCCTCAAGATCTGCGTACCATTGATTCTCCTTTGGGCAATAAACAAGATTTGGCCGCAATGATCACCGCACTCAAAGCTGTGGGCGTCGATGTTTACGCCGATGTAGTACTGAATCATATGGCGAATGAAAGCTGGAAGCGAAGTGACTTGGACTACCCTGGTACTGAAGTGCTAAACGATTATGCCAGCCGTTCAAGCTACTATGCCGAGCAGACTCTGTTTGGCAACTTAGCACAAGGTTTTGTCTCGGCTAACGATTTCCATGCCGCAGGCTGTATTACTGACTGGAACGATCCGGGTCATGTTCAATACTGGCGTTTGTGTGGTGCTGACGGTGATGTGGGTCTTCCGGATCTCGACCCAAATAACTGGGTAGTGTCACAACAACGTTTATATCTGAAAGCGTTAAAAGATATGGGCATCAAAGGTTTCCGTATTGATGCGGTGAAACATATGAGCCAGTACCAAATCGACCAAGTATTTACGCCTGAGATCACCGCGAACATGCATGTGTTTGGCGAGGTGATTACCAGTGGCGGAGCAGGGAACAGTGGCTATGAGTCGTTCTTAGCGCCTTACTTGAATAACACTAATCACTCTGCGTACGATTTCCCGCTGTTTGCTTCAATTCGATCGGCATTCTCTATGGGCGGTGGCTTGAACCAACTGCATGATCCAAAAGCGTACGGCCAAGCACTCGACGATAATCGTTCGATCACCTTCGCGATCACACATGATATTCCAACCAATGACGGCTTCCGTTACCAAATTATGGATCCACAAGATGAGCAGCTTGCTTACGCTTATATCCTTGGTAAAGATGGCGGTACGCCGTTGATCTACAGTGATGATTTACCGGATTCTGAAGATAAGGATAACGGTCGTTGGGGCAATGTTTGGAATAGCTCGAATATGAAGAATATGCTTAGTTTCCATAACTCGATGCAAGGTAAGTCGATGACGATAATTTCGAGCGACCAATGTACTTTGCTGTTTAAGCGTGGCAAAGAAGGCGTTGTTGGAATTAACAAGTGTGGCGAAACGCGTGGCGTGACGGTTGATACCTACCAACATGAGTTCAATTGGCATGTTCAATACAAAGACGTATTAAGCAGCGCGACAGAAACCATTTCTTCTCGCTACCATACGTTCAATCTACCACCGCGCAGTGCACGTATGTTTAAGCTTTAATGCTAATTCTCTAGAGCGAACACCACTGGTAAAAAGCATAAGCCGCAGTAAGTTCTGCGGCTTATTTGTATCTAAGCTTAAGGCTTATCGTTACTGTTGATCGCTAATAACACCAAACCAATGATTCTGATGAGACAGTGCTTTCAGTAACTCGATCTCTTTTTCTGTCTCTTCTCTAAGCCATTCAATAAGGTCGTTGATGATAGGCGTGTGACTACGCTGGTGAATGAAATAAGTCCAAGCACTGTTCTGGATCTTGGCATTCTCTGGACAATATAAGAAACCGCGTTGCAGATCCTGCAAAACTAAAAGCAGATCCGTTACCGTGACGCCTTCACCAGATAAGCACGCACTGAGCGCCATATCTAAAGACAAGAAGCTGGTATTTCTGACGGGCTTTTTCGGAGGTGATTCGACATCGGCTAACCATACTTTCCAGTCATGGTGATCTAAGGTCGGGTGCAGCCGTGGCATGGTTAAGATTGAGTCGAGGTCGGTATCTTTCTTAGTCAAGCCAACAGCATTGGTTAAGCTCGTAGAGCAGACTGGCGCCATGAACTCTTCACGCAAGAAAGTGATGTCAGGCGCGTTGTCATAGCGTTTTTTGAATCGAGTGTGGAAGATCAACAAGTCGTATTCGCTGCTGTTGATCGCTTCATCCTCTTCAATCACAGGAACGATCACGATCTCGTAATCTGGGTAACGCTCGTTTAATTCACGAACCTTAGAGATCAACACGCGCGTAGCGAAACTCAGGGTTGCTTTGATAACTATGCGTTTCTGTTTTGGTTCACTCCAAGAGGCGATAACCGATTCGATATTGCCGTAGCTTTCACGCAAAGCGACATACAAATCATGACCTTGAACCGTTAATTCAATCGCTCGATGCTTACGAATGATCAAAGATGCGTTCAGCTCATCTTCAAGCTGTTTGATCTGACGGCTGATCGCACTCTGTGTCACGTTGAGCTCATCGGCAGCCAACGTAAAGCTCATCAGCCTTGCAGCCGCTTCGAAGGCTTTTAAGCCATTATGGGAGGATGGCAAGCTAGGATATGGGGTCATAATTCGTTCGCATGAGTTTTTAGAATGTTAGAGTCGCAAATTTATCAATTGAACGCCAGCCCCATCGAGCGTATTTTGGGCGAAATTAACTGAGGCGCTCATGAAAAAAATACTCACTCTTGCATTCCCTTTGATCATTTCACAGCTGATATCCATGGCTTTAGTCCTTACTGATGTTTGGATGATGTCGCGAATCAGCGTGTCAGCGCTTGCGGCTGGTGGCTTAGGTGCCTCTATTTACTTCTTCATCTTTATTATTGCGAGCAGCACTGTCGGTTGTGTAGCGAACCTGATCGCTATTGCTTATGGTCAGCGCGTCGCACGCCCAGAGTTTGGCAACACTCAGATTAGATTGGCCGTGAAAGGTGCAACTATGTTGGCATTCGTGCTCAGCGTGACCTTAATGGCTAGCTTCTGGTTTGCGCCACTTGTATTGGAAGCGGCGAAACAACCTCAAGAAGTGATCACCTTAGCGATGGAATATGTGCACGCTCTAAAATGGGTGATGTTGCCTTCACTTATCTTATTGGTGCTGCGTGGCTTAACCAGTGCGTTTGGTAATGTGCGTTCTATTCTTGTGATGTCGATTATCACCGTGATTTTGAATGTACCAGTGAGCTACTTCCTCACGTTCCAGCTCGATATGGGACTAACAGGCTTGGGTTTAGGCACGGCCATCGCGGCATTTATCGTGATGGTTGGATACACGGTTTGGGTGTTTAAACGTGACGAGTTCAAACAGTTCGCCCCTTGGTTAAATACCGAAGAGTACTCCATTAAGCTGATGAGCCCATTGTTGTTGATGGGTCTACCTATCGGCTTGGCAGCCTTGCTTGAGCACGGTTTAATCTACGGCGGCACTTTGATGGCGGGAACGATCAGTATCGCCTCTCTGGCGCTGCACCAAATCTTGCTGCAATGTCTAAGCTTTACTTGGAACTTTAACTTCGGTTTCTCGCAAGCTGCCGCAATTTTAGTAGGCCGTGATTATGGCGCAGGCAACTACGAAGGCATCAAAAGAACCTCGATTCAAAGCTTTATATTAGTGTCTGTGTTGAGTGTCGCCTTGTCTGCCGTATTCATCCTATGGCCTGAAATGATCGCTTCCATCTTCAAGTTGGATGACGGCACTGGTGCAATGACATCGCTATTGGCTTCTGTTATCTGGGTTGTTGCACTGTGCTTTATTGTTGATGCTTGGCAACTACTGGCGATTAACCTGCTAAGAGGGATGAAGATTGTCTCTATGCCAACGGTGATGACAGCTATTGGTTACTGGATGTTTGGCTTGCCTGCTGCTTGGTACTTGATGCCAAAATTCGAGCTAGCAGGGATCTGGGGCGGGATTGGTGTTGGTCTGGGTGTGACGGGTATTCTGCTGCTTATCCATCTGATGTTTGTCATTCAAAAGAACAGCAAGTCTCCGGAACTATCGAATCATGCTTATTCGTGAGTGGCTTGTTCTGCTAGCCTCTAACCATCAACCTTGAGCTATAAACCTTTCACTATAAAACCTGAACTGTGAATCTCGTAATATAGACCTTGGTCTTACAGAAACCGAGCTAAAAGATGACTAGAATGATTTGAGTTGCTCACCGTTTTATCAAGGATTACACAAATGGAAGTTGGATTGTTCTGGGCTGAAAAAGGGATGCTAGTGCTTGGCGCACTGTTTGTTTTGACGAGTATGATGCAATATGGAAGACGCAGTAGCGATTGGAAAGGCGTGATTACGATGTTCTACAAGCGTATCCCAATGAATATTGCGGAATACAAATGGTACCGACTTGGAATCGCGTTATTGGTTTTTGCCGTGATTATCCGTTTTGCCTTGTTGATCCTATGGCCTACCTACCAGTTCTAGCTTTTTTGCATTTGTTCTGATGTATAAGACATCTGCCATTAGCTCTCACGTGTTGGATATATCGAAGCGAAAAATGCATGAGTAAACCGAGCCTTAATAAACCTACTTATTAAGGTTACCATTTAATAAAATAGTGCTAATACTCAATAATATTGAGTTGCTATTGTCTTTGTAGCATATTGTTTTTCATAAAGAATAATGCGAGATAATAGCTTACCCGCTTGTTTCATCATTCTTACTAATAATCTACACATAAATCCATTCACCCCGTACCTGATACCATAATGATCTGTTACACTCGTCCGAATTAGCTTTAATTTGTCGGTGGTGCATTTATGTCGTTCCCAGTTCTTATATGTGATGATTCTGCGTTAGCAAGGAAGCAGATGGCTCGATCACTGCCTAGTTCTCTAAATGCAGATATAACTTTTGCTGTTCATGGGCTTAATGCACTTGAAGAGTTAGCTCAAAACCAGTTCAAACTGATGTTCCTCGACCTCACCATGCCGGAATTAGACGGCTATGGCACATTGGAAGAGATGCAACGTTTAGGTGACACCACGCCTGTTGTAGTGGTTTCTGGTGATATCCAACCAAAAGCGCAGCAGAAGGTCATGGACCTTGGTGCTAAAGCGTTTTTACAAAAACCGATCGATAAAGAAGCGTTAAAAGCGATTTTACGTGAGCATGTTGAGCCGCCAAAACAGCCTCAACTTATTACCCCAGTCGCTTTAGAACTACCAATACTCCGTCGACGTGACATCTACATGGAAGTCGCGAACGTTGCGATAGGCCGTGCAGCTGATGCATTGGCGCGTCACTTTAATGTATTTGTTCACTTACCATTGCCGAACGTGAACATCTTCGAAGTGAGTGAATTGCACATGGCACTTCGTGATTTAGCAGACAACGACCAAGTATCGGGTGTTTGCCAAGGCTTTAGCGGAGAAGGCATCGCAGGTGAAGCCTTAGTCTTACTGAGTGATTCCAGCGTGAGCGATCTTAAGAAGCTCATGAAGGTGCCAACCGAAAGCGAACAGCTTGAAGAACTGGAACTGCTGATGGATGTGTCGAATATTCTCGTTGGTTCTTTCCTTAACGGGCTAGGGGAGCAATCTGAGGTTCGCTTCTTCCAAAGTTCTCCTGTTCTGCTCGGGCAACACATCTCGATTGATTCTGTGATTGAGAATACCAGTGGCTCGTTTAAGAAGACCATGACCTTCGAAGTCAGCTATAACATTGATGGCACTTCCATCCGTTGTGACCTTCTGTTTATGTTCGTTGACGAATCTTTGCCTCTTCTAGACAACAAATTGGCCTACCTAATGGAGGAGTTTTAATATGCTGAATCTTCCTGCTGAATTTGAACAGTTTCACTGGATGGTGGATATGGTTCAAAACGTCGATATGGGGCTGGTGGTCATTAACCGTGACTTTCAGGTACAAGTTTGGAATGGCTTCATGACGCACCATAGCGGTAAGCAATCGCATGACGCTATTGGTAAGTCGATCTTTGAACTGTTCCCTGAAATCCCTGAAGAGTGGTTTAGGCTCAAAACTAAGCCTGTTTATGATTTAGGTTGTCGCAGCTTCATTACATGGCAACAAAGGCCTTATCTGTTTAAATGTCGTAACGTTAGGCCTGTAACTCAACAAGCCGATTTCATGTATCAGAACGTGACGCTTAACCCAATGCGTTCACCAACAGGCCAAGTTACGTCACTGTTCTTGTCTATTCAGGATGCAACGGCAGAAGCCTTGATGTCTCAAAAGGGCTAATACATCTTCTAGGCGTTGGTTTAATAGCTTTGAAAGTAATCTAAATATCGAATAAAAATGGCTAAGGTGAATCACCTTAGCCATTTTTTGCTTTCTATTCTTTAATTGACCTTAAAGGCTTCGATCTTTTTCGCCTGCTTACTGCAAGTTTCCTTCATTTACACAGCTCACCACTTCAGAGAAATCTCTTTGCTCGAACCTTTTTTCTCAAGAAACTCGATTGGCTGAACTACCAGACAGCAGAGAAGCATGATCTCGGCTGTTGGTGGTTTATAAATTTTGTTGTTTTAGGTAGCTTTGAATAGAGGGCGAACTTTGGATTGTCGAAACCAAATGAACCTTGCCTTCAAGATAGAGCGAATTGAGGTGTATTTTTCATACTTGATGCTAACCAACAGCACGATGAGTTTGTCGAATTTGGACGAAAACAGAAAAAATTTGGGAAAAAATCGAATTTATTTAAGAAAAAAGACATTTTTTTGTTGGAGAAAAGTGTGATTTTTATGTGATCTCGAGGCACTTTCTTCACATATTTTCTTAATGAAGGCGATATTGTGTGAAAGAGAAAGGAAAACGATTGCGCAATAAACCGACAGCGTTTGCGTGATTGGTTCGCTAAGTTATTAATTAGTAAGAATTTAGTAAGAAGGTTGATCTAGGGAGGTTTTACCAGATATGGAATCTTTGAGAGGATAACACAAAAAAAAGTGAAATATCAGACTTGCTGTTACTAAATCACGACCTATAATGCTGAAAACCGGAGCGTCTGCCAACGCTCCGGTTTTTTTGTGTCCGAAGAAAAGTAAACTCGTCTGCCAACGGTTTTACTACGCATTTCGCGAGAGACACATAATTTTATGAATCAAGGAAAACACCATGCGTATCGAACAAGAACTTAAGTTAGGTTTCAAAGATGTACTCTTCCGTCCGAAGCGTTCTACCCTTAAAAGCCGTTCTCAAGTTGAATTAACCCGCGATTTTACATTCAAGCATAGCGGTCGTCAATGGTCTGGTACTCCAGTAATTGCAGCTAACATGGATTCGGTAGCAAGCTTTGAAATGGCAGCTGCTCTAGCAGAGCACGGTGTTATGACTGCAGTACACAAGCACTACACAGTAGAGCAGTGGGCTGAGTTCGCTAAAACAGCAGACAAGAAAACACTGAACAACGTATTTGTATCAACAGGTACATCTGAAGCTGAGTTTGAGAAGACTAAGCAAATCATGGCGCTTAGCGAAGACTTCGTATTTATCTGTATTGATATCGCTAACGGCTACTCAGAGCACCTAGTTGAGTACGTACAAAAAGTACGTGCTGAATTCCCGAACAAAGTTATCTCTGCGGGTAACGTTGTAACAGGCGACATGGTTGAAGAGCTAATCCTAGCGGGTGCAGACATTGTTAAGGTTGGTATCGGCCCTGGTTCGGTTTGTACTACTCGTGTTAAAACAGGTGTAGGTTACCCTCAACTTTCTGCAATCATCGAGTGTGGCGACGCAGCACACGGCCTTGGCGGCATGATCATCGGTGACGGTGGCTGTTCATGTGCGGGTGATGTATCTAAAGCGTTCGGCGGCGGTGCTGACTTCGTAATGCTAGGCGGCATGCTAGCAGGTCACTCTGAGTCAGGCGGTGAAGTAGTTGAGCAAGACGGCAAGCAATTCATGAAGTTCTACGGAATGTCTTCACAGTCGGCTATGGATAAGCACTCAGGTGGTGTTGCTAAGTACCGTGCTGCGGAAGGCAAAACTGTTTTACTTCCATACCGTGGTTCAGTTCACAACACAATTTCTGACATCCTTGGTGGTGTACGTTCAACTTGTACATACGTAGGCGCAGCAAAGCTTAAAGAGCTAACCAAGCGTACTACTTTCATCCGCGTACAAGAACAAGAGAACAACGTATTCGGTAAAGAGTAATCTGAACGAATTCGAATAGTGTAAAAAAAACCATACGTTGATTTTACGAAACTATACGCTGAAATAAAAACAACCATACCTTGAAATTGCTTATAAAGTGTACAACACTTGAGGAAGTTTACTACAGGTATGGTTGTTTATTATGAAAAAACGGATTCTTAGAAACTCGTCAGTAAAAAACATCTCACGCTTTGTCAGCCTCAAAACGAACTCTATCCATACAGTCGAATCCGACTTGGAGTTTGACGCATGTTTCCACTTCGAATTTTCGCCACAGATTATAACTTTCGAAGCGCAGCCTATCGGTTTTGAATATTTTATCGAAGGTAAGCTGCATAGGTATACGCCCGATTTTTTAGTCACATACAAAGATTCATACCAATCATTTTATGAGATAAAGCCCAAGCACATTGCAGAAAAAGATGAGTTTAAAGAAAAGTTTAGAGCTCAGAAAGAACAAGCATTGGGCGGCGGTAAAGACCTGCACGTATTGACAGATGATGATATTCAAATATACCCATTGCTCGATAATTTAAGGATCATTCATCGTTATGCTTGCGATGAGCGTCTTAACTCCATTCAGAGAAATATATTGAATCTATTTAAGAAATATGGAGAGCTCAGGATAGAGCAGGTTGTTCAATATTCTTCAGTTCATTCTTCTCAGTTATTACCCTCACTTTATGATTTGATTGCCAGACAGTTGTTAAGTATTGATATGCACCAGCCTATTGGTTGGCAAAGCCCTATTTGGAGCTCTTAGGCATGCCAAGTGAAGGTTCTAAGCGATTTGGCGAGCTATTTCCAAGTACTAACTTCGATAAAGAATCGAAACCAAAGGAAACGCTATCACTCCCCTTATGGAAAGATGTTGATCTGACGTTTAAGGATGTCTTTTCTGTTGATGAAGACCGAAGAAATGAGGCCATATATAGATATAACATTATAGAATTCCTTATAGATCAATATGGTACCGATTTTTCCAAAAAGCAAATAGATGAGTCACTTACTGCTTTAATAGATAAATTTGGTTCAAGTACACCATCAGCAATCAGCATTTATAGGTACTGGAGAGGTTTTAAAAAATCAAATTTTCAGCTTAACTCCCTAATTCCGAAAGTCTCTGCTGGCAATACAAAAAGAAATACTCCCGATGAACTTGAACCTTTAATTCAAGGTGCAATAAGAAATTACTTCTCTGAAGAATGCCCGACAGCAACATCGGCATACGTAACTCTTGAGGTTGAAATTGATCGGCATAATGAAATCAATGGGACTCAATTTGAACCGTTCTCAATACAGGCATTTAGGAAGAGACTAAGGAAGCACTCTGAGTACGAAAAAATACTACTTAGAAAGGGAAAAAGTGTAGCTGATTCTACTTTCAGAAAAGTGGGGAAAAGGCCAGCAACAACACGAGTATTGGAACGTGTAGAAGCAGACCATACTAGGCTTGATTTATTTATTATTGATGAAAAAAACGGTATACCATTGGGGCGTCCGTGGCTCACAGTTTTGTACGATACTCATACAAAGAGCATTGTGGGTTTCTATCTAGGGTTCGAGCCGCCGAGTTACTTATCAGTATCACTAGCACTTGTGAATGCAATTCTTCCAAAAGAACACGTTAAAGAACTATACCCATCAGTAGAAGGGTGTTGGCCTTGTTATGGCTTGCCTGAGCATTTGATTGTCGACAATGGTACTGAGTTTAACAGTAGTGACTTCAAAATAGCGTGCAAAGATCTGAAAATAAAAGTTAAGAAAAACCCGACTAAAAAGCCTTGGCTTAAAGGGTCAGTAGAGCGATATTTTCGAACTATCAATAATCGATTTCTCTCTAGAATGCCGGGTAAGAGTTTTACTAATATATTTGAGAGAAAAGATTACGATCCACTCAAAAATGCAGTTATTGATAACTCGCTTCTACAAGAAATGGTTCATATCTGGATAGTGGATGTTTACCAAAATGGAAAAAACGGGCTAGAAAACAATATCCCAAATCTAAGTTGGATCGATGCTGTTAATTCTTCAATTCCTCCACGTCCTTTCAAAGGGTCTAGAGATGAATTGAAGTTTAACCTAGGAAAAAACCGCGAGGTAGTTCTCGATAAGAATGGGGTTAGGTTAGGCACAACAATACGCTACTCTAGTGTTCGTCTAGCAAGATATTTTGGGCACAAAACGTGTAAAGACATGAAAAGTGTACGTGTGAGAATCAAGTATGATCCTAGTTGTCTTGGTAGGGTTTATGTACTTGATGAAACGAAAGAAGAGTTTTTTGCTGTAGACGCAATTGATGCTGATTACGCCTATTCTGTTTCTGAGTGGTTACACAAGACTTGTTGTAACTACGCAAGGCGACATATTCGCAAGAACTACAACCACAGAGATGTTGTTAAAGCTTGGCGTAAAATCCTCGATATTATTGATGAGGCATTTGAAAAAACAGGTCAAAATAAGCAACGGAACTCTCTAGGGACTACAACTACATCTCGGGTGCAGCGTATAAAAGAGCATTCTAAAAGAGCAACTTCAGAAGCAAAAACACAAAAAGCTGATTATGTAAAATCAGAGCTTGATGATGAATTAGATTGGGATATCGAGGTTAATACTAATGGTTGGTCGATAAAGTGATTTTATTCAAAAAGGCTAACTGACATGGATAGTAACAAAACAGAAAGCACAGCTGATTTGGTCAAACAGATTTTCATCCAGAGCCCGCTAATAAGCGACATTCTTGATGATATTTCAGATTGCCGAGAATTTAGTGACGGTATTCATGAACCAGACTGTATGATCGTTGTTGGAGATACTGGGTCGGGAAAAACAACGCTGATAAATAAGTATTTAAACGAAAACCCTCGTTCAGAGACAAGCGAAGGTTCTTTTATACCGATTTTATCGACTTCTCTCCCACCCAATGCGACCCCGATTACGGCTTCTGAGCAGTTGCTATCTGACCTAGGAGATCCACTCGCTTTTTCTAGAGGGAGTGATCCTGTCAAGGTCGCCCAAGAAATGAGTGATTTAATGAAGTCATGCGGAGTTGAATTAATTATCATAGATGAGTTTCAACACATGATAGATCGTAAGAATAAGCAAATTTTACATAGTGCAGCTGACTGGTTAAAGATGCTCATTGTACGTTCAAAGGTACCTGTGGTGCTTTTTGGTATGCCTTACTCGGTGGTAATTTTGGAGGCAAATAGTCAATTAGCAGGACGCTTCGAATTACAGCACACTCTTGAGCCTTTTAGATTGAACAGCAAAAATAACCGTAGTATCTATAAAACGTTTTTAACAATGCTTGATGACGCATTACCTTTTGGTGAGTCTTCTGGTCTTGCTGAGCCTGACATGATGAAGCGTATCTACGCATTTTCCCAAGGTAATTTACGTCGAATCAGAAAACTCATTAATAGAGCGAGTAGGCTCGCATTACGTGATCATTCAAATAAAGTTGCATTAAAACACTTTGCCAAAGCGGCGCCCAAAGTAAGCCAGGTCGCATGTGAAAATCTAAATCCTTTTGAAGTTACCGTTAAGGAATTGAAGATCAATCATCCCCCTCAAGATATTGGGTGGGAAAACTATCTGTTTCAACAAGAAAAAGACGTATCGGCAAAAGGTTTATTTTGATGCGTTTTTTTGTTTTACGGTCTTTGTATGCAAGGCTAAAAGCTCAGTGGCGGATATACTTATCAGACCATTTTCGAGATAGAAAATGCTACGGATAAAAGCCACCTCTCAAGGCTCTGGACAAAAACGAGTCTGGTTTTGTGCTAAATAAAGCCTTGGATAACTGTAGGTATGGAGAGGCTTAACTTAATATCCAACTCTGATGGGGCGGACCAGACCGTCTTTTTGTGCTCCCAAAATAAGAACACAACTTTGAGAAAATCTAACAACAAGCAGCAAACCGAAATAAATGAGCAACTTTCAGCTGAATTAGTACATTTCAACTTTGGAACTCAGAGGCTCTTCAACTAAACCTACCTCAACTATAACTGGTGATCGCCGCTTCTGTTGCCAATTTGAGCTTGGTGACTTTATCACTAGTCATCTCAAAGCTGCTTTCATATTTGTTCGTTGAAGCTACTCGAAGTTGGCGTTCGACAGATATAAGATCACCAATAGCTCTCCGTAACTTAGCTGCTGACATACGAACCTGTTTCATTATTTGCATCACTGACGGCCCTGAAACGATAACGCTACAACTCATGGCGTAATACTTTGCATTGAGAATCATTTCAAACTCTCGGATACAACTATTAGCAACAAATAGCTCATCGATTGTTGAGTTGTCAAAGTAGCTATCGACATGCGCTGATCGCTTTATCTCACGGTAAACCTCCCGTAGCTTTTGGGTTTGATCATATAGTTGACCAATAACAATATTCGCTAATTCAAAGTTTTCATCTGATAGATAAAATTCGTTATTTTTATACTCCGAATCTGCCAGATGAAGTGCCACAATTTTAGCCATGATACCGCTTATACAATCATTGGCATTACCATCGAAAGTTGCCATAATTATGTTACTCATACCGTTTCTCTTGTTCAGTGTGACCTGAAAACAGATCAATCTTTATTGTAAATGAACTAATTTTGTCTTTTGGCAACCATCGTTAGGTGCACAGAGAAATGCACAGTTCCTTTTACTCTGTATTGTTCAATATCCACAGAAATTGCTAGGGATCTTGTAATCGCCACATCAAGCTCGTCTGCATAATGCTGGACCGTTTGAGTACCATTAACATACCTATCTGCATTCATTGCAACTGTATCGCCAGCTGATTGATATTGACGCAGCTTTGTACATTCTAGCACCGCAAACGTATCTGGGATTTTGCTTCCGATTTGTTTTATCGATACTAAATGCTAGATTGGCGGTCATAGTGAAAGGCTTCAATGACTCTCTGGTTGAAGTCTTGCAAAGATAATTCTTCGTTGTCTGGAGGGACATTGCTACTGTTGAATGGTGACTTAGAGCTTATATCGTCTTTAAAACTTATTGATATTTGATGGTCTTTTTGAACGGTAATTGCCGCTTCTAAACCTAACTCACTCGAATTTAGGTGTGTGTCTAATATCTCTGATTCCTCTTTAAGAACCAGGCAGCTATTGGGGATGTCTTTTTCAATTTCTTCAGTAAAATCAATGAGGTTAGGTTCTGCAAAAGTATAGAACCACGCTTCTTGATTTTGGCTTGAAGTTGAGCGCAATATTCGGCCCAAGATTTGTCGAAAATAGAGTTTAGTTTTTATATTGCTAAGGTGACAGCAAACCTGGAGCCTAGGAATGTCGGTTCCTTCACTTACCATGCCTACACTAACAATCCATTCAGTATTGCACGATTTGAACTGGTTAATACGTGCATGCGAGCCATCTTCTTTGTACGTCACCGTACAGGTTGTTTGATTGAATGTGTCTTCAAGTAGTGATGCTATTTTTTTTGCATGATTAATCGTAGATGCGACAATTAAGCCTCCGGCAGAAGGTGACTCAGTGCGGATTAGTTTTAAGCGAGATATAGCCCTTTCTAAGATGTGAATTAATGCTAATTCATTATGTAATATTGCTGAGTAATTGATATTTCCATCTGTGATCAACTCATGCAGTGAATTAAATGATTCAATATGGTTGTTAGCTTTAATTGTTGAGTTTTCGCAATCTATGAGAACAATGGTTGGTCTTCGGCACACGCCATCTTTGACTGCTTGAGCTAATGAATATTGATAGTCACAAACAATATTCCCCTCAGGACCTGTATATGAAGAGAGTACTACTGGCGTTAAATTTGAACGCCAAGGTGTCCCTGTAAGAGCAAGAGTATAGGTTGATGCTTTCTGTACCTCATTGAGTATATGGTGCCCCCAGGAATTGGTGTTAGTTTCTTTATCTCCTGCACAGTGATGTATTTCATCAAAGATACATAGAACTCTATACCTAGATAGCGTTGACCAAAACTGGGCATCAATATGTCTAAGGGATTGATAGGTCATTGAGCAACCCTGTGTCCCTAACCTTCCGTCAAAAGCAGTTCCTAGTACTGACGAGAAGCAATCAGATATACTGCTTGATACAACTCTTGAAGGAGAAAAGCAAATAACAAAGTCAATCAGCTCTTTGTCGAACATCTGTTTTGCTAAATTTGCGGCCATTATGGTTTTGCCTGCGCCTGGAGTCGCTTGTACTAAGAAATGACGCTTCTCATTTTGATAATGAGTAAGTGCTAGTGCGATACACTCTTTTTGCCACACTCTTAGCATAGAGTTGACTCATCAAGTCGAATTAATTTCATTGTGCGAGTCCAAACATTGAGTTTAGCCATTAGAGCCGCTGACTTTTGAGTCGCTTCTAAATATGATTTTTTTAGTAGTTTGTTAAGATCACTTGAGCGAGCCATAAGAGCTTTGTATTCGTCCACTTCAGCTAATGTGATGGCTAGTTCAGCCTCAATGCCAGCTTTTTCATGTTGCAGCTCTATGAAAATAGACGTTTGCGGTGGAAAAGGTGATTCGTTTATCTTCTGGTTTCTTTTTTGTTTAGCTACAGATTTAAACTTTGCTTCAAAGAAACGTTCAGATCTAAAGAATGCCTTCTTTCTGCCTGCTCCTTTGCATACGATCAAACCTGCTTTTTCCAATGCATCCAATTGTCTAGCAACGAATAAACGTGCGTTATTTTTATTACCATACATGCTAGAGCATTCGAGTACCCAATCTCTCACTCCAACGACTGTAAAATCAGTGACTTCAGGTTGGGATATATATTGGTAAATGTTGTTATCTATTCGGTGTTGCTTACGCATTGAGTTAACCAGTTAAAGAGTAAATTGCGGATTATAATCCGTGGTAATAAATGCATCAAGAGGCGATAGTTTTGTTTTTTAGAGTCGTTTTAAATGAAAGACTTAGCAAAACGGTTTGGTGCTAATTTACGTGGGATGCGTAGAGATAAATCTATTTCTCAAGACAAATTGGCTCTGTTAGCTGATATTGATCGAAGCTATGTTGGTAGAATCGAGAGAGGCGAAGTGAACATCACACTCGAAAAAGCCTATCAGCTGGCACAAGTGCTTGAGTGTGATGTGAGAGAGCTATTACCATAAAACCAGCGTCGCCCTAAAGTATCTACTTATTCAGCAGTAAACTGTTATTGAACGCGAATGAAAGTGGTCCGTTTGTTATCAACTACTTTACAGTAGTGTTGAGGATTATAGTCCTCATTAATTTCTAAAGCAAACCACAAGGTAGTGGTTTGAGATTTGAAGCAACAGCAATTGATATTGAATTGTCTCCTACCTATTCGGCAGTTCACTCCCTGCAGACTGCGACCGTCATATAGCAGATATTATCAGCTACCTATTCGGCAGTTCACTGTTACTAATTAAATAATAGTATATATTTATCAATCAGTTAATAGATTTAGTGTCAATTAACCCTATTTTTCTCACTGTGATAAAGTTTCTATAATTCAATGACTTAAAAGTGTCGATAAAAATAGGGTCAAATTAGGGGTACGGGTTGAGATGTGTTTTCAGTATTCGCAAGGCCATAGCTGCTAAATAGTGCATCGCCGTCTAAGCGAGCTTCTTTGAATATTCTTATATTGAGTCGAAAACTACCGCCACGACTTTTACTGTCTTCCTCAAGCGAGTGGTAGTGGTGGAGTGCAACAACCTCTTGTTGTTTGAATGAAGGTAAGTCAAACTCCTCACCTCTTTCCCCCGCACGTTTTTTTAATCTTTTCGCCTTTCTAGCTTGTCCTGCAGGTGTTGCTTTGTCTATCGACTGGCAACGCTTAAATGAAACATACTCGCAGCCGTCAGGGACAACCTTTGTATTTGATATATCAAAATAGTGCAGATCTTTCATTTGGGTGAAGTAGTGCTGTTTGAGTAGCAAATCGAGTTCGATTTTATTTGTGCTCACAAAAGAAATTTTATTTCCAATGGTATCGTCACTCCAAAGAGGAAATGAAACGCCAATATTTCTTGTTTCATACTCATAGTTAAAGCCATGAAGAATCCGAAGGCACTTAGCGGCTAATGATTCATTGTTACAACGCGCTGGCAGAAAAGTGACCGTTTTGTAGTACCACTTCATACTTAATCCCCCTTATGTTGGAACATTCCACCCTTGATGATGTTTGCGACCAAAAAATGCAGGTCGTTTATGGTCTCTTGATTTGGTTTATCTGAAGACGTGAGTGCTTCAATATAAGACTCTGTTTGCTTAAGGATAGAAAAGAAATCTTTTTGCGTAGAAGGGTGACGGTAGCAAGTGAGATCTTCTTTATGAACCCCAAACCGACCGACACGTAGTGCCTCAGTTGCATCGGGGTACCAGTCATCTATGGTCGCTATGGCGGCGCCGGTTTTATAAATACCCAATATTGGGCTCCGTTCACCGTCAACCGTTGTGCTTTGAAAAATTCGTCCCTTGCTTTGTTTCTTAGTGTTGTTACTTTCATTTTCGGTGAATGCTTGGCTCGGGAAAATCTGTTTATTGGTTGGTAGCCGCAAGGTGGCTTTCACTTCAAATATGGCCAAACCATTAGAGTGAGAAAAAGCATTTCTGGTCATTTGAGCAATAGCTTCCCAATCTTTATGGTTCTCAAAGTCATTTCTTTCTAGGTAGTTAGCCTTTATGTCTTGAAATTTGACAGCACCTCCCGCCCAGGGCCAAGGGGTTAACTCTATATCCCAGCAATAGGCTTTTTTAGTATTTTTCCACAGCCATGAGCCATTACATATATTGACTAGATATCGAGAAACCAATTCATTCCAACCAATATTTTCTTCATACGCTTTGATTAGTTGCATTAGTGTGTGTTTAACCGTAGACGAATTACACTTGTAAGGTTTGCGTAGCTCAGAAGAAAAAGAGACCGAAAAGTAGCATTCAATGTGGCTCGCACCGAAAGGGGCATGACAAAAATCGACTTGATGTGGGTTACCTTGAGCCAGTTTTTCAGCGGTTGCACTCTCTTTGCTCCGCCCCGACGGCTCATAAGCTAAGGCTGCGGTTTCCATTTGTCCTAGTACAGTACGAGAAGTGTAGGTTAAGGGGGTCTTTCGCCCATCTGGCCACACAACTAGAAAGCACACATCAGAAGGATCGATTGAACGTTCATAGGCTAGGTTAGTCGGTAGTTCCATGATAGGTACTCCTTGGCTGCACAGAAAGGTAGTTTTGATAGCACTTGTGATGCCACAAAATAGTATTTATGTCGGTGTTTTGATCAAAAGTGATTGGCTCAATCAGACCAATGATGCACTCAGAAAAAGCATGTTTATAACCTCGAAGAGAGTTAGGTTTGTCGGTCGGCTCTTCAAGAAAATGATACCCAACACAGCTTGGGGTTAATTTTCGGTTCTCTTTAACTTCCGATAAAATATCACTCATGTTTTCGATAGGTTCAGTATGCATCGATAGCCATTTGCCGGTTTTCTGAGGAAAGGATTGAATCGTCTTTTCTAACGTTGAAAATGACCGGATGTATTTGAAATCTGCAATGGCTATTTTAGCGGAACCTCTGGCAAACCGTTTCGGCAGAGCTCGAACAATAGTATTTTCATCAACGTTCAAGCTACGATTAAACTTAATCACCAAACTAAAGACCAAATCACACTGCCAGTCATCGTGTGTAGCGGGTGGCGATATGGTGTGGTTTGCTTTTTGTATATATTCTTTTGTTAAACCGCGTTTTTCAACGTGTAGTTGATGGACGCAGATGGCAAACGAATCAATTGCGAGCGTAGGAAAAGACTCATTTAAGTTACGTTCAAACGCGTGAGTAAACCCCAAGAAAGCAGTGAGTGATGGAAGACCTACCGTGATAGGTGAACTCAACGCGCTTGCTCCACAAACTCTTATATTTGGAATAGCGAAAAATGAATCCTTTTCTTCACTGCGGCAAATATTAGTTGAAACGGTTGTAGGTTCGGTTAGTTCACGCTTGATGAGCCCAAGCAGGAGTTTAGTAATGCTCGGCTCGTATGCGAAACACTTAGCTGATTTGAAGCGGGATAGATCATCGTTTAAATGTTGAACAAGAGTACTCACATCCATGGTGTTGTCTTGTGTTGCCAACCAAGCCTTAACCATCTCGTGTATCTCGTTTTTGACTGTTCTCCGGTAAGCGATTCGCTTGTTTTCTGGCATTAAATATCGAGTATGCCTTTGGTACTGTTTTAACGATTGAATATGACTTGAGGTTAACCAAAATTTTCCAATGTTTATCTGATAATGAGGTGCAAGGGAAAAGTTAGGGACAGCTTTCAACATCTTCAAAGCACCACCACATGTCATAGGTAATACTCCCATGTTAGTACTGCGGCTGTAACGGGTTAACGCTGTATAGCGATACTCATTTTCTAGCGCTTGATAACAGTGACTTTGCATCGATTGAGAAGCAACTGGCGAGAGGGAAATATAAGAACTGTCGTTATCAGGCAAAGATAGTTGAGTTAAGTAATTTGGAGCGAGACTGACGTTAATCGTTGTTTGAGAAATCTGAGCCAATTTTTTAGCGATAGCCTTACGTGTTTTCTGGTAGCAGCCAAGCGTATTGAGTTTTTGCCACAACGGGTGTTCCACATCTTTAAGCAAATCACCAAGGCATGAAATTACACCATTCCAACGAAATTCATTGGTTAATAAAGCGCTTTTGTTAACATCGCTGGAATCATGGCTGTACGCCCAGTTGTGTGGTTCTAACTTAGAAGATGAAAGTAAAAAATCGGGTAGCTGCCCCAAAGGAGTCGCGCGAATAACACCTTCAGAGCGTATGTCTGGAAATTTTAGGCTGTGGCTTTGCCTGTATTCAACCGTTTTTAGACAGCGAGCCCACCATTTTTCGTCTCTAAGCTTTTGCTTGCATTTAACCCTATCAAGTAGGTTTTTTTGAACGGCTGTTTTGTCGGTTAAGTTCACTAATACAGTGAGAGCATCAAGCTCCTTTCCATCGATATTGATATGTGGAGTAAGAGGGCGGAATGCTCGCTTTAATTCTACGTTCAAATCATCGGGTCTTGATTGTAGTAACTTTTTCAGACTCTCCATTTACCACCTCGACACATAGAAAGAGCGGTTAAATTCATCAGTTTGAAATTCGGCTAACCAAAGGCAGAAGATGTCGCCGAAATAAAATAAGTAGTCGTTAACCGCCAGAGGCATGTTTGGCTTAGTTTTACGATTTGGCTTTAAGATGCGCTGTTCTACCATTGAGGCTACCTCATCCATACTGCAATTGAGGAATACAGCAGCCTCTAAAGCGTTCATGCGTAGGTTAGCGATCAGACCGTTGCTATTCCATAAATGCGTCTCTATATGCCGTAGAAGCTCTCCTAAGACGATATTGTGCTGCAGGTTGCGCTCTGGTAATCGAATGGAACTAAAAAATATCCGCCCCATAAGATCTTTTACCCGCAATTCTTTTCTTCCAACAATTGCGTGATCTACGTTGAATTCGATTTCGCTATCAATCATAGAATGAAACGAGCTAGGCCAATTCGAGAAAAATTGGGTGAATAATAGATGGTCGAACTTATTGTCATTAAGATGGAGCCACCAATGAACCAACCCCCAACGGTAGCTTTTGGGGACGTTAGGTAGATTTTTAGACTCATTGCCGGCGAGCCAATTTGCAACAGTGAATATTGCCTCATGACTCACCTCTGAACTCTTTATGGCTATAGGTTCTTTGCAATTACTGCAATTTCCTTTCAACCCCGACTCTCGGTAGTCAAATTCAGACCCACAACTACAGGCAGTAATTAAAGGTGTATTATGAATGTGGCAGTGATCGTAACCCTCAAAATGCCAAAGGTAGGAGGCGTAGCCATTTTGTTGTAAACATAATGGGCAGTAGGGGATGGATTTAGTTCGAAGTAAACTACGAGGAAAAACTTCAGAACCTCGTATCACAGCACTGGTGGATGGAGAGTATTTTAAATTTGTTCTGTTAATTGCTAACCCAAGCAGCTCGGGCGGTTCATTAAACGTCAATTGAGCGAGCTTCAGGAGTGAAGCTATTCGGGCACTGGAACTGCTTTTGGCTGACGCAGGATTCATCTTGCAGATGTTAGTAGGGAAGGTCTGGAAACCTGAGAAGTCGATATCTTGAAGGTAACGTTTCGTGGCCATAAGAAAACGGTTCACATCTTCATAGCCATTTTTATTTGCAACTCGGATAAAGAAGCTCTCCAAGCTTTCGTTACTGTGTGGTTTGGGTCTTTGTAAAAGCATTAAGCTCCTCCTAATCCAAATATAGGAGTTACCAGCATGATTAACCGAGTTTTACTTCAGATTGAGACGCTATAGACAAGTTTCCATTTTGTGTAATCTGGATCTGTATTTCACTTAATTGAATATCAACTAAGCGACTATTGCTGTAAAGTATTTACCAATAAGTAAAGATAATTACGGAAGATAGAATGGCAACCTTGCTTAGTTGGCTTGGAAGAACAGACCTTGATCAGATGAAGCTAGATAAAACAGCTTCAATTGCGACTATTGCGTTAAAAGCACCAGCATTTGATGATGTCGTGATTCTGGCTAGTACATGGGAAGATGAATGGCATGATTACAAAGAGTGGCTTGAAAAAAAACTTGCTTGTGCCGGGCGTTCCAATACTTCAGTAAAGATTCAACGTATCAGGTTGTCATCTCCAATTGATTACACTGCAATTACCAAAGTCATGCACAAGCAACTGGCTTATGTCTCTGATCAGGCTGATGGTATTTTTCTAAACCTGACCTCTGGTACGCCTGCAATGACAGTCGTTTCTGTTCTACTTGGAAAGAGTATTGCGAAATGTCAGTTAGTTCAAACTACCCCTCAAGGTCAGTTAATCGAAGTTGATGTACCTGTAGACTTTTCTGCTGAGTATCAAAAATCTTCGTCAACAGCTATTGCTCAACTTGCTTCAAAAACACCGTCTCTCAATAGTGCTTTTGATTCGATTACGGCCAAATCTACTGTCATGCAGAACGTCATCAAGAAAGCGCAACGATTGGCTTATGCTGATCTACCGGCTTTGCTACTCGGAGAAAGTGGTACCGGTAAAGAAGTGATGGCAAAAGGTATTCATAAAGCCAGTCCTCGTGCTGATAAGCCATTTAAAGCTGTTAACTGTGGTGCTTTACCTGAAAATTTGGTTGATTCCATTTTGTTTGGTCATGTAAAAGGTGCGTTTACAGGGGCACACCAAGATCATGCAGGTCTATTTGAGCAAGCAAATGGTGGAACATTATTTCTTGATGAAGTTGGTGAACTCCCTTTAGCCGTTCAAGTTAAATTACTTAGGGCATTGCAGCAGCAGGAAATTACAAAGGTGGGGGACGTTGCCACGAAAAGTGTTGATGTGAGGATTATCGCTGCGACACACCGTGACCTTTTTAAAATGGTTTCTGACGAGTCTTTTCGTGAAGATCTTTTCTATCGGCTAGCCGTTGGAGTGATTGAGTTGCCTTCGTTAAGGGCGCGTTCAGAAGAGATCCCTTTCCTGATCGAAGAGTTGATGATCGAGATAAACCAGCAGATGAAGACTCATCCCTTATTTGAGAGTAAGAATATTTCCAAGTCTGCAATAGAATTTGCAGAAGCATACAGCTGGCCGGGTAATATTCGTGAGCTATGGAACACATTAAACCGAGCCGTATTATGGTCGGAAGGTAAAGAGATCACTAAACAAGATTTGGAGGTCGCGATAATAAGTCGTGACCTAACTTCGGCGAACAATGGTGAATTTAGGGTTCCTGGTGACCTTCAGCAACATATTGATAATATAAAGAAAAGTGCAATTGAATCTGCGATGGATTATGCTGCTGGAAACAAATCTAAAGCTGCAAAATCGTTGGGTTTAAATAATCATCAAACGCTGAATAACTGGCTGAAAACGCTTAATTTGGAATCATAAAAACAACCAAGTTTGAAATTGGCGTAAACGTTGCAAAGTATCACTCATCTTAGGAGACAGAAAGGTGAAGAAGTCTATGAATTTTGAACATTTGAGAGAACAGTGGCCAGAGTTAGCTGAGCTTGGTGCTTTTGCTGAAACGTATGCCGTTGTTGATCCGCAAAGTGCTCTCGTGAAGCTACGTTGTTATGTTGAAAAAATTGTTGGTTATCTATACCAAGAACTTCACCTACCTGTTGCTCCCAATGCTTCAATGCACGACAAACTTGTCAGTGGCGCTTTTACCTCGGTTGTTGATAAAACCATTGCTGATAAGTTTCACGCTGTTCGCAAGGGGGGCAACAAAGCTGCTCATGAAGGAAAAATCTCACAACATGATTCGATTTGGTTGTTGAAAGAGTCTTACTTTATTGGTTGCTGGCTCTATATGGCCTATGGCGACGGTGATCTAGAAGGTTGCCCTAAATTTACTGTTCCAGACAATGCACCAACGGGTGAAGAGTCTAAAGCTGAGTTCAAAAGAAAGAACAAACTGTTACAGCAGAAGCTTAACCAAAATGACGATCTTCTTAAGAAAGCGCTAAAAGAATTAGAAGAAGTAAAGCAAGCGCAGTTAGAAGCTCAGAAACAAGCCGCTCAGCTGAAGCAGCAAACTGACCACGTTAAAGCCGATAAAATTCGCACTAATACCCTGTCACTAAAAAGCAGCTTTGACTTTAATGAAGCCGAAACTCGTAAGCGTCTCATTGATGCTGAATTACGCAGTGAAGGTTGGGATGTCGCTCTTGATAATGAAAGCACGGAACAGGTGTCAAAAGAGTACGAAGTCGACGGCCAACCAACCACAACAGGCAAAGGTCGCTGCGATTATGTATTGTGGGATGATAATGGCAAACCATTAGCAGTTATTGAAGCTAAGCGTACTCGAAAAGATGCCAATGCAGGGCGTGAGCAAGCAAAATTATATGCAGACGCTCTAGAAGCAAGTACCGGCCAGCGCCCAGTCATTTTCTACACTAACGGCTACGAAATCTATATTTGGGATGATGCTCAGGGCTACGCACCTAGACTGATTTTTGGCTATTACTCAAAAGACAGCCTTCAATATCTGATTCTTCAACGAGAATTAAAGAAAGATCTAAACAGCACACCCATTGATACAAAAGTTGCGGGTCGTTTATATCAAATGGAAAGCATCAGCCGTATTTGTGAGCGCTTTTCAGACAAGCATCGAAAGGCCCTTATTGTACAGGCAACCGGGACGGGTAAAACGCGAGTCTCTATTGCTTTAGCCAAGCGCTTGTTAGATGCAGGTTGGGCGAAACGTATTCTGTTCTTATGTGACCGAAAAGAGCTACGTAAACAGGCTGGTAATGCGTTTAATGAGCACACTAAAGAGCCGCTTTTCATCAAAGGTAAAAGTAAGAAAGAACTAGCTTCAAAGGCGCGTATTGTTATCGCGACCTATCCGGGTATGATCCAAAATTATGAAGAGTATGATGTTGGCCACTTTGACCTGATCGTTGCTGATGAATCGCATCGTTCGATTTACAACAAGTACGGCGAGCTATTCAAATATTTCGATGCATTACAAGTGGGTTTAACCGCGACGCCTGTTGAGATGATTTCGCGCTCAACCAGTCAGTTGTTCGGCTGTGATTACAAAATGCCGACGGCGAACTACCCACTTGAGCAAGCGATTGAAGAGAAAAACTTAGTTCCATTTAAAGTCGTTACTCACACAACTCAATTCTTACGTGACGGCATTAAGGCAAGCGAACTGACGGATGAGCAGATTGCAGAACTAGAAGATCAAGGTATTGATCCAAACACTCTGGATTTCGATGCGAAGCAGGTTGATAAAGCCATATTCAATAAAGATACCAACCGAGCAATCATCCGCAACCTAATGGAAAAGGGTTTAAAAGATGTGGATGAGCAACTTCCTGGTAAATCGATTATCTTTGCTAGAAACATAGCTCACGCCGAACTGTTAGCTGAGTTGTTTAGTGAAATGTATCCAGATATGGGTGGAAATTTCTGCCGAGTTATTCACTCAAAATATGAGAGAGCAGAAGAGCTTATCGACAATTTCAAAAGTGTCGAAGGTAACGACGATGAAGTTACCATTGCCATCTCGGTTGATATGTTGGACACCGGTATAGATGTACCTGAATGTGTTAACTTGGTCTTTGCTAAGCCTATAAAATCAAAAGTAAAATTTTGGCAAATGGTGGGCCGTGGTACTCGTTTATGTGAAAACTTGTACGGACCAGGAGCAGATAAAAAGCACTTCCTGATCTTCGACCACTGGGGCAATTTTGAGCACTTCAAAATGAACCCAGACGAGGATGAAGGAACGCAAAGTAAATCTTTGGCGCAAAAAGTATTTGAAGCTAAATTAGTGCTTGCCGTCGAAGCGCTTAAAAAAGCAGAGATGGAAATCTTTGCCGACATTATACCGCAGGTTAAGGAAGACATTGACTCTCTAAATGATCAAACCATCGCGGTACGCGAGAAATGGAAACTAAAAGCACAGTTGAGTGAAGAAAAACGTTTAATGCAGATGGCGCCAGATACTAAAGCGTTACTCTTTGATGAAATGGCGCCTCTGATGCAGTGGAAGAAGACTACTGGTGAAAGTGAAGCGCTGCGTTTAGACCTGCAATTCTTACAATTGCAACTCACCAAACTGCAGCAGCCAAGTAAAGTTGAGTTAGAGGCACCGCCGATCTTAGATAAAGTCATCAGTTTGTCGATGCATCTAAATGAAGTGCGTAGTAAAGCGGCAACGATCAAGCAGATTCAACAACCCAACTATTTGAGTGATGCCGATTATTTTGCGGTAGAAGCGTGTCGCCATAATTTACGTACGGTTATCCATTTACGTGATAAAGGCGTAGCGCCTTCTGCACCGAAAACGCCCATTATTGACTTGCAAGAAGATCCAGGGCTGTATGAAACGCAAGAAATTAAAACCGACATCATCACTGTGGATTACGAGATCTACCGTCAAGAAGTTGAAAAAACACTTACGCCACTGTTTGAATCTAACACTGTTCTACAGAAAATACGTGGCGGGCAAGCGGTGACAGAAGCTGATTTATCAACACTGAATGCATTAGTGCATACACAAAACCCAAATGTGGATTTACATACACTCAAAGAGTTTTTCCCTGAATCAACCGCCGAATTAGACCAAATTTTACGAACGATTGTAGGGATGGATGAACAACAAATTGAGCATGAATTTACCGCATTCGTTCAACAAGTTCATACTCACTTGAACGCAAGACAGCAGCGTTTTATCGGTATGCTCAAGAATCACTTATGTCGTTATGGCAGCGTTGATATTGAAGCTCTCTATGACGCACCATTTAATCAAATTGACGATGCGGGATTAGACGGCGTGTTCCCAAACCCTGCACAAGCAGATGTAGTTGAACAATTTGTGCGTCGCTTTAGCGTGCATTTGGGTAATAAACACTCAAGCGTCGAGAAAGCAGTGAATTAGCCCTTTGGCTAAAACAGTAAGCTGATTACACTACACCCATTAAAACCAGCGGCTATTACCTTGAATTAAGGCTCTGAATACCCCGCTGGTTGCTCCCGAACTCGCTTTGCCGAAGAATTACGCAAGCAGTCAAGCAAAAAACTAAGAGAATAAATAATGATTACATCAGGTGCACTAAAAAGCCAAATCGATAAGCTATGGGAAGAGTTCTGGACCGGTGGTATCACCAACCCTTTAACCGTCGTTGAGCAAATCACTTACTTGATGTATGCCCGTATGTTAGACATGAATGAGCGCAACGATGAGAAGCGTAGCGCTCGTACTGGTAAGCCATTTAATCGTCGCTTTCCTGTTAGTGAAGATAAAGAGAAGGACAAGCAACATATCCGCTGGGAAAATTTCCGTCACTTAGGTGCGGAAAAGCTTTACCCATTGGTTAAAGACGAGCTATTTCCATTCTTTAAAGAGCTGACCAGCGATGACACCTTGTTTGCTGAGTTTATGAAAGACGCTCAGTTAATGATTCAAAAGCAATCCTTGCTAGTTAAAGCCGTTGAATTGGTCAGTGACCTTCCTTTAGAGAACAAAGACGTAAAAGGCGATTTGTACGAGTACCTGCTTTCAAAATTGACCACCGCAGGTATTAACGGTCAGTTCCGTACACCGCGCCATATCATTCGAGCAATGATCGAAATGCTCGATGTTGAAGAAACACATCGCATTTGTGACCCTGCTTGTGGCACTGGCGGCTTTCTTTCATCAACATACGAATACCTGTTAGAGAAATACTCTTCACCAGAAGGCACTGAGAAAGAGCAAGCATTTGATGAAGAAGGAAAGCCTGTTTTAGATGTATACGGCAACCCTGTGTTTAATCACTTATACGCTGGAGATTTGCTAGAAAACCGCGCCCATATCGATTACGACATGTTCCACGGTTTTGACTTTGACTCTACCATGTTGCGTGTTGCTGCAATGAACCTTGTGATGCACGGTGTAAAACAGCCGGATATTCACTACCAAGACACGTTGAGCCAAAGCTTCATTGAACGCTTCCCAGGTGAGGCGAAAAATGGCTTCGATATCATCCTAGCTAACCCGCCATTTAAAGGCAGCCTAGATGAAGAAGATGTCGATTCTGCGGTTCTAAAAGTCGTGAAAACTAAAAAGACCGAACTGCTGTTTGTTGCTCTGATCCAACGCATGCTTAAGACCGGTGGCCGTAGCGCAACAGTTGTGCCTGACGGCGTGCTATTTGGTAGCTCTAAAGCACACCAAGCACTGCGTAAACACCTAATTGAAGATAACCAGTTAGAAGCGGTTATTTCCCTACCAAGTGGCGTGTTTAAGCCATACGCTGGTGTGTCGACTGCAATTTTAATCTTCACCAAAGGTGGCAGCACAAACAAGGTTTGGTTCTACGACGTGCAAGCCGATGGCCGTTCGTTAGACGATAAGCGTACCCCAATCAAAGATAACGACTTGCCAGACTTGGTTAAGCAGTACAAAGCGTATCAAGCTGCGGTAATGGCAGGTGAGTCAACCGAACAATGGGCAGACAAAACTCAAAAAGCCTTCTTGGTTGATAAAGAGGATATTAAGTCGAACAAATATGACCTGTCGATCAACCGTTATAAAGAAGTGGTTTACGAGCAAGAAAGTTATGAAGAACCTAAAGTGATTCTGAGCAAACTCAAAGCCCTCGAGAATGACATTCTAGCTGACCTAAATGAGTTGGAGTCGATGCTATGAGTTGGCCCGTCGTAAGCTTTGGAGACGTAGCCCAGTTTATTAATGGTGATAGAGGGAAAAACTACCCATCAAAAGGCTCTTTTGTTGATGAGGGTGTCCCATTTATTAATGCTGGTAATCTAAGCCTTGTTCATACTATTTATGCAGATGCGCTCAATTACATAACTGAGGATAAGTTCAATTCATTGAACAGCGGGAAAATCGAAAAAGGGGATATCCTTTTTTGTTTGCGAGGCTCTCTAGGTAAGTTCGCATTGGTTGACTCAGATATGAAAGGGGCAATAGCTTCATCTCTTGTGATCATTCGCGTGAATGAGAAAATAAACATCGATTATTTGAAGCACTACTTAGGTAGCTTTCTTTGCGAAAGAGAGATTCAATTATATGAAAATGGCGCTGCTCAACCGAATCTATCAGCAACTGATTTGAAAACTTTTCAGATCCCACTCCCCCCACTAGAAGAACAAAAACGCATCTCCGCCATTTTGGATAAAGCCGATGCCATCCGCCAGAAACGCAAGCAAGCCATTGACCTTGCCGATGAGTTCTTACGCAGCGTGTTTTTGGATATGTTTGGTGATCCGGTAACGAATCCGAAGGGGTGGGGTGTTCGTAAGCTTCAAGATTTAACATCAAAACTTGGTAGTGGGTCAACTCCACGCGGAGGGAAGGAAGCTTATCTGAGCGCCGGGATTTCTCTCATAAGAAGCCTTAATGTGCATGATAATACCTTTATCTATAAAGATCTTGCATTTATATCAAACGAACAGGCTGAAAAGCTTAAAAATGTAGTCGTTCAAGAGCAAGATATTCTTTTGAATATTACAGGCGCATCCGTATGTCGTTGTACAATGGTTCCAAGCAACGTATTACCCGCTCGAGTAAACCAACACGTTTGTATAATACGTGTTGATAGGGCGTTACTTTTACCAGAATTTGCGAAGAGGCTAATAACCTCGACGAGTTTTAAGCAAATGTTGATGCGAATCGCTACATCTGGAGGTGCTACACGAGAGGCTTTAACAAAACAGCAGGTTGAAAATCTAACTTTAATAGTTCCTCCGATGGAGCTACAAAAGAAATTTTGCGATATTGTTGATAAAGTCTTAGATATAGATACTAAAACTAATAAACAAGTCGCTTTTCCTTTGTTCGATAGCCTTTCCCAAAAAGCTTTCTCAGGCCAACTATAAACTTAAGAGGTATCTTCGGATACCTCTTTTTTGATCAAAGGTTAGGTAAAAATGAAAATAACATCATTTACCGTTGGTGGTTTCAAGGGTATTAAGAATAGAGCCACGATTCCACTGGCACCCATTACATTGTTCTTTGGCGCCAACAGTACTGGTAAAAGCACGGTTTTACATGCATTACTGTATCTGTATGAAGTGGTCGCTAAACGCAATTTTGATGCGCAATACAGCTCGATCGCTGGGGAGTCGCTTTACTTTGGCGGTTTTAACAATATTGTACATGGTAAGGATTTAAATGGCGTTATCACCCTAGGCGCAACACTGGACTTTAGAGATGGTGCAACGGATATTTGGGATGATTATTTATCAGAGTCCGAACGTTGGTTACTAGAGAATACATTATTCTTTACGCCTGATTCAGAAGCTGACGTTTTATCTTTCGAGTTAGATATTAAGTGGGACCATACTAAAAATCGTGCGTACATCAGTCGATATGTATGTAAAAGCCACGGCATTGAGTTTTTCAAAACAACAGCTCAAGCAGGTCGACCAGATTGCCAAATTATTCACTATCACCCACTGCCACATTGGGAAGTAGATGAATCATTTAAAATCGAAAACCTCTTTGATTCAGGCCAGTGGGAAGACGTCTCAATAAACGGCCAAGATGCTTTGCCAAATATCTACAAAAGGCTCGACCTATCCAATGCCCCCTTCGATTGGTCTGATGTTTTCGAAAGCCATCCACTGGCAGCCCAGTTGTTTGCAGAAGCCTCACTGTCTCAAGCTGCGTTTGCACCAATAAAGCTATTAGTAAAAAAACTTGAAGACTTTATCCATATAGGACCATTACGTATTGTACCAACACGTGCGACTGTCTTGAACAAAAACACGAACTCACAGCGTTGGTATGATGGTACTGCTGGTTGGGAAAAATTTGCATTCTCAAGAGATAAAGTCAAAGTTCAAACTAGTAAGAAATTTGAAAGTAGTCATTTCTTTGGTACTAATTACCGTTTTGAAGCACAAGATTATGGTGACGTAAATTTAAGTGAGAAAAAAGTTATTCTAAGGGATTTATACACCGATATTACGTTATTGCCATCAAGCGTAGGTGTTGGCGTTTCTCAAGTATTCCCATTCGTTGTTGCCACATCACTTGAACAAGACCTTATCGTTTCGTGTGAGCAACCTGAGCTGCATATTCACCCCAAGTGGCAGTTAGCCATAGGGGATATGATGCTCGAGGCAACTAAGAAAAACCCTGACCGTATGTTCTTGGTTGAGACCCACAGCGAACATTTGTTATTGAGGCTGTTGAAACGTCGCCGCCAAACCGCAGATGAAGAGATCGAATACGAACCATTTGGTTGTAAGAAAAGTGATGTACAGATAGTTTTCTGTGAGCAATTCGAGGGTAAAACTCGTTTAATTCCAATCAAAACAACTGACGAGGGTGAGTTTGATGCACCTTGGCCAAATGGCTTCTTTGAAGAAAGAAGGGAGGAGCTGTTCTGATGTTGCATTTGGAGTTTGCGGTAGCGCCTACAGAAGTCAACTCCTTAGCTGATTTGGCATTGCTGGATGCAAGGCTTGGATTTGATCGCGGCGCAGTATTATCTGGTTTTCCTAAGGCTTGGTTTAGGGAAGTTTCAGACCAATTGAGAAGAACGCATCAAGGCGATACTTTAGATCGTGCTACAGAAAGACTTCGAGCGTTCAAGGATAATAAAACGGTAGCTTTTAATCGAGCATTCGAAGGGGCAGGCTGGATTAATGCAGCAACTATGAGCCATGGGAACGAGCCATTTCATCGAGTGGTTGAGGAGTCACTCAATTCTATACCTGTGTTCGTAAGTTCTTTTGTTGATCTGGCTGATGATGATTTTTCCTATACTTCGCAATTTCCTCGAACTGCGGTGTCTCTTGCTAAAGCAGCAAAAGCACTTTTACTTGGTGCAGAAAAGGTAACTATTTACGACCCGTATATCTGTTTCACCAGACCTGGTTATCGAAAAACACTACTTGAAATAATGAAGCTATGTAAAAAAACTTCAGTAGATTTCCATATATTTTCTGAAGAAGATGGAAAACCACCATGGCCGGTTACGCGACAAGCTCTAGAAAGCTTCAAAGGAACAATGCCAGACAATATTAATTTATATTGGTATTGTGCTGATGATGAAGGATCTAGATTTTTGCATGCGAGGGGGCTTTTTACCAGTAAAGGAGGGTTGGTCTACGATGGTGGTTTTGAGGAGCCGAGAGATAGAGATCAACGTCAAGAACTCATGGATATACTTCCGATGCCTAAAGGCTTACTACAAGCGAAATCTATGTCTTACAATACTTCTTGTCAATATGAAGACTTTAAGCTAGTGAGAGATGTTTGGTCTTCCCACCCTTAATGAACAATTGGAGCCTGCTACTTGATGCGATACATGTGGCAGGATTATTTGGCTGTTAATTTGTTTACATATGGTAAATATTATTACCATATAAAACTGTGATAGTTTGCAAAGATTCAATTAAATCATAATGTTAGCGTTTGGCATGCTTGTTGATTGCATTGTTGTATCAACATTTACGAATCGAGGTGCCATCGAATATGACAGACGCTAATTCTACTACTTTAACAATTCCATCATTTTCTTTCCCGGATATCCAAGTATCTGGAAATAGAGTCGAGAGGTTCGGACGTCGCTCGTTTGAGCTCACTGTATCGATAGCTACTACAGATAACGCTGATATCGTTATCTGTAAGTCGCCAATTGGAGGTGATTACGCTAAGTTTTATATTGTTAAAAGTAAGCGTGTTTGTGTTTCGCACCTTGAAGGTTACCCAGTTTTATACACACTAAAACCTGCAAGTTTTAAGGTGCTAGCTGTCGAATCCGAACTTCGATGGCTAAACCACCCGTTGACGAAATTGAACGATTTGAAACCCTCGCAAATTTCCAAGTCTTGGCAGAATCAGTTCATATTTAAGGCCGAGGACACAGAGTCGGGTAGCTTGGGATTGCGTACGCCTCAAGTCGGTGCTCTTCACGCAATCTCGGCTGAGTTTTCAAGATCAGCGAATATAGAGCCTAGTACAGTCGTTCTACCGACTGGAACAGGCAAAACAGAGACTATGTTGGCGACAACGATCTACCACCGCTGCGACAAAGTCCTGGTGTTGGTTCCTTCAAATTCGTTACGAGATCAAATTGGCGATAAGTTCAAAATTCTTGGTTGCTTGGCAGAGTTGGGTGTTGTACCCGAGGAAATACTCCATCCTGCTGTCGTGAAGATCAAAAAGGGCATTAAGACTGTAGAAGAGGCGCAGAAGCTGCTCGACAGTGCTAATGTGCTAGTTGCAACACCTCAAATATTGAAATCACGCTTTGCCAATTCAGGTGTACTTGAAACAATCTGCAACGCTTGTAGTCATCTTTTTGTTGACGAAGCTCATCATATTTCAGCTAATACGTGGAATGGAATAAAAGAGCAATTTGTTGGAAAAAGAGTTGTTCAGTTTACCGCTACGCCTTTCCGTAATGATACTCAAAGTTTGGGTGCCAAAATCATCTACAACTACACCATGGGTGAAGCTCAAAAAGCAGGCTATTTTACTAACGTACAGCTCGAACCAGTAGAAGAATACTTTCAAGACTCCATGGATCTCGCTATCGCAGATAAAGCAATCAAGTTGCTACAGCATGATATGGATTCAGGGCTTGATCACTTAATGATGGCTAGGGTGAAAACTAAAGAAAGAGCGAAAGAAGTCTTTAATCTATATCAGAAATTGGCGCCAGAGCTTAAACCTGTATTGGTTCATTCTGACCTTTCTAAAACGGAACAAAATAAGCGCCTTGCCTATCTGCGAGCACGAGAAGCCAAAGTGGTAGTATGTGTCGATATGCTAGGTGAAGGGTACGATTTACCAAACCTAAAAATTGCGGCTATTCATGACCATCATAAAAGTTTGGCGATAACGTTACAGTTTATTGGGCGGTTTACCCGTGTCTCTCACAAAGAAACACTTGGTTCTGCAAGTGTGGTTGTAAATATAGCAGATCCTGGCGTTGAAGGTGCGTTGCAGAAATTGTACGCACTTGGTGCTGATTGGGATGAAGTGTTAAGACGCTTGTCAGAGAATCAAATAGAACGAGAGGTGCGATTACAGGAGGTTGTTGACTCTCTTAGAGGACAAGGTGACTTGCACGAACAGCTTTCGCTCTGGAACTTGCGACCATCTTGCTCAGCTATGTTATTTAAGACAGATTGTGAAAGTTGGAATCCTGAAAAGTTCACGGATATCAAATTCAGTCATGATGAAATGTGGCATTCAATTTCAAGCGAGGAAAATATTTTGGTGTTGTTGGCTGTAGCCAGCACGTCTGTGAAATGGGGTCACTTTAAAGATGTTAAAGACATCAACTACAAAATACTGATAGCTCATTGGGATAATGAACGTAACGCTTTACTCATTTATTCAAATGATTATAAGGGGTTTAAAGTAGAAATACTGGCTGAAAAATTATGTGGTGAGTCCACTTATGTTATGTCAGGAAAACAGATTTTTAATGTTCTCAATAACATCGAATATCCACTGGTGAATAATCTTGGTTCTGCACAAAACGGAGCGATTAGCTTTACGCAATTCTTTGGACCAAACGTTACCGAGGGGCTAAGCGCAGTTGAAAAATCTGCGTCAACTCTTAGCAATATTGCGGCCATGGGGTATGAGGATGGCAACAAAGTATTGTGGGGCTGTTCGGAGCGTAAAGGTAAAGTTTGGTCTCCCAAAGCGGGTTCAATCGCCGACTGGTTACTCTGGGCAAAAGCAGCGTGGGATAAAGTAGTAGAGGGTGGTAATGATGATACAAACATTACACGTGACTTCTTGAGACCTCAGAAAATAGACAACCCTCATCTTTATATGCCGATATCAATACAGTGGGGTGAGCAACTTCAAGTCCGTAATGAAGAGGGCGTCAAAATATACTTTGGTTCATCTTCATTCTACTTGTATGAAGTCGACTTAAAAGTGACATGGGATGAACAAACCAAAGAACCCATTCTGGTTTTTGAGTCCTCTCAAACCGCATCGAAATACAAATTGCTGATCGATCAAGAGCTGTCGAAAGGTTATGACTATCAATTGTTAGAAGGTGAGCCGATCTCTATTCAAGTAGGAAACTCTGAACCTAGAACGCTCATAGAAGAGATGTACCACGATCCGATATTCGTCTATTACGCTGATGGTTCATTTTCTTATAACTGCTATTGGGTTGAGGTGAGGGACAATATAGGTAGTTACTCTCCTGACGCATTGAATCCTGTCGGATGGACCGTGGACATAACGAAAGAGTCAATGGGTGCGAACTTAAATACTAATACGGTGCAGCACCAAACTTGGCAGCTTATCGACTCAGAGTACGACATCGTAATCAATGATGATGACCATGGAGAAGCTGCTGATTTAGTGGCAATTAAATCTCTGCCGGACAAGATAATTCTAAGCCTGTACCACTGTAAATACTCTCATGGTAATGAACCTGGAAGACGACTAAGTGATCTTTATGAAGTCTGCGGGCAGGCTCAACGTTCTGTACGTTGGAAGCATGTTGGTCTTCCTTATTTATGCAAACATATTCAAAAGCGTGAGGGAGCTTGGAAAGGGCGAGGTCAAAGCCGTTTTTTGAAAGGGAATATAGCTCAGTTGGAAAGCATCAAAAATCGCTCACGTACCACTCCTATCGAGTTTCAAGTCGCAGTGGTGCAACCGGGAGTGAGCAAAGAGAAAATTACAGAAGAAATGCTCAAATTACTTGGAACAACAGAACTTTTCATAAAGAAAACAACATTAGCTGAGTTACGCGTGTGGTGCTCGGACTAAATCCGTTACCAAATGTACGCTAACGACATAAAGAGAAGGAATTTATTTTGACAACGACAGTATGTACAACAACGATGAACAGAAAAGACAAGCTACAAACACTAATGGCCCAGATGAGTAATGGATTATTGGAAAGAGAGCAGCAAGTCCGACTTATGATGCTAGCTGCACTTTCAGGTGAGCATGTCTTACTAGTTGGGCCTCCAGGAACGGCTAAAAGTGAACTGGCAAAGCGGCTGAAAAGTGTCTTTGTTGAGGCTAATTATTTTGAACGACTAGTTACGCGTTTTTCTGTTCCAGAAGAGCTGTTTGGACCGCTTTCGATCAAAGCGTTGGAAGAGGATCGTTACAATAGGCTTACTAGTGGATACCTGCCTGAAGCATCCGTGGCGTTTATCGATGAAATCTTTAAAGCAAACAGTGCAATCTTAAACAGTCTTCTAACTTTGCTGAACGAACGCCAGTTTGATAACGGGAATCGAAGAGTCAATGTTCCTTTAATCTCTGTTGTAGCAGCAAGTAACGAGTTACCGGAAGGCGAGGAGCTCAGCGCTTTATACGATAGATTCATTCTGCGTTCTTATGTGTCGCCTGTGTCTACGGAGTCTTTTGATGCATTACTTTGTGGGGCATTAGAGGGGTTCGACCCAGAACTCAATGTACGTTTGAAGGTTGAAGATCTAAATGAGGTACAGCGCCTAGCTGAGAAAGTTGAGTTGACTTTAGCAACGAAAGAAGCGTGTAAAGAGTTTCGTAATTACTTAGCGTCACAAGAGATTTACGTATCTGATCGACGTTGGCGTAAGCTGGTCAAATTGATGAAAGTGTCAGCTTTCACTTCAGGCTTTAATGAAACCAGTATTTACGACACATGGATTCTTCCACATTGTTTATGGGAACAACCAGAGCAACTTGAGGGCCTTCAAGAACTCTACAAGCGCTTGGTGACCGTCGATGGAAAAACACCTCCATCTCGACTATTACAATTTTTGAGTGTATGGGAAAGTAGGTTAGCAGAAGAAAGCAGTCCGCATAAAAAAGATGCTCAAGGAAAACTACTCTATATCGATTGTGATGGTAATGAAACGACTAAAAAGTCTAGTGAACGTCAAGCGAAGGATAGAAATGGCAATTTACTTTATAAGGACTATGACGGAAATAAGACGACGAATAGACATTACAGGAGTGAACCATGGATGGAAAAAGTAGAGAACGATCCATTGATCGGTATTGTGAGGTTTTCCAAGGCTCATATCGACAGCCGAATATCAAGCGTCCAAGAAATAGTAAGTAACATCGATCAATACATTGGTACTGTGAAGCAAGAATTGCACATTGTTGAACAATACTTCAATAACCACCTTTGGTTAGATTGCAATTTGTCACCAGAAATTGTCGACTCACTCAATGAGTCACTAAAACAAGCTGAAAAGCTACTAAATAGAGCTAATAAACTTGTTGATGGGTTTGGTCGTTTGCCGTTAGAGAAAGACCCAACTATAGAGATTGCAGAGCTAGTTTCTTCTGATGATCCAGTGGAAGGAGAGCTGTGTGATTAGAGAAAAGTATCTGATTAGCTCTCCGTTATTGAACTTGGATAGCCCTTTAACATGCCTCGATAATGTGCCGGAGAAATTTTTTCCGGCTGTTATTACAAATACTAATGGTGAGTTAGTAGAGCGGTGCGAGTCATTAGTTAACTCCAGAAATGAACTTCTTGTAGGGGCGAATCCGACGAGTTTAATGCCATTAGCCCCCCAGTCTCTGACTGATGCGATTTGTAAAGTGCTAGAAGACACTGGATTAAATCGTTACTGCGCTAAGAGTGAAGAGGTCACAGATGCTCTGCTATCTGACATTTTAATTACGATAGATAAACTTCAATCTAAAGCATCGCCGTTAGTTACTGGTCTGATTAAGCAGATGGAAGAAGAAGCGTTAAGTCAAATTAAGCAAGCTTTAGAGAAAAGAAAGAACAAACGTAAACAAACTAAATCTATCTCTCTCACTAATGCTCAGCAAACAAGAATTGCTTCCTCTGCTTCAGAGGAAGTTTGGCAGCAATTACTCTCTGAACAGAATGGTGTTGGTATCTTGCCTAGTGTATGGCAAGAGAGGCTAGCAGTATGGGCCCAATTAGAAGAGGTATTTACTGAACTTGGGCTGATTACTGGTTTAGGCTTTGACTTATCAAAAGGCGTTTTCCAAAGCCATGGTTGGCTCGACATTGCTCGGTTAAACAAGCTTGTAAAAAAACTTCCTAAGTTACAAAGTTTGATTCGAGACTTAGGGCGTGACGAGCAAGCAGATGGCTCAGTACTTGAAGAAATCATAATCAAAATGAGTGTTGCTACTAGACATGAGAAGTATGTAGCAACACCTCTTGTTCCAATGGAGACTAAAGGCATTACTCGGTCAGATTCGATCTCTAGAATGTTACCCCAAGAAACCTCACTGTTAACCAATCCTGTGCTTAAAAAACTGTGGCATGCTAAGCGAGCAGAGCATTCTTTACTTTCTTACTCAGTGGAAGGGACCGAGGTCCTGGAAACAGTAGAGCAACTAGAGCAAGAATCCGTTAGTGAAAAGCAGGGCAATAAAAGCAATAAGAACCGAGGTCCGATGGTGATTTGTTTGGACACTTCAGGCTCAATGAAGGGATTACCAGAAAACATTGCCAAAGCGACCGTTTTGGAATGCTTGAAAGTGGCCTACAAAGAGCAACGGCGTTGCTACGTTTATCTCTTTGGAAGTAAGAAGGAGGTTAGTGAGCTTGATTTGACGTTAGATGCTTCGGGGTTTAATGACCTACTTAACTTCCTCACGATGTCTTTTGGAGGTGGTACAGATGCTGAAGGGCCACTTAACAAAGCGCTGGAAAAGTGTGATTCAGAAGAATGGCATAAAGCCGATGTTTTGTTAGTGAGTGATGGTGAGTTCCCAGTGACTTCGGGGTTAAGTCGGAAAATTAGCAACCGAAGAGAGAAGCAGGGGCTACAGGTACACGGTATACAAATCGGTAATTATCACTACACATCAATGAGCAAAATTTGTGACCCTATTCATTACTTTTCGGAGTGGGTTGATTTAAAGCGTTAGCCGCTCGTTGGTGATGCCAATCTGCTTTCAGCGCGATTAGCAACCAAAAGTCATTAGCTTATTGAAGTAACTCAACTTTATTGAACCTAGTTGTCATTGATTTAGTCCTAGATATGGTAAATTCCACTTTATGCATATAGTCATGATAACTAGGAAAAAGGATGTCACAAGCGAAAGCCAATTTTGAGTACGCGATCTCAGACGCTGAGCAATTATTAGAGTGTTACGATCAGTTAAACGGATGTCACTCCAACTCTCAGCCTCCAGAAGTACTTAAGAGAGCAACTCTGATAATGACTCTTACTGCTTGGGAAACCTATGTAGAAGACATAGCAAAAGAGCTTGTTGATGCGAAATATGGTGTCGTTATAGGCTCACAACTTGGAAGAATTGTTGAGAACCGACTGGATGAGCATCTTAAGTACTTTAACAATCCTGGGTCAAAGAAGACCAAAGCACTTTTTGCTGAGTTCTTCGGTATTGATGTGACCGAAGCTTGGGTCTGGAATAATTTTCAAACCGCTGATGAAGCTAGAACACAACTCAATAAATGGTTAAAAAAACGAGGTGAGGCTGTTCATCGCGCTCAAACCGATAGAACCGAAGCTCATATCGTCAAGCGCGATGAACTGGACAAGTGCATCCGATTCTTTAGAGAGTTGGTGAACGTGACTGATACAAGGTTATCTGGACTGTAATGATTAGATGTTTTCTAAGCTTGAGATGGTTCTTTTGATGAATCTTACTAGCTAACTGAAAGTAACTTTCTTACCGCTGTAGTTTCGCTGAAATCCTCGTTCCACAAAAATATCAACTTATGGTTGCTTTATGCGATATCAAGATATGGTTGTTTTTCGATTAAGTCTATGACTTTAATGGATTCATTGTTATCAATTTATGGTTGTTTCAACAAATAGTTTGAAAATCAAGAGCCGCTTTTTAGCGGCTCTTTTTTTGTCTGGGACTCATAAAGAAATTTTTGATGGGCAGCTAACCACCCGATCAACCCCCTAATAAAGGTGGGTAAAATAAGGTGTATGAGTTGTTTCAATGTTAGACATTCAGCTAACACAGTATTGCCCGTGCGACCTGAAGTCGTATGAAGCGTTGTTCACCGCTTTATGAGTGGACCATCTGTATCACCAGATGAACCTATGGGCCTGAATAAAGTAGCGGCTCAGACAATGTAACGAAGAGCAATCTAAATTGCTCGGGATTCGAATCGTGAGAGGACGATCCTCCTGATAACCACACAAATCGGGTGAGTGCTAGGTAGTCAGTATGATGAACGTAAGTGAATCCATCTAAGGTGCGTTATATGACGAA
>NZ_JAKEUO010000024.1 GCF_022397915.1 Vibrio sp. Isolate34 | reverse complement strand
TGCTTAATGGGAAGAAGAGGCAGTAGTTGTTCTATATAGCTTTTTAGGCGCTTCGTTATACGAGCATAAGGCTCCAACCAAGATAGAGACTCTGTTTTTATGCCGCAGTCACGACACTTAATCCTTCGAGTTTGAACGGAAAGTTCGACAGGAACACCGAGCAACATGGCCTCTTTCACATGACGCCATTGATACTCATGGATAGCCTCGGCTTCAAGACCGCAAAAGCATTTAGCCTCAGAGTTCGGTTTAAGAGTTAGTGTAATAAGTGATGCTGTCTGGTGAGACTTTACTATTTTAAAGCCTTCCCAGAATGACGATAGGAAAGTATGATTCGGCATGAAAACGGTAGTTTGTGTATGATTTTTGTTTGGCGACTAAACCATATCACTTACTACCGTTTTTGTTTTTAGTTCCCGCTAATCCGCGATGAACCTTTTTTTTTGGGGGGGGGGATTGTTACTTGTTGATAAACACACGAAGTGACTCTCTGTAAACGTCAATACGTTATGAGAGGCCATCTTAAACTGACAAAGAAACAAACTTACGTTTATAAGCTTGTGATCATCGTTCTAATAGAAAGCGCACACCATCATGGAGTGCGCATTAGTGAAAATCTATTTAATTTTATACGTTACATCGGTAGACCAAGATTCACTATTTTTAACAATCAATGTCTTTTCTAAAGAATCTAGTGCTACCAACTGAGGAGCTAAATCAGAATGGAAATTATATTTAACGGTAGAGAACTTCGAGTTTTCTTCACGTAACTGCCAATAGCCAACACCTTGATCAAGCTTAAATACTAGCTCTTTACCCGACCCTAACTCCAGCGTTAGTAATCGTCTATGAGCGATATCAGAACGCTTGTCATGGCAGATAACTTTAGGCTTTATCGATGCTTTATGTTCAACCCACACTTCGTAAGCTTCAATAAACTCATATTTATCTTGCCAGTCATGATGCAGGTAATTCCCCATTGTTTGCTTTTCATGATAGAGCGTCTCAATGACTAGTGATGTGATTGTTTTCGTTCCTTGGCAAATAAACCCTAACAGTTGAGTAATCATCAACATTGATGAAGGGCTTTGAATATAACGGTCGCTATATTTAACCGCCACAATCTTTTCAGCCGAAAGGAAGCTGAATAGTTCTAAATTGCTGCCAAAGATTCCGTTCCAAAAAGCAGAGCCAAATGAACTCAGCTTGCCATTGAATTGGCTTACAATTTCAATCGTATCGGTCAAATTCGATGTGTCACCAATAGAAGAGGATTCGAGAACTATCTTGAACGCTTCACTGGTTTGTAATGGCTCCTGCTTTGTTAAAACCGCAATGCCATTCGCAGTGTGCCATTGCTCACCTGGCTCAGAGTTTCCGCTCGCTGAACTTGCGATAGTCACTAGACTTTCGCCATTGCTCAGTTGAGCAACAATTTGAGGCTTAGTTTGTTTACCAATGGCAATTCGTGCACCAAGCGTTTGAAGTGTCCAAAGATCTTCCTTCGTTTCCTCTGTAATGTCCTCGTGCGGAATTACTATCGTCACGTTTATGTCGTCTGAAGTTAGATAGGTGATAATAGAACGCTTAAAAATAGGATGTGTAAGATCCCACTCCGATTCATCTTCACTTAGCCATACCGTTAGACCATCTGCACCATGGTTGATTTGATTTCTTATTGCGGCTGACACAGATGTAGGTTGATAAATAGCGCCGACAAAGGATCTTAACGCTTCTGGCACTTCATTGTGCAGCGCAAAATCAGTTCCCAACCAATCTCTGGCTAACTGAGTATCTATATTATCAATATCATAGCGGGTATCAGACTCTAGCAGACAGTCACTACAACCGCTTTCACAGTGATCACAACTTAGTCCATCAACCATTTTATTTAGTATTGACTGGATATATTGATTGGCTGAGCTAGCAAACCCAGCTCCACCTGCTATCGAATCATACAACTGTATAACCAACGCAGAGGTACTTCCTTCAATAATGGAAGGTCTTACAGCATAACCAATTTCTGATGTCGAAATCCCTAACTGTTTAGCCAATGCAGAGCGAAGAGAGATCGCTAACGTCGTCGCTACTACTCGTCCTTCAGTGGTATCGTCAATGTACTCATTTCTTACAGGGTGCGTTAAAACTAGCTCGAACACGTCCGTTTTTGAATGACATCCAAGATGAATGCCTTTAATTATCGTCGTAGAACCATCGCAGTTAACCTTGCCATCTCCTTTCTTATCTTTCTTCACCGCTTTTAGAGGTCGATGAGGTTCGCTAGGATTGAGTATGCTCGGATAATCACCATTTTTAGTGAGCGATTCTGCTCGGCCACACGTCATACAAAGGGCATACCCTTTACCATGCTCTCCTGATGAATGGTTAAACACGGTGCCATCAGCGCTTGAGGTCATAAACCCCATCGCGCTATTAGGTAGATCGATATGCGTGGCGTCACCTGTCGATACCCATGCATCTTCAACCGGGATATATTTTTGCATCGAAATGTCATTTGAAGGTCCATGATAGAAGTCGGTTGCAAAACCTGTTGGCTGTAAAACCTTCCTAATGTGCTTACCTTTTATCGGTGCGCCACACAAAGAGTTCGTACACTTCATCTCTAAAGAAGAGGCTGACACCGTCTCTTCATAACCCGTTTGACCACAAGCATCACAACGCCATGCCATATCAAATTTTTGCGCTTCATTGACACCTGAATCAGAGGCATTATGCCAATGCAGTGTCACGCCACCAGATCGGAAAACACGCCCATCCAATACAATTTCTGAACCTGGGGAATATTCACGAATTGCAACAGCTAGGTTACGACTTGGTAAGCCTCTAAATCGAGAAACGTTATCCTCTCGCTCATTGCCTTTTTTCTCTTTTCTTTGCTTTTCACGAATGAAGTCTTCAATATTATTATTATCAAAGTTCACCACATCCGTAGGGAATCCGTAACCCGGTAGGAACGCCTTTGAAGCGAGCTCTCTTAATAAATACTCTTGCCCTAACCTTACTTTTTCAATATTCAGGCGATAAGCATAAGGAGTATCACTATCAATGCCCTTCAACTCACTAGCAATATAGTTGTAATCAGCAAACCATGTTTCTCTAAGCTTCTTGATAACCTCAGCGGCATGAGATCGTAAAATGCTAGGTTGAGTACCGGCAAGCCCGGTACCTCGAACTAAAGCTGATACTTCACTATCAAACAACGCACCATCGCTCTCAAGCCAAGTTAACAGCGCCTCACAGATAGAACTCTCTTGAGGTAAGTAGAACCACTCCAAATTTAAAGACGTTGTCTCTTTAGTCGTTGAACCAATTTGAGTTTTCAAAAACAGAGACAGTAATAATGAATTAACATGACGCTGTATCAATCGCTGAGAATTGAACGCCACGTATGGTGCTGGAATTTGTGTGACAAACGGCCAGTCTGGTTGCTGAAAAACGTGTTGGTCATGCGGGTTTCCTTTACACAAAGTGTAAGAAATTGCCCGTGACTCCTTACTTCGGCCTGCACGTCCTGCTCGTTGTAAATAGTTTGCAGGATGTGGTGGTACGTTATTCATCACAACCGCACTAATACCACCAATATCAACACCCATCTCCATGGTAGTCGAACAGTTTAGAACGTTGATCTTCCCTAATTTAAATAACTTTTCGTACTCATTAAGGCGATCAGCACTTTGCTGCGCCGAGTGTTCAGCCGTTCGATAATACAGGCCGCCTTCTATTGCTCGGTCATTAATATCCGTCCACAAATTGTGTTCACGTAAATACTGGACCTTTGGATCATCCGCTACCGTGCTACGAATATGTTTTAAACCTTTTTGGAAATCAAATTGCTTGGCATCGACTTCCCACACACATGGGAAATCAACCTCAATACATTGGTACTTACTAATGTCTTCTAATTTACGAGGCAAGTACGGAGAAAGACCTTTGAACGTCGTATCGATTAACTTGTTGGTAACGGGGCAAACAAACACTTTATCGATGAACGAGAAAGTGAATTTTTTACGATCCAGAGCAAATCGGTTGTTATCCGCCGACAAAATACGCGCATTAATCGTTAAATCACGCCATACAGCGGTGAGCCAAGCGTTAATAATGTCTCGGCCCTGTGTAGAGTTTGCATCAATCGTCGATGTCGCGGTAAGAAGTTTCACTAAACGATTATGATTGGCACTGCGGATCTGCGGCCATTTTTTCACACGGCCTTCATTGGCTTCATCTGAATCTGGATTGCGCAACGCTTTCGAAGCAAAACGGCTCCCCACCCACTTAAGCCAACCGCCTTCCTCTAGACGCAAGTAATTGTTCTCTCGAACAAAAAAGTCCAAAGAGACTTTGACAAAATCCAACCAATCCTTAAGCGTATAACCGTAGTCTTCCCAATGTGCAGGGCTACTTTTTATTTTATCTAATCCGTCATAACTTACTTTAACCATACCCTGAGTTTCAGAGTTATTTTGTCTTTTAGGTCGACGAGAAAACTCTCTAAAAAGCAGCATATCGGCAAGTTTGGTACTGCCATCAAATGTCTTAAATATTTCAGGAGAAAGATACTGGTTGTATTGGAACATCGCCCCATTAAAATCATTCATTTTGGCGAGTTCGGTTACCATTTCATCCCAAGGAATTTCCACGAGTTTAAGCTCAGCTCCACCACTGTTAAGGGCTTGGGCTTTTTCTTCCAGTTGATCCGCCATGTCGTTCATACCCATGGCTCTTAAACTAGCAGCTTGCGCTAACATAGCTTCTGCCGAAACGCCTTCCGCGGGTTGATCATTGCTTACGGGTTGATCGAGCTGTTTTTCACGTAATACCTCAACCACAGAGCCACGTAGTTTAGAGCGCTCCGCCTCTTGCTGCATACGAACTGATAAACGTGCAGTACCCTGCCTACTATCAGTAAACGTGATTAGGCGTCGACCTCGTGCCGGCAGTGACTGTGGCCCCTCAGCACCAGAGGTAGAAATATCTGGGCAGAACTCCAACAAGGTAGGAACAACGTTGGCAATATAAAATGGGGCGCCTAACATCGCTCGACGAAATGGAGAACCTTGGTTGTAGCCTTCAAAATTACAACCACAACACGATTGCTGTTTAGCAACGTCAAACATCAGAGAATAGCCAGGCTCCACCGAGCCGATAACCCCTTCTTTGCTGATATTTATAGCGCTATAAAAGCCCTCTTCGTCTTGCTTAGAGCCAAACATTTCCGGGAAGCGCGCGCTATCATCAAGCTGCTGAATCTCAATATCATTTTCTTCAGAAAAGTCTTGCTGAAGAGAGAACTCATCCCCCGCACTGCCATTCCACTGAAGTAATTTACCTTTCTTATCCAAGCCCATCAGGTGAGGTTCATTACACTCTAGGCAAAAGCTCAGTTCTAATATTGGTGCACCACAATCACACTTTTGTCTCTGTACTGAATACACATAACCAAATGGCCAGCCTTTTTCCAGCTCCGTACCTGTTTTGCAGCTACAGTTACTATCAACACAAGACCACAAGCCATTGGTCATACGCTGAAAAAAGTGTGCTCGAAGCTTTAAGAAGGCTTCAGACTTCGCGTCTTTTTTTGTCCCTGTAAGCAAATCTAACCAACATAATAATTCGTGCTGACTAATTGTGGGATTGCCCAACTTCTGAGCCGTTTTCTTATTGATTTCTATTAATGTTAAAGGCGTCTCGCTTTTCACAATCACATCACGAAGCGCATGGGCGAAAGTACAGCTTTGAAGTGCAGAATAACGTGCATCCGAAACGTCTGGATCACGCTTTTTAGCCTCTTCTCCATCGGGTTCGATAGCCTCTATTTCAGTGAGAGACATAGATTCCGACTCAACAAAATCAAGCTCTGGGATCACACGGCGACCACCAATCACCTTAATCTGCTCTTTCGGTACATCCGCGAGTTTTGATAAATACTCTTGAAGCTGATCATTCGCGTTAGCATCGGCAATCGTTGCTGACGTGGCGACAAATCGGACGTTTTTAGCTTCCACACCAAATGCTTGTAATACTCGGCGAAGTTGAAGTGACAACTCTGCAGCTTGTGAACCTACGTAGGTGTGCGCTTCATCAAGCACTATCCAACGTAACGACTTTTCTTGTCTTGACCGTTCAATGATTGGCGCATCAATTTGCCTCACTAGCATGTACTCAAGCATCGTTCCATTCGTTACGAGAATCGGTGCCGGTTCCTTACGCATTAGCTCTCGCGATAGTACCTCATTGGGCCTTTCACCTTGGGCTTTACGCATCTTATTTTCGCTGTTCTCTGTATTGCCGTTATACAGACAATAGCGAATGCTGTTACCGAAGTGCTTCGTCCAGGCATCTAAACGTTCTTGTTGAGAGTTAATCAGGGCATTTAAAGGATAAAGAAACAGCGCTCTTACCCCCACTAACGGAGCTTGCGTTCGTTGCTGTTCTCGGTACAAATCTTCAAGTACTGGCACCATAAAACACTCGGTTTTACCCGAGCCCGTGCCTGATGTCACAATCGCGGAGTGTGGCTTTTCATCAAGCAACGTTTGCCAAGCTTTTAGTTGGTGCTTGAAAGGGTTGAAACCAGACTCAAAACGGTAGCGATCATTGGATTTATCATCCAGAGCGTTGATGACCGCTTTTGACAATAAGCTTCCTTCTAGGTCTTTGACTTTTGGTGTCGCATATTCCCAACCGAACGTGTGTTCAAACAATGGTGGCGCAAGAAACGCGTTCTCTTGCCCGCACTCTGAAGACATAACCTCACTTAAATGATTACGTAAAATAGGATCGGTAATACCTAAAACACTGAGGGTAGATTCTTTAGCTCGTGAGATAGACTGCTCTACCAAATCAGTAAAATAACGCGTCATAACAGATCCTTATTTAGCGAGATTACAAAAAATAGTGACAAACAAACGGTATACTGGCTCAAACCAGTCACGGTCAAAGTCGCGTAACTTTCGAAGATGAAACACGGCTTCCACAGAGAAATGCTCTAAAAGCTCTTTGGGCACTTTTCCACAAGCAATCGCTGCTGCAAAAATAGGCCAATAAACCACGCCTGATTGAAACCCTGTATTGGGTTTAAAATCAAAAGGAAGCAGTTTTAAGTTTTGGCACCACATACTAAGCTGTTGACCCAACTCCGTTGGCCACTCATCGTCTTCGCTGTGGGTATGCAAGAGATCTTGATACCACCCTTGCAACATAATTTGAGTGATTGGCGCAGGAATATTGTTTACTTTGCCCGTGAGCAGTAGCTCTTTAATTGAAGCATCATTTAAAATGGGAACGACATCGCCAAGCTTATCTACTTGCTGCTTAACCAACTGTTCAACCATAGAAGCGTCAATGCCAACTGCAGTCAGTGTCGATTTAGACAGTGAGATCGCATGCTGCCAATCTGCTATCGAAATCTGCTCCCACAATAACGGTAACTCGCACTCTAGTTGCGATACCCACTTCTGATTAAACTCCAAACGGAACAGTGCGACAGCAAGGGCACGATAATCGCGAACTAAATGACGCCATACCTCAAAGGTCGACATCGGCAAGTAGCCATAGTTTTTGTTCGTGGCATCAAGATAAGCCCAACCACTGTGCGTCCAATCGTTCGCCATCAGTGTGATCACATCACCAATCACATTCGGCTCAAAGCGTGGGTGGAATAGCTGAGAAGCTTTTTGAAGAGTGGTGACCTCACCCTCTCGCACGTTTGGTTTGCCTGCAAAAAACTTAGCGCGGAACGCAACATTTCGCGTATCATCAGCCGATTCACTCGGTATCACTAACCAAGGCCCCTGCTTGTCTGGATCAGATAAAAGAAAATCAGGTAAATCAAATTCTCCTGTTTCTACGCCTTCACTATTTCGGCTGACTAAAGGCAATACCTTTTGTTCAGGGTTAGAGAGCGACATCAGCACTGGTTTTACTTGGCTAGCATCAGTCACAACGGTTGAGCGAATCCCAACCGTATTTTCACTGCGATCATGCTCTAAATTAGTCGAAAAGTGGCTAACGACATAACTCAACGTTCGCCCAGGTCCAGTCACTCGAAGTTCAACTTCACTGTCTAATGATTCCGTCATTGAGAGCAGCTCTAATATCGCACTTTTGATGCTATATAAGCTCACTTCAATCGGTTGGTTTGTTACTTTGTAGTTCCACCGAAAATAAGGAGAGAGCTGTCGATTTACAATCCTGCGCCCTTTAGCACTTAACACCGCTTCCAATTGAAAAGTGGCTGGTATTCCGTGTGTTGAGAACAAAAACAGTCGGCTGCCCAATAGTTCATCAACCGCTAATCTTGGTGCTAAGGTTCTACCTGATTTACTGTACGCAACGGCCCCTCTTGCGGGGAAAGGCACTTCAATGGTAATGGGCTTAGAAAGTAGGCTTGCTCGAACTTCTAGTTTAATTTTTGCTGGTGGTTTACCCGCAGCCATTATATGAAGCTCTTTTGCGCCGTTTTTACTGCTCATTGATACTAGCTCAATGCTTTCACTCAGTAACTTACAAGTACAAGGTGATGTGGTATGTAATCGGATAAACCCTTCATTTGGTTTATTGCCATTTTGAATTTCGATATCAAAATCTTTAGGTAAAATACCTATGCGTTTTTTCAGCTGTACTAACCCTGCGTTATCTTTAGCGGTCAATAATTGGCGACCGTAGCACTCACCTAAACTCATAGCGTTTAATGAGGCGTTATTAAGAAATACCTCGACTGATGATTCACCGCATAGATCGCTAAATTCTTTGTTATTAGAGCGGCTGCTTTCAAGCTTTCTATTTTCGACAACCGATGGAACCCCCTTAAATACCAGTGCAGGAACCGTTTTGTATTTTAGCTGTTCGCCTCTTAAGGTGTAGTCTCCGGCATCAAAATCGTTAGAGCTAGACGTAAGAACATATCGCTCTGAGCCTCCAGAAACTACCTCACACTGGCCTTCAAACTGGTGTACTAGCAAAGAACCAAAGGTAAATTCAGATTGCTTTAACTGACCATAGACTGAGGTTATTGTTGCTCCCTCAGGCAAGGTCACCGCTAGATTCGACTTGTTTGTGGTAAACGTCGATTGACTCAGTATCGCCCACTTTTCCCCACTCTCGACTAACGTTAACGGTGACTCCCCGACATCAACAGAGCTATCTGATAAACGAATTTCACCTAATCGGCAACCCGCTTGCATGGCAACAATGTACAGTTCACTGCTTGGGTTGTTACGACGAATCTCAACTATAGGGTTACGGATGCGAACACTCATACCGTGTCCTAGCTCGTTAACATCAGGTTCACTAGCGCTTACATCAGAAAACTGAGCAAAACCTGTTCCTAACGATGCTATCTGGTTGTCCCCTTCGTACACAGCAAGGTCGACACGACTTGATATCACAGATTCTTTTGCGATATCGAAATGACATTGATGAGGTAAACTAATTCGTGAATAGATGGCTTGGTTCGCAAAAGACGCAAAGTGGTGGCACTGTAGCTGTTTTCGAACACGAGCAACTTTGCTCACCTCTTTTGATGCCGTTGATAGCAGTTGGCTCAAAAATGCCGATCCGGTTTCATCTTCCAATGGCAGTGGAAAGCTCTCACGCCAACGTGGAAACTGCGCATCCAAATAGTGCGCTGGGTTTGCTTGGCTGTCTAATTCAAACTGATACACCAACGCATCCAGCTTGTCCGCCATGTTGGCGATGAGTGTGACGGTCGTGTCGGTTTGCAATGTTTCAGGGAAACTGGTGATTCTTGAACGAATCAAGCTATCGACGGCGCGTTGACCAAAAGCCCTTGCTTCATGAAAGCGCTCAAAAATAGCAAAAAAAGCTTGTTGATAATGGTTAGATTGGTGGGAATGAATCTCTAAAGAGAGTAGGTTTGACGGTAAGCCACCTTGGCGGAATACAGAGCCGACATAGTCATTATGGTTTTCACTAAAGCGAGCCAATGGTTTTTTCCAATAAACCGTCACGCCCTTAGTAACCACGTTACTCACCTGTGCAGGTGTAAGCTCAAAACCCAAGCTTTCAAAAATTGGCTGCCAGCTCCAATCACGGGTATATTCACGGCGGAACCACTCCGCACCATACAGCACAAACGCACCACACCACTCGTTCGAAAATGTATTTTTAACCGCAAAGTGAGTGCTGCTTTTTAGCAGCGCCTTAAGCGATAAATACTCTTGCCCTGTCATGTGGTATTGGTACAAACCATCACTTGAGTTTAACTTGGCTAAACTGTTGATTCTCTGGGATTTAAAATCAGTGAGCCAACGGCCAATCGATGGCGCTCTTTTTAAAGAGAGCGTGCCTTTATTTGATGAAGGGCTTGATGAATGGCTTGATGAAAAACGGGCGTGGTCGGGTGCTGTCATAGTGCTACCTATAGAAACAAAGTTCATGCTAAAGGTACGCTACCTATAATCGGTCGTATTAATAACAATTCTTTGTATAAAAAATACCAAGTTAGTCCAAAATCCTACCTGATTTCGGCCTAACTAAACGGTTAGTAAGCTTACAAAAGCAGAGGTTGTTTGATTTGCATATAGAGAGTGTGACACTAGTATTGAAACAACTTAACGTCACTTCCCTATTTTTTGTTGAATCCTGTATTGAACTGAGTTGCAAAGTCCAAACATTCATTGCTGATATTTTGTTGATTGCGTGCCGATTGCTCCCAGCTTTCCACCTTGGCAGAGAAAAATTCAGAGTAGAGGAAGCGGCCATATTCTTGTTCGCCATGATCCAATAGCCCCTCGATCATAAACTCAGTCACGTATAGGCCTCTTTCTTCGCAAACGGAGGTTAAACCAATAAGAGCGGCCATAGCATTAATAGCGGAATTGTCTGCCCCAGTAATGCGCGACTCTGTTGGGTCTTCTGCAAAAACTAACGTGCTGAACAGAGCGATTAGGGCGGTGAGTAATACTTTTTTCATTCATTATTTCCGAATTCAATAAACGACAGAATTAAGTATAAATAATCGGTATCTAAGTTTTGGAATAATCGTTATTACAACCATATGCAGCATGGCTAAGGCAGTGAACCTGCCTTAGCCATTTTTCTAGCGGCTTAAGTAACGAAAAGTGACGTGACTAGGCTTTCTCTTCGGCCTTTTCAGCTTTCCTTCTTGCCGCGTCAGCTTTTTTAGCCGCCTTGGCTAAGGCTTCAGCCTCGGTACGAGCTACGGCGATGCGCTCTAACAGTTTGTCGGCGGGTTCGTCGGTTGGGTCTTGCGCCACCAGCTCACCACGGAAGGCTTTTGCCAAAATGCTTTGGGTTAAGTTATCTACCCTCGCCTGCGCTTTTTTCACTTGCGCTTCAATGGTGTCAGCGAACGCGAAATATTGGTCGACTAGGCGAACGATTTCTTTTTGTTCAGTAACATCAGGGACCGGAATTGGATACTCACGAATAACCTTCATGTTGACTCTTGGAGCTGTGCTGCCGATAGTTAACTCTCTAACTATTCGAAGAATATGGTCTGAGTTAAGAACGATTGTTAAAAATTTAGATGCAACTTTTTCGTTAGTTCTAATCACAACCATTCTTTGTCCAAGACAGAGTTCAACACCTTTAGGGATTTGGCATGCGATACCCACGGTGCCTTCCCTGCTATATAAAATATCTTCAGATTCAGGCTTCAAACGAGAAGTTCGTTGTGCAAACACCTCATCATTTACATAACCTTGTTCTGAAAGATCTAAGTAAAACGGGTTAAATGCCGTTGTGCGAACACAATAACGCCCTTCATCAGACCATTTAGGCGTTGAATGGGGGCAATCTACCACATGGCTTGTTACCTCATTTAAGTTAAGCGTTACCCATGGCTTCAGACTTTGCCCCCCACGCCACTCTTCCGTCAACTTACCCGACACCGCAGAAGCGAGTACCGATTGGCGGAAGCGTTTTAGCAAATCTGGGATGCCATCTAGGCGGGCTTTGATGGTGTCGACCTGTGCCAATACCTCATTGAGCTTTTCAACAATGCGTTTTTGTTCGGCTAGTGGGGCAAGTGGCATTTTTAATGTCTTGAGCTTAGTACCATTGACGTTTGGTTGCCCTATACCAGCTTTTTGTTCAGATATCTGTTGCCAGTACGAAGGTGTATGCAGAAACTTAGCCAAATATTTTGGCAAAGTGCCTTTGGTTAGTCTCAATCTAATTAAGTAAGATGCATAAACAGAATCTTCTACGGCGTGTTCTATTAGAAAAGATTTACCTACAGTAGCTCCCGTCCTAGCAACAACAATATCGTTATCTTTGAGACGAGATGACTCATATTTAGATTCATACTTACAGTACGGAACTGATGACCAGTCCACTCTGTTATCTTGAATGTCCGTAATTCTTAGTAGCTGTAAATCGCCCTCGAACGGATCTGATTTAGCAGTTACCCCATAGCTGACATCGGAGGTAATGTCATCAATAGAAACTTCAGCCCAACCTTTCGGTAACTCACCCATTACTCTGCCTCCGGCTTTTCTGCCAAGCCAAAGGCTTCTTCAAGTAATTGCTTTTGCCCTTCGGCTTCATCATTCGCGCCAAGTGCTTGCATCAGTTGGTAAATTTCAGACATAGCTTCGGTCAGCTCAGCCATAGCTTCACCAGCTAATACTTCTGGCTCTGGCAGGTTTTCTGCGCCAGTCGCTTCTAGGTCTTTTAACCAAGAGATATCTAGACTGTCGCCTTTTTGGTCACGAATGTAGTCACGACTGAATTTGCGGAAACGTGCGCTATCTACCTTGTGCGCTTGCTCGCTGACGTTCTCAACACTACCTTCACCTTCTGGGTAAATAGCACCCAACGTCTCGTAAACGCCCTCTTCACGAGTTGATTGACCATTTTTGTCTGTACCATAAGCATTGATAAAGGCTTCAAAGTGCTTTTCAGTCAGTGGACGGCGTTTACCAAAGGTGTTCATGTTGGTACGCATATCGAATACCCATGTCTCTTTGGTGCAGCCTTTGTCTTGGTTCTTGTTCTCTGGCGTGCCTTTTTGGAAGAAGAGGACATTAGTCTTGACGCCCTGTGCGTAGAAGATACCTGTTGGCAAACGCAAGATGGTGTGCAGGTTACACTTATCCATGAGATCTTGACGTATGCGTGTGCCTGCGCCTGACTCAAACAACACGTTATCAGGAATAACGACTGCGGCACGGCCACCTGGTTTTAAGTTGGTGTAAATATGCTGCATAAAAGCGAGCTGTTTATTTTGCGTCATATGAGTAAATTCACGGCTCACGCCTGCGCCTTTGGCACTGCCAAACGGAGGGTTGGTTAGAATAACATCCGCCGATGCTAAAGTTTCACCATCACCACTTAGGGTGTTACCTAGCATGATTGGCCCTTCGCTGTTTTCTGGCCCTTCAATGTCGTGCAATAAGCAGTTCATTAGTGCCAAACGGCGCGTACCAGAAACTAGCTCTATACCTTGGAACGCTTGGCGCTGTTGGAACTCGATTTGTGGTTGAGATAAATCGTCGAGATCATCTGTCTCTGCTTTAATAAAACGGTCAGCGGAGATCAAGAAACCCGCCGTACCTGACGCTGGATCTTGGATGACTTCGCCAAAAGTGGGTTGCAGTAGCGCGGTCATGGTGTCGATGAGCGGGCGTGGCGTAAAGTACTGGCCTGCGCCTGATTTAGTTTCACCCGCGTTCTTTTCTAACAAGCCTTCGTACATGTCACCAAAATCTTCACGGCTAGAGCCATACCAATCGAGCTTATCCATGCCTGCTATTAGTTCTTGCAGATGCTTTGGTTTGTCAATATTGGTATTCACGTTGGCGAAAATAGCGCGAACGATTGAGTGCTCATCTTCACCCAATTCCACCAACATGCGGCGATAAAATTGTAACTGATCTAAACCATTTTTGGCTTTCAGATCTTGCCAGCGAATGCCTTCTGGTAGTAACTCTTTTTTGTCGTCCAGTTCGTCACACATTTTAATGAATAACAGCGATGCCAGCTCGGTGACGTAGTCTTGATAGGTGATGCCATCATCACGCAGTACGTTACACAGATTCCACAGCTTGCCGACGATTTCATTGGTATTCATATTCTTGTTCCTAATGAATGGCTGCTGACTAATGAACAATAGACTTATTGAGTAATAAACTCATTGGGTCATGAACACTCAGTGCCAGTTGAAAAAATAGGATTGGCACATGGCCAATCCTTTAGTTAATGGTTTTATTATTCAAGCCTTCCGCTTGCTGTATACCAGCGATGCTTGGTTATTAATGGTCGCTATTCTACGCGGATTCACCCCATGTCGCATCCACCAGATCTTTCATAATGATGTCTAATTGACCATCTAGATCTTTGTCTGCTCGGCTTTTGCCACCTTTGGTTCGCAACGTACCCACTTTAAAAGAATCGTCGTTGAGAACTAAGTCTTCACGCATTTGATTCACTATACGCTTTAACCACTTTTGTTGGGGTTTCGTAAGCTTATAACGCGTTGTGATGGTGTCTTGTGCATGGATTAAGCGCTCTTCAAACGGGACTAACGGGCTACCAATAGCGGCTTGGCGAATTAGGCCGATAATACGCGCAGCCACATCTTCTTGTTTGGCGGCTTTACGTGCCTGTAGCAAGGTTTGCTCGTTAAACTGTTTCGTTTCCATTTTGCTTAGCAGTGAAACCAAATCCGCCTTCGTCAAATCGCGTGGGCGATTCACTACGGTGTCTAATGCGGTGACTTTATTTTGGTTTTCTTGTACAAAACGCTCAAACGCCGCTAAATACTCTTCTGGTTTTTCATAGCCACCCCAGTTTTGTGTGACCGTCACTTCACCCACATCCCCTGAGTAGATGAGCGGTGCTCTTTCACCAAAATTGATCGCTTGGCGCATGGCTGGCTCACGATTGAGTATCCACGGGTTGCTTTTTATTGCTTCTGCGGCCGCTTTTGGCCCAAGCTGATGCAGGTGCTTAGGCAGTTGCTTAGCGCTTTCTAACTCAGGGAAGTTGTCGCAGACCAGTATATCTAACTGGTTTAGCTCGGCGGCAACGCCCTCTTTTTCAAGTTTAAGCTTATCAGCCTTTTTCAGTGTTCGGCCCAATTTTACAGTGAACGCATCTAACGACTGCTGAGCAAAGCTGTTGCCGTCGCTTTGTGTATAATCGTTTGCATCTGGGCAAGCCATCTCTTCCACCAACTGCTCTAAGCTCAAGTTGGGCTTATTTACGACGGGCTTCATTAAGTTTTCAGCCCCAAGACGCTCAATGGTTTCAGTAAGATTCACCGCATCAAATATTCTGAACGTCTGCTTGTTTATTTCATCACAGGTACGCGTCGCGCGGCCTTTCATCTGCTCGTAAAGGATTCGGCTTTTCACTTGGCGCAAAAACACTAGGTTACTGATTGGACGTACATCAATACCTGTGGTTAACAAATCGACGGTAACCACAATATTGGGTAATCGTTCTTTACGATAACGAGTAATCAGTGATTCAATCTGCTTGCTATCGCCACTGGCTGATTTACCTGTGATTTTGATAATGGCATCATCAACCTCGTCACCCAATTTGTCTCGGTAGGTCTCACGTAGCATGTTTACCACTTCGTCAGCGTGAATGTCGTTAACACAAAAGACCAGTGTTTTGGCAGGCTGTGTTGGATCGATATATTCTGGTAGTGCGTTACACACTGCTCGATTAAATTCTGGAACCAGCACTTTTCGGTTAAAGCCTGATATATCAATATTAAGCTCTTCTGGGAGCACACCTTCAATGATCTCGCCATCCACTAGCTGATCTACGGTTGCCCCTTTATCAAACTGAACACCCTGCTGGGTCAGTTCTGTGTCGATAATGATTGGCGGCTCTTGATCCACTAGGCGTCCATCTAATACCGCTTGATTGAAGCGATATTCGTAAATAGGTTTACCAAAGATTTTCATGGTGTTGGTGGCAGGCGTTGCAGTTAAGCCGATCTTCAATGCGTCAAAGTAGTCGATCACTTGGCGGTATTTCGATTGGTATTCTGCTTGATCTCTAAACAGCATTTCACCTTCGGTTTGTTCGGTGTCTTCGTTGTAGCCTCGGTGTGCTTCATCAACAATAATACAATCGTACATGCCTGGAGTGAGCGGGTTGTTCTCACTTTGTAGCATTAGTGACAACGATTGTACGGTCGCTATTTGGATCCACGGCTTATCGCCTGCTTGGTCGGTTTTTTCACCTAACTCATAGAGGTTATAGTGATCGGCCAATGGCATTTGGCGAATACGATACTCTTTAAACGAGTTCACTGCTTGCGTGCCCAATGAACGTCTATCAACTAAGAACAAGGCGTTGCGGCATAAACCGGAGGTGAGCAAGCGGTACATGGTTGCCCCTGCGACACGGGTTTTACCTGTACCTGTTGCCATGGCGACGAGTAAGTTCTCTTGCCCTGCTTCGATGGCATCTTCAATGGCATCAACGGCAAGCTCTGACGGTTTGAATAGGTCGAGCTCTTTTTTGTCGTGAGTTTCCAGCCAATCCAACGATTTCTTGCGGTTTTTACATAGCTTAGCTTGTATGTCTTGCGGTGAATGGAAGGCACTTAATACGTGTTGTTTCGTACCATCTGCATTCGCACACCAAATCCCGCTTTGGCTTTTCACCTGTTGTAAGTATTCGCGGCCATTTGCTGCATAAAGAAACGCAATTGGCTTGAGTTTTTCGTCATCACGCAAAGTGCTGTTGGCAGCCGTCGTATATTTCGCTGCTTCCTCTGCGACGTTTTGTTCATAGTTTTGCTTTGACGGTAAACTTAGTGTTTTGCGTTTACTAGTTTGAGGGGGTTCATTAGCAACAGTCAACGTGAGGTCGTGATCTATCGCGTATTGTACATAATCAAACTGGTCTGCGTAGGTTTTCGCCTGTGGTAAGGCATCCTGCACGCTAAGCGCTTTCTTTTTCGCTTCAACAATCGCAACCGGCTGTAAGCCAATAAATAAAACGTAGTCAGCGCGTTGTTTGGTGTCGTTGAACACCCACTCTGCAATCGCTCGGTTCTTACCAGCTTCTGGGCGAGCGCCTTTTCGGTAGTCCAATAACTCACTGTCTGCTTCCCAGCCAGCTTGGTGTAATTGACCATCAATAATGAAGCGAGTTTCGGCTTCAGTAAGTTCAAATTTGTTCTTTTTAAGCCCTGACTCAAACTCAACAACTTGCGCTTTTTGTTGGTCTTGGCTGAGTGCTTCAAATTGCAGTTTCTGTTCTAGAAGCTTTGCTTCTAATGCGGCAATACGATCTTGGGCTTGTTGCTCCGTTTCGGTTTTTTGACTCTCTAAAATGGAGATATAGCCCTTTAGATCAACAATCTTGTCTTGTTTATGAGCTATCGCTTCTTCAGTATTCGCACTTTTCTCTTGGAAAGCCTTGAGCTGCTGCTTCAGCGTTACTAGCTCATTTAAAGCTGCATTGTCTTGCTGGGGCTGAGGTTGAATGAACGCTGGTGTTGCTTCATTGAAGTTGCCGCTTTTGAGTTTGTAGTACCAAAATGCGATATGGTGAGAGAGCGCTAGAATACGCACGGCATCATTTGGGTTGGCGTAGTTCTGATGTACAGCCTTATTACCGACAATTCGAAGCTGTTGAAATGGTTCAATAATGCTAGGAAGCTTATTAGTTTCTCTTAGCGCTTTAATAAGATCAATTTGCTGCTCTGGCAAAGCTATGTTCATACCGACCGCAATACTTCGAGCACACATTTCACCAAACATGCGGGTTTTGACCATAGTAATGTTTGGATCATTGTGAAGGTTTTGCTCTGCAGATAGCAGCGCATTAAACATGTCTGGGCTGATTGTACGGAGAAACTCAAAATTCGATGTTGTCATTGATGGCTCACTTGTCACATTACTGAACATTTCTTTGCTCTAATTTATTGACTAATAATACAATTATTTTTTTCTAACGTAATCCGATAACGCTGGTTATGAGCTTCTGATAACGACTTTATTTCGAGTTTATTTGCTATATCACTCGGTAAAGCGTTTTTAAGCTTACGATTTATCGTTGAGCATATCGGTTGTAAGAACTCGCGAGCCATGCCGACTAGCGAGCTAAAGTCTCCGTCTTTGAAATCTTCAGGCGTTGTTTTGAAAGTGTCAAAAACGCGTGGGTCTTTAGCTATCTCAAGATAGGTATTTAAAAACTCTTTGCTGTAGGTTCCATCTGAATCAAAATCTCTATCGACTAAAACTCCTGAACCTTCTTTTTCCAGTAACCATAGATAAAAGGCACACTCTTTTGCCGTGAGTTTAATGTCTACGCCAACAACAGAGATCAACTTAGCTTTCTTTCGAATGGTAACGCTTAAGTCTTCGTTATGGCTGGCATTGAGCATTCCAACGGTTTGGCTAAAAGAAAACTTTTCCATGGAAGAAATTAAGCTAGGGTCAACAGAGCTTCGCATACGTACAAATGGAATTTCAGCAAGTGTTATATTGGCTTTACTTACATCTACCTCACCCTGCCCATTCTTTCCTGTTACCCATTTAGGCTGCTTGGTTGGATACCAAAAATCACGTACGAATTCGTATTCATCGTCAACAAAAACGTGGCTTAAGGTGTCTTGCTCACGACCAAACAGCGACATGGCGTAGCCAAAGTAAAATGCCATGGTTTTACGTCCACCAGCGAGTGACGCATGAATGGCGACATTGTCATCTTGAGTCAGCTCATACACTTTGTGAGTGATGAAATCGGCCATGTAGGTTTGATCATCGATGGATTTGGCATCATCAATGCTGTTTCCGTTATCATCTTCAATGAGCCAGATATGGCTTTCATCAAACTTAACTGGTGGCATGTTGTATTCATCTAGTAGCGTTTGAAAGTGCCCATCTCGAAATAAGCCATTTTCTAATACGGGCTTACTACTACGTGTTGTGATTACGTAGATTTCATCTGGAAATGGTCGGCCACTTTGGTGAATAGCAAACAGCGTTTCTGTAAGAACTTGAGGGCTTGTGCCCGTTGTAGCGAGTAGGATGTTTTTCATTGGTAAGTACTATCTCAGCTTTACTTTATAACGAGTCAATATCAGTTCTAATTCTTTTAACTGCGTATCACTCGCGCTATCGATGTAGTTTGGTCCAAAAATAAATAGTGGTTCTTTCCATCTAGATTTTTCTTCGAAAAACATTTTGCCTGCTTGTAGTTCTACAAAAATCATTGTGCCATTTGATTCCGGTCTGTTTTCCTTTAAAGTTCTGTCCAACTCTACCCAACCTCTTTGCATATGGAAGCCAATCCATATTTTCTCAGAAGCATTGATTTTCTTTAAACTATCTTTTAATATTGGACGCATTTCAGCGTACTCAGAAATTCCAAACTTTTGAATAAAGTCTTCAGCAGACTTATGCCCTTTTTGAGCACTCTTAAGTATATTTCTTTCACCTTCTTTGCGCTCAGAGTTTGTTCCTTTAACCAGTGCAACCCCATAACGATACATAGCTTCCGTATTACCTTGCTTAGAAGCGACACTAAGTAATTCTTTGTATGATTCATCATCACCCAGTTGGTTTTGTACCTGGGCTTTTGCTAACGTTTGGGTACTCTCCTTTGAGGCAGGTGTAGTAGAGTACTTCGTAGTTTGGAACTCAAACGACCAGAATTTCTCTAGCCATTCCTCAAGCATTCTAGCTCGATCATTTAAGGCTAGCGTGTCCGGCTTGGGCAAACCTGTTTTCGTAGAGTACTGACCAAATTTCCTACTCATCCCTTTAAACGCACTCGTGTTTTCATTTGGCAGGACCTTAAACTTGGTACGTAGAAGTTTTTCACAGAAATACTGCCAAGCTAAGACATGGTCATGCACTTCAACCTGCGCAAGCTCTCTAATTTCTGCGATAGAATTGAAACTTCCGCTAAACAGTCGCTCTGCATTCCATTTGTTATTTTTGTAGAACCTCGTTTCGCCCAATTCACCTCTAAGCACTTCAACTACAATGAGCTTTCCAAGTGCGAAGATAAACACTTCAACATTCTGTGGGTCATTGCTTTTGTAAACATCAACCTGATTAGTAAGACGAGCACCTACTCCAGTTAATACATCATTACTCTCTTGAGGCAGTAAAACCCGAATACGATCGAATTGCTTGCTATAGTTAGACCAAAAATCAGTACGACCGCGCATCTGTTTTATCTGTTGCTCGGTAATATTTAACTGAGCCGAACACTCATCGCCACATAGCTGAGTCACTAAAGACTTTAGTTCATAGTAATCAGAAAGCTTAAAGAGTGTTTTCAGTCTATCTATGGAAGGCTGATCGAAGTAATACCAGAAAGAATGCTCGCTATTAGGTAGGCAGTGTTCTTCTATGAGTGACTTTACAATTCCCTTGCCTAGATTAGCGCTGTATTTAGCTAGTATTTGTTGGCAATACTCAATTCGCTGCTGAGTTGTTTTTAGTGAATAAAAACAACTTTCCAACCAGATTTGATCATCACTTGTGAGAATAGCAGGCGCACAATCAATTAAATACTTCCCTAAATTATCAACGTAATAATTTGCATTGGGCATCATCAGCTTTTTAACCCGAAGAACCGGAGACTGCTTGCTCACATAGCACTGCTTTGCAAGACCTAACCAGTTGGATTCTTTGATGGCTGTTATCCAGCCGATTTTTTGTTGGGTAACGACGTTTAGTCCAGGAACGCTACTAACTATATCCATTGAATCCAATAAAGGTTTCACCATCGTTGTTGGCTGCCCCTCAACGGCTAAACCTGCTTTAAAAAATGCTATATTACCTAATACACCATTGGTACAGATCGCTAGCCAAATTGCCCGGCTAGCGTCAAGTTCTTGGTCTTTGTCTAACCCTTGCCAATGATGATCATTTTCTATGATATCAAGCCACTCTAGTACCGATATTTCACTAGCTTTATCTTGGTCTACGAGCGCAACTAATTGTGCCATGGTTCTTGGTGGAAATTGAGGCAACGGCATATCAGCAATCGCCATTTCGTAGTACTCATCAAATGAGAGAACTTCAACGCTATTATTATTCGGTACGCGCGGTAAGTCGAAGGCAAATAAGTTACTGGCTGACACGTTTCACCTCTGAAAAGTAACCAAGGAACTCATCGTCTCTAAATTGGAATCGAAACTTCACTTTACGATCACTTGGTTCAGCTTTAGATTGATTCGCTTCAATAGGCCCACGGCCTGAAATAGCCACCTTTTCAAAAAATCCTGATTTGTTTTTGAATTCCATACTGCTAATGTACGTCGACACGCTATTCGCTCGAAGTACACTTAAAGACATATTTCTCTCAAATAGTCCTTCCGAGCTTGAGTGCCCTTCGATGACTATTCGCGATATTTCATCAGCAGTAGCTTCCGTTTGAAAAATCACATTAGTATAGATAGGTACAAACTCATTTAAAAACTGCTTACCCGAAGACTTTAATCGATAGTCATTCACATCAAACAAGATCGAATCCATGATTGATATGTCTCCCGTACTTGGGTCAGCATTAACTTCTATTCCCGCACTTTCTAATGCATCGTTAATATCTTTAATGATCACTATTCTAGTGTTCTGGCTCTCTTCATGAACCTCTGAAATTTGTACCAACGCACTGATTAACAACAATGCGAAAATCATCAAAAGTACAGACATTAGGTCACCAACAGAGAGCCAGACCCCAGACTCATCTGTTTCGCTGTTCGCCTGATTGCTACGCAATATAGACATTAAGCATTCACCTCATCTGCCTCAAACTCTTTACGTTGAACTTGAGAGTTAATTAGGTACCCTGCTGCTTGTGATAATTTGTTATGAATCTTACTTGCTGATTCATCGAAGTCTTTAAAGAACACTTCAAAGCTATCATTAGCTCGAGAGAAGTAGCTATCCATTGCTTTTGGCATATCATTAGCGACATTGCTAAATGCCTTAGAGGCGTTGACATATTCACGTTTTAACTTGGCAATTTCCGCACTCATGGTATAAGCGGCGTCTTGAAGCTCCGCCATTTTCGAGGTTGAATTAAGACCAACCGCTTCCGCTACTTTTTCGATTGTGTCAGCAGACTTTTGTAAGTGCTCATGTTGGGCTGTTAGCTCAGCAAGAAGGTTATGACGCGTTTTATATTCTTGCTCGAATACAGTACGGAAGTTATCGACCACGCTGTTTAAGCCATCTCGTTGTTTGCCTAAATTAGATTCTAACAAAGCATTTTGCTGTTCGAAGTAGGCATTCAAATTATCTTGATATTGCTGGCGGAACGCTTCCAACTCAGTTTGTACAGTGGTGGACATTGATTTTACTTTCGTATCAATATCGCCAAGCCCTGCTTCTAATTCTTGTTTCGCGGAAGTCATTAATGTTGTTGCCGCTTGTCCAACACTGTTAAGTACTTCTGTCTGACCATCGAACGCTTCTTTAGATCCATTGATCAAATGATCTATACGTTGCTCAACGCCATCGAATAGTGCTTTTTCTTTCTCTTGTCGTTCATCAAGCGCAGTCTCGATAGAAGACTTAATTCCTTCAAATGAGGTTGCTGCTTTTTGCGCACTCAACTCAAAAGCTTCTTTTTGCTGTGTTAAACCTGCATTTGCACCATCAAGCATGCTTTTCACTTCATCGGCAATCGTTGACATTGCACCTTGTGTATCATCTTTAAAGCTTGCAAGAATTTCTTTGAGTGACACAGCGAATGCCTGCAATTTAACCATTGTTTCTTCTTGGAAAGCGTTGATGGTTTTTACTGTCTCTGCAGTACTAGTAATCACTTTTCCAACGTTTTTATTTAACTCTTCCGAAACTTGATTACTTGCTGTCACAGCCTCGGACGTTTTCTCTAGCTCGACGACAACCGGTGTGATTAGTTCGGTCTTCATTTCAGAGATTATTTCTTGAAGTAGCTCTTTTTGGTTTTGTTCTTTTATATCTTTAAGCGAAGTTAGTTCATCTCTAACCTGGGTAAGTACGGGCGCTAGCTCTTTTTCAATAGAGTGGGTTACCGCCCCAGAAACTGCATCAGCGATATCCTTTGAGTTAAAGCCATTTGCTAACGACTCAAACTTTGACATCATCGTAGCCATGTTACTACCTAGCTGTTCCATTGCTAGAGCAGAGCGATGCTGTGCTTCAATTACGCCTTGCTGACCATCATTAGATAGGTTTTTTAGGTAATCAATCGCACTTACCTCAACGTAGTTGTGGGCTAAGTGTTGTGCGAAATACTCTTGGGTCGTGTTTAATGTATGAGACGAAATTTTCATCCAAATCATAAACATTGCTGAGCATAGTAGACCAACCAAAGAAGTATAGAACGCTGTATTCATGCCCTCGAGCAGCTGCATCGCTGTTGACAATAGCTCTTTTGAGCCGCCCCCCATCGAAAATTCGCTTAACCCTAGGGTAATACCGATAAACGTTCCTGTAATACCTATGCTCGTTAAGATTGCAGGGATCAACTTGTACTTACTTTGGTCTACATGAGGTAGCATCGCATTTAGTGAGGATTTGGAAACCAAGAGGTCACCTTTCATCTCAACGGAAATGGTTTCGCTGTGTTTTTCATTAATAAGTAGATGGGTCATTAACCAATCTTGTTGAGATTGAGTCAACTCGTCAATTTTAAAAAGGCCTCCTTGCTGTTTATCAGCAGTTTTAGATAGCTCATTAAGGAAAAACTTATTACTCCTTTGATCAAGAATGCTTCTATAGAAAGAGAACGCAAAAATTATCAAAATAGCAGAGACGATCATCTCTGTGCTAATGAACGCGATCGAGGATGTAATTATTGACAGTATTGGTGACATAGTGATCTCAACGAGCTAGTAATTGGGTAATTTCTTCTGGGGTAAAAATCTGTTCCGCGATAAATCCGGGAAGGTGCTCAGCATCGCTGCGAACGACACCATTGACCACGATTGGATCAACTAATCTGACGCTATACATCAACCCATCGTGACTATCATTGTCGCTAGCCACTTTCAGAGAAGTTTCACTCGGAAACTCTCGAAGCAACGTGGCTTGCAATGATGATTTAGTCCACCTGAACGATTTGGTTGCACAAAAAGATTGACCAAACTCCTCACGTGACAACTTCCATGCGTGGTTAACCGTGATTATTCTCTCTAATAATTTGTCTATGCGTACGTTCATCACCACCCCTTCCTAAGATGATTAGCATTAGTTTTGTATCCTTCAAGAAAGTCATTAACGCTCACGATATCCCATCCACACTCGTTCGCTTCTTCAATATCTAAATTGGATATTGCAACGCCAAATTTCACATCTGGCCACGCTAATTCAACCTTGGATATAAGATCATCAAATTCATCTCTTACGTAATATGCAACTTCGGGAAGCTTGAAGTTCTGCCTTTTACATGCATGCAATACACCATGAACACCAGGGTCAGCGAAGCCAAATAGTTCAGACCACCCATCAACATTTTCTAGTAAGCCTTGCTCTTTTCGAAGTTGGTTGATTAATTGACGTTCAGAGTGCCTTAATGCCATGTGCGAATGAAATGGCTGCTTACTATGACAATCGATACAAAGTGCTTTCAGGTTGTTAATGCTGTTGTCTGGTTTAACACCATTGATGTGATGTACGTGAAGCAACGCTCTGTTTGAGCGCATATTGACTTTACACTCTTCACATTGAAAGTCTTGCTCTACTCGGTAATGAGAAGAAACTTTCGCCCAGTCTTCGGTATAATCTGTTTCTGCATTATCAGACTTCCTCGATGGCATATGAGGAAAGAATGAGCTGTACGTTTGAAAAAACTCAGCCATATTAAAGTTTGATAAAATTTCGCCTCGGTTACCTCCAGTTGTCCAACTTTTATAATTTAGCTGGGTAAGGCAGTTTTGGCAGACTTTAAGCTTAGCCTTCCCTTCAACTGAACTCCCTAAATAACCTTTACTACCTGAGATTGTAAACTCGCCGGAAATGTCATTGGTTGCTACATACCTTTCAAATCTACCTTCTGCTCTCATTTTTTTGAGGGTACTACAGTCCGATACATGATAACGATTACCTGTTCCTGGTGTGTTTATCACTGACTGCGCATTACCACCATGATCCTTGATATATAAAAGAACCTGGCGACCCTTGTAGCTTAGTAAGCCTGAATCGACGTCTACGTCTTTTAATTCAACGTCTTTCCCTTCTGCAAGCTCTAGATCAATTTTATCAATCGAAGTCTCTTGAAATTCAAGGAGAAAGTCCCCTTTTTCATCAGGCTCCATTTGATCCACAGCTTTAATTAGGCTGCCAAAATTAACGGTTAATTTCATTCGGCACCTAAAATCTTAAGAATCTGTTCTTCTGCGTTTGTTACAATACGAAACGAGACTCGTCTAGAGCGCTGCTCGTCCTCTCTTCCTTTGCTTGTAAGGATTAGTTTTGAGGATGAATACCCTACTGCCGCAACGTTACTTTTCACCCAATCGTAATGCTGATTTTTAACGGCGTCTAATGCCATTGTATAGCTTAATACGGCCCTTGTTCTCGATTGAGATAAGCGCATATTATTGAAGTATGCTTCGTTATCGCTTGAATCATGATTCCAGCGACTTGATGTATGACCTTCAATCTTAATCTCTTGAATAATTGGCTTAAAGTTATCTAATGTATCAAGATAACGTGGAAAGAAGTCATCCAGTATCATTTGAAACTGACTCGTTAAGTTCGCACGGCCATTAGCGAATAAAACCTCAGGAGCTGTAAAGTTGACACTGAGTGTATCCCTATCAATCTCAGCTCCCCAAGTATCTAAATCTTTCGCAAACTCTTCAAGCAAAGCAATATAAATTGCTTGCTGGGTCTGCTGATAAGTTTCAGCTACTTCTTTAATTTTATCCCTTTCCTGCATTGCATCACGCATCAAGGCAACAGAAATAAAAAGGAAGACCATCATTAACCCAGCCATTAAGTCGGATACAGAGAGCCAGTGCTCTCCGCCATCACTTTTAGAGCTGCTTTTTCCTATTACTCTTTCCATTATTAGCTAGCCATTTTTGTGTTCACAACATTCGACATTTCATGCACAAGCTGACGGTAGTCTCGAGTAAACTGTTGAGTCACAGTAGCTAACGCTTCACCCATTTCACTCATTGTGCGGTTTATTTCTTGCTGCATTTGTAAGTCCAGAACTTCGACCTGTTTCTCAACAGCGCTTCCTGTACGCCCTACAGATTCGGTAATTTGATCTTCTAAACTATCAAAGGTTCGACGAACCGCTTGTGCCTGGACTTGGAAGACGTCTTCTAGAGTCGTCTCTAAACGGTCCTGAAGCTTGGTGAATGCCGCAGTTGTTTCAGATTGAATGTCACGAGTGCTGGATAGTAACTCTTGGTTTGCTTCTTTCAGTACCTTACCCGTCTCTCGCGAATCTTCTTTAATGTCCGCAACTAGAACGCGCAATTGGCCATTTAACTCTGTGATTGAATCTTCTAAGTGTTGGCGAATCTGTTCGGTAGTGTCGGTTAGATGACTAGTTACATTACTTAGACCACCCGTTGCTGTTCCTACTTGCTCTTGGATATCGGAAGAAGCTTCAACCAGTTTACCTCCAATATCATGTGCACTTTGAGTCAGTTGAGTAGAGATTTCCTGCGCACCAGACTCAAGGTTAGATCGCATCGCTGTCATACTGTCATCGGTTGTTTTTACAAACTGTTCTGATGCAGTCGCTAAAGCAGTAGAGATTTCAACGGTTTTGCTATCCAAGTTAGCCGTTAAATTATCAGCACCTTCACTGAAACGTTGATTCAAATTATCAACACCTGTTTCTATATTAGTGCGCATATTTTCAACACTATCTGTTGCTGTAGTGCTAAAGCTATCAATTATGCCCTGTGATTCTTTGAGCATTTTTTCATAATGATCGGATGCGGCTTTAACAGATGTATCAATTGTTGACATTGTAGAGTCAAGCTGTTGTTTGATTTCTGGCATTGCCTCTACAGCTTTGTCTTTAAGCTCAGAGAAGCCTTTCATCCGCTCTTCTAACTCTGTTACTTGACCATGACCAAGCTCCATTACTTCATGCAGCTTTTCCATAGTTGCTGGTATAGTTTCTGCACGTTCATTAATGCTAGCAACAGACTTCTCAGTAGAGCTAATCGCATCTACACCTAACTGATATTTTGTCGACATATCTTCTAGTTGTAATCGGTAATTCTCTTGCCATTCCACTAGCTTCTTAACTGATTCGTCAAGGCGCTTAAAGTTTTCACCGAATTGTTCAGTGAGCTTGTCATTAAACTCTACAATCACTTCTTTTAAAGCGTTGATCACTTGTTCAGTAGCAGACTTTGATAACAATTCTCCAAACTCATTCATCTTGTTCCATAGTTGATTAGCAAACTGTTCATCATTTACTTCTTTTTGCTTTAATTGCGCCATAACATTTCTATTTCCATCATTAATATCAGTTCGCAAATTTTTGATTTGAGAAGTTAACGACGAATCTTCTGTACCTTGAATTGAGCTAACCAGCAGCTTTGTTGATTCAAGTTGTGCATTCATCACATTGTAGATTTCACTTGGCCCAACATCTTCGATTACTTCGTCGTCAGTACGTGTTAAAAGACCATTTATCCCTTTAAACAAGATGGATAGAAACATACCAACTAAACTTGTTAAAAAAGCCGTCTTAAGACCAGCTAGCAACAAAGTTATTGAGTCATCAATATTCGCGGGATCAAACTCCATTAAGCCAACGACGATACCAGTAAACGTTCCTAGAATACCTAACGATGTCAATAAATTAGGACAGCTAGCTACAAACCCAGAATAGGCCGATTTATAACTAAAAAATAACCCCAAGCCGAATACTGCCATGATGATTAGTATGAATAGATCCGATATTGCGGGTGCGGTGTAAGCGGCGATCATAGAAGCGATGAAATCTGACATTATTTATTTTTACCAATGTTTGTAGTTAGTTAATGGGGTTCCGTTTCCCGCGTTTATACCCAGTTCTTCACAGCAGTACTTATAGTGCTTTGGAGCTATTCCGTTCACTGTAGCTCCATTCGCATGGGTGTTTTTCGATCTAAGTAAGTGAAAGTCGTTCCATTTATTTTTCTGTTCTATGTACTGGTTCACCTCATGTAACTGAGATGCTCCAATACGATGGAAAATATTTATATAATTACTTAATTGCTCTTCTTCACTGTCTGAATCTCTAGCTGCGCTAGTACTAATAATATGATTTTCGACACTCCCCTTACTTTGTAGGGAAGGTACATGGACATTTTCTTGACTTACATTGCGTCCTAAATACATCTCAAGAAAATTACAATCTATCGAAATATTTTTGGTCAGATACCCAGACAATGAAGTCGACAATATGGTTTTTACATGATTTGAGTACTCTATATCTATGTAAAAACCACCAAGGGGTCTCGAGATAACGTTGATTATCTTCCCTTTGCCCCATTGACGATGGAAAATTGATATCGAATGTTCAGGCCGAAATATGTCTGCTAAATTGAACATCGGATCTGACAGCAAAGCCATTAATTGCGTATCAACATTTTCCACGCCATCAATCTCCTAGCAACTCAGGCACATCTGTAATACCAGAATCACCGATTGTATTAACGCCATCTATTCTAGTGCCGTCACAATCTATAAAGATCTGCCCATTTCTTCGTATTTGAGTACACTCGTCAGGAATGATTTCAACTTCTTTCTCAACAATAGTTTCAACTTCGACTTCTTTTTCAATGATTTTTTCTACTTCAACTTCCGTTAATACTTCTTTAATTAACGGCTCTTCAGTAGCCCAGCGATAAGCTCGATATACCCCAATAGCTAAAAGTGCCGCAATAAGTAATAGGACAAATGCTTTCAGTAGTTGGTTTAGCCAAAATGCCGCTCGCTTTTGTTTTGTACGCCAACGGCGCTCTTTAGCTTTCGAGTTCAGCCTTTCTTCGGCTCTTTCTAAATCACGCAGTTTTGAATCAGCTTCATACTGCATTGCTTTAAGTTTCTCTTGCTCAATCGTTATACGCTGCTGAGCATGAAGCGCTGATATTGCTTCAGTATGTTCATCACTTAGCGTTGCAGTACTTTGGTCTGTTTTTGTATCTGCGATATCGCTAACTAATTTTTCACTTTCCAATAACTGCTTTAAACGCTCAGTTTCCTGTTCAATTTCTTCAAGTTCCGTCTCGTGTTGTTTACGCTGCTGAACTCGTTTCCATTTCAGTCTGTTCCACTCTTGAAGTTTCGTCAGATCCAGGCTTTGCATTTAGTAATTCCTCTAGCTCGTTTGCTGTAATATCTTCTGGGATAGGGACAATTCGTTCGTGAATAATGATCTGAGGCTCTTTAACTATCATCGGCTCACTAACTTTATGAATCTTGTCGATATACACAGGTACTTCTATCTCTACAGGAACTTCTACGAATTTCTCGACAATTTTTTCGACTTCTTTCTCTACTTCAACTATTTTCTCGACTTCTTTTACTACTTCAACTTCTACATTTATTATTTTTTCCACTTCAATTATTTTGTCTACTTCAACTTCAACAGGAACTTCTACAATTCGTTCTACTTCTTTTTCAACTTCGACTGGAACTTCAACAATTTTATCGACTTCAACAGTCTTCGTTCTACGATGTGCCCAGACTCTAAAATATTTAATCATGCGATTATAAAACGCTAGTCGATAGTCCTTTTGCTTTGCCTTTTTGTTCTTCTTCGTTTTTCTAATTTCTTTATGCTCTTCGGTATTAAGGCTTACCAGCAAATTCAGAATAAAATACACAGGGTAAATAATCATAGAAATAAACGATACAAATACACCAAACGGGTTACTAGGAGTTAAGCCAAACCAAGATGACACTTGTAATACAATACTCTCATACACTTCTTTCTTTTGGTTAAACGATGTTTCAGTACCAGCATAGCTATTTCGTGACTCTACAATTTCAAGCTCCATTCCTGATACTCTACTATCAATATCAATGAGTTCACTTTCGAGCCTACGTATCCGCTCACTGTTACCTTCTTTATCTTTTTGGTGAACCGCCATATTGTGTGAAAGCGTATCGATTTGCTGTTGATAGTTTTCTACCGAAACTCGACAATCTTCAACAGCGTTACAATCAAGTTGGGTTAAACGTCTGTCACTTGATTTAGTACTTAGCTCAGATATTTTTTGATTACTTTCTGATAGGGATATATCAATACGTTGATTTGAAGATCTTAAGTTTGAGAGCTCTCTAGATATATTTTCTCGTCGTATTTCTAAGCTATTTATTAGCTCATTACGGTTATCATTGATGACAATTTCACTCTCTACAGTGCTAATTTCACTTGTCGCTAGAGAATTAAGGTAACTGTTAATCCCTGAATAACATAAAAACCAAAATGCTGGCACCAAAATGAATATCATCATTTTTAGTAAACGGCTTGTTGTATACCAGTTTTTGATTACCTGAGAGGTCCAAACCAATACCGCAGCTTCAGTAAAAAACAGGAGTGCAGAGAAAGGGTTTATCGAGAAATCATCATTTGGAAACAAAATATCGTAACCAAGTATATTAAACCATACGATTAGAGCACCTAATATGAACAGCATTATTTGGATCAACATGTCGTCATTATGCCTATTTGCTTTTTCAATCATTTATAAATATCTACCATTAAGTAATCATTAGCATCTTCCGTAGTTAAGATTAACATGTCATCCCGACCGTAATTTTTCATAAACTTATTAAATAGTGTAGGGTCGCCATCGATCTCTATCCAAAATGGTATATATCTTTCATACATGGCTGAAATAATTTCAGGCGTGTCTTCTATTTGGGGAAGATAAGGTCGATGAAAGCCTACCTCAGCACCAGACTGCATTCTTTTAGTCGTGCCTGACGCAAAAATGAACCCACACGCAGAATAACAACGCATGTGCTTGTCACTATCTGAGCTCCAATTATTTTCTTGCATATAACGACCTACAAGCATTGCCTCATGCATCAGACCACCAGGGCTATGGATCATAATTCGATCTAGCTCAATATTGCGGAGTTTATAGTGGTCAACATAGCGTATAAACTTTTGAAAGGTGCCTTCTGCTATTTTACCTTCGCCGTATAAGTAGTAACCCTTCGAATCTTCACCGAGCAAAAACATAATACCCATACTTGCTGATAGTGGATGCTCTAAATGCTCAGGGGCTTGGATACTTGGCAACGTTTTGGGTAATTTAGCCTTTTCAACTTCTTTGAAGGGAGGGTGAAAGCCAGGTTCATTTATCTCTTCACCCTCCAAGGGGTTCTCTTCAGTAACAGTACTACTTGCGATATTTGTTTTCTTTTCATTCCCCTTCTCGCTTTCTGGCCCTAAAGGTGAATTAGATACATTACTTGTCTCAGGTTGTTTTTCAGTTGTTGAGCTTTGTTCATCTCCAAGGCTACGCTCATTTGGGCTCTCGTGCTCCAAAATCAGAGTATCAGTATCTGGTGTTTTATTTTGCACGTCTTGATTAGAAGCGATCTTACTTCGTTCCTGCACCTCGTCGCGACTTTCATTACCTGAGGATGCTAGGCCACTGTTAGTTGTAGTGAGCTCAGATGACTGAGTTACATGAGAATCTGACGTACAGCCAAACAACAGGCTTAAAGGCAATAGGCTAAACGTAATCGCGCGGTGAATTGACATTATATTATGCTTCAGTACTTTTAGTGTCATCTGTTGTATTCAAGGAGTCAGCTAATAAACGGTTAACTAACCAGTTGATACTTCTATCTTGCTCTTCTGCTAACTTTTGTATCTCTGCATATACTTCTTCATCAAAACGGATTGTTATACGTGGTTTACTCATTATGACCTTTCACTATTGTGGTGCGAACCGGTGCAGTATAGTGTTAACTTATTTCTATTTCTGGAATTTCACTTATTCCAAAGTTTGTTAAAACGTACTTAGATTTTGCCAAGACTTTGACGCTCAACAAGTGTATTCCCATGACCTAGAAAATGTTAATATCGTCACATTAATTGCTGATGTGGCTATGGGTGACTTGGATTGTGCCTTTGGTACCCCAAAATCGAATTTCATCACTTGGTACCCCACCTGATACCCCACCAGCCTAACCATAAAAACAAAAGGTAATAAATACATATGGTTGCAAGTAAAATTCAATGGTTTCCGGGTCACATGCATAAAGCCCGCAAAGAAATCGAAGAAGTTATCCCACAGGTTGATGTGATCATCGAAGTACTGGACGCTCGTATTCCGTTCAGTAGTGAAAACCCAATGATCTCTTCACTGCGCGGCGATAAGCCTTGTGTAAAAGTGTTGAACAAACGTGACCTTGCGGATCCTGAACTGACTCAGCGTTGGATTGAGCACTTCGAGAAAGAGCAAGGCGTTAAAGCGATTGCAATTACTACCAGCGTTAAAGAAGAAGTTAACCACGTCATGGAGTTGGTTCGCAAACTTGCACCGCACCGTGAACAGATGGGTAAAAACATTCGCACTATGATCATGGGTATTCCTAACGTAGGTAAATCAACCATCATCAACTGCTTAGCTGGACGTACAATCGCGGTAACAGGTAACCAACCTGCGGTAACTCGTCGCCAGCAACGTATCAACCTGCAGAACGGCGTGATCCTTTCAGATACTCCAGGAATCCTATGGCCTAAAGTGGAAAATCCACACAGTGGCTTCCGCCTAGCAGCAACGGGCGCTGTGAAAGACACGGCGATGGAATATGATGAAGTGGCATTCTACACAGTTGAGTACCTAGCAAAGCAATACCCTCACCTATTGCAAGAACGTTACCAAATCGAAGAGTTGCCAGAATCAGACATCGAGTTGATGGAAGCGATTGGCCGCAAGCGTGGTGCACTTCGTGCAGGTGGTCATATCGACCTTCACAAATGTTCTGAGATTCTACTTCACGAACTGCGTAACGGTACTTTAGGTAAAATTACTCTAGAGCTACCTGAAATGATCACTAAAGAATTGGTTGAAGTTGAAGAAGCGGCAGCACTAAAAGCTGAACAGCAAGCGAAGAAGAAAGAAGAGCGTCGTAAACGTTACTTGAAGAACAAGCGTTAATCGCGATTAGCTTTCTAAGTGTTTTTTATTAACCACTCTCGCACCTGCTACTAAGATATTCGCGTTCTATATACTTTAGAACGTGAATATTGTCCCCATGGTTTGTTGATCTAGCTAACATACTGACAAATCTATAGAAACTGCCGTTTACAATCACAAACACTGTGACATACTACGCAAATTATTGTGTATCAATTACGGCTAGCTTTTCAATGCGCTCCTATTCTGGGTTCAAAAATCAGAGATTTAAAACCTATTTCGATAATGAAATCTATTTGCCGTACATAAATTTCATCTACATCCCGATCTCAATATTCTGCGCTTTTATTGTCACCGACTACATCCATTTTGGTACAGAGTGCCTCGGCCCCGTCATTTCACGATTCATACTCTTTATATTAATGATGGTTGTCGCCAGATATTGCATTAAAAACAAAACCAACGTTTTAGAACTCGTCGAGAGCATATTCCTTGTTATTAGCTCACTGTTTTTGATCTATGTTGGTCGACTGGCTGTTGAGCTGAACAATTTCGATTACCAAGGTGGCATCATTCTCGTCATGATCTACATCGGCACCTTTTCAAGATTGTCTGCCAAGTACAGCATCACAACGCTTTCTTTTATCTTTTCCTCCTATCTTATTGGCCTCGCTCCATTGCTCTATGAAGCAGAACCTAAACATGAGATAGAGACCATTTCAGTCTACCTTTCTGCCTACATCCTAATCTCGGCTGCTTGTATTAGGCGTGACTTAGAAGTGCATAAGCGTTTCGCGCAATCAGAACAACTGCGCAAACAAGCGATACAGCTGCGTAAACAGTCTAATATGTTCGAAGCCCTTTCCTATCAAGATGCACTTACGGGTTGCTACAACCGCCTGTACCTTCATCAAGTGATAGAACCGAGTATCAATCGTCAGCTATCGATTACATCAATCATGATCGATATCGACCATTTCAAATCGATTAATGACACCTACGGGCACCAAATGGGCGATATGGTAATCAAAGAATTGGCGGAAGAGATTCAAAAGAGATTGCCAAACGGTAGCAACTGTTTTCGATATGGCGGTGAAGAGTTTCTCGTAATGGTGCAAGGCGAAACGGAAGCGTCAATAAAATCATTGGTTGACTCCCTTCTAGCGTCCCCATCTCGTCTGAGGTTAGAAGTCACCATTTCGATCGGAGTAAAGTATGCGCCGCTCGCTATTGGCTCTGTCGAGCAGCTCATCGACGATGCTGACCAAGCGCTCTACATATCGAAGAAAAACGGCAGGAACCAAGTTACTTGGTGTGATTAGCCGTTTTTATCAAGCTCTACTATTCCCTCTCATAATGATTACAGCGATTAAAAAGCCCCGAGCAATTAAATGCTCGGGGCTTTGACTTTTCGGTTTCAGTTTTAACGTGTCTTCAGTAAAAATCTGCATTAAAACAAAAAACTTATATTCAAAATAACTCTTATTCAGCCAACTCTTCGTCAGCAAGAAAATATTAAGAATACGCTGCGCTGGCTGTCTTCTGTTCCAGTTCGACCGGAGAACCCCACGAGATGACTTTTTCGTTCACTTGGCTGCCACACGGTGCGTTCCAAACCTGTTCCAGCTCTTCTTTACCACCAATCGCTTCATAGAATGCAATGGCTTGATGGTTTTCAGACATCACCTCTAGGTAAAGCCCTGAGTCAGAATAGTATTGCTGTAACCATTTCGACAGTTCAGACAATAAGCGCTTACCTACGCCGCGACCGCGATAATTATTATCTACATGTAATGCATCGATGAACGTGCCACGCTCAAAGTTGTGATTACCAAACGCACAGACAAAACCAACCAGTAAACCGCCTTCCTCAAGCAGTAAAACATGTTGGTTGAAAGGAGGATTTATCAAACGAGTCTGCCAAATAACAGATCTGTCCTCCAAAACATCATGTTCTAGGTAATCATCAGCAAGAATGCCACGGTAATATAGCTTCCAGCTATCCGCATGTAATTGGGCAATCCGCTCATAATCTTTATATTCAGCTACCTTAATTTCCATTTATTAGCCCTTAGTACTTCCATTTATGACTTGCTACTACATTTCACACTACCTTTATACAATATTTAAGCAAAACATACTAATACACGTTTACACTTTCAATATTGACTTACACGTGTACGCTGATATTCTAGCGCACAGATGTAAGCCCAATGGAAATTTGCTAATGAATAGTGCTGACAAACCATCAACAAAAAAGCCGCCGTTAATCTGGCTTAATATTTTTGTATTCTCTTTTAGTATGCTGCTTGCTGTTGTTGCGGCTCCCGTTTATGGCTACTTTTTTGGCTATGGAATGGAGCACTGGATATGGCTAGCGATCTGTTTTACGTTTTGTAATCTGTCGATCACGACGGGCTATCACCGTTTATGGTCTCACAAGGCATTTGAAGCACATTCAAGCCTAAGATTCCTATTTGCTTTGGGTGGTGCCTTTGCCCTGCAGAACAGCGCTCTCCATTGGTCTTCCGATCACCGAGTGCATCATAAGCATGTCGATAACAATGACAAAGACCCGTACTCTGCGAAACGCGGCTTTTGGTACTCGCACATTGGTTGGATGATTCGTAACTACAGCACTTCAATGTATGAAAACTATGAAAACTGTCGTGACCTGAAGAAAGACAAGATCGTAATGTGGCAGCACAAGCACTACGTTCTTCTAGCGTTGATCATGAACTTCGGTGTTCCTATCGCATTAGGCGTGATTTACGGTGACGTGATTGGCATGTTGTTAATCGTAGGTGCGGTTCGTTTGGTCCTTAACCACCACACAACATTCTTCATTAATTCTCTTGCTCACATCTGGGGTAGCCAACCTTTTACTGACAAAAACACAGCGCGTGATAACGGTGTGCTAGCAGTACTCACTTTCGGCGAAGGCTACCACAACTTCCACCACATCTTTGAGAATGACTACCGCAATGGCATTTACTGGTGGCAATACGATCCAACCAAATGGTTGATTAAGAGTGCTTCATTGATGGGCTTAGCAAGCAAACTAAAGAAAACACCTCAAGCCCGCATTGAAAAAGCTGAAGCGACCATGCTACTTAAGCGCACACAGCAAAAGATCATGCACCGTGCCGACAAGCAACAAATCGCAGACAAGCTTCAACAAGAGTTTGATGCTCTAGTGTCAAACATGAATGAGTACTACGAAGTTAAAAAGCAGTTACTTGAAAGCAAGCGTGAAGACGTGGTGAAAAAATACGAACACTCTGTACTTAAAGTTCGTTATCAGCAAATCAAGATGAACTTCGAACAGCAGAAGAAAAATTGGGCGATGACGGTTGAGCAGTATGCTTAAGCCAAAACAATACGTTTAACACACCAATAACAAAGCTGTTTGCTTATTGTTCGAAAGCCCCTGACAGATATGCCACTAGCTTTATGTTCTCAAACTCAAATTGTGGATGCCAAGAGCCATAGTTATTGGATTTCCGAGCTCTTTCTTCAATCTAAAATATGGCTATATTACTGGAACTTATCGAGTTTAAAGCCGAGGAATTGAAAATGAGCAAGCTGACTATTATAGCAACGATCGTCTCTAAAGAAGACAAAACTGAGTTAGTTAAATCAGAGATGATTAAACTGATCGATAAAACCCGTGTTGAAGACGGCTGTATTAACTACGATCTGCACCAAGATAACAGTAACCCTGCTCACTTTGTTTTTCATGAGAACTGGGAGTCTGAAGCTCATCTAGAGAAACACTTAGCGAGCCAACACATCGCTGACTACATGGCTGCGACTGAAGGTTGTATTGAAACCTTCATGCTTAACAAAATGACGCATATTGCTTAGCCAGTCACTCAATACTGATTCAATAAAAGCCCTGCTCTGATTGCAGGGTTTGTCTTTTCTACCAGCTTATATCTGCTCGTTCTAATAATGAAAAAACCCGCCAGAGTAGCGGGTATGGTCAATAATCATGACTGTCAAAGACAGATAGGTAACAACCATCAATCCAATACTGAGTACCACTTTACAGTGGCACTCTGACATTTCTTTTGCTGTTCGCTAGCACGGGGGCACTAGTTAAAAGCACGAGCCAAAATGCCATTCCCTTGATATTGGTAAACACTTGAATTACTACTTACAAAGACCGACTCTCCGGGCTTAAGAGAAACTGACCGTCCTTCTGAAGTCACGGTCGCCTCTCCTTCCACACAGAACAAGATCTCCGCGCTACGTAGATACTGTGACTTGCTCTCATCAGTCGCAGACAAGATATCAAAGCCAAAGTCATCCACTGGAATTGGATAGCTCATCTTGCCCTCTTTCAATACAGGCTTAAGGCGGATATCTTCTGGCTTAATCGGCTCAAAGATCGTGTTGTCGATAAGCTCAGGGACATCGATATATTTGGGAGTGAGACCGGCACGCAGCACATTGTCTGAGTTTGCCATAATCTCTAAACCCGTACCTTGAACATAAGCATGTGGGGTCTCTGCGAATAGGAACATGGCTTCACCGGGTGCGAGTTCGACCGTGTTAAGCATTAATGGCGCAAATAGGCCAATATCACCTGGATAATACTGCTTGAACTCAATGCTGTATTGAAGAGCTTCACGCCCCATGACCGTTTTGGCTGGTCGCGCATGTGCAGCATAAAGCTCATTAAGCGCAGACGCTTTGCGGTGACCTTCAAGAGACATAATGGCGCTAAAGAAAGACTTCAAAGAATCACTGTCGTCATTGGCTTTTAGTACATTAAGCTCAATCGCTAACGAAGGAATATCTGCTTCTTCGAACAAGGCTATGATATCGTTGATTGGACGAAAGCCATTCATCGCTTTGTAGAAGGTCAACGCATAAACTAGCTCAGGTTTGTGGTTTGGATCTTTGTAGTTACGATTTGACGCATTCAAAGGGATGCCGAGTGCGTTCTCACGCTCAAAACCTAATTCAGATTTACGCTTGTTCGGGTGAACCTGAATCGATAGCGGTGTTTCAGCGGCCAACACCTTAAACAAGAAAGGTAATCCACCGAAACGTGCTGCCGTATACCCGCCTAAGACGTCTATTTTGTTTTCATCAATCATGTGAGAAAGCGATTCACCGGTATCACCTACTTTTGAGCAACCATTTGGGTGAGCACCCATCCAGATCTCAGCTTGCGGTTCTTGATTTGGGTTCACAATACCAAACAGTTGGTTAATGGAGTCTTTGCTTCCCCATGCGTAGTTTTGAATAACGTTGTCGAGTTTAAATAGAGACATAATTACTTCTCATTAAAAATCTGGCCACCAAGCTTGAGCGTGGCGGCGATATTACGGGCAGTGCGAGTCAGGTTTTGATTCGCTTCTGATAAAACTTGGTCTAAAGACTGAGGTGAACGCACGGTTCCAAATAAACTAGACATTGAACCGTAAAGCTTTTCAACGTCTTTACCCAAAGAGCCAGCAATACCAATGGTTGGAATGTCCTGCTTAAGAGCACGCTGAGCGATACCAAATGGAGTCTTGCCTTGCAGGGTTTGGTTATCCATCTGCCCTTCACCTGTCACAACCAATGAAGCACCTTCAAGTACCTTATCCGCATCCAACGCATCCAGTACCATCTCGATACCCGCTTTAATTTGGATGTTAAACGCTAAGCTTAGTCCTAACGGCGTGCCACCAGCTGCACCAAAGCCCGTGCTGTCGCGATGATTAACACCGGTGTGGGCCAGAGCAATATCGGCAAAGTGCCCAATGGCAGCATCAAGTTGTTGAACTTGAATTTGTGATGCACCTTTTTGTGGACCAAACACGGCACTTGCTCCGCTTTCGCCACATAATGGGTTATTCACATCACACGCGACTACGAACGTCACTTCCTTACATCTAGGGTGCAGTCCATCAAGATCGATGCTTGCTAGCTGACTTAACTCTGCGCCGCCACCAGATAACTCGTTGCCTTGCTTGTCTAATAACTTGCCTCCCAACGCTTGTAAAATGCCAGCACCTGCATCGTTGGTTGCGCTACCGCCCAAGCCGATAGTGATTTGTTCAACGCCTTGATCTAAAGCATCTTTAATCAATAGCCCTGTGCCAAACGAAGATGCGGTTAAAGGTGATCTTTCTTCTACTCTTAATCGGTCTAATCCCGATGCTTGGGCAAACTCCACCAAAGCAGTATTTACACTTTTTCCATTAACCTGTTGCTCAAGTGAAGCCCAATAAGCCGTACATTCACGTCCAATTGGATCCGTCGTTTGCAGCCGTTTTTTCTTACCATTGAGAGCCTCTAGCAACACGTCTACTGTGCCTTCTCCGCCATCGGCGAGCGGCATTTTCACAAACTCTGCGTGAGGAAAAACGTCAGCAAATCCACGCTCAATGCAAGACGCAACTTGATGAGCGTCGAGTGATTCTTTAAATGAATCAGGGGCAATTACAATTTTCATTGTCGTTCACCATTCCCGCCCACCAAGGTGAGCGGGTTATCGAAATTAGAATTTGATTTGGAATGTTTTTGCTTGGCATGATGCCAATTCGCCAAAAGACAAGTCGCCAAAGGTTTCAGTTGCTATATCACCTTCACGAACGCGTTCGTCCATGCTTGTTTCTTTCCAGCTTGAAACCGCTTGAGTGAAAGAGATTGAATCCGATACTGAACCCGTTTCTGCTGGGTTGTAGACACGCATGATCAACGCATCTTCGTCTTCAGCTTTCTTAAGCACACTTAATACCGCACCTGCTTGTTGCTTCGATAGCAAGCTGAAGCTCATCGGTAGGTTTTGTTCGCCCACATTCAGCTTCATCGCGTTATAAGGGATCTTGTTGTAGCATTCGACTTGAGTGACATTGTCACGTGCTTGCGCCATGATATTCGCGTCAATGTGATTACCTGAGAAGCCACACAGTGTGAATTCACACACTAACTTGCCGCGCACTTGTGAATCTGGGGTCGGGATCTTGATACCAGAAGGACGACCCGGACGAAGCAATAGCTCTTCTTTACCCAACACGCCGATACCACGGAACAGTGTCAGTGCGAAGGTATCTCTGTTTTCATCACCTTGAGATGCAATCACCTCAAATTCACGCAGACCATTCGACATGATCGCCATTCCTGCTTTGCCGTTTTCTAGCGCTGCAAAGTTCATTAACTGATACACAGGAACTGGCGCTTCTTTCCATTTCTCTTCTTCCCAAACCGCCATTGCAGGGTCGTTGGTCGGGCGAGTGATACAACCGAACTGGTTATCTGCAACGACAGTTTCAGAAACGAATGGCGTTGGTACTAGCACACGTACACGGTGGTCGTCGGCTTGGTTGTCTAGCTCCATGCGAACTTCGATACGGCGAGAGCCTTGTTTTAGTACCACTTGGCATTGCGCTTCTACAAAACCGTTTTGACCCGTACGTTCTTCACGCTCTGCCAGGTTTGCAGGCACGTTCATACGGAAAGCGATGTTCGCTACCGATTGGAAGCCTTGGTGGTCAATCGATGTTTCTACCGGGAATTCATCTGAGTACAACAGCCACTCTTGACGAGATGGTGAGTAATCGTACTCATCGCCGTCATCAGAAGCGTCTTCTAAACGAAGTACTTGGTCGAATACTTGCTCTGTTTCTTTATCGAAAATAGTCAGAGTACCGTTGTCGTTTACATTGATTCGGTAGTATTCGTTCTCTAGCAAGTAGTCTTTCTGCTCAGCGACTTTTACAGCACCCTTCTCGTTGCCTTGGATGTGTAACGTGGTGAAGCCCATCGCTGGTACAGTGCGTTTGATTTGAATATCAAACTCCATGAACGGGTCGTAGTTTCCGTAGTGAACAATTTGACGGTCTACTTTACCTGGGTCGATTTGGCGCTTGTCTTGGATGAAGTACTCAACTGGGTTTTCGTTTTCATCAAAGATAGAAAATTCTTGAGCACGGTTAGTGATGGTTGTGTTCACCACTTCTTCACGCTCATACGGAGAAAGGTTAAACATCGCCAGTTTGTCGCAACCTTCGCGATCCGGCATATGGTCAACGATTTTACGTTTGTAAAAGTGGATTAGGTTTGTCGCCATGTCGTCCGCAAGGATGTAACGGTTTAAGATTTCAGCGTGTACCTTGTCTGAACAACAGCAACCAATAGAGTCATGAGCGTGGTTCTTCATGCTCTCTTTCCACATTTTCTCAATCAAACCGTGGTGGTATTCAAAGCCTAATGTCCAAGCGATAGACGCTAGAGGTTCTAAGATGTTTACAATCTTGTTTTCGATTTCCGCGTGGATCAGTTTGATGTCCATACGTGTTGACGAAATCGTGCGGTGAACACGCATGTATTTACCGTCGTTGAATTCGCCTTTGATTGTGTCGAGTTGGTCGCGTGCTGCTTCTACTTTCTCAAACACTTCTTCGTAACGACTCATTGAGAACTCGCGATCTGGGTAGATTTCGCGAAGCTTGTCCATGACTTCAAAGATGTCTTTTTGAATTGGCATTTGGTCGTGACCATTCGGCAACAAGATGTCTTTGGTTACCGATGGTTTCTCTAGCACTGGGAAGTACTTATCTAGACGAGCACGCAGGCCTTCTTCATCTTGTGGAAGGTATTTACCAATCGCGTAACCCAGCGGAAGCACTTGTGCCGTTACTTCACTGCCGTCGTTTGACTGCCATAAGAATTCTGTTTTGTTGGTGCCGTGACGCTCTGAACAACCACGCCAGAACATTGCACGCGTGATATCGAAGCCGTTGTAGATCATCGGCAGCTGAGAGCTCATGCTGAATGAATCTGGTAGGTAACCAATCTTCATTGCATCACCAAACTTCATACAGTCGCGAATGCCATACATCATGTTACGTACAATCGACTCACCAGAAACTTGCATTGTGTCGGTTTGAGAATACCAAGGGCCAATAATTAGCTTGCCCGCTTCAACCAATGCTTTTACGCGTTCTGTGTTCTCTGGTTTGATCGCGAAGTAATCTTCTAGCACGGCAGTTTGACCATCTAGAACGTAGTATTTGTATTCTGGATCGCTCTCCAGACGGTTCATGATTTCTTCCATGTTGTTCACTAGAAGAATACGAGACTCTTCTGTTGTGAAATACCATTCACGATCCCAGTGCATGTGTGGAGTAATATGTACGCGTGATGTAGTCATAATCATTTACCTAAATGTGTCGCTTCGAGTAAATCCTAAATTCGAACTCAAATACGACTAAATTAAATTTTTTCAAGGGGTTAAAATTGGCTGCCACTAAATTTAGGGTGCAGAAAACCACGCCCAGAATCTGTGTGAATAAAACCGTTAGGAGCACAGGTATTTAGGACAGCCAAGTTGTTCGTTATTTTTTATATGGTGTTTTTAATGACGAGCTATAAGTGAGCTCAAAATTCAGTTAGTTCTGTGTTGCAGCACTTGCTTCAAACTTACCCTTTTTTACAGCGTGACCACGCCACATCAGAAGAGTAATGGTTGAAATCACTGTGCCGACAATCGCAGCACCGAACCAGATTGCAGCAGCAGAGAATGCGCCCAAACCTGAATCGTGTAACAAGAAGATAGAGAAGATACCTGCGCCCGGAGTTGATAGACCAATACCTGCCGCACCAACCATTGCACCAGTTACTACAGAGCCTAGTAAGAATGAGCCGATTACACGGATTGGATCTTCAATCGCCATTGGGATTGCACCTTCAGTAATACCCGCAAGGCCAAGTAGCCATGTAGATTTACCGGTTTCAATCTCAAAGTCTTTGAATAGACGTGGAGCAATCATGGTTGAAGCCGTTACGGTGAATGCCGATACCATTTTTACTGAGCCAAAGATTGCATAAGGACCATAAACACCGTTCGCCATTGCACCTAAACAGAATGCGTAAGCAGCTTTGTTTACCGGGCCACCTAAATCGAATGATACAAACAGACCTAGAATCGCACCCAATAACAACGCATTGGTGCCTGACATACCGTTCAACCAGTCCGTTAGACCTTGGTTTAAGAACGCAACAGGTTTACCAATCACAAACAGCATCAAGCTACCCGCTACCAAAGTACCAATCACAGGGTAAAGGTAGAAAGTAAGGAAACCGTTAAACGCAGGACCCAAGCGAACATGCTCTTTTACCCAACGCATTACGTAACCAGCAATCAAACCACCAACAACACCGCCTAGGAAACCTGAACCAATGATGTTTGCAGCAATACCCGCAGCAAAACCAGGACCAAGTGCCGGTTTGTCGGCTAATGAGTAAGCTGTGTAAGCTGCCAGTACTGGCACCATTAATGTACCTAATAGGCCGCCACCTAGTTTACGATACATCCACAACCAAGAATCTTTTGTTGCGTAAAGCTCTTGCAGGTCAAAAATTTGCGCGATAAGAACAGCAACCGCAAGAACAGTACCACCAGCAACGATAAGAGGAACTGCGTAAGAAATACCAGAAAGCAGCGCTTGTTTAAGCTCTGTTTTCAGTGGCACTTTCTTAGGTTTGTCATCAGTAGCCACTGTGCGTTCTGCACCGTTGCCTTTTTTAGCCTCTTCGATCGCGTCGTTTAGAATGCGCTCACCGTGTTTAATCGGTTCTGCAACTGGCGTTTCAACACGAGGGATTCCATTAAAACGATCCGCTTCTTTAATCGCGACTTCAGCAGCAAAAACACACGCCACGGCATTGTTTAATTGCTCAGCCGTCAAACGATCTTCAATGCCATTTGCACCCTGCTTTTCAACATGAACCTTGTAGCCAAGCTTTTTACCTGCCTTTTCAAGGTATTCTGCAGCCATATAGGTATGAGCAATGCCTGCAGGGCACGCAGTCACACATACAATTGTCGGCGCATTTGTATCTAAGTTGTCTTGTTTCTCTTCTTGCTGATTATCGCCATCAAGAAGTGCGAAGATTTCATCAGCGGTTGTTGCTTTTAATACCGCTTCACGAACATCGTCATCAACCAATGTGGTTGTCAGTTCGGTCAGCAGGTGCATATGGGTAGAACCCGCTTCTGCATTTGGAATGGCAATTAGGAAGATAAGATTCACATCTTCGTCTTCATCCAAGCCTTTCCATTTCATGTCTTCTTTCAATGTTGCAACAGCGAAACCAGCTTCTTTAACCGCGTCAGTCTTGCCGTGCGGTACTGCTAGGCCTTCGCCAAGCGCTGTCGGGCCTTGCTCTTCACGAGCAAATACTGCATCAAGATACTCTTGCTTGTTGTGCAGTTTGCCTTGCTGATTCAGTTGGTCAGCAAGTGCGTAAATCGCTTCTTCTCGACTGCTAAAAGTAGTTTGCAGATTTACGAGCGACTTATTCGTTAGAGTAGTAAGTTTCATAACCTTTGTCCCATAGTCACGGATTAGTACGACAGTCGTCCCTGTCGACGAGATGAATAATACAACTTCAAGACATTTAATCCGTGATCACGATCTCACCAATACATATTTGTATTTAATTTGTATTTAAACTGTATTGGTAAATCCTTTAAGAAAGCTTGTTATGTATCGTTTAATTTGTATTATATGTACTACAAAACGCCGATACGATGCTCACACTAACCTTTAAAGCAAGGCTTATATAGAGCAAAATTACGTATTTAAGGTACAGGTTGTTAATCAAAGTCTAGTTGTCCTAGCGCACAAATGAGGCAAAAATGGCAAGACTCCCTATGTATCGCCAAATCGCCGATGCAATAAGAGAAAAGATCAGTTCTGGAGAATATAAAGTTGGAGAAGCACTCCCAACGGAAGCGCAATTGCGTGAAGTATTCTCGGTAAGCCGCGTAACGGTTAGGCAAGCACTGAAACTACTGATCGAAAACGATGAGCTTGAAAGCGTTCAAGGCAGCGGAACTTACGTCAAAGAGAACAAGATCAATTACGACATCTACAAACAGTCGAGCTTTCAAGAAAAGTGGGCGCATTTGGATGTCGTTACCCACAGTGAGGTTTTGGCTTTTGAAATGAAGCCCTGTTCTCTAGCGATGTCTGAACACTTAGATATCAAAGAAGGTGAATTGGTTTTCTACGTAAAGCGTGTCCGTTTCATCGACAACAACCCAATCACGGTTGAAGAAACCTGGTTGCCTGTTGCTCTGTTCCCAGACCTTACGTATCAAGTGATGCAAACATCAAAATACGACTTTATTGAAAACACCAAAGGCATGGTGATTGATCGAAGTGAGCAAGAACTGGTGCCGATCCTTCCACCAGAAGATGTAGCTCATCAGTTAGGAATCGACCCTGCTCAACCGATTATTGAAAAACGTACTCGTGGTTATCTCGCCAATAACACCGTATTTGAATACAGTCGCAACTACTTCACATCTAACGATTACCGATTCACTTTAGTCGCCAGACGCCAAAGATAAGACTTAATCTAGCGCTGCACCTAACCAACACAGAGGACGCCTGTTCTCTGTGTAAATGCGCACTTCCTGCTCGTAACACCAGTTTCATCCTCCCCAAATATTCCTAAACCGATATCAAACAACCTCACGAAAGATCATTCACCTTCATTCAAATACCGTTCGCACGCTTTGACCATAAAATGAACACCCAATGACAAGAGCAACCGTCGACAGGAATGTAGATGAATACCAAACAACTTGAGGACGCGGTCAATGAAGTGACCTTGTTCAATCAACACCTGCACTTAATCCAATCCGTCCATACCATTCCTACACCAAAAGTGAATTGGGAGTCGATTTCAATGGAACCGGCACCTGTAATGCCAACGGTTCGCTTCGACCATAAAGTCAAAGCCATGGAAGCGCTCGACGAGTACAAACCCAACTGGCTCGACATGCTGTTGGGCAACAAATCCAAATTGTATTCTCTCACTGCCAATATTGAGAGAGCGGCTGAGAAAGACATCGAACAATACAAAACTGAATTTGTACATTGGGTGCAGAACTACAGCTACTGGGCCAAAGGCAATCGATTGTCGAAAGGTGTTTTGAATAACGATAGCCAAGCGAAGCTGTCTGCCCTTTCTGAAGCGCAACAGAACCCTATCAACGCCGCAGTGGTCGACACTAAATTGATCAACCATAACTTTAATACCTACAAGAATGGTCACCTGCTAGAAATCAACATTCAGGTTAATAAGCACAACGTCATCCCTAAAGAGAAAAAGGTATTGTGCCAAGGTGAGGTAAAGCTAGAGACCTTCTCCCTATCTGAAAGTAATGCCTTGTATCGAGAGTATGTGTGTAGCTGTGTTCTTAAATGTGCTCAGGACTCTTTCAATGTCTTACCCGAGACAAGCGTGGTAATCAATGTTGAGCAGGTTTCTCCTAGTCATTCCAACGAAACCATTCTTTCGTGCCATATCGAGAAAGGCTTGCTGGAGTTCTTATTGATTGAAGACGACAAACCTTCTGAGTTCCTTGAGTTCTTTGTGCACATTGAAGATTTCAACCCTCATCGTGGCAACGGGTTCTCTGAGATTAAAACTATCTTCTCCCCTTTGCCTATCGCGTCGTAACTCGGTTCACCTTTCGACTCGCTCACTGACTACTCATCACGACTAACTCTTGGTTGGTCGTGTTCAATCATTTATATACCTAACCATTATGTCGACCTACGCTATCTCAAGAACAACACGTCCAATAACAAACACAGCTTTAAGCAAGCTCTATTTCAGCCCGCTGCCTTTGGTCGCAATGGTCTTATCCATGCCACTTTTCGCTGAAGAAACGGTACCGACCGAAGAGCCCGTACTTACGGAACCACTTGAGCTTACAGAGCAACTTGACCTTACAGAAGAACAAACCTTACAAGATGAAGCCATATTGGAAGAAAAGTCGGAATTAGAAGACGAATCACCGTTTACGACGTTAACCAAATTGGGTTTTATCTACTCTCAAAACACCAGTTCATCTTTGTCTATCAATTCTGGAATATCCGTAGGCTACAAAAAAGAAAACTGGGGGCAACGAGTCCAGTTCGACACCTATTATACGGATGCTGAAAATGATGAAGATGGAACGAATCGCTATACCACCAACTATGGCATTAGTTATGACTTGAACGAGGTGACTTACTTAGTCGCGACAACCCGTTTTGAACACGATCACTATGGCACCTATCGTAAACAATTCATTACCGCGACCGGGTTGGGTCGTCACTTTTACGATACCGAAAGAATCAAGCTTCAAGGCTCTGCGGGTCCGGGTTACCGAATCAGTAAACGACAATCCTCCGATGAAGAATTTCCGAACAAAGAGAACTATGAACTGATCGTTAATGCCAGTGTTGATGGCTCGCTAACACTCACAGAAACGTTGTCTATGGGTGCAACCGCAAACATGGCCTACGGTGAAGAGAACACAAACTACAACCTCAAGGGCCATCTAAAGAACATTCTGATGTGCAATTTAGCACTGACGTTTGATACCGAATACATTTACAACACCACTGTTGCCTCAGACCAAAGTAACAGCGAGATCTACAGCTCAATGAATCTAAACTACGACTTTTAAGAAAAGTTTCCCCCATCGAGCATGCAAAAGGATTTGCGTGATCGTCCAGCAAATCATTACTAGGTTCTATAAAAAACCTCGTTTCATTGACCCAACACCTACTTCCATTACTTAGAAAAATTGTATTGAGATGTGTTTTTGGAATCGATCGCTCAAAGCTCTGTCAGATAAATGTAAAACCACTCTTGGACCAATGAAAATCCCGTAATTTATCGCTAAAGTCCACCCACCTTTTGTATTACAAATTACTTTTTATGTTCAAATCTCAACAAACTTTAAAATACTTCAAGATTGCTGCACTTATTTCTAGCGGTTTATTACTCGCGGGCTGTGAAGCTAACGCAAAAAGCGATCAAGCAGACCTTACAACATGTACCGACTGTAACTGGAACATAGAGCAATGGAAAATCACCCTTCCTGTCAGTGGCGACGATCACTACAACAATGGTCGTAGCAGCGCAGCCGAGCTCATCCCCCAAGAATGTAATGGTAAAGAGTACTTAACCAACGGCACCAATCTCCCTTGGTTCTCTCGTGAATCAGTTAACGGGAAAGAGCGTCTCAAATTTACAGTAGATCTTGGCGGCCAAGTTTCTACTACACCAAACACAAAATACGTTCGCTCAGAACTTCGTGAGCTCTACAACTATGATTCCAAAAATCGTTGCAGCACTAAAGAGCAAAACTGGGCAGTAACAGGAACACATGAATTAAAAGCAACACTGAGCGTTGATCAATTTCCGGATAAAGAAGTAACGGGTAGTGACCCAAAAGTGGTTCTTGGCCAAATCCATGGTAAAGACATTAAGCAAGCACTCGTGAAATTGCAGTGGGATGGTGAAAACAAACCAGTACGTGTCGTTCTAAATGATTCCTTTCTGTCAGGAAACAAAGTTTGTAGTGACTGTAAGCCTTTTAGTGTCAACCTAGGCTATGCACCTGCGAACCTCGATTGGGATTACACAATTCGTCTCAACGACCAGGGTATTTACCTTTCAACACTCATTAATGATGAATTAACAGAGCAGTTCTTACCTTGGGGTATCGAAACAGAAGACCGCGATGGCAACAAAGTGACCCTTTCAAAGGCATGGTTAGAGGAAGAGTATTACTTTAAAGCTGGCCTTTACGCTCAAATAAAACCTTCAAGAGAGTTTGCAGGGCAAGTGTTCTCGGTCAGTTTCGCGAAGATCAATATTGATCATAACTAATCACGGTTAACTAAGTCTTAGATACAACGAACAGCAGGGTCTAACCCGATAAGCTCCCGCTCTCATAAAACAGCGCATTGATTCCTTCAGTCATGCGCTGTTTTTGTTTTTAGTCACCAATATAGAACCTTCTTGTTCTTGTTATCGAAAACTGCTCAACAGTTACATGCGTCCAATTGCGCGTTTGTTGTTCCCAGAAATCATGGGGTATGATACGCAAACATTTGGATTCTCTATTCATTATCAAGCGAACAAAGACACATCTTTGCGCCTTCATACTGATGCGTCTTCTGTTACGCTCAACATAAATCTGAATTTACCCGATGAAGCGTTTTCAGGCTCTGCACTCAACTTTTATGACCCTGCAACGGGCAAAATGAATGAGGCGACATTTACACCCGGCATGGCAATGATCCACCGAGGAAACGTAGCACACGCCGCGTTGCCAATTACCAGTGGTGAGCGATCTAACTTCGTATTGTGGTTGTATGGCGACCGCGGACAGATCCCACAGCACAACTCAGGATTGGAATCGGTAGACGCTCATCAGCGTTGGACTGTCCCTACGGTTGTGCCTGACAGCTTCGCGCCATTTTAGATAGGTTCCACCATTCTAGATAGCTTCGCTTCGTTTTAATCTGTTCGGTTCGGATTAGCTTGTTCAGGCGACTAGCAGTCGTAAATAACAAAGCGCCCACCATAATATTGGTGGGCGCTTTTTTGTATCTTCAATTACGTTAATCGTAATCGATTAGCTAGATTAGGCTGGTTTGGTTCTCAATCGAGTCAATACGTCCATTTGCTTTAGGTTCGCCATACCAACATACGCGACTGGCACTAAGAACAATGAGAAGAAAGTTCCGACAGACAAGCCACCTACCAGTACCAAACCAATATTAATTCGACCCAATGAACCAGGACCATCAGCCAGTGCTAACGGCAATGAGCCTAGGATCATCGTGAGTGACGTCATCAAGATAGGACGCAACCTTGAACGAGCACTGCTGATCGCCGCTTCTTGCGCACTGGCGCCAGACTTACGTTTCTCATTCGCAAACTCCACTAGCAAGATACCGTGCTTAGTCACTAGGCCAACCAATGTCAGCAACCCTATCTTGGAGTAAATATTCAGACTTTGACCAAATACCGACAGCGTCAAAATCGCGCCCACAATACATAATGGAACCGTTAACAAGATGATCATAGGGTCGACAAAGCTTTCAAATTGCGCCGCTAGAATCAGGAAGATGAAAATCAACGCCAATACGAACAGCACTTGTGCGCCCGCGGTTGAATCAACTAGATCTTTAACGATGCCATTGAATTCGTAGCTCTGCGCCGGTTTCAATAAGCTTGGAACCGTATCATCAATATAGGCTTTAACATAACTTGCCGTGTATCCGGGCATTAAGTCTGCCGTAATTTCAGCGCTGTCTTTACCCATGAACGTCTTGAAGTTCGATTCCGATGTGACTTGTTTAATCGATACAAACTGAGACAAAGGAAGCCTTTGTCCCGATTGTGAATCCACATACAGCTTATCCAGTACCTTGAAATCACCAAGATCGCTCAGGTTTACTTGAACTTGAATTGGGTATGTATAGCCATCGTCCGCTTGTAGATCTGCTGCTTTCACTGAACCAAGGAATGTCGATAAGGCATTGGTGACATTGCCGTAATCCACGCCAGATAGCACAATCGCATTGCGGTCTATCGACAAGTCATAGCGTAACTGGTCACGCAACATCGAGTTTTTAATGTTGGTCACACCCTCGTAATTCTCTAGTGCCTCTACCACTTTGCTCGCCGTTTCAGACAAGACTGTCGTATCACGGTTCACGGTCGTGAGTTCGAGAATCATGTTAGTCGCAATGTTCAAGTTATCCGCAGAGCGAACCTTGAAAGACATACCATACGCAGATACTGAACTTTGCGCTTTGGCAATAAACTCATTCACCAGTTCATCTGCAGATTGGTCACGCTCTCCCCATGGTTTTAGCAACACGTGATTAGTCGGTGTACCTTCAATGTAAGATAAGTTCGCTTCTACTGAACTATTACCCTTGAACACACTGTTAAGCTGCTCGTTGTTATCTAAATGGTACTGACGGCCAACACCAGTTGGTGGCGTAGAAGTCACCTCAACAAAACCGGTATCTTCCGTTGGAAGTAATACTTGAGGCATTTTCCAAACCGCTAAGGCAGATAAAGCGATCAGTACCAAAGCAATACCACTCATCAGAGCCTTACGATCAAACCATTTGCCCAGTTCTTTGGTGTATAAATCCGATAACACATTCAGTTTCGCATCAACCTTTTGATACCACTTAGCCGGAGTTGATACAGGCTTCATTAAATAAGCACTCATCATTGGCGAAAGCGTTAACGCCACAAACCCAGAAATAATGACCGCTGCTGCTAACGTGAAAGCAAATTGTCTAAACAGGTCAGCGGTTAAGCCCGCCATCAAGCCAATTGGTAAGTAAACAGCCGCCAATGTTAACGTCATAGCAATCACTGGGAAGACGATCTCTCGACACCCTTTAATTGCCGCATTAAACGGTGTCCCACCCTCTTCGATATGACGGTAGCAGTTCTCAGCAACAACAATCGCATCGTCGACCACTAAACCAATTGCAAGGATGATCGCCAAAATCGTCAGTACATTGATGCTAAAACCAAGTACATGCATCACGGCAAACACCCCAATCACACACACGGGAATGGTGATGATCGGAATCGAAGCCACACGAACAGAGCCTAAGAACAAGACAACAACAGCAGAAACGAGAACAATCGCTTCAACCAAAGTCATGAAGCCTTCATCAATCGCCGTTTTAATGAAGTCCGCTTGGTTATAGACCATTTTCATCTCAATGCCTTCTGGCAACTGAGGTTGAATCAGATCAATTTGCTTCTTAACTTTATTAGCAACCGTTACTGGGTTTTCGCTTTTGAGAGGCAAGACCTGAATCGACATTGCTAAGTTGTCGTCTACACGTAGAATACTTGGTGTAAGGCTCTCTTCACCCATTTTGACTTCAGCGATATCACCTATACGAATGATCTTGCCATTATCGACACGAACCACCAAATCTCGCACGTCATCAACGCTGGTGACTTGGTTTACTGGATTGATAGAGAAATCTCGCACTTGCCCCTTGATGGTACCCGCGGTAAACGTTGCGTTGTATGAACTTAAAGTGCCGACAACGTCAGAAGCACTCATGTTGAGCGCCATCATACGATCCGGTTGCAACCAAACACGCACCGCTTTCTCACTACCGCCGTACGGCCCCCAAATACCACCAACACCTTGAATATGTTTAAACTGAGGTACAACTTGTTGGCTAATGTAGTCGTACATATCTTGTTTAGACATTTTGCCAGTGTTCACAAATGTGATGATATTACTTGGCATACTGGTGTCTGATGAGTCGTCGGTGACCGTTGGTTTATCGGTCATGCTCGGCGGGAAGTCACCAATAGCCTCAACACTACTGCGAAGATTGTTCATCAGGCTAGTGTATTCGACGTCATTAATGTCATCTTCAAAGATGATTTTTAGATTACACGTGCCTTCCTGACAATCCGTGGTCATGGTCTTAACACTATCAAGACCCGTTGCCGCGGTGATCAGTTTATCTGCCACATTGCGTGACATAAACTCCGCACTCGCACCATTGATCGCAGCCGTTACCGTTGCTGACGGTGTTTTATGTTCTGGAAAGTACTGGATTGAGAGCTTTTGAAACGACAAAAGCCCAAGCAAAACAATGGTGATACTCAGAACTGACGCAAACACAGGGTGCTTAATACAAATCTCAGGAAGCTTCATTCGTGCTCTCCTTCGATATCGCTTCCTTGCTGTTTGATTGACTACTTTGCTCAGCAGTCACCTTAGTTTTGCTGGCTGCATTTGGCTCTTCTTCTGAATCTTTTGAGTCGTTAGTCCAATCAACCGTCGGCTCTACAGGGTATTGTTCATCAAGTAGTGTTTCAGTGGTTTGTTCAACCGGTTCAGTTACCTTTTGAGGCATCAACTCTACTGTTTTTTGCTCAACATTCGGGTTCATAACCTTAACTAAAGAGGCTTTCTTTAGGTTTTGCTGGCCCGTAACTACTACGTTATCACCTAGCTGTAACCCTTCTTCGACAACGACATATCCATCATTAGTATTTACACCGAGCTCAACGATTCGTTGTTCAATGTTGTTTCCATTTACTACCCAAACGAAACGCTCTGCATCTTTGGCTTGGACCGCGTTTTGAGAAACGACCATTTTCGTTGAGTCTTCACTGGTCATCTGACTCACCTTGGCAAACATGCCCGGAACCAAGCGGTGTTCTGGGTTGGTCACGTGCGCGTGAACCTCTACTCGGCCTGAGCTTTCGTCAACAGCTGGAGCAATGTAGTCTACGACGCCAGAGAAAGCCTCATCAGTAAATGCATCAACTTGGATCGATACATTCTGTCCTAGCTTCGCATTACCTAGGTCCGATTGCCCAATTGAATACTGAACTTCGACAGGATCGAGTTTGATCAAACTGACCAACGCGGTTGCACTATCAATCTTACTGCCCACTGAGTGAGTGAAGTTCGTTAGCTGGCCATCAAAAGGCGCCACCAATAAATAATCATTCATTAGCGCCTCTTTCTGACGGAAGTCAGCGGCTGCAAGGTTCGCTTGTTCTTTTAGCTCTTCAACATCTTGTTGAGACATTGAATCAGGCTGCTTTTTCAGTAGCTCTTGTACTCGCTTTAATTTCGATTTCGCCAGTGCTAACGAGCTTCTCGCTTTATCTAAATCGGCTTTCGCTTTGGTATTATCTAGTTGAGCAATCAGCTCACCTTTCTTAACTGAATCTCCATCTTTGAAATGGATTTCGAGAATTTTGTCGGAAGCGCTAAAGGTCAATGCAGCAGAATCTGTTGCTCTAATTTTGCCGACTTCGTTGATTGAAGAAGTGAATGCTTGTTTGTGAGCCTTTTCAATGGTCACTGGAATCAGGGGCGAGTCTTCGGCAAATGTGGGAGTGATATGTAAGGCAAACAGAGCCAAACAGATTGTTTTACTTAATGAGCTTCCAGCTATTTAAATAATGCTAAAACAGCTAATAATGAGGATTGGGCTCAACTCACTGTCGAGCCCAGCAATGTTTATATGATTCCTAAAGTTCTCGTTCTAAACTCCAAAGTAAAAGTTAAAAACGATGTTGATATTGAACACCAAGTAAAACAGCATCAGCGCTAACATCTGCAGTAATATTGGAACTCGTTCCTGGAATCGTCGTCAGGCTTTCGTCAATATTTTGTGATTCTCCGATAATAAAGCCGATACCTACATCCACCGAGTTGTCATCAGTGAAGTGGTAAGTTCCGCCAACAGTCACCCAGTGACGGTTCACATCAGGTATCGATAAAGAGGTCAGCTCATCGGTTGGAGACATGTCATACATGTAACCAGCACGCAGCACGACGTCTTTCGACATTGTGTAAGTCCCCCCCCACCGATACATGCCCTGCGTCTTTCCATCGATACTCTTTAATTGAATCGTCATAAGAGCCTGAAGTCAGTGAATCAAACTCAGACCAATTCACCCATTGCAGGCTGTAATGAAATGCCCATTGCTCGTTAAGTTGATGCCAACCAGAAAACTCCAATGTATCTGGCAGTGGTACATTCATCTTGTCGGCAGCAACTCCGCCTTTTGTGATGTCACCTTCCACTTCAATATCCGGGCTATACCGGTAGGTAATACCAAATTTATTGCGCTCATTTACCTGATACGTTGCACCAACATTGGCACCTAAACCAAAACCGTCGGCATCAACATCAAGTAGGTTCTTACGGTGAATTTCACCTTCACCGTAGATAACATCAATACCTGCGCCCAAGTTGATCTTTTCAGATAATTCATAAGCGACAGCAAAGCCAACGTTGATGCTTGAGAGTGCCGTTTTTCCTCCAAACTCATCTGCTGAAAATGAGTCATCAAACTCAACATCAGTGCCGAAATTGGAATGCACGGTAGCACCCAAAGTGAACTTTGAGTCTTGAATTGGATGGACGTAATGGATGTTCGGCACTAACGTACCTGCGCTAAGTTCTTGGTCATCCAATGATGTGGTATCACCCATTAAAGGTGTGTAACTGACATTCGACACATCAATTCCGCTATCGATATAGACAGCACCTACCGATAACATAGGTTGTTCGATATATGCCATTACAGCATCACCGGCGAATGCACGGCCTAAGCTTGTTGCAGACCGCGCGTTAAGTTGAAATCCAGCCGCATTAGTCAGGTAAGGGACAAGAGCGGCGGCAGTGCCCAATAAAAGTTTATTCTTCATCTTCAGGCACCTCTGTTTCGATGTGATCTTCGTTATTAATGACAACTACTGCACCGTCACTCATTACCATTGAAGCAACGGCGATTTGTTGAGTTGTCACCGCTTCACGCACGTCAGACATGTTTTCTCCCGGCATACCTGGTAGCCCGTCTTCATCAACAGGACCTTCATACGGGAACAAATATGTACCGTGCCCACCCGTGGTAGTTCTAACAGCGCCACGTTTTTCATTTTTATTGTCTGATGTGCCTGTTATTGGATCTAACCCAAGTGCAGTAATAAGTGGCTCGGTACCAGTGCGAATGTTATCTGGTGCCGTGTTTGGAATTACGCTGTCTGGCACGTAATCGACACCTACATCACAGGTTTCACCACAATCTCCGACGGCTGCTAACAAAAGCGTTGGTTGCTCAGCCTCAACTTGACGAGAGATGAAGCTAGCAGGATCAGCGCTATCAATCGTTGCTTGAACCCCTTGTTTAAGGTCAGTTACAACCAGATCAAAGATGTCATTCTCCAACTAACTCACAAGCAGCGCGTTATCTGTTGAAAGTGCGACAAACTCACGAAGTGCTTCAATGCACTGCTGGTTTGTTGCCTCTGCGGTACAGATATCAGGAATGACAGTCTCAGCAATACCACGCTGAACATCAGGAGACTTCTTAACACCTTCGGACATTTCTGGGCCTAAGGTTTGCGAAGACAAAACCAGATTAGTTAGCCCTTGCCCAGGTACAACAAAGTTCACCGTGTTAAATGCAAAGTCTGAGTTATCACCCAAATTACGAGTAGGTTGGCTGAATTCACTCACCATCACTGACATGATTCACCCTAGTGATTGTCCTATTAAATGAATATCATCCTTTTTTACCCAAGATTCTTGGCTTAACGCGTAGCGAAGACCTAAAAAGTCGGAGACAGATTGTTGAAGGTTAGAACGAAGCGCTAAAGTAGAATCAATATTGATGAAGAACGCCTTGTTTGCTCGAGCACTGATTTCTACTCCTGTTTTTTCGCCATCGTTGGGGTCAGTATCAGTGTTGTCATAACGCATTCGTTCCCCATGATATGGCATATCAATCGCAACAACGGCATAACCTTTTTTTGTATATTCCGCAGCCATCAACGATGCTGTACCGAGCTCCGCAGTAACACCGTGGATGAATATCGCAGTCGGAAATCCGGTCGACGTTTCTATCGGCCTTGGAGTGTCTTCGTAATTTGGCAAATAAATATCAACCGTGATATTGAGGAATTCAATTACATTAGGGGATGACATCTCAGCAGTAGGGAAGCCACCATCAGCATTAGTAATCCATTCATAGAGTGGTGGGCAGTTTTCTTTCGGGTCAAACTCATCAATGGTGCATTCAGACTCTCGATCTTCAGTAAAAGGAGACTCAACACGAGCAGATCATCCCAGATAGAGATCTCTCGTTTTATGAGAAAGTCATGATCAGTGAAGGTGCGGTGCTTTCTTCCGATGCGATGACCTACATTCCACTGAACGACAAAGAACTGTTGTTGGTGACTCAACGCGGGATGATTCATTTCTGCAAGAAGGTCGCTTGTGCTGACTTGCCCGCTTATTCTATTTCGGATCCGGACGTAAATATCAACTAACCTTTCCTCACCAAAAGGCCGAACTCTGTAACTTTTGTGTGACTTAACTCTGGCGTCTGCTATTTCCCAAATAAAGTAGGCGTCAGATTCTAATCTTCTAATCTTCAGATTCAAAAAATACCTTCCTGAATGTAAGAAATGACCCTTTCCTTTTGATTTCTACCACTAAGCTAGAAAAATCATAATTTTATAAACCAAAACCTTCATATGCAACCTCGCACAACAAAAATGATCCAAGCTATATTCTAGCGAGCGATATAATTTGTTTATTAACATCTAAACAACAGTAGTTATGTATGATTTACAACCACAATTAACATCGCAAAAAATGTTTGTCTTAGATCATATCAACCTCAACTATGCCTCGTGCCACAGTGCAGTTTTCTGTACATTCATTGTCATATTCTGAAACACTTTCTTATATTTTTTAAACTTTGTGGAGATTTCTATGTTAGAGCTCTTGATCGGATTAGTGATTACCATCGCTGTTGGTTACTTTATTGTAAAAGGCTATAAGGCAGCGGGCGTATTATTAACTGCTGGCCTTGCCCTACTTCTTATTACTGGCCTTATTGGTCACACAGTTTTACCAGCTAAGGTAGCTTCAACAGGTAACATGGTTACCGACTCACTAGAATTCGTTAAGTACATGCTTCAGTACCGTGGCGGCGGCCTAGGCATGCAAATCATGCTTCTTTGTGGTTTCGCTTCTTATATGACTCACATCGGCGCAAACAACGTGGTAGTTAAACAGTTCTCTAAGCCACTGTCTGTAATCAAATCTCCATACGCACTGCTTGTTGCTGCGTACATAGTAGCGTGTCTAATGTCTCTTGCAGTAAGTTCTGCAACAGGCCTTGGCGTACTATTGATGGCAACACTATTCCCGATGATGACAGCAATGGGTATCTCTCGCCCTGCTGCGGTTGCGGTATGTGCTTCACCAGCAGCAATCATTCTTTCTCCTACATCAGGTGACGTAGTTATCGCTGCAGAAAAATCAGGCTTAGACCTAGATGTGTTTGCGGTTCAAACGGTACTGCCAGTGTCTATCTGTGCAATCATCGTGATGGCTGCGGCTGCTTTCTTCTGGAACAAATACCTAGATAAGAAAGAAAACACACCAATGGAAAAAGTAGACGTTTCTGAAATTGAAACAACGGCACCCGCTTTCTACGCTGCTCTACCATTCCTACCAATCATCGGTGTTTTCCTATTCAACGGCCGTACTATCCCAGGCCTTAAGCTTGATATCTACACTATCGTTGTTGGTTCTATCTTCGTTGGCGCGATCATCGACTACGTTGTGAAGAAGTTCGACGGTGAGAAAACGCTAGAAGACCTAGATTCTTGTTACCAAGGCATGGCAGAAGCATTTAAAGGCGTGGTAATGCTGTTGGTTGCGGCGGGTGTATTTGCTCAAGGGCTAATGTCTATCGGCGCGATTGATAACCTAATTGGCCTTGCTGAAGCAGCAGGCGCTGGCGGTATCGCACTAATGCTTATCCTGACAGGTCTTACGGTTGCTGCCGCTATCGCGACAGGCTCTGGTAACGCACCTTTCTATGCTTTCGTAGAACTTGCACCATCATTAGCAGCGAAAATGGGACTAAACCCTGCGTTCCTAATTATCCCAATGCTTCAAGCATCAAACCTAGGTCGTACTATCTCTCCAGTATCTGGCGTAGTAGTAGCAACATCAGGTATGGGTAAAATCAGCCCATTCGAAGTTGTTAAGCGTACATCGGTACCAGTAATCTGTGGTCTTATCACGGTTATCTTCGGTACGCTGGTATTGGTTCCAATGACGGCTTAAGCCTCAAGTTCCTGTGTTCCATTAACGAAGCACAGAACACGAAGAACACCAATACAGATATAAAATGCTTAAACAAAAAGGCGCTGAACTTAATAAGTTCAGCGCCTTTTTAATATCACTTTCTCAACATCGTTAAAGCTGTGGAGATACGAATAAGCAGCACGGCTTGAAATAGTTTAATTTCAAAGGAACAAGCCCTACTTCATTTCTCCGTAGCGTTCTAGGTAAAGAACGGTTGCAGCGGTACGTGAAGGCACTTGTAGCTTTTTCAGCAGACTCTTCATATGTACCTTAACTGTCGATTCAGAAATGAACAAATGGTCAGCGATCTGCTTGTTACGGTAACCTTTCGCGACTTCTTGAAGGATCTGCATTTCACGTTCAGTCAGTTGATCGAAGATGTCATTGCGGCTGCCAGCGTCGTTTAGGTAACGAGCAACCACACTGCTGTAAGCTTTGTCGCCACTGTGTGCTTGCTTAAGCAGTTCGATCAGTTCATCAGGCTCAGTGTCTTTCAACAGGTAGCCATCAGCGCCCGCTTTTACAATCGCTTCAATGTCTGCAGGGCTGTCAGAGACTGTCAGGATTACAATGTTTGCGCTTGAACCGTCAGTACGAAGTGCTTTCAAGGTATCTAACCCAGACATGCCCTTCATATTGAGATCCAAAAGGATCAAATCAGGTTCTTCTTCATGAGCGAGAGCAACTGCTTCAGTACCGTTACTTGCTTCTGCAATCACTTCGAATTCGTCTTCAAAGCTCAGTAATTGGCTTATACCTCTGCGCATCAATGGATGATCATCAACCAGCATTACTTTACAAATCGTCAACTTTAACTTCCTTCAAACTTTTATATTTCAATATGACTGTACAGCCTTCACCTTGAGCCGTTTCAATCGTTAAGTCGCCATTCAGTCTTGCCGCACGCTCCTGCATAATGCTCATCCCATAGTGGTTCATTTTAGAACTACTTGAGTCAAAGCCGTCTCCATTATCTTTAATCACGACTAACACTTCACCGTCCTCATCGATACAGCATACATCTATCAAGTCGGCATTGGCGTGTTTTATTGCGTTTATTGTTGCTTCACGAATCAATTGAAGCAAGTGAACCTGACTGTGTGCATCAAGTTCAATCGATGAAAGATTATTGGTGAGGTTAATCTTCGCATCGGTTCTTTCACTGAGTTCCTCAAGCATGGTGCTCAAGGCATCTCCAAAGTTGCCCTCTTTTATGGTCAACCTGAATGTGGTGAGTAGCTCTCTTAACTGAGTATAGGCGTCTGCTAAACCATTACCGATTTCCGACGCTATTTGCTCTGACTGCTCTCTGTGTTGCTGCTCTGGTAGTTTACCAATCACACGCTTTAATAATGTAACTTGGATTTTCAAGTATGACAGTGATTGAGCTAGTGAATCGTGTAACTCACGTGCGATCGTCGCACGTTCTTCCATAATAATAAGCTGTTCGGCTTTCTTTTGAGCGCGATTATAATAAATAGCTCGAGATAACAGTTGAATAAAGCTCTCGATCAGCGCCTTGGTAGAATGCCCGTGGTGATAAGAACAGTACAAGTAGCCAAGAATAAGTTCGTTATCATCCAACTTCATCTCGAACTTTTCGTAATCTAAATTCGAATCGTAACCTTCATCCATAATCAATGAACGGCCTGAGTTATCTACGATCTCTAGCCTCAATGATTCAATCCCTTCCAAGCTTACGAGATGCTGCAAGATAGCTCGGAAGTTTTCAGGCGCGATACGCGTCACCGTGAGCTCTTGTGACGAGTTATAAAGTGCCTGCAATGACTGGTTAGCATTTTGTAGTTCTACCGTCTTAGCATCTACTACATCTTCAAGATTGCGATAAAGCACGCCGAGATCTTTCGCCATCGAGTTGAAGGTTTTCGTCAGAATACCCATTTCGTTGTTACTGTTCACTTTGAGTTCTACCTCAAAATCACTGTTCTTGATTCGCTGGCTAGCTCCAACTAAGGCATGCAGAGGTTTAACAACCTGTTTACGTACAAAGTGAACAACAAAAAGAGATATGACGAGAATTCCGCCTAAACCAATACCACCAGCCCACGCCAATTTAATCAGCTTATCTTCAGAGAACTCTTGCAGCTTAAAAACGAAGCCATCGATTTCAGTCACGAAGTTTTCAACTAATACGAGATAGTGCTTTCGATCTTCACTGTTCAATACTCGCTTCAATTCATGCCAACGACCAATGATCAAGTAATAATCTTCTGTGATGTCCGTCGGAACATTCCAACTGACCAACTTGGTCATGGATCGAGAGTAAAGCGATCGCTCAAACTCGTGAATATGAGAATCATAATCAACTGATTCTATTTGAATATCATGGGCTAGACGGTAGCTCTGCATTCGCATTGAACCTGCGACGTTCACCGCTTCTGCATCATTCAAGCTTGAAGCCAATGTAAAGATAGCAAAGCCAGTCGTAGCAACCGACAACAGCAGTATAGACAGCAGTGATTTGGCTATCGTACTCGTTACAGATGAAACCGGTTTTATAAGCAAAAGAGCCTTCCTATTGATAAATGACTTGCCAGCAAGATCGTATTGTCACACATCAAAAATCATAGCTCCATTCAATATGTGATCACTCGCTTCGTAATTTATTGATCTGAGACAATATATGCCCTCAATTAGCCCTAAGGGGGTATTTATACAATTGTTTCTAAAACTACACTACTTGTGAGGACAAATTACAAGATATTAATGGAATAATGACCTACAATTACAACATCTTAGCAACATCTATGGGTATCTAGTGGTAGATCTATCAAAACGCCGTCTATTTTCTAGACGAAAAGTTGATTCAAGCCAGATTCGTTTGCCTTGGATTAAAAACCTAGAAAGCTTTGCAGATGACTGCACTCGCTGCGGTAAATGCATCGAGAGTTGTGAGACTGAGATAATCATTGTAGGCGATGGTGGGTTTCCTACTGTCGATTTCTCAATTGATGAATGTACGTTCTGCTATCAGTGTGCAGACGTTTGTCCTGAACCCATTTTTACGCCAAAGCAAGGAGAGCCTTGGCAAGCAAAAGCACGTATTTCTGATAAGTGTTTAGCGCAACAAAATGTTGAATGCCGAAGCTGTGGTGACATGTGTGAACCTATGGCCATTCAATTTCAACTTAGAGCAGGCAGTGTTGCTCTACCAAAAATCGAGTTAAATGAGTGTAACGGTTGTGGAGCCTGCGTAGCAGTTTGCCCTACTTCAGCTATTCTTGTGAGTAATGCATAAATAAAAATAACGAGAGCAATTTATGGCACTAAATGAAGTGCATATATCAAGTTTAGTCGTGCATGTGAGCCCAGAGCATCTCAATGAGATAAAAGCAGAGATCGAGCAATTCGATAACGCTGAGATCTACGGAGATAGCCCTGAAGGCAAAATCATCGTGGTCCTAGAAACCGAAAACCAAGGTTTTGTAACGGACACCATCGAAGCAATAAACAACATTAAGAACGTTTTAGGGACAGCTTTGGTTTATCACCAAATCGAAACTGGACTAGAAGAAACGGATTTAGAAACTGGAAGCAACAATTCTCAACTTGAGGGTGAAGTATGAAAATGACAAGACGTGCGTTTGTGAAAGCAAACGCAGCTGCATCAGCGGCAGCCGTTGCAGGTGTAACACTACCGGCAACAGCAACCAACCTGATTGCTAGCTCTGATCAAACAAAAATCACGTGGGATAAAGCGCCTTGTCGTTTTTGTGGTACGGGTTGTTCGGTACTAGTAGGTACTCAAAACGGCAAAGTGGTTGCAACTCAAGGCGACCCAGAAGCACCGGTAAACAAAGGCCTTAACTGTATCAAAGGCTACTTCCTTTCAAAAATCATGTACGGCAAAGACCGTCTAGAGCAGCCTCTTCTTCGTATGAAAGATGGCGAGTTCCATAAAGATGGTGATTTCGCACCAGTATCTTGGGACAAAGCGTTCGACGTGATGGCTGAGAAATGGAAAGCATCGCTTAAGAAGAACGGCCCAACAGGTGTTGGTATGTTCGGTTCTGGTCAGTGGACAGTAATGGAAGGCTACGCAGCCGTTAAGATGATGAAAGCGGGTTTCCGTTCAAACAACATCGATCCAAACGCTCGTCACTGTATGGCTTCTGCGGTAGGTGCATTCATGCGTACCTTCGGTATCGATGAGCCAATGGGTTGTTACGATGACTTTGAACACGCAGACGCATTTGTACTGTGGGGTTCAAACATGGCAGAAATGCACCCAGTACTATGGACTCGTATTACAGACCGTCGTCTAAGCCACCCACACGTTCAAGTAAACGTACTATCTACGTACTACCACCGTTCTTTTGAGCTTGCAGACACTGGTTACATCTTCAACCCTCAGTCTGACCTTGCGATTGCAAACTTCATCGCAAACTACATCATCCAAAACGATGCAGTTAACTGGGACTTCGTGAACAAACACACGAACTTCAAGCAAGCAACAACAGACATCGGTTACGGCCTTCGTGACGATGATCCACTACAGAAAGCAGCAGCAAACCCTAACTCAGGTGAAATGACTGCTATCTCTTTCGAAGACTACAAAGCGTCTGTTGCTGAGTACACAGTAGAAAAAGCATCTGAAATGTCAGGCGTATCTGAAGAGAACCTGATCAAGCTTGCTAAGCAATACGCGGATCCAAACATCAAAGTAATGTCTCTATGGACAATGGGTATGAACCAACATACTCGTGGTGTATGGATGAACAGCCTTGTGTACAACATCCACCTTCTAACAGGTAAGATTTCTACTCCAGGTAACAGCCCATTCTCACTAACTGGCCAACCATCTGCGTGTGGTACAGCTCGTGAAGTAGGTACGTTCTCTCACCGTCTACCTGCAGATATGGTGGTTGCTAACCCTAAACACCGTAAAATTGCAGAAGACATCTGGAAACTTCCAGAAGGCACTATCCCAGCAAAACCTGGTAAACACGCTGTTGCTCAAGACCGTGCATTAAAAGACGGTACGATCAACGCTTACTGGGTAATGTGTAACAACAACATGCAAGCTGGTCCAAACATCAACACTGAGCGTCTGCCTGGTTACCGTAACCCAGATAACTTCATTGTTTGTTCAGACCCGTACCCAACAGCAACAGCTCAAGCGGCTGACCTTATCCTTCCTACAGCAATGTGGATTGAGAAAGAAGGTGCTTACGGTAACGCAGAGCGTCGTACACAAGCATGGTACCAACAAGTGAAAACGGTAGGTGAAGCTAAGTCTGACCTATGGCAAATCATGGAATTCTCTAAGCGCTTTACTATTGAAGAAGTTTGGGGTGAAGAACTGGTTGCGAAAATGCCTGAGTACCGTGGCAAAACCATGTACGACGTGCTTTACAAAAACGGCAATGTTGATGCTTTCCCTCTGTCTGAAGCTCAAGAGCTTAACGACGATGCACAAGCACAAGGTTTCTACGTTCAAAAAGGTCTATTCGAAGAGTACGCAGCCTTTGGTCGCGACCACGGCCACGATCTAGCACCATACGATACTTACCACAAAGTACGCGGCCTACGTTGGCCAGTTGTTGACGGTAAAGAAACACTATGGCGCTTTAAAGAAGGTTCAGATCCATACGCTAAGAAAGGTTCTGGTTGGGACTTCTACGGCAAACCAGATGGTAAAGCACTGATCATCAATGCTCCATACGAAGCGCCACCTGAAGTACCAAACGATGAATACGATATGTGGCTATGTACAGGTCGTGTTCTTGAGCACTGGCACACAGGTACTATGACTCGTCGTGTACCAGAACTTTACAAAGCAGTACCGGATGCACTTTGTTACATGCACCCTGCTGACGCTAAAGCTCGTGGTCTACGCCGTGGTGATGAAGTTCTTATCGAAAACAAACGTGGTGAAGTTCGTGTGCGTGTTGAAACTCGCGGCCGTAACCGTCCACCACAAGGCTTGGTATTCGTACCATTCTTTGATGCAAGAATTCTGATCAACAAGTTGATCTTGGATGCAACGGATCCTCTGTCTAAACAGACGGACTACAAGAAGTGTCCAGTTAAGATCACTAAAGTTGCTTAAGCCCTAGGCTTAGAGAAACGATCTTAAGTGTTTAATATTGTGGCTACTTTTTCACCATTTAGAAAAAGTAGCCCTCTCAAAGAATTAGCCTTTAGGCGGAGAAATTAACATGAAAAAACTGATTACTGCCCTACTATCAGCTGGTCTTTTGCTAGCTGGCGTGGCTCAAGCTGAGCTGGATAACCCTGGCGGCATTGGTGGCGTAGAGTCTTTACGTGGTGTAAGTGAACTTGAAGCAACGCGCGCAGCAGACGACTTCAAAAAGTACCCTCGCGACCAAGTGCTTGAAAGCGATTACGTATACCAGCCACCATTGGTACCTCACAATATCCGTAGCTACGAAGTCTCTCTGAACGCAAACAAATGTCTGTCTTGCCACAGCTGGAAAAATGCGAAAGAGATGGGTGCAACAAAAATTAGTGTTACTCACTACATGAACCGTGAAGATGCAGTACTTGCTGACGTTTCACCTCGTCGTTACTTCTGTCTGCAGTGTCACGTTCCTCAAGCTAATGCGAAACCATTGGTAGAGAACGAGTTCAAACCTGTTGACTCACTACGCTAATCTTAGCCGTATTGTAGAGAGGCTATTATATGAAATTATTGAAAGCGTTTTGGAAAAGACTGACAACTCCAAGTAAAGCAGCCGTAGGCCTTGTACTTTTCTTGGGGTTCTCTGGTGGTCTTTTATTCTGGGGGGCATTTAACACGGGTATGGAAGCAACCAATACAGAAGAGTTCTGTTCTGGCTGTCACGCACCTATCGTTGAAGAGATCCAAGAGACGATTCACTACTCTAACCGTTCAGGCGTTCGTGCAATCTGTTCAGACTGTCACGTACCGCATGAGTGGACGGATAAGATTGTTCGTAAAGTTCAAGCATCAAAAGAGCTATATGCTCACTTTATTTCAAAGACGATTGATACGCCTGAGAAATTCAAAGAGCGTCGTCATCACTTAGCTGAGCGCGAATGGGCTCGATTGAAGAAGAACGATTCACTTGAGTGTCGTAACTGTCACCAGTTCGATTACATGGACTTCTCCGAACAGAGTCCCCGTAGTGCGAAACAACACTCAACAGCGCTGGCTTCTGGTGAGAAGACATGTGTAGACTGCCACAAAGGCATCGCACATAAACTACCAGACATGCACGGCGTTGAAGGCTGGCAATAAGGAGCAATTGAATGAGTACTTTAGAGAGCGTAATTTGGCATATCCTAGGTTACAGTGCTATGCCAGTTATCATTCTTGGTGGCTTCGTAGGTGTTGCAGCCGTGTCTCTTTGGATTTTATCTATGGGTAAAGACAAAGAAATCGATTAAGAATCGAGATTGCGTTAACTTTTTCCAGTTATGCTTGAGATAAGTTGACACTAAAAAGCCACTGAATTCAGTGGCTTTTTTATTGTTTGACGTTCTGTACTTTCAAATACGTATACGTACTTTAGGCCTCACTTTCCGGTACGTCTTTCTCTGCGACTTCTGTATCAACGTTCTCTTTATCGACGATAGGAAGTACCTGTTTTACGTAGTTACCCGGCGCCTTGCCAATTACAGGGTGCAGCTCAGAACCTTGATTAAACGGTTCGATTTTCTCATCTGCTTCAAAGCCCTGCAGCCATTGATTCCAGTGAGTCCACCATGAGCCTTCATTGTGAGTCGCATTCGATAGCCACTCGTCTGCAGAATCATCCAAGTTATCGTTTAGCCAGAATCCGTACTTTTTCTTGTCTGGGTGATTAACAATGCCTGCAATATGACCAGACTCTCCAAGCACAAACGTTTTATTACCACCGGTATTCAGTGCGCCACGGTAAGTCCCCTGCCATAAGGCAATATGGTCTTCTTTAGCCGAGATGAAGTAGCTTGGTATTTTGATCTTATTCAGGTCAATCCAAACACCGCCTACTTTCACGCCTTTGTCTTGAACAAGTTTATTCTCAAGGTAAAGCTCACGCAGCAAGAAATTATGGCATTTAGCGGCAACGTTAGTGCTGTCACTGTTCCAGTACAACAGATCAAACTCCATTGGGCTGCTGCCTTTTAGGTAGTTATCAATGTAGTAGTTCCAGTACAAACTGTTTTCACGAAGTAAACTGAACGTCACGCTCAGCGAGCGACCATCCATATAGCCTTTGGCGTCGTTCTGTTTCTCAATCGCGTTAATGATCGTTTCATTGATATACGCACCAACCTCACCCGGCTGAGAAAAATCTAACAGGGTGGTAAAGAAGGTCGCGGTTTTAATGCGCTTCTTCATGCGTTTCGCCGCATAGTAAGCAACCGTAGAAGCCAATACCGTGCCACCGATACAGTAACCTGCTGCGTTGATTTGTTCTTTACCGGTAATGTCTTCAATCGCCGCGACCGCTTTCACTGCGCCTTCCGTGACATAGTCACCGAATTCTTGGTCTTTCTGTGCCTCACCCGGATTACGCCAAGACATCATGAACACGCTGTGCCCTTGCTCAAGCAACCAACGTACCATCGAGGCTTTGTTGCGTAATTCGATGGAACTAAATCTAGAAGCTACGATCTGATCGGCTACACCCATCAATCGTCGTAGCCTCATGCCTAAACCTCGTTACAAAACAACTAACTGGAAGCAGTACAACAAAGCCTTAATCAACCGTGCTTCTCTGACCTTTTGGATTGATGAGGAAACGATAGCTGAGTGGAAACAAAACAAACAAGGCAAGCGTGGTAGACCTCGCCGATTCAGCGACTTAGCCATTACTACCGCACTGATAGTGAAACGCATTTTCTCTATGCCATTGAGAGCGCTACAAGGTTTTCTAGACTCTGTATTTAAGCTGGCTAACATCCCGCTTGTTTGCCCGCACTACACCTGTATAAGCCGTCGAGCTAAGGAAGTTGAGGTTTCATTTAAAACCAAAACCAGAGGAGCAATACAACACCTGGCAATTGATGCCACTGGCCTCAAGGTTTATGGCGAGGGTGAATGGAAGGTCAAGAAGCATGGTATGGTTCTGATGGGAAGCGCAGAGTCTGGCTTAAACTGCATATTGCAGTAGCTACAAGCTCTCACGAAATAGTCGCAGCAGAGCTGAGT
>NZ_JAKEUO010000023.1 GCF_022397915.1 Vibrio sp. Isolate34 | reverse complement strand
TTTGAGAACCTTACGATAATTCATATCCCACCTTATTCTCCCGAACTAAACCCTATAGAACAGGTATGGAGTTGGCTCCGTCAAAATGAAGTAGCAAACAGGTGCTTCGAAAACTATGACGATATCGTAGAGACGTTATGTAGAGCGTGGAATCGGTTTTGTGAAGATAAAAGCAGAGTGATCTCGCTCTGCTTTAGAGATTGGTTAAACTTGATAAGTTAATTAACGGAATTGGTATTACTAAACCTTGCCCAATTTATAACAACAAAAAAGGGAGAATGCGTTGGCATTCTCCCTTTTTTAATAACTATTGATTGCGCTTCTACTGTTAAAATACTCAGTGCTAAACGACTAGAAACGCGAATCGAATTAGTCTTCTAGGTCACCACAAAAGCGGTAGCCTTCACCGTGAATCGTTGCAATGATTTCTGGCGTACCAGAAACAGATTCAAAGTGCTTACGAATACGACGGATTGTTACGTCTACAGTACGATCGTGTGGCTTAAGCTCACGGCCAGTCATCTTCTTAAGAAGATCTGCACGTGTTTGGATCTTACCTGGGTTCTCACAGAAGTGAAGTAGAGCACGGAACTCTGAACGAGGTAGCTTGTAGCCTTCGCCATCTGGGCTAACCAGAGAACGACTGTTGATATCTAGTACCCAACCGTTGAACTCGTACTTCTCAACGCTACGCTTTTCTTCTTGAACAGAGCTTGTGCTCATTGAACGGTTAAGAAGGTTGCGTGCACGGATAGTCAGTTCACGAGGGTTGAAAGGCTTAGTGATGTAGTCATCAGCGCCGATCTCTAGGCCAAGGATCTTATCAACTTCATTATCACGACCAGTTAAGAACATAAGCGCTACATTTGCTTGCTCACGTAGTTCACGCGCAAGTAGTAGGCCATTCTTACCTGGAAGGTTGATGTCCATAATTACAAGGTTAACTTGGTTGTCAGATAGCACTTGGTGCATCTCTTCACCGTCGCTAGCCTCAAAAACAGCATATCCCTCTGCTTCAAAAATACTCTTTAGAGTGTTACGAGTTACTTGCTCATCTTCAACGATAAGAATCTGCGGGGTTTGCATTTGGCGGTACCTAAATTTGTGACGAAACTGTGCTAATAGAATAAATTCTAGGCAAAAACATAACATACAGGTAATGTATTTTTGATGATAACTTAAAGTTTTCAAAAAAACACTTACTTCCAGCTATCTGCCTTCCTTGAAGTATTGCCCAGTAACGTAGATCCAGTACGCCTTTCAATCATTCTTTTAGTGATTGCAACGGATTCTATAATGTTAACAGCATGCTAACAACGCGAGAATGTTAATTCCATTCACTTTGTTGATTTACATCAATTGCCGTATCGCAACAAACTTTAATAGTATGGCTACAACTTAACCAGTGTTATGGTGATTATTTAGCATCAAAACCAGAATGGTTATTCGAGATAGTTCTCACATCTCGCATGCTAAAGACCTGATTATGAGCCAAGGAAGCGGAAAGCTGTCCTTAGAGTCTAGTCGATAAATACGCTCAATCAACTTTAATTAATGATTAAATTGAGCATAGAACAATGAAAACAAAGGATTAATTTTAATAACATATAAAAGCATAGAGGTAAGCCTGACTTAACAGGTAGCGCCTTACTCACGGAGGATATATGCACGATATAACACCCGACTTGTGTGATGAGTTTGAAAGCAAAGTCACCCTACTTAACCTTCCATTGCAGAACTTCGGTCAACGTGGTGCGTTCTGGGGAAAAATTGTAACAGTTCGTTGTTATCACGATAATTCCAAGGTTCGCGAGGTTTTAGCGACCGACGGCAGCGGTAAAGTCTTGGTTGTTGACGGAAATGGCTCGTGTCAAAAAGCACTGCTTGGTGACCAACTCGCTATTCTTGCAATAGAAAATGGTTGGGAGGGCGTGATTGTTAATGGTGCTGTGCGGGATGTTGGCATGATGTCACAAATGGACTTGGGTGTTCAGGCGCTAGGTGCATCACCATTCAAAACCGAGAAGCGTGGTGTAGGCCAAGTGAATGTGACACTGACAGTGCATAACCAACTGATTCAGCCTGGTGATTACATTTATGCAGATTGGAATGGCGTGTTAATTTCGTCGGAGCTGTTGCTCGAATCATAACGATGATGTGATTCGCAGTTGTTAATGGATAACAAGCTTATTGGGTTAGAAGCGAAACCCTAATCCCACTTCAACACCTTGCTGCCACTCTTCATAATCAAGGGTGGCATGCAGATCCAAGTTGTCCGTCAGTTGAACTCGGCTTGACACTTCCGCAGCCACAGACTTTTCATTCTCTTCGGTTTCATCTTTATAGGTATGAAGAGAACTGTTGAAAGAGATTCTTTCAGAGAACTGATAACTGACACCGCTCAAGAATCCACTTTCACTTTTCAAAGACGCGCTGTTTATACGTGTACCGACATAAAGGTCAACATCGTCGAACAAACTATAGGCGTAGCCACTGTCGACTTTCCAAGTATCGAAACTTTCGCTCGATGCATTTTGAGTTGAGATAAAGAACTTATGAGAAGAGCGATCGATTTGACCGGGCAATAGGGGCAGGTTGCTTAGTAGAGGTAAGCTTTTCGCTGAACAAACAACAGGCATAGCAAAGGCTAAAAGAATAAGTAATCTCTTCACTTCCCACTCCTGATGTCATTATTATTGTTCTTTGAACGTTATCGTTCAATTAAAGCACAGTTCTTGTATGCTTGCTGAACAATCGATATAGCATTTTGTTATGACTATATATGCAATTAATCACTCTTGAGTGTTTATAGGATAAATCCACGATCTGAATTACAGGTGCATACAGGGTGATTTATCCCTTAAATGACGGTTTGCTCTGAAAAACGGTGTGAATGTAAAAAAAACGCAACTTTTCATTGACGTCTAGTGGTAAAAATTGATACACGTAGAGTAAAGCACAAGCAGAGAATTTGATATGCAGCACGTAAGCCACCTAGTAATGACCACAACCATTATTATTACCGACATTAACATTGTTGGGGCAGGCTGCTAAGTAACGGATTTTAAAAAAAAGGCCTGTATCCAACAAGATACAGGCCTTTTTTTGTACCATTTTTATGACTTATGGAGAAAGGGATGCGCGTTTTAAAGTTTGGAGGTTCATCATTAGCTGATGCAGATCGTTTTTTACGAGCGGCTGATATCATCGCTAATAATGCCCAGCAAGAAGAGCTAGCCGTTGTACTATCGGCTCCAGGAAAAACAACCAATAAGTTGGTCGCTGTTATTGAAGCTGCACTGAAAAATGGTGAAGCTGACGCACAAATCACAGAGATCGAATCTTCATTTACTGCGCTGTTTGCAGAGATTAAAGCGGTTGTGCCTTCTATTGATGGTACTGCGTTCCAAGAGCAGGTTGATACCTCTCTTGCTCAGCTAAAGCAGTTCGTGAACGGCATCAACCTACTTGGTATGTGCCCGAACCACGTCAATGCTCGCATCATCAGTAAAGGTGAGCGAATCTCTATCCAGTTAATGAAAGCGGTACTTGAAGCAAAAGGCCAACCAGCAAGCCTGATTGACCCAGTTCAATACCTATACGCTAAAGGTGATCACCTTGAAGCTATGGTTGATGTGGATGTGTCGACTCAGAACTTCCGTCAATCGCCACTTCCACAAGGTCACGTTAACATCATGCCGGGCTTCACTGCAGGTAATGATAAAGGCGAATTGGTCACTCTTGGCCGTAATGGCTCTGATTACTCAGCAGCAGTACTAGCAGCATGTCTACGTGCTGATTGCTGTGAAATCTGGACAGATGTAGACGGCGTTTACAACTGTGACCCACGCTTAGTCGATGATGCACGTCTGCTTAAATCACTGAGCTACCAAGAAGCAATGGAACTTTCTTACTTTGGTGCTTCGGTTCTACACCCGAAAACCATCGCTCCTATCGCACAATTCCACATTCCTTGTCTGATCAAAAACAGCTTTAACCCACAGGGTGCAGGTACTTTGATCGGCCAAGATACTGGCGAAGATAACCTAGCAATCAAAGGCATCACGACGCTAAGTGACCTCACGATGGTTAACGTATCAGGCCCAGGTATGAAGGGAATGGTAGGCATGGCGAGCCGTGTATTCGGTGCGATGTCTTCTGCAGGTGTTTCTATTGTTCTTATTACTCAATCTTCTTCTGAGTACAGCATCAGCTTCTGTATTGAGTCAGCTGATAAAGTAAAAGCGAAGCAAGTACTGTCTGACGCATTTGAACTTGAACTTAAAGATGGCCTATTAGAGCCCGTTGAGTTCATGGACGACGTCGCGATTGTAACGCTGGTGGGTGACGGTATGCGTACTTCACGCGGTGTTGCTTCTCAGTTCTTCTCTTCTTTAGCTGAAGTGAACGTTAACATCGTTGCGATTGCTCAAGGTTCATCTGAGCGTGCTATCTCTGCGGTTATCCCTGAAGATAAAATTTCAGAAGCAATCAAAGCGTGTCACGAAAACCTATTTAACTCTAAGCACTTCCTTGACGTATTCGTTGTGGGTGTTGGCGGTGTTGGTGGTGAGCTTGTTGACCAGATCCAGCGTCAGCAAGGCAAACTGGCTGAAAAAGGCATCGTGATTCGTGTATGTGGTTTAGCAAACAGCAAAGGCTTATTGCTAGACAGTGAAGGTTTACCGCTAGAGCAATGGCGCGATCGCATGTCGAGCGCGACAGAAGAGTTCAGCCTAGCTCGTTTAGCGGCTCTGGTTCAACGTAACCACATCATCAACCCGGTATTGGTTGACTGTACGTCTAGTGAAGGTATTGCTGCGCAGTACGCAGACTTCCTAGCGGCAGGTTTCCACGTGGTAACACCAAACAAGAAAGCGAATACAGCTAGCATGGCTTACTACCATCAGCTTCGTGAAGTTGCACGTAACTCACGTCGTAAGCTGATGTACGAAACAACAGTAGGCGCAGGTCTTCCGGTCATTGAAAACCTACAGAACCTAATCTCTGCAGGTGATGAACTTGAGAAGTTCAACGGTATCCTTTCTGGTTCACTGTCTTACATCTTCGGTAAGCTTGATGAAGGTATGACGTTAAGCCAAGCAACCAACATTGCTAAAGACAACGGTTTTACTGAGCCGGATCCTCGTGACGATCTATCTGGTATGGATGTGGCGCGTAAGCTGCTTATCCTTGCTCGTGAAGCTGGCATGGCACTTGAACTTGAAGACGTTGAAGTAGACCAAGCACTTCCACCAGGTTTTGATGATTCAGGTACGGTTGAAGAGTTCATGGCTCGCTTGCCAGAAGCGGATGCTTACTTCCAAGAGCAGTCAGCTATCGCAGCAGAAGAAGGCAAAGTACTTCGTTATGTTGGTGAGATCGCCGATGGTAAATGTAAGGTTCGTATCGCTGCTGTTGATGGCGACGACCCAATGTTCAAGATTAAAGACGGCGAGAACGCGCTGGCATTCTACAGCCGTTACTACCAACCAATCCCGCTAGTACTTCGTGGCTACGGCGCTGGTACTGAAGTAACAGCAGCAGGCGTATTCTCTGATGTGATGCGTACTCTTGGTTGGAAATTAGGAGTTTAGGAATGAGTTCAAGTGATATGGATGTTGTCGTTTATGCTCCTGCATCAATCGGTAATGTCAGTGTAGGGTTTGATGTGCTGGGGGCCGCTGTGTCTCCAGTGGATGGCACACTGCTGGGTGACCGAGTTATGGTTAAAGCAGGTGATGAACCATTCTCACTTAAAACAGCAGGCAGCTTTGTTTCTAAGCTGCCGACTGAAGCCAAAGAAAACATCGTCTACGACTGCTGGGTGGTGTTTTCGAGAGAGCTTGATAAAAAAGGCGTTGCGCTAAAGCCTTTAGAAATGACACTCGAAAAGAACATGCCTATTGGTTCTGGTTTAGGTTCAAGTGCATGTTCAATCGTAGCGGCACTTGATGCGCTAAACCGTTTTCACGGTCAGCCACTGAATGAAACTGAACTGCTTGCTCTGATGGGTGAAATGGAAGGTAAGATTTCAGGCGGTATTCACTACGATAACGTTGCGCCATGTTACCTTGGTGGCGTGCAGCTTATGCTTGAAGAGCTAGGCATCATTAGCCAAGAAGTCCCATGTTTTGATGGCTGGTACTGGGTGATGGCTTATCCGGGCATTAAGGTTTCAACGGCAGAAGCAAGAGAGATCCTACCATCTCAGTATCGTCGTCAGGATATCATTGCTCATGGTCGCCACTTAGCGGGCTTTATCCATGCTTGTCACTCAGGTCAGCCTGAACTGGCGGCGAAGATGATCAAAGACGTGATCGCTGAACCATATCGTGAGAAACTGCTTCCAGGGTTTGCTGATGCTCGTAAATACGCGCTGTCGGCAGGTGCATTGGCTACTGGTATTTCTGGTAGTGGCCCAACTCTATTTAGCATTTGCAAAGAACAAGATGTCGCCGAGCGTGTTGCACGCTGGTTAGAACAAAATTACGTACAAAATGAAGAAGGATTCGTTCACGTTTGTCGCCTAGATAAGCAGGGTTCGATCGTTACAGGAAGTGAGTTATGAAACTGTACAACATCAAAGAAAATGATGAACAAGTCTCTTTTGGCCAAGCCGTTCGTCAAGGCTTAGGTCGTAATCAAGGTCTATTTTTCCCATCAGAACTGCCAAAGTTTGATGATATCGATGCGCTGCTAGCAGAGGACTTTGTCCCTCGTAGCTCAAAGATTTTGTCGGCGCTTATCGGTGATGAACTGTCGAAAGAGCAAATTGACCAGATGGTTGACGCAGCGTTCCAATTCCCTGCGCCAATCAACCAAGTAAAAGACGGTGTTTACGCACTTGAGCTTTTCCACGGTCCAACACTGGCATTTAAAGATTTCGGTGGCCGCTTTATGGCGCAATCTTTAGCAGCAGTTTCAGATGGTGGTCAAATCACTATCTTAACGGCAACATCAGGTGATACTGGTGCGGCGGTTGCGCATGCTTTCTACGGTATGGAAGACATCAACGTTGTGATCCTTTACCCGAAAGGCAAGATCAGCCCTCTGCAAGAGAAGCTGTTCTGTACACTGGGTAAGAACATCCATACTGTGGCGATTGATGGCGACTTTGATGCGTGTCAGGCACTGGTTAAAGACTCATTTGATGACGCTGAACTGCGTAAAGAGATTGGTCTTAACTCGGCAAACTCTATCAACATCAGTCGTCTGATGGCTCAGATCTGTTACTACTTTGAAGCGGCTTCTCAGCTGACAAAAGAACAGCGTGAAAACTTAGTTATCTCTGTACCAAGTGGTAACTTTGGTAACCTAACGGCTGGTCTATTGGCTAAAGCGCTTGGCCTACCAGTTAAGCGTTTCATTGCTGCAACTAACGAAAATGACACGGTTCCTCGTTACCTAGAAACAGGTCAATGGGATCCAAAACCGACTGTTGCGACGACATCAAACGCGATGGACGTAAGCCAACCGAACAACTGGCCTCGTATCGAAGAGCTTTGCCAACTGAAAGGTTGGGGCTTAGATACACTAGGCAAGGGTAAAGTATCTGACGAGCAGAGCGCTGAATCAGTACGTGACCTGAAAGCACAGGGTTACCTATGTGAACCACATGGTGCGATTGCTTATCGTCTATTGGAAGAGCAACTGCAAGAGAACGAAACTGGCTTATTCCTATGTACAGCACACCCAGCGAAGTTCAAAGAAGTGGTTGATGACATCCTAGGTTCTGACATTGAACTGCCTGGCCCGCTAGCAAAACACGCGGCGATGGAGTTGTTGTCTGAAGATCTAGATAACGACTTCGAAGCGCTAAAAGCGGTACTTCGTCGAGTTCAACCGTAATGTACATTTGTTTTTTGAACAAATAAAAACGGCGCTCAATGAGCGCCGTTTTTGTATTCTAATTTAAGCTCTATAAATTATAGAGACTCAGTGAACGTACGTGCGATAACGTCACGTTGCTGTTCAGTTGTTAGAGAGTTGAAACGTACAGCGTAACCCGATACACGGATTGTTAGCTGAGGGTAGTTCTCTGGGTGAGCAACTGCATCTTCTAGCGTTTCACGCTTAAGAACGTTAACGTTTAGGTGTTGACCACCTTCGATGCGTGGTGCTGCTTCGATTGCAACTTCACGGCTTTCGTACTCGCCTAGGTCTGCAGCTGAGATAACTTGGTCAGCTTCGAAACCTGCAGTAGCAACAACACAACGAGCTTCATTCTTCTCGCTATCTAGTAGCCAGATTGAGTTTAGTAGGTCATCGTTTGCTGCTTTAGTAATTTGAATACCTTGGATCATAACTATCTCCTAGTCCACTGAACGTGGTTTGATTATGGTGTTAACTTTCGATTTTTATTGAGCTGGGTAATATATACCTAATGTTTGTAAGGTTAACATTGATTTAAGTCAAAAAACAACCAAAAACCATATTTTTACAAAGGTAATTATATTGAGGTAAATCAATAAAACCTTTGAAAACAAAGTAATTACAAAATATTTTAAAGTATAAAAAATATTTAACAGTCTTATTTGGTGTAATTTTACTACATTTGTTGTGTTTTAATTGAACTACAACCGATATGACCCTTTATTTATGATGCATTCTGAAAGTGTAAAGTGATTTAATGACAAACAAAATTTCATCCTCAAAACCTGAAACAAATATTAAGTTTATTGGCGCTCATGTGTCGGCGGCGGGCGGTGTTGATCAGGCCCCCATGCGTGCGCGTGAGATCGGCGCTAATGCGTTCGCACTGTTTACCAAAAACCAGAGACAGTGGGCTGCAAAGCCACTCGAAGCCAAAACCATTAGTGCATTCAAAGCCAACTGCAAAATGTTGGGTTTTGCTGCCGAGCACATTCTTCCTCATGACTCCTACTTGATTAACCTAGGCGCACCAGAAGAAGAGAAGCTAGAGAAATCACGCGCAGCTTTTATTGATGAGATGGAGCGTTGTAACCAACTTGGCTTAACGCTTTTGAATTTTCACCCTGGCAGTCACCTTAAGAAGATCTCTGAGACGGAGTGCTTGGCTAAGATCGCTGAGTCGATCAACCTCGCCCATCAAGCGGTTCCAGATGTGATTGCGGTGATCGAGAATACGTCAGGCCAAGGTACTAACTTGGGCTGGAAGTTTGAGCACCTAGCAGAGATCATCGACCAAGTAGAAGATAAATCGCGTGTTGGTGTGTGTTTAGATACCTGCCATACCTTTACTGCGGGTTATGACCTACGAACAAAAGAAGCGTGTGAGCATACTTTTGCAGAGTTCGACCGCATTGTGGGCATGCACTATCTAAGAGCAATGCACATCAATGATTCAAAAGCTGAGTTCGCCAGTCGAGTTGATAGACACCATTCTTTAGGAAAAGGCGAAATTGGCTGGGATTGTTTTGAGTATATCGCCTCAGATTCTCGCTTCAATGGAATCCCTCTTATCTTAGAAACGATTGACTCGACGATTTGGAAAGAGGAAATTCAACAACTTAGAATGTTTCATCGCTCAGCAACGGTCGCGACTGAAGAGGCGTAGTAATAGAGGGGAAAATTTACTTTCTTCTATTTGTAAAAATTGGCACCTTTCTTTCATAGTCTTAAAGTGAATATGTAATTCACGATGTCTTAGAGGAGGTGCCTTTATGTATTCAAAAGCCCAAACTTCAACTGTTTCTGCTGCTCGCCGTTTACCAACTCCAAACCGTCACGTGCATAGCCACGGTCACCATCGCACACAGCAGAAAAGTGGTTAATCGAGATCAACACAACTTGAACTGATTATTATGATTCATCAACAAGTGAACCCTACACATCATGTTTATTGATAGCTGTATGAGGTATAACTAGGGCGTGTTGATCTTTCGAGCTGATTTTTGCAGCGAGTTGCTGGGTATTTATACAAGGAAGAGGCTTTGACGTGTAGCTAGCCTACATGAGAAGCCGCTAACGCAGTAGAAATGACCAGCAAACGCTGCCCGGAGGGTTCGGCTAAAAGCGTTTTACTCTTTGTTGAGGGAGATTTGCTTAGAATGACTAGGCTACTTCTCCCTCGCCGCGATTAAAACGCTTTTATCTCGAACAAAATTTAACCACGAAAGGTCAACACGCCCTAGCGCCTTATTTAGGACAGTTAGCCGATACAGCTATTTTTTGTCTGGCGAAGCCTAGAAACTTTGATGATTGGGAAGTAAAACGATGAGTACACCAAAGACTTGGGAATCCATTATTAATGATGAACGTGAGAAAGAGTACTTCCAGAGTGTTCTCACTTTCGTCGAACAGCAGCGTAATATTGGGAAAACCATCTACCCGCCACAAGAGCAGGTGTTCAGTGCCTTCGATATGACGCCTTTCGAATCAGTGCGAGTGGTTATCTTAGGGCAAGATCCTTACCACGGCGCCAATCAAGCACACGGCTTGGCATTCTCTGTGTTGCCCGGCGTAAAAATCCCGCCTTCTCTACGCAACATGTATAAAGAACTCGCACAAGATATAGAGGGTTTTGAGATCCCTACCCACGGTTATCTTGATGCTTGGGCGTTGCAAGGGGTGTTGATGTTGAACACCGTGCTTACAGTAGAAGAGGCAAAAGCACACTCACACGCTAAGTGTGGCTGGGAAACATTTACCGATGCCATTATTGCAGAACTAAACCAGCGCTCGGAACCGATCATCTTCTTGTTGTGGGGCGCACATGCCCAGAAGAAAGGCCAAGCGATTGATACAGGCAAGCACCATGTGTTGGCAGCGCCTCATCCCTCACCATTGTCTGCACGTCGTGGTTTCTTTGGTTGTCAGCACTTTTCAACAACCAATAAGCTGCTTTCTTCTATGGATCAACAACCTATTGATTGGCATTTACCAACAGAAGTGTAGGTTGGTGGTTTTCTGAGCAGGGTCAAATCATAAATCAGCATCTTCGTATACACTTATAAATAGTAGGTGTAATGGAGTGCAATACTATGATGATTGAAAGGATAAGACGAGAGCATGGCTATATGGCTCGTTTACTCGCGATACTCAACAATAAGTTAGAGTTCCTCAAGCAGGAGCGAGAAATTAACTATAGCCTGATCGCCGAGGTGGTTCATTACTTGATGAACCACTCAGACAAAGTACATCACCCTAAAGAAGACGTCATTTATCGCTACTACCTTAAGCAATATGGCAGTGACCAAGCGATTGAGGACTTGGAGCTCGAGCATCAGTTGCTATCTGAGAAAACAGCCGACTTCTTAGGTGTGGTTGATATGATTCTCCAAGATGCTGTGGTGCCGCAACAGGTGTTCATTGACCAACTTGAGAGCTTTGTGAAAGCTCAGCGTAAGCACATGGAATATGAAGAGAAGCATGTACTGCCAATGATTGTTGATGCATTCACGGTTAAGGATTGGCAAGAGGTTGAGTCACAGTGGCTTCAACCAGAAGACGACCCTGTTTTTGGGGACACGATTGCTGACCAATATCGCCAGCTCGCAGCTCGCGTTCGACAAAATGAGCAAGAGTGCGTTTAAATAATATTAAGAGTGAGTCACTACCTATTTCGAAGTGCCTTCTATATAAAGGCGAGAGTTTGAGACTCCCTCTATATTAGATGATTAGGTCTTAATGCAGCGCTTTGAACGGATGAAAGAGTCTAGACAATAAAAAAGGCACCTTTATAGGTGCCTTTTGCTATCTGATTTCTTATCGTGCTGATTAAAGCTTTATATCGTCAAGGCTAAAATCAAGACCGAGGTTCATCTCTCTTAGCTCTTTCTCAAGCTGCCTACGATCGTTGATTGCTTCGATTTCACGCCACTTACGCTTGAGTGGTTTAGAGCGTGTTTTTTGAGTTGCACGAGGCATTTCTAGTTCTGATACTTCATCGAATTGAAAGCTATCCATAAGCCATATCTCCTTCCGTGGGACTAGTTCTTACGAACCATTAAATATCATATTTAGGTTCACCATAACCTTGATTTGTTTCTCATTTGTTTCAAATCTATGAAGCTTTTGTTCTGTTTTTTTATGCATGCTCACACATTGAAGGAATTTTTATGTATAAAAAACAAGCAAACAAACCGAAGTAAACGATTAAATTAGGGGTTATTGAATGTTAATTCATTGTGCGAAAGGAATAGCACTTTAACCACAATGCATTTAAGTGCGTATTGCTGTGTACGAGATAGCAATCTTATTGCTCTAGAAAAAAACGCAGATCTTCACTATACCTTGTAAAACCTAGGCTGACGTCATTTTTATAGGATGGTGTTCTTGTTGCGGTGAGGCGATGGTTGTTGTTGATATTATGTCCCGATAATGTGACTTTTATTGGGCTGTATTGTTGAAAAATGTGTTAACAAAAGGTGTGTTATTAGTGAAATGTCATTTTAATATAAGTGTATTTGCATATTGATTTTTAAGCCGTCTCGCTGCATTATCCGCCCGTCAAAAAATACACTGATACGTAAAATGGATGCATGAAGCGACATTTACAATCTAGATCGCAGCAAATAAATATAAAACTAATGCCGACACAACTATTGACACTGGCATAGGTGATCTAGAGGAAGGCTAGGACGCATGATCGGTGCTTAAACTCAATTACGAGGTTCACGTGACAGACTTAATCAATTTGATGAACGATCTCCTTTGGGGATCTATCTTAGTTTACTTACTGGTTGGTGTGGGTATCTACTTCACCGTACGACTAGGCTTCATTCAATTCCGCCATTTCGGCCACATGTTCTCTGTTCTAAGAAACAGCCGTAAAGCAGACAGTGCTGGTATCTCTTCTTTCCAAGCTCTTTGTACTAGTCTCGCTGCTCGTGTAGGTACGGGTAACATGGCAGGTGTTGCTGTAGCACTAACCGCTGGTGGCCCTGGTGCTATCTTCTGGATGTGGCTAATCGCAATGCTGGGTATGGCAACATCGTTTGCTGAAAGCACACTGGCACAGCTATACAAAACGCGTGATAACGACGGTAACTACCGCGGCGGCCCTGCATACTACATGGAGAAAGGCCTAGGCATGCGTTGGATGGGGGTTCTATTCTCTATCTTCCTAATCATTGCATTCGGTCTTGTGTTCAACGCGGTTCAAGCAAACGCGATTGCAAGCGCAATGAACACAGCATTTGACCTTGAGCGTAGCTACGTTGGTGTTGGTATCGTAATTATCTCTGCATTCGTTATCTTCGGTGGTATCCGTAAGATTGCACGTACAGCAGAAATCATCGTTCCAATCATGGCATTGGCTTACCTAGCGATCGCTATGTACGTGATGTTCGCGAACATCGAGAAAGTGCCTGAAGTATTGGCTCTTATCTTCAAGAGTGCATTCGGTCTGCAAGAAGCAGCAGCGGGTGGCCTAGGTTACGCAATCGCACAAGCGATGATTAACGGCATCAAACGTGGTTTGTTCTCGAACGAAGCGGGTATGGGTTCTGCGCCAAACGCAGCAGCTTCTGCGACGCCTTACCCACCGCATCCAGCATCGCAAGGTTACGTGCAAATGCTAGGTGTATTCATGGACACTATTGTTATCTGTTCTGCAACAGTAGCAATCATCCTGATGTCTGGTGAGTATGTACCACACGGTGAAGTAACAGGTATCGAACTAACGCAACGTGCACTAACAGCACAAGTTGGCGAATGGGGCGGCATCTTTGTAGCGGTAGCGATTTTCTTCTTCGCTTTCACTTCAATCATTGCAAACTACTCGTACGCTGAAACGAACCTTATCTTCCTAGAGCACAACAACAAGAAAGGCCTAGTGCTGTTCCGTATTGTTGTACTGGGTATGGTTATGTTTGGTTCTCTAGCGACACTACCAACGGTATGGGCACTGGCTGACGTATCGATGGGCCTAATGGCGATTGTTAACTTGGTGGCGATTATCCTGCTATCAGGCATCGTGATTAAGCTAGCGAAAGACTACAACCGTCAACTAGACGCAGGTAAAGTACCAACATTTGATTCGAATGACTTCCCAGAGCTTAAGTCTCAGCTGGAAGACGGTATTTGGGACAACAACAAGAAGTAATCTTGTTGGAGCGATAAACAGCTCATCCTAAAGTGATTAGAAAGGCTAAGGTTTCGACCTTAGCCTTTTTCTTTGCCTGTCATTTGCCTAATTCTGTCTATCAAAGCTCATTCTCCCTATCGAAGTAATAGGAAGAGTCATAAAGACAAGTTGATGTTTTTTCTATACTCTAGCAGCATCCAGTTAGATAACCGATTAGGGTAAAGTTATGTTAGTTGTCGTTTCTCCAGCCAAAACACTTGATTACGAATCACCATTAGCGACTGAACGCTTTAGTCAGCCTGAGTTTGTTGAACACTCTGCTGAGCTGATTGAAGAGTGCCGTAAGCTGACGCCAGTAGATGTTTCTGCACTGATGAAAGTCAGCGATAAAATCGCAGGGTTGAACGTAGCGCGCTTTGAGCAGTGGAGCGAGACTTTTACCCAAGACAACGCACGCCAAGCAATCCTAGCCTTTAAGGGCGATGTCTACACTGGCCTAGACGCTGAGACTTTATCGGATGAAGATTTTGACTACGCACAAAACCACCTGCGCATGCTTTCTGGGTTATATGGTTTGCTTAAGCCGTTAGATTTGATGCAGCCATACCGCCTAGAGATGGGGACACGCTTGGCGAATGCTCGTGGTACTAACTTGTATCAGTTCTGGGGTAACATCATCACAGACAAGCTCAATGAAGCGTTGAATGCTCAGGGTGATAATGTGCTGATCAATCTAGCGTCGAACGAATACTTTAAAGCCGTGAAGCCAAAGAACCTTGATGGCCAAGTGATTACCCCAGTATTTAAAGATTGTAAGAACGGTCAATACAAGGTGATCAGTTTCTACGCGAAGAAAGCGCGCGGCATGATGGCTCGCTACATTATCGAGAACAAAATTGATTCGGTAGAAGCGCTAACTCAATTTGATACGGCGGGTTACTATTTCGTTGAAGAAGAGTCGAATGCGAAAGAGCTTGTTTTCAAGCGTGAAGAGCAAAACTAGCAGCCCTTGGCTAACGAGTTAGTCTCGGCTTTAGCCTGTAATTAAAATTAGAGACGAATTATTTAGCCAGATAACAGGCCAGACAAAGAAAAGCCCCATGCTGCGAACTGCATGGGGCTTTTTTATGGAATCGTTGAAGCAGTTAGATTATTTCTTCTTTGCTGCTTTCTTTTTCTTCGCGATTTTTTTCTTCTTCGCGATTTTTTGTTTCTCTACCGCTTTCTTGTCTTCTTTCTTCGGTTTCTTCTTCTTAGTCACGGCCGCTTTCTTATGTGTTGGACGCATACCTTCGATAAAGCGCTCTTTGATCGGTTCTTCAGTGTAACGAGCTACACGCTCAATCATCAGCTGGTCGTGCGCTTCAATGATAGAAACCGCATTGCCTTTCTTACCAGCACGAGCCGTACGGCCGATACGGTGTAGGTAGACGTCAGCAGTACGAGGCATGTCGTAGTTGATTACGTGGCTTACGTCTGGAAGGTCGATACCACGAGCCGCAACGTCAGTCGCTAGCAGTACGTTTACTGAACCGTCACGGAAACGAGCAATCGCGTTGTTACGACGATCTTGAGGCATCTCACCTTGGATCCATGCACATGGGATTTGCGCGCTTTCTAGTTGAGCACGAAGATCACCTAGACGATCACGAGTCTTCAAGAACACGATGCTGCGCTCAGCTTGTTCTGTGATGATGTGCTTTAGGATGTTTAGCTTATGCTCTGCTGTGTCTGCACGGTGGTACCACTGAGTGATCTTCTTACGCTCACGAAGTGATGATTTTGCATCGATCTCCGCTGGGTTTTTCAGTAGATCTTCAGTGAAGCCTTCAACACCTTTACCTTCTAGCGTTGCTGAGAAAAGTAAAGTTTGCTTACGCCAGCGACACTCAGCAGACAGGCGGTCAACAACAGGACCAAAGCCCATGTCTAGCATGCGGTCTGCTTCGTCTAGGATCAGCCATTCGATAGCACGACAGTCAAAGCGCTCAGCTTCGATGTATTCCATCAGACGGCCAGGTGTTGCTACTACGATGTCTTGCGTTGTGCCAAGGATGTCAGCGTGCTCTTGGTACATCACACCACCTGTGATGGTGAAGATGTTTAGCGCAGTGTATTTCGCAAGCTCACGAGCTTGGTCAGTGATCTGCATTGCCAGTTCACGAGTTGGCGTCAGGATAAGCATACGAGCAGGGCCCGCTTTCTTACGTGGGAAATCCTGAAGGTACTGCAGTGCTGGCAGTACGAATGAGGCTGTTTTACCAGTACCTGTTGGCGCAGAAGCCAAAACGTCTCTTCCATCTAACGCTTGTGGGATTGCTTCAGCTTGTATCTGTGTTGGACGTTCATAGCCCATTTCGTCAATTGCTTTAAGCAGCTCTTGGTTTAGATCGAGTTCTGCAAAGGTTCTGATCACTGTTGTTTCTCCACAAGCAATAAATGTTTCTGCTTCAAAAAGCAGACGATAAAAAAGAGTAGTCGGACATTATAGAAGCATTAGTGATTAGGATCACATGGTATTTGCTACATCTTGAGATAAAAATCTTTAGTAAGTGCAATAAATGCTGCGCTATAACCACCTTGATGATGAATTGTAAGCGATTCACGCTGCAAATCTTGCTCACAAGCAGGATCTTTAGATAACTCAAACAGGATGCGGCTCGCGGGTTTCTTGTCTGTTGTTTTCACATCAAGGCGTTTTGCTAAGTACCAACCACACTGCTGTGCAAGCTTAATGAAGCCTTCTCCCTCTGGCGTTGGCAGTATGAAACTGGCCGTCGCAGAGTCGGTCGTTATCTCGAAGCAGCGCTTTGCAAGATCAAGGTGATCCAAGCTGTCTGTGTGTCTGGCTGTGGCTCTCTGGCTTTGTTGTGATTGTTCGCCTGAGTTGAAGTAGGGCGGGTTACAGATGATCGCATCAAACCTCTGTGGAAAGTTTGCCGATAACACACTGTCGTGATGAAGCACGATACGATCTTGCCAAGGTGACTGCTCAATATTGACTGTCGCTGCGTCAATGGCATGCTGATCAATATCGATTGCTGATATAGCAGCATCTTCAAAGCGCTGTGCTGTCATCAAAGCTAACAACCCTGTGCCTGTTCCTATGTCGAGTACCGATGATTTCGGCGCAAGGCTCATCCACGCACCAAGTAGCACGCCATCGGTGCTGACAGGCATACCGCTCTGTCCACCGTAAATAGAGAATTTCTTAAAATTGAAGCTTTTGGTTTCTACTGTTTTGTCTTTCATGAATGTTCTGAGTATCGAGATATTTTAAGTGATTAGCTCTAATGTTAACCACTTGTATGAATCAATGTTCTGCTTGGTGATTTATTGTTGTGAATTATGGTTAGTTTATAATTATGGCTATTTTTCCATATCCAGTGGAATCCACTGCTTTTTGTTCATATATGCAAATTTATATGGTGTTTTTTTATGGTGACTTGCAGCTAGCTAAGTGTTTCGTCATTATGCGCGACTATTTTATAGATTGATTGGCAGCCTTGAGCTGTAACATTCATGTAAGCACAACATAAATTCATAAATATAATTAAGGATTATCTGTGAAACAGAGTCTAAAACTAACAGATATAATGGCATTGGGCTTTATGCTTTTTGCGTTTTTCTTGGGTGCGGGTAACATCATCTTCCCACCTCTAGCTGGCCAATTGGCTGGTGACCACTTTCTTCCAGCTATGTCTGGTTTTCTGCTGACTGCCGTTGGTCTGCCGTTAATCACAATCGTAGCCGTTGCCGTTGCTGGTGGCTCTTGGGGTCATCTAACCAAAGATCTTCCTAAGCAAGCAGCTACCATCATGGCTGTGCTGATCTTCATCATTATCGGTCCTGCATTTGCTGCACCACGTACCGGTCTTGTTGCTTATGAGATGGCGGTGAAACCGTTCTTCATCGATGCCTCTCAAGCTCACCTCACTCTTTTTTCGATTGCCTTTTTTGTAGTAGCGATGTTCTTCTCATGGTCGCAAGGTAAGCTTATCGACGTAATCGGCAAGGTACTGACACCTGCACTATTCGTTGGCTTAGTTGTACTGGCGATTGCTGTATTCGTTAACCCTCAAGGCGACGTTCTTGCGGCTCACGGTGAGTACATCACTCAACCACTGACCAAAGGTTTCCTTGAAGGCTACAACACCATGGATACTTTTGCTTCTTTGATGTTTGGTATGCTGATTGTTGACGCGATCCGCAGCAAAGGTATTACTGACCGCGCAGCGACGACTAAGTATCTGATCAGCGCAGGTTGTATTGCAGCTGCTGGTCTAGCGTTTGTTTACATCTCTCTGTTCTTCCTGGGCGCAACAAGCGCAACAGTAGCAGCGGGTGCCGACAACGGTGGTGCTATCTTAAGCCTATACGTTCAATCCTTGTTTGGTCCTTCTGGTCAGCTAGTGCTTTCTGTGATCGTATTATTAGCGTGTCTAACCACAGCGATTGGCCTTGTATCAGCATGTTCTGATTACTTCAGCTCGCTAACGCCTCTGTCTTACAAGGCTTGGGTAATCATTAACGGTGTTGCTTGTGCAACCGTAGCGAACGTTGGCCTTTCTCAGCTGATTTCTCTGTCTGTACCAGTACTGTTTGCACTTTACCCAGTCGCTATCGCTCTAGTAGCACTTACGTTCTTGCGTAGCCGTTTCCCTAATCCAAAAGCGGCTTACCGCGTGGTGGTATTAGTGTCTCTACTGTTTGCTCTAATTGATGGCGCTAAAGTAGCGGGTGTAGACGTGTCTGCACTGAAGATGCTGCCATTGTTTGAGATTGGCATGGGTTGGTTACTGCCAACAACTGCAGCAATCATCTGTATGTTCTTTGTTGGTAAATCAACAGAGCAAGAGATGGCAGAAGAGACGGTTTAATCTTTCCGTTGAGATTAAATAGTCACTAGACATAGAAAAGGCCTCACTACTTCGCAGTAATGAGGCCTTTTTGTATTCTGTGTGTTTCTATATGAGTAGGTCTTCGAGAGCGAATATGCGTTTATAGCTTTTCGCTGTACTCAACCAGAACTTGCTCTACCCAGCTTGCGATACGGTCGTCGCTGAGTTCATATTGTGAATCTTCATCAAGCGCCAAACCAACGAACTGTGATTGGTCTTCGGTGAGTGCCTTAGACGCTTCGAACTCGTAGCTATCATCGTTTGGCCAGAAGCCAACAAACTCTGCACCAGCGGTTTTCAGTTCGTCATGCAATAGACCCATCGCATCTAAGAACCATTCGCCGTAACCTTCTTGGTCACCCAAACCAAACAGTGCCACAACCTTGCCTTTTACTGGCGTTGTCGCGATGTCGTCCCACAGTTCATTCCAATCTTCTTGGATTTCACCGAAGTCCCATGTTGAGATGCCCAATAACAAAAGGTCGTAGTCTGCCATCAATGAAAGAGGGGTTTCTTTCACGTTATGGATATCAACTAGGTCTTCACCAATAATGCCGCGAATCTTTTCTGCTGCCATTTCTGTGTAGCAGGTGGTTGAGCCGTAAAATAATCCAATTTTCATAGCAAACGTTCGATTTTAATTTCAGATGGCGAATTCTAACCATAAATCGACTTCGATTGCAGCGATTATCCGCTCAAGTCGTAATTTTTATGGCATTCATATTTGCTCTGGCATACTCTCAAAACAGTTTCCAATATTGTGAGTAACACTATGCAGTCGCCTCAAGGGCAGAGCGCAGACCACGGTCTAGTTGAACAGTTTTTAGATGCTATGTGGATGGAGCGAGGGTTATCTGAGAATACGCTTGTCTCGTATCGTACCGATTTGTCCAAGCTACTTACCTGGATGGAACAGCACAATTACCGCCTCGATTTTATTAGCCTTTCAGGGCTACAAGATTATCAAGGCTGGTTAGCCGACGCTGATTTTAAGCAGACTTCTCGTGCTCGCATGTTGTCGGCAATTCGTCGCCTGTTTCAATATTTGCACCGTGAGAAAATCCGAGCGGATGACCCAAGTGCTTTATTGATCAGTCCTAAGCTTCCACAACGCTTACCAAAAGATTTGAGCGAAGAACAAGTGGATGCCTTACTCGATGCGCCAGATCCGAACGATCCTATCGAGCTTCGCGATAAAGCCATGCTTGAGTTACTCTATGCCACCGGCTTACGTGTGACCGAGCTGGTTAGTTTGACGATGGAAAACATCAGCCTAAGACAAGGCGTGGTGCGAGTTATTGGTAAGGGCGGCAAAGAGCGCTTGGTGCCAATGGGCGAAAATGCTGTGGATTGGATCGAGACATTTATTGAACAAGGTCGCCCGCAGTTGCTTGGTGAAAACAGTTCTGATGTGGTTTTTCCGAGTAAACGCGCTAAGCAAATGACCCGTCAGACGTTTTGGTATCGTATCAAACATTACTCGGTCGTCGCTGGTATCGACACGGAGCTATTGTCACCACACGTATTAAGACACGCTTTTGCGACGCATTTACTGAACTATGGCGCAGATCTCAGGGTCGTACAGATGTTACTTGGGCATAGTGACTTATCGACAACCCAAATTTATACTCACGTGGCGACTGAAAGGCTGAAGCAAATTCACGCGCAGCATCACCCTCGTGCTTAAATCCATTTATTTTTAAGGTGAACTTAATGAGCGTATTACGCCGTCTTCCTCTATTAGCGCTTCCACTGATGATTACTGCATGTAATGCATCAGAAGCTAAAGTAGAACAAACATCAACAGCCGCAGAAGTTGCTCCAGCTCAGGCGATTGATACAGCAGCGTTAACTAAGCGTTTTGAAAAAATCGGTATCAAAGTTGATAAGATTGTTCCTTCGGATATCGATGGTCTGTTAGAGATTCAAACCAACAGCGGCATTATCTTCTCTTCTCCCAAAGGTGATCACTTTCTAGCGGGCACACTTTACTCTTTGGATGAGAACGGCAAATTCAGTGATGTATTGGCTGAGCGACAAGCGCCGCTTAATGCTGAAAAAGTAGCAGCACTGTCCGATACGGTTATCGAATATAAAGCGGATAACGAAAAGCACGTTGTGACTGTGTTTACTGATATTACGTGTGGTTACTGTGTTCGTCTGCACAGCCAAATGCAAGGCTACAACGACTTAGGAATTACTGTTCGTTACATGGCTTACCCACGCCAAGGTGCAACGGGTCAAGTTGCAGACCAAATGGCAGCGATTTGGGCTTCTGAAGATCCAAAAGCAGCTATGCACAATGCGAAAGTAGAACGTCAGATGCCTGCATCAGGCAAAGACCTTGCTGAGCAGAAACAGATCATCGCGAAACAATACCAACTAGGCCGAGAGCTTGGTATCAATGGTACGCCAGCTATCGTATTAGAAAGTGGTGAGTTGGTGAGTGGTTACTTACCGCCAGCACAACTGCTTCAACGTTTAGAGCAATAATCTCGTTTTCTGTATTGCCAATTTATCCCCCCATGTTTTTGATTTAAGGAGTGGCCTGATTGATATTGGGCCCATTTTTATATGATAGAGATCCAACGCCGTCCTGAGGTCGACATTTCAGTTTTACCTGCTCACTTACCTGACTTGTTAAAGCGCATCTATGTGAGTCGTGGTATCGACAGTGCTGACCAACTTGAGACTGCTGCGAAAGGCTTGCACTCTTATCAGAAACTGGGCGGTATTGATGCTGCGGTAGAGTTGTTGTTCAACGCGATTCAGCAGCAAAAACGCATCATCATTGTCGGTGACTTTGATGCTGATGGCGCGACCAGTTCAGCCTTGTCAGTGCTTGCTTTGCGTATGCTGGGTAGCTCTAACGTCGATTATCTGGTACCAAACCGTTTTGAAGATGGTTATGGTTTGAGCCCTGAGGTTGTCGAACAGGCAATCGAGCTTGGCGCTGAAGTGATCATGACGGTTGATAACGGTGTATCTTCGATTGAAGGTGTGCGTTTTGCCAAAGAGAAAGGACTAGAAGTCCTGGTTACCGATCACCACTTGCCGGGCAACGAACTGCCAATGGTTGATGCGATGGTGAATCCGAATCTTGAAAGCTGCGCTTTTCCTTCAAAAGCTCTAGCAGGTGTGGGTGTGGCGTTCTACCTGATGATGGCACTGTGTGTCCACATGCGTAAGCTGAATTGGTTTGCAGAGCGTGGCATGACCGAGCCTAAGCTGATGGAGTTGATCGACCTTGTGGCGCTAGGCACCGTAGCCGACGTGGTGCCACTCGATGAGAACAATCGAATCTTGGTACACCAAGGGTTGCAACGCATTCGCGCGGGTAAAGCGCGTCCGGGTATTCAGGCCTTGATCGAAATTGCCAAGCGAGACGCTAAGCGTTTGGTCGCCTCTGATTTTGGTTTTGCGTTAGGTCCTCGTATTAACGCTGCTGGCCGATTAGATGATATGTCCTTTGGTGTTGAATTGCTGATGAGTAACAACATCCATGCAGCACGTCGAATGGCGAGTGAGTTAGATGGCTTGAACCAAACACGTAAAGAGATCGAAGAAGGCATGAAACAAGAGGCGATGGCTTTCTGTGAGCGTCTTGAGTTTGGTAAAGACGACCTGCCTTCTGGTCTAGCTTTGTTCCAGCGAGATTGGCACCAAGGCGTGATTGGTATTTTGGCTTCGCGTATCAAAGACAAATACCACCGCCCAGTGATTGCGTTTGCAGACGGCGGGGAAGGCACCATCAAAGGCTCTTGTCGTTCAATTCCGGGGTTGCACATGCGTGATGCATTAGACCGTATTGACACTCAAAATCCAGGCTTGATTCTAAAGTTTGGTGGCCACGCAATGGCGGCGGGCTTAACCATCATGGAAAAGGACTTTGAACGCTTTAGTAAGCTGTTCAATGACGTGGTGAAGAAAGAACTGGGAGAAACGGCACTGAAAGGCATTATCTTGTCTGACGGTGAGTTGCTACCTGAAGAATTTTCAATGCACACCGCTGAAACGTTGCGTGCTGGTGGCCCGTGGGGACAAGCTTTCCCTGAGCCAATCTTCGATGGTGAGTTTAAAGTGCTGCACCAAAAGCTGGTGGGTGAAAAGCACCTTAAGCTGATGCTTGAGCCGTTATACAAAGGTCACCCAACCAATGTGATGATTGATGGTATTGCCTTTAATGTAGATTTGCGTCGCTGGCCAGATGCGTCAGTGAAAACGGTTCACCTTGCATTTAAGCTCGATATCAACGAATTTCGTGGCAACCAATCGTTGCAGTTGATGATTGATTACATCGAAGCTAAATAGCCAAATCTCGACTGATTAATGTTAAACATTTAGCGCTAAATTCAACAAGCTCTGTACATAATACAGGGCTTGTTTTCCTTCCAGTGATTGCCTGAATGGCATGATTTCCCCAGTGTTCAAAATTATATTCTTCTAAGTGATTGAATCTTGTTTCGAACCCCAAAAATTTCTGTATCTCCGTCACACTTTTGAGTACAATTCTCCGGTTAAATTCTACTCATAAATGATGAGCTAAAATGTTTGAAATCAATCCTATAAAAAACCGTCTGCAGGATGTGTCTGAGCGCACAAATATCCTGAGGGGGTATCTTTGACTATGACGCTAAGCAAGAGCGTCTAGAAGAAGTAAACGCAGAATTAGAACAACCGGATGTATGGAACGAACCTGAACGTGCTCAAGCGCTAGGTAAAGAACGTTCTGCATTGGAAGCGGTAGTAGAAACGATCGACCAACTTGACCAAGGTGTTGAGGATGTTGATGGCCTATTAGAGCTTGCGGTTGAAGAAGAAGATCAAGAAACGTTTGACGAAATTGAACCAGAACTGGCTGAGCTAGAAGCTAAGCTAGAGAAGCTGGAATTCCGTCGTATGTTCTCTGGTGATCACGATGCATCAGATTGCTACATCGATCTGCAGTCAGGCTCGGGCGGTACAGAAGCTCAAGACTGGACTTCAATGATGTTGCGCATGTACTTACGTTGGGCAGATTCGAAAGGTTTCAAAACTGAAGTTATCGAAGTGTCTGATGGTGATGTTGCTGGCCTTAAAGGCGCAACGGTACGTATTTCTGGTGAATACGCTTACGGTTGGTTACGCACAGAGACAGGTGTTCACCGTCTAGTTCGTAAGTCGCCATTTGACTCAAGTGGTCGTCGTCATACTTCATTTGCATCTGCGTTTATCTACCCAGAGATTGATGACAACATTACGATCGACATTAATCCTTCTGACTTACGTATTGACGTATACCGTGCCTCTGGCGCTGGTGGTCAGCACGTAAACACCACTGAATCGGCGGTACGTATTACTCACGTTCCAACCAACACAGTGGTTCAATGTCAGAATGACCGTTCGCAGCATAAGAACAAAGATCAAGCGATGAAGCAGCTACGTGCTAAGCTTTTTGAACTTGAGATTCAAAAACAAAATGCTGAAAAACAAGCGAGCGAAGAAACCAAATCAGACATCGGTTGGGGCAGTCAAATCCGCTCTTACGTACTGGATGATTCTCGTATCAAAGATTTACGCACCGGCATCGAAAACCGTAATACTCAAGCGGTTCTTGACGGTGACTTAGACAAGTTTATTGAAGCTAGCCTGAAATCAGGTCTGTAAGCTTTACCAACTATTAAGCTTTACCAATAATATTGGTAAAAATGCCTATATTTGCAAAAATATAGCTGTCCAAATTTTAAAAGCAGGGTACATCTCTAATGACTGATGCTGTTCAAAACGAAAACGCACAAGAAGCTTCTTCACCTGAAGAGAACAAACTAATCGCTGAGCGCCGCAGCAAGCTGGATCACATCCGCCAAAACTGCAAAGCTAACGGTCACCCAAATGACTTCCGTCGTGAGCACCTAGCTGGCGATCTTCAAGCGGAATTCGGTGAGAAGACTAAGGAAGAGCTAGAAGAGCTCAACCACATCGTTGCGATCGCTGGTCGTGTTATGGCGAAGCGTGGTCCATTCCTTGCGATTCAAGAAACTTCTGGTCGTATCCAAGCATACGCAGCGAAAGACGTACAAAAAGTACTGAAAGAGAAGTACCAAGGCCTAGATATCGGTGACATCATCGGTGTTAAAGGTGCGCTTCACAAATCGGGTAAAGGCGACCTTTACGTGAACATGGAAGAGTTTGAATTGCTGACTAAAGCACTTCGCCCTCTACCAGAGAAGTTCCACGGTCTAACTGACCAAGAGATGCGTTACCGTCAGCGTTACGTTGACCTAATCGTGAACGAAGATTCTCGCAATGCATTCATCGTGCGTTCTAAGCTTGTATCTTCAATCCGTAACTTCATGAGCGCTAAAGGCTACCTAGAAGTTGAAACGCCAATGATGCACGTGATCCCTGGTGGTGCGACTGCACGTCCATTCATCACTCACCACAATGCATTAGACATCGACATGTACCTACGTGTTGCACCTGAGCTTTACCTTAAGCGTCTAGTGGTTGGTGGTTTTGACCGTGTATTCGAGATCAACCGTAACTTCCGTAACGAAGGCCTGTCTCCACGTCACAACCCAGAATTCACAATGATGGAATTCTACCAAGCGTACTCTGACTACAAAGACCTTATGGATCTGACTGAAGAGATGCTAAGCACGGCAGCAATGGACGTTCTTGGTTCAACTTCTATGCCTTACGGTGACGAAACCGTTGAGTTCGGTGGCACTTACGCTCGTATGAGCATGTTCGATGCAATCAAACACTACAACCCTGAGCACGCAGAGATTCAAGCGCTAACAGAAGCAGATCTACAAGACCGTGAGAAGATGGTAGCTATCGCTAAATCTGTACACGTAGACGTAGAAACGTTCTGGACATGTGGCCAGCTTCTGGAAGAGATCTTTGGTGAAACGGCTGAGCCTCAGCTAATTCAACCAACGTTCATCACTGGTTACCCAGCGGACATCTCTCCTCTAGCTCGTCGTAGCGATGACAACCCGTTCTTCACAGACCGTTTTGAATTCTTCATCGGTGGCCGTGAAGTAGCGAATGGTTTCTCTGAGCTTAACGATGCACAAGACCAAGACGAGCGTTTTAAAGCGCAAGTTAATGCGAAAGACGCAGGCGATGATGAAGCAATGTACTACGATGCAGACTACATCACAGCGCTTGAGCACGGCCTACCGCCAACAGCGGGTCAAGGTATCGGTATCGACCGTCTAGCTATGCTATTTACAAATACGCACACAATCCGTGACGTGATCTTGTTCCCGGCAATGCGTCCACAAGCGTAACTTTCGCTTAAGGGTCTTAACAGCCCACAAAATTTAGAAAGTCACCTTCGGGTGGCTTTCTAAATTTTGTGGGCTTCAAAACCTAGTCTGTACCGCACTCTTGATTCGAAAAATCGTTATTTCTGACATAGTCTTACTATTGAGACATAAAATCTAAGATAGTCTCACTACTATACGCCTCTGCGCTGAATACGATCTCGCGGCATTTTGTGGAACGATGAAGCAGTGACTCGTATTAGCCTGATTTAAATAAAAATAGAATAAGGAAGAAGGATGGGAACTCAATTTAAGATGGATTCCTTACCAGGTTCTCTTATCGTCGTTGGTGGTGCGTACGAACCCTGGTTATCTGTATTAGAACAAGTGGGTTGGCAATGCACCCAATGTGCAGATTTACGAAAAGCTGATGCCTTGATTGCTGACATTGGCCCATGCATTGGCATTGTGGATCTTAGCCATGATGAGTTCAGCCTTAACGGTATTGCTAACCTTGTGAGCAATAACAAACAGGTGAGATGGCTCGCCTTCATTCGTGAATCGCAATTAAGCTCTGATACGATCTGCCAGTTTATCGTTAACTTCTGTATCGACTTTTTCACAGCGCCAATTCCAGATGCTCAGCTATTGAGTACCATTGGTCACCAGTTGGGTATGCTCAAGCTTGAGCAGAAAGTATGGCCAAACTACGGCATTAACAACAATATGGGCCTACTGGGCGACTCTGTGGCTGTGAAGCGCTTGAGAGACCAAGTGAAGCGTATTGGGCCGACTGACGTCAGTATCTTAATTTACGGCGAGAGTGGGGCAGGCAAAGAGACGATTGCACGCTCGATTCATCAAAACTCTTCGCGAGCACAGAAACCATTTCTGACGGTGAATTGCCGCGCCTTGTCTGAAATGAGAATAGAAGCTGAAGTGTTTGGTATCTCAGCACAACAAGCGACAGCACCATGTATGTTGGAAGAAGCCGATGGCGGAACCATCCTACTCAATGATGTGTTGGCGATGCCACGTAATCAGCAGCTGAACCTGCTGCGCTTTTTGCAGGAAGGAAAAATTGAAACAGCGAACGGACCAAAATCGGTCGATGTACGTATTCTTGCTGCGAACTCTTCTGATATCGAAAAAGCACTGATTGAAGGTGACTTTAATGAAGAGCTTTATCACTACATCAATGTTCTGCGTATTCATGTTCCGAGCCTTAAAGAGCGTGTGAGTGATATTTCGGTACTGGCGAATCATTTCCTGCGCGAGTACTCGAAAGAGTTTAATGCTCAGGCTAAGAGCTTTTCAGACGATGCTATTCGTTCTATGAATCGCTATCACTGGCCAGGCAACGTCCGTGAGCTGATGAATCAGATTAAGCGTGTTGTTCTGATGTCGGATGCGGTGATCATCGAAGATCACCAACTTGATTTACCAAAACAGAATGATGATCGCCGTAGCTTGAAAAGCATTCGTGAGCGTTCAGAGCGTGATGCATTGCTGATTGTATTGGAGTCTTATGGTGGACAGGTTTCGTTGGCGGCTAAGGAGCTTGGCGTATCACGAGCCACCATGTACCGTTTGCTCAATAAACACAGCCTTATTTCTGAGGGTGTTGTGTAGAACTCTCTTGTAAGTCATTCAATCTGCTAGTGTAAATTTAAGAGCCACGCATCATGCGTGGCTTTTTTGTTGCTAATCGCTGCGTTTATGCTCGAACAATCGAGAGATGAACTCTCAGTCACTAAGAGAGATATGCTGTGATTTTATATAATCATAGTGAATATCTTATATATAAATGAATATGCAACTGATATTTTAGGTGAATGCATTGTTTTGAAAATGTTAACCAATTATCGGTTGAATAATATACTCACTTGGTTAGACTTTAACCGTGAAAGCAGAGGTTTAACAAAGACTTGTCTGCTTTTACTACCCATTTCTTTTTGGATTTTTTAGTTAGCTTGGAGGCGCAAATGAAACATTTCGATTTTATACAGCATATTTGCGCTTCGTTTGATCCGTGTTCTGACATGGTGACTGTTATGTCACAAACATCAGCCATGGCTGATCGAAACACCCAAGATAAACCTAACTAATAGATCCGTATCCTTATTTGGCTGCGGAAAAATAGCAGCTAAATGAGAAGCCCTCATACTATCTAACACGCTATTTTTCCTCAGTTTATTCAACAACTGGAGAGTTATTATGCGTCACTCAGTATATTTAAAATTAGCAACAGTCCTTATCCGTGCAGACCTTCGTCGTGAAGAGCGTGAATGGCAACGAAAAGTTCGTCGTAGTTCATATGATCTACCATGGAACAATACTCACTTACTAAGAGATATTGGTCTTGAAGCAGATGGTCGACCTATTGGTTTTTCTGAACCTGAAGTCGTTACTATTGAACGTCGAGTACGTCACCTTCGTCGTGTCTTAAGTGCGCGAATACCGACGTAATCTGCGGGGTTGATAGCACCTTTCAACCCCTTAGATAAGTCACAGGGATAGTTATGGCGTCGAAAGTGTAAGCTTTTGAACTAGAACTGACCAAAAAAGAGAAGCTATTGCTTCTCTTTTTTGGTTTTTTAATCGAGAAAAATCAACGCGCCCTAGTAAAGAAATAGAGTTCTACTAAGCTTTAGAGAGCAAGGGAGGCCGGCTATGCAAAAGCATCAATTAGACATGTGGTTACATGGAGAGCACAAAGACTCTTATCAAACACCCAAAGTGTACGTTATTGGTTGTTCTGATATCTCAGAGTATCTATTGGCGGTGGAGTACAAACACAAGCTAGAACCAGTAAAGCAAGACGGCGAGCCGCTTCACTTTGGATCCTTGGATCAAGTGAAAGAGGAGTTACTCCGGCTCGGCTTTGAAAAGGCCTACCTTCGCTTGCATAACGCGTATGATGAGTTTGGTAGTGAACCAAGCCAAAGCTACTGCGATATTGAACTGGCGCTCAAACCTCATTAAAACTCGTTTCTTATTACCGACGGTTGATAACACATTGATCACCCGATCTTTGAGGTGTGTTAAAACGATTTATGCGTAGTGTGTCGTCAGCAATTTGTGGGTGAATTGAGTTCTTAGGTAAAAACCACGCGGTTTAGTCTTGATGGGCTTTCCACTTGCACCGTAAGCTTCCGTTAACACTCGGCTGTTGGCGGCTTTTGGTCGTAGATGCAGCGCTTCACCGTGTCTTGCTGTTATCTGTTCAACATTGCCTAACACGATCAATTCCATCAGTTCTTCCCAATCCCTTTTTAGAAGCTCGTTTTCAGCCTCGCTTGGTGTCCATAGCAAAGGGGATCCTACATGCCTTTCTGCCAGTGGGATCTCTCTTTCTCCCTCAACAGGGATCCACAACACTTTAGATAGCTTGTTACGAACGTGACTGGTTTCCCAGGTAATGCCTTGCACGCCCATTAGCGGTGCGACACAAACAAACGTGGTTTCGAGTGGCTTTCCAGAGTAGCCAATCGGAATGCTTTTGAGCTCAATACCTAGCTTCGCAAAATCTTGTTCTGGCTTACTGCCAGCAGGTGCGCCTAAGTGCCATTCCAAAAGCTGTCCAACCCAGCCTTTATCACGCTTTAGGTCGTTTGGCATGTCCATTTCGGCTTCGTCAGCGAGCTCTTTGAAAGTCATTCCGGCAATCGCGTAGGCTCTGTCTAACAGCTCTTGTTGTGTTTGTGGTTCTGGTTTCATAATAAAAGGCATGATCAAAAAAATGATTTTATCAGAAGTTATCACCATATGACGACTGGTTAAGAAATGATCTCATTGCGACTAAAGGGATCAAAGTCAGGGTTATCCACAGGACATGAACGTAATTAATTGAAATATTAATTTAGTGGATAAATAAACAGGGGTTTGTGGTGGATAAAATGCTTGCCAAACAGGGGTTAAAATGAATCTTTCGATTGGTAGTGTGGATAAACACCGGAGTGGTTGATCTTTAACCATGTTCTAATTTTAAAAGATCTTTTTCATTTATCTTGTTTTTGAAAATTGATTTTTATTTTTAACTGCCTGATTTTAAATTAATTTAAATTTAATTTATAGGTTTGTTGTTTTGGGTGTTGATGAATCTATGGATTAAAAAAAACGATTGCGGGTAATTCTTCACATAGTTATTCACAGAAAAGGTGAATAAATGTGGTCTATGTCTCACTATTGTGTGGGTAACTAAATTTTGAGCAAAACTTATCCATATTCTTAGTTAATATTCATAAATATAGCGCTTATCACGTCACTAAGTTTGCTCCGATTGGGGATATGTGGAAAAATCAGTGTAATTAAAAATTTAGATAGAGGTTGGCCAGTGATAGATGGCGATGGTTACCGATTAAATGTTGGTATTGTAATCTGTAACAACCATGGTCAGGTCTTCTGGGCTAAACGATACGGACAACATTCATGGCAATTTCCTCAAGGGGGAATAGATGAAGGTGAGACTCCGGAACAGGCAATGTACCGCGAGTTGTATGAAGAGGTTGGCCTTACTAAAAAGGATGTAAAGATCGTCGCGACAAGTCGTCATTGGTTACGCTATAAGCTACCCAAACGACTGGTTCGATGGGATTCGAAACCTGTCTGTATTGGACAAAAACAGAAGTGGTTCCTTTTGCGCTTAGATTGCGATGAATCGCGTATCAATATGCAGCGTGGAAGTACACCTGAGTTTGATGGTTGGCGTTGGGTGAGTTACTGGTACCCAGTTCGACAAGTTGTTTCTTTTAAGCGAGATGTTTACCGTCGAGCGATGAAAGAGTTCGCATCTTTAGCAATGCCGTTTAAAGAGCGAAAAACAAAAGGAAAACGCAAATTGCGTAGAGGTTAAGCATGCTCAGTCAACTAAGGGAAATAGTTGAACACGTATCAAGAGTTGAAGATGTATCGACGGCACTTGATATTCTAGTTAAAGAGACATGCAGTGCGATGCAGACGGAATGTTGCACCGTGTATTTAGCCAATAATGATATGCAGCGCCTTGAGTTGATGGCAACTCAAGGCCTGATCTTTGAAGGTAATAGTATTCACATTGGTTTCGACGAAGGCTTAGTTGGCCTCGTGAAACGAAGTGCTGAACCTATTAACCTTGCACAAGCGTCTGCTCACCCTGCTTATAAGTTTTTTCCAGAACTTGGAGAAAACATTTACCACTCTTTTCTTGGTACTCCTATTATCCATCGCAAGCAAGTGCTTGGCGTATTGGTTATTCAACAAAAAACACCTCGTTTATTTAGTGAGATGGAAGAGTCATTCCTCGTTACGCTCTCAGCTCAACTTGCGGTTATTGTGGCGCACGCTCAAACCCAAGGTCATTGGCTGTTGGAACAACAAAAGCTGCCAGGCATCAAAGGTATTGCAGCTTCATCTGGGGTAGCGATTGGTGATCTGTGGTGGGACAACACCCAACCTGAATTAACGGATGTGTACCCTGCTTCGACGCTCAATATCGAGCGCGAGCAAGAGTTATTGGCAGTGGCGGTTGAGAATGCCCTCAATGACTTCAAGCGCATGCGAAAGCGCTTAGACAGTGAAATCAATAAAGACGCATTGGCGATCTTTGACCTGTTTACGCACTTACTCAACGATCCTATGTTACGTAAGGATCTAAAGAGCCAAATTCAAAAAGGCGATAAAGCGGACTGGGCACTAAGGCAGGTGGTTGAAAGCTATTCCAATCGCTTTGCTCGTATGTCGGATGTGTATTTGCGTGAAAGGGCGCAGGATATTCGAGAACTCGGTCAAAGGCTGTTGTATTTCCTTCATAACTCAGAATACGAGCTACGCACCTTAGATAAACCTATCATTCTGGTGGTGCGTGAATTAACGGCTTCGGTATTAGCGTCGATTCCAAAAGAGAAGCTGCTGGCAGTGATCTCCTTGGAAGGGGCGGCGAACTCGCACGCTGCGATTTTATCTCGCGCTCTAGGCATTCCTTCAGTAATGGGGGTTAACCTCAACCTTGTTCAAGCCAATGGCAAGCAAGCGATTGTTGATGGGTACAGCGGTGAGATCTTTATTGAGCCGACGAAAAACCTACTCAAAGAGTATCAAGGGCTGATTCTTGAGGAGAGTGAACTCTCTTCTATGGTCAATCGAGAACTGTATCTACCTGCGAAAACCCAAGATGACCAACAGGTCGAAATCCTACTTAATGCAGGTTTGAGCGCTGATACCAATATTGCTATCAACCAAGGTGTTGATGGCGTTGGTTTGTACCGAACGGAAATCTCTTTCTTGTTGCAACAAAGGTTTCCGTCAGAGGACGAACAATTCAAACAGTATCGTTCTGTACTAGCAAGTTATCCTAAGAAGCAAGTTGTGATGCGTACGCTCGATATTGGTGGAGATAAGGCCTTACCTTATTTCCCTATCGAAGAGGACAATCCATTCCTTGGCTGGCGTGGTATTCGCTTTACACTCGATCATCCTGACATCTTTATTATTCAGTTACGCGCTATGCTACGTGCGAGTTGTGAAAGCCATAACTTGAGCATTTTGCTACCGATGATCTCCGGTGCTCAAGAGCTCGATGATGCGTTACAACTGATTGAACAAGCCTATGACGAAGTGCACGAGCTTGATAACCGAGTGCGTATGCCACGCATTGGTATCATGATCGAAGTACCATCAATGCTTTATCTGCTGCCACTAATTGCCGACAAGGTCGATTTTGTCTCCGTCGGTACCAATGACTTAACCCAATATTTATTAGCCGTTGATCGGAACAATTCACGAGTCTCCGATGTCTATGAATCAATGCACCCTGCGGTGATCATGGCATTAAAACAAATTCATGATACTTGTAAGCAGTATCAATTACCCGTGTGTATTTGTGGAGAGTTAGCCGGTGATCCTATGGGCGCACTGTTACTGATTGGGTTGGGGTATCAGACACTAAGTATGAATACCTCGAATGTGGCCAGAACCAAATATCTGATTCGTCAATCTAACTTAGGTGAATTACAGGATTTGGCAAATAAGGCACTTTCAAAACCGTATGGTAGTGACATCTATAGTATGATGCTGAACTATTTCGAAGAGCGTGAATTTACAGGCTTCATTCGAGCAGGTAAAAAATAGGATTTAACGTGTCATATGAACTGATAGGCTTGCTAGCAGGCCTTGGTGCTATTGTTGGTGTTTTAGCTGGCTTGCTAGGCATTGGTGGTGGTTTGCTGGTGGTTCCTGCCTTACTGTTTTTGCTTCCTAAAGCGGGTATCCCTCAAGAGTTTGCAATGCAAATGGCACTGGCCACGTCGCTATCCACCATTATTGTTACGTCAGGATCGTCTGCGATTAACCACTTAAAATTGGGTAATGTGGATATCTTTGTCGTTAAGTGGTTAATGCCCGGAGTGGTTGTCGGTGGTTTCCTCGGTTCTTTTGTGGCCGAAGTGATTCCGGCTCAGTATCTGCCAAAAGTATTCGGTATGATCGTGTTGGTCTTGGCTTTGCAAATGCTATTGTCGATTCGCTCTAAGAGTCAGAAGGCAATGCCAGGTTCAGCTAAAACCATGTTATGTGGCGGCGGTATTGGTTTGGTATCAAGCTTAGCGGGTATTGGTGGCGGATCGTTGTCTGTGCCTTTTCTTAACCATCACGGTGTGGAAATGCGCAAAGCGGTTGGCTCATCTTCGGTGTGTGGTTGTGTTATTGCGATATCGGGAATGCTCGGTTTCATCTGGCATGGTTCTTCTGTCGATGATCTGCCTGCATTTAGCTTGGGTTATGTTTATCTGCCGGCTTTGATTGCGATATCTTGCACTTCCGTTCTGACGACGCGAGTGGGTGCGAAGCTGGCTACTCAATTGCCAACCCCTGTGTTAAAGAAATTCTTTGCGGTATTTTTAATGTTTATAGCAGCCACAATGCTGCTGTAGTGTCTTTTCTGTTAGCTGTGAGCTAACCGTTGATCAATTTAGATAGAGAGCCAAGTATGTCTCAGGGTTTTATCGAATTCCCAAATATCGATCCTGTTCTTATTGAACTAGGACCAATCTCAGTTCGTTGGTACGGCCTAATGTACCTCGTCGGTTTTATGTTTGCTCTTTGGTTAGCAAATCGCCGAGCTGATCAGCCAGGTAGTGGCTGGACTCGTGAGCAAGTATCAGATTTACTGTTTGCTGGCTTTCTAGGTGTGGTTCTTGGTGGTCGTATTGGCTACGTACTTTTCTACAACTTCGACCTTTTCTTAGCAGACCCACTTTACCTATTTAAGGTATGGACTGGCGGCATGTCTTTCCATGGTGGTTTGCTTGGTGTTATCACTGCAATGTTTTGGTATGCGAAAAAGAACGGTCGCACCTTCTTTGGCGTAGCAGACATGATTGCGCCATTAGTACCATTTGGTTTAGGTATGGGCCGTTTAGGTAACTTCATGAACAGCGAGCTTTGGGGCCGAGTGACTGATGTGCCATGGGCAATCGTGTTCCCGAATGGTGGTCCACTTCCTCGTCACCCATCTCAGCTTTATGAAATGGCGCTTGAAGGTATTGTTCTGTTCTTCATCTTGAACTGGTTTATTAAAAAGCCGCGTCCTCTTGGTTCTGTATCAGGATTATTCCTAGCAGGATATGGTACATTCCGCTTCTTAGTAGAATACGTACGTGAACCAGATGCTCACCTTGGCTTGTTCGGCGGATTTATCTCGATGGGACAGATCCTGTCACTGCCAATGGTTATCATCGGTGTGCTGATGATGGTTTGGGCATACAAACGCGGTCACTACAAAGACGAATTACCACAACAAACGAAGTAAGGAATTGGTGTGAAACAGTATTTAGATCTCTGTCAGCGTATCGTTGATGACGGTACTTGGATTGAAAATGAACGTACGGGCAAGCGCTGCCTAACCGTTATCAATGCTGACCTGGAATATGATGTTGGTAATAACCAGTTCCCTCTAGTCACAACGCGCAAGAGCTTCTGGAAAGCGGCGGTTGCTGAACTGCTTGGCTACATCCGTGGTTACGACAATGCTGAAGACTTCCGTAAACTAGGCACTAAAACTTGGGATGCGAACTCTAACTTGAACGAAGCATGGCTGAACAATCCTTACCGTAAGGGTGAAGATGACATGGGCCGTGTTTATGGTGTTCAAGGGCGAGCATGGGCAAAGCCTGATGGCGGTCATATCGACCAGCTGAAGAAGATTGTTGATGATCTAACGAACGGTATCGATGACCGTGGTGAAATTTTAAACTTCTACAACCCTGGCGAGTTCCACATGGGCTGCTTGCGTCCGTGTATGTACAGCCACCACTTCTCTCTGCTTGGTGACACTCTGTACCTAAATAGTACTCAGCGCTCTTGTGACGTGCCGCTAGGTCTGAACTTCAACATGGTTCAAGTGTATGTGTTCTTGGCTATTATGGCGCAAATCACTGGCAAGAAACCGGGTGTGGCTTACCACAAGCTTGTGAATGCTCATATTTATGAAGACCAATTAGCGCCAATGCGTGATATTCAGCTGAAGCGTGAGCCTCTGGCTGGCCCAACATTCCATATCAATCCTGAAATTAAGTCTTTAGAAGATTTGGAAACGTGGGTAACGATGGATGACTTTTGGGTTGAAGGTTACGAATGCCACGAAGCGATTAAGTACCCATTCTCGGTTTAATCTAATTCGCTTTGTTTGATAGAAAGGCTGCCACTGTGCAGTCTTTTTTATATCTGCAGAGCAGTAACGAGATACACAGAGCCAAAGAAATTCTTAAGAGTGCGAGTTTTTCGGCACCTAAAACCCGAATCTGTATTTCAATTCGCCATTCCCTAGACTGACGAAGGAGGGAGTAGGGAATCTCTTTCGTGGTGTGTTTGTGGGATTCCCTATTACGCTCGTTCATCGTTGTAGGGGATGACTAGGGTATATAGACACGAGTAACCGGACTGTTCGTTATTTGTTTACCTGTGCCCCACATCTTCTTTTTGATACTCGTATCTGCCTTTCAGAAAAGAAAAAGCCCGCAACCTAAGAGGTTGCGGGCTTTGCTATAAGCGATGTTTGTTTTGCTGTTAAGCAGTTAGAGCTAACACGGTACCAGGCAGTACAAGGAATACCGCAACAAGGTAGCCAGCGACTACAGATTTGTTCTTCACTGCCATGTCAGAAATGATGTCAGCGGCTTTCACTGGTAGTTCACGTAGGAACGGAATACCGAAGATGAATACTGTCGCCATGATGTTGAACACCAAGTGTACTAGAGCAATCTGTAGTGCGAATACTGCGAACTCACCAGATACTGCTGTTGCTGCTAGTAGAGCGGTAATACATGTACCGATGTTTGCGCCTAGAGTGAATGGGTAAACGTCACGTACTTTAAGAACACCTGAACCTACTAGCGGAACCATCAAGCTTGTTGTCGTTGAAGAAGACTGAACAAGGATAGTCACGATAGAGCCAGAAGCGATACCGTGGATTGGACCACGACCGATTGCGTTCTTTAGAATCTCACGAGCGCGGCCAACCATTAGGCTCTTCATTAGCTTACCCATTACTGTGATAGCTACGAAAATAGTCGCGATACCAAGAACAATAAGCATGATGCCGCCAACAGTGTCGCCAAATGTTGATAGTGGCTCTTTAATCGCGCTTACGACAGGTTTAGTGATTGGCTTGATGAAGTTAAGACCCTTCATGCTCATATCACCTGTTGCTAGCATTGGAGACACTAACCAGTGAGAAATCTTCTCTAGAATACCAAACGCCATCTCTAGTGGTAGGAAGATAGCAACGGCTAATAAGTTAAAGAAGTCGTGAATGGTCGCACTTGCGAACGCACGCTTAAACTCTTCTTTACAACGAACATGACCAAGACTAACTAGCGTATTGGTTACCGTAGTACCAATGTTTGCACCCATGATCATAGGGATTGCTAGCTCAACAGGTAAACCACCTGCCACAAGGCCAACGATAATTGAAGTAACTGTACTTGATGACTGAATAAGTGCTGTTGCCACTAAACCAATCATTAAGCCTGCAACTGGGTGTGAAGCAAATTCGAAAAGAACCTTTGCTTGCTCGCCTGTTGCCCATTTGAAGCCTGTACCAACCATTGAAACTGAAAGTAATAGTAGGTAAAGCATGAATGCCAAGTTAGCCCAGCGTAGCCAACGAGTTGTGCTCGAGATAGGCGCTGCTGCAGTAGTAGCTTGGTTCATAATGTTTTCTCCATTGGACCGTTTAAGTCTGTGTTTGGTCTGTTTGTTTAATCTGAGCGTGATGTTAGAGGGGAAATATTTCAGTAATATTACATTTTGGTTTAGGTGGGGCTTTTTTGTGATGATTTACTCTTTAAATATTCCCATAGCTAATGTGGTTGTTTTAAGTGATTGTTTTTAAATGGGTTTAAAGGGTTTTTCTATAGGTGATATAGATCTTAAAAGTTAGAAAAAAATTGAAAATAATCGCTCAAATATTACATTATGAAATCACACACTTCGAAAAAATAAGTGGTAACCAGGGTTTGAATTAGGTTTTTCCGAGTTTGTTGAGCGGGAGTGTCATATTTGATATAAAAGGGTATCTACTCCTTTATTACGGCACACCTATGTCGCACCTCAACTATAACCACCTTTATTACTTCTGGATGGTCTGTAAGCAAGGCTCTGTTACCAAAGCGGCAGAAGCTTTATTTCTTACTCCTCAAACGGTAACGGGTCAGATAAAAGCATTAGAAGAGCGAATGGACGGCAAGCTGACCAAGCGCAACGGGCGTAGTGTTGAGCCAACAGAGCTTGGGCAGCTGGTTTTTAAGTATGCCGATCGTATGTTTGGCCTGAGTTACGAAATGCTCGATATCGTGAATTACAGCCAGCACTCAAATATTCTGTTTGATGTGGGTGTTGCGGATGCGCTGTCAAAAAGGCTCGTGAGCAAGATCTTAATGTCGACGATTCCAGAAGATAACAGTATCCACCTTCGTTGTTTTGAATCGACTCACGAAATGCTGCTTGAGCAACTCTCTCAACATAAGCTGGATATGATTTTGTCTGACTGTCCGGTGGACTCTAGCCAAAGCCCGGGCTTGTTTAGTAAGAAGCTGGGTGAGAGTGGCATGAGCTTTTTCAGTTCAGGCAAGGTTGAAGGCGTTAACTTCCCAGCAGTATTAGAACAAAGGAAGCTTTTGATCCCAGGTAGCCGAACCTCTATGGGGCGTAAAGTGCTGCAATGGTTTGATAGACAAGGGCTTAAACCTGATATTTTAGGTGAGTTTGATGATGCTGCATTGATGAAAGCTTTTGCTCGTTATCATCATGACGCTATTTTCTTGGCACCGACGCTGTATATGTCTGAAGTGGAAGAAGATACCTCACTGCAATTATTGGGTGGTATTGAAGAGTTAAAAGAGGAGTACTACGTCATATTTGCTGAGAGGATGATCCAACATCCAGCAGTTAAAAACGTATGTGACGCAGATTTTAGCAAATTGTTCGAGTGAGATAGTTTGTTAATGAATTGATATCGATTATCATAACTCCGCAATACGCCGGAAATACTGATAGCCCGTAGTTGGCGCAAAGGTTGTAGGGAGCCAAACTATGAACTTAAAAGAGATGGAGAAGAACTCAGCACAAGCTGTGATTCTACTCAAAGCCATGGCCAACGAGCGTCGCTTACAGATCTTATGCCTATTACATGGTACTGAACTGTCGGTTGGGGAGTTGTGCGGCAAGTTGGAACTGAGTCAGTCTGCTTTATCTCAACATCTTGCTTGGTTGAGAAGAGATGGTTTGGTCGAAACTCGCAAAGAAGCTCAAACTGTGTATTACACATTGAGCAGTGAAGAAGTAAAAGCGATGATTAACCTACTGCATGGTATTTACTGCAAGTAGCTTATTACTGATGAGAGAGATGATTTCTTTTCAGGGATAAGGTCGACACAAGGAAGTGTCAGTATTTCACGTCGAACGTTAATCCTAAATAGCTTGTTTTCCTATCGACTTATTCTGTTTATTGAAAAGCAGGTTCGGTGAATAAGCAAAACCGTTTTCAGTGAGTAAAATAGCTTTTAGTAAGTAAATAGCAGCGTTACTCAAAATTTAGATATAAAAAAACCGGCCTAGGCCGGTTTTTTTCGTTTTGCGTTGTAATCAAATTTCTATTAAAGAGCTTTGATTGCAGCAGCGAAACGAGACTTATGACGTGCAGCTTTATTCTTATGAATAAGGCCTTTAGTCGCCATACGGTCAAGAAGTGGTGTAACTTCTACAAGAGCAGCAGTTGCAGCTTCTTTATCACCAGCTGCGATAGCTGCGATAGTCTTTTTCATGTAAGTGCGCATCATAGAACGACGGCTAGCATTGTGCTGGCGACGTTTCTCAGCTTGGATAGCGCGCTTCTTAGCAGATTTACTGTTTGCCAAGGGTCTAACTCCCAAAAACTTAGTTCGGTGACAATTTAAGGGCGAGGACTATCCCTCATTAGCGCTTAATTGTCAAATGATTTGTGCAAAAACCAATCGTAGCCAAACAAACTTTGGTATGGAAAGGTCATCGCGGTTAAGATGGCGGGGATTCTAACAGCATTTTTAGACCAATGCTAATAAATATGCTTCTTAGGATAGGATAGTATTTATCCTCGCTTGAAAGTAATCAACCAGTGTCAGAGGTTTCTGTGAGTAAACGACTATTAAAGTCAGGCCTGATTGTCAGCGCTATGACTTTTGTTTCCCGTGTATTGGGGCTAGTACGTGATGTAGTAGTAGCAAATTTGATGGGGGCTGGAGCGAGTGCCGACGTATTTTTCTTCGCTAATAAAATTCCTAATTTCTTACGTCGACTTTTTGCAGAAGGTGCGTTTTCTCAAGCGTTTGTTCCTGTATTAACGGAATATCACGCCGCAGGTGATAAAGATAAGACTCGAGATTTAATTGCTAAGGTGTCGGGTACGCTCGGGGTTTTAGTGTCTATCGTCACGGTTATCGGGGTCTTAGGCTCTGGTGTGATCACTGCGATGTTTGGTGCTGGTTGGTTTATCGACTGGCTGAATGATGGCCCTGCGGCGCCTAAATTCGAGCTGGCGAGCTTCATGCTTAAGATTACCTTCCCTTATTTATGGTTTATCACCTTTGTTGCTTTATCTGGTGCGATTCTTAATACATTAGGTAAGTTTGCGGTCTCTTCTTTTACCCCCGTGTTCTTGAACGTAATGATCATCGGCGCAGCATGGTTTATCTCTCCTAATCTAGAACAACCTGAAATTGGCTTGGCTATCGGTGTATTCCTCGGTGGTTTAGTCCAATTCCTATTCCAAATGCCTTTCTTAATAAAAGCGGGTGTGTTGGTTAAGCCGAAGTGGGGCTGGAGAGATCCGGGCGTTGTTAAGATCCGCACATTAATGATCCCAGCACTGTTTGGTGTGTCTGTTAGTCAAATCAACTTATTGTTTGATACCTTCATTGCCAGTTTCCTAGCAACGGGCTCTATCAGTTGGTTGTACTACTCAGACCGACTACTTGAGTTTCCACTCGGTTTATTCGGTATCGCTATTGCGACGGTAATTCTTCCTGCTTTATCTCGTAAACACGTAGACGCTCAAGGGGAAGGGTTCGCACATACCATGGACTGGGGCGTGCGCATGGTTTTGCTTCTCGGTATTCCTGCGATGTTAGGTCTTATCGTTTTAGCTAAACCCATGCTGATGGTGCTTTTCATGCGTGGTGAGTTCTCTCCACACGATGTACAACAGGCATCGATGTCTTTGGTTGCTTACGCGTCTGGCTTGCTTAATTTCATGCTGATCAAGGTATTGGCTCCGGGTTACTACTCTCGGCAAGATACGAAAACACCGGTTAAGTACGGCATTATCGCCATGGTGACCAATATGGTGTTTAACGCGATCTTTGCTTATTTCTATGGTTATGTTGGTTTGGCGATTGCGACAGCCCTGTCTGCCTTTGTGAATATGGCCTTGTTATATCGTGGATTACATCTGGCGGGCGTATATCAATTAACGAAGACAACCTTATTGTTCAGTGCCAAATTGATTATGTCAGGTGTGGTGATGGTAGCGGCTATTTTGTGGCAATTGGATAATATGCAACATTGGCTTGAATGGAGCTTCAGTCAGAGAGCGCTGACATTAACAGGCTTGATTGGACTTGGTGGCTTTGTTTATATTGTTTCGGTATTGATTTTAGGTATCCGAGTAAAACATTTAAAAGCAGCGACAGATTAATACTGATTAGTATATAATCCGTCGGTTTCACACAATAAATGATGCAAATAACAGGTTTTAGCTGATCATAATGGAACTGATCCGAGGTATACACAATATTAAAGCGCAGCATCATGGCTGTGTATTAACCATAGGTAACTTCGATGGTGTTCATTTAGGACATCAAGAGGTTCTGAGTCAGGTTTCTAAACAAGCTGCAGCATTAGGGCTACCTTCTGTTGTTATGACGTTTGAGCCGCAACCTATGGAGCTGTTTGCCCGAGATAGAGCGCCAGCACGTTTAACTCGCTTACGCGATAAGTACGTGCAACTGAGCAAGCTAGATATCAGTCGTTTATTGTGTGTCAATTTTAATCAGTATTTTGCAAGTTTATCCGCAGAAGCATTCATTAAAGATCTTTTGGTTGATAAGCTTGGTGTGAAGTTCTTGGTGGTTGGTGACGATTTTTGCTTTGGCAAAGGCCGCACTGGTAATTTCGCTATGCTTAAAGAAGCGGGCGAAAAGTATGGCTTTGAGGTGGTAAGCACCCAAAGTTATTGCTTAAATCAATTACGAGTCAGCAGTACTGAGATACGAAATGCATTAGCGGTCGATGACTTGGCTGCAAGTGCTACCATGTTAGGACGTGATTACAGTATTAGTGGTCGTGTGTCCCATGGTCGTAAACTGGGGAGAACCATAGGTTTCCCTACCGCTAATATTCCATTAAAGCGTTGTGTTTCTCCTGTATCGGGAGTGTATGTTGTTGAAGCATTGGATATCGACGGGGTTCCTGTCGGTGGCGTTGCTAATATTGGACAACGACCAACAGTTAATGGTGTAAGGCAGCAATTAGAAGTGCACTTTTTTGACTTTAAAGCCAATTTGTATGGTAAACAGTTAGAAGTACGACTTTTGCACAAACTGCGCGACGAGATAAAATTTGAATCGTTCGACGCATTAAAGAATCAAATAGAATTGGATGCTGAAGCCGCAAGGGTGTGGCTGCTTCAGCTAAAGAATTAATCGGATGATTCCACCGATTAACATAATGTCTAACTTCGCCCAATATAACGGAATTAAGAATCGATGAGTGATTATAAAGATACCCTGAACTTACCAGAAACAGGGTTCCCAATGCGCGGCAATCTGGCAAATCGTGAGCCAGAAATGCTTAAGCGTTGGTACAAAGAAGATCTTTACGGCGAAATCCGTAAGGCAAAGAAAGGTAAAAAATCTTTCGTACTGCATGATGGCCCTCCATACGCGAACGGCGACATTCACATTGGCCACGCGCTGAATAAGATTCTTAAAGACATTATTATTAAATCTAAGACCCTTTCTGGTTTTGATGCACCGTACATCCCTGGTTGGGACTGTCACGGTCTTCCAATCGAGCTAATGGTTGAGAAGAAGAAAGGTAAGCCTGGTCAGAAGATTTCGGCTGCTGAATTCCGCGAAGAGTGTCGTAAGTACGCTGCGGGCCAAGTTGAAGGTCAGAAAGAGAGCTTCAAACGTCTTGGTATCATGGGCGAGTGGGATAAACCTTACCGCACTATGGATTTCGGTACAGAAGCGAACATCATTCGTTCTCTAGGTAAAATCGCAGACAAAGGTCACCTTCTTAAAGGTTTCAAACCAGTTCACTGGTGTACTGACTGTGGTTCTGCTCTGGCTGAAGCTGAAGTTGAATACAAAGATAAAGTTTCTCCATCTATCGATGTGAAATTTACAGCAGCTGACGAAGCGGCACTTCTAGAGAAATTTACTCTAGCTGAAGGCCACGCGGGTCAGGGCGAAATTTCTATCGTTATCTGGACAACAACACCATGGACTCTGCCAGCTAACCGCGCAGTATGTCTACGTGATGATCTTGAATACTTGCTTATCCAAGTTGAAGCAAATGGCGACCAGCCAGCTCAACGTATCGTTGTTGCTTCTGAACTAGCAAAAGACGTAATGGATCGTGCAGGTATCGAGCACTTCCATAACCTTGGTTTTGCTACTGGTGCTGATCTTGAGCTTTCTCAGTTCAACCACCCGTTCTACGACTTTACTGTTCCAGCTGTTCTTGGTGACCACGTTACAACGGATTCAGGTACTGGTGTGGTTCACACTGCACCTGGTCACGGTCAAGAGGATTTCGTGGTTGGTAAGAAGTACAACCTAGAAATCGCTAACCCAGTAGGCTCTAACGGCGTTTACCTGCCAGATACAGAGCTATTTGCTGGTCAGCACGTATTCAAAGCGAACGACTCTGTTTTAGAAGTTCTAAAAGAGAAAGGTGCACTTCTGCATCACCACGCTTACGAGCACAGTTACCCACATTGTTGGAGACATAAAACTCCAATCATCTTCCGTGCAACACCACAATGGTTCATCTCTATGGATCAAGCTGGCCTACGTGCAAAAGCACTAGAGTCAACTAAGAATGTTGAGTGGATGCCAGAGTGGGGTCAAAGCCGTATCGAAGGTATGATCGAAGGTCGCCCTGAGTGGTGTATCTCTCGTCAACGTACTTGGGGTGTGCCAATTGCTCTGTTCGTTCATAAAGAAACGTCAGAACTTCACCCTGATAGCCCAGCGCTTATTGAAAAAGTAGCGAAGCTAGTTGAAGAGAAAGGCATTCAAGCTTGGTGGGATGTAGACGCTGCTGAACTTATGGGCGCTGAAGACGCTGATAAGTACGAAAAAGTAATGGATACGCTAGACGTATGGTTCGACTCAGGTGTTACGCACTTCTCTGTTGTGGATTCTCGTGAAGAGTACAACGGTAACAGTGCAGATCTTTACCTTGAAGGTTCAGACCAACACCGTGGCTGGTTCCAGTCTTCTCTAATTTCATCTATCGCGATGAAAGACGAAGCACCATACAAGCAAGTACTAACTCACGGTTTCGTGGTTGATGGTAACGGCCGTAAGATGTCTAAATCTATCGGTAACGTTGTTGCACCTAAAGATGTAACCAACAAGCTAGGTGCAGATATCCTGCGTCTATGGGTTGCTTCTACAGACTACACGGGTGAAGTTGCGGTTTCTGATGAAATCCTGAAGCGTTCAGCTGATGCTTACCGTCGTATTCGTAACACAGCTCGTTTCTTCCTAGCGAACTTGAACGGTTTCAACCCTGAAACTGACCTAGTGCCTGCTGAAGAGATGGTTGCACTTGATCGCTGGGCTGTTGGCCGTGCTCAAGCTGCACAAGAAGAGATCGTTAAAGCATACGGCGAGTACAACACGCACGGTGTAACTCAGCGTCTAATGCAGTTCTGTTCTATCGAAATGGGTTCTTTCTACCTAGACGTAATCAAAGACCGTCAGTACACAGCGAAGCAGGGCAGTCATGCTCAACGTAGCTGTCAGACTGCGCTTTACTACATCGTAGAAGCTCTAGTTCGTTGGATGGCGCCTATCATGTCGTTCACTGCAGATGAAATCTGGAACGAGATGCCAAGCTCTTTACCAACTGGAGAGCAACGTGACAAGTTCGTATTCACTGGTGAGTGGTTCGAAGGTCTATTTGGTCTTGCTGAAGGCGAAGAGCTAAGCAACGAATTCTGGGCTGAAATCCAGACTGTTCGTGGCGCAGTGAACAAGCTTCTTGAAGACGCTCGTAAAGAGAAAACGATCGGTGGTGCACTGCAAGCTGAAGTTACTCTATACGCTGACGATGCACTAGCGGCTAAGATCAACAAGCTAGAAGATGAGCTACGTTTCGTACTTATCACTTCTGCTGCGGTTGTTAAGCCACTAAGTGAGAAGTCTGATGCAGCTCAAGCGACAGACGTTGAAGGTCTATTCGTTGAAGTAGCGGCGACTGAAGCTGAGAAGTGTGACCGTTGCTGGCACCACACTCCAGATGTAGGCACTATCGAAGGTCACGAGAAAGTTTGTGGTCGTTGTGTGTCGAACATCGACGGTGAAGGCGAAGTGCGTAAGTTCGCATAACCGCTCAGAGAAAGACTGAACTTTTTGTAAAAATTATAGCCCCAGTATCAACTGGGGTTATTTTTAATTATAGGAAATGTGTTTCGCCAAGTTGGGTACTGATGATCACTTAAATCAGGTGAGAATGAATACCAGCTTCGTAAATACTAGGAATAGAAATGAGTGAAGTTTCGTTAAAACAATCTGGTGTGCGTTGGTTATGGTTGGCTCTATTAGTCTTCCTTGCAGATATCGGCATTAAACTTTTCGTGATGGACAACATGGGTTATGGCTGGGCAAACCGTATTGAGGTGCTGCCGTTCTTTAACTTCTTGTACGTACATAATTACGGCGCAGCATTTAGCTTCTTGAGCGATCAGAGTGGTTGGCAGCGTTGGTTATTTACCGGTATCGCATTTGCAGTAACGGGCATGCTGACGTACTGGATGAGCAAGCTACCAGCGACAGAAAAGTGGAACAACATTGCTTACGCCATCATCATCGGTGGTGCGGTTGGCAACGTATTTGACCGAGTAGTACACGGCTTTGTTGTCGATTACTTAGATTTCTACTGGGGCACTTACCACTGGCCTGCATTCAACTTAGCGGATATGGGAATCTGTATCGGTGCTGCGATGATCATCCTCGATGGTTTCCGCAAGAAAGATGAAAGCAAATAGGCGAATAAGCCTTAAGTAAAACGCTTTGAAATAGATTGCCTTAAAGTCAGTCTATGACTCACAGAATAGAATAGCCCTAAGCGCTGTCGGTTGATTCCGGTGGCGCTTTTTTTTATGCTGCAACTAATATGAGAGCAAAGCAGAATGCGTTCTCAAATAATAAAGAAGTCTAAGGAAAGTAACGTGGCAGCAATTAAAAATGATTCAGCAGTAACCCTACATTTTACGATTAAGATGAAGGATGGTTCAGTTGCCGATAGTACGGAAAATATGGGCAAACCAGCGAAGTTCGTTATGGGTGATGGCAGCCTAAGCGAGAACTTCGAAGCATGCCTGCTTGGACTTGAAGAAGGCACAGAAAAGTCTATCGAACTGAAAGCACAAGACGCGTTTGGTATGCCTAATCCAGACCATATTCACCATATGGATAAAGCAAAATTTGCTGGTGGTACAGATGTTGAAGTCGGTACTATCATGGCATTCTCTGGCCCTGACGGTATGGAAATCCCAGGTATTATTGCAGATATCGCGGGTGACTCAGTGACGGTTGATTTTAATCACCCACTTGCAGGCCAAGACGTTACGTTTGATGTCAATATCTTAGCTGTCGAATAGCTCTCTTAACGTTAGAATAGCTGTCTTCACGCTAGAATAAGATAGCCTTACAGTTGTGACACTCAACCCAGAGCTTCACTGTCTAGGCGCTTCACTGTAGAATGCGAACCTCGCTGACGGCGAACTCTATAGAAACAACCTAAGTACCGCGGTAAATGATGAGCAATGAAATGAAAATAATGTTAGCTAACCCTCGTGGCTTTTGTGCCGGTGTCGATCGTGCGATCAGCATCGTAGAGCGCGCACTTGAAATGTATCAGCCACCGATTTATGTTCGCCATGAAGTGGTACATAACCGCTTTGTTGTTGAAGGGCTTAAGCAACGTGGTGCTATTTTTGTCGAAGAGCTGAGTGAAGTGCCAGACGATAACATCGTAATTTTCTCTGCTCACGGTGTATCTCAAGCTGTTCGTAAAGAAGCGAAAGAGCGTGAACTTACAGTGTTTGATGCAACGTGTCCTTTGGTGACTAAAGTTCATATGGAGGTTGCTCGTGCGAGCCGCAAACATATGGAAGTGGTACTGATTGGTCACGCAGGTCACCCTGAAGTTGAAGGTACTATGGGTCAGTACGCTAGCCAAACTGGTGGTATGTACTTGGTTGAAAGACCAGAAGACGTACAAAACCTAGTGGTGAATGATCCAAGTAACCTGCACTACGTGAGCCAAACTACGCTGTCTGTTGATGAGACGGCAGATGTGATTGAAGAGCTACGTCGTGTGTTCCCTGAGATTCAAGGCCCTCGTAAAGACGACATCTGCTACGCAACTCAAAACCGTCAAGACGCAGTGCGTGAGATGGCAAACGACGTCGACGTAGTGATTGTTGTTGGTTCTAAGAACTCATCGAACTCAACACGTTTGAAAGAGCTGGCTGAGAAGCTTGGTACACCAGGCTACCTAACGGATTGCCCTGAAGACATTCAAACTGAATGGGTTGAAGGCAAGAAGAAGATCGGTGTAACGGCAGGTGCTTCTGCTCCTGAAGAGCTAGTAAACCAAATCTTAGACCGTATCCGCGAGCTAGGTGCGACTGACGTTGAAGAAATTCAAGGTCGTGAAGAGAACATGTTCTTCGAAGTACCGAAAGAGCTACAGATTAAGCAAGTCGACTAATCTCTATCGACTTGTGATACTAGCGATTCGCAAACAGTAAACAGCCAACGTTAATGCGTTGGCTTTTTTGATCGTACTTTATGTCCTGTCCTGAAAGGTGTTTACTGGAGGCCGAGTTGCTCTTTTAAGGTCTTGAGATAGCGACGACTCACAGGGACTTCAAAGCCCGTCAGTGTGATGATCTCGGCTAATCCATTCTCTAGTAACTTGATCTCTTGGATCGATTTTATGTTGATCAAATATTGTCGATGACAGCGGATTAAATCGGTCTTTTCTTCCAAGACCTTCAGGGTTAACTGTGAGGTTGCCGTTTGTGATGAGCTGCGAACATGCACACCACTGATATCAGAATAGGCGCATTCAACCGTTTGGCTTGCCATGATCACAATTCGGTTATGACCAATACACGGAATCTGCTCTAAGTGGCAGGGAGCAATCGCAGAGATGTCTTGTTCAGGTGCTTTCTGGTTTTGCTTGATGACCTTATTCAGACGACAAACACTCTTGTTTAATCGACAAGGTTCAACGGGCTTGAGTAGGTAGTCAAAGGCATTGTCTTCAAAGGCTTGAATCGCATATTGATCGTAGGCGGTCACAAACACCACATAGGGCATGGTTTCCGGGTCAAGCATGCTCAGCAATTCAATCCCAGTGACCTGAGGCATTTGAATGTCCAAATACACCACATCAGGCTTGAGAAGGTTGATCTGCTTAAGCCCTTCAATTGCGTTACTCGCTTGACCAATGACTTCCACTTCTCCAGTTTCAGTCAGCAGCTCGATCAACTCTTCGCGAGCAAAAAGCTCATCATCGACAACTAGTGCTTTTAACATCCTACAATCTTCATTTTGATTCTATCCCTGCTTGTTTCTATCTATGTCTTCTAAATATGCTTACCGAGAAGCTATCACCTACGAAAAGACCGCTATTTCAGTATAGGTATGATAAAGCTCATTCGAGTAAATTGCTGTGGTTGAGATTCTATTTTTAGTGCTGAGTCTTGTCCAAAGAAATTAGTGAGTCGTTTGTCAACAATCTCCATGCCTAATCCGACATGATCTTGAGATGGTTTCTGATAGTTGCCTGCATTGTCTTCGACGATCAGTTTGAATCCACCTTGGAAAGCCTCGCTGTAGATCTTCACTGTGCCACCTTCCAACATATTCGAAATACCATGTTTGATGGCGTTCTCAACCAGTGGTTGCAGAGTAAAGCTCGGCAGTTGTGATTCGTACAACTGTGGGTCTATGTCCCATTCGACTTCTAATCGGTCGGTGAAACGTGCTTTCTCAATGGTGAGGTACGCATTGACGTGTGCCAGCTCGTCTTTGAGTTTCACTGTGTTGATGTTCTGCTTAAGGTTGCTTCTAAAGAAGTGAGACAGGTGTTGAATAAGCTCTCGCGCTTTGTCTGGGTCGCGACGTGTAACAGCACTGATGGTATTGAGCGCATTGAATAAGAAGTGGGGGTTCACTTGAGCGTGCAACAGTTTGATCTCAGCTTGAGTGAGCAGGGTTTGCTGCTGCTGATAGTTGCTGAACAGGATCTGACTCGATAATAGTTGAGCGATACCCTCTGCCATCGACATATTGATAGTCGAGAATAGCTTCAGCTTAGGCTCATACAGTTTGATGGTACCGACCACTTCGTTACCTGCACGCAGTGGGATAATAAGCGCAGAACCTAACTTACAATCTTGAGATAGAGAACATTGGTATGGGTTCTCTTTACCATCAAGGTAGATGATGTCGTTCTTTTCCATCGAAGTGAGGGTACTCTGCGATGAAATCGGGGTATTTGGAATATGGTGTTCATCGCCAATGCCGACGAACGCGAGGATTTTTTCTCGGTCGGTAATCGCAACAGCACCAACGTTGGTTTCTTCATAAACGATACGCACGATCTTTTGTGCATTATCGGAAGTGAAGCCGCCATGCAGAATACCCACGGAACGCTCGGCGATGGTGAGTGCGCGGCGCGAGAAGGTGGCGGAGTATTTCTCGAAGATGGTTTTTCTATCTTGGATGATGCTCATGAACAGCGCCGCACCCACTGAGTTTGCAATGATCATTGGCGCAGCAATATCAGAAACCAGCGCATAAGATTGTTCAAACGGTTTGGCGACCGCAAGCAGAATCAACATCTGAATCATCTCTGCAAATAACGTCACAGAGAACACCACCATCGGGTTAAACAGTTGGCTAGCTTTGTTCTTTCTGACTAGGTAAACGTGCAGTAGGCCACCAATCAAGCCCTCTGCTGTAGTCGAGATAGCACAAGCTAAGTCCGTAAAGCCACCCAATGAGTAGCGATGAATCCCACCAGTAAACCCGACCGCAAAGCCAACCACAGGACCACCAAACAGGCCGCCCATTACTGCGCCCATCGCTCGCGTATTGGCGATGGCGTCATTGATCTGCAGTCCGAAATAGGTGCCCATAATACAGAACAGGGAAAACAGAACGTAGCAGCTGATCTTATGGCTTAAGCGCGAAGAGATGCTCAACAAAGGGAGAATTAGTGGGGTTTTACTTAACATGTAAGCAATCACTAAGTAGACGCAGGTTTGTTGTAGCAGAGAGAGAATGAGTTCCATATTTTCACCTATTGAGACGCTTGTTAAGTGTAAAGCTCATTGCTTGGTAACGGTAGCTTTGCTTGTGTTTTAGTGGGTTATATTCACTTCCCAGAGTCGAAAGCATTAACGCCTGAAAACAATAAAGCCCATCACAGTGGACGGGCTTTAGTCTTAGGTTCCACGAATCACTGAGTGATTACGGGAGCAAGCGAAGTTGTGTTTGACTGTTCTGTTGTCTCTTTCTCTGAAGATTGGTCTCTTGTTCCCAAGAGCCTTAAAGAACTAGGCTGTTTTGGTGACGCCTTTTGCTTCTTTCTCTTCTTCATCAGCCAGGTCGATATCGCCTTTGCCTTTTGAAATTTTAATAACGTAAGCCGCAACACCAAGCGCACTCACCACACCAATGATGGTTGAGATTTGCATTGGTAGACCGAAGCCCAGTTGGCTGTTGTTCAGGATGAATGTGATACACACAGACGTCATGAAGATAGCTGGAACTGTTGTTACCCAGTGCAGTTTGTTGTGGCGAAGTAGGTAAGCTGAAGCTGTCCACAGCATCATTACGGCTGTTGATTGGTTAGCAAAACCGAAGTAGCGCCAGATGATACCGAAATCAACTTGAGTCAGGATGCCACCGATAACGAACAGTGGTAACGCCATTAGTAGACGGTTACGCAGTGTTTTCTGTTCCATGTTGAAGTATTCAGCAAGGATAAGACGGCTTGAACGGAACGCTGTGTCACCCGAAGTGATTGGTAGGATAACCACGCCAAGGAAAGCAAGGATACCGCCAAATACACCCAGTAGACCAAATGAAGCGCTGTATACCACGTTACCCGGGCCGCCGTTTGCAATCGCGTCAGACAGAGACTCAACTGAACCGAAGAAAGACAGAGCAAGCGCACACCAGATTAGAGCGATGATGCCTTCACCAATCATTGCACCGTAGAATACGAAGCGACCGTTCTTCTCATTTTCCATACAACGCGCCATCAGTGGAGACTGAGTTGCGTGGAAGCCAGAGATAGCACCACATGCGATAGTGATGAATAGAGCAGGCCAAAGTGGTAGGTCATTCGGGTTCATGTTGGTGAACATGTCGCTCATCTCGAAGCCACCCATGATTTGGTGTTCGTCAGATAGACCAATCGCAGTGATAAGACCAACAGACATGAAGATAAGCAGCGCACCGAATAGTGGGTAGAAGCGACCAATGATTTTATCGACAGGGACAATCGTTGCGATGATGTAGTAAGCAAAGATGATAACAACCATCGTAGTAGCAGACATCGCGAAATCAGTTTGGTCGTTCACTAGGTTAGTGATCATACCTGCTGGAGCAGATACGAATACCACACCAACAAGAAGCAGTAGAACAATGGCAAAGATGTTCATAAAGTGTTTTGCGCCATTGCCTAGGTAACGTCCAGTGATGGTTGGAACCGAAGCTCCGCCATTACGGATAGATAACATACCTGAGAAGTAGTCGTGTACTGCACCTGCGAAGATACAACCTAGAACGATCCAAAGCATTGCTGCTGGGCCGTAAAGGGCACCCATGATCGGGCCGAAGATTGGACCTACACCTGCGATGTTAAGCAGCTGAACTAGGTAAACCTTTGGTGTCGACATTGGAACGTAGTCCACGCCATCTTGCTTGGTGTGGGCTGGTGTTTGGCGCTTTTCATTGATACCGAAAATCTTCTCGATAAAGGTACCGTAAATAAAGTAGCCACCAATGAGTGCTGCAACACAGGTAAGAAACCACATCATAATTTGTTATCCCTGAATGTATTAATTAAGTCAGGGTGTATATTAAAGGAGTCGATGAGAAGAAACTTCCACTACAAGAGTGAGTGGTCGAATAGCCAATTTAACGGTGTTATAACTGATTGAGTGGTTTGTTCACTGTGCTGAGTGGCGGATATTTCTATCGAGAGGCCGATTAGCTCTATAGAGAGGTTACTTGAGCTGGTTTAGCGGCGACTACTGATTCCGAGCGGTCGAAATTGGCCGAAAGTGGCGAACATTAGACAATAAGTGGACATCGACAGGCGTTCAGCGGAGAATCAGCACAAAGGCAGAGCTTCGTCAGAAAGTGGTGAAGTAACAATATAAAGGATTGAAATGAAAAAAATAATCGCACTATTCGCAGTGGCATTTAGCCTTGCAGGATGCAGCGCCAATATTAAAGATTTAGCGGCAGAAGGTAACTGGAAAGAGATTGGTTACCGTGATGGTATTAAAGGCCACACTCAGCGTTCTTATCAAGAGATGGCTGCGCTTGGCGCTGTTGACCAAGCAAGTTACACAGAAGGTTATCATTCAGGTGTGATTGAATACTGTAACCCTAACCATGCTTATCAGATTGGCTTGTCTGGTCAGGTGTATGAAGGTGTATGTTCTGGTACGGAAGACGCTCAACGTTTCCGTATGGAATGGCAGCGTGGCTGGGATGAGTTCTCGAACGACTATTAATCTGGCTTACGGTTAATTCGTTATCTCGTTTAAATAAAAAACCAGTACTTCATGTGTACTGGTTTTTTGTATCAAGCTTTCATCTGTATCGAGGATTAATTCGACATCTTACTGATTATTCTCAACCGCTTTTCGCAGAAAGCCATTTTGTTGATCAAGCTGAGCCTTGGCCGCTTCAAAACCAAGCCCGGTTAGAATCATCAAAATAGCGAGCTTCACGTCATAATTGGTGGTTTTTAGCGTCGCCACGGCCAGTGCTTTATCACACTCAGTCGCTTGAATCACGATGCGAGCGGCGCGGGCAACCAACTTTTCATTAGTCGCTTTTACATCGACCATCAGGTTCTGATAGCTTTTACCAATGCGAATCATACTCGCAGTCGTCAGCATGTTAAGTACCAGCTTTTGTGCCGTACCTGATTTCAAACGCGTTGATCCCGTTAATGCTTCTGGGCCAACCACTGGGCTAATTGCAATCTGCGCGATCTCGGCAATTGGAGAGTCAGGGTTACAAGACAGGGCTACGGTCACCGCCCCGATTTGATTGGCATAGTTAAGTGCACCAATCACGTAAGGTGTACGGCCACTGGCTGCAATGCCAACCACAACATCATTTTCTGAAAACTGAATCGCTTTCAGATCTTCAATACCTAGAGTCAGCGAGTCTTCCGCGCCTTCTTTAGCTTTTAAAATGGCTTCTGGCCCGCCAGCGATTAGGCCGATAACCATCTTGTCTGAAACACCGAAAGTCGGTGGGCATTCTGATGCATCTAACACACCTAATCGACCACTGGTGCCTGCGCCCATATAAATCAGTCGACCGCCGTTTTGGAAGGCGTGAGCGATCTTGTCAACGGCTTGAGCGATCTGTGGCAGCTCGGCCTCGATAGCGAGTGGTACTTGTTTGTCTTGTTGGTTAATCTTTTCAACCACTTCGAGAGAGGTGAGTAGATCAATATCCATAGTATCAGGATTTCTCCTCTCCGAAACGAGGTGCGAGAGTGCTGATATGAGAGCGTCGTTACTCATAATGATCCTTAAATGGTGATTCTAAAATGATGGTTCTAAATTGTTTAGTCAGCACGATAAAGAACGCCTAGAGAGGCAGCCCTGCTTGCGCCAGTCACTTCGGGTAAATTGCTTGGCAGTTGATGGACATGACGTTGAGCAAGCCACGCAAAGGCCATCGCTTCCATGTAGTCGGCATCAACGCCTTTACTGGTGGTCGATTCCACTTCCCAACTCGGAAGCAGTTCAGCCAACCTTTTCATCAACAATGGATTTCTCGTACCGCCGCCACACACATAGAGTGCAGGTTGATTACCTAAGCGATAAGTCTCTACTTCATTGGCTATCGTCAATGCGGTGTATTCACAAAGCGTGCGCTGAACATCTTCTGCTGAGATGTCGTTAAATTCTGTTAATTGTTGCTCTAACCAAGGCAGATTAAACAACTCTCTACCGGTGCTTTTGGGTGGCATCTGAGATAAATAAGATTCGTTCAGCAGCTGTTCGAGTAAAGCTTGGTTTAGTTGGCCTTTAAGAGCGAACTGCGCATCACGGTCAAACTTTTCACCAGTGTGTTTATCTACCCACGCGTCCATCAACATATTGCCCGGGCCTGTATCATAACCAAGCGTTGGCTGATTTGGGCGCAGCACTGAAATATTCGAGATACCACCAATGTTCAACACAACAACTGAGCTGTGTTGTGGGTGAAAGATCGTATGATGAAATGCTGGTACGAGTGGAGCACCTTGCCCGCCAAGCGCCATGTCTTTGCGTCTGAAATCGGCGACGGTTTGTATCTCTGTTTTCGCTGCAATGATATTGGCATCACCCAACTGCATGGTAAAGGGTGACTCGCCAGTTGGCTGGTGGAATATCGTTTGACCATGGTTCCCAATAGCCGTAACTGAAGATGCTGGAGTTCCTGATTTTTCGAGAAGTTGCAGAACCGCATCAGCAAATAAATGACCAAGCTGGTGGTCGAGTTCACCAATAGCAATCAAATCCGTTTTCTGACCAATACAGACTTCAAGCAGACGCGCTTTTAGATCATCAGGCATAGGGAACTCATCATGCGCGAGCAATGTGATACGAGCACCTTCTATCGACACTAAGGCTGTATCAACGCCGTCCATACTCGTGCCCGACATCACGCCGATATACAGTTCTTTATGATTTAACTCTACGCTCTTGCACTGCATTTCTAAAGTCTTCCACAGATTGGTTTAAAAACATTGTAAAGCAAATTTAAAGAGAATAATCTCGGGAAGTTTATGAAATTAGGCTAAATAAGGGATAAATATGGGACCGTTGTGGGTTGATGTTGCAGGCTACGAACTGACCGCTGAAGACAGAGAAATTTTAGAGCATCCAACTGTTGGTGGTCTCATCTTATTTGCTCGAAACTACCACGATAGTAAGCAACTATCGGCGTTAAACAAAGAGATCCGTAAAGTTGCGAAACGTCCTATTTTGATTGGTGTTGACCAAGAGGGCGGGCGAGTACAACGCTTCCGTGACGGCTTTTCAATTATCCCAGCAGCTCAAGACTTTGCGACCAAAAACAATGGCGAACAATTAGCAGAACAAGCGGGTTGGTTGATGGCAGCGGAATTGATTGCCCATGATATCGATCTTAGCTTTGCGCCTGTTTTAGATAAAGGCCATGATTGTAAAGCGATTGGTAGCAGAGCATTTGGTGAAGATATCGATACCATTGTTCGTCACAGTAGTGCTTTTATTAAGGGCATGAAGTCGGTTGGAATGGCGACAACTGGAAAGCATTTCCCTGGACACGGTGGTGTGATTGCTGATTCACACCTTGAAACGCCTTATGACCCAAGAGACGACATCTTTGAAACTGACATGGCGATCTTCAAGGCTCAAATCGAAGCCGGAATATTGGATGCGATGATGCCTGCGCACGTGGTTTTTTCTCATTATGATGATCAACCTGCAAGCGGTTCACAATATTGGCTGCAGAAAGTATTAAGGCAGCAGCTTGGGTTTAAAGGCCTAATCTTCTCTGATGATTTAACCATGGAAGGCGCTGCGATTATGGGCGGTCCTGCTGACAGATCAAAGGCAGCCTTGAATGCAGGATGCGACATGGTGTTAATGTGTAATAAACGAGATGCACAAATAGAGGCTCTCGATCACTTAGCTATTCAAGAGGTGCCTTTAGCCAACTCATTGCTTAAAAAACACAGTTTTGATTTATCGACTCTTCACTCAGACAGCCGATGGAAAGAGGCTTCAGAGCAAATTAAGCGAATGCTAAGCAATGAGTGATAAATAAACACATAATAATTTTAGATAGGGCGATATGGTAAATATCGCCTTTTTTGTATGTGTAGGACGTGGTTTAGAGCTATTTGATAGCCCGAACGAGTTAAACTAATAGTGTAAATTTAAATTTACATTAAATGTTTTTTATTGTTTACACTTGCAATCGTTTTTGTAGCTGTTATTGTGTTTTTAAAGATTGTTAGCCCAAATGGAAATGTTGGGTGTAAAAATAAATATACAGGTTGAGTTATGCAGAAAAGTGAATTAAGCAATGTCAATATCATCGACGAACAGGTACTGATTACTCCTGAGGAGTTAAAAGCAAAACTGCCTTTGAGTGATAATGCTCGTCGTTTCATTCAAGAGTCTCGTCAAACTATCGCAAACATCATTCATAAGAAAGATCATCGCATGCTTGTTGTATGTGGCCCATGTTCTATCCATGATATTGAAGCTGCGAAAGAGTACGCGAAACGCCTAAAAGCACTTTCTGAAGAACTGAGCGATCAACTGTATATTGTAATGCGTGTTTACTTTGAAAAGCCTCGTACCACGGTTGGTTGGAAAGGCTTGATTAATGACCCTCACCTAGATGGTACGTTCGATATTGAGCATGGTCTGCATGTTGGTCGTGAGCTATTGGTTGAACTTGCTGAGATGGAAATTCCACTCGCAACAGAAGCACTAGACCCAATCAGCCCACAATACCTAGCCGACACGTTCAGCTGGGCTGCAATCGGCGCTCGTACGACTGAATCACAAACTCACCGTGAGATGGCAAGTGGTCTTTCAATGCCAATCGGCTTCAAAAACGGTACTGATGGCAATTTAGGTACAGCAATCAATGCAATGCAGGCAGCTTCTTCTAGCCACCGCTTTATGGGTATCAGCCGCGAAGGTCAAGTTGCGCTACTTACGACTCAAGGTAACCCAAATGGTCACGTTATTTTACGTGGTGGTAAGCAAACGAACTACGATTCAGTATCAGTACACGAATGTGAACAAGAGCTTGGTAAATCAGGTTTAGAAGCGGCGCTGATGGTTGACTGTAGCCACGCGAACTCTCGCAAAGATTTCCGTCGCCAACCTTTAGTTGCAGAAGATGTGATTCACCAAATCCGTGAAGGCAACAAGTCGATTATCGGTCTTATGATTGAAAGCCATATTAACGAAGGAAACCAATCTTCGGATATACCTCTCAATGAGATGAAATACGGCGTATCTATTACCGACGCGTGTATCAATTGGGATTCAACTGAGGCACTATTGAAACATGCACATACGGAATTAGTCCCGTTCTTAGAGAACCGCTTGAAAGGTTAGTCAGAGTTTTAAATTTAAGTGCCTCATCTAATGGGGCATTTTAAGATCTGTTACTAGCGAAATCAGCGTTAGTACGGGCTTATAGATTAGTAAGGAATAAAATGGCCGTTGAACTGAACGAATTACGCGACCAAATCGATGCTGTCGATAAACAAATGCTGGATTTACTTGCTCAGCGATTGGCTCTAGTAGAGAAAGTTGGTGAAGTAAAAAGTGAACATGGTTTACCTATTTATGTGCCAGAGCGCGAAGCGGCAATGCTGGCATCCCGTCGTCAAGAAGCCGAGAAGATAGGGGTTCCACCACAGCTAATCGAAGATATTTTGCGTCGTACTATGCGTGAGTCTTATGCCAGCGAAAAAGATTCTGGTTTTAAGTGTCTTAACCCAGAGTTACGTTCAGTGGTTATCGTTGGTGGTAATGGTCAACTTGGCGGTCTGTTTGGCCGTATGTTTAAGCTTTCTGGCTACGAAGTGAAAATCCTTGGCAGCCAAGATTGGGATAGAGCCGACGAAATCTTAGATAGCGCAGGGCTTGTGGTTGTTACCGTCCCAATTCACCTGACGGAAGGTGTAATTGCAAAACTGGGTAACTTACCAAGCGATTGTATTCTTTGTGATTTAACATCGATTAAGTCAAAACCACTGCAAGCAATGATGAACATGCACCAAGGCCCGGTAGTTGGTTTACACCCAATGTTTGGCCCTGATGTACCAAGCCTAGCGAAACAAGTGATTGTTTACAGTGATGGCCGTGGTTCTGAAAACTACCAATGGCTACTGAATCAATTTGGTATCTGGGGTGCGAGCCTATGTCAGATGGATGCTGCTGAGCACGACCACGGTATGACTTTGATTCAAGCACTTCGCCACTTCACCTCTTTTGCTTACGGCCTTCACCTAAGCAAAGAGAATCCGAACATCGATCAACTTCTGAAGCTAAGCTCGCCAATCTACCGTCTAGAGATTGCGATGGTTGGCCGTCTGTTTGCTCAAGACCCGAACTTGTACGGCGACATCATCCTCTCTTCAGATGAGAACATTGAGATGATTCGACGCTTCCACCGTTGTTTTGGTGAAGCTCTTGAGATCTTAGATGGAAAAGATAAAGCCAAGTTCGTTGAGAGTTTTAACCAGGTGAGTGACTGGTTTGGTGATTACTCACAGCAATTCTTGCAAGAGAGTCAAAGCCTATTAAAACAAGCACATGACTCGATTCACCGTGGCTAAGTACAGTTTAAAATCATAAAAAAGAGCGACCATTTGGTCGCTCTTTTTGTTTGTGCTGAACGCTATGAAAGTATTTGGCTTACAGTAGGCTAAAAGCAATTAGATCATCGTAGACCAAACCAACTGTTCCCAATAACCAATAGCTAATAACCAACAGCTTATGACTAGTTAGTCGCGATAGGCTTTTTAGTATCTTCACTTGATACCGTGTCGATAGTCGAACTGATGTAAGGTACGTTTGTTAGGTTTATCTGCAAACGAACCACATTATCAATCAGTTGAACCAGTGGACCCCACTTAACCTTTTTCTCTTTCTCGAACACGTAGTTGAAGTTCTCAGGTGTCCAATCCATCAAGTATTGAGGGTTCAACGAGCGACCAAGGAAGCGTACTTCATAGTGTAGGTGTGGACCGGTAGAGTTACCTGAGTTACCACAGCTCGCAATCACATCGCCTTTACTCACGAACTGACCGCTGCGAACTTTGAATTTCTGTAGGTGAGCGTAAGAACTCATGAAGCCAAACGAGTGACGCATGGTAATAAAGTTGCCGAAGCCTTTATTACTTGGGCGAACCGTTTCAATCACACCATCTGCAGGCGCTAAGATATCTTCGCCGCGCTTACAGGTCAGGTCGATACCGGTATGGTTGTGGCGCTTACCTGTAATTGGGTTGGTGCGGTGACCGTAAGAAGATGAGATACGTTGGTACGCCATTGGGCTGTCGTTTGGAATCAAACGGAACATGGTTGCTCTTACCGCTGAATCGACGGCTGCAGCATCAATGCGATCTTCTAAAGAGACTTCATCAGTAAGTAGTTCTTCATCGGCAAGGCCAAGTACTGATTCCACATCAAATACACGCTTACCAAGCAGCTGTATCGTGCCTTCTTTTTCGGTTAAGGTTTGCGACAAAGAGTGGTTGGTTTCTACTTGTTCTGCATAAAGAAACTCAGTTTGCTCTTTTTCAACAATCAGGGTTTCAATCAACTCTTGTGCGTCACCCGCTTGCATCGCGAGCTCTTGTTGATTCTCGAAGTGCATGTAGGCAGCGCCGCCAATCAGTAGTGGTACTGAAAAAATAGCAGTGGTGCACATGAGCACGGCTTTTCGGCCGAAGTAAAACGTCTGTTCCCCCTGACTAGAGGGAATAGTGATGGAAATTGTTTTAGACATGGTTCTGTATTAACTAAATGCTTCTAATAGACAAATGGGTTACGGAGATATCACTCACTACCTAAGTCGGTAAGGTGTTCAATCTCTCTATAAAGCAGTTCATCGTCACCAACGTTAAGCTCCACAAGGCGCTTAAGGTGGCTAATACTATCAATATCTAAATGCTCTATGCGTAAACGCATTGAGGTATTGATGGTAGAGACTATCGTTGCTTCTAACTGAATATTGATATCACTGTTTGTCAGCGTAAAGCTCACGTGAACAGGCATATCGTGGCTGAGTTGTTGCCATTCCTCACATTGAATGAGTAAACCATGGAGTGACAAATCTTGCACTGAGCCGGATACATTTACTTGTCCTTGTGAGATCTCAGTCGGGACTTGATAAATAACTCGTGAAAATTGACGTCTTTCAACCATAGGTAATATCTCTATATCAATAGGTAAATAGTAAGCCAGATATATCAAAGGCCGCTATTATCGCGGCCTTTGTTCAGAATACAAGCTAATTTACTTAGATATACGCTTGTACTTGATGCGGTGCGGTTCTGCCGCTTGAGCCCCCAGAGTCTGCTTCAGCCACTCAGTGTACTCAGTATAGTTACCTTCGTAGAAGTTAACTTGACCTTCATCACGGTAGTCTAAGATATGGGTCGCAATACGGTCTAGGAACCAACGGTCATGCGAGATAACCATTGCACAGCCAGGGAACTCAAGCAGTGCTTCTTCAAGAGCACGTAGCGTTTCAACGTCTAGGTCGTTGGTCGGCTCATCGAGTAGCAGTACGTTACCGCCTGCTTTTAGTAGCTTAGCTAAGTGAACACGGTTACGTTCACCACCAGAAAGCTCACCGATGATCTTCTGTTGGTCGTTGCCTTTGAAGTTGAAACGAGAGCAGTATGCACGTGCTGGGATTTCGAAGTTGTTGATCTTAATGATATCAGCGCCTTCAGAGATCTCTTGGAATACTGTCTTAGTGTCGTCCATGCTGTCACGGAACTGATCAACAGAAGCAAGCTTAACGGTTTCGCCCAGTTCAACCGTACCTGAGTCTGGTTGCTCTGCGCCGCTTAGCATCTTGAATAGTGTTGATTTACCCGCACCGTTGGCACCTACGATACCCACGATTGCACCTTTAGGCATGCTGAACGATAGGTCATCGATAAGAACGCGGTCACCGTATGACTTAGTTAGGTTCTTAACTTCAAGAACTTTGTCACCTAGGCGCTCACCTGGCGGGATGAACAGTTCGTTGGTTTCGTTACGCTTCTGGTATTGGCCAGTCGTCAGTTCTTCAAAACGAGCCATACGAGCTTTAGACTTAGCTTGACGACCTTTAGGGTTTTGACGAACCCACTCAAGTTCTTTCTCGATGGTCTTTTGACGTGCGCTTTCGCCAGCTTTCTCTTGCTTTAGACGCTCATCTTTTTGCTCTAGCCAAGACGTGTAGTTACCTTGCCATGGGATACCTTCACCACGGTCAAGCTCTAGAATCCAACCAGCAGCGTTATCTAGGAAGTAACGGTCGTGGGTAATCGCCACAACAGTACCGCTGTAGTCCACAAGGAAGTGCTCAAGCCATGCAACTGATTCTGCATCCAGGTGGTTGGTTGGTTCATCAAGAAGCAGCATGTCTGGCTTCTCTAGAAGTAGACGACAGATAGCAACACGACGGCGCTCACCACCAGAAAGGTGTTCAATTTTAGCGTCCCATTCAGGAAGACGAAGTGCGTCTGCCGCGCGCTCTAGAGCTGCTTCTAGGTTGTGACCGTCTTTTGCTTGGATAAGCGCTTCTAGTTCGCCTTGCTCTTTTGCTAGTGCATCGAAGTCAGCATCTGGTTCTGCGTAAGCTGCGTAAACTGCATCGATACGCTTAAGTGCGTCAGCAACGTCAGAAACCGCTTCTTCTACGATCTCACGCACTGTTTTTGATTCGTCTAGTACAGGTTCTTGCGGTAGGTAACCTACTTTAAGGCCTTGCTGTGCACGAGCTTCACCATCAATATCAGTATCAATACCAGCCATGATACGTAGTAGGGTAGATTTACCTGAACCATTTAGACCCAAAACACCGATTTTAGCGCCAGGAAAAAAGCTAAGAGAAATGTCTTTAAGAATTTGACGCTTAGGTGGAACAGTTTTGCTCACCCGAGACATGGTATATACGTATTCAGCCATTGCCGATCGATCCTAATTATTGTTCAAAATTGTTAGCTATTTTATACCAATATCCCTAAAGATGTTACTCCTAGGAAAGAAAAGCCACTCTTGAACGAATCCTTACTTACTATTGTCACATTGGTTATTAAAACTATATTTAATATGCTTCTTAGATGAAGTGTTAAATATTAATAATATTTACACTCAATTCCTTTACATTTCATGTGATGTCGGGCGTAAATAGACTTCACGTATTCATACACGCACTAAGGAAAGAGCGAATGTTTTTCCGCATTGGTAATACGAAAATTGCTGTGGCTGCATCGGCAATTTTGTCTTCGGTTTCACTGGCGCCGGTCGCTATAGCTAGCAATACCTCAGAGCTTGAAATGCAGCGTGATGTTTATGATAGAGCGCAAGAGGTTTTAGACAACCGTGATCTAAAAGCCTACTCCGCGCTGCGTAACAAAATTCAAACATACCCTTTAACACCTTACACCGATTATCGAGCCTTTTTGATTGGCTTAGGTGAGCGCACTCCTGCTGAGGTCGATGCTTTTATTGAAAAGAACAAGGCACTGCCTTTTTCTAATCGAATGCGCGCACCTTATTTGGACTCACTGGCTTCTCAAAAACAGTGGAAGACTATCCTTGAGTTTCAAACCAAAGAGCCTGTCGGTGAGAAATACCAATGTATCTATTACCGAGCGCATTACGAGCAAGGTAACAAAGAGCTTGCGTTCAAAGGAGCGAAGCAGCTTTGGTTGAGCGGCGATGGTGTTGATGACGCTTGCGACCCGCTATTTAAGAGTTGGGATCAAGCTGGCTTAAGAACTGATGAGCTGATTTTAGAGCGTATGTTGTTAGCGTTTGAGAGTCGTAACGGCAAGCTGATGACTTATCTGACTAAGCAATTGGATCATGATGAGTCAATTGCTCAAGCAAAGCAGATGAAGACGTTGTACAACAAGCCTGAAAATGTGCTCGCATTCGCTAAGAAGCATCCAGCCAATGAGTTTTACCAAGCTCAAACGGAGTTTGCTTTTGAGAAGCTCGCGAGAAAGTCGGCTAGCAGTGCCCAAGAAGTATTCGATGATGTCATCAAAGCTCAGAAGTTTTCTGAAGATAAATCTCAAGAGCTCGCTGATTACCTGACTTTCCGTTTAATCAATACCGATTCTGAAGAGTTGATGGAGTGGCGAGACGAGATGTTGGCGAGTTCGTCGAAACAAGTCTTACTCGAACGTCGTGCCCGTTTGGCTATTCAGCATGCAGATTGGACTGGATTGAAAGAGTGGATTGCACGCTTAGACGACAAGCACCAAGCGTCATTGCGTTGGCAATACTGGTTAGGCAGGACTGAAATAGCAACAGGTGATACTGAAAAGGGTAACCAACGTCTGTCTGATATTTTAGGTCAGCGTAATTTCTACAGTGTTGCGGCGGCAAAGCAGTTAGGTAAACCGATTCAATATCCAACTTCTACGTTGAAATACAACCCAGAAACAGTGAAGCCTTTTAGTACTTCTCTGATTCGTATAGATGAGCTGATCACTCGCGATAAAATTGCCGCCGCCAAAAGTGAATGGCGCTGGCTACTGACCAATGCAGATAAAGAGCAAAAAGAGATGCTTGCCGCTTACGCTGCGACACAGCGTTGGAATCACTTCACTGTGATTGCGAGTATTTCAGCGAAAATGTGGGATAACATTGCGCTGCGTTTTCCGGTTGCTCATAAGTGGTGGTTTAACTTCTACGCGGAGAGGCATGATATTGACCCAATCACCTTGATGTCTCTAGCAAGACAAGAGAGTGCGATGGACTCTGAAGCTCGCTCTCCTGTTGGCGCACGTGGTGTCATGCAAATTATGCCAAAGACAGCGCAATACACCGCGAACAAACACAAGATTAAGTACAAGGGTAGCGATGATCTTTACGATGTCGGCAAGAATATCGAAATTGGCAGCCACTACTTAGATGGCTTGCTCTCTCAATATGACAACAACCGTATCTTTGCTTTTGCAGCCTACAATGCAGGTCCAAGCCGTGTGAAACAGTGGCGTTCTCGCAGTGATGAAAAGCTTGATGCCTTCGCTTTCATTGAGATGATTCCATTCAAAGAGACACGCGGATACGTTCAGAACATCTTAATGTTTGAGACTTACTATCGAGACATCTTGGGTGAGCAGGGTGAGTTTTTAGCGCCTCATGAGGCAAAAACGAAATACTAAGGTCTCGGCGCTTTGTCCGAAACTGAGTAAATATTAAAGGCAGTGAGTGCGAACCATTTCCACTTACTGCCTTTTTACATTGGATTGCATCAAGTGTTGCGGTATAAAGTGTTAAACGCTTTCAATCGTTAAGCGACTCTTTAAAGTCTGAATTTAAAAGTAAGTGTAGAGATATGGCATCACAACCTGAATATGATAATTGGCAACAACTAATGGATTTGGTAAAGACGGCTGTCGAAAAAGATCAGCACGAGCTGTTGTTGACTATGATGATGACACCTGACGAACGAGATGCTCTGGTTGCTCGAATTAATATCTTTTGTGAGCTGATGAAAGGCGATATGTCTCAAAGACAAGTAAGCCAAATGCTAGGAGTAGGTGTAGCGACAATTACTCGAGGCTCGAATGAGCTAAAGGCAAAATCGGAACAAGAGAAAGCCGTGATTGCGGATCTGCTGCTCAAATAGTCGTTAAGTTGTGAGAGTAAGAATTCGATAAAAAACGCTAACTGACTGTTAGCGTTTTTTTGTTTGTGAGCATTCATTTCAGATTTTATTGAGCTTGAGTTGAACACTAAATAGGAAAGTGTTCTGGGTTCACAAACGGGATTAGCGCTAAGATTAAAGCTTGGTGATACACCGAACTGCGAGACAGTTGGTTATGTGTCAGTAAGCCAATGGCACCGCCTTTCTGTTTGATATTATCGGTACCAAACACTTCATCCATTACATCTCCGAGCTCGTTTGCATGCTCTAGCTTTTCAAGCACGGCTGGTGGCAGCATCAGGCTTGCTGAACGCGACTCACCTCGTTGCCCGTTGGATTCAATCACCATCCATGCAAAGGTGACGTTTCTTTCTATTCCTGCTTCTAGACCAACATAAAAGTCAGCATTGGGCTGCGCTTGCGTTGCGTTATGCACGCGGTTCACCGCACCTTGATAGGTTTCATCATTGCTCATCGGTTGATCGGCGACACCGCTAGGGACGTTGATGCCTTTGAAATCAAATTCAGTATCAGGAAAAGCAGATAAGAACGCACTTTTAACGGCGTTAATTTTAGCTGGGTTCAACGATGCGATGATTACAGATGTCATGTGTTGGATTCTTTTTGTTGTCGATTAGATTGAGCTGATGTTGTCGGTACCATTCACTCAACTCTTCTAGTGGCATGGGTTTACCAAAGTAATAACCTTGCAACATGTCGCATTGGGCATCTTGCAGCCATTTGTGCATCTCTTTGGTTTCGATGCCTTCAGCCGTAACGGTTTTGCCCTGTGCATGACACAGTTCTATCACGGGTTTAACTATGTTCTGATTGTCTGTTTCGATCAAGGTTTCTAAAAAACCTTTATCTAATTTGATTTTCTGAGTTGGATACTCAACTAATTGGGTTATGGATGTGTAACCCGAACCAAAATCATCAATCGCTAATCGGTAGCCCATTCTAGACAGTTCGTTGAGCAGCGGGAAACCTTGTGAGTTTGAATAGAAAGTCTCGGTGATCTCAAAATCAATCAAACTTGGTGGAATGTTTTGAATCCCAGCGTGTTGATCAATAAATTCGGCGAGGTGCGTGGTTTCTATCCCGGCTGAAGACAAGTTGATTGATAATTGAATAGAGTGATCAAATTGAGCCTGCAGTTGATGAAATGAGGCAAGCGCATTCTTAATTACCCAGCGATCGACAAGCTCAAATAAACCGGTTTGTTCGGCTATTGGAATAAACTCATTCGGCGGAACCAGTCCAAGGTGACTCGACTCCCAACGCAGCAGTACCTCTACGCCAATAACCTCACGGCCACTTGAGTCCATATAAGGCATGTAAACGAGCCTGAATTCATCATCAAAATTCTTGTCTCTAAGCGCACGTTCAATGTCTGCTTGGCGCTGAATGGCTTTGTCTAAATCCCGTGAATAGTTAGCAAATTGGTTTTTACCGGCACGCTTGGCTTGGTACATCGCGGTATCCGCGTTCGATAGTAGTTTCTCGATTGAGTCACCATCATTGGGGTAGGTTGCAATACCAATACTGACCGTGATCGGAAAGCTGCCTGATTCGGTGACAAAGCCTTTTTGTAGGGGAGTCAGTAAATCAGTCGAGAATCGATGCGCAATATTACCTCGGTGACTAGGAGCGTTAATGTAGACGACGAACTCGTCTCCAGAAAGTCGGGCGGGCATGCAATGAGCGTCGAACTCCGCTTTATAGTGACGACAAATATCTGAAATACGCTGAGCAAAAGAGATCAGAATTGAGTCTCCGATTTGATGCCCGTATTTGTCGTTCACAAATTTGAAGTTATCTAAGTCAAAATAGAGAACCAAGGTTTCGGTATTCGAACTCGGTTTTGGCAACGATTGCTGAACGAAGGTTTGAAATTGATGCCTATTGGCTATTTGGGTTAATTGATCATTTTCTGCCAAGAGCTTGGTTTGTTGGTAGGTATTGTCTAGCTCTTGGTACATGTCATAAAAACGTTGTGATAGGCGGCCAAGCTCATCACGAGTGCCCAACCGTTCAATGTTCTTACGTTGTTTTTTTTCGACTTGCTGTAGCTGACGATCGAGCCGTGTTATTGGAGTAATCACGGTGCGAGACAGAAGCATGAGTAGCAGAGCGACAGTCACAAACGCAGACAGTGCAAATGACAAACTCAGCTTGTTCCAAATCGAATCGAGCTTGTTTTCCAACAGGAATTGCGCCGGATCGACCGTGGCGTACAGTTCTGGTGCAAGCTTGACTGAGTGGGTGACATCATTTTCCAAAGAAACCGCTATGGATGTGAAGAACAAGCTGGTTTGATAATCGAACTCTATTTGTTTTCTCAACGCGTTAAATTTGTCGAGAGAGACAGAGACAACAACAAAGAACACATCGTCGGGTTGATTGCTTGCGGTTGGGAAAATCGCTTTTCTATCTACCTTGTCATAGTGAACCAACATCCCTTCGCCTTGGGAGTTTTGAATATAGTTGGTACTCGATGTTGCTAGGGTGTCTTGATAGTGCTGGTCAACATACTCCAATATTTTACTGTCAATCTGAGTGCGTGAGTCGTTGCTATTATCCGCGTAATAACGCAGTTTTCGATCACTATTAAGAAGTGCTAAACCTGTATAGCTTTCATCGTCATCTTGAAGGAAATGTATGGCTTCTCGAAGGTTATTGACCAGTTCAAGATCGCGAGATAGATTTTGATCAGTGAGAAAATAACGCTTCACCATATCACTTTGAGTTAAGGTGTAAGAGTAGCTATTGAGGAACGAGCGAGATTGGCGAAAGTAACCGGCTAGTTTCTCCATGTTCAGTTGAAGTGCGTTGTCTTCGCGTTTGATGAAGCTGCTTTTTTGCGTCGAATAAATAATATAGCTAGAAGCCGCGGTACTGATCAGTATCACAGGGGTTATCAGTAGTAAGATTTTAGTACTTAGCTTCATAGTTAATGACAACACTATTTATAATTTAAGCGCGTAAGTTTATGTTACTTGGCAGGAGCTCGCTATTATTTAGACGATGTTCGGTGATTTCCTGTGAAGGGTGTAAGGTTTTGTCTTAATTGATAAAAAATCCACTAGTGAGTTTTATTCTAGAAAGGTACAAAACGATAGTGGTTGGTAGATATGCAGGGCCTGCGAAACAAATAAATTGTGTCTAAGAGGTGCTAGGTTAACCGTTTTGGTTCGAATTGTATTCATTAGCTAGTGAATAAAGCATTTGGCCTTCAGTAGGCCAAATGCTTGTGAAGCTAAAATTCAGACTAGTTCAAAGCTATGACAACTTAACTTGAGTGGCTTTGATGTTCTCACTTGGGTAGCAGCCCAGAACCTTCAGGTGACGAGTAATCGCTGTTAATTCAGTGATTGCTTGCTGCATATTATCTGAATCTAGGTGTGCTTCTAGATCGACATAAAACATCTCTTCCCACGGATTGCCCATGATAGGACGAGACTCTAGCTTGGTCATGTTGATACCCAAGCGTTGCAGAATAAGTAGTGTTTCAACCAAAGAACCCGCTTCTTGAGAGGTCGACATGATCAGTGTCGTTTTCGCAGGGATCTGAGTCGATACTTCAACAGGTTTACGAGCTACTACGATGAAACGTGTGTGGTTTTCTGTTTGATTTGCAATGTTGCCTTGAATTGGCTGAAGTCCGTATAACTTGCCACTAGACGCATTACCAATTGCAGCAACATCATCACCATCTAGATCTTTAACCTTTTTCATTGCGTCGGCTGTGCTTGCGCAAGATTCAAGAGTCACACCTTTGAGGCGGCTCAAGAACTCACTGCACTGCTGATGTGGTTGTGGGTGCGAGTAAAGTGTTTTGATGTCTTCTAGACGGATATCACTTTTTGCCACTAGGCAGTGTTCGATTGGTTGAGAGAGCTCACCAACGATGTAAAGCGTTGTGTGTTGCAGTAGGTCGTAGACTTCGTTAATTGAACCAGAGCTGGTGTTCTCAATAGGCAGCACACCGTAGTCGGCATGGCCAGATTCTACCGTAGAGGCGACTTCCTTGAAGTGATTACAGTTTAGCTCAATCAATTCCATATTCTTGCGGCTGAAGTATTCACGACTCGCAAGGTGAGAATAAGATCCCTTAGAGCCTAAGAACGCAACACGAGCCAATGGCTTGCGACTTTGCGGGTTCGCTAGGTTTTGTAAGTATGACTGTTGCAGTAAAACAGAATCTTCGATGATGGTGTGAAACAGCTTAGTAATGTATTGCGCATCAAGTTCGTATTTGTCTTTGCCGTTATTGATCAGTTTTACTAATAGTTGTTGTTCTCTTACTGCATCACGAACTGGCTTTGATGTTTCTACCTTGCTTTTGGCAACTTCGATGCTTAGCTTGCGACGCTCTGAAAGTAACTTCAGGAGTTCGTCGTCTAAATCATTAAGACGAAGGCGGATATCATCCAGTGAAATTGAGCGGTCAGTCATAAATGTGTCCTTATAAAAAAGCCTCCCTAGTGTGGGAGGCTTCTTGTTCGTTTTTGACTTGTTTTTCTAAAACGACTTAGCCTCCGATTTACGGAAGAAAAAAGAAGTCAAAAATAAACAAAGATTGAGTGTGCATAAAAAGTGATTGTTTTATGAATGTTTAAACACAATAAGCAAGCGAGCTACGAGCGTCAAGCAAAAAAATAGCGCCCTGAGGCGCTATTTTTTAATCTGTTATTTTTCCTTATTCTACTTCAGCTTCTAGCTCTTCGATTTCAGGCTTTTCAGCGCGGCGCGCTTCAGGTTTATGGCGTAGCTTGTTGAGTTGACGCTCTAGTTTTTGTTCTACTTCGTTGATGGCAACATAGAGGTCGTCATGGATTGATGAAGCAACAAGTTGGCCTTTTGGTACGGTTAGTACCGCTTCAAATTTCTTCTTCTTGTTTGGTTCTTCGCTAAAGCTCGCTTGGCAGCCAATGATGTCTACTTGCCATTTATCCAGCTTCTTAAATTTGTTTTCTATGTGATCACGGATTGCAGAGGTAATGTCGATGTTTTTACCAGTGATGTTCATTTTCATAGAAGTTTTCCTCTGTTGTATCCCTCATGGGTTAACTTCAGATTACGACTTTTAGGAATAAAGAATGTGATCTAGATCTTGTTTTTGTTGGGTGGGGTAAGCATTAAAATCAAATGTGATCTTACGCAAGTCTTGGTATCTTTTTGTCGAAAAATGCTTGTTATCCCTATGAAAAACGATAACTTGGAGGCAAGGCTTCGCTAAAAATTAAAACGGTTTTTAGGGGCGTCTTACAGCTTATTGAAAGTGCTTGATGAAAATTTACTCAATACGCTTTCGTGATTGAAGTCACACTCAAAACCTCTACCAATTTTATAAGCAAAAGCCGCATAAGTTTTCTTATGCGGCTTTTGTGTTTTTAGTCCGTTCTCAAGCGTTTGTTGTTATGACTAAGAATGCCAAAAAGCGTTAATCGTTGGTTTGCAGTAGTCTCGCGGTTCCGTTTTCTCGAGTAGCATTAATCGCCGCTAGCTGTTTGTAGATAACAAAGTAACGGTTGATATTAGCAACATAGGTCACAGGCTCTTTACTGACATATTTACGAGTGATGATTTCGACATTCTTGAACCAGATGTTGGGGTTATAGCCTTGTTTCTTGGCCACCTGTCTCATCTTTCTGATTTTAGCGGGGCCTGCGTTGTAAGAAGCCAAGGTAAAGTAGATTTGATTGTCGGGTGATATTGCCGGGTCGTCAAAATACCGGTCTTTGATAAAGCGCATATACTTCACACCCGCATGGATATTGTTATCCACCTTATGGATGTTCTTGATGTTGACGTTTTTATCTTTGGCGGTACTCGGTAATACCTGCATCACACCAATAGCCCCGCGATGAGAAACCCGGCTCTGATCCAGTCCTGATTCTTGGAAACCTTGAGCTGACATCATCAAAGGATCAAATTCATACTTGCTCGAATACTTTTCAAAGACATCTGAGAGTTTAGCCACTCGGTCTACTTTATTGGGATTGAGTGCTCGGCCTAACCAGCGAGTATTGTCGATGTATTTTTGGTAGATGACGTTTCCAAGCAGGGTGCCTGTTCGTGCTGTCTTGACGTATTTGTTTATCTCTTTCTTCAGTTGAGGGCTGTCTTTTCTTAAAGCCCAAGCAATACGACCATTTTCTCGCAAAGGTAAGTCGTTATGAACCTGAATGTTTTCCATTACATCGATCCAGAGCTTGGCTTTATGGTTATCAAGAATTGTACCTTGTATATAACCTTGGTTAACCAGCTCTATCAGCTCGTAGTCTTGTAATGACTCCTCGATAAAGTGGACATGCAGTGGTGGTAAACCTAGTTCGTTAAGCTCCTTATTGACTCTTTGTACACTCTCGAAGTAACTCGAGCTTGCTCGTATCCACACCTCTTTGCCGCTCAATTGCTTGATTTCGGTTATAGGTTCGGCTTTTTTTCCTGTGATAATGAGTTCTTTACCATCTTTAATCATCGGATCTGAAAAATCGATGGTTCGTAGTCGTTTGTCGGTGATCGTTAGGTTAGCGACAGCGACATCACCATAGCCAGACTCTAGAGAGGGAAGTAGATCATCTCGTTGCACGGGGATGATTTGAACATTGAGATAGGGATGTTTCTTACGAAGGCTTTTCTCAAAGTGGTAGAGCATTTCTGCCACGATGCCTTTTGGCTTGCCATCCTCGATGTAATAGAAACCAAGATCGGCAGATACGAGCACTCTAACCGTTCCTTTGGTTTTGAGCACATCCAAGTCTCCCATGTAAGGCTTATTGCTTAATGGGGACAGTTCTAATGCGTAGGATAATTGGCTAAATAGCGATATCCAGATAAATAATAACAGCCTACTCACATCCACACTCCATGTTGATGTTTTGTTAAAAGTTATCTTTTGAAGATACCGTGTATTATGCGAACCATCAAGTTTGCGATATGTAGATGAAAAAAGCGCGCTAGTAAATTAGCGCGCTTTTTAGATTGATATGTAAATGGTTGATTAAGGTAGTGGGTTTAATGCAATCAACTTTTCTGTTCTTGAAACCGCATCTTCTAGGCCAAGTTGTTTGTAGGCTTCGAGCTGAATTTTCAAAGATTTACGCGCTGCAATGGTGTCAGGGTAAGTCTTTTGCAGTTCTTGAGTTCTGTTTACTGCAGCAATCCAAGCCTCACGGCGTAAGTAGAAATCCGCTGTTGCTAAGTCGTACTCTGCTAGGCGGTTCTTAAGTGCGAACATGCGTTTTTGCGCATCTTCCGCGTATGGACTTGCGGGGAAACGCTCAAGTAGTCGCTTAAAGTCAGCAAAAGCAAGCTTCACTGGTTCTGGATCTCGGTCGCTACGGTCGATATTTAAAATATCGTGCATGAAGTTTCGATCTTGTGCCATGTGCGTTAGGCCGCGCATGTAAAGAACCCAGTCCTGTTTCTCGTGAGTAGGGTTTAAACGCAGGAATCGTGAAATGGTCGCAAGGCCAAGCGCCAAGTCATCATTTTTGTAGTAAGCGTAAATCAGATCGAGCTGTACTTGCTCAGAATAGGCGCCGAATGGGTAACGAGAGTCTAGTGCTTCTAGCTTTTCGATTGCAGAAAGCCAGCTACCGCTCTGCAGTGATTCTTGAGCGTCAGAGTAGAGAACCGATGGTGGTACATCTGGCACTATCTCTTCATTACTTGAACAACCAACCAAGAGTGATACGGCTAATAGACCCGATAAAGTAAGGTGTTTCATGTCAGGCGTCGATTCCTTGAATTAAATATTTCGTAAGCTTCCGTTACTTTCTAACCAGTAACAGATACAATGATGCAATTATTCTATTTTATCCATACTAATGGGTATTAGTCTCACGGTTTTTAAAAAAGTTCGATATGGCTCAGCAGATCACATTAACAGACACAGTAAAAAGCAGCCAGTTAGGTCAACGTTTAGACCAAGCTGTCGCTGAACTATTTACCGATTTTTCTCGCTCTCGTATTAAAGAGTGGCTTCTTGACGGCAAAATCCAAGTGGATGGCGAAGTTATCACTAAGCCGCGCGTTAAGGTTTTGGGCGGTGAAGAGATCATCTTGCAAGCTGAACTTGCAGATGAAGAGCGCTGGGAAGCACAAGACATTCCTCTAGACATTGTTTACGAAGATGACGACTTATTGGTTATCAACAAGCCTCGCGACTTTGTTGTTCACCCTGGAGCAGGTACGCCGGATGGAACCGTGCTAAACGCGTTGCTGCACCACTACCCACAAATTGCTGAAGTGCCTCGTGCAGGTATTGTGCACCGCCTTGATAAAGACACAACCGGTCTTATGGTTGTCGCTAAAACGGTACCAGCTCAAACTCGTCTTGTACGTGCACTGGCTAAGCGTCGCATTACTCGTGAATACGAAGCGATTGCTATCGGTAAAATGACTGCGGGTGGCGTGGTAGAAAAAGGCATTAGCCGTCACGCAACTAAGCGTACGTTAATGGCGGTAAATGAAGTAGGTAAGCCTGCGGTAACTCACTACCGTGTTGCTGAGCACTTTCGTGAACATACGCGTATTCGTCTGCGTCTAGAAACAGGGCGTACTCACCAAATCCGTGTGCACATGTCATACCTTCAGCACCCGCTGCTAGGTGATGTGGCGTACGGTGGTCGTGCACGTATTCCAAAAGGTGCATCTGAAGAACTAACGACAATGATTCGTTCTTTTGATCGTCAAGCTCTACACGCGGTTATGCTTAAATTTGTTCACCCAATTACTGGTGAAGAAGTTGAATTCCACGCACCAGTGCCAAATGACATGGTTGTGATGGCTGAAGCGTTACGTGTTGATGCTCGCGAAAACCTAGAAGACGACATTTAATTATGTCAATGATCATCCCTAACTGGAATGCGCCTAAAAACGTGAAGGCATTTGCTTCGACACGTTTCGAGGGGTTTTCAACGGGGGCGTATCAAGGGTTAAACCTAGGTATGCATGTTGGGGATGATGCTTCGCTTGTTGAAAAAAACCGAGCATGGCTTAAGCAACAAGCGAACATGCCTACTTCACCAGTCTGGTTAAATCAAACTCACTCAACGGATGTTGTTACGGTTTTAGAGCCAACGACGGTAATTCTCGATGCTGATGGTGCATTTACCACGGCCACGGGTGTTGTCTGTTCTGCAATGACGGCCGATTGTTTACCAATCATTCTTACTGATACCAAAGGCACTCAAGTCGCTGCAGTTCATGCCGGTTGGCGTGGTCTTGCTGGTGGTATTCTTGAAAATACAGTCGCAAAGTTTTCAAACCTAGATTCAGATAATCAAATTATGGCTTGGCTTGGTCCTGCTATTGGTAAAGATGCGTTTGAGGTTGGTGATGATGTGCTAGAAGCGTTTGTTCGTTTTGACCCTCAAGCTCAATTAGCATTTCAAGCCAAAGCTGAACCAGGAAAATGGCTAGCGAACATGTATCAACTTGCAACACAAAGACTCGCGAACGTGGGCGTGTCACAAGTGACATACTCGAATTTATGTACATACGCAGATTCAGACGCTTTCTATTCCTATCGCCGTGATGGTATTACTGGACGCCAAGCTACTTTTATTTGGTTAGAGTAATCTCTAACTAGTGCAACTACTCATCCAGCCCATTTATATTTTTAGATAAGCTCTATTCTTCATTCTTATCCCTTGAAAATCTGCGTTACCGCATCCATCTTTTAAGCATAAGATAAACATATCTAAGAGTAGGAAGGTTGGCATGCGTCTCGATCGATTCACTAGTAAATTTCAAATTGCGATATCTGATGCTCAGTCGCTCGCATTAGGTCGTGATCACCAATATATAGAGCCTGTACACCTAATGGTGTCGCTATTAAATCAAGATGGTAGTGCGATTCGTCCATTACTTACCATGTTGAACATTGATGTGGTTCAGCTGCGTTCAAAACTAAGCGAAATATTAGACCGTGTACCTAAAGTAAGTGGTATCGGTGGTGATGTTCAGCTTTCGAATGCAATGGGTACTCTGTTCAATCTATGTGACAAAGTGGCACAAAAGCGCCAAGACACATACATTTCTTCGGAAGTCTTCCTACTTGCTGCAATTGAAGATAAAGGTCCTTTAGGTAACCTGCTTAAAGAGCTAGGTCTTACTGAGCAAAAATTATCTCAAGCTATCGAGCAGGTTCGTGGTGGTCAAAAAGTTGATGACCCAAATGCCGAAGACCGACGCCAAGCATTAGAGAAGTTCACCATCGATCTGACTGAAAGAGCGGAGCAAGGCAAGCTCGACCCTGTTATCGGTCGAGATGACGAAATCCGTCGTACCATCCAAGTACTTCAGCGTCGTACTAAGAACAACCCAGTAATTATTGGTGAACCTGGTGTAGGTAAGACAGCTATCGTTGAAGGTTTGGCTCAGCGCATTATTAATAATGAAGTTCCGGAAGGCTTAAGAGGTCGACGCGTACTGTCATTAGACATGGGCGCTTTGGTGGCTGGTGCTAAATACCGTGGTGAGTTTGAAGAGCGTTTGAAGTCTGTTCTCAATGAATTGTCTAAAGAAGAGGGCAATATCATTCTTTTCATCGACGAAATTCATACCATGGTCGGCGCTGGTAAAGGTGAAGGCTCTATGGATGCGGGTAACATGTTGAAACCAGCATTAGCTCGTGGTGAACTTCACTGCGTTGGCGCGACGACTCTTGATGAATACCGTCAATATATAGAGAAAGATCCAGCGTTAGAGCGCCGCTTCCAAAAAGTACTTGTCGATGAACCAACGGTTGAAGACACGGTGGCGATTCTTCGTGGTTTGAAAGAGCGTTATGAACTTCACCATCATGTTGAAATTACTGACCCTGCCATTGTCGCTGCAGCAACACTATCTCACCGATATGTTTCTGATCGTCAACTGCCAGATAAAGCAATTGACCTGATTGATGAAGCAGCATCGAGTATCCGCATGCAGATTGATTCAAAACCTGAATCTCTGGATAAACTCGAGCGTAAGATCATTCAGCTTAAGATCGAGCAACAAGCCCTGACCAACGAAAATGACGAAGCCAGTGAAAAACGTCTTCGTACATTGCAAGCTGAGCTTTCTGATAAAGAAAGAGACTTTGCAGAGCTTGAAGAAGTGTGGAATGCAGAGAAAGCCGCATTGTCTGGCACGCAACATATCAAGTCAGAGCTAGAACAAGCTCGTATGGATATGGATTTTGCAAGACGTGCTGGTGATCTTAACCGAATGTCTGAATTGCAATACGGCCGAATCCCTGAATTAGAGAAGCAGTTAGATCTCGCGACTCAAGCTGAAATGCAAGAAATGACCTTATTACGTAATAAAGTTACCGACGCAGAAATTGCTGACGTGCTATCTAAGCAAACGGGTATCCCAGTTTCTAAAATGTTAGAAGCGGAGAAAGAGAAGCTTCTTAAAATGGAAGGTGTTCTGCATAAACGTGTCATCGGTCAAGCAGAAGCGGTAGAAGTAGTTTCGAATGCGATTCGTCGTAGCCGTGCAGGTTTGTCTGATCCGAATAAGCCGATTGGGTCCTTCCTATTTCTTGGTCCTACTGGGGTAGGTAAAACCGAACTGTGTAAAACACTCGCTAACTTTATGTTTGATAGTGATGATGCGATGGTTCGTATCGATATGTCTGAGTTCATGGAGAAGCATTCAGTCGCTCGTTTGGTTGGCGCGCCTCCTGGCTATGTTGGTTACGAGGAAGGTGGCTACTTAACGGAAGCGGTACGTCGCAAACCATATTCAGTAATTTTGTTGGATGAAATTGAGAAAGCACATCCGGATGTTTTCAATATTTTACTTCAGGTTCTTGATGACGGTCGCTTAACCGATGGACAAGGTCGTACAGTCGACTTTAGAAATACGGTAGTGATCATGACATCTAACCTTGGTTCTTCGAGAATTCAAGAGAGCTTCAACACACTCGACTATCAAGGGATAAAGAATGAGGTGATGGAAGTCGTTGGTAAGCATTTCCGTCCTGAGTTTTTAAACCGTGTTGATGAAAGTGTTGTGTTCCACCCATTAGGCCAAGAACACATTCAATCTATTGCTTCTATCCAGCTTGAGCATCTGAAAAAGCGTATGGAAGATAATGGTTATGAACTTGAGGTATCAGAAAAAGCGCTTAAGCTGATTTCTCAAGTTGGCTTCGACCCGGTATATGGTGCTCGACCGTTGAAAAGAGCGATTCAACAGAGTGTTGAGAACCCGCTAGCGAAAGCGATACTGGCTGGAAAAATAAACCCAGAGAAGAAAGTACAACTACTAGTAAACAACGACAGAATTATTGCTCACCAATAGTTAAAGCAAGAACGGTAGGTACGATTTACTTAAATTAAGGTGTAATCGTACCTATTTTGAACGTTTTGTTTAAATAATATCCGAACGCTCGCCAGTGGCGGCTTTTTTTCGTTTTAAGGCTTGTGCACAAGATTATTCTCTCTATAATGCGCCTCCGTTGTCAGGGATAACCAAGCGGTTTGAACAAAGCAACGAAACGGCAAATAAGCATTTAAGATGCTTGAAAAATTAGCAGGAAAAAGTGTTTGACACTGAATCCCAATTCGCTAAAATGGCCGTCCACTTCGAGAGGCTCCTTACTAAAAGGAACGCTCAAGAAGTAAAGCTCTTTAACAATTTAAACCTATCAATCTGTGTGGGCACTCGTTGATGAATATCAAAACGTTTTATCTTCCTTTTTTATTAAGAGAAGTAAAACAGATTCCTCGGAATCAACTTTGGTTTCAATGAACTGAGTGACCAATTCAATTTGGTACAGCCTTGAGCTGTTTGATTTCACTTTTTAAAGTGAAAGCCAAAAAGAGCACAGTCAATTCATTATCTTTCTGTTGGAAAGATAATAGCTTTAGAATTACATGTTTCTGTTCTTTTTCGAAAGAGCGGTAAATATTAGTTTTGAAGTCAGTATTCGTTGAGTCACACCTATTAATTTAGGTAATCAAAACTTTAAATTGAAGAGTTTGATCATGGCTCAGATTGAACGCTGGCGGCAGGCCTAACACATGCAAGTCGAGCGGAAACGACACTAACAATCCTTCGGGTGCGTTAATGGGCGTCGAGCGGCGGACGGGTGAGTAATGCCTAGGAAATTGCCTTGATGTGGGGGATAACCATTGGAAACGATGGCTAATACCGCTAATACC
>NZ_JAKEUO010000022.1 GCF_022397915.1 Vibrio sp. Isolate34 | reverse complement strand
CTTGTAGCGCTCTCAATGGCATAGAGAAAATGCGTTTCACCATCAGTGCGGTAGTAATGGCTAAGTCGCTGAATCGGCGAGGTCTACCACGCTTGCCTTGTTTGTTTTGTTTCCACTCAGCTATCGTTTCCTCATCAATCCAAAAGGTCAGAGAACCACGGTTGATTAAGGCTTTGTTGTACTGCTTCCAGTTAGTTGTTTTGTAACGAGGTTTAGGCATGAGGCTACGACGATTGATGGGTGTAGCCGATCAGATCGTAGCTTCTAGATTTAGTTCCATCGAATTACGCAACAAAGCCTATCGCTACTTGTTTAAAACCGAAATCGATTCAACGTTTGAAGATGCATCAAATCGGACATTGACCATCACGCTTTCACGCTCAAAAGTCACATCATCAAAATCTGTTGCTGCGATCTTAAATCCATTCTTTGCGAATAGGCTCGTCACCATTGTTCGTTGTTTCTGCTCCATAGCGTATGTCAGTAGTTCGTCCATCGTCATCTCCATTAGGCAACAGTATGTATAAAGTAACCATACAGACTCCACATTATGAGATCAATTGCTTAATTGATAGGCGCTGTTGATGTAATGCAGTGAATGATTTGATCATTCAGCTTGTTAATAGGCGGGTAGCTCAGCTATGGCAGAGATTATGGTTAATGGTGGTGTTATGTGACAAGGCTTCAAGCTCTGTAGTGAAAATTGTTTTTTACCAAAATTGGATAGAAATAAGTGCTTACAAAACGGCTTAACGCTGTTTGTTGTTTTGGCCAACTTCTTCCTTGGAGTCAATGCAGTAACTCACTAGAAACATAGAGTTTGAGGAGGAGCTAACATCCAACATGCGTATATATCTATTGGGATTGTAAATGTCAGATTGGTATTGTCATAAGTGTTATTAATTGCATAAGCTTGATTTTAACATTTGTTTGATTTATAAATTCCTCATTCATCAATAACTTCATGATTATATTAGTTTTTACTAACCTTTAAATAACATGGAGAAAAGGCGATGAATAAGAACCAAACACGCAATGGGTTAGCGAATTTAATTAGATTTCGTAAGCCTTATAAGGCAACGGATTTTCTTGTCAGCTCTAGTGAACTGCGAGTTAAGAAAGATGTGTATAGCTTGCGTAAGATTAAGCAGTTAGAAATTCGTCAATTGGGCCTTAAAGAAAACGCTATCAATATCGTTTCATTGGCTTTGGTGCTCTCAGCTGCGACTTGGGCGTTTGTACCTCAGTTTGGCTTGCCAATGCTTGCACTGACTTTCATTTTGGCTTTTGTTTCATGGCGAAAATACAAGTTGCGTGCAGAGTTTAAAGGGGCAGACGAAACCGGTGATCATTGGGTATCAGTGGCTCGTGGTTGCACTCGAGAAGAGTTCAAAGTGTTGCAAAATGTCGAATTGGCATTACGCGACCAAGTTTCTTAGTAGAAGTTACTTAGTAAACAGGGTATCGCAATACGTTAGGTTCAATAATAAACAAGGCTCGTCATCAATTGGCGAGCTTTTTATTTTCAGAAAAACATCGATAGAACAGGTTACTTTGAGAGGCCACTCTTATATGTGTAATAGTGATTTTTATGAATCTTAAGTCACGGCATTGATAATGATCTTAGGGCTTTGAATTTAGGGAGAGGGTGGCGGTGAATACACAAGTTAATAAGAGTTTCTTCAAAAGGCTCATCCGGGTCGTTGGTTATGTTCTGATTATGGTGTTGAGCTTTAGCCGATTTTCCAATGCTCAAACCATAGAGTTTCCTACTTGTGCGCAGAGTGATGTTTTGAATACAGAGATCCACCTTTATGTTGATGAATCTGTGTTAGCCGAATATTCCAAAGAATTTATAACCTCAAAAATAGCGACATGGGAAAGCTATTCGAATCTAGTGTTGAAGAACTCCTGCATTCCTATGACGAGAAAAGTAACCAAGGTGACTTATAGCTCTATAATCGATAGCCTCTGGTTTCAAGATTTGAGTGCAGCAGAAAGGTTATTAAAACTATCGATGGAAGAACCGATTCCTGAAACAACAGAAGAAGGCGTTCCCATTTTTAAAGGGATAGTATTTTCTAACTATAACTTTAGTTTTGAGTCTGATTATTGTGGTATCTCATCTCCAGTATCCTATTTTTTCTCTTTAGCGATAAACTGCCCTGATTACCTAATGGAGCATGAAATTGGCCATTTGAGTGGTGCTAATCACGACTACAAAACGTTATTGAAAGACTCTGGTAGCATCGAAAGTTACATTTCTGGATCGTACCCAAGAGCTCCTCAATATTCCTTTGGCGCAATTTGTGCTGATAGAGGCACAGTCATGTCTTATGAGCGAGATGTTATACCTGCTTATTCCAGCCCGGACATCAGAGTGGATGGCATAAAGTGCGGAGATAGCAAACACCACAACAATGCGAGAGTGCTTAGAGAATTCGCACAAGCTTATCTAACCCCATGATTGTTTCGCGGCTAGATCGGTAGTCATTCGACTTAGTTACTTCATTATTAATGACTGTTATGGTTGAGAGCAATCCCTCTGTAATCAAGATCAAGAGCTAAACCAAGGAGAACAAATGCAAGTAACTATTAGACCCGCAATGCCAAGCGAACTAGAAGTTATTTATGCCTTGGTTATCTCAAACGATGAGTGGACCAAGTTTAACGGCCCTTATTTCCCGTACTCCCATCCATCATTAGAAAAGTTTGAAGAATATTCGTTTCAACGGTTGCTTGATGGCGACGAGATGCAGTTGGTAGTGGTCGATGGCGTGCCGGTTGGAACCGTGAGTTGTTACTGGGAATGCGAAGAGACACGCTGGCTTGGTCATTTATAACTCTGATTATTGGGGGAAGGGGATCGCAGCACTGGCACTTCCGCTCTGGATTACTTACTTATTCGAAAACAAACGGATAGAGCGTGTAGGGCTAACCACTTGGTCAGGTAACCCGCGCATGATGTCTCTCGCTTTAAAGCTAGGTTTCCAGCAAGAGGCGAGGCTGAGAAAGGTCCGATATTACCAAGGCAAGTATTATGACTCGGTAAAATATGGAGTGCTGCGTAGCGAGTGGCTGGAGAGAAAGTAGCGACAAGTATCTGTTTTTTGTTTGATGATACCTTATCGATTCAGCGGTAACACCCTGATCTAAAAAGTGATAGTGAGCGTACTTCTACTCAGATTTTAAAGGATGAGTAGACAATGAAATTATCTAAAGAGAGTGAATCAAGAATTATTGAAATGGCGTGGGAAGACCGAACGCCATTTGAGGCAATAGAACACCAATTTGGTTTAAATGAATCACAGGTGATTCGTTTTATGCGTAGCCATATGAAGCCTGGTAGCTTCAAATTGTGGCGCGCTCGCGTCGCAGGTCGTTCGACAAAACATGTAAAACTTCGTAGCTCTGAGGTGTCGAGAGGTTATTGTCCTTCTCAATACAAGCATCGTTAAATAAGGGCTTATTTATCCATCAATTCCAATGAATACCTCAATATGGAAACGACAGGAAGAAAAGGAATGAGACAGTTTTTTACTTTAGTTTTGGTAACACTTTGCATTGGTGTTGGTTATGTTCAAGCCAATGATGTTCGTCTTAAGCAAGCTTATGAGCGTCACCAAAGCGATGTACAAGTTCGTGGCTCTGGTACAGTTTTTCGAATACTTCCAGATGATAATAAAGGCTCTCGACATCAGAAATTCATCTTACGATTGGACAGTAAACAAACCGTGTTAGTGGCGCACAATATTGACCTTGCTCCTCGTATTCAAGGATTAAGAAAAGGAGGTCGAGTTGAATTCTATGGTGAATACGAGTGGAACAAGAAAGGTGGCGTCATTCACTGGACTCACAGAGATCCTAACAACCGTCACGCTCACGGTTGGTTAAAACACAATGGGAACGTATACGAGTAAACACCTATGAGATAAGAAGCTTGTTTCAAAGAGCCCCGATTTTTCAAAGATAAATGGTGGGATACAGTTGTTTTAGCTCTTCTTCGATCTGAATGGCAGAAGATATAATTTGGTATGCCCAAGCCCCCTCTGGCAGGTATTAGACTATTGTTAAGTGAAAGGTTTAATCACTGAGGGTTCGAGAATGACGCGGTTTGTACTGGTATTATTATTTGTAATTATTTCATCTGGTTGTGGGACGAGTGACAGCGCTTTGATTGAGAGTGGGCATAACGAATCTTACATACAGGGTTTTCATGATGGCAGGCACAGCGGTATGCAAGAAGCCGGTAATGACTTTGAAAACTATATGAAAGACGAAAAACGTTTTGACTCAGATACGGACTATAAGCAAGGTTGGCTTGCTGGTGAATCAGAGGGTAAAAAACTACAAGATGAAGCAACGTCGATAGGTAAAGGTATAGCGGGTAGTTACCCACAAAAAACTGATTCGACAAATACTGATGACATGGCAAAAGACGCATTGAAAGGTATTGATACGTCGGGGTTAGAAAATTTAGAGTAAAGAAAATACACCGGCCGAATTTGAATATACATCGTTACAAAACTGGTTGTAATTCGGATCTTATAAATCAAAACTGTAGCGATGTTGTTCACCGTTACTTTGCGTGAACGACGAAGATAAGTGCAAGGATTCAAATTGGAACGGATCATAAATACTCGATATAGAAGTTATTTAGGATTTCGTTTCAAACAGTTTCTAGTTAAAGTCATACCAAAGGTTAATGGAATTTTAATGTTATGAATGTCGTGCCATTGACAAATATAGTTGAAACGATAAAGCGGCACCTTTCAGAAGCTGGCTATCCGAAAGCAAGCATCAAAACAGCTCAGGTTCGAACCATATCTGCTCAGACTTTTAAGACTATTGAAGATAAAGACATCTCACATGTGTTGTCTTTGTGCACTCAATTATTAGAACAAAGAGACTGGGCGCTAGGTGTTATCGCTTACGATTGGGCTTTTAGGGTAAGGAAACAATATTCAAAAGACACGTTCCCGATCTTTGAACGTTGGTTAATAGAGTTTGTCACAGACTGGAACGATTGTGACGACTTTTGTACTCATGCTTTTGGGGAGTTGTTGTCTCAGTATAATGATTTGTTCGATCTCACAACCAAATGGGTCGAGCATTCAAATTTTGCTGTACGTAGAGCCGTTGCTGTCATCTTAATTTATCCAATTAATAAGAATCGATACGCTGCGTTGGATCCGTTTCGCGTGGCGGATCTATTGCTCGAAGATAACCATGACTTAGTACAGAAAGGGTATGGTTGGATGCTTAAAGTTTTCAGTCAAAAAGAGCCTGAATTGGTTATCCGTTATTTAAAGGCTAATCATGCCGTAATGCCAAGAGTCGCCTTTCGTTACGCGATTGAAAAGCTGGATGGTAAAAAAGAGCCCTAAGGTCCTCTACCTCAGGGCTTTTTATTACAATGCTGTCAATTATTGTTTAACAAAAGCTTCAATCTCACCTAGAGCCATATTATCTTTCTTGTCTAGTTCTAATCTAATATAACGAACACCATCTTCCGGTATATCTCCGGTGGCAAATTCAAATAGCTGCGCTTCGCCCAGAGATTCAAAATAAAGAGACTCTTGCGACCATGCCGTGTTTCTCTCATTGTCTAGTAAACTAATTGTCGCACCATTAATCGTGTTTGAGTCATACTTATTTCGATTGGTCAGTAGTAGTTGTTCGATCTTGACTGGTTGCTCCAAGTCGATTTCTAACCAATGGGTAGAGCCCCATTTAGTGTGATAGTAAGTATCCGTATCTCCATCATTTATCTTACTCATAGAATGCTTGTCACTGTGTTCTGATGAGGCTGAAACAGGCTTACCCAAAGCAATATTCACTCCCTCTACTTTCATGCCGTTCCAACGTGTTAAGCCATCGATAGGGAGCGTTTCATGAATAAGTGAATCACAGTATTGATCATTTTCGTAGCGATAATACTTGTCAGAATCAGCTTTATAAACTCCAAACGTTGCGATTTGATACTTGGCCGTATCCGTTACAGTTAGACCCCAGCTCTCCATTACTGGAGTAAAGTCTAAGCCTGATGCATACGCTATCATTATCGCTAACCAATCGTTTTGACTTAGTGCTTTTGCTTCTTCTCTAGTTAAGCTATTCAAACCAATTTTGTCATGGTATTTCGTCCAATTATCGTCGTTCTTAATGGCTTCTCCGTACTCACGAAGCAATATGTGTAGACGAGGGTAAAGGTGCCAACCATTTTGTAGTAACCCACGTTCTTCTATTTGCATCATCATCTGCAGATAAAGTGCAGGGCCCGTTTGCCACTTGCTACCCAAGTTTAAACTCTCCATATAAGCTGAAGGATCATCTTGATTGAATGCCTCTTGCAAGTAAGCGAAGTAGTTATCGCTATTTAAATTTTGGCAACTGGTGGATTTTCCCGTATTCGCACGGAACATGGACTGAGTATAATAAGAGTAGAAGTTCGTCGCACTATGTCCGGTAAAGCCATTAAAACGTAGTCGACTCTTTTCTAGCCCATGCCCTAACTCATGAATATCACCATGACCAATGGGATTAAACGACCAAAACGCATCATAAGGGTTACCTGAACAGCCGGAACCACATGTCGCTTGGTCAGCATTCATGTGTTTCGTGTAATGCTGTGTTCGGACATCTAATCCTTTTGATTTCGCCCAGTCGATAATTTCTGGGACTTCATCAATACCAGGGCCTTGGAAACCTGCCAGTACGTGCGGATAATTGTGGGTATACCTTTCAATTGCATCAATCAACTCATTGCCATTGTCAAAAGCAGAATTCGCCATGGTGATGCCCATCTTCATCGCTGTTGAGTGCACTTCAAAATGATCGGTCGAAATCTCAGCCCAATCGAACTCGTTTTTGCTGAGTGCTTCCTCAAAATAACGGCTATCCCCCAAACCAGGATAATGAGCGTGCTCACCAACATTGGAAAACAGCAAAGCTATCGGAGCCTTTTTTGTTCCCGACATTTCGACTTGGATTGGCCCGCCATAAGGAGACGTAAATTGAATTGTTTCACCTGGCTCAATTGCAATGGCTGTGGAACGCAAGAATTTAGGACGCTTGTAACCATTCCGGTCAAACTCTTTGGTTGAACCATTGCGCTGCGTATTTACAAAAACCTTCGCTTCTATATCACTCGAACTGTCTTGACGTCTAACGGTAACCGTTTGACCTGGAAGGGCATAAGCGCCTGTAGACTTAAAGCCACCGTGATTAACAAGTTCAACACCTTTGTTGTCTGGGAATATGTGACTAAAATCGCTACGGCTAAAGTTACCTAAGTCAGGTTGAGCCGGAGTATTGGTTCGATAATTGTGAATTACATGGTCAGCAAAATAAGCCTGTAAGAAAGCCAAAGTTTCGGTCGTGTCATAACTCATTGGGTAGACGATGCTTTGGCGGTAATCGTCAGCTAATTGGATGATTTCTTTTTGGTAAGTAGGCAAATCACTCTCAAAGATATTGACTTTGTTGCGATCCAGTTGATTTACCCAACTGCGGATGTCATCAACACCTTGCTTGAACTCAACCTGATAAGCATCACTGTTGCAAGAGCCCTGACATTCAGAAATATTGAAGCTGAAACTATCGTCTCGCAGATGTGTCAGTAACTGATAAGTCGGAGCAATACTTGTGTCGATAGCGTGATAATCGATACTAGGGTCGTAACTATTGAGTCCCGTTTTTGCCCAATAGTTTTGGCTTACTGAGCGAATAGCGTAGTGTTCAAAAATAGGTATGCTCAGTTTATTTTTATCTCTGTAGTGATTCGTAAACAGCAGTGGTATACCCAAAGCTTCGGCTCTTTTTACCTGCTCGTAAACCGCGTCTAAATCGTCTTCACTGTTATAGTGACTCGACAGAATCAGCAAATCTGTATCAGCATTAATACATGAACTCAGTACTTGCCCATCACAACTAAATGCCCCCTCATTAAAAGTAACGCTTTCACCAAACTCCTCGACTAACCACTCTTTGAATTTACTGTCTTCTTTAAACCAATAGCTTTCATCATGATGTGCTATAACAACATTTATTTTATCTTCGAGAATTTCTGGTCTGCTTTTACCAATAAGCCAATCAAAAGCATTATTGTAGAACGACCAAAAATCGTCATTCACTTCGAAGTCGAATCTTGCTATGTTTTGCGGACTCGTCGCTAGGAATAAGTAACGTTGGTTTTCATTTTCACCAATGATACCGATACTGTTATTTATTTTACCATTACCAAAAGAGTAGTTACCCGGCAATATGGAGTAATTGACTCCATAGGTTGCTGCAAAGTTCACAGAATCATGACTTGGGTTCCAAGTGATATTATCTAGACTACTATCATCCCCTTTAATTTGACCATTCTCATCCAAATTAAACAACAGCTGTTTAATTTTCTGAAATTTATACTTATGTTCTTCAATCCCTTTTATTGCATTAAGTAGATGGTTACTTTCTGTTGCATCAGGGGCACTTTGTGCTGGTAAAGCCATAACCAAACAAAGAGCTAGCGTATTTAGCGACATGACGTTTGATGATTTCATAAAAATCCTATTTTATTTTATTTTATTTTATTGTAAATTACCTTTCACTTAGTAAGTATATCCCCGTTACTCTGCAGCGAACGCCAGAGTTAAAATATTGTGAGCTTTGTGCAAAAAAAAATGCTGTGACTTTGGAGTGTACTTTTAGATCACAGCAGTTATTGAGTCTAAAAACATCATATGTCATTTAAGTTAACACCTACCTGTTTCATCAGGGCGGGATTCCACTTTGAATAAATATTAGCCAAAGATTATTTTTGAGCGATATTCACCAGACCAACCTGACTTTCTACGTTTGGCAGCCAAGCTATCTTTGTCACTCTCATCCTGCTTCATCGTGTTCAACGCAGCACGATTAAATGCCGCTAAGTGAGTTGCTCCATCTGGGCCTTTTACTTTTAGTTCATCTTCTCTGAATACGACATCAAGAACCCAATGAAGCTGGTTTTCAACCAACCAATGCTCTCTGATTGTCCGAGCAGCAACTATCTAACGCACTGATAATGTTAGTAATGCAGTGTCGCTTGGGAATACCATGTTCAAATTCTCGATATTGTCTGAACCAGTCAATTTGTCTTTGACCAAATTCTTGAATGGACTTCCATCCTGTAGCACCACTGAGCACAGCAGAAAATACTAGAAAAACGACATCAACTAAGTCGTGTTTCACGTTAATATCATTACGTGGATCAGGTATGCGGTTAAGGCGTTCAAGAAGTGTCATTTTGTAGGTTGAGTAGTAAATAGATAATGATCCGATCAACAAAATCAGTATTAGTTCAGTCGAAAATAAAGAATATTTAATCCTTTGATGCGAGAGAACATAAATTGACCGTGTTGTTTGGTATTTAATCAATTAAACCCTACAAATCATGTGATGATCTAGCCCTGGCCTCATGGTAATGTCAACTGATAAGCAACTATTAATCTTGTTATAATCCTGGATTTATATTTTGTAATGTTGGAAATAGCAAAGTTCAAACAGTGAGTTTTATAAATTAAATATAAAAATATAATACAAATCAAAAGTGAACATTTGTAATGAGTTTTACATAAACAAATGGCAAAGTGGAAATCAATAGTTGGAGTTACTAGGGCGTATTGATCTTTGCTGTACATTTCGCGTTCAACAATACATCGGTAGCCACATTAACATGAATGCCAGCGATAACATGCTGGCATAATTCCTTTCTAGCTTGTCATATCTAATTGAAATAGCTCGATAATGCTTAATTCTCCCAAAGGCATTTTCGACCAAGTGATCATACTTGTATAGACACCAATCCATACTGTATTTGTCTATATCTTGCCCGTAATTGCGTTTAACAATGACCGTTTCTCCGCCACGTTCCTGAACAAAAGTACGGAAAGGTTCGCTCTCATATCCTTTATCACAAACGATAGTATTAACTTCATCGAGTTGCTCAACTAAGCTTTCGGCATGCACTATATCGTGGCGTGTCCCTCTGATAAATCAAAGCAAATCGGCAGGCCACCACTATCTATGGCTAAGTGAATTTTGGTTGAGTTGCCCCCGCGACTTTTGCCTATTTGCAGAGCTTTCAGTAGCGGCACCTGTACTATGCTGATGCGCTCTCACTATAGAGCCATCAAGAAATACCCATTCAAAATCAGCCATACTGGATAAGCTTTTGAAAAGATTATCTAAAATCCCTTTCTTTCACCAAAGATTAAATCGTCTGTAAATGGTACTCCGAACTCAGAGGGTAGATCCCGCCAAGGAATACCTATTCTCATTCGATAAAGTATTCCTTCAAATGTCATTCGATGTTCAGTTTTATCGTAAATACGACCTGTACTTTTCATAACTTGGAGTAGCAGTTCCCAGCGAATATCAGTTAGCATTGTTCTTGGCATGGTATTGGTTATGATTTTACTTTTGACGAAGCAAATTATAACTATTTACCATGCTGTTCAAAAACACTCACGAAAGATCAACACGCCCTAACCATTATTTATATTTTCTCTGTTTATTTATTTAAGCGTACAAATTACTATTGTGAATCGCTTGTTGTGATATTGTTGGATTTTAAATGTAACAAACTATTTCCTTAAAGTTCGATGTAAGTGCTTTATTAGCCTGAACTATATGCGAATTTTTCAGAGCTAAGATTAGTAATTTATTTTAAATTACATAGATTTAAGATAGGCTGAGTTTCTATAGCCTGTATGTGTGGAGAAATACTTATTTCTATCGTTTCGATGTCTAACTTTGCCCTATTGTAAGTAGAATGTTAATGTATTATTTTTTAGGTGTGCATGAATGCATAATAACTCGAATTACGCTAAAGGAATAATTAATGAAGTTACTAAAAACCGTTTTGGCTGTCTCCGCTATGTTGTCTTGTCACGCTAATGCAACCTCAATTACTATTGAAGGCTATACTGAAGGGCAAATCTTTGACGTAAAAAATGGTGTCGCTGTTGGACGTACTTACAATCAAGATCATCCATTCAGCTTTAATGCTTTCAGAACTGATCTAAAAACAGAGCATACCGAGTACCTAGAGCATAACAACGATTCCTGGATGAATGCTGTTAACGACAATGGCGATGCGGCGGGTTTAGTGTGTAATTATATCTATTCTACCTGTGAACCAGCGGTATGGCGCGAGAGTGGTGAGGTTAAGGTCTTCGCTGAAGACGTTTTAGCCGCTACTGAAGAAGTAAAACCGCACGCTGCCATGGAGTCCTCTGGCTATGCAGTATCAGATATCAACAACAATGGTTTGATAGTAGGTGAAACTAAATACGGTGGTCTTAATCTACCACCGATTCCAGACATCAGCATTGGTTGGATTTACGATATCAATACCAATGAAGTGACAATTTTGAAGGATACCAATGAAAACATCCCTTATACGTCACCTAATAAAATCAGTGAAAATAATGTAGTAACGGGTATGTATCGCCATGAAATAGATTTAGGGCAGTACTTGGACTTTAGCCAAAGACCTGCAATTTGGGATTCAGAAGGTAATATCACAAAACTGAGTGTGCCAAATCCTGAAAACCTTGCTGCATTTGGATTAACTTTTGCAAATATAATCACCGATAATGGAAAGAAAGTACTAGGCACTTTAGATTACCATACTGGTACTGAAAACCCTCTTCAAATTGTTGAATGGAATTTGGCGTCAAATAAGATGGAAGTGATTGATTCACCTATTCGCTCTATGCTAGTTGATGAAGATGCTAACAATATCCTGACAATGGATAAATATGACTTTAGCAATTACCACTTAATCAAGCAAAATGGCAAGTCAGTTAATATATCAGCTCTAATTTCTGAATTTGGATATACGACCAATAATGCTGAAATTGCAGAACTGTTTAATAATGGTAAGTATCTTAGCATTTTCGTGCAAGATACTGATGGTACATACAAATACCCAGTGTTTCGTATTCATAACTAATTGTTGATCTAATCTTACCCTTTTAAAGAGGTAGAGTGTAATAGCTCTGCCCTTTTTGTGGTAGTTCCCGGTTATGACAGCTTGCGTAGTGGTACAGCCAAATAACAAGGTAGAAGTATTAGAAGTGGGTGTAAGCTTTTGTTTATGCCTTAAAGCTAAAGTAGTCTTTGCGTACTATTGCTTTGGTACTAAAAACGCAGCCATTGCTGCAGAGAAAAACATACACATAAATTGTTATTGAGTTTTGGAGTGACTAGAGGCCTCAGCCCTAGAAGCAGGTGATAGTGCCCTGTTTCGTGATTATGAAGTCATTTCAGAATTCGGAATCCGAATTTCATTTATCACTATTTTACGAATATTCTTGATAATGGGCTAACAACACCATTGGCGCCTCTATCAATGATGTGAGTATAGATTTGCGTTGTCTTCAAATCGGTGTGCCCAAGTTGTTCTTGAACGGTTCTGATATCTGCTCCGCTTTGAAGAAGGTGCGTAGCGAATGAGTGCCTTAAAGTATGACACGAGATGTTTTTGTCAATGTTGGCTTTTTGGCCTGCTACTTTAATGTGTTTTTGAAGCGCTGTTGGGTGAACATGGTGTTTACGTAGCTCGCCTGTTTGTAAATCTCGCGACAAACGACTAGAGGGAAAGAGGAATTGCCAATTTAGGTTCCTTTCTGCGCTCGGGTATTTTCTAGCAAGAGCTTCAGGTATGTATACACCAGAGAAAACTGTGTCATTCATGTCTTGATGATAGTAACTCGCCGCTCTCTGTTGCTGCTGTTTGATAGCGGGGAAAAGCTCTGGTGCTATTGTCACTATGCGGTTTTTACCTCCTTTCCCTTGCCATACACGTACAGATTTATATGCATAATCGATATCTTGTATACGTAGGCGTAGACACTCCATTAAACGCAACCCTGACCCATACATTAATTGATAAGGTAATTTGTAGTTAGCTGAACAGTGATTGAATAGCCTTCCAATCTCTTCTGGAGTCATGACTGTTGGCAATTTTCGTGATTTATCTGATCGCCGAAACTGCATATCAAGCTCTATGGGTTCTTGAATGATTTCTTTGTATAAAAAGACTAATGCATTGAGAGCTAGACTTTGCGTTTTCCTCGCTGACTTTTTGTTAACAACTAGGTGCGTTAGGAAATCTTCTACATGCCTGGAAGTTAAGCCCTTTGGGTGCTTTTTATCATGATAAAGAATGTATTGGTGAATCCAATAAATGTACGCCTCCGTTGTACGAAGGGCATAGTGCCGTCCAAGCATATATTCTTGTATATACGTGGATGGCCGTATCACGATGAGTTACAAAGATTATCGAACCAACGGGACTCAAAGAATGTGTTGTAATGCGGGCGAGTTACTTCGACGCTTACTTTTACATGTGTTGCCTAAAGGACTAATGCGAATACGCTATTATGGCTTTTTAGCTAACGCGGTGCGGGTAAAAGCGATCGCGGAAATTAGGCATAGCTTACGAGAGCGACCCGCAGAGAAGTCGGAAGTGATGAAAGAGAAACCGTGTTGTCCGAACTGCCATAGCAACAGCATGGTACTCGTGTGCATCAATGTTAGACCTAGGATAGTCGTTTCAGAGCACCGACTGACCTAGTTGTCTGATTATAATGAATAAAATTATCGTTGTTTTATGGCGAGAGAGGGGTGTTGTTCGCTTGTGAAAAGATTATGCAACGGGTATAGTCGCTGTAGATAAATTGGCGGCTAGAAGTGGAAAATGGACGGCTGACGGGGTACTGGTCTTAATGACAATAGTGGAACGTAAGTCAGTCCTAAAAAGCAAATTCCATAGATAGAAGCGGCCAAGTCCAACAGGTATTTATCCATTGTGCTACGACAACGGATAAATACTTAAGTGTTATGTGTTTTTTTCATCTAAACTCATTCTGCATGACTATCAAAAACATAAAAGAACGGAGGCCTAGAATGCGCCGATTAGCATTGATTCTTGGATTGTCTTGGTTATTAACGGGCTGCCCTTTAGAAGGTAATAACGGTAATACTGGTCCTGCTGGTCCTGCTGGTCCTGCTGGTCCTGCTGGTCCTGCAGGAATAAATTGTTGGGATTTAAATGAAGATCGGGTAGATGATGCAAGTGAGGATATTAACGGTGACAACGTGTTCGATGTGAATGATTGTTCGCCAGTAGTTTCAAACAGCGCGAGCCAGAACTTGGCAGTTGAATTGAATCATCAGCACATATGCGAAGCTCTGGCAAATCTAGGGCAGTATCCAGAAGGTTGCCCTTCAGCGACTCATANGGACCACTAACCCTTGAGCTAAACTCATTTGATCAGCTGTACTATTGGAGGCTTGAGAACAGCTTTGTAGCCAATAAGACAGTTATATCTCTCGAAGACGAACTTGTTAGTTCATCAGGTAATACTTGCTTGGATGTTTGTTCCAATGATCCAAAATGCATAGCGTCGCTCTCCGCATCTAGAGACGTTGTAATAGGTAACTCGCAACGAATTGTATACGACTGCGCTACATTCCACAGTTCAGACTCATTACCACCTTATGAACAAAAATGTGACGACAAATTTAACAATTGTATTGCATCGAACGGAGTGCTTTTGAACAGCCAGCGATGGGCTGTTCGTTGTCCTTAACACATAACAAGTTTCATCAGCGGACATTTTTTCCATTGCCCGTTTTACGCTTGGATAGCACAAAACGCTCAATTCCAAAAATGCCGCTGTGCAAGGCGTTGGTATGACTCCCCATGTCAAGTTGAGCGCCTAAACCCCTAGCTCGTATGAACCATTGCTCTTTGCCTAAAGGGCGAGTTAATGCATGAGCTTGAAGCAAGTAAGTTCGTCGGTTCTCATGCTGATATCCGTAGATTACCCAAACAGCGGGCAGCGCTAACCTTACTTATTCCGTCGTGGCACCTGTCTTCAGTCTATACTCGTGGGTCAAGGCTAAATCATTAACCTTGCCATCCTAACGCCGTCGGTGGTTGTGCCACAGCCGATGCTTTATCCAATGCGATAACACTAATTCTGTCTTCATGCCGGTAAACGAGCGATTCGAGTTCTAGGATCTACGTCGCTAATGACAACTTCACGCGCAATGGCCCAGATGTAAGCGATCATCTCTCTAGCGATGGCGACCACAACGACATTTCGGTGTTTACCTTTTTGTAGTAGTCGTTGGTAACGACGACATAACCTTTGCTGGGCTTGCCAAGCGATATCAACTATCTCTTTAGGCTGTCCTTCTTGCCTTAGTTGCAGTTCTACAGAGATGTTCGCTTTATGCTTATAGGTGTGTGCGCCTTCAACGAGTAATCGTCTGGCTCGACTGTTGCCACACTTTGTTAAGCTGCCACGACGAGTTTTACCTCCACTGGAGTTTTCTGTTGGAACAAGCCCAAGATAAGCCATAAGCTTTCTTGGATGGTCGAACCGCCGTAAGTCACCCAGCTCAGCTATTGTGCCAAGAGCTACGAGTAACCTTACCCCCCCGCATAGCTTGAATGGCTTTCACAACAGGATAGTATCGCCAGTTTTTGACCTGATGGAGCAGTTCATTATCGAGTCGTTGCAGCCGCTGTATCCGCTCATTGATTGTAATGATCATCTCTTGTAAGACGATTTGTTGACTATGGTGAGGAAGAATGAGATCGGTCAGCCACCGTAGATGCTTTTTAGACCAGTTATCATTCACCGTCGCTTGGATATTATTGCGAAGAAGAAAGCCTTTGAGTTGGAACTTTGCGTCTTTGAGATCTTTCATTGCCGTTTCTCTGGCACGCGAGAGATCTCGAATGGCTTCATCTTCGGCTTCTGGTACATAGATGGGTGTAAGCTCTTCGGCTTTTAACAGCTTGGCGAGCTTTGCTGCGTCTCGTTTGTCAGTTTTAACTCTATCGCCTGGCTTCTTAGGTATAAGTGATGGAGCGACGACATAGCAGCAGTGTCCAAGGCTCGTAATCAGGCGATAAGTCCAGTAACCACATGGTCCTGCTTCATAGACAAAGTGCAGAGTGGCTTTTGGATACTTGGATTGCAGTTGTCTGGCCAATTTAATAAGCGCGGACTTATTGGATTTAATACGGCCAAGGTGTTGTGGGTTTGCCCCTCGATGTTCTTGTAAAACAGCGACTTGAATAAATGACTTATGCGTATCTAAGCCAATGAAAATTATGCTATCTTTACTCATGCTAGCCTCCAAATTTAGTTGTTTGACGCACTAATTATGGCTCTGGCTTATAAAGCTAACCCACGATATTGGAGGCTAGCACCTTTAGTGGGGGTCATTATGTCTATAAGAAAAGGCAAACAATGGGCGAAATTCAAAAAATTCACTGTAACAGCTGTAATCGAACAACGAATCACACAGCTAAGAGTTCTCATACAAAAATCGTATATTTTGATGAAGATGATGGTTGTGTTGATGAAAGTTCACCTTTAGAGGAATCTGAATATACGTTTTGGGTTTGTATGGGTTGTGATTCTGCTTGCTTAGAAGATAAATATACATGCGCTGGTATGAATGATGGGGTTGAGCAAGTGTATGTGTCTACCTTTTATCCAGAACATACTTTTAGCCATCGCAACCCTAAAAACTTTTGTTACATCAAAGATGAACTGCAGGATTTATATCGAGATATTGTTACTTCGTTTAGGTACGGTCTAGCAATCCCTACTGCAACAGCCATACGAACACTGCTCGAAGCGATATGCATAGACCAAGGTATCACTGATGATGTAGCGTGGAAGTTTCATATAAAAATAGAAAAATTAAACGATATCGTAAAGGTGCCAAAAAGTATTACCGAAGGGCTATTAACTCTAAAATTCATGGGTGATAGTGCTGCACATAAATTGATTTCACCCCAAAGAAAGGACTTGTCTTTAGCAATAGACTTGCTAGAAGCATTGATGCTTCATTTGTATGAAGCAAAATTTGATCTTGAAAGTAAATCAACTCAAATGCATAAGTCCTATAAGTGATTTTTCATATAACAAACTGTTTAAGAGTGATTCGCAACGCGTGGCATTTTTATTATACGTTGTGATAGAAAAACTACTGTATAAGTCCACCTTTCGTCCACCCTTAATCCACCCAAGCAAAACTGGGATAAAGCGGGGAAGAGGAAAGTTGATTATTTTCAGTGTATTGCGCGAGATTTACGACGTTTTTGAGGGCTCAAAAACGGTGAAACCCCGATGTTGGTAGCATCGGGGTTTCGAATTTCTAGATTTCTCGACTGGTAAGATCGATTATCTTTTCTATGCAGAAGGCTGGATTAATCCAATCTTATTCCTTGGTAGGGAATTAGATACGGATGAAGTCCATGTGCTCAACTTTAGGCTTGAACGCGTGACGTTGAACGTCTTGTGGCTTAACCTTAACTTCAGCGCCGTCAATCACTAGAGTGATTGCTTCGTAGAACTCAGGCTTGTCCATTTGGTTGATCACGTCAGCGTGAACAAGTTCGATAGATACAGCTGCTGCTTCACCACCGTAGATTACAGCTGGGAATTTACCAGCGTGACGTAGGCGGCGGCTCGCACCTTTACCTAGTTCAGTACGTACTACTGCTTCAAATTTCATAGTTTTACTCTCAAATTAGTAAAAATTAACTTCACACCTCAATGCGACCTTGAGTGTGTGGTAATGCTTAGGCATAAACGAGTTCATGCTTAAGCGAGCGCGGATACTAACATCACATTAGAATATGAGCAAGTAAGAAGCCCATCACAAAGTGAATTTCCTTCGATAATTGGCTCGTTTGTAGATAAAACGCTCGCTAGCCCTAGTTTATCCCTTTTTTACTGTTCCTGTATCGCTATTTGAGCTCATTTATATTAGTGCGAAATCATCGAGTTAATGAACGGAAAATGAATGTTCGCCTAAGGCTTGGTTAATGCTTGGTTGGGTAACCTTAGTGTTAATTAATCAGCAGAATGAACAGGTGAAAACATGGAACCAGTAAGCATTGTCGTTATTACATTGAACGAAGATAAACGCATTAGCCGCTTGATGGAAGAATTGAGCGTGCAAACCCACCAAGAATTTGAAGTGATTGTTGTCGATTCAAACAGCGAAGACAACACAAGAGAAGTCGCTCTGGCTTACGAAAGCGCACTACCAAAACTCAACGTCCATCACATGCAAGAACGTGGCGTAAGCCTTGGTAGAAATACAGGTGCGGTTTTAGCTCAGTACAACAGAATCCTTTTCTTGGATGCAGACGTAAGCTTGCCTCGTAACTTCCTCGCTAAAGCGCTTTACGAGCTAGAAGAGAACAAGCTTGAAGTCGCTGGTGTGTACATGAGTTCAAAAGGGCTGCCATTGGTGCATAAGTTTGGCTACGGGCTATTCAACGCAGGTCTGTTTGCTACTCAGTTCTTTTTCCCTACCGCGATTGGTGCGTGTATTTTTTCGACCAAGCGAGCGCATAATGAGATCGGCGGGTTTGATGAGGAAATTGTATTGTGTGAGGACTGCGACTACGTGAAGCGAGCGAGCAAAACATGGCGATTTAGATTCTTGAACATGACATTTGGCTTTGACCCTCGTCGTTTAGACCAAGATGGTGTCGTGAAAACAGGCACAACTTACCTTAAAGCGAACGTAAGGCGCTTTTTTAAAGGCGAAATGCGTAACAACGAGATGAACTACAAGTTTGGTCACTACAAAGAACAGTAAGGGCTGAGGTTGTTATGTTTGATGGACTAGGACTGTTTTTGGGTGCACTAGGTGATGCACTCATTGGCCCGAACCTATTTGTACCGGGAGAGCCGTTTTTTATTGCTGCGGGCTTTCAACTGTATTCAGGTGCATGGATGGCGTTGGTATTGGTGATGTTGGGTGGTTTCATTGGCGACCAACTCAGCTACTTCATCGGTTCAAAGTGGGGCGCAACCGCGCAAAAGAAGCTAATCAAATTTAGTCCAAAAACCAAAAGGCTGATCGCTCGGTGTCGTTATCTCATCGCGAAGAAGGGGACGTACATTATTGTCGCAGCGCGTCTGTTAGGGCCCATTGCTTGGGTAGTGCCTTTTATCGCTGGTTCTCACCGTGTTAAATGGAGCAGCTTCACGCTGTTCTCTTCGATAGGTCTGTTACTTGGTGGCGGTCAATTTATCGTTTGGGGCATGTTGCTTGCACACGGCGTTGAGCAGTTTCCTTTACTGAGCGCGATTAAGGTTTTTCTCACGGAACACCAAAGCTTATTGATTGGCTTAGTTGCGGTGTCGGTATTCTTCGTTGTCGGCTACAAACTTAAATGGCGAAAGTTAACGTTGAAAACCAGTACCTTTTTAGTCGCTTGGCTATGTTACGCAAACTATGCTCATTTCTTCTGGAAAGCTGATGACTTTCAAACTCAACAAGTGTCGACACAGGTGAGCACTGTCGATTTACAACAAGTGACCTATAAAGCATTTCCTGGGCTGTCTCCTATTTATGACGCGCAAGCAATCAATGTCGTGTATGTCGGGGAATCGCCGCGTGAACTAATGAATCAACTGGGTTGGATTGAGAACCAAACCTTCTCTCGAAACGAGATTGAGTGGACTCATTACCTTGCTCTGCTTAAAGATAAGACGCCACCCGTGTCTGACCTGTATTGGCGTAATCAACCACAAGACATGGCGTTCCAACTGCCGGGAAACTTGATGAAAAGAAGCCACATACGCTGGTGGAATGCTGGGCTAGACAGCAACAGCAATCAACCTAAGTGGTTAGGAGCAATCAGTTATGATGATGGTTTAAAAGTGACACCGTATTCTGGGATTGTGACCATACTTCATAAGATCGACCCTAATGTCGATGAAGAGCGTGATAGGTTGGCTCTGCAAATTAAATCGGCTTACCCAAGCATCGAACTCGTCAATTTGCCTCTCGCCAATGCGGAAGCAATGAATGACCAACATGACTACTATACCGACGGAAAGATCTTGGTCATTGGCGCAAGCTCGTACAGTAATGAACAACAGACCTTAGATGTTGCGGTTAATGATATTTAGCCTTTAGGTTTTCTGAATTTTGTCTAATACCTGTTAATTACGAACCTTGTTTGAGTGAAATCCATACAACGACAAATCAGGAGTTTGCGTGTGATATGCAAACTCCTGATTTTTTATCGAAGGGCTAATGCGAGTATGAGTGTCTTGGTTTAAGAAGCTTGAGATACTTTTAGGACGAGAGAGGCCTTCAAGCCGCCCATTGAGCTTTTACTGAGCGTTAAGCTGCCACGGTAACTGTGTGCCATCTCATTCACAATGTTCAGCCCTAGACCGGTTCCGGGAGTGGTTTCATCGAGCCTTACACCTCGCTTGGTCGCTTGCTCGAGTTTCTCTTCGGGAATGCCTTGTCCGTCATCTTCAATGATCAACTCGACATTGCCGTCGGCCATTTCATTAGCGTGAACGCGAATAATACTGCCTGCCCACTTGTAGCTGTTTTCGAGTAGGTTGCCGACCATTTCATCGAGGTCGGTTTTTTCGACAGCGACTTCAAGTTCAGAATCCAGTTCGTTGATCATGGTGACTTCATTGGCGGCATAAACTTTATCAAACGCCATTGAGATCGCTTCAACACGTTCACAAGGAGACGACTTCACCGAAAGGATGTTCATTGCACCCGCCATACGAGCACGACCAAGGTGATAATCTATCTGGCTTTGGATTTGTTGAATGGGTTGCTGTAACAGTTTCTTCTCGTTGTCAGGCAACATCTCTATTTCATTTTTCATCACCGATAATGGCGTTTTCAATGCATGAGAGAGGTTTCCCGCGTGGTTACGTGCGCGTTCTAATAACTCTTGGTAATGAAATAGTAGGGCATTGAGGTCCGAAACTAATGGAGAAACTTCTTTCGGGTAGTTATCACTTAGCCCTTGTTGTTCACCCTTTCTCAGCATCACCAATTCACGCTGCATCTTACTAAGAGGTAATAGAGACCAGCTAACTTGAATACCAATTAACATCAGCACGCCGACAAACAACAACATCAGAATCAACCACACCTGACCGGTCAACTCAGCAAGCGTCGATTCTAATGGATCTTCATCTATACCAATGGTGATGGTAATAGGATCGCTCAGTGACGGTAGGTAGATGTCTTGTTCGATGTAAATCAGCTTCTCTTTTTCAGGCCCTTTGATGGAGGTGTGAATAGGAGAACGCTTGATGGTGAGGTCTTTGTCCCATAGCGAACGAGAACGAATGATTTGAGCTTGGGTTGAGGCGCGCCAATAGATACCACTGTAAGGTTGGTTGAACCTTGGGTCAGACAGGCGCTCCGCCATGATAAGGTTGCCGTTGTCGTTGGTTTCGATATTGGCGGTGAGCTCGTCCATGGTTAGGGAAAGCTGCTGCTTCATATCATCGACTAGATAGTCGTTTACCAGTTTCGGTATGCCCACACCTGCTGCTAATATCATCGCACCAAGCCAAAAAGCCGCAGCGAGGAGCAAGCGGCTTTTTAGACTGATGTTTTTAAGTGTTCGTTTCTTTAGATTCATGCATTTCCAGCCTGCCTTTGCTCATCGTTATTGAGTTATATTTCGATGATCAGAACAGGCTGTCCATTTTATTGGCTATTACACTGAGTCTTGTTGACGATTGCTTCTCGTGTAATTAGATAGGGCGCTACTCAGCATTCAGTTGGTAGCCAAGGCCACGCACGGTTTTGATGATCTTCGGTGCGATTTTTTTACGGATACGACCAATGAACACCTCAACCGTGTTTGAGTCGCGGTCGAAATCTTGTTTGTAGATGTGCTCAACCAACTCTGTGCGCGAGATAACCTTGTTTTGGTTATGCATGAAGTACGCGACAACCTTATATTCCAGTGCCGTTAGGCTTACTGCTTGGCCTTGCCACAACACTTTTGAACTGCGAGTGTCTAAGCTTAAATCACCAATTTGAAGAACTGGCGCTGCGCTGCCTGAAGCTCGGCGCAGTTGAGCGCGAATACGAGCAATCAACTCAACCATTTCGAATGGCTTAGTCAGGTAATCATCTGCGCCTGCGTTTAAGCCTTCAACACGCTGGGTTAGGGTGTCACGCGCACTCAAGATAATCACTGGCGTGTTAATGTTTTCGTCTCGAATACCTTTTAAAACGGTTAGGCCATCAAGTTTAGGTAGACCTAGATCGAGAATAATCGCGTCCCACTCTTCTGAGGTCGCACGGTAGAGTGCGTCAATACCATCTTGAGAAAGTTCTGGAACCCAGTCGGCTCCCTCAAGTGTTTCAATAATTTGTTGGCCCAAACGAGGTTCGTCTTCAACGACTAAAATTTTCATAATTGTTCTTCTTAATTCTTGTAATGACTGTTCGTCGTGCTTAACTATTCGTCGTGATTAATTAGTCGCCGTGTTTAATTGCGTCTTTTAAGTTGCGGCCTTCAATCTTAAGCATTTCCAATGTTTCGGCGTTGTATTCAACTTTGATGATGTTGTTTTTGTTGTTAATTTTTAGCTCATACACCCAAATGTCATCATCTTCTTCTAGCTCGACTTTAATGATTCGGCCATGAAGATCGTTTTCTACCGCTGCATACATCTCAGAGAAAGGGCGAATATAACCTTCTCGAACCGCTTCGTAGACCTCGTCTTGGTCTTCTTCAAATTCAATGCGGGTTCCTGCTTTATGAACGTCCTGAACTAATTCATGACCATTATGATGTGAGTCAGCCCATGCGCCAGCAGAAACAAATAAGCCGAAGCTTATAGAAAACAAAGAAATCATAGCTTTACTAAACATAGCGAATCCTAGAGAGGGTTGATAGCGTTCAGTATAAAAAAGTAATTCTGAACAGAAAGTGAACCTGATTAATTATGAGCTTTAGGTTCTCAAAAAATGAGGTATTAGCGCTGTTGAAGCTCGTCTTCGAATATCTTGTCTCTCATTTTCCAAAAGCGTCCCACTTTACGTGCAATCACAAATTGAGGCGGGCGAAATCTATGTTGGTGAGCAACCACTTTCGATGGTGACGTTTCCTCAAAAGGCCTGTGTCTATCCGCAAGGTGAGGGCGAACAAACTGGTCTTTAAAGTTTTGCTTCTGCTTCTTGGTAGTTAATGACCAAAACTCATGCACTTGCGCTTGATTCTCGCCGCGATAAGTGACTTTAAGCTGCGACTTTCCTTTGTCGTCCTTAAGTACGTTTAGGTCCATCTCTAAACATTCAAACACTAGAGCATCTTTTAGATTGAGTGCCTCTTTGAGCTTTTTGTCTGGGTCAACTAAGGTAGCGTCGCATTCATGACAAATACGAGCTGCAATGTCGTTGTCGGCACCGCACTCTCCACAATATTTGGCACGGAAGCGATAGTTACAATGCTCACGTTCGCCCGTGTCTTCATCTGTGAAGTATCCTTGGCATTTACGGCCAAAGTGTTCAAGCAAGAAGCCGTTGCTGTCTAGCTTGCCCCAGAAGTTGTTATTAAAGCCGCAAGCCGGGCAAGGGATAGTGATGATTTCACTGTCTGAGTCTGGCTTAGGGTCGCCGACTTCTGGTTGGTAAAGATCATAGCTGTTACCCGCGTAATCGAGCACCAAACAATCTTTTTTACCAGGAGATAAACGCAAGCCACGGCCTACGATTTGTTGATATAAGCTGATGGATTCTGTTGGGCGAAGAATCGCAATTAAATCAACATGAGGGGCGTCAAAGCCGGTGGTTAATACCGACACGTTGACCAAGAATTTGATTTTGCGTTCTTTGAAATCGTTGATGATTTGGTCACGCTCTAATGTCGGCGTATCACCAATCACAATCGCAGCTTCGCCTTCGGGTAATAAGCCAAGAATTTCTCGAGCGTGTCGAACGGTGGCTGCAAACACCATGATGCCAAGCTTGTCTTGGGCTAGATGGATGATCTGGTCGACAATCTGTGGTGTAGCGCGTTTCGATTGCTCAATCACCATATCAAGCTCGGCTTCTTTGTATCGACCTGTGCTCGCAGGTTTTAATTGTGAGAAGTCATAACTCAATACCGGCGCATCTATCATGCGAGCTGGTGTTAAGAAGCCTTCATCGAGCAGATAACGAATCGGTAACTCAAAGATGCAGTCGCGGAAGAAGCGTGGTTCGTCCGAACGTACTTGGCCGCGAGTGTGATATTGATAAATCCAACCCATACCAAGGCGATATGGTGTTGCCGTTAAGCCAAGCACTTTGATACCGGAATTATTCTCGCGTAAGTGAGTGATCACTTTCTGATAGCTACTGGTCTTTTCGTCAGGCACGCGGTGGCATTCGTCGATAACCAACAGCGAAAATTGGTTAGAGAATGAATCGAGGTTGCGAACCACAGATTGAACCGACGCGAATACCACTTGTTGGTCGGTCTCTTTACGGCCTAAACCCGCCGAGAAAATAGATCCTTTTAACCCATAACCTTCATACTTTTCATGGTTTTGCTCAACCAACTCTTTCACGTGAGCCAGTACCAATACACGCCCTTTGGCAAGCCTCGCCAGCTCTGCAATCACAAGGCTTTTTCCTGCCCCTGTCGGTAGCACGAGAACAGCCGGAGTTTGGTGTTTTCTGAAGTAATGAATCACTGATTTTACGGAATCAGCTTGGTACGGGCGGAGTGTATACATATCGCGTCTTGTAAAAGGGAAAACAAATAGTGTGAAATAGCTCAACTAATTGAGCAAAGGTGACTATAATACCCGACTTAGATTAGTTGAGGTATTCATGCGTTTAGATAAATTTCTGTGCGATGCGTTAGGCGTCACTCGAAGAGAAGCAACACACTTATTAAAATCAAAAGCAGTGACAGTCAATGACGTCATTCAAAAAAGCGGTTCACTTAAGGTAACTGAAGAGTGTGTTGTTGAATGGCAGGGCAATGAACTGAATGTTCATGGTCCACGTTACATCATGCTTTATAAGCCAGAAGGCTTTGTTTGTTCGCATGAAGATGGCTCAAATCGCACTGCGTTTGAATTACTTGATGAAATCAAAATGGACAAGCTGCACTTTGCAGGTCGTCTAGATGTTGATACAACAGGTCTTGTTCTGATTACGGATGACGGTAAATGGTCTCACCGTATTACGGCACCAAAACACAAGTGCGAAAAAATGTACCGTGTGTGGTTGGTTGATCCTGTAGAACCAGACTACGTTGAAAAATTCAAAGAGGGCATCCAGCTTAAGAGCGAAGATGGCCTAACACTTCCTGCACATCTTGAAGTACGTGCAGAACGCGAAGTGCTACTGACGATTCATGAAGGCAAATACCACCAAGTAAAACGCATGTTTGCTGCACTTGGTAACAAGGTAGAAGCACTGCACCGTGAACGTATTGGCGAAATCGAGATGGACGAATCTTTAGAATTAGGTGAATACCGTTACCTAACTCAAGAAGAAGTCGACTCTATCTGGAAGTAACCCTTAGCTAGAAGCTGTTTAAAAGCAGCAAAACTGTTGATGACAGGACATCGCTTTTAGCAGGAAATAGCCCTTTCGTTGTAAAGCCGACCATGGATAGCGTCGGCTGATGATGTTGACTGGTACTAGGAAAGTCTCAGCCAATCTTTTGACTTGCGTGCTCACGTAGGTCCCTAGCTCTATCAGTTGAACATTCGGAGAACCATGCAGACATCTACCACACAGAGCCCAAGCTCCCAACCTGAAACTCCTCAATTAGGCTTAATGCTGTTTTTGATTCTCGGTGCAATTGGCGCACTGACGCCGCTCGCGATCGATATGTATTTGCCGGCAATGCCGACCATTGCTAAAGATCTTGGTGTAACGGCGGGTGAAGTACAAATCACGCTAACAGCTTATACCGCAGGTTTCGCGTTGGGGCAGTTACTGCACGGTCCATTAGCCGACAGTTATGGTCGCAAGCCCGTTCTACTGATTGGTGTATTCTTCTTTGCGATCGCGTCTGTCGTGAGTGCAACCACACATGGCATTGAAGCGCTGACTTACATTCGCACTGCACAAGGTTTTGCTGGCGCTGCAGCAGCTGTAATCATCCAAGCGGTTGTACGTGACATGTTTGATCGTGAAGATTTTGCGAGAACCATGTCTTTCGTTACCTTGGTGATGACAGTCGCACCATTAGTTGCTCCAATGATTGGCGGTTACTTGGCATTGTGGTTCGGCTGGCGTTCAATTTTCTGGGTATTGGCTATTTTTGCGGTGATCGTAATTCTAGCGGTATCGATGAAGATTCCAGAAACGCTGCCGGTAGAAAACCGACAGCCACTGCGTTTCAAAACGACGATTCGTAACTACGCTCGTTTATGTAAAAACCCGACGGCTATGGGCCTGATTTTCTCGGGTGCATTCTCTTTCTCGGGAATGTTCGCATTCTTAACGGCAGGTTCTTTCGTTTACATCGACATCTATGGTGTTCGACCTGATTTGTTTGGTTACTTGTTTGGCTTGAACATTGTCGCGATGATTTTGATGACGAGCATTAATGGCCGAATCGTGAAGAAAGTAGGCTCTCACGCGATGCTAAAATTGGGCTTATCCATTCAATTGTTAGCGGGTTTAGGTTTGTTGGTCGGTTGGTCATTAGATATCGGCCTGTGGGGTATTGTGCCATTTGTGATGCTGTTTATCGGCACACTGTCTACCATTGGTAGTAACTCAATGGCGCTGCTTTTAAGCGGATACCCGAATATGGCCGGCACAGCTTCTTCGCTGGCGGGCACATTAAGATTTGGTACTGGTTCTGTGGTTGGAGCAATTGTCGCAATGCTACCAAGTGATACTGCAGGGCCAATGGCTATGGTGATGGCAGCATGTGCAATACTGTCAGCATTACTATATTGGACATTAGGAAAGAAGGCATAATGTCAAAATACTATATTGAAATTCAGAAGCTTGTGAACACCGCACTTGGTGAGCTTTACGCACTACACAAGTCAGGCAAAGCGATTGACGCACCTATCGCAAACAACCTATACCTTGTTCGCTGGGTAACTAAAGCAATTAAAGCACAAGCGTATGATCGTGTTGTTGTGCCTGATTTGGTTCGCTGGCAAAAGCAGGGGCGTTCAAAGGGTAACAACTCTGATTTAACTTTTACGTTTAAGCGAATCTCAGCGTTTTACGCTCAGTTCTTCCCAGAAGGTGAAGAGCCTAAAGCACTGAAAGACAGTGACGTTGAAGCCTTTATGGACAAGATGTACGAGATGGGTTGGAGTGTATCGAGCGAAGATGAGCTAACCACGGGTGGCAAAATTCAGTTCTTTACCGATGGTGAGCACTCATTCGCGCTATGTGGTAAGCAGTGTGATGACTCTTTCGACGGTGAGTTGATGGTTAAGCCGATGAACTGGTTTGTTCGTGGTAACCACGCTGAGTTTATCCAAGCGGCGATGGAAGCAGGCTTCATGCTTCACAAAGTGACGGACTACAAGTCTGCCGTGAAGTACCACGGTGAATACATCGTGTACCCAGCGAACCAAGGCAACCAATTGGCTGAGATCCCAATTAGCTTTGTTGGTTAATGGATAGATACGAGATGCGAGATTAGAGATACGAAGAGCGGAATTATCCGCTCTTTTTGTTTGCTTCTTATAGCGCCAGTCGCCACTCGAATCCCGCATCTGCTTTTAGTCTTTCGCATCCCGTTACCCGAATCTCGCATCTGCTTTTAGTCTTTTGCATCTCGCCACTCGAATCCCGTATCCGTTTCTTCTACTTATGATTCGAAAAGTTATCGCCTTTCGCTAATCGATCGTAAAGCACAACGTTCACTGATGCGGCTAAGTTCATACAGCCATTCGTTGGGACGTAAATCGTCTCACGACAGAAGTCGGTGATCTCTTTCTTTAGCGTGCCGTCTTCAGGGCCAAAGATGTAAAACGCGCGTGGTGGGTGCTTGTAATCCGGTAGAGGCTTTGCGCCTTCAATCAGATCGACAGCAACAGGTACGCAGCCTACTGGAATAATGTCTTTCAGATCTTCAACACCAATCAGAGGCAGCGCTAGGTGCTTCTCTTTGGTATCGGTATGGAATTTTCGCGCGTGGTCGTAGCGTGTGCCCGTGTAAAATACAGAGTTGGCGCCGTAGCAGCCAGCCGCTCGCATTACTGAGCCTACGTTTTCAGGCGTCTTTGGGTTAACTAGGCCAATGCAGGCATAGCCTTTCGATTGTGTGTCTGTTTTTGCTTTGGTCATAATCAGTGAATCTAACGTTGATGATGAAAGTGGGTATTCACGATGAGAAATAGCGTAATAAAAATAGCCGAGCAATGGGCTCGGCTAACTTTTAACTCGCGTACATGAATACTTGTTTACTCATGCAGATGAGCGTCAACAGCGGTATTAGTCGCGTTTCCACAGCATGTGACAGAACTTATGGTCTGGATCACGGCTGATTAGCATGCGAGCAAATACGTCGTCTAGAACGTCATCAGCTTCATTCACAAGACCAATGCGCACTTCAGCGTAGATTTCTTTGTCGACTTCAAAGCCAACATGTTCAACCCAATCATCGCCAGTTTCAACAAGCTCTGCTGCGCCACGATCTTCAAACTGAGCCGTGAAAAGAATCACGTCTGCAGGTTCTAGGTTGTCAGGTGCCATCTCTAGGAAGATGTCGTATGCAGTGTCAATTGCGTCGTCATAAGACATTAGGTCGTTAGCTTCGGTCATAATAAGTATCTTAGCTTGCGCGGTTCATGTATTTACGTTCAGCAGTGTTTACTACTACTTTGTCGCCAGTCGCGATGTACTCAGGTACTTGGATTGTAAGACCTGTAGAAAGACGAGCAGGCTTAGTACGAGCAGACGCTGATGCACCTTTGATTGAAGGGTCAGTCTCTTCGATAACTAGCTCAACAGAGGTTGGTAGCTCAAGCGTTGCAGCGTTGCCATCGATAAGGATCGCGTACATGCCTTGAGTTTCCTCGTTGATGAACAGTAGTTCGTCTTCGATTGTTTCACCGTTGAAGATGAATTGTGTGTAATCTTCGTTGTCCATGAAGATGTACTCGTTGCCATCAACGTAAGAGAACATTACTGCACGCTTAGTTACGTCGATAGTTTCAACGATTTCGTCAGCCTTGTGGCGAACTTCAGTTTTAACGCCAGTTGCTACATCGTTACCACGGAAGCGGTAAATTTTTTGGCCACCACGGCCGCCTGGTGTTGTTACTTCGATATCTTTAACGATCACTGTTTTGCTTTCTACTGTGATAGCAAAACCTTTTTTAATTTCACTTGCTCTAGGCATTTTGTGTTTGTCCTTATTGGGTCTATCCGCTGATTATATCTCGGAGATGCTATAAATAGGAATAGCTTGAATCATAAAGTCACCTAAGCGATCATAGAGCCACAGTTAAATCATGATTTTATTTGCCGAAACGACCTATGCAGCTACCTGTTATTGACCCAACACAGCCATTTCAACCTGAATTCCAACCTGTGGTTAACGATCTGATTACCTTCTTAAAAGGTGGGTTAGGTTCTAATCTACACAGTGTCTATATTTATGGCAGTGTTGCTCGCAAGCAAGCCGTCGTCGGTCGCTCAAATCTTGATGTGGTAGTAGTGACACACCGCCCGTTTCCTGATCAGCGAACCACGCTGTTGAATACCATTAAATGGCGCTTCCAAAATAGCTTTCCGCAGGTCACTCAAGTGGCGATTAAAACCACCTTAGTGAGCGAGATAGTCGATTTCGACAACATCTTCACATGGGGCTTTATGCTCAAGCATTTGGCTGTCTGTGTGCATGGTGAAGATTTATCGGATTGCTATGGTGATTTTGAAACGAGTTGGGAAATTGCCAAGCATTGGAATATGGATGCAGAAAACTGGTTAGCGGTGTATCGCAACAAGATTGCCCGAGCAACAACGCCAGAACAACAAGTGGCCGCGCAAGTGATCATTGCCAAGAAGCTGCTAAGAGCGAGCTACTCTTTGGTGATGTACCGCGATAAGTCTTGGTTTGATGATCCTGTGGAATGTGGCCAACAGTTCTTGAAATATCACCCGGATAGAGAAGTTGAAATCCAACGATTGGGCATCTTACTTTCTGGAAGAGCGATTCCGAAGCGTTCGGTTATCGGCATTCTGGATGGTTTTGGAGAGTGGCTGGTTAAGCAGTACCAGAAAACAGAGTTTCGAATCGGATAGAGCTTCGTAACTTATAGATATAAAAAAGCAGAGCGAATTGAACATTCCTCTGCTTTTTTGTTTTAATGAAACCTAGACAAAAATCTTAGAATAGACCTAACTGCTGCCCGCTGACTCTCTCAAAATCTAAACCGATGAAGGGTAAAATAGCCTCTGCGACCGGTTTAATTTGTTTGTCGATGTAATGCTGATAATCGATACCGCTCTTTAAATACTCTTTCGGCTCAGGGCCACTCAGAGTAATCAGATATTCAATACGCCCTTTGTTCTGGTATTGAAGCGGACGACCGAGCTGAGCGTTGATCTCATCGGCCAATCTTGCCGCGCGAACTTGTGGTGGAATGTTCTTCTGGTATTCATGTAGCTTACGACGCAGACGTTTTTGATACACCAGTAAATCATCGTGCTTACCTGCTGAAGTCTCATCAACAAACTGTCTCACGTAGTCGGTTGGATCTTGGTCATGAAACACCATCTCATACAGCGTTTGTTGGAACTGTTGTGCTAACGGTGTCCAGTCTGTTCGTGCGCTCTCAAGCCCTTTGAAAATGATCTTCTCTTGATCGCCTTGATTGATTAAACCGGCATAGCGCTTCTTCGAGCCTGTTTCTGAACCTCGAATGGTTGGCATCAGGAATTTGCGATAGTGAGTCTCATATTCCAATTCAAGTATAGAGGTTAGGTTGTAGGTCTCTTTGAGGTGATTCGTCCACCAATCGTTGATGTAAGCGACAAGTTCATTCCCGATCTCGTCGGCTTGTTGTTGTTCATAACTGTCATTCAGAGACACGAAGGTTGAATCGGTGTCGCCGTAGATCACTTGATAGCCTTTATCTTCGATAAGCACTTTGGTCTGCTTCATGATTTCATGGCCACGCATGGTGATCGATGAGGCTAGGCGAGTATCAAAGAAGCGGCAACCAGACGAACCCAACACACCATAAAACGAGTTCATGATGATCTTAATGGCTTGAGAGAAGGCTTTTTCGTTGTTCTTCTTTGCTACATCACGAGCAGCCCATAAGTTCTCGATCATCTCAGGCAGAAAGTGCTTAGAGCGATGGAATTGACCGCCTCGAAAACCATCAACGGCTTGGTCTTCAGCTGGGCCAAGTTCTAACTTTAAACCCTCGATTAGCCCCATAGGGTCAATCAAAAACGAGCGAATGATTGAAGGGTATAGGCTCTTAAAATCGAGAACCAAAACCGAGTCGTAAAGGTTAGGAATTGAATCCATCACGTAGCCACCGGGGCTGGCGATCCAATTCTCAGGCTCTAAGTTCGGCGCGACATAACCGGCTCTGTGTATCTGTGGTAGGTATAAATTAGTAAAAGCAGCAACAGAACCGCCAACACGATCAAGCTCTACACCAGTCAGTCGTGAACGCTCAATAGCGAAGTCGAGTAGGTGAGTATGTTCGAAGATTCGGTTTACTAACACACAGTCTTGAAGGTTGTACTTAGCGAGTGAAGGCTTATCGAACTTAAACATCCGGTTGATCTCATCCATGCGGTCATGAACGTTGTGGATGTCTTTGCCTTCGCCGAGTAGCTCTTGCGATACCGACTCCAGTGACCAAGACCGGAAGTGGTAGGTCGCTGTTTTAAGCATGTCGATACCATCCAAGACAACACGGCCTGGAATCGTTATAAAGCCTTGCTGGTTTTGTGCAGAGCTGCGAAAGAAGCTGGGTTGATTGTCTCGACCAATGCCGAGCTTAACTTCATTCCATTCTGAACGTTTGTGCAGCAGCCTAAAGTCGAAATCGATGACGTTCCAACCAATGATGATGTCAGGGTCAAACTCAGAGAACCAAGCAATCATGGCCTCTAGAAGAGCTTTTTCGTTGGCAACCCATTGGATGTTGGTGTTTGCTTGTTGCGGTTCGCCGATCATGATCACTCGGCTATCCATTGGACTATCTAAGCCGATGGAGTAGAGCACACCTTTCTCGGAACACTCGATGTCCAGTGAGACCACTGACAAGCTAGGTAAGTAGTTTCCTGATCGGCATTTTGCGTTTGATACTCTGCGATGCTGGTTCTTTTGTACAGCCGTGCCCGTGTATTCGATGCTTCCTTTGATAAAGCGTTCCATCAAGAATCGGTCAGCGAGTCGAATGTCGCTTTCAAAGGTTTGGATCTCTTCGTTATGGAAGGCTTGCGCTAGGCCAAAGCTGCTTCTTGAAAGCGAGGTGTAACAAGCCGCGAGAGGCGTTTGTTCGAAGGTCGCGAGTTCTAAGGGCTTAAACTGGCAGTCTATCGATTCTTTTGCCGCAATAGCCTGACACGCAGGTACATCAGATTGAGCGACAAAAAATACAGGCTTTTCATTTTGAATGGTCAGCAGAGTCGGGCCTTGAGGGGTACTTAGCCACAAATCGATTTGTGTGCGCCCTGAAAAATCTCTTGCTTGCCTAGTGAGTACAAAGCCTTGCTGAATATCCAATGTAGTAACCTATTGAAACTGGGAATCGAATACTACCATCTAGCGCTGGATTCCGCACAATAGGCTAGACAAATAGTCATTAATTTATCGTTAATAGCATTGAATAACGGGACGATATAAGCAAAAAAGTGAAATTGTCACGAATGGTTATTCAATGGTATTGAAAATATCTTTATCTTGTGTAATTTTATTGGGCGTTGTTTTAACTAGTTGATTTTTACCAAAAGCTTGTTGTTTTAGCTGGCTTATTTATAAATAAGTACTTGCTAAAGTTCGTGTTTCAGCACATATTCAACAGAGCTTTTTTTTACTAATTAAGTTAAGATGTACTCAATGCTGCGATCCACTGTTCCTTTGTTCAATTGTTTCAAACAGATGAAACGACACAGTGGTTGCAGAGCCAATTAATAGTGTGGAGATACAAGTTTGATAAATGTTTTCCTTGTAGATGATCACGAGCTGGTTCGCACAGGGATACGACGTATTATTGAAGACGTCCGTGGAATGAACGTAGCAGGGGAAGCTGAAAGCGGTGAAGATGCTGCAAAATGGTGTCGTACTAACAATACAGACGTTATTTTGATGGATATGAATATGCCTGGTATTGGTGGCTTAGAAGCAACCAAGAAAATCTTGCGTTTCAACCCTGATATTAAAATCATCGTTTTAACTGTTCATACGGAAAATCCGTTTCCAACTAAAGTGATGCAAGCTGGAGCTGCAGGTTACCTTACTAAAGGTGCAGGTCCGGATGAAATGGTAAATGCAATTCGAGTGGTTAACAGTGGCCAACGATACATTTCACCAGAAATTGCGCAGCAGATGGCATTGAGCCAATTCTCGCCTGCGTCTGAAAATCCATTCGCAGACTTATCTGAACGTGAACTTCAAATCATGATGATGATTACCAAAGGTCAGAAAGTGACGGATATTTCAGAACAACTCAATCTAAGTCCTAAGACAGTCAACAGTTACCGCTACCGTTTGTTCAGCAAGCTGGATATCAGTGGCGATGTAGAGCTGACGCACTTAGCGATTAGACATGGAATGTTAGACACTGAGACCCTTTAACACTGAGATCGTATAGTGACCAACTTGTTTGACTCAGTCTCATTCCTCAAGACAGTAACAGAACAGCCCGGCGTTTATCGAATGTATAACGCCGAGGCTGTCGTTATTTACGTCGGTAAAGCTAAGAACCTCAAAAAACGCCTTTCCAGTTATTTCCGTAAAAAAGTCGACAGTGAAAAAACACGCGCTCTGGTCAGCAATATTGACAAGATCGATGTCACTGTAACGCACACGGAAACCGAAGCTCTTATTCTTGAGCACAACTACATCAAGCAGTATCTACCGAAATACAACGTACTTCTGCGTGATGATAAGTCGTACCCTTATATTTTCATTAGCGGTCACAAGCATCCTCGTTTGTCGATGCACCGTGGTGCTAAAAAGAAAAAGGGTGAATATTTTGGTCCTTATCCTGACTCCGGCGCTGTGCGTGAGACACTACACCTAATCCAAAAAATCTTTCCTGCTCGTCAGTGTGAAGACACGGTTTATGCTAACAGAACGCGCCCATGCTTGATGTATCAAATTGGTCGTTGTGCTGCGCCATGTGTTAGCTCAATTATCTCTGATGAAGAGTACAGCGAGCTTATCGACTATGTTCGTCTATTCCTGCAAGGGAAAGATAAGCTGGTGCTAGAAACGCTCATCGAAAAGATGGACACGGCCAGCCGAGAGCTTCGCTTTGAACAAGCCGCCGCTTTCCGCGATCAAATCCAAGCGATTCGACGTGTGCAAGAACAACAGTATGTATCTGACGACTCTATGGAAGATATGGATGTGTTGGGGTTTGCTCAAGAGAATGGCGTGGCGTGTATTCATATCTTGATGATTCGCCAAGGCAAAGTCTTAGGTAGCCGCAGCCACTTCCCTAAGATTCCAAACAATACGGTGCGAGAAGAGGTCTTTTCGAGCTTTTTAAGTCAGTATTACTTAGCGCATAATGAAGCTAGAACCATCCCAACCCGTTTGATTCTGAACGCAGACCTAATGGAAGACGTCACACCGATTCAAGAAGCTTTGTGTGAGGTTGCGGGTCGTGAGATCCATTTCAACACTAACCCTTCTGGTACTCGCGGTCGCTACCTTAAATTGTCGAACACTAACGCGTTAACGGCGATTACGACCAAGATTAATCACAAGATGACGATTAATCAGCGCTTCAAAGAGCTGCAAGAAGTGCTGTCGATGGATGCGATTAAGCGCATGGAATGTTTCGATATCAGTCATACCATGGGTGAAAGCACGATCGCCTCTTGTGTGGTGTTTAATCAAGAAGGTCCTGTTAAGCCGGAATACCGCCGTTACAACATCACTGGCATTACCGGTGGTGATGACTACGCGGCAATGGCTCAGGCGCTTGAGAGACGTTATTCGAAGCAGCTTGATGTAGACAAGATCCCTGACATCATCTTTATCGATGGTGGTAAAGGACAGCTTAACCGTGCTCACGAGATTATTTCTCAATATTGGGGGGACTGGCCGTTTAGACCGAGAATGATGGGTATCGCGAAAGGGGTAACCCGTAAACCTGGTTTAGAGACTCTAGTGACCCTTGAAGGTGAAGAGTTTAATTTGCCAAGTGATGCACCAGCGCTGCACCTTATTCAACACATTCGAGATGAAAGCCATAATCATGCGATTGCAGGGCACCGAGCGAAACGCGGTAAAACGCGCAGAACCAGTGCTTTGGAAGGAATTGAAGGGGTAGGGCCTAAGCGTCGTCAAGCTTTGCTGAAATATATGGGTGGCTTACAAGAACTTAAGCGTGCAACTGTCGAAGAAATAGCCAAAGTGCCGGGCATTAGTCATTCTTTGGCAGAAAACATTTATCAAGCATTGAAACAATAGTAAAAATCCCGCACCATTAAAGCGCAATTAATAAGAGCCCAATAATATGCGTTTGAATATACCTAACATTTTGTCCTTACTGAGACTATTTTTGATCCCAGTATTCGTTGTTGTTTTTTACCTACCTTATCAATGGGCTCCTTTTGCTGCTGCGATGGTGTTTTGGGTAGCAGGTTTTACTGACTGGCTAGATGGTATGCTTGCTCGTAAGTTAGGGCAAACATCTCGCTTCGGCGCATTTATTGACCCAGTGGCCGATAAAGTGCTGGTGGCTACGGCTCTTATTCTGATTACTGAACACTATCATTCGATTTGGATAACTATTCCAGCGGTGACCATGATTGCTCGTGAGATCATCATCTCAGCGCTTCGTGAATGGATGGCCGAAATCGGTAAACGCGCAAGTGTTGCGGTATCTTGGGTTGGTAAAGTCAAAACGGTTTCTCAGATGTTCGCTCTTTGGGTACTTATCTGGAGATACGACGACTGGATGGTGTGGGTAGGTTACATTGCACTGTATGTTGCAACTGTTCTGACTTATTGGTCAATGGCGCAATACTTGATGGCCGCCAAAGATGATTTGTTAGACGAAAAACACCATTGATGAAGAAGCGAGCTGAGGCTCGCTTTTTTGATCTTTAACCTAAGGCTAAGTTATCAATACTGGATATCTAATGTGATATAGATCTCCTTTGAATAACCTGCTCACAGTGTCTTTTGCACATAAAGTCAGCTATTTGGCCTGTTTCGTATGAAATCTATTCAAACGAATTAAAAATACAAAAATAATATTGACTCAATCGTCTGAATCCGTAGAATGCATCCCGTACCCAAGAGGATGGCAATGAGCGATTCGATTGGAGTTATTAAGGCGCCTTGGCAGAGTGGCTATGCAGCGGATTGCAAATCCGTGGACCTCGGTTCGACTCCGGGAGGCGCCTCCATTCTCTCTTTCATTTTAGAAAGCTGATGAATGAAAATGCGATACTAGCTCAGTTGGTAGAGCGCAACCTTGCCAAGGTTGAGGTCATCGGTTCGAACCCGATGTATCGCTCCAAATTTTGTAATGTTGATTGGCGTCAGCATTAAGATGGTGTTTTACTTTTCAGTAATCGGCATCGCAATAAAAAATTGCGTGCCCTGGTGGTGGAATTGGTAGACACAAGGGATTTAAAATCCCTCGACGTTCGCGTTGTGCCGGTTCAAGTCCGGCCCGGGGCACCATCTATTAAAGTCTTTATCTCGATAAAGCAAATGCGATACTAGCTCAGTTGGTAGAGCGCAACCTTGCCAAGGTTGAGGTCATCGGTTCGAACCCGATGTATCGCTCCAAATTAAAAAGCCCGAACAGAAATGTTCGGGCTTTTTGGTTTCTGTCGTTTAGTGTTTTTATATCTGTATTCATTTTTTCGAACCCGCGCCCAAGCTTCATTTCTATAACAAAACCTTCGTTATCAAATTCGTTTATATCACTCAGCTTTTAAAAGCGAGATTCCCTATGAACTCGTTCCTCGTACTAGGGAATGACGTAAACGCGAGCAGGTGATTAACTTTTCACTCCCTTGTCGTGTAGTGAACTTCGATGGTTTCAGTGCAAGATTCGCTATGAGGTCGTTTCCGATTCTAAGGAGTAACGCAAGCATCCAGCTTAAAAGCTTCTCTAGCAACGTTTCTAACCCCACGTCGTCATCCTCGGGCGCGAGGGACGAGCGAACCGGGGATCTCTGTCATGAAAGGACGTGTTGATGATATTTTCAACGATCTTTCCGTCACTTCCGTTATTTATTAAGCCATCATTAAAAACTATTGATAGTTCGTTTCACTTTATGTTACTTTCCCGCGCAATCTCGGAATGACCGATGCTCAAAAAGAGCCGTGATTGCTTCTGGGGGATACGCGTGATGACCATTCTTGCTGATTGGGACATTACGTAGGGTAGGTATTGGCTAGTCCTTTAGCTGATAGACGGGATACTTATGGCGCAGTTCGCCATGTTAATGGGAAACCCAACATTGAACACATTAACTACAACATTGCTAATCAGCTCTGCATTTCCAAAGGGACCAGCTCCTCATAGCTGCCCGATCCTGCAAAAATGTCCAATTCTTCAAAACAGTAGCATTACTGAACCTTGAGCTTTCGCTAACAATTTTTCGCTGTCTTAAGACGGCCTAATTTCGTATTCGTCATTTGACTTATGCGAGCGTACAGCTATATCTCATTTCTAGACAATACGTGTGCTTCACCATGAACTCTCTCTAAATCAACAGAGGGTCGGTGTGTCATTGCGTCTGATGGAGGTGAGTATGAACACATTCACGGGGACTTTTATGACTACCGCCTTTGAAGTCGATATCAATACTATCGCAAATTCATTTTCAACTATGGTTCCTATCGTAGAGGGAACTTACGACCTAACACCTGACGCTATTTTGCTTGAGCAAGAACAGCATGAGTCGGATGTTCGTTCTTACCCAAGACGCCTTCCTATCGCTATTAAGCGAGCATGTGGTGCCTTAGTTGAAGATACACGTGGCCAACTCTTTCTCGATTGCTTAGCCGGTGCAGGTACACTTTCTTTGGGTTATAACCACCCAGAGATTAACCAAGCACTCAAAGACCAACTTGATTCAGGTCTGCCATACCAAACTTTGGATATTACGACTCAAGCAAAAGAGACGTTTATCAAGCGAGTTAAAGCTTTTCTTCCTCAAGACTTTTCAGATAACTCGGTTCTTCAATTCTGTGGCCCGTCAGGCGCTGATGCCGTTGAAGCGGCAATCAAGCTAGCGAAGCAAACCACAGGTCGTAACACCATGTTTGCTTTCCGTGGTGCTTACCACGGCATGACCAACGGAACTATGGGCATGATGGGCAACTTAGGCACAAAAGAACGTCGTAGCGGCTTGATGTCTGACGTGCACTTTATGCCTTTCCCATACAATCTTCGCTGCCCGTTTGGCATTGGTGGTGAGGCGGGTGCTAACGCAAGCATTCGTTACATCGAACGTATGTTGAATGACGACGAGTCAGGCATCATGAAACCGGCTGCGATGATCGTTGAGCCTGTGCAAGGTGAGGGCGGTGTGATTCCAGCTCCGGCGTCTTGGTTACAAGGTTTACGTCGCATCTGTGATGAACATGGCATCCTACTTATTTTTGATGAAATCCAATGTGGTGTAGGCAAAACAGGTCATCGATTCGCATTTGAAGAGTCAGGCGTTAACCCTGATATCCTGTGTTTGTCTAAAGCAATTGGTGGCGGACTACCAATGTCGCTGCTTGTATTCGATAAGAGCATCGATACATGGAAAGCGGGTGAGCACACGGGTACTTTCCGTGGTAATCAACTGGCAATGGTGTCTGGCGCTAAAGCGTTAGAAATCATCGAGCGAGACGGTTTAGTTGAACATGCGAACATTGCAGGCCAATACTTACGTCACGGGTTAGAGAAGATTCAATCTCGCGTTAACTGTATTGCCGAAGTTCGTGGTAAAGGCTTAATGCTTGGCGCTGAGATCAAGCAACCAAACGGCGAACTTAACAAATTTGGTGAGCCGAAATCAGACGGCGAACTGACTCTAGCGATTCAACGCGCAGCATTAGAGCGTGGTTTGATGGTCGAGAAGGGCGGTCGTGATGGCTCTGTGATTCGCTTCCTACCACCGATGATTATCTCTTTCGAACAGATTGATTTTGCACTGCGCGTGATGGAAGAAGCCATTATTGCTGCTGGCGGAGGCGTTCAAGAAGATCAAGCTTCAAGTGAGCAAGCAAACCAAGAGTGGAACAAGCACTTCATTCACACAGGCTTAGGCGGTAGCGACGAATTCGCTAACGTGATGAACCAAACCACTCAAGCGATGAAAGCGGTTTTTGAGCAGGTTGAAACGCCATACTCAGGTCTAGAACCAAAAGTGCTAGAGGCTGCTATCAAGGCTGTCGATCTAGACAACAACCAACACGCTTTGGTTGACGTTGTAGATAGCACTGCAGACCTTGTCGCTGCAAACTCCATCTTCGTGCAACACCCTGACTGTATTGCACATCTTCATACTCCTCCTCTCATGGCGTCGGTCGCTGCGGAATCGATTATCGCGGCACTGAATCAATCAATGGATTCATGGGACCAAGCATCGGCTGCAACGTATGTTGAACAGCGCGTAGTTGATTGGATGTGTGACAAGTATCAACTTGGCGAGCAAGCGGATGGTGTTTTCACCAGCGGCGGCACGCAAAGTAACCTAATGGGCTTATTGCTAGCGAGAGACTGGGTTGCCGATAAGCACGATGGTCACTCAATCCAAAAGTTAGGTTTGCCAGAGTATGCAAGCAAGCTTCGTATCTTGTGTTCAAACAAATCTCACTTCACGGTTCAAAAGTCCGCTTCATTACTTGGTTTAGGCGAGAGCGCGGTGTGCTGTGTTGAAACAAACGCTAATGGCACCATCAAGCCTGATTTGTTGGACGCAGAAGTCAAAGCACTTAAAGCTCAAGGTCTGATTCCTTTTGCTGTCGTTGGTACTGCGGGCACAACCGATCACGGTGCTATCGACGACCTTGATGCGATTGCAGACATCGCAAACCAACAAGGCCTTTGGTTCCATGTCGACAGTGCTTACGGTGGCGCGCTTATCTTAAGTAGCCACAAAGCGCGCTTACAAGGCATCGAAAAAGCGGACTCTGTGAGTGTCGATTTCCACAAACTTTTCTACCAAACAATCAGCTGCGGCGCGGTGTTGTTGAAAGACAAAGCGAACTTTAAGTACCTTTTGCATCACGCAGATTACCTAAACCGTGAACACGATGAGCTGCCGAACTTAGTCGACAAGTCTATCGCGACGACCAAGCGTTTTGATGCTCTGAAAGTCTTCATGACGATGCAAAGCGTCGGTCCAAAGCAGTTGGGTGATATGTACGACCATCTTCTTGAGCAAACGCTAGAAGTGGCTGACCTGATTCAACAGCAAGCGGACTTAGAGCTACTCGCGGAGCCTTCACTATCAACAGTGCTGTTCCGATCTAAGCCGTCAGCGAACGGCGAGCTAGATTTAGACAAATTGAATCAAACGCTAAGACTGGAAGCGCTGACTCGTGGTGTTGCAGTACTCGGTGAAACGGTCGTGGATGGTAAGAGTGCGCTTAAATTCACTATCTTGAATCCGTGCCTAAAGACATCAGATTTCAAATCTCTAATTAACAAAATTCAAACTCTAGCTACTGAGCTAGCAGAACAACAAGGGTAATTAATACTATGGCTATTCTACAAATTGGTGCAGGCGGCGTTGGTTGGGTTGTTGCACACAAAGCAGCACAAAATAACGAAGTACTGGGTGATATCACGATCGCTTCTCGCACAATCGCGAAGTGTGAAAAAATCATCGAATCGATTAAAGGTAAAAACAACCTTAAAGATTCAACTAAAAAACTAGAAGCTCGCGCAGTAAACGCTGACGATGTTGATGCACTTGTTGCTTTGATTAACGAAGTGAAACCAGATCTAGTCATCAACGCTGGTCCTCCTTGGGTAAACATGGCGATCATGGAAGCATGTTACCAAGCAAAAGTGTCTTACCTAGATACATCGGTAGCGGTTGACCTATGTTCTGAAGGCCAACAAGTACCACAAGCTTACGATTGGCAGTGGGGTTACCGTGAGAAGTTCGCTGAGGCAGGCATCACAGGTATTCTTGGTGCGGGTTTCGATCCAGGTGTGGTTTCAGTATTTGCAGCGCACGCGGTTAAGCACCTATTCGATGAGATCGACACGATCGACGTAATGGATGTAAACGCAGGTGACCACGGTAAGAAGTTTGCGACTAACTTTGACCCAGAAACCAACATGCTTGAGATCCAAGGTGACTCTTTCTACTGGGAAAATGAAGAGTGGAAGCAAGTACCTTGTCACTCTCGTATGCTTGAATTTGATTTCCCTAACTGTGGCACTCACAAAGTGTACTCAATGGCGCACGATGAAGTTCGTTCAATGAAGGAATTCATCCCAGCTAAGCGCATCGAGTTCTGGATGGGCTTTGGTGACAAGTACCTAAACTACTTCAACTGCATGCGTGATATCGGCCTTCTGAGCCCAGATCCGCTAACACTGCATGACGGCACTGTGGTTCAGCCTCTACACGTTCTTAAAGCACTACTGCCAGATCCAACATCTTTGGCTCCGGGTTACACAGGTTTAACGTGTATCGGTACTTGGGTTCAAGGTAAGAAAGATGGTAAAGAGCGCAGCGTCTTCATCTACAATAACGCAGACCACGAAGTGGCATACGAAGATGTAGAGCACCAAGCAATTTCTTACACAACGGGTGTTCCAGCTATTACGGCTGCACTTCAGTTCTTCCGTGGCGAATGGGCTGATAAAGGCGTGTTCAACATGGAACAGCTAAACCCAGACCCGTTCCTAGCAACCATGCCTGAAATCGGTCTAGATTGGCATGTTCAAGAGCTAGAGCCTGGGCAAGGTCTACCTCTAATCCATACTTTGAAGTAATTCTGGCTCTTTGCCCTCGTTGCGTTGTTCATCGTGCTCATTTACATTCGTAAACTCCGCGCGATGTCCTAGCTACAAGGAAAAAGTTCTGCGAATTCAATCCAAAGTCGTCGGAATGACGAGAACATATAATTACAAGCCGATGCTGTTGCGTCGGCTTTGTTCGATTATCATGTGCCTTCGTGAACTCGAGGGCCGCAAGGTATTAACATGCAAAACAACGAACTAAAAACGCCGTATTTCATGATCAACGAAGACAAGTTGATTGCGAACTTAGAGAAAGCCAAGCAACTGAAAGAGATTTCAGGTGTGAAGCTGGTATTGGCACTGAAGTGTTTCTCTACATGGGGTGTATTTGACATCATCAAGCCTTACCTCGATGGCACGACAAGCTCAGGTCCATACGAAGTAAAACTTGGTCACGAAACTTTTGGCGGTGAAACGCACGCTTATAGTGTGGGTTACAGCGAAGATGACGTGAGAGAAGTTGCGGATATTTGTGACAAGATGATCTTCAACTCACAAAGCCAATTCGAAGCGTACCGTCATATTGTTGAAGGCAAAGCGTCGCTGGGTTTACGTCTAAATCCGGGCGTAAGCTACGCGGGACAAGACTTAGCAAACCCTGCGCGTCAATTCTCTCGTTTAGGTGTTCAGGCTGACCACATTAAGCCTGAGATCTTCGACGAGATTAATGGCGTGATGTTCCACATGAACTGCGAGAACAAAGACGTCGATGCCTTTATCGGTTTGCTTGATTCAATCTCAGAACAGTTTGGCGAACACCTAGATAAGTTAGACTGGGTTAGCATGGGCGGTGGTGTGTTCTTCACATGGCCGGGCTATGACATCGAGAAACTTGGCCTTGCGCTAAAAGCCTTCTCTGAAAAGCACGGCGTGCAGATGTACCTTGAGCCGGGTGAAGCCATCATCACTAAAACAACAGACTTGGTTGTGACAGTAGTGGATATTGTTGAGAACGTGAAGAAAACGGCAATTGTGGATTCAGCAACTGAAGCACACCGTCTTGATACGCTTATCTACAATGAACCAGCATCGGTATTAGAAGCATCTGAAAACGGCAGTCATGACTACGTGATTGGTTCGTGTTCATGCCTGGCGGGCGATCAGTTCTGTGAAACAAGCTTTGATGAGCCGTTGAAGATTGGTCAAAAGCTTCACCTGTTGGATAGTGCAGGTTACACCATGGTGAAACTGAACTGGTTCAATGGTTTGAAGATGCCATCAATTTACTGCGAGCGCAGCAATGGTGATGTTCAAAAACTGAATGAATTTGGCTATGAAGACTTTAAACGTTCATTGTCACAATGGTCAGTTAAGTAACTGCATATTTGCACTAGAACAATAAAAGAGCAGCCGATGAGCTGCTCTTTTTGTTTTTATATAACGGTTAGTTTGTGTCGTTATGCACTAACCACTAACCACTAACCACTAACCACTAGCCCTCAATCATCACTCGAGTATCTTCACTGAGAGTTTCTAGCTCGTTAACCACGTCATTAATTTGAACTTCGATTGGTAGCTTAACCGCTATTTTAGAAGTGAATAGGCTTGAGCTTACACCGCCACCACCCGCGATAAATACTCGGTGACAGTCCATATCGAGAATACTGATACCTTGTCTATCCAGTACATGCGTCACTTCATTAACGATACCTGCTCGGTCGTTTGAGTCGAGTCTTAGGTGATGGATTGTGTCTTGCACATTGTGCGAATGGTCTGAATCAACAAACTGCACGATGAGATCAGGATTAGCGCTGAAGGCCTCTTTAACAATCGATTCGTTGATGGCTGGAAGTTGAACCTTGAGTACGCCTGCGACTTGGTCTTCAATAAAATTCACTTTACTGATGAGCCATTTTCCGCCGTTTTCGTGAGTAACCGCAGCAAGTTGCTTGATTGTTGCTGGTGATGCTTTTCCGATAAAGTTTACGATAAATGTACTGTTCATATCAGCCCCCAAAGTTTCAATTATTCTTTGCTAATTAAATGTTTGATATCACGCGATAAAGTTCTTTAACTTCAGTGTAGAAGGTTACATCGAACAATGTTTGACCTAGGTCAATTTTTGAAACTAAGCTTCGAGGCAAAAAAAGAGAATGAAGAGTAGGACACAAAAAAGCGGCTAGAGAGCCGCTTTTTAGAAGAGTTTTGGTTATTACCGAAAGTAATCAGGTCTCTGTATTAGAAGGTTACTTTAAAGTTCATACCAACAAACTGAGAATCATATGGTGCGCCAGCATCGTACGCGAATCGAGCGGCGTCTTGGTTATCCCACCAAGGGTTAGTATTCAGATTCACTTCTGCGTCACCGCCCCAAGCATCACTTACCCAGTAGTGGATGTGTCCAACAGGATTTAAGAAAAATAGAGAAACATCACCCATGGTTTGAGAGCCCATCACTTCGCCGCCTGAAGCAATGATGTCTTGCTCTGCTTCTAGCATCATTTCACCAACAACCGCACCGAAGAAAGGAGTGATGAACAGATCTTGCCATGATGGTACTTCAGCAAACGCTTCTACGCCGTATTCCCAGAAGAACGTCGACATCGTCCAAGAGTATAAGAAAGACTCAAACTCATCGTAACCTGCGTGTCGAGCTGCGGTGTAGTAAACACCGCCAAAGTATGGGTGCATAACGTAGTTTAGGAAGTGTTCATCACGGTCCCATACTGGGCCATCAGACACGTTATCTTTCCATTTTTTACCTAACGAGCTGATGTCACGTTGGTCATCATCCCACTTGGTGATACTTTCAGGGAGTAGAGTCATCAAACCTACTGTAGCGACACTTAAGCCCAAAATTGTGTAGGTTTGGCCCATTAGGTAGTCCCAATCCTTCTCTTGGCTCACCAACATGTGTTTTGGTTGTTGGATTGAGAAGTCGTACTCGTCACTTGATTCTCTCAGTGCGTAATTGGTATTAGGCTTGTAGGTGTACAAGCTATCATTAACACAGTAATCTTGAGCACATTCATCCGAATAAGAAAGGTTGATTGGCTGGTCGAAGTCGTATTGGCTTGCAACCGAGTTAACTGACATTAGCATTGAAAATGCAGCAGTAACCTTTGCTAGTAACGGTGATTTTGCCACAAGGGTCTCCATGAGAAGTTAAAAATTGATCAGAGTCACAATTATCTATTAAATGCCTGATTTAGGGAACTAATAATTTATAGCTTTTCCTAAGAAAACCTTAGGTTTAACATTATTAATATTAGTGAAAAGGCGAATTGCTCTAAATTCAACCATAGACCAGTTTGTAAATAATGCAGTGTCTTTTTATGACAACAAGGGATAGAAATATGACGAAAATCGCAATGTTAAGTACAGGTGAAGAAGTTCTTCATGGAGACATTGTAGATACGAACGCAGCTTGGATGTCTGCTGAGTTTTATCAGCATGGTTTTGCTCTTGCTAAGCGCTCAACTGTGGGTGATCAAATGAATGCTCTTGTTGAAGAACTGCTGATGCTGAGCTTTAACTATGATGTGGTTATCGTTAATGGTGGTTTAGGCCCGACAACCGATGATATGAGTGCAGCTGCTGCGGCTGCTGCCTCAGAGCAAAAGTTAGTCATGTTCCCTGAATGGCTCGCTCGTATGGAAGAGATGTTTTCAAGACGCGGCATGCCGATGCCTGACAGCAACCTTAAGCAAGCCTTGTTGCCAGCAAGCTCTGAGATTGTCGATAACCCTGTCGGCACTGCCTGTGGCTTCAAGCTGAAGATCAACGATGCGACTTTCTATTTTACGCCGGGTGTGCCGAGTGAATTCAAACGCATGGTGACCTTTGAAATCTTACCTGATTTGTCGCGCACATATCCTCAAGTGGTTGCATCGGAATGCAGTCGTTTGTTTACGTTTGGCTTATCTGAGTCAGGTATTTCGGATGTGTTAGACCAATTAAAGCTGCCTGAAGGTTATGAGTTAGGCTATCGCTCTTATCTGCCGTTCATTGAGGTGAAACTGTTTGGGCCTAAGTCTGGCTTAGAAACGCGCGTTAAACTGCTACAAATGGTCTACAAGCTGTTAGAGAGCAATGTAGTCAGCGTTGATGAGCCAATGATTGATCATATTGGCCACATCATGGCAGAGAGAAAGAAAACTTTGTCTGTATCTGAAGTGTCGACCAAAGGTGCGCTTTCGGCTTGGTTACAATCGAATGAACAGGTTGAAGATTGCTTTGGTCACTCATGGGTAATGGCTGAGCCAAAAGAGAGTGAACTCGAGAAGAGCGACCCATTGGCGGCGACTTTTGCCTTAGCGGGCGCAACCAGAGAAAAGTGCGGCACGGAATTGGCCTTGGTGACGGGCAAATTAGAAGGTAATACATTCAGCATTGCGCTATCGAGCGAAGCGGGTGAGTGGGGACAAGTGCTGGAATTTTATCGCCAATACAATCGTGAAGATGCACGTACCATTATCAAAACCGTTGCCGCTGATATGTTGAGAAGACATTTAGATAGCAAACCTATGTTTGGTGACTATTCTTCACTTAAACGCGTGAAGGATATGTTTATCCCTTCGGCTATCATCAAGTAAGCAGCTCTTGTCGCTAACCAAGTTCTCGCGAGCTAAGACCTCTTGAACTAAGGTTAAAACAGAATAAATAAAAAGGCCCCACATCCAGTATGGTTGCGGGGCCTTTTGTTTATCTAGCCTTCTAGATAAGCCAACAAGTGGCGAATAGCTTTGTAGCTAGCACTTAAACTGAGTAAGTGATTACAAACCGCTTGTCATGTGTAGGCTGTAGAACAAGCCACGGCCAATGAGTTCTGAAGCTAAGAACAGTACCAATGCTAGGCCTAGGTTTACTGGGTTCACTTTTGCTTTGTTTAGCATAGGTAGAATCCAAATCAGTAAGCTTGCCATCAGTAATGCAACTTGAAGAATCACATAGCTGCCTAAACCGTCAACCAACTCAGAGGCTTTTGCTGCTGAAGTTTGGATGTCGCCGATTAGGTTCAGTTTGCCTACTGTTACAAGCAAGCTGATCGCAACCGCAATCACAGCCAGCATGGTGATGTTACGGTCAACTGTAAAGCGGCTGTCGTTTGCGAACACAATCACGAACTGAGACAGCAGCAAGCCACCCACAACCATAGTCATGATGAAGCTCAGTGGTGTGTAGATGTTGTCCCATGTTGGTACGGTGTTGATCATGTATACGTTGATCATCGCGTACATGAAGATAACACCCAGCACCATAGCACCTACCATCAGTGCTTTCTGGATAGCCACGCCACCTTTCTTAACCACAGACAGTAGCCACTGTAGGCCGCCTACTGCGAAAAATGCCGCGCCGAAGAACACTTCGTTAGACAACCAAGCCGAACCTAGTTGGTTAAAAGCATTGAACGCGCGCAGTGGAGAACCTAGGTGCGTTGTCGAGAACATAAAACCAAGACCCATTAATGCCCACAGAATGAACATTGGAACCTTGTAGCTGTTTAGTTTCTCTTCGTCATGACCCAGTACCAGTGCACGAGCACCAATAAGTAAGTAACCACCCACGGCTGTTTGAGCCAGTACCGTAAAGAAGATCAAAGACCACTCATGAAAAATCATCTTACACCTCCTTCGGGTTTGCTAGGTGACCACTGGTATCGCCAGTCGGCTTCGCGTTTTTGTTCAGCTTAATCACGATGTTTGGCAAGGTTTCGGTAGAAGATGGCAGTGGCGCAACGTCTGCACCAGACCCGTACTTCTCGCGAAGCGTGTTGATTTCACCAAACTCCAATGCGCGAAGTGGGCAAGACTCAACACAGATAGGCTGTTTGCCGTCAGAAACACGTTGGTAGCAACCATCGCATTTTGTCATGTGACCTTTCTTCGCATTGTATTGTGGTGCGCCGTAAGGGCACGCATTGCTACAGTGCTGACAACCAATACATACACTTTCGTCAACCACAACCAAGCCGTCTTCATCACGTTTGCGCATTGCGCCCGAAGGACACACTTTCACACACGCTGGGTTCGTACAGTGGTTACAAGCGATAGACAGGTAGTAAGAAAAGACATCTTTCTGAACCCAGGTGTCGCCATCTTGAGTGAAGCCACCACCTGCGTATTCGTATACGCGACGGTAGTTCGTTTTGATGTCTAGATCGTTATAATCTTTACAAGCAAGCTGACAGGTTTTACAACCCGTGCATTTACTTGAATCAATGTAAAAGCCGTATTGTTTCATTCCAACCTACCTTATGCTTTCTTTAGCGCTTTGATTTGAACTAGGTTTGTATGCTGAGGATTACCCTTAGCAAGTGGGCTCGGGCGCTGAGTAGTCAGCACGTTGATAGAGCCTGCATGGTCGATCTTCTGACCATCGGGTGCGTACCATGCACCTTCACCTAGTGCGACAACTCGAGGAAGAATCCTTGGTGTCACTTTCGCTGGAATATGTACTTCGCCACGGTCGTTGAAAATACTCACCATGTCGCCACTTTCAATACCACGTTCTTTCGCATCGATTGGGTTGATCCACAACTCTTGCGGTGCCGCAGCTTTGATCTCTGCAACGTTACCGTAAGTTGAGTGCGTACGAGCCTTGTAGTGGAAACCCGTTAGCTGAAGTGGGTACTTCTCTGCTAGTGGATCGTTATGACCTTCAAAAGAATCCGCGTAAATCGGAAGTGGGTGAATCACTTCGTCTTCTTTCAGCTTCCACGTTTTCGCGATATCAGCCAGTTGCTCTGAGTAAATCTCGATCTTGCCACTTGGTGTAGTCAGTGGATTCGCTTCAGGGTCTTTACGGAAATCTTCGTAAGCGATGTAGTGGTGGTCGTAGCTACGCTTGTAGATGCCTAACTCTTTCATCTCTTCGAAGGTTGGCAGTGTTGGATCGTTCTTACGAGTTTCCGCGTAAAGATGCTCAATCCATTGCTCTTGAGTACGACCTTCTGTGAACTCTTTTTCTACGCCCATGCGCTTAGCAAGCTGAGTACACATCTCGTAGATAGATTTCGCTTCGAACTGAGGCTCAATCGCTTTTTGTGCGTAGATGAAGTAAGGCATGTTCGATGCTTTACCATCCATACACCAGTCGTCTTGCTCTGATGTGGTTAAATCAGGCAGGATGATGTCGGCGTATTTCGCAGAAGAAGTCATATGGTTATCAACTACGACAATCATTTCACACGCACTCTCATCTTGAAGAATCGCGTGCGTCTTGTTGATGTCTGAGTGTTGGTTGATGATGCAGTTACCTGCGTAGTTCCAGATCATCTTGATTGGATTCTTAAGGCGCTCAGCACCACGAACACCGTCAGTGATATCTGTCATCTCATGGTGACGGTAAATCGCGTCTGTCCACATGAACATTGAAATGGAGGTTTCAACTGGGTTTGGCACAGTCGGGAAGCGAACAAACGGAATGTTGATGTCACTTTCACGAGCACCTGTCGAACCGCCAGATACACCCACAGAACCAGTGAGTAGCGACAGCATTGCGATTGCACGACAAGCTAGCTCACCGTTCGCAGTACGTTGTAGACCCCAACCTTGGTGGATAGCACACGGTTTCGCTGTGCCCATCTCGCGACCCAGTTTAACGATAGTATCAACTGGAATGCCTGTGATCTTAGAAGCCCACTCTGGTGTCTTCTCTACGCCATCTTCACCTAAACCTAGGATGTAAGATTTGTAGTCACTGTTTTTAGGCGCTGATGCAGGAAGGGTCTTCTCATCGTAACCGACACAGTATTTGTCTAGGAACGGTTGGTCGACTAGGTCTTCAGTGATCATCACGTGCGCAAGACCCGCTACCAATGCAGCATCCGTAGAAGGACGAATTGGGATCCATTGGTCTTCACGGCCACCGGCAGTATCGGTGTAGCGTGGATCGATGATGATCGTTCTTGCGTTTGATTTGTTTTTGCTTTCTACGTAGTGGTGGATCAGGCCGCCGCCAGACATACGAGTCTCGGCAGGGTTGTTACCAAATTGGATGTTAAGCTTAGTGTTCTCTAAGTCAGAGAAAGAGTTGTTGTTTGCCCAACCACCGTAGGTGTAGCTCAAGCCTTTCGCGATTTGCGCTGTTGAGTAGTCACCGTAATGGTTTAGGTAACCACCACTTAGGTTCATTAGACGCGCAATCAGCGTTTGTGCTGGTGGCCAAGACTTAGTTACCGTACCACCAAGCGTACCTGTGCCGTAGTTTAGGTAGATAGTGTCGTTACCGTAGTCTTTGATAAGGCGTTGCATAGTGCCAGCGACTTCATCATAAGCCTCTTCCCAGCTAATACGCTTAAACTTACCTTCACCACGTTTGCCCACACGTTTCATTGGGTATTTCAGGCGATCTGGGTTGTAAACACGGCGACGCATAGAGCGACCACGTAGACATGCACGAACTTGGTGATGACCGTATTCGTCAGTACCCGTGTTGTCTGTTTCTACGTATTTGATTTCACCGTTTTGCACATGCATACGCAGTGGGCAGCGAGAGCCACAGTTTACGGTACATGCACTCCATACGATTTTCTCATCCACATTCTCAGCAACCGCAGCCGCGACTGGTTTGGATTTGAAAGGTAAAGCGATACCGCCCGCAAGTGCGGCTGCACTACCTACTGCAGAAGAAGCTTTCATGAAGCCTCTTCGAGTAAGGTTCATTACCCCAGATTCTTTCTTATTCGTCATTCTAAGATGCCTATTGTTATTGATAGCTAGCACTTTATAGGTAGTTTGGCTTCTATGTTTTTATTTCTAAATATTGATTGATTGGCATCAAATAAGAGCAAAATTTAAATGTTATGAATCGAATGTATAAAATAGATCAAAGAATCTAGTCGTCTTATTTATACAATTGTCGTTAAACCAATTACGGTATAAATAAGAATGATTATTGATACGCATAAATTGCTCGGTTCATTATTTTATCAAGCAACAAATAAAGAACAGTTATTAGATATTGTTCAGGCACTAGTAGAGAGCCAAGTCTTATCAGAAGACTGTTTACTGGCACTTCAAAACGAACAAGAAGACGCTCTAGCTGCAGAGTTTAGCCGCTTGTTTGAAGGCGTTGGAGACATGCCAGCTCCGCCTTGGGGCTCTGTGTACTTAGATAAAGACCGTGTGGTGTTTGGTGCATCGACTGTGGAATATCGACAGTTTTTAGAATTAAACCAAATTGAATTACATACAGGTTTAAGAGAGCCAGAAGATCAATTTGGTTTAATGTTATTCGCTCATGCGTATTTGTTAGAAAACAATAATATTAATTCAGCTAGTGAATTGCTTGAGTGCCACTTATTACCCTGGTCTTCTATTTATTTAGATAAATTAAATACAGCATCAGATTTATCATTTTATAAGAAGCTATCAAGTGATGTAATAAATTGGCTTAATCAATTAACATCTGAATATAATTTAAACGTTGCTACCAAAAAGTTATATATCGACTAATGTCTGAGCAAATAAATTCAAATAGGCGTGGTTTCTTAACTCGACTCTCTAAGCCAGTTAAAGCGGCGACAAGTTATGAAGAGAAATCACAGCGATTACATGCTAGGCCACCTAGGGCTGTCGATGAGGTGCTGTTTGAGCGTCTTTGCGACGGTTGTGGGCTGTGTGAGCAAGCGTGTCCGAATAGCGTTATTGAGATGCTAGAAGGCAGTGCGCTGCTGAATTTGGATTACAACAGTTGTTCGATGTGTAATAAGTGCAGTGAAGTGTGTCCGACTGGCGCGCTGCATCAAACAGTGACGTCTTATATCGACTTGAAGCCCAGCTTTGCTGATAGCTGCAATAACTACATGCAAATGGACTGTAATGCGTGCCAAACCGCGTGTTCTGCCGGTGCGATATACATTGAAGCCGGGGAGTTGCCTACGGTCGTTCAAGATAAGTGCAATGGCTGTGGAGAGTGCCGAAGCGCTTGTTACATTGGCTCTGTGACTCTGAACCTGACTCAACAGTAGCCATCTAGTTTGGCTCGGTGGTTGAGAGCTAAAAACACGAATAGAAAAAGGGTCCGCATTCCAAGAGGAGGCGGACCCTTTTTAATACTTATCATCTCTGATGAAGCGTTTGAACTTACGTGATTCTTCTAAAGCGAAAGCAAATGAAACTAAGCAGGCGAACTTAAACCGAATAGACTTAGGCGCGCTTCTGTTTGCTTCTGTGAATCACGTTACTCAGCGATAAATCGGTTTTTGCTTTGCAGATGCATGGCAAAATCTCATCGCCTTGTGTGTAAGCCATAGCAAAACCAACGTACTCAACTTCACCAGAATCCAACGTACAGCGGCATGCGCCACAGTGGCCATCTCGGCAGTTGTATTCAGGTTCTAACCCAGCTTGTTCCATTGTTTCCAACAGAGTGTTTGAAGGGTTAGATTCAATCGAAGTCAGCTTGTTGATTTTGATTGTTGGCATTACAGCTCAAATCCTTCAAAGTCGTCAGCTTTTACTTCGTTGTCGATTTGACCAACTAGGTAAGAACTAATTTCAGCTTCTTGTGGAGCAACTTGTACGTTATCTGAAGATAACCAAGCGTTGATCCATGGGATTGGGTTTGATGTCGCTGCTGGGTAAGCAGTACCTAGACCAACCGCTTGCATACGGATGTTGGTAATGTACTCAACGTATTGGCAAAGAATGTCTTTGTTCAAACCGATCATAGAGCCGTCTTTGAATAGGTATTCTGCCCACTCTTTCTCTTGCTCTGCGGCTTCTTTAAACAGATCGAAACACTCTTGCTTGCACTCTTCAGCAATTTGCATGAATGCGAAGTCGTCTTGACCGTTACGTAGCAAGTTGATCATGTGCTGAGTACCAGTCAGGTGAAGCGCTTCATCACGAGCGATTAGCTTGATGATTTTAGCGTTACCTTCCATTAGCTCACGCTCAGCGAATGCAAATGAACATGCGAAACTTACGTAGAAACGAATTGCTTCTAGTGCGTTTACCGACATTAGACATAGGTAAAGTTTCTTCTTCAGGTCGTGAAGTGAAATCTTAACGTCTTCGCCATTGATGCTGTGGTTGCCTTCACCGTAGCGGTGGTAGTCAGCCGTTAGCTTGATTAGGTCGTCGTAGTAGAAAGCGATGTCTTTAGCACGCTTAAGGATCTCTTCGTTTTCAACGATGTCGTCGAATACTACGCCTGGATCATTCACGATGTTACGGATGATGTGCGTGTAAGAACGAGAGTGAATTGTTTCAGAGAAAGACCAAGTCTCAATCCAAGTTTCTACTTCTGGTAGTGATACCAATGGAAGTAGGGCAACGTTCGGGCTACGGCCTTGGATAGAATCTAGAAGTGTTTGGTACTTCAAGTTAGAGATGAAGATGTGCTTTTCATGCTCAGGAAGCTTGTTGTAATCGATACGGTCGCTAGACACGTCAACTTCTTCTGGACGCCAGAAGAAAGAAAGCTGCTTCTCGATAAGCTTTTCGAAAATTTCGAATTTCTGTTGGTCGTAACGTGCCACGTTGACCGACTGACCCAAGAACATTGGTTCTTTTAGTTGGTCATTTTTTTGCTGAGAAAAAGTACTGTAAGCCATAAATGCCTCAAATCCTTTAAAGACCCGTAATAAAACGGACCCTGTTAATGCTTTAAACCCAGAGAAGATAACTCTTCTCTGGGGTCTTAATGTTTATTGCGGTTTAGATCTTACAACCGCCGCCTTCACAATCTTCTTCCGGCACTTGAACTGCATCGCCTTGGTCGTCTTTAGCACCATCACGAGTGTTATGGTAGTAAAGCGTCTTAACACCGTACTTGTACGCTGTTAGTAGGTCTTGAAGCAGCTTCTTCATTGGTACTTTACCGCTGTCGTAAACACTTGGATCATAGTTAGTGTTTGCAGAGATAGCTTGGTCAACGAATTTCTGCATGATACCCACTAGGTGTAGGTAACCGTCGTTAGAACCAATGTTCCAAAGCAGCTCGTAGTTCTCTTTTAGATTTAGGAAATCTGGAACAACTTGCTTCAGGATGCCGTCTTTCGATGCTTTCACTGATACGTAACCACGTGGTGGCTCGATACCGTTCGTCGCGTTCGAGATTTGAGACGATGTCTCAGAAGGCATAAGCGCTGTTAGCGTAGAGTTACGCAGACCGTGCTCCATGATCTCTTCACGTAGAGAATCCCAATCGTAGTGCAATGGCTCTTCACATACTAAGTCGATATCTTTCTTGTAAGTATCGATTGGCAGTAGGCCTTTCGCGTAGTTGGTCTCGTGGAAAGATGGGCAACGACCTTGCTCTTTCGCTAGTTCAACAGATGCTTTTAGCAAGTGGTACTGAATCGCTTCAAAAGTACGGTGAGTCAGGCCATTTGCACTGCCATCAGAGTACTTAACACCATTCTTCGCTAGGTAGTATGCGTAGTTGATAACACCTACACCTAGAGTACGACGGTTCATTGTCGATTTGTATGCAGCTGGAAGCGGGTAGTCTTGGTAATCAAGAAGTGCATCTAGAGCACGAACAACCAGCTCAGAAAGCTCTGCTAGGTCGTCAAGTTCATTGATTGCGCCAAGGTTGAACGCTGAAAGCGTACAAAGTGCAATTTCGCCTTCGTCATCTTCTACGTTAGAAAGCGGCTTAGTAGGAAGCGCGATTTCTAGACATAGGTTCGATTGACGAACAGGGGCAACTTCAGAATCAAACGGGCTGTGTGTATTACAGTGGTCAACGTTCTGAATGTAGATACGACCAGTAGAAGCACGCTCTTGCATTAGCAGAGAGAATAGCTCAACCGCTTTTACTGTTTCACGCTTCACTGATGGATCGTTTTCGTACTTAACGTATAGCTCTTCGAAACGGTCTTGGTTTTCGAAGAACGCATCGTAAAGGCCAGGTACGTCTGAAGGTGAGAACAGGCTGATGTTGCCACCTTGAACAAGACGAGAGTACATAAGCTTGTTCAGCTGTACGCCGTAGTCCATGTGACGAACACGGTTCTCTTCAACACCGCGGTTGTTTTTCAGTACTAATAGAGACTGAACTTCACCGTGCCATAGTGGGTAGAACACTGTTGCTGCGCCGCCACGAACACCACCTTGAGAACAACATTTTACTGCTGTTTGGAAGTATTTGTAGAAAGGAATACAGCCAGTGTGGAACGCTTCACCATTACGGATCTCAGAACCAAGTGCACGGATACGACCTGCGTTGATACCAATACCAGCACGTTGAGATACATAACGAACAATTGAGCTTGCTGTTGCGTTGATAGAATCAAGGCTGTCACCACACTCGATCAGTACACAAGAACTGAATTGACGAGTAGGCGTACGTACACCTGACATGATCGGTGTAGGTAGAGAAATCTTAAACGTAGACGATGCGTCGTAAAAACGTTTGATGTAGTCAAGACGAGTCGATTTCGGGTACTTAGCGAATAGACACGCAGCAACTAAAATGTAAAGGAACTGAGCACTCTCGTAGATTTCTTTCGTTACACGGTTTTGCACGAAGTATTTACCTTCAAGCTGCTTAACCGCTGCGTAAGAGAAGTCTAAGTCACGTTTGTGGTCGATGTACTCGTCAAGCTCGTCGAACTCAGCTTTCGTGTAGTCTTCCATTAGGTGGCTATCGTATTTACCCATATCAACCAGTTTTGCAACGTGGTCGTATAATGCAGGCGGCTCGTATTCGCCGTACGCTTTTTTACGTAGGTGGAATACAGACAGACGTGCTGCTAGATATTGGTAATCAGGAGTCTCTTCAGAGATTAAATCCGCTGCCGACTTGATGATAGTCTCATGAATGTCAGTAGTGGTGATGCCATCGTAAAACTGAATGTGAGCTTTCAATTCTACTTGTGATACAGAAACATTGTGCAAGCCTTCAGCTGCCCATGTAATCACGCGATGGATCTTCTCTAGATCGATCGTTTCTTTGCGCCCGTTACGCTTGGTAACAGTAAGTTGTTGGTTCATTCTGCTTAATTTCCCTAACAAAACTGAACAAGGCCGTGTTTTTGTGTATTTCTGTGTAATTTTTGTAAATTACGTTTCGGCTTTGTGATCTTGGTCTACCCATACATTGTAGTTCAAACACAACATATAGGGGTCATTTGTTTGTTGGGTTACAAGATAGTGCTACAACTGATATTTTTCAAGGTAAAGAAATTGGGTTGCTTGTGGATAAGTGGTGGATTGAAAAAAAACTGTAAGTGACCACTAACTGATGAGGTTAGATGTGACTTGATTGTATAAAAGTCGGCTTTTAAGGATGCTTTATTTTTGCACTCCCATAAAAAAAAATCCCTTGATCTTTGGACAAAATGAGCGATGGATTTTGGGTGATTAAAATTAAATCTAGGTGGTCAAAATGGAAGCTAGCGCACGAAATTTAGACTGAAAAAAGTCGCAAACTTATGTTAATTGCAACTCTTTTCATTAGTCTTTTTTACAAAAGGTTTTACGGTAGGGATACTGGTAATTATACGAGCAGTTATTGGGCGAAATTTTGAGTGTGAACGATGTAGTTTACATCGACATTGTGGCCCAAACGGTAGCTGTCAGTCAGTGGGTTATAGTGTAGGCCAGTGATGCCTAGCTCTTGCAGTGGTGTGTTATCAATCATCTTGATAAGTTCTGCAGGGCGAATGAACTTCTCGTGCTCGTGAGTGCCCTCAGGAACAATCTTAAGCAGCTTCTCTGCGCCAACAATAGCGAACAGATAAGATTTGAAGTTACGGTTCAAGGTAGAGAAGAACACATGACCACCCGGTTTCACTAGTTTTGAACATGCGCTAATCACAGATTGTGGATCAGGAACGTGCTCTAGCATTTCCATACACGTCACCACATCGTAAGTTTGCGGGTTCTGTTCTGCATGGTCTTCGATGGTGCTCTGGATGTAATCTAGCTTGGTGCCTGTTTCTAATGCGTGAAGACGCGCCACTTCTAGTGGTTCCTTACCCATATCTAGGCCAGTGACTACTGCGCCCTCAACAGCCATGCTTTCAGCCAAAATGCCGCCACCGCAGCCAACGTCGAGTACTTTCTTACCAAATAAACCTTCGGTTTTTTCTAGCACGTAATTTAGGCGTAGTGGGTTGATTTGATGTAGAGGCTTAAACTCGCCTTCCAGATCCCACCAGCGCGACGCCATGTCTTCGAATTTTTTGATTTCTGCTGGGTCTACGTTCTGTGATTTAGTCATAATCGGCATTTCCAAGTTAAATAATGCATCCATGAAATTGCAGGCATTATAACTTGCCTTTTCGCCCTGACCAGAAGATCTACAATTTTGCTAGTTTATTGGATGTAAAGTGACCATGTTTCAGCAAGATATGATGCGGAGGTGCAATTTCTCATCAATTGATTGGCTACAAGGGTCACAAGATGGTAAAAGGAGAGGGAAAGTGATGCCTCCGTAGGTAAATTTGTGTTATATTTTTCGGTCTTATACGTATTCAAAAATACGATCTGACTATAGAGGGAAAATGGCTCTATGAGCGATCTAGCGAAAGAGATCACGCCCGTAAATATTGAAGATGAGCTTAGAGGTTCATACCTAGACTACGCGATGTCCGTCATCGTTGGTCGTGCCCTTCCAGATGTGCGTGATGGCCTAAAACCTGTACACCGCCGCGTTTTGTTCGCGATGAATGTACTAGGTAATGATTGGAACAAACCATATAAAAAGTCTGCTCGTGTAGTAGGTGATGTAATCGGTAAATACCACCCACATGGTGATAGTGCTGTATACGATACTATTGTTCGTATGGCGCAACCGTTCTCACTGCGTTACATGCTAGTTGATGGCCAAGGTAACTTTGGTTCTATCGATGGCGACTCCGCGGCTGCAATGCGTTATACCGAAGTTCGTATGGCGAAAATTGCTCACGAGCTCCTGGCTGACCTTGATAAGGAAACTGTGGATTACGTACCGAACTACGATGGTACAGAACAAATTCCAGCAGTACTTCCTACAAAAATTCCTAACCTATTGGTAAACGGTGCTTCTGGTATCGCAGTAGGTATGGCTACCAACATCCCACCACATAACCTTGGTGAAGTTGTTGATGGCTGTTTAGCATTTATCAATAATGAAGATATCACTATTGATGAGCTAATGGACTATATCCCTGGTCCTGACTTCCCAACAGCAGCACTTATCAGTGGTCGTAAAGGCATCGTAGATGCATACAAGACTGGCCGCGGTAAGGTTTACATGCGTTCAAAAGCGGATATCGAAGTAGAGAAGAATGGTAAAGAAACCATTATCGTTACTGAGATCCCTTACCAAGTAAACAAAGCTCGTTTGATCGAGAAGATTGCTGAACTGGTTAAAGATAAGAAAGTAGAAGGCATCAGTGCACTACGTGACGAGTCTGATAAAGACGGTATGCGTATTGTTATTGAATGTAAGCGTGATGCAGTAGGCGAAGTGGTTCTTAATAACCTATACGCTCAAACTCAACTGCAAACGACTTTCGGTATCAACATGGTTGCGTTGAACAACGGTCAACCACAGTTGTTCAACATCAAAGACATGCTTAAGTGCTTCGTAGACCACCGTCGCGAAGTTGTGACTCGTCGTACTATCTTCGAACTGAAGAAAGCGCGCGACCGTGCACACATCCTTGAAGCATTGTCTCTAGCACTTGCTAACATTGATGAAATCATTGAACTGATCAAGAGCGCTCCAACACCAGCAGAAGCTAAAGTTGGTTTAGTGTCTCGTGGTTGGGATCTTGGTAACGTAGCTTCAATGCTTGAGCGTGCAGGTACTGATGCGGCTCGCCCTGATTGGTTGGAAGACCAATACGGTATCCGCGATGGCCAATACTTCCTAACGGAAACACAAGCACAAGCTATTCTAGAACTTCGTCTTCACCGCCTAACTGGCCTAGAGCACGAGAAGATTCTAGACGAGTACAAAGCACTTCTAGAAGAAATCGCTGAGCTAATGCACATTCTTGCAAGCACTGAGCGTTTGATGGAAGTTATCCGTGAAGAACTTGAAGCGGTACGTGAAATCTATGGCGACGAGCGTCGTACAGAAATCACAGCTGCAGTTCATGACATCGACATGGAAGAGCTGATTGCTCAAGAAGACGTTGTAGTAACGCTTTCTAACGCAGGTTACGTTAAGTACCAAATCCTAAGCGACTACGAAGCTCAGCGTCGTGGTGGTAAAGGTAAGAGTGCAACTAAGATGAAAGATGAGGATTACATTGAGCGTCTGCTTGTTGCTAATACTCACGATAACATCCTATGTTTCTCTACTCGTGGTAAGACATACCGTCTGAAAGTTTACCAACTGCCATTAGCAAGTCGTACTGCTCGTGGTAAGCCTATTGTGAACATTCTTCCTCTAGAAGAAGGTGAGCGTATTACGGCTATCCTGCCTGTTTCTGAGTTCTCTAACGAGAAATTCATCTTCATGGCAACAGGCGACGGTACTGTTAAGAAGACATCTCTGGATCAATTCGCAAACGTACGTGCTAACGGCCTAATCGCTGTTAACCTACGTGACGACGATTCACTGATCGGCGTTGACATCACTAACGGTGATAGCGACATCATGCTGTTCTCTAAATCGGGCAAAGTTGTTCGCTTTAACGAGGACAAAGTACGTGCAATGGGCCGTACTGCCTCTGGTGTTCGTGGTATGAAGCTTCCAGAAGACGATCAAGTGGTTTCACTGATTGTTCCTTCTAACGAAGGCGATATCCTAACTGTGACTCAAAACGGTTACGGTAAGCGTACTGAGCTAGCTGAATACCCAACGAAAGGCCGTGCAACGCAAGGTGTAGTATCTATCAAAGTCTCTGAACGTAATGGCCCAGTAGTTGGCGCTGTTCAAGTTGAAGAAGGCGATGAAATGATGATGATCACCGACGCAGGTACACTAGTACGTACTCGCGTAGCGGAAGTAAGCCAAGTTGGTCGTAACACTCAAGGTGTAACACTGATTCGTACTGCTGAAGACGAGAACGTTGTAGCTCTACAACGTATCGACGAAGTAGAAGAAGCTGAGATTGTAGAAGGCGAAGCTGAAGAAGCAAATGCTGAAGCAGTTAATGCAGAAGGAACAGTGGCTTCTGAATCAAGTGAAGAGCAAGCATCAGATGCTTCTGACTCTGAAAGTGATAGCGAGCAAGACACTGAGTAATCTCAATTACGCTAAGTAATTAAGCTTACTATTGAAAAACCGGGCCTAAGTGCTCGGTTTTTTATTGTCTGTAGTTTGTGGAGAATCGTTAAATACCAATAGCTATACCTTGATCAAGTTTGCTTCGTGGCGAAAGAGGTAGAGTGAATGGGCGGATAAAAAGGGAGAGTAAAATGGATATCTGGTTACTGGTTGCTTTGTTATTGATGAGCCTATTTTTGGTGGTGATTGTCGTTGCATCAAACAAAAACAGTAGTAGCCTTAAGGGGAACCTTCTTATATCACTCACCGCAGTGCTACTCAGTGGCATTATCTGGTTTCAAATGAAGCAAGAGCTGCCTCAGCCTCCTTCCAGTGACAACGCAAGTTACACCACAACAGATTTCCAAGATGAGTTGCAACAAAGCCTTAAGCAAGACCCGAATCAATCTGATTTATGGTTTAAGCTTGGTGGTGTTTATATGCAGAAAGGGGAGTTTGATGCGGCGTTTACCTGCTACGATTACGCGATTCGTTTAGATCCTCAAGCACCTTCAGGCTTGTATTCCGCTAAAGCCACCGCACTTTATTACCTCGGTTCACAAGCGATGAGTGATGAAGTAAACAGACTGCTAGAACAATCTATGGATCTTGATCCGAACGATCGAACAGCCTTGATGTTAATCGCGACCGATCACTTCATCAGTATGCGCTATCAACAAGCGATCGATGCTTGGACTCAAATTCTCGACTCTAATCAGAAGGGAATTGATCGTGTCTCAATTATTCATTCGATCAACCAAGCCAAACAGATGATCCGTTAAGCTTGGCATAATCGCTAGTCGTTAATCGTTTGTTTTTAGCTATTTGCTTTCCTGCATCTCAATCAAGCCACCTGCGTTGTGGATTTGAGTAAACCCTTGAGCTCGCAAGAATTGATAAGCTTGCCCTGAGCGGTTACCACTACGGCAATACAAGACAATCGGTTGGTCTTTATCTATGCTTGCGAAATGAGTTGCGACCTCGGATAGTGGGTAGTTAATGGCGTTGTCGAGATGCCCTTGTTTGAACTCCTCAGGTGTTCTGACATCAACTACCATTGCACCTTTCTCAATTAAATCCCAACCTATGTCTGCGCGCTCAGACGCATGAACGCCAGAACTTAACAGTGCAACGCACAATGCTGAAAGTGAAAATAAGGTTTTCATTGTTTATTCCTTGAATTGGCGAGTAGATCGGAGGTAGGTATTGATGTGTATTCCTCCAAAACCTAAAAAACCAGCCACACAATAATAGTGTGACTGGTTTTGTTGTTATGGTCTATTTGAAGAAACTAGTATTCGTAGTTCGCTTCACGTTTTTCAGCTTGCTCTTCCCACTTAGGAACAACCGTGTCTAAGAAGTGTTGTTTCTCAGCGTTCATCTTATCCATGTCCATTCCCAGCGCTTTTTGAGCCGCTTCTTTGGTCGAGATATCAGGAATTTCGATAGGGTCGGTGATACCTTTCTTCGCGAGTAGACGAATGATCTTAGTACGAGCATCGGCTGCACGGTCAACGGCAGTACCTAGAACCTCAAGCGCAACTTCTGGTGCATGCATGTGAACACCATGAGACGCGATTGCGTAGTCCCAACGCCATTGAGCGTGACGAATATCCAGTAGGATTGGCTCCATCTCTTGCTCTGTTGCACCCGCTTCCCATGCCGCGCCAGCTTCAAAGTGAGCGGCAACGATTTGTTTCTCAGCTGTCAGCTTCATGTTTAGCACTTGAGCTTTACGGCTTGAAACGATGTTACGCATGGTCTCTTTCGATTGAGTATGACAGTTAGCACACGTATCTTCGAAGCGGTCAAACGGGTTACCCACTTTATGGTCGGTGTAAACTGTGCCGTCTTCTTTGGTGACTTTAGGCATATGACAGTCAGCACAAACGACTTTGTTCTTACCGTGAATACCTTCACGCCATGTTTCATAGCCAGGGTGCTGCGCTTTTAGCATTGGCGCTTTAGAGACCTTGTGCGTCCAATCCTTAAAGTTGATGTCATCGTAGTACTCTTCCATTTGCTCAACACGTGTCCCTTTGTCCCAAGGGAATTTCACGCCTTTGGTTGGGCCGGTGAAGTAGTATTCCACGTGGCATTGTGCACAAACTGAAGCTTGTTGGTCTAAACGGCTCTGTTCATCAAACTTTTTACCAATCGCTTCGAAAGCGCGTTCAACATAAGGGCGCGTCACTTTCAATGCTGGCTCGCCGTTTTTGAACTCATCGCTTTGGGTGTCATGACAGTCAGCACAACCAATAGGGTTGACGATCTCGTTACCAAGACGTGCCCACTTACCTTCGAAGTAGCCGTCTTCACCGCGTTCTTCAATAACACGAGCAACGTCTGGGCTCTTACAGCTCCAACACGCCATTGGCATTGGACCTGAGCTTTCGTCAGTCGGACCGCCAGTACGCAAGGTCTGTCTTACATCGTCAATCGCATAAAAGTGGCCGCGCGCTTTGTTGTAGTCTTTTGCGAACCCATAGCCAGCCCACATGATCACCATGTTTGGATCTTCTTTTAGCGCATCTTCAATAGTTTCACTTTCTGACGTTTGTCTCCATGAGTGATATTGATCAGGATGGTTTTGCTCGAACTGGTCGTTACGAGGATCACCAATTTCTTTTTGTTCAGACGCAGCAAAACTGGTCGCGCTTGCTAGTGATGCGCTAACCATTAATAGTGCTGTGACGGAATTACGTATCCAGTGCTTTTTCACAGTGATATCTCCAATATACTGATTTTTATACCAAGCGTTGTGAGTTTGCTATTCAAATTAAGAACTGGAGAATTCCTGTTTATATTAATTCATAAATAAACACATTTTGTTACGTGTCGGAAGTTTGCTTGTTTTAGATCAATTAATGGCAGTGACTTTAATCACGTTGAAGTTTATATAACCCTAAAGGGGTATATGCTAGCTAGTGGAGGGAAGTTTAAGTGATAATTATTATCAAATATAACAAGCAATTACATGCTATGCCCTTGTGATAAATAGGGTGATTATGTTCACATATTAACCTTTGTAAATTTCGCATTACCCAATTAGAGGTATATTCTAAATATAGAAAGCGTTGTGGCTTATCCAAAATAAGAATTGATATCATTTAAACGTTAATAATATCGTTTAAGGGTACTTTTGTTTAACCGGAATATTATTTAGTTGAGAGTTAAATAATGCCGGTATAAGGAAAGGATAAAATGGGCAATATTAAATTGGCCATAGTCATAATGCTTAAATCCCTTCTAGCATTCTGCCTCTATGGTTATTCCATTCATGCTGTTGCTGAGCCTGCTGTTACGCCAGTAGGAGAATCAACAAGACATGAAGTCGAATTAATCCGCGACAAAGACTACAAGTGTGTTCAATGCCACAAAGATTCCAAAGAAACGATATTGGGTTCACATGGTAAGAGCGCACACGCTTTACTTGGTCGTGAAGTGAATTGTACCGATTGTCATACCTCTATCGGCCCCGATCACCGTGAAGGTGCACCTGAAGTGGTGAAGTATCGCGCGGCCCAATCACAGCAAGGAACTGAAAAGGTCTTCCTCGATCCTAGCTTAATTTTAGACGCCAATAGCCAATGTATAGATTGTCATAAACCGGATGATCTGCGTGAAGCGAGCTGGACTCACGATGTTCACGCACAGAACTTAACGTGTTCAAACTGCCATGATGTTCATGCGACCGAAGCTAAGGTGCTGAGCTTAGATAAAAAGCAAACCATTAAGCTGTGCGTGGATTGCCATTCAGACTTCAACCAGAAGAAAGAAGGGGAGTAATCTATGAGCTGCTCAAGAAGAAACTTTTTAGCTGGCGCAGGCGCTGTGATCTTTACGACTGGTGTTGCAGGAACGGCGGCGGTAACAAGCCGTAAAACGTTGGCTAATGTTCAGGAAGATGGCACGAAGCGCTACGGAATGGTTCATGATGAGACCGCATGTATCGGTTGCACTGCCTGTACTGAAGCGTGTCGTGAAGTAAATAAAGTGCCAGAGGGTGTATCACGCTTAGAGATCATTAAGAGTGAACCTCAAGGCGAATATCCAAATGTTGATTACCGTTTTACCCGTAACTCTTGCCAACATTGTGATAATGCTCCGTGTGTGATGGTTTGCCCAACGGGTGCAGCCTACAAAGACGAGAAAACCGGCATTGTTGATGTGCACAAAGAGAAGTGTGTGGGTTGTGGTTACTGCTTATTAGCTTGTCCATATCAAGTGCGCTTTTTCCACCCAGAGAATAAATCCGCTGATAAATGTAACTTCTGCCGTGATACTAACTTGGCTCAAGGGAAGTTACCTGCTTGTGTTGAATCTTGCCCAACCAATGCGCTGATATTTGGCGACCTGAACGACCCTAAGAGTGAGATAAACCAAGTGCTTCAATCGGAAGTGGTTTACAGAGATAAAGCCTACCTAGGGACTCAGCCAAAACTCTATAAAGTGCCACACCAAAAAGGGGAGATTTGATTATGAGTGCATGGGACACAGCTTTTCAGTCTGGTACCGTGGTATGGGACTGGATTATAGCTATTTATCTATTTCTGGCGGGGATGTCGGCGGGTGCCGTCATGATTTCCATTTACCTTAAACGAAAGGTCATTGAAGGCGATCCTGCTCATAATGGTGTGTTAAAGGCGACCGCTTTTCTTGCGCCATTTGGGATCATTTCAGGTCTGTTGATCTTGGTCTTCCACCTAACAAAGCCGTTATCCTTTTGGAAGATCATGATCTTCTATAACCCAACGTCTGTGATGTCGATGGGTGTGATCTTATTCCAAGTATATATGGTGATCTTATTCCTTTGGATCGGCATTATATTCCGAGATCAAATCGTTGTGTTCTTGAGTGACCAAGCTTGGTTAAAAGGACGACTCGATTTTGTCGGAAATTGGATTGGCAAAATAGAGGTGTTTGAAAATGCTTTGGAAATATTCTTAGCTATTCTTGCTCTGATGCTTGCCGCTTACACTGGCTTCCTGCTTTCGGCGTTAAATACCTTCCCAATGCTGAATAACCCAGTGCTGCCGATTCTATTCTTATTCTCGAGTTTATCTTCGGGGGCTGCTGCGTGTATTTTGTTTGGCGTTTTGGTCTTCAAAGAATCGCCACACAGCATCAGTGTTTCTTGGATTCATGGATTTGAGCGTCCGGTTGTCATGTTCGAGTTGTTTGTTCTGGTGACTTTCTTTACTGGGCTGGTATTTGCTGGTGGACAAAGCGAACAAGCAGTGTGGAATGCAATTGGCAGCGGCTTCTGGGCAAGTTGGTTCTGGTACGGCGTTATTGGAGTGGGCATGGTTTTACCCTTGTTACTCAATGCCGTCACGCCAGACTCTATTCGTCATAGTTCGGTGTATATCTTTTCCGTGACGTCTTTGAGCTTAATGGGCGTGTTAATGCTACGAACCTTTGTCCTTTATGCTGGGCAATTAACACTCGCTTAATTCTGCTCAAGTTTGTTAGTAAGCAGGTGCTGGATACTGAGCATCTGCTTACTCATTCTCTGTTTCTTTGCGTAAAGAAGCTAACAACGGTTTTACTTGGCTCTGCTTAAGTGGAGCCTTATTGAGGTGATATGATCGGTTCTTTGGGGCTGTTTAGTTTAGTTTTGGTCGCTGTTCTTAGCAGCATTATCGCTGTGCATTCGATTTACCCAATGCTCGCCAAGCAATCACCGAATCTAGGTTTAATCCGTAGTTTCTCTCTCTCAAGCGCACTATTTTCAATTGGCGCTATTATTCTGCTTGGCTATGCCTTTATCAGTGATGACTTCTCTATTCTGTATGTCGCGGAACATTCTAATACACAGTTACCTCCCTTTTTTAAAATGGCCGCCGTGTGGGCAGGGCATGAAGGCTCATTGTTATTTTGGGTACTGACCATCAGCTGTTGGTCCGGTGTTATCGCTCTGCAAAAACGCTACTCAAGAGAATATCAAAGCCGCGTGCTGTGGGTGATGAATGTATTACTCGCGATATTCGCTTGGTTTACGTTATTTGCATCCAACCCATTTGAACTGAATTCAACCTTGCCGCTTGAAGGGCGAGACCTTAATCCAATGCTGCAAGATGTCGGTTTGATATTCCATCCGCCATTACTTTATCTAGGTTACGTAGGGTTTTCGGTTGTACTGGCCTTTGCAGTCGCAGCGCTATTGGTGGATCCGATCGAGTTTGATTGGGTCGCTCATTGTCGAAGCTGGTGTTTAGTTGCTTGGATCTTCTTAACTGCGGGGATCATTCTTGGTTCTTGGTGGGCATATTACGAATTAGGTTGGGGCGGCTGGTGGTTCTGGGATCCTGTTGAGAACGCGAGCTTGTTACCTTGGCTCACTTCTACCGCTTTGTTACATACCTTAGGTGTTGCCAAGGGCAAGCAACAACTGTTGAAGTGGTCTCTGAGCCTTGCCTTCATTACGTTTTGTTTAAGTATTCTCGGCACCTTTATTGTTCGCTCTGGCGTGCTCACTTCAGTACACGCCTTTGCGGTTGACCCAAGTAAAGGTATCGCACTTTTGCTGATCTTAGTCGTGGTATTGGTGAGTTCGTTTTCTCTGCTTATTGTGCGTGGTGAATCTTTCGAATCGAGCCCAATCACACGCTTTGCCAGTAAAAGCTTTTTGAGTTTAGTTGCCGTACTCATCTTCGTTTTGGCAACGGCGGTTGTGGTGTTCGGTACCTTCTATCCAATGGTGTTTGAGCTGTTAGGTCTTGGAAATATATCGGTAGGCGCACCTTACTTTAACCTGCTAATCTCACCGTTAGCTTTGCTTGCAATGGGCGTTGTTGGCCTTGCTCCATTGCTCAGCATCAAACCCCAAGCGTCGAAAGGCGTTATGGCGTCAATCGCTCTGCTATCTATTGGTCTCGGGTTTACCTGCTATGTTGTGCAAGTAGAGAAGATTCAAGTCATGGCACTGGTGACGTGGGCTCTCGCGTTTTGGGTTGTACTGACTCATGTTTATGGTCTAGCGGTCACGCACAGTTCCAAATTCCAACGCAAAGTATGGGTAATGACATTCGCACATGTGGGTGTCGCAGTATTAGCCGTAGGTGCCGCGATGAATAGCTACCATTCGTTTGAACGCAGCTATAAATTGAGCCCCGGAGAACAGGTTGAGTTTATGGACTGGACGCTTTCTCATCGTGATACTGAGCTTTATGTTGCATCGAACTTTACTGCTGAAAGGGCAGTGCTTGACCTAGAGGCTAATGAACGGAGCTTTTACATCACACCAGAAAGAAGACATTACCAAGTTCGAGTCATGAACATGAGTGAGCCGGCAATGAAGTGGTTCTGGCATGGCGACGTGTATATCACCATGGGTGAAAAAGTGGACTCAACCGCTTACGCATTTCGCGTTCAATATAAGGCTTATGCTCGTTGGATTTGGTTCGGTGGATTGATCTCTGCTTTAGGTGCGTTGCTCTCATTGATTTATCGTAAAAAGAAAACCGTTAAGGCGTCACAGTATGAATACCAGCGTTCGTAACAAACTCATCACGCTTATTGTATTGGCACTGATCGTGGTGTTGGCGTTTTTGTTCGCGCTTGATAGCAAGCAACAAACCACCACAGTATCGACGCAACAAAGATCGTTTCCTGAATTTACATCGGCAGCGTTAGCCAATAGCGAAGGCATCAGAGGGCAACAAGAGCTAACGCGAACGGATATTACTGAGCACCCTTACCAGTTGGTTAATGTATGGGCGTCATGGTGTGGTATCTGCAAAACCGAACACGCCTTTTTGCTCAAACTCCACGATAAAGGCATTCCTATTGTTGGTCTTAATTACCGAGATAACTCAGCTGCCGCTATTAATGTGTTGTCGAGTGATGGAAACCCATATTCAAAAGTCATTAGCGATCCTCAGGGGAAGTTGGCCTTGGAGTTAGGGGTCATCGGTACGCCGGAGACATACTTGGTTGACGCTGACGGCCAAATCATTAAGAAGCTACTGGGTGTGATTAATGAATCCGTATGGCAAAATGAACTTGCCATGTATTTTGATGGTGAGATTGGATGATGAAGTCTTTAATACAGCTCGTCGTAATCTTGTCTGCAGTTATTGCTATTAGCTTTCCAACCATGGCAGAAGAGTTGTTTACAGCCAGTAATAAAGAGACAAGCATTCAGGTTGAGCTGTTTGAGTTTGAAAGCCCGGATCAACAGCAGCGTGCTATTAGCTTGGCAAAAACGCTGCGTTGCCCTCAATGTCAGAATCAAAACCTGATTGAATCGAACTCGCCGATAGCAAAAGATTTACGTCTTGTTGTGTTTAATATGGTGAAAGATGGGAAGAGTAATAATGAAATCACTCAATATATGACAGAGCGATTTGGCGAGTTTGTGCTTTATAAGCCAGCAATGAGCGCCTCAAACCTATTACTTTGGCTTCTACCAAGCCTATTATTTCTCTTATTTATATATTTATCAGTAAAAAGTGTTAGAAAGGGCTCATAAAAAATGTGTATTACTGTTTACCAATTGACCTGTATTTTGTAACATTAAAGGATTATAAAGGCTAAGCACTGTTATATAAGGATGTATCTGTGGATAACGTAATCTCAAATTTAAAGAAAGAGTTCCATACTCATGTCCAGTCAGACAAGTGGGCAGAAAAATACAGTGCGAAGTCGAGCATTTCTACACTTACGCAAGAAGAGCTCACTGAATTAGAAAATGCTTGGGTTCAGCTTGTCATTTGGAAGCAAACTCAAGTAAGTTGAGCGTTCTGTAAAAACACAGTCTTAGTCGCAAGTGATTAATTTATAACCCCACATTGACCACCTCAATGTGGGGTTTTTTCTTATCTGAAAAATAAATTGTTATATTATAACAATTTGTTCGTGGTCGACCTTGAAAAAAATTGTTAACAGCCTCATAGTGTCTATCATTAGATAGTCCACTACAAAATATTGCCTAGACATATCCTGTAGTGTCGTTAAATACATTGAATTTTCAAGTGAGTATAGCTATGGCGGAAGTGCGTGCCAGAATAGATTTCAAAGTAGGGGTAACAAGCAGTATCGATGCTGAACTTCTGTCTTTTCATGGGTTGAAAACAGATAAAGAGCATGTGGCTGTAATATTTAAATCAGCAGACAAGACACAAGACATACCTCTTGTTCGTATGCACTCTGAGTGTCTTACTGGTGATGTTTTCCATTCTTCTCGTTGTGATTGCGGTGAGCAACTGGACGAAACCATTAGAATCATGGGTGAAACGGGCGGTGTGATTCTTTATCTACGCCAAGAAGGTCGTGGTATTGGTCTATATAACAAGATTGATGCGTACCGTCTCCAAAGCGAAGGGATGAACACTTACGAAGCGAATAACCACTTAGGTTTTGGCGACGATTTACGTGATTTCACTGAAGCGGCAGAAATGCTACGTGCTTTGGGTACCACAAAAATTCGCTTAGTGACCAATAATCCTAAGAAAATCAATGAACTTAAAGAGTTTGGTATTGAGATTGCAGAAGTGGTGAACACCTCAGCTCACATTAAGTCGGGTAACGAAAGTTACTTGAAGGCCAAAGTCTCACACGGTAAGCATAATCTGGATATCTGATTAGCCGACTTTGTTGCGTATAACACAAAAATGTTCAAAGACCTCACTAATGTGAGGTTTTTTTGTATTTATCTTGCAATAAAATTGTAAGTTTGTATTATTCAAATCCGTAGTGTAAATGATAATGGTTTGCACTATTACTACGAATAATAATTTAAAGCTCAACAAGGATGCTTCATGACCATTAAATCTTTAGTGACAAAAGCCGTAACTTCGTCACTCATTTTTGCCTCTGCTTCTTCTTTCGCAGCAGTAACTCAAGATCAAGTTGTAGAACATTATGCAGATATTGCTCATGCAGTGTTTGCCGATTCAGTAATCACAGCAAAAGCGTTGAACTCTTCTATTGATACCTTCTTAGCTTCTCCTTCTGCTGGCAACTTCGAACAAGTAAAACAAGCTTGGCTTGAGTCTCGTGTTCCTTACCAACAATCTGAAGTGTTCCGCTTTGGTAACGTTGTTGTTGATGATTGGGAAGGCCAATTAAACGCATGGCCACTAGATGAAGGCCTTATCGACTACGTTTCTTCTGATTACCAATATGAGCTTGGTAACGAAGGCGCTAGCGCAAACATCGTTGCGAACAAGACTTTCCAAATTGGTCAGACAACTGTTGACGCAACAAACATCACCCCTGAGCTAATCGCAGACCTTAATGAGATCGGTGGTTCTGAAGCGAACGTAGCCTCTGGCTACCACGCGATTGAATTCCTACTTTGGGGCCAAGATTTAAACGGCACTAACAGCGGCGCAGGTGAGCGTGCTTACACTGACTTCGTTGTTGGCGCTGAGTGTACTAATGGTAACTGTGACCGTCGTGGCGCATACCTAAAAGCATCAGCTGAGCTACTTATCCAAGACCTAGAGTGGATGGAAAAGCAGTGGGCTGAAGGCGAGAAAGGCAACTACCGTCAAGAGCTTCTTTCTGAATCTAGCGAGAATGGCCTACGTAAAATGCTATTCGGCATGGGTTCACTGTCTCTAGGTGAGCTAGCGGGCGAGCGTATGAAGGTAGCACTAGAAGCGAACTCAACGGAAGATGAGCACGATTGTTTCTCTGATAACACGCACAACTCTCACTACTACAACGAGCAAGGCATCTACAACGTTTACACGGGTCTATACAAGCGTGAAGACGGCACTCTACTTTCAGGTCCAAGCCTATTTGACCTAGTAGAGCAAAAAGATGAGCAAGCTGCGAAAGAGATCCAAAAGCAGTTTGACCTAGCACGTGCACAAGTAGGCGAGCTAGTAACGTCTGCAGAGAAAAACAACCAGCACTTCGATCAGCTAATCGCTGCTGACAACGCTGCAGGTAACGCGCTAGTAAACAAAACAATTGTTGCGCTAGTGTCTCAAACTGCTGCAATTGAGCGTGCTGCGGGTGTGATTGGTATTGATAGCCTAAACCCAGACACGGCTGATCACGAGTTCTAAGAACCCGAAGCCAAAACTAATGTAAGGGCTCTCATTGAGCCCTTAATTGTTTGCTACTCAAGAAAGTCACTCCCAAAAAAAAACTAAAATCAAAAACACAGCAAGGCAATGTATGAAGTCGTATCTCTCAGCCTCACTATTAACCGCACTGTTTTTCGTATCTCCATTACACGCTCATGAAACCTACTCTGGTGGCAAAACGACCGTGAAGAAAGAGGGAGCGAACGCTTTTTCTCTTCCCGCAGCCAACCTACCTATGAGCAAACGCTTGGATTTCAGCGTAGGTAACAGCTTCTTTAGAAACCCTTGGGTTCCCGCACCGTCATCAACTGATGCTCGTGATGGATTAGGACCACTATTTAATACCAACGGATGCCAAAACTGCCACATCAAAGATGGTCGTGGTCACGCGCCAGAAAAAGGCGATGACAACGCAGTATCCATGTTGGTTCGTTTAAGTATTCCGACTGAAACGCCAGAGCAGAGACAAGCCTTTATTCGTGATGGTGGTATTCCAGAACCGACCTACGGCGGTCAGCTACAAGATTTCGCTCTTCAAGGTGTCAAACCAGAGGGTAAAGTGAACATCAGTTACACCGATGTTCCTGTTGAATTCAAAGACGGCACAGTCGTTACTCTGCGTAAACCCACTTTAAAAATTACTGAGCTTGCGTTCGGTGAGATGCACCCTAAAACTGAATTCTCAGCTCGTGTTGCTCCGCCAATGATCGGCCTTGGCTTGCTTGAAAGCATTCCAAAAGAAACGATTCTAGGATTTGCTGAGCAACAATTGGCGGACAAACAGGGCGTGTCGGGTAAAGCCAACTATGTTCTTGATGTTCAAACCAACGAGATGGCGCTCGGTCGCTTCGGTTGGAAAGCCGGACAGCCAAATCTAATGCAGCAAAACGCGGCGGCATTTAACGGTGACTTAGGCCTAACAAGCAGCTTGTTCCCGAACGAAAACTGCACATCTGCGCAATCGACTTGTAATGATTTCCCAAATGGTGGTGAGCCAGAAGTCAGCGACAACATTCTAGATTTTGTGGAGTTCTATTCGCAGCACTTAGCAGTACCTATTCGTCGTAACGTAGATAACCCAGCTGTCGTGCAAGGTAAAAAACTGTTTAAAGACGTTGGCTGTCAAAGTTGTCACCAAGCGGAGTTCCGCACGGCTGAGCGAGAAGGTCTGCCTGCATTATCTAATCAGTTAATTAGCCCATATACAGATATGTTGTTGCACGATATGGGTGAAGGTTTAGCGGATAATCGACCTGAGTATCTTGCCAATGGCCAAGAGTGGCGCACAACACCTTTATGGGGATTAGGCTATACCAAAGAAGTGAATGGTCATACGTTCCTGCTTCATGACGGTCGTGCAAGAAACGTTATGGAAGCGGTACTTTGGCATGGTGGCGAAGCAGAAATGGCGAAACAAAACGTTCTGTCTTTGAATGCCACTGAGCGTGAAGCACTACTGGCGTTTTTGAATTCGCTATAGTCGGTCTGAGATTCAGTCGTTTAACGGTCGAGTTAACCCACAGAACAAGTTAACCCGAAGAATAAGTTAACTTAAGCACATAACCGCTGAACTTGTAGGAATACGAGCTCAGCGGTCGTTTCATATTTATTGAACTCATATAATTAAAAGAAAAATTAGGAAGTAAGGTAACAGCATGACACATAAATTTTTGTTAATGCCTTTGTCGGTATTAATCATGGCAGGCTGCCAATCATCGGGTGAGCAAACGGCTTCATCTGAGGTTAATGGTGTTTCTTATCAAGCCGACACGACTGCTCATATCAGTCGCAGCGTGTATCAACAAGAGTTTGATTCAGCCGTACTGTTCGCTAAACATTCCAGTGAGCTGGAAGTCTTGATGCAGAGGTACTGTGAAACCAACAATATTGAGCTGGATGCTTTGAAAAATCAGTGGCAGCTCACGATGAACAGCTGGATGGCACTGCAAGGTCAAGAAAGAGGCCCAACAGCGGCACTGGAAGAGAGCTGGAATGTTCAGTTTTGGCCAGACAAAAAGAACACCACAGGCCTAAAAATGCGCCAACTGACTCAGCAAGATAAAGTTTGGTCGCAAGACGAAATCGCACAGCAGAGTGTGACAGTGCAAGGGCTAGGCGCATTGGAGTGGTCTCTGTACGACGAGCAATCTCCACTGCTTCAAGACAAAGCTTCAGGTTGTCTATCTTCACAAGCTATCGCACAAAACTTGGCGGTGAAATCAGCCTCTATTGCGCAAGCTTGGCAGATAAACCCGTGGTTAGCTCTGGACGAGATGCGTTGGGAATCTGAATACATTGCTTTGTTGACCAACCAACTTGATTACAGCATGAAAAAGCTGAGTCGTCCGATGGCAAAAATTGGTCATCCGCGCCCTTACTTCTCAGAATCATGGCGTGCACAAACCTCGATGATTCAACTAAAAGCAAACGTAGCGGCACTTCAGAATTTGTACCTTGCTGATGGCAATGGCCTAGACGGGTTATTGAGAGAGAAGGGCTTAAACGACCTTGCTGATCGTGTTGCTGACCAGTTCACATTGACGTTAGAGACTTGGCCGACTGATTCGAGCTTGTTCGAGTTACTGCAGAGTAAAGAGGGCTACCGAGATGTGTTGACTCAATACAACAAACTAGAACGTTTGAAGTACCTGATTCATGAAGAAGTGGCGATAGAGCTTGGCGTGGTAATAGGATTTAATGCTACCGATGGTGACTGATACTACGCGAAGAACGCTACTCAAGGCTGCACTGGGTTGTGCAGCTGTTCCTGTGCTTCCATTTGGCTGTGCGACTCGAAAGGATGGGGCGAGTGCGTCGAACTATCCCCAGCTGATTGGTTGTGCGCTGAATGGTCGTGGCCAATATTCAGCAGTGGTTGCTGATGAATATGGCATGCCATTGAGCCAGTTGCCGATCCCTGACCGTGGTCATGGCGTCGCTATTTGTCCAACCTCATCGCATGCCGTGGTGTTTGCTCGTCGTCCTGGTGACTATTTTATGGTGTTCGACTATAAAAAGGGCGAGCAGATTAAAATGGTGGTGAAAGGGAACAACCGCCACTTCTATGGTCATGGCGTTTACTCGTTAGATGGCAAGTTACTGTATGCCACTGAAGGTAAAACGGACAGCAGCCAAGGTGTGATTGGTGTTTACGATGTCGCTCAAGGCTATCGTAAGGTTGAAGAGTTCATCGGTTTTGGTATTGGTCCTCATGAAGTGATCATCATGCCTGATGGTAATCTCGCGATCGGCGTTGGTGGCGTTCATACTGACGGAAGAACACCGAAAAACTTGGATTCAATGCAACCGAGCCTGAGTTATGTATCTCCTGAAGGTGTGTTACTTGATCAGGTTGAGTTGTTGGACAAGAAGCTAAGCATTCGACATTTAGCCCACGATGGCGCTGAAACCGTGCTTTGTGGTCAGCAATATCGCGGTGAGCCGGACGAGTATCCTTCGCTGTTGGCGATGCACACTAAAGGTGGGCAGTTTGAATCACTGAACGCGGAGCCTGAACAATGGGCAAGGTTTAATCACTATATCGCAAGTATTGCGGCGTCAGATGATTGGATCATTGCTACCTCACCACGAGGCAATTGCTACGGTATCTGGTCTAAAGAGACGAAAGAGTTAGTGGAACTGTCAGCGCTATCCGATGCTTCTGGCGCTGTGCTGCTTGATGGTGAGTTTAGACTCAGTTCTGGAGCGGGCAGTGTGGTGAGCCAACGCAAGCCATATGAGAAATCAAGCCAGCAATCATCCGTCCAGTGGGATAATCACTGGAGTGCAATTTAATTCATAAAATCCCTTAAAAAATAACATGCTTACTCCCATTTCTTTGCCATACTTATAGGATTACTGGTGACGGAGTTAAGCATGTTAGCGAAATACTTCTGTGGATTATTGGTGTTAGTTTCTGTGCATGCATGGAGCTATACGAGTTCTGACGAGGGCCGTTTCATTCCGGCTGATTCAGAGCTCTCTTTTATGCTGATTTATCCAGAGCTCACCCAGAGTATTTATCAAGACTCTTCTCTTCCTATCCTTTGGGATTCACCGGAGCTTGTTAAAGCGTTTGAATTCCAACTGTCGCTGTTAGAACAAGCGCAAATGGCGCCGCTGTTTGATCGACAATTAAAGCAAATCCGTCAGTACCAATCTCGTGGTCAATGGCAAGAGCTAGACATCTTACTCACCGACACCTTTATTTATTACTTAAGCTACGTTGAAAATGCGCCACTTGCCGGTAAGGAGTGGTACTTCTCGGGTAAGCTGCATTCCAAACTGCCTGCGCCTTCGCCCCATATCCTGATGAGACTGAAAAGCAGTGTCACCAATGATTACTTATTGGAGATGGTGCTGTCTTACGCGCCACCTGTAGGGGACTTTGACCAATTCAAAGCAACCTATTCCGTGTTAGAAACGGCGTCTGAACTCAAGATTGAGCGATACAGACAGAAAGGCTTGAAACGCTTGGGTGACCAGCTTTCAGACAAAGCGATTCTTGTTGAGCGTATTGCCTTGGTTGGCGTTGATACCTCGATGATCGCGGTCGATTTTCCTGAGTTCGATCGAGATCTGCAAACGGCGATTAAGTCCTTCCAGCGTATGCACGGTCTTACAGGCGATGGGATCATCGGCCCTGATACGATCAAGTGGATCAACATGGGCTTTGATGATCGATTAACCTCATTAGCTCTGAATGCTGAACGTGTTCGTTTGTGGCCAAGAGACAGAGATTCTCTCATTGTTGTTAACGTGCCGAGTTTTGACATGAAGTATTGGGAAGGTGGCGAAGAGGTTTTTGAGTCCAAAGTTGTGGTCGGTAGAAAATCGAGAAAAACGCCGCTTCTAGAGATAAACCTAGATTCAGTCATCTTAAACCCGACTTGGAACGTGCCGTGGAAAATCATGGTGAAAGACATCTTGCCTAAGGTCAAAGCCGACGAAAGCTACCTTGAAACGAACAACTTCCAAGTGATTGACGGTTGGCGCTCAATGGAAACGGTCGACACCACAGAGATCGATTGGCAGACCATCAACTTCAATTCGTTCCCATATCGAATGCGTCAACAGGCGGGCTCGCGCAACGCATTAGGTTTGTACAAGTTCAACACACCCAATAAGCGAGCGATCTATTTGCACGATACACCCAGTAAAGGCCTGTTTAATGACGACTTCCGTGCCTATAGCTCAGGTTGTATACGTGTTGAACACGCAGAAGAACTGGCTGAGCTGTTGTTTGCGACCAAGGTAAGGAAGGCCCCAAATCAGAATGACGACCTTGCTCCTAATACTAAGGTTCGCCTCAAGAAGCGCATTCCTGTGCATATCATCTATCAAACCGTGCTGTTTGAAGAGGGCGGCATACAGTACCGCGGCGACATCTACCAATATGACAAAGAGGGTGGCTGATTAAAATACGACCAATAAAGGTGATCTTGACCAAAAAATGACAACGAAGCTTCTATTGATAAAATTATAATGAGTATCAATAACTAACCACGCAAAGGTTACAAATACTAACGTTTTGCGTGGTTTTTGTACGTTGACGCAGCAAATACCATTATGTATCGTGCATTTTTCGTTCGATCTAATTGGTTTTTTTGCTGTATGTCTCAAAGTTTATTTTCACGCCGTCAGTTTCTGACTTACGCTGGTGGTACTGCTGTTGTCGCCTCTCTTACTCCTTCTGTCGCTTTTGCTTCATACCCTGATCAACCAAGAACGATTAGCATGAACAATCTTCACACTGGTGAACGATTAGAGACTTGTTATTTCGATGGCACTAACTATGTTGGTGACGAGATGGCACGCCTTAGTAAGTTATGTCGAGACTTCCGCCGCAATGAAATCCACCCAATGGATAAGAACCTCTTTGATCAGATCACTCAGATCCAAAATATCTTGGGTATTCAAAAAGAAGTTCAGATCATCTCTGGTTACCGTTCACCGGCGACAAACGAAGCATTACGATCTAAGTCGAGTGGGGTTGCGAAAAAGAGCTACCACATGCTTGGAAAAGCGATCGATTTTCGTATCGATGGTGTTGATTTAAAGGAGCTGAGAGACGTAGCCAAAAGCCTGAACGCGGGTGGTGTTGGTTATTATGCGCGTAGCAACTTTATCCATATTGACACAGGTCCTGTACGCAGTTGGTAAAGCTAAACTGAGTTGAAGGGCAATACGGTAGGCACTTGTCAAAGTAGACATCCAATGTCATAGTTTGCCCAAATTTCAGTTTGCCCTCTAAGGTTTGTATATGTCTCTTAAGTATCAAGTTGTACCTGTTACCTCTTTCGCTCAAAACTGCTCGATTGTGTGGTGTGATGAAACCATGGAAGGCATCGTTGTCGATCCGGGTGGTGACGTTCAACAACTAGCCGCTATCATCGAAGAACTGGGTGTTAAAGTGGTGAACTTGGTATTGACGCACGGTCACTTAGACCATGTAGGTGGCACTGTGCCTCTTGCTGAGATCTTGAAGGTGAATATTGTTGGCCCACATAAGGCTGATAACTTCTGGTTGCAAGGCCTAGAGAATCAAAGCCAGATGTTTGGTTTCCCTTTGTGTAAAGCCTTTGAACCAAACACTTGGTTAGAAGAGGGCGACAAAGTGACTTTTGGTAACCAAGTTATCGATGTGATTCACACGCCGGGCCACACGCCAGGTCACGTTGTACTGTTCAGCGAGCAAGCTCGTTTAGCGTTTGTTGGTGATGTGTTGTTTAACGGTGCAATTGGCCGTACTGATTTCCCACAAGGTGATTTCAATACACTTATCGCTTCAGTCAAGACTAAGCTTTGGCCACTAGGCAGTGACGTAACATTCGTTCCGGGTCATGGCCCTGAATCGACATTCGGCCGTGAGCGCGCATCAAACCCGTTCGTAGCAGATGAAATGCCACTCTACTAAGCCTCTGACTTAGTAAAAGAACGATTGAAAATGAAGCTTAGCTTTTCTTATGAAAGCTAAGCTTTTTTATGGTTCATCGCGGATTAGCGGGAACTAAAAACAAAAACGGTAGTAAGTGATATGGTTTAGTCGCCAAACAAAAATCATACACAAACTACCGTTTTCATGCCGAATCATACTTTCCTATCGTCATTCTGGGAAGGCTTTAAAATAGTAAAGTCTCACCAGACAGCATCACTTATTACACTAACTCTTAAACCGAACTCTGAGGCTAAATGCTTTTGCGGTCTTGAAGCCGAGGCTATCCAT
>NZ_JAKEUO010000021.1 GCF_022397915.1 Vibrio sp. Isolate34 | reverse complement strand
ATCTCTACGCATTTCACCGCTACACCTGAAATTCTACCCCCCTCTACAGYACTCTAGTTCACCAGTTTCAAATGCAGTTCCGAGGTTGAGCCCCGGGCTTTCACATCTGACTTAATGAACCACCTGCATGCGCTTTACGCCCAGTAATTCCGATTAACGCTCGCACCCTCCGTATTACCGCGGCTGCTGGCACGGAGTTAGCCGGTGCTTCTTCTGTTGCTAACGTCAAGAGATARCGCTATTAACRYTACCCCCTTCCTCACAACTGAAAGTACTTTACAACCCGAAGGCCTTCTTCATACACGCGGCATGGCTGCATCAGGCTTTCGCCCATTGTGCAATATTCCCCACTGCTGCCTCCCGTAGGAGTCTGGACCGTGTCTCAGTTCCAGTGTGGCTGATCATCCTCTCAGACCAGCTAGGGATCGTCGCCTTGGTGAGCCATTACCTCACCAACTAGCTAATCCCACCTAGGCATATCTTGACGCGAGAGGTCCGAAGATCCCCCTCTTTGGCCCGTAGGCATTATGCGGTATTAGCCATCGTTTCCAATGGTTATCCCCCACATCAAGGCAATTTCCTAGGCATTACTCACCCGTCCGCCGCTCGACGCCCACCCGTAGGCATTATGCGGTATTAGCCATCGTTTCCAATGGTTATCCCCCACATCAAGGCAATTTCCTAGGCATTACTCACCCGTCCGCCGCTCGACGCCCATTAACGCACCCGAAGGATTGTTAGTGTCGTTTCCGCTCGACTTGCATGTGTTAGGCCTGCCGCCAGCGTTCAATCTGAGCCATGATCAAACTCTTCAATTTAAGATTTTGTGACTCAACGAATACTGACTTCAAAACTACTATGTAATTTTAAAGCTATTACCATTCCAACAGAATGATAATGAATTGACTGTGCCGATAATAAATTATCGATTGGTCACTCAGTTCATTGAAATCATTTTGATTCCGAAGAATCTGTTTTATCTAACGATAAAACGTTTTGATATTCATCAACGAGTGCCCACACAGATTGATAGGTTTAAATTGTTAAAGAGCTTTTCCTTTCTGAGCTTCGCTCAAATCGGACGGCCATTTTAGCGATTTAAGTTTTAGTGTCAACCACTATTTTCAAAACTTTTTTCAAGCGCTTAACTTGGCTAATTTGACCTGCTGATTCGTTTTGGTTTCCTAAGAAGCCATCCCGTGTCAGCGAGGTGGCATTATAGAGATTTCGATCACACTGGCAAGTCCTTTTTTAAGTTTTTCTTACTTTTTTGATTGTTCGAGCGTTTTTTGTTCAAAACACGCCATTTTCACTAGTATTCCCCTTAATTAAGGCCTTAAGGTGGCTATATAAAGGAGGATTTATGAGTTCAATACGCAGTTACAAAGGTATATCACCTCAGATTGGGCAAGGTGTCTATATAGATACAAGTTCGGTACTGGTTGGTGATATCAAAATCGGTGATGACTCTAGTGTATGGCCTTTGGTTGCAGCTCGAGGAGATGTGAACCACATACATATAGGTGATAGAACCAATATCCAAGATGGTAGTGTTCTGCATGTTACCCACAAGAATGCTGAAAACCCTGAGGGTTATCCTCTATTAATAGGTAATGATGTCACTATCGGTCATAAAGTCATGCTGCATGGCTGCACTATTAAGGATCGCGTACTCGTCGGTATGGGAGCCATTGTGCTGGATGGTGTGGTTATCGAACAAGAAGTGATGATTGGTGCGGGAAGCTTGGTGCCACCGAATAAGGTACTTGAGAGCGGTTACCTATATGTAGGAAGCCCCGTTAAGCAAGCACGCCCATTAAATGATAAAGAACGTGCTTTCTTGCAGAAGTCGGCTGACAACTATGTTCAGAACAAAAATGACTACCTAGACTCTGTGCTTCCTGTTTAAAGCGCTTTGATCTGAATTCGATTAGAGGAGTCATACTCCTCTTCTTCTATTAGCTCTTCTGCTAATTCTTCAATATCAAAACGAAGCTCAGAAAATACAGCCAACGCTTGTTTGCCTTCTTCTACATCTTTTCCAGACAATCGAGACAACTCTTCAATAGACACAACACATGCGATCAGCGCACCAGACTGTTGTGCTGGAAAAACAATAGACTGACTCTCTTCATCCCAATCTTGGATGTCAGGGAATAAGATTGATTGATTCATTTTTATAAGTACCTTGTTACATCTCTAGATTTCTACGTAGTTCTCTTAAGATCTGCTTAGTTCCCGGACGAAGACCACGCCATAGCATGAAGCTCTCTGCAGCCTGACCCACCAGCATACCTAAACCATCATAAGCAGCATGAACACCATTATCTAACGCCCACTGATTAAATACTGTCGTTCCAGATCCGTAGACCATGTCATAGACGACGCTATTTGTATTAAAGATGACATCGGAAACTTCAGGGAGCTGACCACTTAGGCCTGATGACGTGGAGTTAATGATGACATCGAAGCCTTCGTTCACATCACTTAGTCCCATTCCTTTGATATTGCCGTTTGAAGAAAACATCTCAGCTAGGAGTTCAGCTTTGGAACTGGTTCGGTTAGCAACCACCAATTGTTGTGGTTTTTGATCAAGAAGGGGCTGAATTACACCTCTTGCTGCGCCACCAGCACCTAGCAAGAGAACTCGAGCACCCTCTAATACCACTTGATGCTGAAGCAAGTCTTGAACGAGACCCTCGCCATCAGTGTTATCACCAATGATCTCTCCGTCATCTAATTTCTTCAATGTATTAACTGCACCAGCTAATTGAGCCCTTTCCGTTAGGCGATTAGCAAACTGATAAGCGTCTTCTTTGAATGGCGCGGTGACATTACATCCTCTACCACCTTCGCTAAAAAAAGCTTTAGCCGCGGTAATGAATTGACCTTGTTCTGGCTGCAGTGCTGTATAGGTAAGTTGTTGATTGGTTTGGCGAGCAAATAACGTGTGAATGAATGGCGATTTGCTTTGCCCAATAGGGTTACCGAAAACGGCATAACGATCTACTTGCTGTGTCATATCCTTACCTAACAGAAATAATAAAAAGGGTCATATATATAGATGACCCTATCACTATCCCTATAAGGAAGGAAGAACTACCAAACTCGCGGTTTTAGGTAGTCACTATAAAGCAGAGCTTCTGGTGACCCGGCTTGTGGTTCGTAACGGTATTCCCAACGAGCCAATGGCGGCATAGACATCAAGATAGACTCTGTGCGACCACCGCTTTGTAGACCAAATAGGGTGCCACGGTCATAGACTAGGTTGAATTCAACGTATCGACCACGACGGTATAGTTGGAAGTCACGCTCGCGTTCGCCATAAGGTGTCTCTTTGCGACGCTCGACAATAGGTAAGTACGCCTCAGCAAAACCTTCACCGACCGCCTGCATGTAAGCAAAGCTCTTATCGAAACCCCACTCATTTAAGTCATCAAAGAACAGACCACCAACACCGCGCGTTTCATCACGGTGAGGCAAGTAGAAGTATTTATCACACCACTCTTTGTGCTCTTGATACACGTTATCACCAAATGGTGCGCACAGATCTTTAGCGGTTTGATGCCAAGACTGGCAATCTTCATCTACTGGATAGAATGGCGTTAAATCAAAACCACCACCGAACCACCAGATAGGGGCTTCCCCTTCCTTTTCGGCAATAAAGAATCTTACGTTGGCATGTGAGGTTGGGATATAAGGGTTTTTAGGATGGATAACTAACGATACACCCATCGCTTCAAATTTACGTCCGGCTAATTCAGGGCGGTGAGCGGTTGCTGAAGCGGGCATTGCCTTACCTGCAACGTGAGAAAAGTTAACACCACCTTGTTCAAAGACCGCACCGTTGGTCATCACACGAGTACGACCACCACCACCGAGGCGTTCGCCAGGTTCGCGCTCCCATGCGTCTTCTTCAAACAACGCGCTACCATCAGCTTGCTCAAGCTGTTGGCAAATCGAATCTTGTAGGCCCAGTAAAAACTGCTTTACTGCTTCTTTATCAATTGCTGACATTTTACTTTCCTTTGCAGGGTTTAACCCTGTCTTAATATTTTCGACGTTTTTGCATCTCTAATTTCGCTTGGCTTCTCACGGCCACCCGTTTGACCTTCTAGAATCGCGACTAAGTGTTGACCCAGTTGCTGTTGAACTTCTTCAGTCGTCATACAAGGCGGCTCGCCAGTCAGGTTGGCACTGGTAGAGGTTAACGGCTTGCCGAACTCATTACACATTCTTTGAACCAAAGGGTGATCCGTCACTCGCACAGCGATTGAGTCAAACTGACCACTCACCCAATCTGTCACTTTAGCACTGGTTGGCATGATCCAAGTGACTGGCCCTGGCCATGTTGCTTTAACCGTCGCCAATTGCTCATCGGTCAGTTGGCTTTCATCAATATAAGGAAGCAGCTGCTCGTAACTTGCCGCAATCAAGATCAAGCCCTTTTCAACTGGTCGTTGCTTTAACTCGAGTAATTTCTTTATGGCTTGTGGATTATCAGGGTCACAACCAACCCCAAAAACGCCTTCGGTCGGGTAAGCAATGACTTCGCCCTGTTGTAATGCCTGCAATGTATGTTGAAAGTTATCCACGGGTTGCCTCATTAAGTCAGTTATCGAACTCGCTAAGTGTACAAATTATCACTCACTGTTACTAAAGCTATTTGTTTATAAAATGTATCAATTGGCAATTTAGACTGACGCAAACGTTTTCCTTGAGCAATTTTACCCGTATAATGCGCGCAAAATATCTAATCACTAATTAAATCGTACCTGAAGGAGTTTGAGATGACTGTCGGTATTATCATGGGTTCTAAATCTGATTGGCCAACAATGAAGCTAGCTGCGGACATGTTGGATCAATTTGGCGTGGCGTACGAAACAAAAGTGGTTTCAGCTCACCGCACACCTCAGTTGCTAGCAGACTACGCAACCAGTGCGAAAGAGCGCGGTATTAAAGTGATTATTGCTGGCGCTGGCGGTGCTGCACACCTACCAGGCATGGCGGCTGCTTTCACAAGCGTACCTGTTCTTGGTGTTCCAGTTCAATCTAAAGCACTGAAAGGCATGGACTCTCTACTTTCTATCGTGCAAATGCCAAAAGGCATCGCGGTAGGTACTCTAGCTATAGGTGAAGCAGGTGCAGCGAACGCTGGCATCCTAGCGGCGCAAATCATTGGTACACACAATGAAGATGTGATGGCTAAAGTAGAAGCGTTCCGCTCTGAGCAAACAGAAACGGTACTTGCAAATCCAAACCCTGCAGAGGACTAATTCCCATGCATGTTCTTGTGTTAGGCGCGGGCCAACTTGCTCGCATGATGTCCCTAGCTGGGGCACCGCTGAATATTGAAATTTCTGCTTTTGATGTTGGCAGCAAAAATATTGTTCATCCATTAACGCAAGCGATTCTAGGCAACGGCTTAGAAAATGCGATTGAGCGCGCGGACGTCATTACTGCTGAGTTCGAACACATCCCTCATGATGTGCTTGAAATATGTGAGCGCAGCGGTAAGTTCTTACCGACAACAGAAGCAATCAAAGCAGGCGGTGACCGTCGCCTTGAAAAAGCGCTGTTAGACGAAGCGAACGTGAAAAACGCTAAATACTACGTGATTAACTCTCGCGAAGACTTTGAAGCAGCGATCGCTCACGTTGGCTTACCAATGGTACTGAAGAGCACACTTGGCGGCTACGATGGCAAGGGCCAGTGGCGCTTAAAGACACTAGACAGTGTTGACGCGACTTGGGCAGAAATGGCCGAGTGCATCGCTGCGACAGACAATCAAGCCATTGTGGCTGAAGAGTTTGTTCCATTCGACCGTGAAGTATCACTGGTTGGTGCGCGTGGAACCAATGGAGAGGTTCAAGTTTATCCATTGGCAGAAAATGTTCACACCGATGGCGTATTGAGCTTATCGACCGCAATTGATGATATTGAGCTGCAAGAACAAGCGAAAGCCATGTTTACTGCGGTTGCTGAGCGCTTAGATTATGTTGGCGTGCTAGCACTTGAGTTCTTTGACGTTCAAGGTTCACTGTTGGTTAACGAGATTGCACCACGTGTTCATAACTCAGGTCACTGGACACAGCAAGGTGCCGAGACTTGTCAGTTTGAGAATCACCTTCGTGCGGTCTGTGGAATGCCACTAGGTAGCACCAAGCTGATTCGTCCGACCGCAATGATCAACATCCTTGGTGAAGATACTCTACCTGAGGCTATTCTGGCTCAAGGCGGCTGTCATGTTCATTGGTATGGTAAAGAGAAGCGTGCAGGTCGTAAGATGGGCCACATTAACGTGAGCGCTGATTACAATGCCGAACTGCAAAGAGCGTTGTGCTCACTGGCTGACATTCTTGATAAGCAAGCCTACCCTGCTGTGCACGAGTTTGCTGAGCAGATGAAGTAAGCCCTACATTGTGGATTTGATACAAAAAACGGCGCTCAGTGAGCGCCGTTTTTATTTCTATAACCTAAAGCTATTCAGATTGAATATGATGACACTTGCGATCAGCGCATTGTTTCTTGGTTCCATTGGCTGCTTTCTTCTCAATTAACAACGGGAACTGACACTGTTCACAACGACCGATAATAGGTGGTTGGTTTACTGCGAACTTACACTTAGGATAGTTATCACACGCATAGAAGGTTTTGCCATAGCGAGATTTACGCTCAACCAAGTGGCCTCTACCACACTCAGGGCATGCAACCAACGGCTGCTCTTCAGGTTGTTCTTTGGGCTGGTCTAAAGATTCTATGTGATTACACGCAGGGTAGCTGCTACAACCAATAAACATGCCATAGCGACCTTGTCTCAACACCAGCTCGTTTTGGCATTTAGGGCACGGTACACCCAGCTCTTTCACTACATGACCATCGTTTTGGTGCAAAGGCTTGATGTAGTCGCAACTCGGATATTGCTTACAGCCTAAAAACGGGCCGTGCTTACCGTGGCGAAGCTGAAGCTCTCCGCCACACTGTGGACACGGTTCGTGCTCTAGTGCATGTTCATGTGCTGAAAAAAGCTGATTATCAATCTTACTACTCATGATAAGCCTGTATTAATGCAAGATACCTTGCTCTTTGGTGTACAACAGCTCTTCCATTTGCGTGTAAGCACTTTCATTACCCGGTACATTGAACAGTACCATTAAGATAATCCACTTCAGATCATCCAACTCAAATTCATTGGTCTCTAACCCCATCACACGATCAATCACCATTTCACGAATCTCTGTCGTGAGAACGTTGATCTGCTCAAGGAACAACAAGAAACCACGACACTCCATATTAATACGTGATATCTCTTTACTTGTGTAAACACGCATCGAGGTATTAGAGCACATAGTAATCGCCGCTTGGTTATCGGTATCTTGCAGTGCAGCAAGGTCTTCTAACCAATGGAGAGCCTTATAAATATCATCTTGGTGAAACCCCGCTCGAAGAAGTTCATCTTCAAGTTCGTCTTGATCCACCTGCAATTCAGAATCGCTATGGATGTAGGTTTCAAACAAGTACATCAGTATGTCCATCATCATAGCTAGCCTCTCCCCTTTCGAATATAGCCACCGGAAACTGCAACAACATGCTCTGAGAGCTCAAGCTCTAAAAGCTGCATCATGACTTCATGCACAGGTATATGGGTTCTCTGTGCCAAAATATCAACGGGTGTCGCCTCTAATCCTACGTTAGCTAACAGCTGTGGAAATGGCAATTGTTCATTTTCACCCTCATTCGGCGTAGGTTCGAATAAGCTCGGCTGCTGATCTATAGACCAGTTTAACAGACTCTTTATTTCAATCAGAACATCTTGAGCATTTTGCACTAAACATGCTCCAGCTTTAATGAGACTGTTACCTCCACGACTGGTTGGGTTATGAATTGAACCGGGTAGCGCAAACACTTCTCGACCTTGCTCCATCGCATAACGAGCGGTAATCAAAGAACCACTCTTCTCAGCCGCTTCCACCACTAAAGTGCCTAAAGACAAGCCACTTATAATACGGTTACGACGGGGAAAATGTTCAGGTCGTGGTTTCGCACTTGGGCGAAACTCTGAAATCAGTGCGCCATTTTCACAGATCCTATCAGCTAAATTTCGGTGTCGTGCTGGATAAATGGAATCCAAACCAGAACCCAACACAGCGAAAGTCTCTCCTCCCTTATCCAAAGCACCATCATGAGCATAGCCATCAATACCGAGCGCTAAGCCACTGGTGACAATCAAGCCGTTTTGGACAAACTCTTTGGCGAAGGACTTCGCTGTCTGTAGCCCTTCGATACTGGCATTACGACTGCCGACCATCGCGATTTGAGGTTCAATCAGTTTTTCGACGTGACCTTTAACGAAAAGAACACTGGGCGCAGAGGCAATCTCATTAAGCAGTTTGGGATAATGTGAGCAATTCGGGGTAATGATGTGATGGTTAGGCTGTTTTGCTTGCCATGATAAACAAGCCTCCACTTCTCCTGGGGCTTGCTCTCTTAGATAGGAAATTTGCTTAGCTGACAAGCCAATCGCTTGCAACTGCTGACTTGAGTAACCAACAATATTAGAAGGAGAATCAATGCTCAGCAAACGAGAAAGGCGCTTGCCACCCAGTTGCGGAACAAAACTTAGAGTTAGCCAAGCGCTCAGTTGTTGCTCATTCACTCGGTGCCCTTAACCTCTTCCGTCAAAGCGAGGTCCAAAGGCGATACCGCCAGAATATCATTGCTTACCGGCTTAGAGCTCTGAGTGATCAACGCGAGGCTAAAATACTCATAAGGACGAATGACCATCAAACTACCGAGTGAGGTACTTGGCAATTGCACCTTATCGCTCGCCGCCGACTCTTTGTAGCTGTATTCACCTTGTTTGCCGAACACGACTGCACCACTTTCACTTAGGGTAAACATGGAGCCTTGGCGAAGGTTATCCCGCGAGCCCTTATTGATTACCACCACCTGATTTTTAGCGCTGTACTGATTACCCTCGAGAGAACCTAAAACATTGGCGAACTGACCCGCCGCACTAGGGGTAGGATAAAACGTAGTAGAAAGATTCACTTGGTCGACGCCCAGTTCGGGTAGTACTAGGTCATTAAGTAGAACTTCTTGCAGCTGAGTGTCTATCTGTAGGCTACTGAACTCATCGTCCACTTCTTTTAAGCGCGCAGTGGCAACCAAGCGCAAAGAAGTGATACTCGCTTGAGGCTGCTGCCTTTGATAAGTTTCAACGGCGCGGTAGATACCCCACTTAGGATGCTGCTGGTTTCCCGAGATAAACAACCGTTCTGCACCAGACAAGAAGCGTTTTCCATCGCTTGTTCCCAACACTCGTTGCGCCGAGTCAATATCTTGCTGATCAACCAAGCGATCAGACTGCAAATAAGGCAAAACCAACCCCTCGTTGACGGTAGGTACTGCTTTCTTCTCCGAGACACGAATCTTAGGGCTGAGTTTGATAACAGGCTTGAGGCTCAAGACAGGTTCACCATTAATCCAAACCAACGACAGTTTATCTCCGGGATAAATGAGGTGAGGATTTTCTATCTCTGGATTCACCTGCCATAACCTTGGCCACAACCAAGGACTATCGAGATACATCGCAGAGATATCCCACAAGGTGTCGCCCTTAACCACCACATAAGCCTCTGGCGCACCTCGCTTAATGGTTAAAGGTTGTTCACTATTCTCTGCCACCACGGCAAAAGAAATTGAGGAAAAAACAAGCGATAAAGTGGAGTAAATATGACGCATGACCTAGGTTCCTTGGTCCGAATATATGACATCTGATTGGAGAATTACCTTCAGGATGCTGTCATTTGACCTCTAAAATGTCTAGAATTGAGCCAACAAGGTTTAAGCTGTTTCGGCACAGTTCAATATTTCGAGTGTATATGTCTGTATTACAAGTATTAACATTACCAGATGATCGTCTACGTACCGTGGCGAAACCGGTAAAAGAAGTTACCCCAGAGATTCAAAAGTTCGTTGATGACATGATTGAAACCATGTACGACGAAGAAGGTATCGGCCTTGCGGCAACGCAAGTAGATTTCCACCAACGCATCGTTGTTATCGATATTTCAGAGACGCGTGATGAGCCTATGGTTCTGATCAACCCTGAAATCACCGAAAAGCGCGGCGAAGATGGTATCGAAGAAGGCTGCCTATCTGTACCAGGCGCTCGAGCTCTAGTACCTCGCGCTGCAGAAGTAACGGTTAAAGCATTAGACCGTGACGGCAACGAATTCACATTCGACGCTGATGACCTTCTGGCTATCTGTGTTCAGCACGAACTTGACCACCTAGAAGGCAAGTTGTTTGTTGATTACCTATCGCCACTAAAGCGTAAACGTATCCAAGATAAGCTAGCGAAAATTAAACGTTTCAACGAGAAACAGGGTTAATCACCGCTGCTATTACTAAATTAGAAGGAAGCCTACCTTGAGTCAGTCTTTAAGAATTGTCTTCGCAGGTACTCCGGATTTCGCCGCCCGTCACTTGGCGGCGTTGTTGTCTTCGGAGCATGAAGTTATTGCTGTTTACACACAGCCAGATCGTCCAGCAGGCCGCGGTAAAAAACTGACTGCGAGCCCAGTAAAAAACATCGCACTTGAAAACAATATTCCGGTTTACCAACCAGAAAACTTCAAGTCAGATGAAGCTAAGCAAGAGCTAGCAGATTTGAATGCTGACATCATGGTTGTTGTAGCGTACGGCTTATTGCTCCCACAAGTGGTTTTAGATACGCCTCGCTTAGGTTGTATCAACGTGCATGGTTCTATCCTGCCGCGCTGGCGTGGTGCTGCTCCTATCCAACGTTCTATTTGGGCGGGCGATAAAGAGACAGGCGTAACGATCATGCAGATGGATATCGGCCTAGATACGGGTGACATGCTAAGCATCGCAACGCTACCAATTGAAGCGACAGATACCAGCGCTTCAATGTATGAAAAACTAGCTGGCCTTGGCCCTGATGCGCTTGTTGAATGTTTGTCTGACATCGCTTCTGGTAAAGCGGTAGCTGAAAAGCAAGACGACGAACTTGCTAACTACGCGAAGAAGCTAAGTAAAGAAGAAGCGCGTATCAACTGGAGTGATGACGCGGCTCATATTGAGCGCTGCGTTCGTGCTTTCAACCCATGGCCAATGAGCCACTTTGAAGCTGCGGAAAACAGCATCAAAGTATGGCAAAGCCGTGTAGCAGAGCAAACCTCTGATAAGCCTGCAGGTACTATTCTGCAAGCCGATAAAACGGGTATCTACGTAGCAACAGGACAAGGCGTACTTGTTCTTGAACAGCTGCAAGTGCCTGGTAAAAAAGCCATGTCAGTTCAGGACATCTTGAACTCTCGTGCAAGCTGGTTCGAAGTTGGAACTCAACTTTCTTAATAGCTTTTAAAGCTGCCATAAGCGCAGCTTAGAAAACCTTTACGAGGGCAGAGATGCCCTCATGTATTCAAATAAATATTCGGTACCCCTCATGAATGTTCGCGCTGCTGCTGCAAATGTCCTATTCCAAGTTGTCGATAAAGGCCACTCTCTTTCACACGCTCTCCCTGCGGCTCAAAAAACGATCCGCCCACGAGACCACGCTCTATTGCAAGAGATTTGCTACGGCGCACTTCGTTACCTGCCTCGTCTAGAGTCAATCGCTAACGAACTGATGGAAAACCCGCTTAAAGGTAAAAAGCGTGTATTCCACCACCTGATTTTGGTAGGCATTTACCAACTGAGCTTCATGCGCATTCCTTCGCACGCTGCCGTTGCGGAAACCGTTGAGGGCACCAAAACACTGCGTGGTCCAAGCCTAAGTGGTTTGATCAACGCGGTATTACGTAGCTACCTACGTGATCAAGAAGAGCTGGATGAAAAAGCGGTTAGCCACAATGCGGGCAAATACGGCCACCCAAGCTGGATTCTAAAAATGCTTCAAGAAAGCTACCCAGATCAATGGGAGCAACTGGTTGAAGCAAACAACAGCAAGGCACCAATGTGGTTGCGCGTAAACCGCCAACACCACACGCGTGACGAGTATGTTGAACTGCTTAAAAACGAAAACATTGAATACACACTGCACCCAGAAGCGGCGGATGCCATAAAATTGGCCGCACCTTGCGATGTGACTTTACTACCGGGCTTCGACAGAGGTTGGGTATCAGTACAAGATGCAGCGGCTCAGCTTTCTGTCGATTACCTAACACCAAAAGATGGTGAGCTAATCCTAGATTGTTGTGCAGCGCCAGGCGGTAAAACCGCACACATTCTTGAGCATACCAATGACACTGAAGTGGTTGCAATTGACTGTGATATTAAACGCCTAGACCGTGTTTACGATAACCTTGAACGCCTACAACTGCGTGCCGACGTAATTTGTGGCGATGCTCGCTACCCTGAAGAGTGGTGGATGGGCGATAAGTTCGACCGTATCCTACTTGATGCGCCTTGTTCAGCGACCGGTGTAATCCGCCGTCACCCTGACATCAAGTGGCTACGCCGTGCATCTGATATTGATGCACTCGCAGAACTACAAAGTGAGATCATGGATGCAATGTGGCGTCAGCTGAAAGAAGGCGGCACCATGGTTTACGCGACATGCTCTATCACACCGCAAGAGAACGTTCTGCAGGTGAAAGCTTTCCTAGAGCGTACCGAGAACGCAACGCTGGTTGGGTCTGATATCGAAAATCCGGGTCGTCAAATACTGCCTGGTGAAGAAGATATGGATGGCTTCTACTACGCAGTTCTAGTAAAACAGGCATAACAACTAACGGCGGCTAAGAATTTATTTCTTAGCCGCTGTTTCTTTCTAGTGCATTATCGAAGCAAAATGCGCGCACTAGAATTACAACGGCAAAAATAAGAGAAAGGCTATGAAGATCATTATCCTAGGTGCTGGACAAGTAGGCGGTACCCTTGCTGAAAACCTAGTAGGTGAAAACAATGACATCACGATCGTCGACCGTAATGCCGACCGACTGCGTGAACTTCAAGACAAATACGACCTTAGGGTTGTAAACGGCTATGCCAGCCACCCGAACACACTGCGCGAAGCGGGGGCACAAGATGCCGACATGTTGGTTGCCGTAACCAACATGGATGAAACCAACATGGCCGCATGTCAGGTTGCCTTCTCTCTTTTCAACACGCCAAACCGAATTGCCCGTATTCGTTCTCCAGAATATCTGGAAGAGAAAGAAGCGCTGTTCAAATCAGGCGCTATCCCTGTCGATCACCTGATCGCACCGGAAGAACTGGTAACCAGCTACATCGAACGTTTGATCCAATACCCAGGCGCACTACAAGTAGTAAGTTTTGCAGAACAGAAAGTTAGCCTAGTGGCGGTAAAARCCTACTACGGTGGTCCACTGGTTGGTAATGCACTGTCTGCTTTGCGTGAGCACATGCCACACATCGATACTCGTGTTGCGGCGATTTTCCGTCAAGGCCGCCCTATTCGCCCACAAGGCACCACCATCATTGAAGCCGATGATGAAGTGTTCTTTGTAGCGGCAAGTAACCACATCCGCTCAGTAATGAGTGAGCTACAACGTCTAGAGAAACCGTACCGCCGCATCATGATTGTCGGCGGTGGTAACATTGGTGCAAGCTTGGCAAAACGCCTTGAGCAGAGCTACAGCATCAAGCTTATCGAGCGCAGCTACACACGTGCAGAGAAGCTATCTGAAGAGTTAGAAAACACCATCGTATTTTGTGGTGACGCAGCAGACCAAGAGCTGCTAACTGAAGAAAACATCGATCAAGTTGATGTGTTCATCGCCCTAACCAATGAAGATGAAACCAACATCATGTCTGCGATGCTGGCTAAGCGCATGGGTGCCAAGAAGGTAATGGTACTGATTCAACGTGGTGCTTACGTCGACCTTGTTCAGGGTGGTGTGATTGATATTGCTATCTCTCCACAACAAGCGACCATTTCTGCGCTGCTTACTCACGTTCGTCGTGCTGATATTGTAAACGTATCTTCACTACGTCGCGGCGCTGCAGAGGCGATTGAAGCGATTGCTCACGGTGACGAAACGACATCGAAAGTCGTTGGCCGAGCAATTGGCGACATCAAACTGCCACCGGGCACCACTATTGGTGCGATTGTTCGCGGAGAAGAGGTACTGATCGCGCACGATAGAACCGTGATCGAACAAGATGACCACGTTGTGATGTTCCTAGTGGACAAGAAATACGTACCTGATGTTGAGTCTCTATTCCAACCGAGCCCGTTCTTCTTATAGCCTTGTTCTCGTAAGCTTCTTCTCACAACCTTCTAATGTGAGAACGAAGCTCCGACACAAAGCGATGGTCTATTAAGCTATGGTCAACTTTCGTCCGATATTATTAGTGATAGGGTTAGTGTTATCAAAACTCGCCCTTTTCATGTACATCCCCACATTGGTTGCCTTCTTTACTGGCACCGGTGGTTTCCTCGAGTTTGGTCAATCGGTAGTGATCACGCACATCGTCGCGTTCATCTGCTTGAGTTTAGGCCGTTCTGCTAAGTTTCGATTAGGGGTGCGGGACATGTTTCTGATCACCTCTTTGGTATGGACTATTGCCAGTGCCTTCGCCGCGCTGCCATTTGTGTTCATCAACCACATCAGCTTCACGGACGCCTATTTTGAAACAATGTCGGGTATCACCACGACAGGATCAACCGTATTAAGCGGCTTAGACAGCATGGCACCAAGTATTCTATTGTGGCGCTCTATACTGCAATGGTTAGGTGGCATCGGCTTTATCGTGATGGCAGTAGCCGTTCTGCCAATGCTCAACGTCGGTGGTATGCGCCTGTTCCAAACTGAGTCTTCCGATTGGTCAGATAAAAGTAGCCCACGAGCAAAAACAGTCGCCAAAAACATCGTGGCGGTTTATCTGGTACTGACAGGCTTGTGCTTGGTGAGTTACCTGTTTGCCGGAATGAGCGTCTTTGATGCCATAAATCACGCATTCACAACGCTCTCGACTGGCGGTTACTCGACCTCAGATAGCTCAATGAATCACTTCTCGAACAGCGCCCACTGGGTCGGAACGGCGTTCATGTTCCTTGGTGGTTTGCCGTTCTTACTGTTTGTCAGTGCACTTCGAGGCCGAAAGCTCTCATTACTCTACAAAGACGCGCAAGTCAGAGGTTTCACTTACCTATTCTTAGTCACCAGTGCTGTGATCTCCACATGGTTGGTGATGAGAGATGGGTATAGCGTGATGGATGCTCTGCGTGTCTCAATGTTCAACATCGTGTCAGTCGTCACCACAACCGGTTTTGGCTTAGAAGACTTCACCGCATGGGGCGCACTACCAACCACTTTATTTGCCTTCCTGATGATGGCGGGTGCTTGTTCTGGTTCAACTTCTGGTGGTATCAAAATCTTCCGCTTCCAGATAGCGATGACTATGCTTCACAAACAGATGATGAAGCTGATTCACCCATCAGGCGTATTTGTTCAACGCTATAACCAACGCCCTGTCAGCGACGATATCGTGCGTTCGTTGGTGGCATTTGGTTTGATGTTCTTTATAACGATCATCTTAATCGCTGGCGGCTTGAGTGCGATGGGATTAGACCCAATAACTAGCATCTCAGGTGCCATTACTGCGGTAGCCAACGTTGGCCCAGGTATGGGCAGCGTGATTGGCCCGACGGGTAACTTTGCTCCACTGCCAGACGCCGCTAAGTGGTTATTAAGTTTAGGTATGTTGATGGGCCGACTTGAGATACTGACGCTGATCGTTCTATTCTTCCCAGCCTTCTGGCGACGCTAATTGCACGAATATTTAAGGAAACACAGATGAAATCATACCTACTTATCGCAAGCGCACTGCTGAGCAGTTCAGCCTTCGCCGACCAAATGGTGACTCTGCCTGATGGTAAAGAGATCTTACTGAAAGACGATTTCACATGGCAATACGTGGCACAGAAGCAAGCAGAAACAACGACAACATCAGAGATCGCCGTGCCTGTCGCAGCAGCACCTGTTGTAGCGGTTCCAGTTGCGACCAACGTGCGTGGTACGACGATTGTCGTTGATAGCAAAAAGCCAAGCTTGCAACTATCTCAATCCGGGGTAGATGTAGTGCTAGGCGCGAGTCACTATGAAGGTGGTGAGCTGATTATCCCAACCGCGATTACCAACCAAAGCACACAAGCCGTGATCTTAGTGTCGGTAAAACTCGGTCTGTATTCAGCGAGCGGTGAATTGTTAGAAGAGAAAACCGTAGCCGTTTGGAAATCGATCAAGCGTATGGCAGATACCTACCTTCGACCAAAAACAGATGCCGAAGGTACTTCTATCAAGCTAGCGGTTGAACAGTACCCTGAGTACCAAATCAAAGCTGAAATCGTTGAAGTACTGACTCGCTAAACCGGAGTCACATACAGATAGATAGCGAAGAAATGGCAAGCGCAGCCCGCCAACACAAACAAGTGCCAGATGGCATGATTGTAAGGGATGCGTTTTGCCACGTAGAAAATCACACCCAACGAGTAAATCACACCACCAAGAGCTAGTAGTACCAAGCCACCCATCTCGATATTCATCGCCAGTTGATACACCACAATCAGCGACAACCAACCCATCGCCAAGTAAGTCACCAATGACAAACGCTTAAATCGGTACACGAAAGCAATCTTCATAATGATGCCCACCAACGCGATTCCCCAAATCACCGCCATCAAGCCCATCGCTAATGGTGTTCTTAAACTCACCAATAAAAATGGCGTGTAGCTGCCCGCGATCAGCAAGTAGATCGCACAGTGATCGAGGGTTTTCAGTAGGCGCTTAGTCTTTTCTGTGGTGATCGAGTGATAAAGCGTGGAAGCGAGAAAGAGTAGGATAATACTGCTGCCATATACCGCCATACTCGCAATAGTCAGCATGTCGGCTTGATGGTCAAACGCACGAACCAGTAGCAGGATTAAACCAACCACGCCCAGCACAACACCCAAGCCATGGGTTATCGCATTGGCGCGTTCTTCGATGTCACTGTATTCGCTCGCCGATGATGCAGACATGATTATCCTACTAGAGTAAATGTTCGATTTTCCTAGTATTGCACATTAAGCTTACACGTGTAAGCTTAAATTTTTATAACATAAATGATGCTAAGTATGTGTGATCGAATCGCTCCTCAGACACTAAGAAGCGTTGTCTAAATACTCAAGCACCATCTTGCCTGCTTCTTCCGGTGAGGTATCCAATGGCACACTCAATTGACGCTGTAGCTGACCCACTCCCAATAAGCTCGCCAACATACCTTTGGCACCGTCGCGATTACGGTCTATCTCAAACCACAACTTAAGCTCGGTTTCATCACGATGAGCCACCACTTCCAGTTCACGCCAGCGACCATGATATGGACCAGTGGTAGGGACAAACTCAAATTCTTGCACAAATGGCAGTTCAAAGCCCTCTACCGCTTCACACTCAACTTGGCGAATGCGTAAGCCTTGAGCTTCAAGTTCATTAAAAATGCCATCGAGAAGTGCATCTGGGCGAACCGTTAAAATATCCTTATCCGATGGGTCAATCGCCATCGCAATGTCTAATCCGGTTTCAAGCCATACTTTTGAATCGCCGATCGTCACTGGGGTATTCAACGGAACATCAAACTCACACTCGAAATCACGGGTTTCACCCGGCTGAATAACAAAGGCATACGGCAGGCTCCATTTGGCCAACGAGTATGTCTGGTGCATTCGACGTTTTTGACCGCCCTCTTGTCTCTGGGAATTCATGGTGACTTCTTTGACATAACGACAGCACAGATTGAGATCGATGTTGTCGATCTCCTGTGGCTGAGCGCCACCATAAACATGCACAATAATGCTCGCCTTTTGCCCGGGATAAAGCACTTCCTGTTGCAATACAGAATCCACCTTGGCAGACCCAATACCAAAACTTGCTAACGTTTTCTTTAAGAACGACATATGCACCTCCTTTAAAGCATCATCTTAAGCCTGAAAGAGGTTCAAACTCAAATATACTGCTCACACTATTTTAGCTCTAATATCGTCTATTTATCACTCAGACGTCGATCGATAAGTTAGATAGTGATAATCTAAGCCTTGATATGCATGCATATCATTATCCTGATTTATTATTCGGATTGGCGAAAGCCAGACGAGCGACTCTTCGAGAAATTGAGGCGGACCTCATGGTAAATCAGGCCATTAGATTGGCAATGGATATGCCTGACCGTTAGGTAAATGAATGCGCCCAACAGCTGTCAGGTTCTCGCACACCAACCGTAGTGCGATGCGTCGTCGTAGTGGCTTTGTTGCTGCTCCAACGGCAAAGAAATTGGCTCCAACAATGACTTTAGTTGAGAAGACTGCTTTATTAGCACCGACTACAACAAAAGTAATTAAAGCCGCTTAACAAAAAGCGCAGTTTTTACTGCGCTTTTTTCTTGCCTCTTTCCCAGCTCGAAATGAGTTTACACATTGGTATTCCCCACCCGATTTGATACCTTAGCCACAAATCATTATAAAATTTGTGGAGAATAAAGTATGAAGTGTCACCGCATTGAAGAACTGCTGGAACTGATGGAGCCTGAGTGGCAGAAAGATCAAGAGCTTAACTTGCTAGAGTTCATCATCAAGCTATCAAAAGAAGCAGGCTACGAAGGTAAACTTGAAGAACTGACTGACGATGTTCTTATCTATCACCTAAAAATGCGCAACAGCGAGAAAGATGAAATGATCCCGGGTCTTAAAAAAGACCAAGAAGATGACTTCAAAACCGCAATTCTAAAAGCGCGCGGCATCCTATAATTACCTCAATGCTCAACAGCGTAATTGCCGTATAGATAAAATGCTCAATTTTAAAAAGCGACCACTCGGTCGCTTTTTTGTTTCTGTTCGCTATTTTTTCGTCACAACTGTTATGACTTTTGTTGTTAAAGGTTGATAGCGTTAAAGAAATGAGAACAAGATTGTCGCTATAATCGCCACCCATAAGAATCTTCTAAAATAATAAGAGTAAGTGCGATATCAACTTACGCATCAAGCTCAATTTCTACAGGTTCTCTAAACCACACTTAAAAGTAATGTCGTCTTGCTCGATTTAACCGAGCAAACCAGCCACAAAAAGGATAGTCCATGAGTCAGGATAAAATCGATATCAAAGATGTGACTCCTAAAACCTTTAACCCGAAAACACATAAAGGTAATGGAGATCGATTTAACCCAAGTAACCGAATCTACGTTCGAGAAAGCAAAGGTAAATTCCAACAATTACGCCGCTACGGTGGTTGGTTCTTACTTTTACTTTTTGCACTTATTCCGTGGATTCCATTTGGTGAGCGACAAGCGATCTTGCTCGATATAGGCAACCAACAGTTCAACTTCTTTGGCACAACCTTATACCCACAAGATCTGACCCTGCTCGCGATCCTCTTCATGATTGCCGCATTCGGCCTGTTTTTTATCACCACCTTTTTAGGCCGAGTGTGGTGCGGCTACCTTTGCCCTCAAACCGTGTGGACCTTCATGTACATCTGGTTTGAAGAGAAACTCGAAGGCGCAGCTAACAAGCGAAGAAAACAAGATTCCGGCAAACTGACCACCAGTCTAATGGTCAGAAAAACTCTCAAACACATTGCGTGGTGGGCGATTGCCATTGCGACCGGCTTAACCTTTGTTGGCTACTTCATCCCAATCAAAGAGTTAGTGGTTGGCTTCTTTACCTTTAACTCATCGTTCTGGCCTGTGTTTTGGGTACTGTTCTTTGCGGGCTGTACCTATGCGAATGCGGGTTGGATGCGCTCGATTGTGTGTCTGCACATGTGTCCTTACGCTCGCTTCCAATCCGCGATGTTTGATAAAGATACCTTCATCGTCGGTTATGACACTGAGCGTGGTGAGAGCCGTGGTCCTCGTTCTCGTAAAGCTGATCCAAAAGCGCTTGGTCTAGGCGACTGTATTGACTGTAACCTGTGTGTTCAGGTATGCCCGACGGGGATTGATATCCGTGACGGCCTGCAATATGAATGTATCAACTGTGGTGCGTGTATTGATGCTTGTGATAACACAATGGAACGTATGGGTTATGAGAAAGGCCTGATCAACTACACGACGGAACATAGGCTTGAAGGACATTCGACCAAGGTGATGCGTCCTAAACTGCTAGGCTACGGGGCGATCTTAGTTCTTATGCTAGGTCTGTTCTTCGTGCAAATCGCGAGTGTTGATCCTGCGGGTCTGAGCGTACTGCGCGACAGAAACCAGCTGTTCAGAGTCAACAATCAAGGGCTGGTTGAAAACACCTACACCCTAAAAGTGATCAACAAAACGCAGCAAGAGCAAGAATACAAACTCGATGTAAGCGGGCTACCGGGTTCTATCTGGTACGGTAAGCAAACCATCACAGTCGATCCGGGCGAGGTTTTGAACCTACCTATCAGTTTGGGTGCTGATCCTGAAAAACTGAGCTCACCAGTTTCGACAATTCAGTTTATACTCTCGGATAATGAAGAGTTTACGATGGAAGTAGAAAGCCGCTTTATCAAGAAACTCTGATACTAATCACTCACGATTGGTACAACACCCAATAAATGGAAAAAGGCTCAGTAATGAGCCTTTTTTATTATATGACGATGCAAGCCTTTAACTTTGATAACCTGACTCCTGACTTCATGTGGTACGCACTGGAGAGTATTGGGGTTCGTGCTGAATCCGGGCTTCTCGCTCTCAACAGTTACGAAAACCGGGTCTATCAATTCACCGATGAAGACCGAAAACGCTACGTCGTTAAGTTTTATCGCCCACAGCGCTGGAACAAAGAGCAGATCCAAGAAGAACACGACTTCGCACTTGAGCTGATCGAGCAGGAAATGCCAGTCGCTCCACCAATGCGCATCAACGGTGAAACCCTGCATGAATATCAAGGCTACCTGTTTGCACTATTCGAAAGCGTTGGCGGTCGACAATATGAAGTGGATAACCTAGACCAACTAGAAGGTGTAGGACGCTTCCTAGGCCGAATTCACAAAGCGAGTGCAGGAAGAACATTCCAACATCGCCCAACCATCAGCCTAGATGAGTACCTGTATCAACCACGTAAGATATTAGAAAACTCTCAGTTTATCCCGACTCACCTAGAGAACGCCTTCTTCAACGACGTCGACCTTCTGATTAAAGAATTAGAGAGCCAATGGCCGAGCAACATTGAAAATATCCGCCTGCATGGTGATTGCCACCCAGGCAATATTCTGTGGCGTGACGGACCAATGTTCGTTGATCTTGATGACGCACGTAACGGCCCTGCGATACAAGATCTGTGGATGCTGCTCAACGGTGAACGCCAAGATAAGCTGATGCAACTCGATATTCTGCTAGAGAGTTATCAAGAGTTTTGCGATTTTAATACCTCGCAACTGAAACTAATCGAACCACTACGCGGTCTACGTATGGTGCATTACATGGCATGGTTAGCGAAGCGATGGCACGATCCGGCGTTTCCTTTGGCCTTCCCGTGGTTTAATGATCCGAAATATTGGGAGCAACAAGTACTTGCTTGTAAAGAGCAAATTGCTACCCTGCAAGAGCCACCACTTTCGTTAATGCCTCAGTGGTAACCGCAATCGCAACATACAACTAGATAAAAATTCAAACATAATGGAGATTGGATAAATGAAAAAGCTATTCGCATTTTTCTCATTGATCATATTGAGCCTTTCAGCTCACGCTGCGAAATTTAACGAAGGTGAGCACTACAAAGTTCTCGATCTAGAAGCATCAAAGAAGCCAGTAGTGACAGAGTTCTTCTCTTTCTACTGCCCACACTGTAATAGCTTTGAGCCTATTATCCAGCAGCTAAAACAACAGCTACCTGCTGACGCTAAGCTACAGAAAAACCATGTTTCATTCATGGGTGGCAACATGGGCCTGCCAATGAGCAAAGCTTACGCGACCATGATTGCACTGAAAGTTGAAGACAAAATGGTGCCAGTGATGTTTAACCGCATCCACACAATGAACAAGCCACCACGTGATGAAGAAGAACTGCGTCAAATCTTCCTAGACGAAGGCGTTGATGCGAAGAAGTTCGATGCTGCGTATAACGGCTTTGCAGTAGATTCTATGGTTCGTCGCTTCGACAAAGCATTTAAAGACAGCGGCCTTTCAGGTGTACCAGCTGTAGTAGTGAACAACCGCTACCTAGTAGAAGCACAAGGTATCAATTCTCTTGATGAGTACTTCGAGCTGGTGAACTTCTTATTGAAGAAGTAAGCCATTGATGAAAGGAAGCTTCGGCTTCCTTTTTTTTGCTTGTTCAAAAATCATCATTGATAAATAATTAACCTGGAAGTTTAAAGCTTTACTGCTATTAATAACCCGTCCTAAGAACCGCTGGGCAAGGAGCCCTTAAATGAAAATAAAAATAACTCTCTTGGCATTGAGCGTTGCGGCTTCTCCCGCTTTTCCGAAGCTTGCAGACCAACAAGGTTTCAGTGGTGAAATCTCTATCAATACCGGGGTTGCCTCTTCCACCTCAAACTTTAATACCGATGCTGATAGCAATCTTTCATCTAAATATCAGAAGGCTTCTTCAGAAAGCTCGTTTCTTGTCGCCCCTTTAGGCAGTGTTGCTTATACCTTTGGTGAGAAGCTAAATCACCAGGTTTACACAGGTACAGCACGTGATGACGTAGCTACGGGTACTGTTGTGCTGGAGGTTGGCTATAAATATCAACTAGAGTCTGGAATGGTGATCGACGCTTCACTGCTTCCAACCATTATGTCGGGTGAAACTTGGGCCGATCCATACAACACCACATCAGCTCGCACCAAGACCGATGAAACTGGCAATGCGTTTCGTTTGAAGCTAAGCAACATTGCGGGGTCAGCTTTCTCGCTAGACATGGCCTACGCTACCAAAGATGTGGAAGATGATCGCGTTGAAGAAGCACTAAAACGCGACGCCGATACCTTCTACCTGAAAGGTCAATACCGCGTTCCACTCAACCGTACCATGATGTTAGTACCATCATTGATTTACCAATCAAGCTCTGCAGATGGCAAGGCTGCCTCTTATGAACAGTTTGGCGGTGAGGTAAGTCTATTTGGCGGCATGGGTCGTCACCAATACGCGTTGACTGCGGGTTACAACCAACGCTCTTATGATGCAAGCAGCATGACTTTCCAAAAGAAACGCAGCGACGACAACATCAATCTATTCGCCGCGTATGAATATGATCAGTTCATGGAATGGGAAAACTGGTCGTTTGTTGCTCTTGCCGGTTACGGTACTAGCGAATCAAACATTACCTTCTACGATGAGTCACAGTACATCGCTTCAGTTGGCTTGAACTACAAGTTCTAACCTTAGCGAATATGAACTGCAATCCAACGAAAGCCTGCATGATTGCAGGCTTTTTTCCGCTTGCTCACTACACTGCCTGAGCCGTGAGTTGTTTCAACAACCGATCCATTGCTCGATAGCCAAGCGCTTCCGATAGATGTTTCTTTTCGATCTGCTCGTTACCGTCAAGGTCGGCAATGGTTCGTGCCACCTTAATAATTCGATGATAAGCACGAATCGATAAACCCAAACGATGTAGTGCTGTCTCGAGAAACTCTGCATCTTCGCGTCGCAGTGGGCAATACTTTTCAATTTCTCGACTGCCGAGTAAAGCATTCGATTTATGGTTGCGAGATAACATGGTTTGACGAGCCTGTTTGACCCTTTGCCTTACCACCTGGGTGGTTTCACCACGCTCACCGCCTTCTGCGAGCATGCCTTTGGGAAGCAATGGGATCTCTAACGACATATCGAATCTATCCAATAACGGTCCTGATAGTCGATTGAGGTAACGCAGTATGATCTGCGGGTTGGCGCGCGCCTGATTACCTTCATAGTAACCTGTAGGGCTTGGGTTAAGTGCACCGACTAATTGAAAGCGAGCAGGAAAACGAGTCTTTCCCGCAGCACGGGAGATAATAATCTCGCCCGACTCTAGTGGCTCACGTAATGAATCGAGCACCTTACGCTCAAACTCAGGCATCTCATCAAGAAACAGTAATCCGTTATGAGCCAAAGAAATCTCTCCGGGACGAGGGACTGAACCCCCACCCACTAAGGCCGCCATCGAACTCGAATGGTGAGGCGATCGAAATGGCCTCTGCTTCCAGTTGTATTGATTAACCTCTTGCTGTGTTAACGAAGCGACCGATGCAGTTTCCATCGCCTCGTCATCACTCATTTCAGGTAACAAATCACGCAGACGAGACGCCAACATAGTCTTGCCTGTTCCGGGAGGGCCAAGAAACAGTAAGTTATGGTTGCCAGCTGCGGCTATTTCCAGCGCTCTCTTACCTTGCTGCTGGCCAATAATATCTTGCAAGTCGCGATGCTCCGACACATCAACTTGATGTTGCTCTGTTCGATACAAACCAAGCGGAGCCTGACCACACATGTCTGCGCAAACTTCTAACAGGGTTTGTGCTGACTTATGCGCCCCTTTTCCGACTAACGCTGCCTGATCACCGTTGTAATGCGGCACCACCAAGCAACGTTCGACGTTATCAGCGGCGAGTGTTGCTGGCAGTACCCCTTTCACAGAGCGCAGCTCTCCAGACAGTGCCAATTCACCGATGAATTCATGTTGAGCAATTTTAGATGTGGGTAGCTGATCGGATGCCACCAAGATCCCTAGTGCGATTGGCAGGTCAAAACGGCCTCCCTCTTTGGGTAAATCAGCAGGTGCGAGATTGACGGTGATCCTTTTCGAGGGAAATTCAAAGCGAGAGTTGATGATGGCACTTCTTACTCTGTCTTTGGATTCCTTGACCGTCGTTTCAGGCAAACCCACCAGCGTAAAACCGGGCATTCCGTTGCTTATATGGACCTCTACGGTCACTTCTGGCGCCTCTACACCCACACTTGCTCGGCTATGAATTATTGCGAGTCCCATAACTTTCCTTTGTCTTTGATTTAAAAGTATTCGCTCTGGATATTCATTGCTCACCAAAGCGATAAGGTTGTTATATAGCTTGGTGGAATGGTGTTTTAATGTGAAAAAAGAATGACATTTTCCTTGTCAGGCAACAGATTTGTGTGATAACACTAGAGATGTAGACATTTACTGAACAGAATAAACGAGAAAACTCGAATTATATGAACTTTAACGCTCGCATTTACGCACTGATTAACCTGATTATCGTGGTCATTATTAAGACTGCGCGGGGGCGAGTGGGAAAAAAGTAACCACGAATTAGAAAAAACCCCCGCACTGACAAGTCCGGGGGTTTTTTCTAATTTGAATAATCGATTTTTATATTTTTGAGCATTTTCGGCTTTGCCGATTTACAGGAAGAATGGGAGCACACGATGTGCAGAGACAAAGGAAACAGTTACCAAAACACAGGTAATACGGGAGAATTCCGATGAAAGGCGCAGAACTAGTCGTATCCGCACTCAAGCAACAAGGAATTGAGACCGTATTTGGTTACCCAGGTGGTGCCATCATGCCAATCTACGATGCACTTTATGACGGAGGGGTTGAGCATATCCTATGCCGTCATGAGCAAGGCGCTGCAATGGCCGCGATCGGTATGGCTCGTGCAACGCAAGATGTCGCTGTTTGTATGGCAACCTCAGGGCCAGGTGCAACTAACCTAGTCACTGGCCTTGCCGATGCCTTTATGGATTCAATCCCATTAGTTGCTATCACTGGTCAGGTTGCAAGTTCCCACATTGGCACCGATGCATTCCAAGAGATGGATGTGATTGGTATGTCTCTGTCATGTACCAAGCACAGTTACCTAGTGACCGACATTGAAGAATTGGCTCCAACCTTAGCTGAAGCCTTTGTAGTCGCGAAGTCAGGCCGCCCAGGTCCTGTTATCGTCGATATCGCTAAAGATGTTCAACTAGCAGAAGCTCCTGTTAAAACTCTCCCAGAATTTACTCCACCAGCGATTCCTGTTTCGACAGCCGATGCCATTGAGCAGGCACAGTACTTTTTGTCTCAAGCGACCCGCCCTGTTTTATACGTAGGTGGTGGTGTTCAACTCGCTAAAGCGACCGATGCTGTTCGTGAGTTCTTGCGCTTAAATCCAATGCCTGCGGTAAGCACACTGAAAGGCTTAGGTACTATAGAACGTGACGACCCACACTACCTTGGCATGCTAGGTATGCACGGCACCAAAGCCGCTAACCTAGTGGTTCAAGAGAGCGACCTGCTGATTGTTGTTGGCGCGCGTTTCGATGACCGAGTCACCGGCAAGCTTGATACCTTTGCACCACACGCAAAGGTTATCCATATCGATATCGATGCCGCTGAGTTCAGCAAATTGCGTCTTGCTAATGCGCCAATTCGTGGTGACATCAACAAGATCATGCCTCAATTAGAGCTAAGCCAAGACATCTCATCTTGGGTTCACCACTCTGAAGGTCTTCGTAGCTCATTCAAATGGCGCTACGACCACCCAGGTGAACTGATCTTTGCTCCGCTGCTGTTGAAGCAACTGTCAGACATGATGCCAGCAAGCTCTATTGTTTCGACTGATGTTGGCCAGCACCAAATGTGGGCAGCTCAACACATTCAGCCTCGCGATCCACAGAACTTCATCACCTCTGCCGGTTTGGGCACCATGGGCTTTGGTTTACCAGCTGCTATGGGTGCTTCGGTTGGACGTCCTGATGACCAATCTATTCTAATCTCTGGTGATGGCTCGTTCATGATGAACGTGCAAGAGCTTGGCACACTGAAACGCCGCCAAATCCCAGTGAAGATGGTGCTTCTAAACAACTCTCGTTTAGGCATGGTTCGCCAATGGCAATCACTGTTCTTTGATGGTCGCCACAGTGAAACCATCCTAGATGACAACCCAGACTTCGTGATGCTAGCGAAAGCCTTCGATATCCCGGGTAAAACCATCACGCGCAAAGAAGAAGTAGAGCCAGCACTGAAAGAGATGCTAGAGAGCAAAACCGCTTACCTACTTCATGTTCTTATCGATGAAGAAGAGAACGTATGGCCACTAGTACCGCCAGGTGCTTCAAACAGTGAGATGTTGGAGAACACATAACATGAAAAGATACCTATTAGACATCAAAGCCGATGATAAGCCTGTACTACTAGAGCGTGTTCTTCGTGTTATCCGCCACCGTGGCTTTATTGTTAAGCAAGTCGCAGGCACTCAAAACCACGAAAGCAAAGTGGCGAGTGTTGAGATCATTGTAGACAGTGACCGTCCGATCTCTTTCTTGGTCAATCAAATCGAAAAGCTCTGGGATGTGCGTACCGTTGACGTTATCTCTATCAGCCGTAATGAATTGCCAAACAATAACTTACAACAAAAGATAAACGCATAAGGAACCGCAAACATGACAGCTAAAACGGCAGGCTATATTTGGTTTAACGGTGAGATGGTTCCTTGGGCTGAGGCGAACGTTCACGTCCTGACTCACGCAATGCACTACGGTACTTCTGTGTTTGAAGGTGTTCGTTGCTACAACACACCAAAGGGGCCGGTTATTTTCCGTCATCCTGAGCACGCTAAGCGCCTAAAAGATTCAGCAAAAATCTACCGCTTCCCGATTCCTTACACTGAGGAAGAAATTATGGAAGCGACTCGCGAAACGCTACGTCAAAATAAGCTAGAGTCAGCGTACATCCGCCCTCTCGGCTTTGTTGGTAACGTAGGTTTGGGCGTATGCCCTCCAGAAAACACTGAGATGGAGCTGATCATCGCAGCTTTCCCTTGGGGCTCTTACCTAGGTGAAGAAGCGCTAGAGAATGGCGTGGACGCGATGATCTCAAGCTGGAACCGTGCAGCACCAAACACCATCCCAACCGCTGCTAAAGCCGGTGGTAACTACCTATCCTCACTATTGGTTGGTGGTGAAGCTCGTCGTCATGGTTACGATGAAGGTATCGCGCTAAGTGTCGATGGTTATCTTTCTGAGGGCGCCGGTGAAAACATCTTTGTGGTACGTAACGGCGTGCTATCGACACCACCAGCGACCAGTGCAATTCTACCGGGTATCACTCGTGATTCGATCATGACACTAGCAAAAGACATGGGTTATGAAATCCGTGAAGAGAACATTGCTCGTGAAGCGCTATACCTTGCCGACGAAGTCTTCATGACAGGTACAGCAGCGGAAATTGTTCCGGTTCGCAGCGTAGACAAAATTACAGTAGGTGAAGGCAAACGCGGTCCTATCACTGAAAAAGTTCAAGCGGCTTACTTTGGTCTCTTCAATGGTACCACTGAAGATAAGTGGGGCTGGCTAGACTATGTTTACCCAGAAAACCAAACTTCAGACAATCAGTAAGCAACAGCCAAATATTTTATAAGGATTTAAGCAATGCCAATCTATCGTTCAGCAACGACTACCCACGGACGCAACATGGCTGGTGCGCGCGCTTTATGGCGTGCAACTGGCGTTAAAGATGATGACTTCGGTAAGCCAATCATCGCAGTTGTAAACTCTTTCACTCAATTCGTACCAGGCCACGTTCACCTTAAAGATATGGGCCAATTGGTTGCAGGTGAAATCGAGAAAGCGGGCGGTATCGCTAAAGAATTCAACACCATCGCGGTTGATGATGGTATCGCTATGGGTCACGGCGGCATGCTGTACTCACTGCCATCACGTGAGCTTATCGCAGACTCAGTAGAGTACATGGTGAATGCGCACTGTGCAGATGCGATGGTGTGTATCTCTAACTGTGACAAAATCACTCCGGGAATGATGATGGCAGCAATGCGCCTTAACATCCCAGTGATCTTTGTTTCTGGCGGCCCAATGGAAGCAGGTAAAACCAAGCTTTCCGATCAAATCATCAAGCTAGACCTTGTTGATGCAATGATCCAAGGTGCCGATCCAACAATCTCAGATGAGCAAAGTGAGCAAGTAGAGCGCTCTGCGTGTCCAACATGTGGTTCATGTTCAGGCATGTTCACGGCTAACTCTATGAACTGTCTAACTGAAGCGCTTGGTCTATCTCAGCCTGGTAACGGCTCTATGCTAGCAACTCACGCTGACCGTGAAGAGCTGTTCATCAATGCCGGTAAGCGTATCGTTGACCTAACTAAGCGTTACTACGAGCAAGACGACGAATCAGCACTGCCTCGCAACATCGCAAACCGCGCAGCATTTGAAAACGCGATGGCACTGGATATCGCAATGGGCGGCTCTAGTAACACCGTTCTTCACCTATTGGCTTCTGCTCAAGAAGGTGAGATTGATTTTGATATGGGTGATATCGACGAGATGTCTCGCCGCGTTCCACACCTATGTAAGGTTGCACCTTCAACGCCTAAGTACCACATGGAAGACGTTCACCGCGCTGGTGGTGTAATGGCTATCCTAGGTGAACTAGATCGTGCAGGCCTACTGAACAACCAAACTCGCACCGTACTTGGTCTAAGCATGCAAGAGCAGCTAGCACAATACGACATCATGCAGACAGAAGACGAAGCAGTACTCAAGTTCTTCCGTGCTGGCCCTGCGGGCATTCGTACCACCAAAGCATTCTCGCAAGACTGCCGTTGGGATCGTCTTGATGACGACCGCAAAGAAGGTTGTATCCGCACCAAAGAGAACGCATTCAGCCAAGAAGGCGGTCTAGCGGTTCTTTCGGGCAACATCGCGGTTGATGGCTGTATCGTTAAGACGGCAGGCGTTGATGAAGAGAACCTGAAATTCCAAGGCCCTGCTATCGTATTTGAAAGCCAAGACAGTGCTGTTGATGGCATCTTAGGCGGCAAAGTGAAAGCGGGCGAAGTGGTTGTGATTCGTTACGAGGGCCCTAAAGGTGGTCCGGGCATGCAAGAAATGCTTTATCCAACCACTTACCTAAAATCGATGGGCCTAGGCAAGTCATGTGCACTCCTGACTGATGGTCGTTTCTCTGGTGGTACATCGGGTCTGTCTATCGGTCACGCTTCTCCAGAAGCAGCAAGTGGCGGTGTGATTGGTCTAGTGAATACTGGCGACATCATCACTATCGACATCCCTAGCCGTTCGATCACACTTGACGTGCCTGAAACTGAACTAGAAGCGCGTCGTGTTAAGCAAGACGCACTAGGCTGGAAACCAGAAAACCGTCAGCGTGAAGTTTCATTCGCACTGAAAGCTTACGCAAGCATGGCAACCAGTGCCGACAAAGGCGCCGTGCGTGATAAGTCTAAGCTAGAGGGCTAGTCTATGAGTGATGACACGGTCAGTCCCGTAAAACAAACTGGCGCAGATTACCTGCGCCAGATCCTGAGAGCACCAGTTTACGAAGCAGCAATAGTAACACCTCTGCAAGAGATGCCTCGCTTAAGTGCTCGTATTGGTAATCAGGTTCAGCTAAAGCGTGAAGACCGCCAGCCGGTCCACTCGTTCAAGCTACGTGGTGCCTACAACATGGTATCAAGCCTTTCAGAGCAACAGAAAGCTGCCGGTGTGATTGCTGCATCGGCGGGTAACCACGCTCAAGGTATGGCACTGTCCGGTTCTAAACTTGGTATTCAAACCACGATTGTGATGCCAAAAACCACTCCTGACATCAAGGTCGATGCAGTGCGTGGCTTTGGCGGTAACGTGGTTCTGCACGGCAGCAACTTTGATGAAGCTAAAGCAGAGGCTGAACGTCTTTCTGTTGAACACGGCTATACCTTTGTGCCTCCATTCGATCACCCATTGGTGATCGCTGGGCAAGGCACCATGGGTATGGAGATGCTTCAGCAGAATGGTCACATGGATTACATCTTTGTGCCTGTTGGTGGTGGTGGCTTAGCTGCTGGTGTTGCTGTGCTGGTTAAACAGCTGATGCCAGAAATTAAAGTCATCGCGGTTGAGCCAGAAGACTCGTCTTGCTTGAAAGCAGCACTGGATGCTGGTGAGCCTGTGGTTCTTGACCAAGTCAGTATGTTTGCTGATGGCGTTGCGGTTAAACGCATTGGTGAAGAGACATTCCGCCTATGTCAGCAGTACATCGATGGTCACGTTGCCGTGTCTAGTGATGAGATCTGCTCGGCGGTGAAAGACATCTTTGAAGACACTCGTGCGATTGCTGAACCTTCAGGAGCGCTTGCTCTGGCTGGCTTGAAAAAGTTTGCTGAGCAGAACCAACTGCAAGGCAAGCAACTGGCGACGGTACTGTCTGGTGCTAACACCAACTTCCACGGTCTGCGCTATGTGTCTGAACGTTGTGAGTTGGGTGAGAAGCGCGAAGGTTTGCTTGCGGTGACTATCCCTGAGCGACAAGGAGCGTTCCTAGAGTTCTGCAATATTATTGGCGGCCGAGCGGTGACGGAGTTTAACTACCGCCACAACGACGAAAGCCTAGCGAATATCTTCGTTGGTGTACGTCTACAAGGTGGTCAAGAAGAGCTCGAGCACATCATCAATGACCTACGTGAGGGCGGCTATCCAGTGGTCGACCTTTCTGATGATGAGATGGCAAAACTGCACATTCGCTACATGATTGGCGGCAAACCATCAAAACCATTGAAAGAACGCCTATACAGCTTTGAGTTTCCGGAATACCCAGGTGCCTTGATTAAGTTCCTTGATACCCTAGGTACCCACTGGAACATCAGCCTGTTCAACTATCGCAACCACGGTGCCGATTATGGTCGAGTATTGTGTGGCTTCGAACTTGGCGATGATGATCTAGCTCAGTTCTCAACACATTTACGAGAGCTTGGTTACCAGTGTAAAGATGAAACCGATAACCCTTCCTACAAGTTCTTCTTGTCTTAAGCGTTAAATTATCGAACCAAAAAGAGCGAGTTTTTACTCGCTCTTTTTATTGGTGCCTATTCAGACCAAGCATCCCAAAGATCCCTTTCAAATGGATCATTAGATCGCTTTGCGATGATCCAACCAATCTTGATGAAGTTGTTCACTTGATCCTAGGTACTTCACCATCCATTCGATCAATTTATGGTTGTCATCTTTTCGCCAAACTAAACAGCAATGACTCTGCGGGCTTGGCTCTGGCAAGATTTTCTCCACCAGCAAACCTTGTTCAATAATAGGAGCAGCAATATGCCTTGGCATGTAACCCACTCCAACACCATTCTTGAGGCACTCAATCGCACTGTACCAGTTAGGCAACAATAGACGCCTTTGGTTGYCATAGTGGCCAGTATGGCGTTTAGGTAGCACGCTAGAGGTATCATCCAAACAGATGGCAGGAAACTGACTCACGAACTCTTCATTGAGGTTTTGCTCTCGCACACACGGATGGCTTGGTGACATCACAAACGCCCAATCTAAGCGCCCCATGTCTTTCACCTCAAAGTCTCCACCGACTGGAATCGCAGAAGTTGCGCCAATCACGATGTCCGCCCTACCCTGAGCGATGGCTTCCCAAGAACCGTTAAACACCTCCATGTTGATCTGAAGCTCAGCAAACTCAAAAGTTTGATAGAACTCTTCAATCATCGGCTTCATCTTATCAAGCTTAACCACGTTATCGAGCGTTAGACGCAAGGTTTTCTTCCAACCACGCGCAGCTCGGCGAGTTTGCGCACTGAGTTCTTCCATCTGTCTCAGCAGTTGACGAGCCTCTTCAATAAACAACTCCCCAGCAGGCGTCAGCTCTACTTTTCTTGGTAAGCGTCTGAAAAGTAATACATCCAGCTCCTGTTCGACCTGCCTAACACCATAGCTGATTGCCGAGGGCACTTTGTGCAATTGTTCCGCAGCAGCAGTAAAGCTACCTAGGCGAGCAACCGTATCGAGCATTTCTAGAGAGGATTTAGAGAACATAAGCCTTCAAATTTTTTGATTGATAACCACATATTTTAGCGTTTTATTTTATCAGGTCTGAAAAATAGAATGTCAGCATAAATAAACAGGGGCTTTAACTTCTGTCTATCAAACAATTTTTTTGATGATAAATACATCACTACTTTTAGCTTAATGGCATCTTATGAATATTTCTAAATTTCAATTGGTCTACCTTGCTGTACTTTCAATGCTTGGTTTTATTGCGACCGATATGTACCTTCCTGCATTTAAGGCGATGGAGATCGATTTCGCAACCGGTCCAGAGCAAATCGCGCTGTCTCTAACAGTGTTCCTTGGTGGTATGGCTATGGGTCAGCTTCTTTGGGGCCTGGCGAGTGACAAATTCGGTCACCGCAATACGCTAGCGGTTGGTCTTGTTATCTTTACGGCAGCTTCATTCGGCTTGGCATTCAGCACCGAGGTATGGCACCTATTGACACTACGCTTCATTCAAGCGATCGGTGTATGTGCTCCTGCGGTAATTTGGCAAGCAATGGTGATTAAGCGTTACTCTCAGAGCAGCAGCCAACAAATTTTTGCAACCATCATGCCTTTGGTTGCCCTATCTCCAGCATTAGCACCTCAACTTGGTGTACTACTGGCAGACAACTTCGGCTGGCACAGTATCTTCATCACGTTAACGCTGATGGGTGCACTGCTGGTAGCAACAACGATGGCTCAACCGAAGGAAGCGCCAGAAGTAAAACAAACATCTATCAAAACAGATATTAAGGCACTTCTTAAATCAAAGCCTTACATGGGCAATGTATTGATGTTTGCATCGGCTTCAGCAGCGTTCTTTGCTTACCTAACGGGTATGCCTGAGATCATGGCTCAGCTAGGTTATGAAGCAAAAGACATCGGCTTAAGCTTTATCCCACAAACGATCGCCTTCATGGCGGGTGGTTACTTCGGTAAGCAAGCAGTGAAAAAGTATGGTGATGGCGTTGTACTAAGAAACCTTATCGGTTTGTTCAGCGTAGCTGCGATGCTTATCTTCATCGCATCACAATGGAAACTGACGTCAATCTGGCCTCTACTTGCACCTTTCTGTTTGATTGCAGTAGCGAATGGCGCACTTTACCCAATCGTAGTAAACCGTGCCCTATCAAGTGCGAAACAAAGTCCAGCAACAGCGGCAGGTCTACAGAACAGCCTGCAAATCAGCATCAGTGGCCTATCAAGTGCCTTGGTAGCTGCAATGGCGAGCCAAGCACTAAGTGCAACAGGCATCGCGGTTGTGATTTGTTTAGGCGCATTGTGGGTTGGCTACATTATTTCGAACAAAGAGCTGTCTGAACACTTCGTGACACCAGATAACTCTCGAGTAGTGGCAGACGAAAAACAAGACTAGTTTCTCGTTTAATGAAAACAAAAAAGAGCGAGATTACTCGCTCTTTTTATTTCAACATCGCTAAGAAAAAGCCAGTAACAATGCTACTGGCTCTCTTTAATTCAAACAATAATTGTGAGGCTACTTTTTCTTAACTGGGCGCTGCCAGTTAGCAATCTTGCGCTCTTTCGCACGGCTGATAACCAGTTCATTGTCAGAAACATCGCGTGTTACCGTAGAGCCAGCACCAACAGTCGCGCCGTTGCCAATGGTAACAGGAGCGATTAATTGGCTATCTGAACCAACAAATACGTCATCGCCAATGATAGTCTTAAATTTGTTTGCACCGTCGTAGTTACAAGTAATCGCACCCGCACCTACGTTTACGCGCTGACCAATTTCAGCATCACCGAGGTATGTTAGGTGGTTCGCTTTAGAACCCTCACCAAGACGAGTATTCTTCACTTCTACGAAGTTGCCGACGTGTGAATTGTTACGCATATCCGCACCCGGACGTAGACGAGTGAAAGGACCAACAGTACAGTCTTCACCAACCGTAGCACCTTCAATGACGCTGTATGGACGAACAATGGTGTTGTCATCAATCTCACAGTCTTTCAATACACAGCCTGTGCCAATAACCACGTTATCGCCAATACTTACGCTACCTTCGATGATAACGTTGGTATCAATCTCAACATCCATACCACACTGAAGTTCACCGCGTAAGTCAAAGCGACTTGGATCGCGTAGCATAACGCCCTGCTTCAATAACTTGTCTGCTTGCTCAGCTTGGTAAGCACGCTCTAAACGAGCCAGTTGAGAACGGTCGTTAACGCCTTCAACCTCAATTGGACTTACAGGGTGTACAGCCTCTACCGCACGACCTTCGTCGTGAGCGGCTGCAATAACGTCAGTCAGGTAGTATTCACCTTGCGCGTTGTCATTGCTTAGACCTGATAACCAACGCTTAAGATCGCCACCCGTCGCTACCATAACACCAGTGTTGATCTCTTTGATAAGCTTCTGCTCATCCGTTGCATCTTTTTGTTCAACGATCGCCACTACTGGACCATTACGACGAATAATACGGCCGTAGCCCATTGGGTTGTCCAGTACAACGGTAAGTAGTGCAATACCACCGTTTGGTTGAGCGTCTAATAGGTTTTCAATAGTTTCAGGCGAAATAAGAGGAACATCACCGTAAAGCACCAGTACTTTCTCATCATCAGCAAAGTGCGCTGATGCCTGATCAACCGCGTGACCGGTGCCTAGCTGCTCAGCTTGCAGAGCCCAATTTACCGATTCCTCAGCCAAAGTAGCCTTCATCTGATCACCACCATGGCCGTAAACCAAGTGGATATTTTGAGCGCCTAGACCATTACAGGTATCGATCACATGCTTCACCATTGGTTTACCTGCAAGAGTATGCAGAACTTTTGGTGTGTTTGAGTACATGCGAGTACCTTTGCCCGCTGCAAGAATTACCGCGCTAAACTTCATTGTAAACCTATCCGACGTAATTTTTATTAAGCTGATATTGTAACCGTTTTGAGGCAAAAACTTAAATCGTAATAACCATTTAATCGGTAGCGATACGTAAACGAACAATTATGAGAATGCAAAAAAACAAAAAGGCGACCCAAGGGTCGCCTTTAGATCAGAACCAATAATCTTATAAAAGATTAGCGGCGCTGTTTTGTCAGTTCGATAACTCGTAACTGAGCAATGGCTTTAGCCAGTTCACCGGCCGCTTGTGCGAAGTCTATGTCGCCATGCTGATTTTGGATATTCTCCACAGCCTTGCGCTTAGCTTCTTCCGCCTTTGCTGCGTCTAGTTCTTCACCACGGATAGCTGTATCAGCCAGTACAGTCGCTGTACCAGGCTGAACTTCTACCATACCACCAGAAACATAAATGATTTCTTCGTGGCCGTGCTGCTTAACAATACGCACCATACCAGGCTTGATAGCGGTCAGCAGTGGAGTATGACCATGGAAAATACCAAGCTCACCCTCACTACCGGTCACCTGAAACGTCTCAACAAGACCAGAGAAAAGCTTTTTCTCTGCACTTACTACGTCTAGGTGAAAGGTTATTGCTGCCATATCGCCTCCTAGTTAGCCTTATAGCTTCTTAGCATTCTCAATAGCTTCGTCGATAGTACCGCAGTACATGAACGCTTGCTCTGGAATGTCATCGTATTCACCAGATAGTAGACCTTGGAAGCCACGTAGAGTCTCTTTTAGAGGTACGTAAACACCTGGGTCACCAGTAAATACTTCCGCTACGTGGTAAGGCTGAGTAAGGAACTTCTCAATCTTACGAGCACGAGATACTACTTGCTTATCTTCTTCAGATAGCTCGTCCATACCTAGGATAGCAATGATATCTTTCAGCTCTTTATAGCGCTGAAGTGTAGACTGAACGCCACGAGCGATGTCGTAGTGCTCTTGTCCAACTACCAATGGATCCAGTTGGCGAGATGTAGAATCTAGCGGGTCGATCGCTGGGTATAGACCCATAGCTGCGATGTTACGGTTAAGTACAACCGTTGCATCCAAGTGCGCGAACGTTGTTGCTGGAGACGGGTCAGTCAAGTCATCCGCAGGTACGTATACCGCCTGTACAGACGTGATAGAACCTTGCTTAGTTGACGTGATACGCTCTTGTAGAACACCCATTTCTTCTGCAAGAGTAGGTTGGTAACCTACCGCAGAAGGCATACGGCCTAGAAGTGCTGATACCTCAGTACCTGCAAGCGTGTAACGGTAGATGTTATCTACGAATAGTAGAACGTCACGACCTTCGTCACGGAAACGCTCAGCCATTGTTAGACCAGTCAGTGCAACACGTAGACGGTTACCTGGTGGCTCGTTCATCTGACCGTAAACCATCGCTACTTTAGATTCTTCAGGGTTTTCAACGTTTACAACGCCTGCTTCCTGCATTTCAAAGTAGAAATCGTTACCTTCACGAGTACGCTCACCTACACCTGCAAATACAGATAGGCCAGAGTGTTGAAGTGCGATGTTGTTGATAAGTTCCATCATGTTAACGGTCTTACCTACACCTGCACCACCGAATAGACCGATTTTACCACCCTTAGCGAATGGACAAACCAAGTCGATTACCTTAACACCCGTCTCTAGAAGAGCTGTCTCGTTAGACTGTTCTTCGTAGCTTGGAGCTTCACGGTGAATTGCGTAGTGCTCTTCTGCACCGATTTCACCACACTCATCAATCGCGTCACCTAGAACGTTCATGATACGACCTAAGGTCTTAGTACCTACTGGTACTGAGATTGGAGCGCCAGTATTTTCAACTGTCAAACCACGACGTAAACCATCAGAGCTACCCATTACGATTGCGCGAACTACGCCACCGCCAAGTTGTTGCTGAACTTCAAGAACTAGACGCTCTTTCACTTCATTAACATTCAGAGCATCGTATACACGAGGTACTTCGCCCTGTGGGAACTCTACGTCGACTACCGCACCGATGATCTGTACGATCTTACCTGTAGCCATCGTTAATCCTCTAACTATTTAGTTTTACCTAAGCTTAAAACGAATAAGCGATTAAACCGCTGCTGCGCCTGAAACGATTTCAGAAAGTTCTTGTGTAATAGCCGCTTGACGCGCCTTGTTGTACACAAGCTCTAAATCATCGATTAGGTCGCTAGCGTTGTCGGTTGCAGCTTTCATTGCAATCATTCGAGCCGCTTGCTCACAAGCAAGGTTCTCTACCACACCTTGGTACACTTGAGATTCGACGTAACGAACCAATAGTGCATCTAGTAGTGGTTTTGGCTCAGGCTCATAAATGTAGTCCCAAGCATGATCGCGTTTCATGTCTTCGCTATCTGATTTAGGCAAAGGAAGTAATTGATCGATCGTTGGTTCTTGTACCATAGTGTTTTCAAACTTGTTGAACACTACGAACAGGCGATCCAATTCACCTTCATCATATTTCTTTAGCATTACGCTTACAGAGCCGATTAAGTCTTCAAGACTAGGGCTATCGCCTAGGCCAGAAACTTGAGCTGCTACTTTCGCGCCGCTGTTGTTGAAAAATGCTGTTGCTTTTGAACCGATAATTGCCAGTTCAACGTCAGCACCTTTCTCAGACCAATCTTTCATGTCGTTCATGGCTTTCTTGAACAAGTTAATGTTCAAACCACCACAAAGACCACGGTCTGTAGAAACGATGATGTAACCAACACGTTTGGCTTCACGTTCCTCAAGATAAGGATGCTTATACTCAAGGCTACCGTTAGCCAAATGACCGATCACTTTACGCATTGTTTCTGCATATGGACGAGTAGCTTCCATTGCGTCTTGAGAACGACGCATTTTTGAAGCTGCTACCATTTCCATTGCTTTCGTAATCTTCTGTGTGCTTTTAACACTACCGATTTTATTACGTATCTCTTTTGCGCCGGCCATCGTTACTCTCCGTTAATGGTATGAGGTGACCCGAAGGCCACCCACCAATTACCAGGTCTGGGTTGCTTTGAAATCGTCAACAAGCTTCTTCAGCTCAGCTTCGATATCATTGTTGTAAGCACCCGTTGTGTCGATCTGTGTAGCTAGATCGCCATATTGACCGCGAGCAAACGACAGTAAAGCAGCTTCAAAGTCTAGAAGCTTAGCAAGCTCTACGTCTTGAAGGTAACCACGCTCTGCAGCGAAGATTACAAGTGCTTGGTCAAATACAGACATAGGAGCGTATTGCTTCTGCTTCATTAGCTCTGTAACTTTTTGACCATGGTCTAGCTGCTTCTTAGTCGCTTCATCAAGGTCAGACGAGAACTGTGCGAATGCCGCAAGTTCACGGTACTGTGCTAGAGCTGTACGGATACCGCCAGATAGCTTCTTGATGATTTTAGTCTGCGCTGAACCACCTACACGAGATACTGAGATACCTGGGTCAACAGCTGGACGTACGCCCGCGTTGAATAGCTCAGTTTGTAGGAAGATCTGACCATCGGTAATCGAGATTACGTTCGTCGGTACGAATGCAGATACGTCACCAGCTTGCGTTTCGATGATAGGAAGAGCAGTTAAAGAACCAGTCTTGCCTTTCACTTCACCGTTAGTGAATGTTTCTACGTAGTGTTCGCTTACACGAGCAGCACGCTCTAGTAGACGAGAGTGAAGGTAGAAAACATCACCAGGGAACGCTTCACGACCAGGTGGACGCTTAAGTAGTAGCGAGATCTGACGGTAAGCTACAGCTTGCTTAGATAGATCATCATAAACAATCAGTGCATCTTCACCGCGATCACGGAAGTATTCACCCATCGCACAACCTGCGTATGGCGCTAGGTATTGTAGCGCTGCAGATTCAGAAGCTGATGCAACAACAACGATAGTGTTAGCTAGCGCGCCGTGCTCTTCTAGTTTGCGAACTACGTTAGCGATAGTCGATGCTTTCTGACCGATTGCTACGTAGATAGAGAAAATACCTGAATCTTTTTGGTTAATAATCGCATCGATCGCCATCGCTGTTTTACCAGTTTGACGGTCACCGATTACTAGTTCACGTTGACCACGACCGATTGGGATCATTGAGTCAACAGACTTGTAACCAGTTTGTACAGGTTGGTCTACCGATTTACGGTCGATTACACCTGGTGCAATTACTTCTACAGGCGAAGTCAGTTTCGCTTCGATAGGACCTTTGCCATCAATTGGCTCACCTAGTGTGTTTACAACACGACCAAGTAGTTCTGGACCTACTGGCACTTCAAGAATGCGGCCAGTACCTGTAACTTTCATGCCTTCCTGTAGGTCAGCATATGGGCCCATTACAACAGCACCAACCGAATCACGGTTCAAGTTAAGTGCTAGCGCGTAACGGCCACCCGGTAGTTCAATCATTTCACCTTGCATCACGTCCGCTAGGCCGTGAATGCTAAGGATGCCATCGCTTACCGAAACGATAGTACCTTCATTGCGAGCTTCACTAACAACGTCGAATGATTCAATACGTTGTTTAATTAGATCGCTAATTTCAGTGGAATTAAGTTGCATGCTCCAATCCCCATTAAGACTGCAATGCATCGCTCAGGCGGTCTAAACGACTGCGCGCTGAGTTATCGATGACTAGGTCTCCGGCTCGAATAATAACTCCACTAAGTAGAGTCTCATCTATACTGCAATTCAGCTGAACTTTGCGCGCTAAGCGCTGTTCCAATTTGCTGCTGATATCTGCGCGTTGTTCTTCAGAAAGTTCAACTGCTGAAGTCACTTCAACGTCGATCTCTTTCTCATACTCTTTTTTGAGTATAAAGAACTCTTTGCAAACATCAGGAAAAGCCATTAAGCGGCCGTTCTCTGCCATCACTTTAATTAAGTTTTGGCCGAATTCATCAAATTGTTCGCCACAAATTACAATGAATACTTCAGCTAATTTTTCAGCAGTCATAGAACCGCTTAATAAATTATGAACATCATCATTTTGTGCCACTTCGGCAGCAAAAGTAAGCATCTGACCCCATTGGTCTAGCTCACCTTTATCTACCGCAAAGTCAAACGCTGCTTTAGCATAGGGGCGTGCGATTGTAGTCAAATCAGACATATACAGCCCCTTGCTTTAAAGTTTTGCAGTAATGTTGTTAAGAAGATCATCGTGTACATCTTTATCGATAGTACGTTCAAGGATTTTCTCAGCACCAGCTATAGCCAGAGTTGCGACTTGTTTGCGCAGGTCATCACGGGCACGTGTGCGCTCAGCTTCAATTTCTGCTTCAGCTTGCGCTAAGATCTTCTGGCGTTCTGCCTGAGCCTCTTCGCGAGCTTCATCAATAATTTGAGCTTTGCGTTTGTTTGCCTGTTCAATAACCTCAGTTGCAGTGCGCTTTGCTTCTTTCATTTGCTCAGAAGCGTTGGCTTGTGCCAGGTTCAAGTCTTTAGCAGCGCGTTCAGCGGCTACTAGACCGTCAGCAATTTTCTTCTGACGCTCTTCAATTGCTTGCATGATTGGTGGCCATACATATTTCATGCAGAACCAAACAAAAAGTGAAAAAGCAATTGCTTGACCTAACAGAGTTGCGTTCATATTCACAACAGCTACCCCTCGTTAAGAATCAACTACAAAAATTTAATTAACTATTGAGAGTTAATTAGCCTGCTAGTTGACCAACAAATGGGTTAGCAAACGTGAATAGTAGTGCGATTACGATACCGATCATTGGAACAGCATCCAGTAGACCAGCGATGATGAACATCTTAACTTGTAGCATAGGAGCCATTTCAGGTTGACGCGCAGCGCCCTCTAGGAATTTACCACCAAGAATAGCAAAACCAATTGCAGTACCTACGGCACAAAGACCAACAATAATAGCAACAGCGATTGCTGAAAAACTCAGTACAGTTTCCATTTACGTTCTCCGATTAACATTAATAGTAAGAATAAAGCTTAAAAAAATTTTAGTGATCGCCATCTTCATGGGCCATTGATAAGTAAACAATTGTTAACATCATGAAAACAAATGCTTGAATCAAAATAACCAAGATATGGAAGATAGCCCAAGGTAGTGAACCTACCCATTGTAAGTACCACGGTAACATTGCCGCACAAAGAATGAATACAACCTCACCTGCAAACATATTACCGAATAAACGCATACCAAGTGACAAAGGCTTCGCTAATAGCGAGACCACTTCAATCAGTAGATTAAACGGAATCATGATCGGGTGATTAAATGGATGTAAAGCAAGTTCTTTGGCAAACCCACCTAGACCTTTAACTTTGATGCTGTAGTAGATCATCAGAGCAAAAACGCCTAAGGCCATTGACATGGTTATATTTACATCAGCTGAAGGAACCACTTTCAAGTAAGGGATACCTAGCCAATGCTCTGCAGGATATGGTAAGAAATCGATTGGCACTAAGTCCATCAAGTTCATTAAAATAATCCAGCAAAATATAGTCAGTGCTAATGGAGCAATCAGAGGGTTACGTCCATGGAAAGTATCTTTAACGTTGCTGTCAACGAATTCAACGACCATTTCAACAAAACACTGAAGCTTACCAGGTACACCTACTGTTGCTTTCTTAGCGACGGAGCGAAAAACCCAAAGGAATAACACCCCGGTCAACACCGAAAAAAACAGACTGTCTATATGTACGTTCCAGAAACTTGTTTCCTCTACAAGACCAAACTTAGCTAAAGAAAGGTTTTGTAAATGGTGGTCAATGTATCCGGATGCTGTTGGCGCAGCCATAACTCATCCTATTTTTTATTGTTAATGAAAAGCACTGGCGCAAAGATATTAATACCTAGAACCAGTAAATAGGTCAGTTTGAGGGGAACTAATTCCACCTGCATATACATGTAGACAATAGAGAATAGTAGAACTGTGATAAGGATTTTTAGCGCTTCGCCTGCATAGAACGACGCCGCAACTAACTTAGTTGCGCGAGCTCCACAAAATAGGAAAGCACACACACAAAAAACTACATTCGCGATGACAAAAATACCGCCACCGATTAATGCAGCAAAACCCCAATCAGGATTAACAGCTAAACCTAACCCTATCGCCACTAATATAACCGCGCTAAGCTCGATCAATAACATTTGCTTTGCAAGCACTCGTCCTGGTCTTGCTAACGCCGCTACCATGTATTCGTTCCTCTTTTAAGCCTTCTTTACTACTCGCTTAAAAGCGTGCTGAGAAATTGGCGAAAATTATACGTTCAGCCAAATTGATTGCAATAACAATGCAGCAATCATTTACATTTTTGTATACAAACCTACAACTTTTGTACGAAATTACTTATTTATTACATAATTGACCTAAATCAATTATCTCATTTAGTACTCTAGTTTAGCAATAAGTTGCTCTAATTTGTGAGGCTCATCAAGAGTAATTGTCACTTTTGACTTACCGCTAACAGAACGAGTAACTGAAACGTTTGCTTGCAATTTTTCCGTGAGTCTTCGTGAAAGTTCGATAGCTTCTGTATCTTCAGGCTTCGATTCAGGTTCAACGTCTGGTTTTAAGCACTTTTTGACAAGTTGCTCAGTTTGACGCACGGTCATTTTTTTGGTTGCCGCTGTATTCGCAGCTTCAACCTGGATATCACCCTCTAGCGCAAGCAGTGCTCGAGCATGCCCCATTTCCAGTTGTTTATTAGAAACTAAACCTTTTACTTCATTTTCGAGCTGATTTAGACGTAATAAGTTACTAACCGTTGCTCTTGATTTACCGATCACATCAGCGACTTGTTGATGCGTCAGTTCAAATTCGTTCTGTAGACGCTCTAGCGCTTGTGATTCTTCGATAACATTCAGGTCTTCACGCTGAATATTCTCGATCAATGCCATCGCAATCGCGGCTTTGTCTTCCACTCGCTTGATCAGACATGGCACTTGTTTTAGGCCAGCTTGACGAGCCGCTCTCCAACGACGTTCACCAGCGATAATCTCAAACTGGTCGTGCGCTAAAGGGCGTACTACGATTGGCTGAATAATGCCTTGAGACTGGATTGAAGCGGCTAGTTCTTCTAGTGCTTCAGGCGCAATATCCTTACGCGGTTGATAAACACCTGGCTTTAAGCAACCAACAGCCAGTTCTGTTAGCTCTCCATCAGCAGACAACGCCTGACTATGAGAAGCAACTTGCTGTTTTTCACGAGCCAACGAGCTAGTTGCAAGCAATGCATCTAGCCCCTTTCCTAAACCACGCTTAGACATTGAGCGAATTCCTTTGGTTAGACCTATACTGGGACTTCTTCACGACGCAACATTTCGCCTGCCAGAGCAAGATATGCTTTAGCACCAGCGGAATATTTGTCGTAGTACATTGCTGGCTTGCCATGACTTGGCGCTTCTGCCAGACGCACATTTCTAGGGATCACAGTTCGGTAGACTTTGCTACCGAAGTGTTTTTTGAGTTGATCAGATACTTCGTTCGATAAGCGGTTTCGAGGATCATACATAGTACGCAGAAGACCTTCGATCTTCAGGTTCTCGTTAACAACCGCAGCGAGCTTACTGATGGTATCCATCAACGCAGTCAAACCTTCCAGAGCAAAGTATTCACATTGCATTGGAACTAACACGGAGTCGGCCGCAGCCATCGCGTTAATTGTAAGAAGATTTAGAGAAGGTGGGCAATCAATAAAGATGAAATCATAATTATCGCGAATGGATGCCAGTGCATTCTTAAGGCGAACTTCGCGAGCAAAGACCTCCATCAGCTTGATTTCTGCCGCAGTAACATCACCGTTAGCGGCGATGAGGTCGTAGTTGCCAGATGTACTTCGGCAAACTACCTCATCAAATGGGGTATCTTCAACCAACAAATCGTAAGCAGTTGCTTCAACTTGATATTTGTCGACACCGCTCGCCATAGTGGCATTACCTTGAGGATCGAGGTCAACAACCAATATCTTGCGTTTTGTTGCCGCCATTGATGCTGCTAAATTAATGCAAGTTGTTGTTTTTCCTACGCCGCCCTTCTGGTTGGCAATTGCTACAATTCTACCCACTATGGCCTCGCTGATTATCCCTGACGCGATAAAGTTACTAGATGACGCTCTCCATCAAGCTCTGGTACTTGCAAAGCTTTAATGTCTGTCACTGAACACCATTCAGGTAACAGGTCGATTTCGTCTCTAGGATGTTGTCCCTTAAGAGCCAAAAATACACCGGATTGCTCTTTAGGTAAATGGTGACACCACTCTACCATGTCTGTCATTGATGCAAATGCACGACTGAGCACTGCATCAAACTTTTCTTCAGGTTGAAACTCTTCAACACGACTTTGAACCGGCACAACGTTGTCAATACCCAGTTCATGAATCACCTGTTTGATAAAACGAATACGCTTACCCAAGCTATCTAGCAAGTAAAACTCGCAGTCAGGATTCATGATTGAGAGCGGAATCCCAGGAAGACCAGGGCCCGTGCCAACGTCAATAAAGCGCTTACCTTGTAAGTGAATGCTAACAATGATGCTATCTAAGATATGTTTCACCATCATTTCTAGCGGATCACGAACTGACGTTAGGTTATACGCCTTGTTCCACTTATTCAGTAACTCAACGTAGCCAACCAATTGGCCACGTTGTTTTTCAGATACTTCTAATTCAGTCTGGCCAATCAGGTGATCCAGTTTCTCGCGTAATGCGCTCATTATGCTTCCTCACCTTTTTTTAATAGGCCGTGCTTTTTCAGGTAAACCAACAAAATTGAGATTGCTGCAGGTGTGATACCTGAAATACGAGAAGCAATACCAATAGAGTCTGGTTTAGTGGTTGTCAGTTTTAGAACCACTTCGTTAGAAAGCCCTTTCACCTTGCTGTAATCGATATCAGCAGGCAGTTTGGTGTTTTCATGACGCAGTGATTTTTCGATTTCGTCTTGTTGGCGCTGAATGTAGCCTTCGTACTTCACTTGGATCTCAACTTGCTCAGACGCTTGTTGATCTTCCAATGCAGGGCTAAAACGATCCAATGCTGTGAGCTGTGAATAAGTCATTTCCGGACGACGAAGAAGATCTTCACCACTAGCTTCGCGAGACATTGGTGTTTTTAGGATCTGGTTTAATGCACCGATGTCTTCAGACTTTGGATTAATCCAAGTTTCTTTCAGACGTTGACGTTCCTTCTCCATGTTGTCCATTTTTTCGTTGAAACGAGCCCAGCGTGCATCGTCAACAAGGCCAAGTTCACGAGACTTCTCAGTCAATCGGATATCGGCGTTATCTTCGCGAAGCAACAAACGGTATTCCGCACGAGACGTAAACATACGGTAAGGTTCTTTAGTGCCCATCGTTGATAGGTCATCAATAAGAACGCCCATATAAGCTTGGTCACGACGTGGGCTCCAGCCTTCTTTGCCTTGCGTAAACAGACTCGCATTCAGGCCGGCCATTAAGCCTTGTGCTGCAGCTTCTTCGTAACCTGTTGTACCATTGATTTGGCCAGCAAAGAACAGACCCTTGATAAACTTGGTTTCGTAAGTCAGCTTTAGGTCACGAGGATCAAAGAAATCATACTCAATTGCGTAGCCAGGACGCACGATGTGAGCATTTTCGAACCCCTTCATTGAGCGAACAATTTGAACCTGTACATCAAACGGCAGACTGGTTGAGATACCGTTCGGGTATAGCTCATGTGTCGTTAGACCTTCAGGCTCAATAAAGATTTGGTGACTGTTCTTATCAGCAAAACGCATCACTTTATCTTCAATCGAAGGACAGTAACGAGGGCCAATGCCTTCAATCACACCCGCGTACATTGGGCTGCGATCTAGGTTGGCACGAATAACGTCGTGCGTATTTTCGTTGGTATGCGTGATGTAACACGGGATTTGACGAGGCTGTTGCGCTCGGCTACCCATGAACGAGAAAACAGGGGTTGGGTTATCACCGTGCTGAACTTCAAGCTCAGAAAAATCAACGCTACGAGCATCGATACGTGGCGGTGTACCTGTTTTCAGGCGATCAACTCGGAATGGAAGATCACGAAGACGGTCAGCCAGTGCGATCGATGGTGGATCACCCGCACGACCACCAGAAGAACTCTCCATACCAATATGGATCTTTCCGCCTAGGAATGTGCCTACAGTCAATACCACAGCATCTGCGCGGAACTTAAGGCCCATCTGTGTCACCACACCCACCACTTGATCCTGTTCAACGATCAAATCATCAACCGACTGTTGGAACAAAGTCAGGTTTGGTGTGTTTTCAAGAACGTTACGAACAAACGCTTTGTAAAGCGCGCGGTCAGCTTGTGCACGAGTAGCACGAACCGCAGGGCCTTTTGATGCGTTCAATGTTCTGAACTGAATACCTGCATGATCAATAGCTTGCGCCATTAATCCACCCATTGCATCGACCTCTTTTACCAAGTGGCCCTTACCGATCCCGCCAATGGCTGGGTTACAAGACATTTGTCCTAATGTATCGATATTATGAGTAAGTAATAACGTACTTTGACCAGTACGTGCAGATGCGAGTGCGGCTTCCGTTCCTGCATGGCCACCACCAACAACGATGACGTCAAATTTTTCGTGATAAAGCATGAACCGACCTCAGGTATTCAAACGTTTTCTAGACTGATAAAAAGGAGCGATATTCTACCTGTTTTCATAGCCTGAGAAAACGTTTTTGGAATTTTTCGAGAAAGCTGTTTTTAATTAATATAGATAAGATCTTTAAGGAGATCTTTTATTAGATCTATTATTAGGATCGATGTGGTCTGTGGATAAATCGAAAATGATCAACGAGATCATGGATCTTTTTTGGATCAAATGATGTGATCTAACTTTGATCAGGATGAGGATTAGCTGGGATCAAAATGGCTACTTATTCACAGGGGTAAATTGGCTTAAAACTTGTTATTTGGATAACTATAGGTTAATCACCGTATATGTATGATCTTATCCACAGAGAAAATCGAAAATAAATCGCTTATTTTCGATATTTTTGAAAAAAAGTTATTCACAATCACGATATTCGGAGTCAAAAAAAGCGGCATAAGCCGCTTCTGGGAAGAAAGGAGAGGTTAAAATTGGTCGCTATGATCGTTAAACCAGGCTTCTACAGCATCTTCAGGTACCGGAGTTTCCAATACATCGATGGTAAAACAAGCTGAAATCGGTTTTGCACCGAGGTTTTCCAGTTGGCTGTGGACGGATTTCCCGGCCAAACAGAAGGTATCGTAGCTTGAATCGCCAAGCGCCACGACAGCAAAGCGAACTTGGTTTAAGTCTGGAGAGTGTTGGGTTAATGCGTCAATAAAAGGCTTAATATTGTCTGGAAACTCACCCGCACCATGAGTTGAAGTCACCAATAACCAAAAGCCTTGTTGTGGAATATCATCGTACTCAGGCTGATTATGTAGGGTGATCTCATGACCTTGTTCTTCAAGAAGATCATTAAGGTGATCGCCAACGTATTCGGCGCCGCCTAAGGTGCTGCCTGTAATAATGTGGATCATTAAACTGTCCTTACTAAAGAAAAAGGCCAGCTAATGCTGGCCTTTAAAGGTTATTTACCGATACAGAAAGAAGAGAAGATGCGACCTAAAAGATCGTCAGAGCTGAACTCACCCGTGATCTCATTGAGGTGCTGTTGAGTAATACGAAGCTCTTCCGCTAAGATCTCACCAGCCATGTAGCCTTCAAGTTGTTGTTGGCCAATATCCAGGTGCTCAGAGGCGCGTTCTAGGGCGTCTAAGTGGCGACGACGTGCCATAAACCCACCTTCATGACCACCAGCAAAGCCCATGCAATCCTTAAGATGGCTGCGCAGTGCATCAACACCTTGGCCTGTTTTTGCCGATAGGCGGATTAGGGTTGGGTCGTTCACATGGCAAATGCCCAGCTCTTCACTGGTTTGATCCGCTTTATTACGAATCACCGTCATACCTATGTTATTTGGTAAACGATCAACGAAATCTGGCCAGATATCTTTCGGGTCGGTGGCGTCTGTGGTGGTGCCATCCACCATAAATAAAACTCGGTCTGCCTGAGCAATTTCTTCCCAAGCGCGTTCAATACCGATTTTTTCGACTTCGTCAGATGCATCACGTAGGCCTGCGGTATCGATAATGTGCAGTGGCATACCGTCAATATGGATGTGCTCACGCAGAACATCACGTGTAGTACCGGCAATATCGGTCACAATCGCTGACTCTTTGCCAGACAGTGCATTCAATAGGCTCGATTTACCCGCATTTGGACGACCAGCAATTACCACCTTCATACCTTCGCGCATGATGGCACCTTGGTTGGCTTCTTGGCGCACGGCTTCCAGGTTGTCGATGATAGCCTGTAAGTCAGCACTTACTTTACCGTCAGCTAGGAAATCAATTTCTTCTTCTGGGAAGTCGATAGCCGCTTCAACATAGATTCGTAGGTGAATCAGTGAATCGACCAACGTGTTAATGCGCTTAGAGAACTCACCCTGCAGTGACTGAAGCGCTGATTTTGCCGCTTCTTCTGAACTTGCATCAATCAAGTCAGCAATCGCTTCAGCTTGGGTTAAATCCATTTTGTCGTTCAAGAAGGCACGCTCTGAGAACTCGCCTGGACGCGCAGCACGTACACCGGAGATGGTTAGGATGCGCTTGATGAGCATGTCCATAACCACTGGGCCGCCGTGGCCTTGCAGCTCTAACACGTCTTCGCCAGTGAACGAATGTGGGTTAGGGAAGTAAAGCGCGATACCTTGGTCGAGCTCGATGCCATCGGCCGATTTAAAAGGCAGGTACTCAGCGTAGCGAGGCTTAAGTGTCTTTCCTGTTACTTCTAGGGCAACCTGAGTCGCCAATGGGCCGGAAACGCGGATAATACCGACGCCACCACGGCCGGGCGCGGTCGCTTGAGCAACAATCGTATCTGTAGTCATAGGTGTGCCTGCTAGCATGTGAAAGCCAAAAAGGGGCGTTCACGATTAATCAATTAGCTGAATTGTAATCAGCTAAAAACAAAAAGGCGACCTTTTGGTCGCCTTTCTTTATCTCTTTCTATTATCGAACTTACTTAGAATGTAAGCCTTTCTTTTCCAGCGCGCGGTAGATAAGCGTTTGCTGAATCAGAGTTACGATGTTCGATACTAGCCAGTATAGAACCAGACCTGAAGGGAAGAACAGGAAGAAGAATGTGAACATAACCGGCATAAAGGTCATGATCTTCTGCTGCATTGGATCCGTTACAGTTGTCGGGCTCATCTTCTGGATTAGGAACATTGAAGCACCCATCAGAAGTGGCAAGATGTAGTATGGGTCTTGTGCTGAAAGGTCAGTAATCCAACCGAAGAACGGTGAGTGACGCAGTTCAACAGACTCCATTAGTGCCCAGTATAGCGAAATGAAGATAGGCATTTGCAGAAGGATAGGTAAACAACCACCTAGTGGGTTTACTTTCTCTTTCTTGTAAAGCTCCATCATTTCTTGGCTCATGCGTTGACGGTCGTCGCCAATACGCTCACGCATTGCAGTCAGCTTAGGCTGAAGCATACGCATTTTCGCCATAGACGTGTACTGAGCTTTCGTTAGTGGGTACATAGCACCACGAACGATGAATGTTAGACAGATGATTGCTAGACCCCAGTTCACAACGATGCCTTGAATGAACGAAAGCAGAGTATGAAGTGGTTTAGCAATGAACCATAACCAACCGTAGTCAACTACTAGGTCTAGGTTAGGTGCAACTTCAGCCATCTGGTCTTGAAGTTTAGGACCAACCCAAAGCGTTGCTTTGAAGCTCGCTTCGTCACCGTTAGCGATGGTTTTGTTCGGCATACGAACACCGATGTCGCCAAGGTTACCGATTACACGAGTGTAAAGGTTGCTGCCCGCTTCGTCGCGTGGGATCCAAGCACTTGCAAAGTAGTGCTGAATCATCGCTGCCCAACCTTGACCATTTGCTAGGTTAAGAGACAGGTTGCGATCTTGCATGTCGTCGAAGCTGTATTTTTTGTAACGCGTATCTTCCGTAGAGTAAGCACCACCACGGTAAGTTGGCATTGTTAGGCTACCGCCGTCATCCATAACGTTTTGACGTAGGTGAGCGTACATGCCGAATGTCGCATTGTTACCAGAGTTGTTGATTACATCGTATTCAACGTCAATCGCGTAGCTGCCGCGTTTAAGTACGAATGTTTTTGTGTAATCAAGGCCGTTCGCTTGGTAAGTCATTGGGATGCGTAGTTCATCTTGACCTTCAGCTAGCTTGAAGCTGTCTGCTGAAACCGTGTAGCTAGGGCGGTTAGTGCTGCTTAAATCGATACCTTGAGGACCAACTAGACCGCTTTGAGCGATAAATTGGTGACCTGGTTCATTTTTAAGAAGAACAAACGTATCTTCAGAATCGAACTCAGCAGAGTAATCATTTAGGTTTGCTTTAACGACATCACCACCAACCGTATCAATTGACAGAGTCAGTACATCAGTGGTTACTGTGATAGTTTTTGCAGAAGCAACTTGACCAGGAGCCGGGTCTAGATCATCTGCATAAGATGGCGCTGGTAGGGTGCTGCCAGATTGTGCCTGCTCAACCGCTTGTGGTGCTGGGTTCTTAGCTACGTTCCATTGTTGGAAAAGTAGGAAAGAAACCAATGCCAATGCGATTAACAGGATATTACGTTGAGAATCCATCGTTATTTATCTCTGTCTTGTTTTTGGACTGGTGGAACGGGGTCAAAGCCCCCTTCGTTCAAAGGATGGCATTTTAATAGACGTTTGCCTGATAACCAACACCCTTTTACAAAACCGTGAGCTTTCAACGCTTCTATCGCATATAAAGAGCAGGTTGGAGTAAATCGGCAGCGTGGGCCGATGAGTGGACTAATAAACCATCTATAAAAATAGATGGGTATTAGCGCTATCCACGCGAAGGGCGAGACAGGCGAAGCCATAATTTGTCGAGTAGCTTGAACATTTCTTCATTGCTTAAATCTTGCGCGCTCTTCTTAGCGATTACAACAAAATCTTTGTTAGGAAGTTTGTGTTGAGTGTTACGAAAGCTTTCACGAGTAAGACGCTTGAATCGGTTACGACCAACTGCGGTTTTAATCTGCTTTTTCGGAACGGCTAATCCAAGGCGAGGATTTGAAAGAGAGTTATTTCGAGCAATGATGGTGAAATGAGGAGAGCCAGCTCGATGAGCTTGCTTGAAGACATTTTGATAATGTTCGGGAGTTAACAAGCGTAACTCCCGACCGAAGGCTAGCTTATTCAAAATAATCAAAGATTACTTAGAAAGACGCTTACGGCCTTTTGCACGACGTGCATTGATTGTTGCGCGACCGTTCTTAGTAGCCATGCGAGCACGGAAACCGTGAGTACGCTTACGCTTTAGAACTGTAGGTTGAAAAGTGCGTTTCATTTGTAATTACCTTACTGATCAGTAGTTTTAGGTTTTTGTTAAACCCGGCGTGGGCATTTTTTCTCTTCTTTATATAAGAAAGGAAAACCGACGCCTCTCAACAAAGAGGCGGAATTGTAATCACTGTCACAAAAAGTGTCAATGATTGGGTTAACTAAAATTCCGGTCGGGGGATTATACGTAGATTAACTAAAATCACAAGGATCCTTAGTCGATCCCAACCTTATTTAAGAATTTTTTTAATTTAGGATCCTGTGGATTACCAAAAATATCCTGTGGAGATCCCTGCTCGACAATATGACCGTCAGCCATGAAGATCACTCGGTCTGCGACCTCTCTAGCGAATTGCATTTCATGGGTAACCACCAGCATGGTTTGATGCTGATTTGCTAACTTTTTCATTAAGTTAAGCACTTCGCCAACCCATTCAGGATCAAGCGCTGAGGTCGGCTCATCAAACAACAAAAGCTCAGGTTGGAGTGCCATTGCTCGGCCAATACCAACACGTTGTTGTTGGCCACCAGAGAGCGCCGCTGGGTAGCTATCGGCTTTGTCACCTAAACCAATATCATCGAGTATTTGTTGTGCTTTTTCATGGGCTTGCTGCTTTTTCCAACCACGAACGGTAATCAAACCTTCTGCAATATTCTGTCTCGCGGTTTGATGAGCGAATAGGGCATAGTTCTGGAACACAAAACCAGTCTTACGACGCAGTGCAAGCACCTCTGCTTTGGTGTGTTTCTGAACATCGACATTAATATCATCAATCGAAATGGTGCCTTGATCGGCTTGCTCTAGAAAGTTCACACAACGCAGTAAGGTAGATTTACCCGTTCCACTTGAACCTATGATGACAATTATCTCACCTTGCTTGATTTCTAGGTCGATCCCTTTCAAAACTTCGGTGTCACCAAACTGCTTGTGAATATTTTGTAATTTGATCATCGTACATACGCCTTATTCAGTTTCACTTCGGCCCAAATTTGAATACGAGTGAGGATAACCACCACGCCCCAGTAAATCAGCGCGACTGCTAAGAAAGCCTCGAAGAAGCGGAAACTTGAAGAGGCTTCCATCTGAGCTTTAGCCATGATTTCTGCTACACCTAGGGTGAATGCAAGCGAAGTCGACTTAATCATGTCGATAAAGTAGTTCATCAATGATGGCAGTGCCACGCGAGTGGCTTGTGGCAAGATCACTCGGAGCATCGCTTGGCTGGTTGTCATACCTACCGAAAGGCTGGCTTCCATCTGGCTGCGATCAATACCAATAATCGCCGCACGAATACTTTCAGCCATGTACGCGGCAAAGTGCAAGGTTAAACCAATCACAGCAGCGCTGAAGGCGTCTAAGCCCACCATCCACGGGAATACTTGTGGTAAGCCATAATAAAGGAGGAATAGCTGTACCAGCAGTGGCGTGCCTCGGAAGAAGCTGATATACAATTGGCTTAGCTGGTCGAGTACTGGGATTTTGAATACACGAATGTTCGCCAGTATCAGAGACAAGATCAGAGCAAAGAACAAGCCCCAGATCGCCATCTCCATGGTGGTGCCCAGATACTTCAGCAGTATCGGCAACAGCTCTAGCATGTAATTAAAGTCAAATCCCATAATCTATCTCGTATTTTTATTGGAAGTGTTGTTATCTTTTGAAGTACGGTTATATCAGGCTTTTTAATCGGTTACACAAAAGCAAAAAGCCCACCGCTGTGTAAAGCAGTGGGCCTTCAATGGAGAAAGTGAGTAATTACTTCTGAGTAATGTCCGCACCAAACCATTTCTGAGAGATACTTTCTAGCGTACCATCTGCGCGCATTGCTGCTAATGCTTCATTTACTTCTGCTTGCAGTTTTTTACCGTTGTCGTTGTCAACGAAAGGCCAAGCGTTTTCAATTGTTTCGAATGGCTGACCTGCTAGTTGTAATGGTAGACCAGTCTTCTTGATAAGCTCTAATGCTGATAGGCGATCCATTACGAATGCATCTGCACGGCCCAGTGCGACATCATGTTCAATACCTGTATCGTAGGTCTTCACATTGATCTTGCCGTCTTTGTCGTAGCTGCGAAGCAGTTGTTCAAAGTTTGAACCCAGGTTTACCGCAACTGTCTTGCCATCTAGGTCTTCGATGCCTTTGATGCTGTCATTACCTTTACGAACGGTAATCTGTGCGCCGTCTACTACGTATGGGTCTGCGAATAGGTATTTCGCTTTACGTGCATCCGTCATTGTAATTTGGTTTGAAATGGTATCGATTCGACCCGTTTCAAGAAGACCGAACAGACCAGAGAAGTTTGCCGTTACGTATTCAACCTTGTAGTCGTTACGCTTACCGATCTCATCCCATAAATCCACTTCAAAACCTTGTAGCTGGTCTTGTTTAACGAAAGTAAACGGGAAGTAGCGACCAGACATGCCGACTTTAACTTCAGTCGCGGCTTGAACAGTAGCAGCAGAGAGTGCGATAGCCGCAATTGCAGCCTTAATCCAGTTATTCATTTGGTAACTCCTTATATTTATGGGATTGGATGTTACTGGGAAAATGCACAATAGAATAAATAACCAGATGTTATTAACCATAACCAGATCGCATTCCTGATTTGGGGATAACTAGCAAGGATCCGGGCATAAGTGGATCGTTATGTGAGTAAATTAGGGGCAAGATGTGTGGATCCACCGATTAATTACAAATTTATTGTGAATAACTTGGATCTTATTCACTGGATCTGTGATCAATTGCTGGTGATCTGACTTATCAACAGGTAAAATTAGCAGTCATTTCATATTACTTAAATAGAGTGGGGGCACCGTGTCATCTTCGCTTTGGTTGCAGTGTTTGCAACAGCTTCAAGAAGAGTTACCAGCTACAGAATTCAGTATGTGGGTTCGTCCGTTACAAGCGGAGCTCAATGACAATACTCTAACTCTATTTGCTCCGAACCGATTCGTACTCGATTGGGTTCGTGATAAGTACTTAAATAGCATCAACCGCTTGCTGCAAGAATATTGCGGCAACGATATCCCGCACCTGCATTTTGAAGTGGGAAGCAAGCGCGTGGTTGCACCAAAGCCAGCGACACCTGCACCGACTCGTACACGTACGGCAGCCGATGTGGCCGCTGAGTCATCTGCTCCGGCACAATTACAAGCTCGTAAGCCTGTTCATAATACATGGCGTGATGAAGAGCCTGTAGCCGTGGACATTAACCACCGTTCAAACGTGAACCCTAAGCATAAGTTCAATAACTTTGTTGAGGGTAAGTCGAACCAACTGGGTTTGGCTGCGGCACGTCAGGTGGCGGATAACCCAGGTGCGGCTTATAACCCTCTATTTCTATACGGTGGCACCGGTCTAGGTAAAACTCACTTGTTGCACGCCGTAGGTAACGCCATTGTTGATGGCAAGCCAAATGCGAAAGTGGTGTACATGCACTCTGAGCGTTTTGTTCAGGATATGGTAAAGGCACTGCAAAACAACGCGATCGAAGAGTTCAAACGTTACTACCGTAGTGTTGATGCATTGCTTATCGATGACATCCAATTCTTTGCTAATAAAGAGCGTTCTCAAGAAGAGTTCTTCCATACCTTTAATGCACTGCTTGAAGGCAACCAACAGATCATTCTAACTTCTGACCGTTATCCAAAAGAGATCAACGGCGTAGAAGATCGTCTTAAATCTCGCTTCGGTTGGGGTTTGACGGTTGCGATTGAGCCGCCAGAGCTTGAGACGCGTGTTGCGATCTTAATGAAGAAAGCAGAAGACCACCAAATTCACCTTGCGGATGAAGTGGCGTTCTTTATTGCTAAGCGACTACGATCTAATGTTCGTGAGCTTGAAGGCGCATTGAACCGTGTGATTGCGAATGCAAACTTCACCGGTCGCCCAATCACGATCGATTTCGTACGTGAAGCACTGCGTGACCTTCTTGCACTACAAGAGAAGCTGGTCACCATTGATAATATTCAAAAGACAGTGGCCGAGTACTACAAAATCAAAGTAGCCGATCTCCTGTCTAAACGTCGTTCTCGTTCTGTTGCTCGTCCACGTCAATTGGCGATGGCACTGGCGAAAGAGCTGACTAACCACAGCTTGCCTGAGATTGGTGATGCATTCGGTGGTCGTGACCATACGACCGTACTGCACGCTTGTCGTAAGATTGCGCAGCTGCGTGAAGAGAGCCACGACATTAAAGAAGATTATTCGAACTTGATTCGTACCCTTTCTTCTTAATACACAGTATTCTTAACCTTAATAAGCAGAATCTTGGCCATGCATTATGATGCGTGCCATTTAGACCGTAAGAGCAAGATATGAAATTTACCATTGAACGTAGTCATCTGATTAAGCCATTACAACAAGTGTCTGGCGCGCTAGGTGGCAGGCCAACGCTTCCAATTCTAGGAAACCTACTGATTAAAGTAGAAGATAACGTGTTGTCGATGACAGCAACGGATCTAGAAGTTGAACTGATCAGCCGTGTAACGCTTGAAGGTGATTTCGAAGCGGGCAGCATCACGGTGCCTTCTCGTAAATTCCTAGATATCTGTCGTGGTTTACCTGATAGCTCAGTGATCACTGTGGTATTGGATGGCGACCGTGTTCAAGTTCGCTCTGGTCGTAGCCGTTTCTCATTGGCAACCTTGCCTGCGGCCGATTTTCCAAATATTGAAGACTGGAGCAGTGAAGTTGAAGTGTCAGTGACACAAGCTGAACTACGCGGTCTTATCGAGAAAACTCAATTCTCAATGGCGAACCAAGACGTTCGTTACTACCTCAACGGTATGTTATTTGAGATTGAAGGCTCTATCCTGCGCAGCGTGGCGACCGATGGTCACCGTATGGCAGTATCTCAAGCACAGCTAGGTGCGGATTTTGCTCAGAAGCAGATCATCGTTCCTCGTAAGGGTGTTCAAGAGCTAGTGAAGCTATTGGATGCACCTGAACAGCCAGTAACGCTGCAAATTGGTAACTCAAACGTGCGTGCTGAAGTGAACAACTATGTCTTCACTTCTAAGCTAGTTGACGGTCGTTTCCCTGATTATCGTCGCGTAATGCCGCAAAATACCACCAAAACGCTAGAGGCGGGTTGTGACGAATTACGTTCTGCGTTCTCTCGAGCTGCGATTCTTTCGAATGAAAAATTCCGTGGTGTTCGCGTTAACCTTGCTGATAGCGAGATGCGCATTACCGCGAACAACCCAGAGCAAGAAGAAGCGGAAGAGATGCTAGACGTTACTTTCGACGGTGATGCACTAGAGATTGGCTTCAACGTAAGCTACGTATTGGATGTTCTGAACACTCTGCGTTGCGAACAAGTTCGTATCTCAATGTCAGACGCAAATGCGAGTGCTTTGATTGAAAACGCACAAGATGACAGCGCAATGTACGTTGTTATGCCAATTCGCTTATAAGCGTTGTGTGTGAATCAACCATGTTTACTGATCAACAACGTTTACCTACCGAGTCGTGATTGAAGATTAATATGAAGACGTTATGCCTTTATCGCGCTTAATCGTTAAGCAGTTTAGAAATATTGAAGCCTGTGACATTCAACCGTCATCAGGCTTTAACTTTCTTATAGGGGCTAACGGAAGCGGCAAAACCAGTGTCCTTGAAGCGGTGTATCTGCTTGGACACGGCCGCTCATTCAAGAGTTCGCTAACCGGTCGTATCATACAAAACGAATGTAGTGAGCTGTTTGTACATGGCCGTTTTATGACCTCGGATCAATTTGAGCTGCCAATTGGCATTAATAAGCAGCGCGATGGCACGACAGAGGTTAAAATAAGCGGTCAAACTGGGCAAAAGTTGGCTCAGTTAGCTCAAGTCTTACCTTTGCAGTTGATTCACCCGGAAGGGTTTGATTTACTGACAGATGGACCTAAGCATCGCCGAGCATTCATTGATTGGGGAGTCTTCCACAGTGAGTCGGGTTTTTATGATGCTTGGGGTAGGGTAAAGCGCCTCAATAAACAGCGAAACGCATTATTGAAAACGGCAACCCACTATCGAGAGCTGAGCTATTGGGATCAAGAACTGGCCCGTTTAGCAGAAAGCATCAGTCAGTGGCGTGCCACCTACGTTGATCAGCTTAAAGAAGTCGCCGAAGAAATCTGCGCGACCTTCCTACCTGAGTTTGAGATAAAGATTAACTACTATCGCGGCTGGGATAAAGACACCCCATACGCCGAGATATTAGAGAAGAATTTTGAAAGGGATCAGCAGCTTGGTTACACCTTTAGTGGGCCAAACAAAGCGGATCTAAAGATAAAAGTGAACGGCACTCCTGTGGAAGATGTCTTGTCACGAGGTCAATTGAAGTTGATGGTATGTGCATTGCGAGTAGCACAAGGGCAACACCTCACTCAAATGACAGGAAAGCAGTGTATCTATTTAATAGATGACTTCGCTTCCGAATTAGATAGCCAACGCCGCGCACGTCTTGCTGAGTGTTTAAAGGCGACCGAGGCTCAAGTTTTTGTAAGCTCTATTACCGCTGATCAGATTGCAGATATGCATGATGAAAATAGCAGGATGTTTCATGTGGAACATGGCAAAATAGAGCAAGGATAATTAGTCAGAGAGTAACTATGTCAGATAATTACGATTCATCGAGTATTAAAGTACTGAAGGGTCTGGATGCGGTTCGTAAGCGTCCTGGAATGTACATTGGCGACACGGATGATGGTACCGGTCTGCACCACATGGTCTTCGAGGTAGTAGATAACTCTATTGATGAAGCACTTGCTGGTCACTGTAATGACATCATTGTTACTATCCATGAAGACAATTCAGTATCGGTACGCGATGACGGCCGTGGTATTCCAACTGAACTACACCCAGAAGAGCAAGTGTCTGCTGCAGAAGTAATCATGACGGTTCTTCACGCTGGTGGTAAGTTCGATGATAACTCATACAAGGTATCAGGTGGCTTGCACGGTGTTGGTGTTTCAGTAGTAAACGCACTGTCTAAGCAGGTTACTCTTACTATCCACCGCGGTGGTAAAATCCATACTCAAACGTATCACCACGGTGAGCCGCAAGCTCCTCTTGCTGCTATCGGCGATACAGACAAAACGGGTACAGAGATTCGTTTCTGGCCAAGTGAAGATACATTCTCAAATGTACTTTTCCACTACGATATTCTTGCTAAGCGTTTACGTGAACTGTCGTTCCTAAACTCAGGCGTATCTATCAAGCTAATTGATGAGCGTGAAGAAGATAAATCGGATCACTTCATGTTTGAAGGTGGTATTCAGGCGTTCGTTGATCACCTAAACACCAACAAGACACCGATCATCCAAAAAATCTTCCACTTCGACCACGAACGTGAAGATGGCATCACTGTAGAAGTCGCGATGCAGTGGAATGATGGCTACCAAGAAAACATCTACTGTTTCACAAACAACATTCCTCAACGTGATGGTGGTACTCACCTTGCTGGTTTCCGTGCTGCGCTTACGCGTACTCTGAACAGCTTCATGGACAAGGAAGGCTTCTCCAAGAAAGCGAAGACAGCGACTTCAGGTGATGATGCTCGTGAAGGTCTAACGGCTGTAATCTCAGTGAAAGTGCCAGATCCTAAGTTCTCAAGCCAAACTAAAGACAAACTGGTTTCTTCTGAAGTGAAGTCTGCGGTTGAGCAAGCGATGGGCGAGAAGCTGTCTGAGTTCCTAATTGAGAACCCAGGTGAAGCTAAGATTGTTTGTTCTAAGATTATCGATGCAGCACGTGCTCGTGATGCAGCTCGTAAAGCGCGTGAAATGACTCGTCGCAAAGGCGCCTTAGACCTAGCTGGCCTACCAGGTAAGCTTGCTGACTGTCAGGAAAAAGATCCTGCACTGTCTGAACTATACATTGTGGAAGGGGACTCTGCTGGCGGATCAGCTAAGCAGGGGCGTAACCGTAAGAACCAAGCGATTCTTCCACTTAAAGGTAAGATCCTAAACGTAGAGAAAGCACGTTTCGACAAGATGCTTTCTTCACAAGAAGTTGCAACGCTAATCACAGCACTTGGTTGTGGTATCGGCCGCGACGAATACAACCCAGACAAACTGCGTTACCACAACATCATCATCATGACCGATGCCGATGTCGATGGTTCGCACATTCGTACGCTACTGTTGACCTTCTTCTACCGTCAAATGCCAGAGCTAATCGAACGTGGTTACATCTACATCGCTCAGCCACCACTTTACAAAGTGAAGAAAGGTAAGCAAGAGCAGTACATCAAAGATGAAGATGCAATGAACCAGTACCAAGTATCATTGGCACTAGATAACGCTGCACTACACGTTAACCCTGATGCACCAGCATTGGCAGGTGAAGCGCTAGAGAAGCTAGTTCAACAGTACAACTCTGGTATCAAACTGGTTGAGCGCATGAGCCGCCGTTACCCACATGCACTGATGCATGAAATGATCTACATGCCTCGTCTAACTGCAGAGCAGTGTCACGATGAGTCAGCAGTAGAAACTTGGGGTAAGCAGCTGGTTGAGCAACTAAACGCGAAAGAGGTTGGTGCAAGCCAGTATTCTCTAGAAGTTGAAAAACATGAAGAGCTAGGTCTAAGCCTACCTAAGATTGTGGTTCGTACTCACGGTGTGACACACGAACATGCGCTAAGCATTGAGCTATTCAACTCGAAAGAATACGGCAAGCTAGCAAGCCTAGCAGAAGCACTAGACGGTCTTATCGAAGAAGGCGCTTACATCAAACGTGGTGAGCGTACTCAAGCGGTAACGAACTTCGTTGAAGCTCTGAACTGGTTGGTTAAAGAGTCTCGTCGTGGTCTAAGCCTACAACGATACAAAGGTCTAGGTGAGATGAACCCAGATCAGCTTTGGGAAACTACAATGGATCCTGAAACTCGTCGTATGATGCAAGTAACGATCGAAGATGCGGTTGGCGCTGACCAACTGTTCACGACGCTAATGGGTGACCAAGTTGAGCCTCGTCGTAACTTCATCGAAGAGAACGCATTGAAGGTTGCCAACTTGGATGTGTAGATTGTCCCCAAAAGCAATCTAAATTCCGTAAAAGACTGCCAGAAATGGCGGTCTTTTTTGTTTTTAAGTGATTGAAAAATAATGGGCTAGAAAAATATTTAAAAATAATCCCTTGAAACTATTTTGTTCAATCCATATATCTATTTATGAAGAGGATGACTGTCTTGCTCTACAAGAGAAGAAACAGAGCCTTCATTACCGCTGACGAAGTATCGCTCAACAGAGGATAACTTTCGCAGCACACAACTTAAAAATTGATTCATTGTCATGTCCCAGTGTTGTCGCCAATAGAGGTGAAACCCGAGGAATGCGAATTGAATCTCTTAGCTGTTTACTGGGTCACACACAGGTTCGATCTAAGTAAAATTCACGGCTAAGACTATTGCTTACTAAAAGGATAGCATTATGAGAACTGTAGATTTCACTCCACTTTACCGCAACGCAATTGGCTTCGATCGTCTATTCAACATGATGGAAGCGAACACATCGAAGAACTCTTCTGGCGGTTACCCTCCATACAACATCGAGCAAAAAGACGAGAACAACTACCGTATTACTATGGCCGTTGCTGGTTTTGCTGATGACCAATTAGATCTGACTCAGAAAGAGAACATGCTAATTGTTAAAGGTGAGCGTAAAGCAGAAGCAGAGAAAACCTTCGTATACCAAGGTATCGCAGAACGCGATTTCGAGCGTAAATTCCAATTGGCAGACTACGTAAAAGTGATAGGCGCAAGCATGGAAAATGGTCTTCTTCACATCGACCTAGAACGCGAAATTCCAGAAGCGATGCAACCTCGTAAGATTGCTATCAACGGTAATAGCCTACTAGAAGGTTAATACCCGTCATACTTGAAGCTACAGCGTTGTTGACGTCGTAAATTCCCCCTAATCACATAGGTTCCCTATGCTCATAGGGCTGCATTTTCTAGTCGCCTAGCTGAACCCCCAATTATTTAGGGTATTCAAGTGACAAAAACTATCGGGAAGTAAAAGTGAAAGAGCACCTAATAAGGTGCTCTTTTTGTATTTGGTCTACGGTAAGCTAAAAGCCCTGATTACTGCTCTGAGTAAGCCTTTTTCACTTCTTCAGCAATGATTGCAATGCCTTTTTGCATTGCTTCGTCGTCTTGTACATAGTTCATACGCAAGCACTGGTGAGCATGATCCCACTCGTCTTCTTGGCCGATAAAGAAGTATTCACCCGGAACAATCAGAACGCCACGGGCTTTAAGGCGGTTGTACAGTTCCATGGTGGTAATCGGCAGTTCATCAAACCATAGCCATAAGAAGATAGCGCCTTCAGGTTTGTGGATACGAAAACGTGGGTCGTCGATAGCGTCTTGCAGCAGTTCAACAGCGCGCAAAGACTTCTCTTTATAGAAAGGCTTAATCACTTCGCTGCTTAAACGTAATAGATCACCGTTCTCAATCATGTGGTTGGCAATCGCAGGGCCAACACTACTTGGCGCTAAGCTGATGATGCCATTCATGTTGGTGAGCGCTTGGGTGATTTCTTCGCTCGCGATCACGATACCGCAACGCACACCTGGCAAACCAAGTTTAGATAGGCTCATACACAGAATCGTATTTTCATTCCAGAACGGTTCTACATCTTCAAAGATGATGTTTGGAAATGGTAGGCCGTAAGCGTTATCGATCAGTAGCGGGATGTTATTTTCACGTGCGAGTTTGTCCAACTTACGCACTTCCTCATCGGTCAGTACGTTACCCGTAGGGTTGGTTGGGCGAGACGCACAGATAGCGGCCACCGAGTCATCAACCTTGAGTTGTTCAAAATCGACGTGGTATTTGAACTGTCTGTTTTCAAGCAGCTCGATCTCTGGGTGGTAAGAAATAAAGATGTCGTCATCAATCCCTGCATCACCGTAGCCAATGTATTCAGGAGCGATCGGCAGCAAGATTTTCTTGTGTGAACCGTCTGGTTGTTGACCCGCTAATAGGTTGAATAGGTAAAAGAAGCCGCTCTGACTGCCGTTAGTCAGGCTGATGTTTTTTTCGCTGATGTCCCAGCCATAAGTCTCTTTTAGCATCGCAGCTAATGACTTAATGAAGCTGTCTTTACCCTGCGGACCGTCGTAGTTGGCGAGGGCGGCGATGAGTTCTCCACTGGCGAGCATGTCGGCACTGGCTTGGTTAAAGTAATCGAGCATAGCTGGGATAGCGGCTGGGTTGCCACCACCGAGCATGATAGCGCCTGGAGTGCGCAGGCCATCATTCAAATCATCCATTAAACGAGTGATTCCAGAGTATCGATTAAACTTTTCACCAAACTTAGAGAACTGCATTACTTATTTTACCTAATTCATTGTGATTGCTTGTTATGTGTCATTAAGGCAGACCTTATGCCTGCCATCAGTGTATTCCTTGAACATACCGCAATGTTTTTGCGACGCATAGCGCCAAATGCTCTAACACGAAAAAAACTTCTATAAAGTTTGGCTAATGAGTGACAGCTTGCTTATTGAACGCGCTTTTAGTGATCAAAAAAGGGAAGCCGAAGCTTCCCTTTAAATTTATGTTGTTTGACAACCGTGCGTGTTTACTTCGAACCTGTATACACAACCAACACCTTGTCATCTTGGTATTGGCGTTCGAAGGCGTAATAGCCTTTGTTGTTGCGGATGATGTGCTTACCTTGTGCGATGGCAGGGTGGCGTTGGCGGAATTGACCAAGCGCTTGCCAGTGTTCTAGCAATTCTGCACGTTCGTCGGTGATTTGATCCCATGGCATATCTGAGCGAGTGCCTTGCATTGGATCGGAACCTGTTGGGCCAAAGTCACGGGCGATTTCATCACCGTAATAGATCTGTACTGCGCCCGGAGCAAGCATTAATGCATTTGCTGCTTTGGTCTGTTTAGCAAAGTCACTGCCGTGCTGTGCCCAGAATAGCGAGGTGTCGTGAGACGATAGGTAACTCAACACGTTGAACTCGCTGTCATTGTTGATCTTCTCTGCGTAGCGAAGGTAATCAGCATCAAGATCAGATAGGCACTTAAGCGCCTTAGGGGCGATGTCGCTCTGGAATTCAAAGTTGATGATCGAATCAAAACCGTTAGCGAAGTAATCTGACTTCACCACGCTGTGCGCCCATACTTCGCCTGTCATCCAGAAGGGTAAGTCATCCAAGGCTTTATCTGGGTTGTTTTGCTTCCATTCTGCAAGCGCTTGATTGGTGCTCTCCTTCAATTCAGCCCAAGCGTCCAGTTCAACGTGCTTGGCGGTATCAACCCTAAAGCCATCCACACCGTATTCGCGCACCCAATCTGATAGCCAAGTGATCAGATGTTCACGAGGCGTTTTAAGTTCATCGGTCGCGCTGGTGGGTTTATTGAGATAGAAGTTCGGTAGCCCAGTGGTTTCTGTCGACTCTGTTTTGAAATCGGGCAGGTGCGCCAAAGACATGGTCAGGTTGTTGTAACCTGGAGAGTCATAAGCGCCGATATCGCTGCGTAGCCAAGCTTTCCCCCACCATTTCTCCCACGCTTCTTTATCGCTATATGAGATGTAGTTATTGAAGTAGTGCCAGTTTTGGCCTTTAGCGGGTTGCCAGTCTGTCCAGTTTTCGCCAAGTATTTTTGTTGCTTCTTCATCGGTGAGGTTGAGTTTACCAAAGTCGAACTCTTGCATATCAGCAAGTGTGGCGTAGCCAGTGTGGTTCATTACCACATCCCACACCACGCGAATACCTTTGCTGTGTGCGGTATCGATGAAGGTTTTCAGCTCGTCTTCGGTACCCATGTTGTCATCAAGCTTGGTCCAGTCTTGGTGGTAGTAACCATGGTAGCCATAATGTTTGAAGTCACCGCGATCACCACCGCCAACCCAGCCGTGGATTTGCTCTAACGGAGACGTTATCCAGATTGCGTTAGCGCCGAGTGATTCAATGTAATCGAGCTTCTCTGTTAAGCCTGCTAGGTCACCGCCATGGAAGGTGCCGATTTCTTCTTGTCCGTCTTGGCTGCGACCGTAACTGTTGTCGTTGTCAGGGTTGCCGTTGTGGAAGCGGTCGGTCATCACGAAGTAAACCGTGGCGTTATCCCAATTAAATTCAGCTTTGGTTTCGGGTTCAACCTTTTCTAGCAACAAGACACCTTGGCTATTTTCTGCTGGCTGCATGGTGACGCTGCCATTAGTTACTGTGACTTGTTTGCCTGAAAGAGCGTCTCTTACCACGGTGCCATCATCAAAGGTTTGAGCAACGTCGATGATGGTTGGTTCGTCACTAGGAACCGGACAAGCAAAGCTTTGTACTTGTTGTTGCTTCGGCTTTATCTGAACCGTCAGCTCATTGGTTTGTGGGTTGAGCGTAAACTGATAGGTGTTAGCGCGAAAGACTTTGATATCTAATTCAGACTTCTCGGCGCAGTCGTCTAGGCGAAGGGGTTTATTGAATTTAATGCGGTTTTCTTCAGCCAGCGCATAGTTGGTGCCACAGGTATTTTGAGTATTGCTGATAGAGAAGGTATAGCTACCTTTAGCGAGTTCCTGTTCAGCGATAACAGTGCCTTTTCCTGTCGATTCAAATACGACAGTGTTGTTATCGATCGTCAGCAATAAGCTGTCATCACTGGTTTGGCTGCATGCGCTGAGTGCGAGTATTGAAAGCGCGAGTACTGTTTTTTTCATTGTTCCCTTCCCCTGAATAAACAGGTCAGTTATAGCAAACAATGCCCTCTACAGTCTGAGCGCTGATTCATTCAGATAATCAATAATACCTCTACAAACAAATGCTTGGTTCACAAAAACAAAAAGGGAAGCTTTCGCTTCCCTTTGGGTGTTTACCTTTGGTTACTCTGAGTTGGACTTAGAGCAACTGTCTCACTCGTGCTTATTTTTGCAGTAGAGAGATGTCAGCAATCTGTAGGAACAGGTTACGTAGGTTGTTCAGTAGCGTTAGACGGTTCTTCTTAAGCGCTTCGTCATCTGCCATAACCATTACGTTATCGAAGAATGCATCTACCGGTTCACGTAGATCAGCAAGCTTGCTTAGGGCTTCTTGGTAGTTGCCTGTCGCGAATGCTGGTTCTAGTGCTTCCGTCATTACTTCAACGTTTTCAGCCAGTGCTTTCTCAGCATCTTCTTGAAGAAGCGTTAGGTCGATTTCAGCTGGTAGCTGGCCATCGAATTTCGCAAGGATGTTACCTACACGCTTGTTCGCTGCTGCTAGTGCTTCTGCTGCTTCCAGTTCACGGAAGTGAGAAACTGCTTTAACACGTTGGTCAAAGTCAGCTGGCTTAGTTGGACGACGTGCTAGTACCGCTTGGATGATATCAACGCTGAAACCTGCATCTTGGTACCATGCGCGGAAACGACCTAGCATGAAGTCGATAACGTCAGCTTCTACGTTGTCGTTGGTTAGCTTGTCGCCTAGTAGTTCTTTCGCTTTACCGATCAGATCCGTTAGGTCTAGGTTGTAGCCGTTTTCAACGATAATACGTAGTACACCTAGTGACGCACGACGAAGTGCAAATGGGTCAGAACCTTTTGGTGCTTGGCCAATACCGAAGATACCTACGATAGTGTCTAGCTTGTCTGCCATTGCTACTGCAGAAGAGATACCCGTGCTTGGTAGGTCATCACCTGCGAAACGAGGCATGTACTGCTCGTAAAGTGCTAGTGCAACTTGCTCATCTTCACCATCGTGAGTCGCGTAGTGCATGCCCATTACACCTTGAGTATCCGTGAATTCGAATACCATAGAGGTCATTAGGTCACATTTAGCCAGTAGGCCCGCGCGCTTCGACTTCTCAACGTCAGCATCGATTTGCTCAGCGATGTAGCCAGCAAGTTCTGTGATGCGGTCTGTTTTGTCTTTGATAGTACCAAGTTGCTTCTGGAAGATGGCTTGGTCTAGTTCTGGAAGACGGTCGATCAGAGGACGCTTACGGTCTGTGTTGAAGAAGAATTCAGCATCAGCAAGACGTGGGCGTACAACTTTCTCGTTACCTTCGATAACGTGACGAGGTTCTTTAGACTCGATGTTTGATACGAAGATAAAGTTAGGAAGTAGCTTCTTGTTTTCGTCGCCTTCTCCATATGAATAGACGGGGAAGTACTTTTGGTCACCTTTCATGGTGTAAACCAAAGCTTCAGAAGGTACTTTTAGGAACTCTTCTTCAAACTTCGCTGTAAGTACTACAGGCCATTCAACCAGAGACGTTACTTCTTCAACAAGGTCATCTTCTAGGTCAGCTTTACCGCCAACTGCTGCTGCCGCTTTTTGAGAGTCAGCAAGGATGATTGCTTTACGTGCTTCGTAATCTGCCATTACTTTACCGCGCTCTTCTAGGATCGCAGGATATTGGTCAGCAGAATCGATGGTGAACTCTTGTTCGCCCATGAAGCGGTGTCCACGGATAGTACGAGCAGATGCTACGCCTAGGATTTCACCTTCAACAAGCTCATCACCTAGTAGTACTGTCAGTGTTTTTACTGGACGGATAAATTGAATGTCTGAGTTACCCCAGCGCATTGCTTTAGGGATTGGTAGGCCAGCGAGTGCTTTCGCAGCGATGTCCATCACCAATTCTTGAACCGGTTTGCCAGCTACTTCTTGTTTGAAAAGAAGCCACTCGCCTTTGTCTGTTTTCAGACGGTCAGCTTGCTCAACAGTAATACCGTTACCACGAGCCCAACCTTGTGCTGCTTTAGTCGCGTTGCCTTCTGCATCGAATGCTACAGAAACAGCAGGACCACGTTTTTCAACGACTTTGTCCGCTTGGCCTTCAGCCAGTGCTGTTACTTTAAGTGCTAGACGACGAGGTGCTGCGTACCACTTGATGCCTTCGTGAGAAAGCTCAGCCGTTTTAAGACCTGCTTCAAAGTTAGAAGCAAATGCTTCTGCTAGAGAACGAAGTGCTGTTGGTGGAAGCTCTTCCGTACCCAGTTCAATTAGAAAATTCTTCGCCATGATTATTTGTCCTCGTTCTTTGCTACAGATCGGCACATTGGGAAGCCAAGCGCTTCACGCGATGCGTAGTATGCTTCTGCAACTGCTTTCGTCAGGTTGCGGATACGAAGGATGTAACGTTGACGCTCTGTTACAGAGATTGCTTTGCGCGCATCAAGGATGTTGAATGCGTGACCTGCTTTTAGAATGCGCTCGTAAGCTGGAAGCGGAAGTGGCTTCTCAAGCTCAAGTAGCTCTTTACACTCTTTTTCGCATTGGTCGAAGAAAGTGAATAGGAAATCTACGTCTGCGTGCTCGAAGTTGTATGTTGATTGCTCAACTTCGTTTTGGTGGAAGATGTCACCGTAAGTCACGTTAGAACCGTCTGGTGCAACGTTCCATACTAGGTCGTAAACAGAATCTACTTCCTGGATGTACATTGCTAGACGCTCGATACCGTAAGTGATCTCGCCAGTTACTGGCTTACACTCAAGGCCGCCAACCTGTTGGAAGTATGTAAACTGAGTTACTTCCATGCCGTTTAGCCATACTTCCCAACCAAGGCCCCATGCGCCTAGTGTTGGGTTTTCCCAGTTATCTTCAACGAAGCGAATGTCGTGAACAAGTGGGTCAACACCAAGAACCTCTAGTGAGCCTAGGTACAACTCTTGGATATTGTCTGGCGATGGTTTTAGCGCTACTTGGAATTGGTAGTAGTGCTGCAGACGGTTAGGGTTTTCACCGTAACGGCCATCAGTAGGACGACGTGAAGGTTGTACGTAAGCTGTAGACATTGGCTCTGGGCCAAGTGCTCGTAGACATGTCATTGGGTGAGAGGTGCCTGCACCTACTTCCATATCTAGAGGTTGAACAATGGTACAACCGTTTTGAGCCCAGTAATCCTGCAGCGCGAGGATCATTCCCTGGAAGGTTTTGATATCGTATTTTTGCATAGTCAGGTTCGCGCGATTCTTTTAAATGAATGAGAAAATAACTTCTGAGTATACCGAGATATTCGTAAAGCGAGTAGGGGTAATCTTGTTTAATTAGTGGTCTAAAATGTCGTTTAGTGGATTTTTTTGCCTTTAATGTTTGTTTTTCGGCACAAGTGGATATTTTGATAAGTTTGACACTTGTGTTTGACTACGTGAGTGATTAGAATCTCGCGGTCTTTGGGGAGTAGCTTACTTGTTCATATCCTAGTGAATGAGTTCGTTCGTCAACATAATTGATGCAAAATCATCATGGCGTTCGAGGCAACCACCACCTTGGTGGCGCTTAGCAAGACCTTAGACAAGCATCGTGAACCGGGATGGGGCGCGAGGTTTGTCTTTGGTTAAATATAATAATCTCCATCCCAAATGAGTATGTCGTGAGCGTTTTAGCAATTTCAATTACAACTGTCGCCTTAGCCGAGATCGGTGATAAGACCCAGTTGCTATCCCTTTTATTAGCCAGTCGATATCGAAAACCGATACCTATCATTGCAGCCATCTTCTTTGCTACCATAGCCAATCATGCCCTTGCAGCATGGCTCGGTGTGGTCGTCGCCGATTACTTATCGCCAGAAGTTCTAAAATGGGTGCTGGTGGTTAGCTTTATTGCAATGGCGGGCTGGATTCTGATTCCCGATAAGCTCGATGATGACGAACAAATTTCAAACCGTGGTCCTTTTGTCGCCAGCTTCATTGCGTTTTTTATCGCTGAAATTGGTGATAAGACCCAGATTGCGACTTCTATTCTAGGGGCACAATACGCCGATGCTTTGGCGTGGGTAATTCTGGGTACAACCATAGGCATGTTGTTAGCGAACGTACCTGTGGTGATCATTGGTAAGCTATCGGCAGACAAGATGCCTCTCGATCTGATTCGTAAGATTACGGCCTTGTTATTCGTCGGTTTGGCTATCGCTGCTGCGTTTTACTCATGAGTGTTTTGAGTCTTATTATACTCAACCAGTGGAGTAATGTGTTGTAGGTCATACTCTTACAGAATTGTGGGGTTTATCGAGCGAATGGACATATAACTGTCATACTTGTCATGATATTTTAATCTTGTGAGTTAAGAACACGAGGGCATGATTATGTTGACGCGTTATATGGGTATTACTCCACAAAGCCAAAGCTATCTATTTACCTTTGGTCTGGCACTTACACTATTAGGCATGGTGCTGACGGACATGTGGCTACCAATGGTCGCCGGCGCTATGATCATGACAGGACTTGCGGTAGAGGCTTGGATTCGAGTCGCGCATATTATTCCGATGCGTAAAGACATTCGAGCGTTACAACAACAGCTTGATTATCTGCAAACCAAGTCTAGAGATGAATAAACAAAAAGCCGCTGGTACTCTGAGTTCTGCTTGAGAACATAAGGTACGAGCGGCTTTTTTGATGTTTGATTCTCGGTGGGGCGTTAAGCCTCCAATCCCTTTTTGATCAAATACTGGTATGGCAGCGTTTCTGTCTCTTGGCCTACCAACTGGTGATCCATGAATCGACAAAAGCTCGGGATATCTCGAGTGGTCGACGGATCGTCAGCTTTTACCAGTAACACATCGCCATCCTGCATGTTTCTAATTGTCTTCCTGACCATCATTACTGGCTCTGGGCAACGCAGGCCTTCAGCTTCTAAAGTATGGGTTGCCAGTTCAGGTTTGAATGTCATGGTTTGTATCTCTATATCTATCTAACGTGTGAATAATACGTCTGCAGAAAAAATATGCAATAAGTGCTTGGCAAACAGAATCATTTCCTATAACTTAGTTAACAAGTTGATAACAACTTGAAACAAAGGCAACTAGCTAAGGAGTGGCGATGTTGACAGGATTAGATAGATTAACAATTTATTCGGTTCTCTGTTTTATCTCTTTTTGTGCGTTAGTTTTACGCTCATCGACAGAGACCTCACTGATGCCTATTTTTGGCATAGTAGCAACGATTATTGGTATTTGGGTTGAGATGCGCCGTTGGCAGGGTGTAGCCGAAGAGCAAGAGCACTAACCTAAATACAGCAAACAAATTCCGATACGACATTCCGACACTATCCCCAAATTTTCTTGGGCTTCCCCGCGTAATTGCGGGATTTTTTTTATCTAAAGCATGCTATAAACAACTTAGTGAACAATGATCATTGTATTCAGCTAGGTAAGTGGCGTGGAATTAGAAGACATCTATCGTAGAGACCTTAATTTATTGGTCGCTTTAAAGGTATTGATTGAAGAGGGCAGCGTTAGCCAGGCCGCGCTTCGTCTTAATTTGAGTCAGTCGGCAACCAGCCGAGTGCTCGGGCGCTTAAGAGACCTACTCAACGATCCTCTTTTTACTCGTCAGGGCCAACATCTTATTCCGACCAAAAAAGCGCTCGAGATCAGTCAGCGAATTGATCAGCCTTTAGAATCATTCCGCCAACTGCTTAGCCCGAGTGATTTCGACCCTTACTATTGCAGCGAACGCTTTCTAATTGCGACCACTGATTACGCGATGCAAACCATCTTGCCTTATGCATTGCCGAAGATTTATGAGCAAGCACCAAATATCTCTTTGGAATTTGCCCCGCTGCAGCATGAGCATTTGTTTAAGCAGCTTAGTACCGAGCGTGTTGATATGGCGATTTGCCGCCCAAGTGGTAGCGTCGCACCACTACATCAAGAAGTGCTGGGGCCGGTGGGTGTGTCGTGTTTGTTATCTAAGAATCATCCTTTGGCTGACAGTTCGCTGAGCCTTGAGGACTATGTCTCCCTGCCTCACGCGATGATCGCGATCAGTGATGGCGTTAAGGCTTTATTGGACAACGCTTTAGCCAATCAACAACCTCGTAAAATGGTGCTGCGTGCGTACCACCTTGAAGCCGCATTGGCGATTGTCGATAGAATGCCGCTCGTGATTACTGTGCCTGCCGATCTAGCTTACTTGGTTGCAGAGCGATATGACTTGGTCGTTAAACCGCTTCCGTTCGAGTTTATGCCGTTTGATTACTCGCTGATTTGGCACTCACGCTGCGATTCTTCCGCCTCACAACAATGGTTGAGAAGAGTGGTCAAAGAAGAGTGTGGTGAGCTAATTCAAAAGCGAATTGCCGATGTCGGCTTAGGTTAGGCTCAATAGTAGGTAGCAGATAGCAAAAAGGGCTGATCATGATCAGCCCTTTTGTTTTATTGCGTGTTGCTTTTAGAGTGTTAGCGATTACAGCTTGATAACTACACGACCAGTGATTTGACCATTAGTGATGTCTTCTGCTGCTTGAATCGCGCCATCTAGAGACACTTCTTTAGTTGCTTGAGCGTAGAAAGACTCTGGTAGTAGTTCAGCCAGTTGTTCCCACGCTTTAATGCGTTTTTCACGAGGGCACATTACAGAGTCCACACCTTGCAGGCGAACGTTACGCAGAATGAATGGCATTACCGTTGTTGGTAAATCAAAGCCGCCAGCTAGGCCACACATTGCTACCGCACCGTTGTAATCAATTTGCGCCAATACTTTCGCAAGTACTTTGCTGCCTACCGTATCGATAGCACCAGCCCACAGTTGTTTCTCAAGTGGTTTAGCTGGCTCTTCTAGTTCAGCACGTTCAACAATGCGTGTCGCACCTAGTGATTTTAAAAGCTCGCCATTTTCTGAAGCACGGCCAGTAACCGCTGCCACTTTGTAACCCAGTTGGTTTAGTAGAGTGATAGACACGCTGCCTACACCGCCACTTGCGCCTGTTACTAGGATTTCACCGTCTTCAGGTTTAATACCAGCATCTACGATAGCTTGCACACAAAGCATCGCAGTGAAACCAGCTGTACCAATCGCCATTACTTTCTTAGCGTCTAGGTCTGCAGGCATAGGCACTAACCAGTCACCGTTTAGGCTTGCTTTCTCAGCCATACCGCCCCAGTGACCTTCACCAACACCCCAGCCAGTTAGAACAACTTCGTCGCCCGCTTTGTAACGAGGGTCATCAGATTGTGAAACCACACCAGAAAGGTCGATACCAGGAACCATAGGGAAGTTGCGAACAATGCGCCCTTTACCTGTAATCGCCAAACCATCTTTGTAGTTCAAAGAAGAGTAGCTCACATCGATCTTCACGTTACCTTCTGGTAATTGCGACTCTTCAATCTGAGAAACTGATGCGATAGTTTTTTTGTCTTCTTGGTTTAGTACAAGTGCTTTAAACATGATCTGCTCCGTAGGAGGAATATTAGGAAACTGAAGTAACTTTAGTTGAATCATCCGAGAAAAAATAATGAAACATCAACATTGAATCTATGCGTTCTATGCATACATGTCATTGGGTGCTTTTCTCTGACTAGACTTGCTGAACGAATCTGTACATGACTTGATAGTCAGATATAAAAAGTGCAGCTATATAAAGATAGCTGCACATAAGATTACCCGACAAGTTTTACAACCAAAGAGCGCTAAGGGCGTTCAAATACTGTTGCAATACCTTGGCCTAAACCAATACACATGGTCGCTAAGCCGTATTTCACGTCTTGTGCTTCCATTAGGTTGATTAGGGTTGTAGAGATACGAGAACCAGAACAACCCAGTGGGTGACCCAGTGCAATTGCACCGCCATTAAGGTTTACTTTCTCGTCAACCACATCCAGTAGACCTAGGTCTTTAGCACATGGTAGAGATTGAGCAGCGAACGCTTCATTTAACTCAACCACACCCATGTCTTCAATCGTTAGACCTGCACGCTTAAGTGCTTTCTTGGTTGCCGGAACGGGGCCGTAACCCATGATTGAAGGATCGCAGCCAGCAATAGCCATAGATTTCACTCGAGCACGAATCTTAAGGCCAAGCGCATTGGCTTTCTCTTCACTCATGATCAGCATTGCCGATGCACCATCAGACAGAGCCGATGATGTACCTGCTGTTACTGTGCCGTTGGCTGGGTCAAATACAGGACGCAGCTGCGACAGGCCTTCGACCGTGGTTTCTGGGCGAATCACTTCATCGTAATCCAGAGTGAACAGTGAACCGTCTGCAGCGTGACCTTCTGTTGGTAGAATTTCGTTTTTGAAACGACCTTCAACCGTTGCAGCTTGTGCACGAGCGTGTGAGCGTGCAGCAAATGCATCTTGGTCTTCACGGCTAATACCATGCAGCTTGCCAAGCATTTCTGCTGTTAGGCCCATCATACCTGCCGCTTTTGCTACGTTCTTAGACATGCCTGGGTGGAAATCTACACCGTGTGTCATTGGTACGTGACCCATGTGTTCCACACCACCAATTAGGCAGATTTCCGCATCACCAACCATGATTGAGCGAGTTGCATCATGCAGAGCTTGCATAGATGAACCACATAAACGGTTAACCGTTACCGCACCGATCTCAATCGGTAGGCCAGCCAGTAGCGCGGCGTTACGTGCAACGTTGAAGCCTTGCTCTAGGGTTTGTTGTACACAGCCCCAGTAGATATCTTCAATCTCTGAAGGGTTAACTTCTGGGTTACGCTCTAAAATGCCTTTCATCAAATGTGCAGACAGATCTTCAGCACGAGTGTGACGGTAAGCTCCACCTTTGGAACGTCCCATTGGGGTGCGAAGGCAATCAACAACAACTACATTATTCATTTTGCTATTCCTTTTCCAAATGTGGGTTACAGAGAACTGGCTTGTTGAGCGTCGTAAAAGCTTTCGCCTTTCGCAGCCATATCAAGCAATAGTTGAGGAACTTGGTACATTGCACCCAAGTCTTGGTAGCCCTTCGCCATTTCTACGAAGTTACCAATACCCACACTGTCTAAGTAGCGGAATACGCCGCCTCGGAATGGAGGGAAGCCTAAACCGTAAACCAGTGCCATATCTGCTTCTTGCGGTGTCGCGATGATGCCTTCTTCTAAACAAAGCACCACTTCGTTGATCATTGGAATCATCACACGTTGGATAATTGTCTGGTCATCAAAGTCTTGTGGCTGTTCGCATACGTCAGCCAAGATAGGAAGAATGTCTTCAGAGAAGGTCTTCTTAGGACGACCGCGTTTGTCTACGCTGTATGTATAGAAACCGCTGCCGTTCTTCTGACCGTATTTTTCAGCAACGTAAAGTGCATCAATCGCATCACGACCTTCTTTACCCATACGCTCAGGGAAACCTTGCGCCATTACAGCTTGTGCGTGGTGTGCAGTGTCTAGGCCAACTACGTCTAGTAAGTAAGCTGGGCCCATTGGCCAACCGAACTTACGCTCCATGACTTTATCGATCTTAGTGAAATCAGCGCCGTCACGTAGCAACATGCTGAAACCGCCAAAGTAAGGGAAAAGTACACGGTTAACGAAGAAGCCTGGGCAGTCGTTAACAACGATTGGGGACTTGCCCATCTTCGCAGCGTAAGCGACCACGCGGTTGATTGTCTCTTCTGAAGTATGCTCACCACGGATGATCTCAACCAAAGGCATGCGATGCACTGGGTTAAAGAAGTGCATGCCACAGAAGTTTTCTGGACGCTTCAGTGACTTCGCTAACAGGTTGATAGGAATCGTAGAGGTATTCGATGTTAGAACGGTATCTTCACCAACCAAACCTTCCACTTCGCTAAGTACTGCTGCCTTTACTTTCGGGTTTTCTACTACCGCTTCAACAATCACATCTGACTGTTCTACACCTGCGTAATGTAGGCTTGGAGTAATCGAAGACAGAATACCTGCCATCTTGAATCCATCTAGGCGACCGCGTGATAAGCGTTTATTCAACAGCTTAGATGCTTCGTTCATACCTAGATCAAGCGATGCTTGTGCGATGTCTTTCATAATCACTGGCACGCCTTTCAACGCTGATTGGTAAGCAATACCGCCGCCCATGATACCTGCGCCAAGTACGGCTGCACGCTCAGTTGCTTTGTTTGCTGACTTACCCGCTTGTTTCGCTAAGCCTTTGATGTACTGGTCATTCAGGAATAAGCCAACTAATGCTTTTGCTTCTTCCGATTTCGCTAGCTTAACGAAGTGCTTACGTTCGATGTCGAGTGCTGCATCGCGATCGCTACGTGCTGCTTCTTCAATCGCAATCACAGAAGTTATTGGCGCTGGGTAATGAGGTCCTGCTTTTTGAGCGACTAGGCCTTTAGCCATGGTAAAGCTCATCATCGCTTCTAGTTTGCTTAGTGAAAGCGCTGATGTTTTTTGTTTACGGCGTAGCTGCCAATCGAGTTTTTCATTAGCTGCCAGAGAAACGGTGTTGATCGCCGATTCTAATAATTGGTCTGTATTTACAATGGCATCTAGCAAGCCAACCTTAAGCGCTTCATCAGCACGGCATGCTTTGCCTTGAGTGATAATTTCCATTGCGCTGTCAGCACCGATAACACGAGGCAGGCGCACACAACCACCAAAGCCAGGCATGATGCCAAGTTTAGTTTCAGGTAGGCCAATGCTGGTGGTCTTGTCACCGATACGGAAATCGGTAGCCAGTACACATTCACAGCCGCCGCCAAGGGCATGGCCACGCATCATTGAAAGAGTTGGGACAGGAAGGTCTTCGAGCTTACTGAAGATTGAATTCGCGAATCTTAACCATTCATCAAGTTCTGCTTCTGGCTTAGCGAATAGGCCTAGAAATTCAGTGATGTCTGCGCCTACAATGAACGCGTCTTTGTTTGAAGTTAAGATTAAACCACGTAATCCTGCGTGAGCATTAAGAGCGTCTAACGCTTTGTCTAGTGATTCTAAAGTAGCAAGGTCGAGTTTGTTTACAGAGGCCGGAGCGCAGAAGCTTAATTCCGCAATACCATCTTGTAATTCCTTTACCTGTAGGGTGTTAGCTTGGTAAATCATTGTCTATCTCCATGACATACAATCCACGATTGTTTGAGAGAATCTTGTTATCTTTCTATTATTGTAGAATACCTGGTAAGACCAGTTGTCTTAGTCTGTACCTCTGCTTGGTGAATTTCAATACATTTTTTAAACAATTGTTTAACATTGTGCGATAGCACAGATCCTCTAACCCTTATTATTCACGCGTGATACACTTCGCCGCTCTTATTAATTAAGTTAACGATATGAATGAACAGCCCTATTTAATACCGTCTGCGTCGGCTCTGTTTGAAGAAGAGATAAAAAAGAGCGTCTTTATTACTCATCTTGCTCATACTCCAAGTGTAGAAGCTGCCAAACAGTTCGTAGAGCAGGTAAAGAAAGAGCATTCTTCAGCGCGACATAATTGTTGGGGTTTTGTGGCTGGGCGACCTGAAGATTCAATGCTTTGGGGTTTTAGCGATGATGGTGAACCCTCAGGTACTGCGGGTAAGCCGATCTTGGCGCAACTGTCTGGTTCAGGTGTGGGTGAGTTAACGGCTGTGGTGACTCGTTATTCAGGTGGAATTAAGCTTGGAACGGGTGGTTTGGTTAAAGCCTATGGCGGAGGAGTGCAACAAGCTCTCAAGCTGCTTCAAACAATCGAGAAAAAAATAACCACAAAATTACGGCTAGAGTTAGACTATGGCTTTGTGCCAATTGCGCAATCCATCATGGCTCAGCATCAAGCTGTTGAGGTCCAAGCGGATTATGGTGTTCAAGTTGAGCTTATTATTGAAATAGAGCTCCTGCAGGTAGATTCGTTTACCCAAACCATGATCAATAAAAGCGGTGCTAAGGCACTGGTAACGAAAGTCAAAGACAACTAGGAAGTGTGAAGCATTTCGCTTCGTTCAATAGCTCATGCAATTTCGCTCAATTATTCGAATCGTCGGATTATTATTAGCACTTTTTAGTGTATCAATGCTCGCACCTGCGCTAGTCGCACTTATCTATCGAGATGGTGCGGGTGTGCCATTTGTGACGACTTTTTTCGTTCTATTATTTTGCGGAGCAACTTGCTGGTTTCCAAATCGCCGCTATAAACATGAATTGAAAGCGCGTGATGGTTTTTTGATTGTTGTTTTGTTCTGGACGGTAATCGGCAGTGCGGGTGCGTTACCGTTTTTGATCGCTGATAATCCGAGTGTTTCGGTAACCGATGCCTTCTTCGAATCCTTTTCTGCATTAACTACCACAGGGGCGACGGTTATTGTCGGCCTTGATGATCTGCCTAAGGCTATTTTGTTTTATCGCCAATTCCTGCAGTGGTTCGGTGGTATGGGTATCATCGTATTGGCGGTAGCTATTCTACCGGTTCTTGGTATCGGTGGTATGCAGTTGTATCGTGCTGAAATTCCAGGCCCTGTAAAAGACAGTAAGATGACCCCGCGTATCGCTGAAACGGCAAAAGCACTGTGGTACATCTATCTCAGCTTAACTATTGCTTGTGCGGTGGCGTTTTGGCTTGCAGGTATGAGCTTTTTTGATGCCATCAGTCATAGTTTCTCTACTATTGCTATCGGTGGCTTCTCAACACACGATGCAAGCATGGGCTATTTCAACAGCCCTGCTATTAACATGATTACGGTTGTGTTCCTTCTTATATCTGCGTGTAACTACTCACTTCACTTCGCTGCTTTTGCTTCAGGTGGTGTGCATCCTAAGTATTATTGGAAAGATCCTGAATTCCGCGCTTTTATCTTTATTCAAGCAGTGCTGTTTTTGGTTTGTTTCTTATTATTACTGAATCACCACTCTTATGACTCGTATTACGACGCTTTCGATCAAGCCTTGTTCCAAACGGTGTCTATATCTACAACTGCTGGCTTCACTACGACTGGTTTTTCAGAGTGGCCACTGTTCTTACCCGTACTGCTTTTGTTCTCTTCTTTTATAGGGGGATGTGCAGGTTCTACGGGTGGTGGTATGAAAGTGATTCGAATCTTACTGCTTACTCTTCAAGGTGCTCGTGAAATGAAGCGTCTTGTTCACCCGCGCGCTGTCTATACCATCAAGGTTGGTGGTTCTGCACTACCACAACGTGTCGTGGATGCGGTTTGGGGCTTCTTCTCTGCATACGCATTGGTTTTTGTGGTTTGTATGCTTGCTCTCATTGCAACCGGTATGGATGAGTTGAGTGCGTTCTCTGCGGTAGCGGCGACATTAAATAACCTTGGCCCGGGCCTTGGCGAAGTAGCGGTGCACTTCGGCGATGTGAACGACAAAGCAAAATGGGTACTTATCGTATCTATGCTGTTTGGCCGACTAGAAATCTTCACCTTATTAATCTTATTGACCCCTACGTTTTGGCGTAGCTAAGGACAACATTGTGGCAAAAGCTCTATTTTTGTATTCAAGCCGTGAAGGCCAGACCAAGAAAATCTTGAACTATATAAAAGAAGAAATGAGTGAGTTCGAATGTGAGCTTCAAGATCTGCACACAATTGGTAATGTCGACTTTGCTCAATATGATCGAGTATTGATTGGTGCATCGATTCGTTACGGTCACCTTAATAAGAAGTTATATCAATTTATTGATGCGAATCTTAGTCAGCTGCAATCAAACAAGGTTGCTTTCTTCTGCGTGAACTTAACAGCGCGTAAAGAAGACCAAGGCAAAGATACACCAGAAGGGAGTGCTTACATTAAGAAGTTTCTTATAAAGTCTCCGTGGCAGCCGAAGTTAATCGGTGTATTTGCTGGTGCCCTCTATTACCCACGTTACAGCTGGTTCGACAAAACCATGATTCGCTTCATTATGAATATGACAGGTGGCGAAACGGATACAACCAAGGAAGTTGAGTACACAAATTGGGAAAAAGTCTCTTTGTTCACTGAAAAACTAAAGAATATGTAAGAGAAAAGCCTACTTTTGAGGCGTTTTGAGTTCTTTTTAATCGAACGAATAAAAAAACGAGAAAAACTTCAAAAAGGGCTTGCCAGTGTGATCGAAATCTCTATAATCCCACCTCGCTGACACGGGATGGCTTCTTAGGAAACCAAAACGAATCAGCAGGTCAAATTAGCCAAGCTAAGCGCTTGAAAAAAGTTTTGAAAATAGTGGTTGACACTAAAACTTAAATCGCTAAAATGGCCGTCCGATTTGAGCGAAGCTCAAAAAGGAAAAGCTCTTTAACAATTTAAACCTATCAATCTGTGTGGGCACTCGTTGATGAATATCAAAACGTTTTATCGTTAGATAAAACAGATTCTTCGGAATCAAAATGATTTCAATGAACTGAGTGACCAATCGATAATTTATTATCGGCACAGTCAATTCATTATCTTTCTGTTGGAAAGATAATAGCTTTAGAATTACATGTTTACTTCGGTAAATATTAGTTTTGAAGTCAGTATTCGTTGAGTCGGCAAAATCTTAAATTGAAGAGTTTGATCATGGCTCAGATTGAACGCTGGCGGCAGGCCTAACACATGCAAGTCGAGCGGAAACGACACTAACAATCCTTCGGGTGCGTTAATGGGCGTCGAGCGGCGGACGGGTGAGTAATGCCTAGGAAATTGCCTTGATGTGGGGGATAACCATTGGAAACGATGGCTAATACCGCATAATGCCTACGGGCCA